>JAJEBW010000021.1 GCA_022822325.1 Gemmatimonadota bacterium | reverse complement strand
CTAGTCTGGATTTCTCACGCCCATAAAGAAGCATCGACCTCCGGGGGCTGTTAGGTTTAGTTGTGCCAGCAACTTAACCGCAGCCACACGAGAGGACCGATGCCGACACAGTGTAAGCCGCTATCGTTCGCCTTTCAAGGGTTCGAGCGCCGCCGCGTCACCGCCGCATTCGACGGTGGAGCGATCACGTCGAACGCCGGGGCGCTGCTGCTCCGGGAGATCGACCGCTTCGTCGGGTTCTTCGACCGGGTGGCCGCGTGCTTCACCGATCACCGCGACTCCCGGCTCAGGGTACACGCCCTGCGGACCATGTTGGCGCAGCGCATCACCGGCATCGCCCTGGGATACGACGACCTCAACGACCACGACGATCTGCGGCGTGACCCGTTGCTGGTCCTGCTGGCCGACACGCTCAAGGGACGCCGGGAGGGGGTGCGCCGCTGGTCGGCAAGAGCACGCTGCAGCGTCTCGAACATGCGCCCGCCGCCAGCAAGCCCGGCCGCTACCACAGGATCGGCCACGATCCGGATGCGCTGCAGGCTGTGCTAGTGGAGTTGTTCATCGAGCTGTGGGAAGGCAAGCCGCCGTCGCGGCTCGTCCTGGACATCGACGCGACCAGCGACGCGGTGACCGACCTCCGCCCGTGTGCTTTCTTCGCAGGCTGGCGCGCCCTCAGACCGGCCCGGTGCTCCAGTCAGTCCGGAAATCCAGCCTGCGCGCAAACTGGAACACGTTGTGCGACGTGATCCCAAGCCGCTTGGCGACGTCCGGGATCTTTCTGTTCGCTCGTTTCTTCCTGCGACGCGACACTTCGGTCGTGACGATATGGCGAGCGGCAGGGTCCACGAGAGCATAGGCGATCAGGAACGGGTCGCGACCCAGCTTCTCCAGCTCGTGTTCATTGAGATTCGGCGCATATCCTTCCTCCACCACTTGCCTCACGAGCACCGGGTCAGGTTCCTCATCGAGAACCAGAAGATCCTTTACGCTGTCTTCACGAAGCCAATCAAGCAGGTCATCCATCCCTCTGCGCCGTCTCCCGCGCGTCACCTCCTCGAGGATCTCGACAGGGATTTTCACTCGTTCCCCGCTCGCGTGATGGGCGAGCCAAGTCCAGAACTCTGGAACGCGCTTCACCGGGTAGTAGTCACGGTGCGCCGTGATCAACACGTTTGCATCGATCAGGTAGAGGACTTCCCCTTCCGGCGGCGAAGGCGCGGTCACTGTTTTTCCAGAAGCAGGTGCGCGTTGCGCGGATTCACGCCCATCACCCGGCCCGCCTTGGTGGCGGAGAGGCATCCGGTGGACACCAGCCGACCTGCCAGCTCCAGCATACCCAGACCAAGGCTGTGCCGGACCAGTACACCGTAAGCGGGACCCCCGTCCCGCGCTCGTCGCCGTTGCCGGTCGCGACCCTGGCGGTCGTGCCAGCGGCGCCGAAACAGACGATGGAGGTCTCGCCAGGTTGCGCGGTCGATCATGCCTTGGCGATGGAGACGGTACGCCACCATCGAAGAGCTGACATTGAGCGGACCGCCGAATGCGGCAACCGCCTCGGCCCAGGCGTCCACGCTGTTCGTCACAGGCCTCTTGAACGAACCCAACTCCTCGTCTGGAAGCAGAAACGAGGACGCAACCCTGTTGCAAAACACCTCGACGGGATCCAGAGGGTCGCCACCGCTGATCCCGGGCTCGCCGACCCACAGGTGCGCCAACTCGTGGAGCAAGGTGAAGCACTTCGCGGCCGCGGAGTCCTTCGGGTTTATGACCACGAACGGCGCAAAGTCATCGGCCAACGCGAAACCCCGAAAGACCTGCACTCCCAGATCTGTGTGGTGGCTACCCAGATTGCCCAACACAAGTACGAAGACGCCAGCCTGTTCCGTATGAGATCGCAGCAGGCGGAACGCCCGGTCCGGATTGTTGGCGGCTCTGTAATCTCCCAGCCGCAATCCGAGCGTTGCGCGAATCGAGGCGACCACTTGAGCCACGGGAGTGTCGGTGCTCACCGATCCGAGGAAGGAGAGCGGAGCCAGTTCGTCGTCATCGTCCAATATCGCTTCTCGAAGGAGACCTTGGCGCGCCCGCACGTTGCGAACCAGAGCATTCAGCACTGCCTCGTCCTTGCGGGAACGGTGCGTCGCTGGCGCTCGGAAATCCCTGCCCCAGTCGCCTCGACCGGGAGGCCGGGAGAGGTAGAAGGTCACCAGTGGCCGACGATAGTGCTTCGACATCCTGGAGAGCATCGCCCGGGTCGGTTGGACTCGTCCGTTCTCCAACTCCGCCAGCCGTTCCAGGGCCGCCACGCCCCTCGCGTCCTTGATCCCCAGTTTCCTGACCGCTTCCTCCGGGCTCAGCCCGGCCGTCTCGCGGGCCCAACTGAGAATGGCGGGGTTTACCTCAGGCACTGTGGCTCCCTTCTTGGCTGCCTGCTTCTCGACAGGTGGCGAGACCGGCAACGTCGGCCGCTGTTCATGGCGGCGGGTGGTCCTGGGTCGGATCCAAGTCTCGCGAAGAAGGCCGAATATGTCCACGGCCGGTTACAGCTGCCAAGCACGCGATCGGAACCGGAACCGGTACTTCAGGGCGAAGTGCATACTCCCGGACAACAGGTTACGCTTCGTGGCAGAGCGGAGTCTACCCGCGCATTCCTCCCATTCAGAAAATCCCGGGGCGACAGCATGAAGAGTTTGAATCCCCTCCTCCCCGCCATCACCGCCCTCGCCCTCCTCCTCGCCTGCACCGCCTCCCCGCCCGGCGACCCCCTCCTCACCCGCGCCGAGCTCACCGATTACCGCGAGACCAGCTCCTACGCCGAGGTCGTCGATTTCCTCCAGCACGCCGCCGCCGATCCCTCCGTCCACTACGCCACCTTCGGCTACACCAACGAGGGCCGCGCTCTCCCCCTGGCCGTCGTGGGCGATGTCGCGGATGCGAGCCCCGAAGCGGTCCGGGCCTCCGGCAAGACGGTCGTCTACCTCCAGGGCAACATCCACGCGGGGGAGGTGTGCGGGAAGGAAGCGCTCCAGATGCTGCTGCGCGACCTCGTCGCCGGACGTCACCGGGAATGGCGCGAATCGATGATCCTCCTGATCGCGCCCATCTACAACGCCGACGGGAACGAGCGGGTGACGCTCACCAACCGCGGCCGCCAGCACGGGCCGGTCGGGGGAATGGGCCAGAGGCCGAATGCGCAGGGGCTCGACCTCAACCGCGACCACATGAAGCTCGATTCGCCCGAAGCCCGCTCCGTCGCGCGCCTCTTCAGCCAATACGATCCGCATGCGGCGGTGGACCTTCACACCACCAATGGAACGCAGCACGCCTACCATCTCACCTATTCGCCTCCGCTGCACCCCAACACGCCGCCCGCCATCGACAGCTTCCTCCGCGACGGGCTCTTCCCCCATGTCACCAACGAGATTCAGGGCAAGCACGGCTGGGAGTTCTACTACTACGGCAACGCCGGGTCGCGCGGCGGCGAGCGTGGTTGGTACACCTTCGACCACCGGCCCCGCTTCAACAACAACTACATCGGTCTGCGCAACCGGATCGCGATTCTGAGCGAGGCCTATTCCTACGCAAGCTTCGAGGAGCGGGTGCTGGCCACCCTGTACTTCGTCGAGGAAATCCTGGACTACCTGCATGAACATGCGCCCGAGGTGCGCCAGATCGTGGCCGATTCCGACGCCGCCTCCGTCGCGGGTCAAACACTCGCCCTGCGCGCCGTCCCCGAACCCTCGGCCGAGCCCGTCGACATCCTCATGGGCGCCACCGTTCCGCAGCGGCATCCGCTCACCGGCCTCCCCCTTCTCCTGCGCGCCGACACCCAATACGTCGAGACCATGCATGAATACGGCGCCTTTGCGCCAACGTTGCGGGAACGTGTCCCCGAGGCCTATCTCATTCCCGCCGATCTTGACGAAGTCCTGATCAGGCTTGCGGCCCACGGCGTCGCGCTGGAACCGGCGGACGGCGCAACGGTTGACGCCGAAGCCTTCCGGATCGACTCGGTGCAAACGGCCGAGCGCCCATTCCAGGGACGCAACGAACAGACCCTCTTCGGCCGCTACGAGACCGCCTCCCAAACCCCGGCCCCCGGCGACATTCTGGCGCGAACCGACCAGCCGCTGGGACGCCTCCTCTTCAGCCTGCTCGAACCCGCCTCCGACGACGGCTTCGCGAACTGGGGCTTCCTGGCAGACCGTCTGCGCACCGGCGAACTCTATCCAATCGTGCGGATCCCGGGCGGGTAGGCCAATGTGCCCCAGGGGGTTGCGCGCGCACCGCCTCCGCCCGGCTCCCACCTCGGCCGGCCCGCGCAGGGGCCGGGATCGGCGCCTCGCTCCATTGAACCGGCGTGAAGTCCGGCTCGCAGTGTGTCACGCAGCCGCATCGCCGGACGCGGCGTCCACCTTCACGAGCACGCCCGTCTACTTTCCCCCCTCCCACCCCACCCCGCCCCCCCTGAGCGGCAGCTCCACCTGCGCCCGGTCCCGCTTCGGCACCTCGTGGCAACGGCGGCAGCGCGCTTCGTAGCTCTCGGCGCCCCCCACCTGGATCGTCGGTCCCTCGGCGGGTGCGGGATCGCCGTCGATCAGGCGCTGGTTGCGAGTGGCCGGATCGCCGCAGACCACGCAGATCGCGTTCAGCTTGTCGATTCGCTCGGCGCGCGCCAGGAGCGGCCCCATCGGACCGAAGGGTTCGGCGCGGAAATCCATGTCGGTCCCCGCCACGATCACCCGCACCCCCGCGTCGGCCAGCGCATCGGCGACCTCGCAGATCCCGTCGTCCAGGAACTGGGCCTCGTCAATGGCGACCACCTGCGTCTCCGAGCGCACCCGTTCCGCAATCTGCGCGGCGTTCGACACCGGCTCGGCCTCGAGCCGCCGCCCATCGTGCGACGAGATGTGGAACTGGCCGCTGTAGCGGTCGTCGAGGTGCGACTTGAAGAGCTGCGTCCGCCGCCCCGCGATCAGCGCCCGCCGCACGCGCCGAATCAGCTCCTCGGACTTGCCGCTGAACATGACCCCGGAGACGACCTCGATCCAGCCTTGCCTGGTACGCATTCCTCACCCCGCCCGCGCGCGCAGCCCGACGGCGCGGCGAGGATCGCGGTCGCCCCCCGACCCGTCGCGACGAGAGCTGTCCGCTCGGGCCTGAAACGCCGCGTCGCTCATCGCTGTGGAAGCGGTTCCGGCCCGCCGCCGCCAACCGGCGCCTTGAGGATTCGGCATGGACGACCTGTCGAGAAGTTGGGGGTCACTTCGGAGAAGCATCCGTCACGATAACCGGTTGCGGGCCCCCGGTCACGGGGGGAGAATGCTGTACGACGCGGACCACACGGTCGGCACGGCGCTGGAGTATGTGCGCGCACGCATTTCGGAGGAGATGGGATATCCCGCGGCGTGGCTGGACCTCGAACCGCTTCAACGCGAGGTCGCTCGCGCGCTGGCGCCGGGGATGTGCCGGCCATTCAGCCGGAGCTTTCGCGAATCGGCGGGGACCGCTCTTGGCGAAGAGGCGCCGAGCGCGGCGCGGGTGCAGGCGGCGTTGCGAAAGCTGAACCGTCTCGGGATTGCCGGCACCGCGCGAGGCGAGTGGGGACTGGCCGATCCCGGCTTTGGCCACTGGATCGTCGCGGGCGAGGAGGATTGAACCCGCGCGCATGAATTGGCGCGCACCGCGCGGCTGACCGACCTTTCTCGCAACAAAAATTCTCTCGCAACGAAACGCGCCGGAGCCGCAAAAACCCACGGAGTCCCTTGCCATGAACGCCACCGAATTCGCCAATGCCGTCGTCATGCAGGCTGCACGGTTGCCCAGTTGCCGGCAGATCCTGGCCCGCAGTCTGGCCGCGGTCGCCATCGTCGTCCTCCTCCCCCACCTCCAACCCCCCGCCAAAACGCAGGCCCAGAGCTCGCGCGGCGCCCTTCCCGGGCAAACGGTTGCGCTCGTTACGGGTTCCACCTCCGGGCTCGGCCGCGAACTTGCGATCCGGCTTGGCGCGCGCGGCGACCATGTGATCGTGCATGGGCGGGACGAGGAACGGGGCGCCGAGGTGGTGGACGCCATCAATGCGGCGGGACCGGGAAGCGCTCGCTTTTACGGCGCCGATTTCGCTTCGCTGGCCGGGGTGCGCGCATTCGCCGAGAGGCTGCTGGCCGACTACGACCGGCTCGACATCCTGATCAACAATGCGGGATTCGGGTCGGCGCCGAACGAACGCTGGGTCACCGAGGACGGGCACGAATACCGCTTCCAGGTCAACTATCTCTCGACCTTCCTCCTCACGCACATGTTGATGCCGCGGCTGTTGGCGAGCGCGCCAGCGCGGATCGTGAATGTGTCGTCGGGGGCGCAGACGCAGATCGATTTCGACGACGTGATGATCGAGAACAACTTCAGCGGCCGCCGTGCCTATGCGCAGAGCAAGCTGGCCCAGATCCTCTTTACGCACGATCTGGCGGAGGATCTGGCGGGGACGGGGATTGTGGTGGGATCGCTGCATCCGGCGACCTACATGCCGACGGAGATGGTGCGGCGGGCGGGGGCGACGCCGCGTTCGACGATCGCGGAGGGCGCCGATGCGGTGATGCAGGTGGTGGATTCGGACGACTTCGAGAGCGGCCAGTACTTTAGCGGACTGCGGGCCACGAGGGCCAACGACCAGGCCTACGACCGGGATGCGCGGGCGCGTTTGCGGCGGTTGAGCGCGGAGCTGACGGGGTTGCGTTGCGAGAATGGACGCTGCGCGCTGACGGATTCCGGCGTGGGGCGAAGCGGTCGCGAACCGGCGGCGGAGGAGCGCGAACGGCGGCAGCGGCGGGAGGCGATGCGCACGGCGGCGCGGCCGATCGCGGGGATCAACTCGGTGTGGATCGACGAACTGACCTGGATGGAGGTGCGCGACGAGATCGCGGCGGGGAAGACGACCGGGATCGTCGCGACCGGGGGGGTGGAGCAGAACGGTCCGTACATGGCGGGCGGCAAGCACAACTACGTCCTGGAGGCGATGTGCGACGCGATCGCGCGGGAGCTGGGCGATGCGCTCTGCGCTCCGGTCATGAAGTATGTGCCGGAGGGCGATCCGGAGAACATTCGCTATCCCGGCACGCTGAGCGTTCGCCAGGAGACCTTTCGCATGATGCTCGAAGATGTGGCCAACAGCCTGAAGAGCCAGGGCTTCGCCGATGTGGTGTTCATTGGCGACAGCGGGGGGAACCAGAGCGGGATGGCGGAGACGGCGGACAAGCTGAACGCGCGTTGGGAGGGCGCGGCGCGGGCGCACTACGTCGAGGAGTACTACCGCGAGGACATCTGGAGCTGCGACTTCCTGAAGGAGAAGCTAGGGATCTTCCAGCAGCCTGATCTGTGCACCGCGACCCGCGACCTCTATCACGACGATGTGCACTACTCGGCGATCGTGGCGACGACGGACCCCGAACGCATCCGGGCGCGGCAGCGGATCGAGGCCGGGCTATACTCGATCAATGGCGTGGAGTTGGGACCGGTGGAGCGGACGCGCGAAATCGGCCGGGCTCTGATCGCGTACCGCACGGAGATCACGGTGCGCGCGATTCGGGCGTCGCAAGGGGGAAGCTCCGCGCGATGAAGGCCGCCGCGCTCGCCAACGCCGTCATCATGCAGGCTGCACGGACTGCCAAATGGTGGCAGGTCGGCGCCTGGTGGGCCGCCGCGATTGCCGTCGCCGCCCTCTTCCCCACCCACTCGATCCCGGCTTCAAGCGAGGGACGAACCACGCGTGGCCCGGTTGCCGCACCGGTCGTTGTCGCTGAAGATTCCGCGAGCTCCGGAGTTGGCCGCGCATCTGGCGCTGGTCCCGGCGCGCAAAATGATCTCGTTGCCCAGATCGTCGTCGAGAGCGATTCGCCCCGCGATC
This sequence comes from Gemmatimonadota bacterium, assembly GCA_022822325.1. Taxonomy (GTDB): domain Bacteria; phylum Gemmatimonadota; class Gemmatimonadetes; order Longimicrobiales; family Gaopeijiaceae; genus Bin94. The sequence goes on along the minus strand of JAJEBW010000021.1, from coordinate 122,147 downwards.
CCGACCTGGTTCCCGCCGATGAACCGCTGGTGCGAATCGGCGTTCTGGACGGATCGCTGGACTACATATTCGGGGAAGTGACGGGCGGACTTCGGCTTGCGGACGGGAGCGTGGTCGTCGTCGATGAGCAGAGCCACAATGTGCGCCGGTTCGACGCGGACGGGCGGCACCTGTGGACGAGCGGACGGAGGGGCGAAGGTCCCGGGGAGTATGGAGGATTGCGGCTGTTGGCCGGTTGTCCGGGGGCCGCGATCACGGTATTCGATTGGAACCTGAACCGGATTACCGAGCTTGATCCGGAAGGAAGGGTGGCGAATACGCGCTCCGGGGTGAATCCGTACGACGAGCCCGTGTGCGCGCCCGACGGGGGTCTGGTCTTCACGCCATGGCCCGACAATCGCCACGACATTCTGGAGATGGCGCCCGGCGAGCAGTACCGGTGGGAGATGACGCTGAATCATGCCCCGGCGGATGGCGAGGCGGTCGCTTTGCGTTCGGGGATTCCCGGGACGGAACGGATTCGCTATGGCGGCGGCACCGGTCCAAGGCAGTGGGGGAAGGGGATAGCGTTCGCGGTCGGGCCCGGCGGCGCCTGGTTCGGGTCGGCCGACGACTACGAGCTCGAACATGTGGACTGGATGGGGCGGATTACGCGCGTGGCCCGCTGGCGGGGGCCGGAGCTGGAGGTGACCCGCGCGCACCTGGAGAGGTACCTGGACGCCTGGTTGCGCCGGTACGACAGCGATGCGGAGCGGAGGCGCTTCGAGCGGGAGGAGTGGCCGGAGATTCGGGACCAGTTGCCGGAGCGCTTTCCCGCCTACGAAAGGCTCCTGTCGCTGCCGGGCGGCGGCTTCTGGGCGGTGAGCCACGGGTGGCGGGCGCCGGTGAGGGAGATTCACCTCTTTGACGCCGAGGGCGCCTGGGTGCGTCGCGCAACCGCACCGGCCGGTTCGATCATTCTGGACGCGGGCGCCGACTGGCTGCTCGTCAGCGAGCGGGACGAACTGGATGTGCAGCGGGTTGCCGTCTACCGGCTGGTGGAGAAGGACGGGTAGGGGATTGCCGACCGCCGGAGCGCACGCCTGTCCCGGTCTGCGTCCCGCACCTGTCCCCGGTCTGCGCGCCAGCTCCCGCTCGCGAGACGACGGCGCGGGCGTGAAGAGTGGATGCCCGGTTGGTTGGCGCGAGCAACCGGCGCGGGAAATGACGACTACCGGTTCGCGATCCTCTCCTCAATCAGCCGGGCGGTCCGTTCGGCGCGCGCGTCGGAAATTTGCCGGGCGATCTCCAGCGACCTGCCCAGATCGGCGATCGAAACCCCGTTGATCGTCGCCTGCCCCGTCTTCACCCGTTCGGCCCAGCGCACCGAGGCCGGGTCGTCGAGCATCATGTTGAGGGTGATGGCCGGGCTGTCGTGGATCGCGTCGTTCGGCATGTCGTCGGTGACGACGCCCAGGTCGCGCAGCACATTGGGCGTGCCGGGCGGGGCGCGGTAGTACTCCGGAATGAAGAGGACCGCCGCTTCGCCGGCCCACGCCTCGGTCAGCGCATTGGCGACGTTCTCCATGCCGCGCTGATTTCCGCCGCTGTCGCCGATGAAGACGATGTTCTCGAAGCCGTGCGCCCTGAGGCTGCGCGCGACATCGGTGAGGACGGCCTCGAAGGTCTCCTGCCGCAGGCTGATGGTGCCGGGGCTGGTCATGTGGCCGCTGGGCGGGTCGATGTTTCCTTCGGGAACGGTCTCGATGACGGGTGCGCAGAGGGCGTTTCCGAGCTTTGCCGCGATCGCCGGGCAGTTGGCGCGGAGCACGTAGTTGTGCTTGCCGGTGACCAGCCAGGGGCCGTTGGGCTCCACGCCGCCCGTCGAGACGATGGCGGTGGTCTTGCCGGCCGCCAGCGCGTCGCGGACATCCATCCAGGTCATCTCTTCGATCCAGGGGGTGCTGACCGGGGGCAGGGGATTGGGGGTGTCGGCGCAGTTGTAGTTGTTGGCGCTGCACTGGCCGCCTCCCATGGAGCGTGGATCGGGGGCCGGACGCTGGCGTTGGGCCGCCGCACCCTGGCGCTGGGCCTGGGCCTGCCGCATGGCCGCGATCCGGGCGGAGCGGTCGGGGGCGGGGAGAGTGCCGCGGTGGGCGATGGCCGCGCGAATCGCGTTGGCGGTGTGTTCGGCGCGGAAGGTCACGATCGCGCGCGCCCATTGTAGCGACTGGACCCGGTCCTCGATCGAGACGCCGTTGATCGTCGCCATGCCCGCCGCCACCCGTTCGTCGTAGCGCACCGAGAAGGGGTCGTCATGGAACATGTTGAGGGTGATGATCGGATCGTCGTGGAGACCGTCGCCCTCGCCGCTCTCCAGTCCCCGGAAGGCCATGTAGCGCGTCGCCGAATCGTAGTCGTAGTACTCCTGCACATGCGCCACCACGGCCGCGCCCGCGAACCGCCCGTTCAGCCGCTCGGCCACGGCGCGTTGTCCGCCCTGGTTTCCGCCGCTGTCGCCGATGAAGACGATGTTGCGGAAGCCGTGCATCCTGAGGCTGTGCGCCACATCGGTGAGGAGCGCCTCGAAGGTTTCCTGCTCCAGGCTGAGGGTGCCGGGGCTGGTCATGTGGCCGCTCGGCGGATCGATGTTGCCCTCGGGGACGAGCTTGATGATCGGAGCGCAAAGGGCGTCGCCGAGTTCGCGGGCGATCGCGTCGCAGTTGGCGCGCAGGACGAAGTTGTGCTTCCCCGTGGCCAGCCAGGGTCCGTTCGGCTCGACCCCGCCGGTGGGGATGATGGCCGTGGTCTTGCCCGCCGCCAGCGCGTCGCGGACGTCCATCCAGGTCATCTCCTCGATCCAGACGGTGTTCGGCGCGGGGAGCGGGTTCGGAGTGTCGCGGCAGTTGTAGATGTTGGCCGCGCAGTTGCCGCCGCCCATGCTGCGCGGATCGCGCTCGGGGCGTTGCTGGGCATCGGCGGATGCGGTGGCGAAGAGGAGGGCCGCTGCGAGCGGGACGGTCTTCTTCATGCTTGTCTCCTGAAGGGACGGGTTTTTCCTGAAGGAATGGCGGGTTTCCCCGGGGGTGGAAGCGCTGGCAGGCGTGGGAGGAAGGAATGTCGACCACCGGGACTGGCGGTCGCACCCATCGTACGCCATCGCCGGCGCTGTGTCGAGTGTCGGTTCTCGGGGGAAGAGGCGTCGGTTCAGGGGGAAGAGCGGTCCCGCACGGCCCCGCCCTCACCCGAAGTGAATCTCGCGCGCGGCCCGCAATCCCGATTCGAGCGCGCCGTTCATCCAGCCCCGGGCACCCGAGATGTGCTCCCCGGCGAAGTGAAGCGGTCCCTCCGCGCGGGCCAGCTCGACGGCGAGTTGGGCGTCCTGCGTCGGCGTGGGGGCGGCCCAGGCGGCCCGGCTCCACCGGTCGCGCTGCCACGAATGCGAGGTCCCCGACGCGACCTGGGCGGAGGCGCCCGGCAGAAATCGTTCCCAGCGGGCGAGCACCCGCCCCACCCGGCCGCCATCGTCGAGCGAATCGAGCTCCCTGGCCCGGTCGCCGCGCACATAGGTCATCAGCACGCCCTCGGCTCCGTCCGCATCCCAGGTCGGCTGCCAGATCTCCTCCGGCCAATCGCTGGTTCCCCATCCGTTCAGCCCCTCCCCTTCCCAGAAGCGGGCGCGGAAGCGAAGGAAGACGCGGGTCGCGCTCTGGTAGTCGAAACCGCCCCTCATCGCCTCGATCTTGGCGGCGGAAAGTCCGGGCGAGAAGCGAATTCCGGACAGAAGCGGCACCGGCGCGGTCACCAGAACCCGGTCCGATTCGTAGCTCCGGCCGCCGTCCGTGGCGATGCGAACTCCGCTCCCGGCGACGATCTCCGTCACCGCCGTCCCCGTGACCACACGGCGGCCGAGCGCGTTGGCGAAGGCGGCCGGGAGGAGGTCGCTTCCACCCCGGATCTTTACGAAATCGGGGCGTTCGGCAAGGAAGGAAGCGGGCGCGATCGTGGTCCGCCGCCCATCCTGGTAGCGCAGGAACTCCCCGTCCGGCGGATAGAAGCGGGTCGTCTCCAGTCCGAAGTGGCGCGCGTAGCCCAGCGTCAGCTCGTGCTCCGGCGGAATGCGTGCGGCCCCCGCCTCGGCGAGGTGTCCCGGCGCGAATGACGAGCGCAGCGTAAGAACCCGGCCTCCAACCCGTTGCCGCGCCTCCAGAACCGTGACCTCGTGGCCGGCCCGCGACAGCTCGTAGGCCGCCGCCAGCCCCGACATTCCGGCCCCGACCACGACCACCCGCAGCGGACCCGTCGTCGTCGGCAGCGCTCCGGGCGAGTCCTCCGGTTCGACCGGATTGGAGCAGGAAATGTTCGCGGAGCAGATCAGACCGGCTCCCGCCAGCCCTCCCGCTTGGCGCAGGAAGGCGCGCCGGTCCATCGCTGGCGCCGGATCGGTCAGCGCTCTTCTCCTCCGATTCGCTTCGTCAGCGCCAGCTTCACCCTGCGGCCGCGCGCGTCATGAGTCGCCGGATCGTGGTACATCTCCTGGTTCACCACCGGCGGCGGCGCATCCATCAGATTCACCGCCGACAGCACGGCGTCGAAGCCCGCCAACCGCCCGGAGAGGCTAAGGTCGAAAGTCAGGTAGCGGCCGATCCGCCGGTACGGAGACGACTCCTCCTGGCTCTCGTCGCTGTAGGACGAAATCAGGTTGGCATGGGCGGCAAGGCCGAATCGCTCGCCGTGCAGCCCCGCATCCAGCCGCGCCTTGACCCGCGGGACCGGAAACGCGATCGGATTGTAGCGGTTGAGCTGCCCGACCGCCTCCGCCGGCGCCTGAATGCGGTTGCCGTTGAAGGCGAACTCGCGCGTGTCGTAGCTGAGCGTCCACGTGCCGTCGAGGCCGAGCGACATGGTGGGCAGGCGCGCGGCAATCGCGCCGGGAAGGGGCGTGGGCATGTTGACGGTGGCGTGCCAGTCGATTCCCGATGTGGTCATGCCGGGCCAGTTGGTCAGGTAGATCTCCACCCGTTCGATCTGGGCCGCGTCGCAGCTTCCGGTTCCCTTGCCGTCGGGACAGGTGACAAGCTCCTTGACGGCGTCGCGCGCCGCGCCTCCCTGTGCATAGAGCCCGGTGACGCCGGCGTGGGGAATGACATTGATCAGGTTCCTGAAATCGTAGCTCCAGTAGTCCGCCGTCACCCTTGCCTCGTCGGTCATGGCGATGATGCCGACATTGTAGGTCAGCGCATCCTCCGGAACGAGATCGGTTGAACCGAAGCTGTCGATTGCCTTGTAGGAACCCGTTTCCCGCACGAACTGCAGGTTGGTGACCGGATCGACATTGGTGTCGTCGACCGATGGCGTGCGGAAGGTGGTCTGCAACGATCCCCGCAACGAGAGGTTGTAGCCGTCGCCCTCGGCAAAGCGATACCTCAGGGCCAGCTTGGGATCGAAGCTCGACGCAACGTCGTGGAACTCGTAGTTGGCCGCGAGTTGGGCATTCAGGCGTTCGCCCAGCTTCAAAGGCAATTCGGCGAAGAAGCGGTGTACGCTCTGTTGGTCGCTGTAGGGGGAAAAGCTGTTGGTGAAGGTGAACTGGCCGCTGCGAATCGCGCATCCCCGGTCCCCCGGAACCGGACAGGGGTTGATCCTGAGGTTGCCCTGGTCGTTGGGAACCGCCGACACGTCGAGCCAGCGGAACTGGTATCCGGCCGCGTATCGGATTGCGCCTCCGGGCAGGTGTCCGGTGAGCGTGGCGTCGCCGACGAAATGGTTGGCCACATTGTCCAGATTGACCTCTTCATTGATCCAGTCAAGCACCTCGGGGCTGTTTCGGAGCGCGGAGTTGAAGTGCGGGTTCGAACGGTCGAGGTAGACGGAACCGGGTTGGATCGATCCGGGCCAGGCGTTGCTGAAGGGATTGTAGTAGAGGCAGCCGCCCTGGCCGGGAGTCGCGCCGCCGGGATTCGAGATCCTCATGCCCCCGATCGCGTTGGCGTCCGCCACCACCCCCACGCCGCAGTCCGGTCCGCCGAACCCGCGGAAGGCCAGGAACTTGCGGTAGGCGTACTCCGCCGGGAGGTTCGAGTCCCCCCGCGATCGCGCGAGGGTCGCCGCCAGCGCGAGGCGTCCCTCTTCGCCCAGGAGACCGGTTTCGCGCTCGAGCGACGCGGACAGCCGGTGGGTTTCGTTCTGGCGCTTCAGCACCCGCGACAACTGCCCGTTCGCGACGATGCGGCCATAGTAGTACCAGTCGCCGGCAAGACATTCGTCCGCCGAGGCGAACCCCGCGGCCGCGGCCTGGTCCCGGCAGAAGGCGATGCGGCCCGGGTGCGAAGGGGCGGCGAGCTGAATTCCGTCGTAGAGTCCCACCGGCGGATAGGAGGGAGATGTGCGCCACCCCGGGTTTTGCGACCACGAAGCCAGCGCCTCGATGCCGTAGCCAGTGCGCTCGCCGATTTCGCCGTGAAGCTCGCCGAAGAGACGCACGAACCGGGCCGCATTCACCAGGCTGCTCGAAGGCTGGTAGCGATAGCGACAGGTGGCGCCCTGCGCAAGGCCGCCGAAGGGCGTGCATCCGGGATCGACGAAGAAGCGGGGATCGGATCCGACATGGGCGTTCAGCAGCTTGTCCGAGAACTCCTCCAGCGTCTCGTCGCCGGTCAGTTCGGGAATGATGAAGGCGCCGGGATTGCCGATTCCCGACCAGCCTCCGCCGCGCGGATGGAAGGGCTGCAGCAGGTGCTCGCGGTCGGTGGGCCGGAGTTCGCCCTGCGAGGCCAGCTCGCCCGCAACGATCATGTGCGCGCCGCCCAGCCGCCGTCCGTGAATGGCGCCGACGCCGCTGTTGCCCGAGGCGCGGAAGTGCTCGTGCGAAGCCCTGACCTCGAAGCCCTCGAAATCGTTGCGGGTCACGAAGTTGGCCACGCCCGCGACCGCATCCGACCCGTACACCGCCGAGGCCCCCTCCTTGAGCACCTCGATCCGCTCGAGGGCGATGGCCGGAATGCTGTTCACATCGACGAAGCGACCGCCCACCATGCGGTAGGGCACATAGGCGTGGCGGCGTCCATTGAGCAGAACGAGGGTGCGCGACGCCCCCAGCCCGCGCAGGTTGACATTGGCCAGAGTCTCGGGACGAAGGCCCGCCGAACCGTTGTAGAAGCTTCCCTGGTCGCCGAGGACTCCGTGGCTGGCGCCGAGCTTGCGGAAGAAGTCGACGACGGTGGGGGAGCCGCGGTTGGCGAGCTCCCGGCGGTCGGAGACGTCGACGGCGAAGGGGAGGCTGATCGGCGGTTCCTCGAAGGCCGACCCGGTGACGACGATCTCGTCGAAGGCGATGGCGCTGAAGTCGAGCGCGAAGGAGAGGGTGGTGATCTCGCCGTCGGCAACGGTGGCGGTTGCCGTGGCGGGCGCATACCCGATCAGGGTGACCGAGACGAGATGGATGCCGACGGGCACGTCGCTCAGCCGGAAGCGGCCGTCGCGGTCGGCCAACGCCCCGAGGGAGAGTTCCGGGATCGTGACCGTGGCGTTGGGGAGCGGTTGTCCGCGCATCGCCTCGGTGACGGTGCCGACAATGGTTCCGTTGGGCTGGGCGGCGGCGGGGGTGGGGGAATGGACTGCAAACGCAAGCGGGACGAGCAGTCCGTGGATCATGCTGAGGGCGCGACGCCCCCATCTTCGCGCGGGTCGGCCCGGCTGAACGCTCGGGGTTCCGGTTGGCGGCGGCGTTTCGGAACCGAGCGCGCGGGAAGGAGCGGTGCGGCGTGTTCGGCCCGGGCTGGCGGTCCGAGTCGCGGCGAATCGTCGAGTTGCTGCGATCTTGCGGCCCTTCCTGGTCGAGCGAGCGGGCGGCGTGCGAAGCAGGAAATATGTCATCTTGGCAAAACTGGTCGGAGAAAGTCTCGGCGACAGGGTTCGCCGCGGAGGTCGGAAAAGATGGGGCATGGGGACGCTGAGGGGAACCGGCGGACGGGGCGGTCCCGGGGCGCAGTCGTGCGCGGCGGGCCGGTTTGACTCCGAGGCACGGACGGGAGTATCGTGGCGCATCCCGGTCGGGGCGGATGCCGGTCAGGGCGGATGCCGGTCGCCGGGCAAGGTAGGGGAATCCTCGCCGCCTGTCGCGATCCGCAGCATCATTCATCCGAAGACACCAGGAGCGTTCGCCATGTTCCACGCCGCGCGGCCCGGCAGTCCCCAGATCCGCGCTCGCCTCGTCCTCGCCGCGCTGGCCTCCGCGCTTCCTCTCGCGCTTGCCTGCGGTCCCGCTCCCGATGCCCGCGACGCCGACGCCGACCCTTCGCAATCGCGCTCCACCCCAGCTCTCGTCCAGCGCTTTCAGTCCACTCTCGACTCGGCCTGGGCCCAGGCGCAGACCACGGACGAGAACTTCCCCGGCGCAACGGCCGCCTTCATCCTCCCCGACGGGCGCGTTTTCGGCTTCGCCACCGGCTACTCCGATGTGGACGACGGCATTCCGATGATCAGGGACCTGCGCATGCCATCCGGCAGCATCGGCAAGACCTATGTGGCCGCCGTCGCCCTGCAGTTGGCGCTGAATGGCGAGCTTGACCTCGACGCCCCGGTTTCCCTCTGGCTCGGCGACGACACGCTCTCGCATGAGGAGTCCCGCGCAATCGGGTCTTCCCCTGCGACCGGTGATTCCCGCCCCGGCGATGCCTCCCGCACAGGTGAAGAGTCCGGCCCTGCCGATGGTTCTCCCGACGACGCCGACCCCGGCGCAACCTGGTTTCCGCGCGTTCCCAATCACGCCGAGCTGACCTTGCGCAACCTGCTCAACCACACCGCCGGAATGATTCAGCCCTACTTCGAGGATCCCGGTTTTGCCCAACGTCTGGGCGAGGTCTTCCGCAGTCCCCGCGGCTACATGCCCGCGCGCCAGTTCATTGTCGAATCGGTGGCGGACCACGAGCCGCTCTTCCCGGCGGGCCAGGGCTTCCACTACAGCGATGTGCACTATGTCATTGCGGGCTTGGCGATGGAGGCCGCAACCGGGCGCAGCTACTACGAGATGCTCGACGACTTCTTCCTGGAGGCTCTGGCGCTCGACCTTACCCTTCCCGCCGACCGGCCGGATCTGCCGGGGTTGGCGCAGGGCTATGCGCACGCAAGCTCCGAGCTCTTCGGAACGCCCCTGGAGGTTGTCGCGGACGGGGCGCTCGTGGTTCATCCGATGCAGGAGTGGACCGGCGGCGGCGTGGTCAACAATCCCCAGGCGCTTGTGCGTTGGGCCAAACTTCTCTACGAAGGAGAGGCGATTCAGGGCGACGACCTGCCGGAGCTTCTATCGGTCGGGTTTCCCCCGGACAGCTCCGAGCCGCATTTTGGGTATGGACTTGGCGTCTCCGTCGGCGAAGGCGAGCATGGGCCGACCTATGGCCACGGCGGCTTCTTCCCCGGATACAACTCGCTGGTGACCTATTACCGGGATCATGGCGTTGCCGTCGCGATTCAGATCAATTCCGACGACGCGCAGGGCATGCAGCGCCACCTGGATTCGCTGGCGGAGGTTGTGATCGACGCGGTTCGCGTTCCGGGGGACTTGCCGTGAGAGGCCTGCAATGAAGCGTGCCGTGGGCGAGCGGGTGAAGGCGCTGATCCGCACCGTCCCCGACTTCCCCATTCCCGGCATCCGTTTCCGCGACGTCATGGGGCTGACCGAGGACGCCGACGGCTTTCGTGCGGCAACCGATGCGCTGGCCGAACGCTTCCGGGAACGCGCGCCGGAGGTGGTCGTCGGAATCGAGGCGCGGGGCTTCATCTTCGGCGCGCCGGTCGCGCAGAGGCTCGGGCGTGGCTTCGTGGCCGTGCGCAAGGCGGGGAAGTTGCCGGGGGAGGTGCGGGGCGCCGACTACGCGCTCGAATACGGAACCGCGCGCGTGGAGATGCAGGCCGGGGCGATCGCGGCCGGAACGCGGGTGCTCCTCATCGACGACCTGATCGCCACGGGGGGCACGGCGGCCGCGGCGGTCGCGCTGATTCGGGGGATGGGCGGGGTGGTGGTGGGGGCGGGTTTCGTGGTGGATCTGCCCGGGCTGCCGGGCGCGGGGCGGCTGCGGGAGATGGGGGTGGAGGTCTTTGCGTTGTGCGCCTTCGGGGAAGGGGACTGAGGCCGCTTCGACCGAACCCCCTCAGCGCAACGGCGCCCTCACCACATAGGGAATGTCCAGCTCGTCCCTGACCACGCCGTAGACGTTGCCGTGTTGTACCCAGATGTGGCCGGTCGCCGGATTGAAGCCGAGCCGGACCGAACCGAGATGGTCGCCCTCTTGCGAGAAGAGGTCGTAGAAGGGGAAGGCTTCCCCGGGCGTGACCGGAGGGAGTCCCGGAGGGTTGGCTCCTTCGGTTCGCTCCACCCAGAGCCTGTCCTCGTCGTCCACGAAAAGGCCCGCCAAAAGGGGTTTGACATCGGGCATGAGGCCGGCGATCGCCTCGGCGGTACGGCGCAACGACGGATCCTCTCCCCTCCTCTCAAGCAATCCGTCGATGTACGACGAGCGGTCCGCGTCCGTCACCGGCTGGGCGGGCAGTCCGGCCTCGATCACGAGCAGGGTGTCGCCACTCTCGTCGATCCGGGCAATGCGGTACGACGCGTTCCTCGCGCGCCAGAATCCACCGGGAGGATTCACGATCGTCATTCCCGATTCCTCGAAGGGGATTCCGAAATACGACCACCCGCCATTTCTCTCGTGAATGTACGATCGCGAGACGCCTTCGCCGATGTACACCGAATCCACGGCTTCGCTTTCGATGTCGTAGGACTTGAAGTAGGACCGCGAGGTGGAGCTGACGAGCCCCTCCTCGGGCGGCCACGCCGGCTCGTCGTCCGAGTGACCGGTGGTTCGCCAGTAGCGCCCCCGGTGGTCGAAGACGCCGGTCCAGATGTAGCCATAGCTGCGGATCGGCTTGGGGAAGCGGCGCAACTCCGCGCCCTCGGGATCGATGCCGATGACCGCCCAGTGGCGATGGTCGTGCATCCAGAGAAGGGTGTCGCCGGCAAGGAAGATTCCGTTGGTTTCGCCGATCTCGCCCGGCCCCTCGCCGCGTCGCGCGATTGTGCGGAGGTACTGCCCGTCCGGGTCGAAGACGCGCACCTCGGCCGCCTGGAAGTCCAGCACATAGATCGTGCCGTCGCTTGCGGCCTGAACCCCCCGGATGTCGGCGAAGATGAGGTTGGGGTCGTCTCCGTCGCGGCTGCCGAATCGCAGATCGACCTGCGCCTGCGCAACTTCGGGGCCGGTGGAGTCGGTGGCGGGCAGGCTCGGATAGCGGACCAGGAGGGCGCCGTTGGGAAGGGTCTCGCGAGTCGGATTGCCGGCGGGCGAATCGCCGGTGCAAGCGGAGGCGGCGACAACGATGGCAAGGGCGATGGGTGCGCGTTTCATGGCGGCGTGTCCTCCTGGAAGTCATGACTGCGCCAAACCGGAGTTATGCGGAGTGGGGCCGGAGTCTGCGGAAGGGAGCCGGAGCTTTGCAGAATGGGAAGAGGGTGGACGGCGTGCGCGCGGTTGTCAAGCGACTGTCAGCAAGCGACCGTCAGTGAAGATACCGCCCCTGCTTCACGAACGTTCCCTTGCCGTGCCCGGAAACCAGTGAACGACCCCCGTCGCCGTCCGGAGCTTTGCCGCGGCGAAGCATCGGGCGTAGGTTGGATCCGGCGGAAGCAACGTTCGGCGAGATCGCGGGCGTGGCCACGCGCGGTCATCCCACAAGGCGCACTTGCGCCGGAAATCGCAGCCTTTCGGGAATCGCGGCAATCGCGGCGGGAACCGCGCACCTTGTCGGGCATCGCGTCTTGCACGCATTGTTACCCTCCCGCAAACCGTCGGCACAACCCCGAGCCGACCGACGAGTCGCCCACCGCAAACACGGCCACGAGCCCACGCACAAACGGAGAGACCATGATCCGCACCCTCCCGCACACGGCCATCGTCCTTGCAACGATCCCCCTCGCCCTCCCGGGATGCCAGGACGCCGGCGATGCCAATGCCTCGCCCCCCTTCGTCGAGCAGGACTTTCGCCTCCGCTCCGATGTCGAGGCCGTCATGCCGGAGCGCGCCGCCGCATTCGAGGCCAATCCCGACGACGACAACGCCCGCCGCGCCTACGCCTCGATTCTGCACAAGCTGGGGAATGTGTGGGAGGCCGCCGAGGTGATCGCGCCGCTCGGAGACGCATCGTCCGTGCAGCCCTTCGATCTGGAGCTGGCCGGAGAGCTCGCCTACCTGACCGGCGACTACGACCGCGCCGAGACGCTCCACCGCCGCCTCCTCGAGATCAGCGAACCGGACACAGAGGACCATGACCGGGCCCGCCGCGGACTCACCCTCGCCTGGTACCAGAGCGACCGCTTCGCCAGCGCGCGCGAACTTCCTCCGCCGGCCGAGGACGACGAAGGCGGCCACCTCCTCTCCTTCATGCAGGCCTTCGAGGGCGAACCCTACCAGCTCGACTGGAGCTCCGACGAGCGCGTGGCCCACCTGCCGATGACGAACGACATCACCCAGCCGGGCGCGCTTCCGATCGTCGAGATCGAGGTCAACGGCCAGACTCTCTCGCTGATCCTCGATACCGGCGGCGACCTCCTCTTCATCGACCGCGACCTCTACGAAACGCTCGGCTTCACCACCCTTGCCGAACGCGAAGCGCGCTACGCCTACACCGGCGGCCAGACCGTCACCGAACCGCTGGGCGTGGCCCAAACCGTCGCCCTCGGTGGCGTCACCCTCGGCAATGTGCCCGTTGTGGGGGCCACCTGGAAGGCGCTCGGCCAAACCAGCGACGGCGTCTTCACCACGCAGATCCTCAAGCGGTTCCTGAGCACGATGGACTACGACAACCGCCGCATCGTCCTGCGCGAACGCACCCCCGAGGCGCTGGCCCAGGTCATGAACGCATTCGGCGAAGAGCCACCCGTCACCCTTCCCTTCTTCATGGCGACAACCCACCTCATGTTCGCCAAGGGCAGCCTCAACGGGCGCGAAATCAACTACTTCCTCGATTCCGGGCTGGCGATGTCCATGCCGATGATCGTGGTCGACGAAACCGTAGAGCTGCTCGGACTTGAGACCAACGCCATCGAAGGCACCGACTACTTCTGGACCAACATCGAGTCGCACGGGCTGAACGGCCTGGTCCGGGGCGCCACCCAGGCGATGGGCAATGTATTCGTCGAAAACAACCCCTTCTGGCAGACCGGCTTCATGATGGACGCGCTCATGTCGCATCAATATCTGTGGCAGCTCGGGTCATGGACAATCGACTTCGACAACATGAACTACCACTTCCCGGCGCAGCAGGAGGAGGAGGGGGGATGAAGCTCGACCATCGCCGCCCGGCCACCCTCGCCGCGCGCCTTCGCTCCGCCCGGTCTCTTGCACTTGCGCTTGCGCTTGCGGGAATCCCCTTTGCGGCTTCGCTGACGGCGCAGTCTCTCCGCCCCTTCCCACCGCCCTTCGAGATCCGGGTCCCGGTTCCGCCCGGCCCTCTCGTCTCCGGCGGCGATCACTTCCTTGTGCACGAGCTCCTCATCAAGAGCTTTCTGCCCGCCCCGGCCGAGGTCGCGCGGGTCGAGGTCTTTGCGGAAACGGCCGCCGGACAACGACTTCTGGAGTACGCCGGCGACGAACTTGGTGCGAACATGCTTCCCCCGACCTCGCAGGAGAGCGATCCGGCCCGGCAACGCACAATCGGCGCGCTGTCGCATGGCGTCGTGTATCTCATGGTTCCGGTTGCGCGCGGGGAGACGCCGCGCCAGCTCTTCCACCGCATCTGGTTCCTTCTTCCCGAGGGCGATTCCACCGCGCTCGACCATGTGGACATCGAGACGCCGGTCGAGCGGTCTTCGGTGATCGAGATCGGGCCCCCGCTCCGAGGCGGTCCGTGGGCGGTCTTCAACGGTCCCTCCAACACTTCGGGCCACCGCCGGATGCCGCTTCAGCTCTTCGGCCGGTCGGCCTTCGCGCAACGCTACGCAATCGACTACATGCTGGTGGACGCCGAGGGCCGCGCCGCGCCGGTCGATGGCGGCGGCAACGATACCTACCCGAGCCATGGCGCGGAGGTGATCGCGGTCGCCGACGGCGTGATTTCGACGCTGTACGACGGCGTGCCCGAGAACACTCCCGGCGTGACGACGCGACCGGAGATCTTCAATCTCTCCACGGCGATCGGCAATCATGTCATTCTGGATCTGGAGAATGGGCGCTACGCGCTGTATGCGCATCTCATCCCGGGAACGCTGACGGTTCGGCTCGGCCAGAGGGTGCGCCGCGGCGATGTGCTCGGGCGGGTCGGCAACTCGGGCAACTCGTCCGCGCCCCACCTTCACTTCCACATCGCGGACGACAACGTGCCGCTCGGCGCCGAGGGCCTGCCCTTCGTGCAGGACGCCTTCGAGCTTGTCGGCTTGTGCCCCGAGGGGGGAGCGGAGCCCTGCGAGCTGGCCGAACCGGAGCTGCGTCGCGGCGAAACGCCGATGCGCGACCAGTTGATTCGGTTTCCGGGGTAGCCGAAAGGGACATGTCATGAACCTCACCCCCGCACCTGCGACCGGCGCGATCCTGCTTGCGGTCGCCGCCATGGGTTCGTCCGCGATCCCCGCCCAGGTCACGATCCACCGCGACAACTGGGGCGTTCCCCACATCGTCGCCGACGCCGAGGAAGATGGCTTCTACGGTCTCGGGTACGCGCAGGCCGAGGATCAGATCGAGTTCATCCTCACGATGTTCCTGGCCGGCCGGGGCGAGACGGCGGCGGCGTTCGGCGAAGAGGCGAGCGGCGCCGTCGGCGGTCCTCCCACGAACTCGGTCGCCACCGATGTCCAGTCCCGCATGTGGCTGCATGTCGAGGAGGCGCAGGCGGGGTGGGAGCGCCTGAGTCCGCAGTTGCAGCGCAACTACGCCCACTACGTCGCCGGGATGGAAGCCTGGATGCGCGATCACCCGGAGCGGACCCCGGAGTGGGCTCCCGATCTGGAACCGTGGGATCCGGTGGCGCTGTCGCGATTCGTCCTCTGGCCCGACTACCAGGCCGGACAGGGCCTGCGGGATTGCGCGCGCGGCGGGGTTCAGCTTGCGGCCATCGACCGCGACGGGCTCGCTCGCGCCGACCAACACGCCTCCAACGAGTGGGTCCTGGCTCCGTGGCGAACCCGCGCCAATGCGATGATCGTGCTCTCCGACCCCCACGGCGGCATCGACGGCGCCTTCACCTACGAATCGCGCATTCACGCCGGCGATCTTCACGCGGCGGGCTACTCGCTCGGACCGCTGCTCATCCTCACGCACACGCGCCACCTCTCCTGGGGAATGACGACCGGCGCGCCCGATGTGGCCGACTGCTACGAGGTCGAGGTGGATCCCGCCGACTCGCTGCGCTACCGCTACGACGGCGAATGGCGCCGGATGGAGACGCGCGAGGCCACGATCGAGGTGCGCGGCGGCGATCCGGTCGAGCTCACCTTCGACTACACCCGCCACAACGACGTTCTCTCGCCCGTGGTGGCGCGGCGGGAGGGAAAGGCCTGGGTGGTGAGCACGGCCTACATGCACACTGCCGGCGACTTCGACCAGGAGGTCTACGAGATCAACCACGCGACCGACGTCGCCGGGGCGAGGCAGGCGATGCGGCGGCTGGGGATGTTCCCGCAGAACCTGATGTTCGGCGACCGCCACGGCGATTCCTGGTATGTGCGCGCGGGCCGCACCCCCATTCGCCCGGATGGCTACGACTGGAACCGCCCGGTGCCGGGCAATTCGTCCGCCACCGCCTGGACCGGAGTCCACCCCCTGGAAGATCTTGTGCAGCTCGAGAATCCCGCCGCGGGCTACATGCAGAACAACAACATCGCGCCGGACATGATGCTCGAGGACAGCCCGCTCACCGTCGGCCGCTACCCGTCCTACATCTACAACGACACCCCGGGCCGCCGGAATTCGCGCGGGGTGCGAGCGGTGGAGGTGCTCGCGGGCGCATGGGACTTCACCTTCGCCGACGCCGTGGAACTCGCGCTGGACGAGAAGTGGACCGGCACGGCGGCCTGGCAGGACGCGCTCAGGCAGGCCCTCAACGCCGACCCGGACCGCGTCCGCGCCGCCTCGCCGCACTTTCGCGCCCTGGCCGGCCGCATCCTCGGCTTCGACGGCCACGCGCGCCAGGAGTCGCGCGCCGCGCACGCCTACCTGGTCTGGCGCGAACGAATCTTCGCCCTGCCCGAACTCGCCGATCCGCCCGCCCCGGGGGGCGCCGACCCGGAGAATGCGGCGCGCCTGGCTCTAATCGACCCGATCGGCGAGAAGGGCGGCGTCCCCGCGGAGTTCCTTCCCCTCCTCCTCGACGCCCTCGACGCCGCCACCGCCTTCATGCTTGAGCGCTACGGCTCGATCGACCGCACCCTTGGCGACATCTTCCGCATCGGTCGCGGCGGTCGCACCTGGCCCCTGGGCGGAATCTCGATCCTGGATCCCAACAACGGCCAGGCCTGCGCCTACGACCTCGGTTGCACCTTCACCCTGCGCGCCATGACCGCCCTGAGTCCCCTCGACTCGCTCGGCCTCCGCCATGTCGAGATCGGTTCGCGGCTCCTGCGGCTGGTTCAGTTCACCGACCCGATCCGGTCGTACAGCCTGCACAACTTTGGCCAGAGCGAAAACCCCGATTCGCCCCACTACATCGACCAGGCCCGCCTCTCCAGCGAACGCCGCCTCAAGCCGACCTACTTCGATCTTGCGGAGCTGGCCGATCACGTGGTTTCAACGAAGGTTCTCGCTGTGAGGACGCCCGAGGACCCGTGAAGTGGAGGAGAGTCGTCCGCTGCTTCGGCGCTGACTAACGGCCGGCCGGCGGAACCAGCCTGCGCCCCACGACATGCGGCACATCGAGCTCGTCGCGGTAGACTCCCCAGACGTGGGTTTCGGTCGCATCGTTCATCCTCATCCCTTCCGGAAGGAGCACCTGACGCGGGGGCTCGTTGCCGTCGCCTCCGGGCACCACCCGCCAAACCGCAAGGGTGTCCTCGCGCTCATGGGTCGCAAGCCAGACTTCCCGTGCTCCATGGGTCACCAGAAGATTCCTTGCCACAGGAAGATACTCCGGGGTGTACAGTGTCTCGCGGTAGTCCCGGCGGAAATCCCGAGCCGAAACCGCAGACGACATCTGGGTTACGTCGGGAAGCAACGAATTCATCGCGTCGTTCACATGGTTCTCGATCATCTGTGGGGTGAGCTTGCGGGGTTCAAACTGAAGGTGCCGATGCCAGAGGGTGTCGCCTGCGCCATCGATTTCCAGCAACTGCGCGCTGCCGGGGTCGCCTCGCCGCCGTACAATCACCGCACTGCCGGGCAGAAGCCGGAAGATGTCAGCATCGCCGAAGCGCTGGCTTCCATACAACCGCCCTTTCCCGATCGGAACGGTACGCACCATGTTTCGCCTGTCCAGGGTAAACAGGGGGATTGGCGCGCCCCATTGGCCATTGCCCGAGCGACGGGCGCTCACCAAAGGGTACCTGTCCACGGCAGGACCGCCTTCAGCTCCCGAAATCCGATGCGAGCCGATACGGGGCACGCCGACATGGGTTCCCTTTCTGGGGAAGGCGAAATCGATCAGGAATCCCTGGAAGCTGATGCTCGTCCCGGGTCCCAGGAAGCTCTCCTGGTGTTTGCCGTGGGCATCGAAACGCGCAAACTTCGATCCATAGCCCGACAGCACCGTGAATCCGTCCGGCTCGACCAGCAGATCCTGCGGCACCACGAACTCTCCCGGCCCCTCGCCCCGTCGTCCCGCCACGAAGAGCAGCTCGCCCTCGGGGGTCCATGCGCTGACCTGCGAGGCTCCGCCATCCATGACCAGGATGCGATCGCGGAACGGATCCACTCGCACATACGGCCCGACGAAGATCACATCTCTCTCCGGTGACCCGGAAATCCGGAATTCCGGCTCGGTGATCCAGGTCGGGTATGCCGGTCCGTCACCGGCATTGTCGGGACCGCCGCATGTGGCGAGGAGAAAGGGGACGACGGCCAGCAGGGGGATCCGTAGCAAACGCAGCGTCACTGGATTCTTCCTCTCTGGGAAAAGTGTGATTTCGTCACCCGGCGGTTTCCGACGAATTGGATGGCCCGTCCGCCGCCAGCCGGGTGGATTGTCCGGCCAGCCCATTCGGTGGCTCGGTGACGACGCGATCGCGCCGTCATCCGTTTAGTGGGCATGAGATCCCCCCAGCGCTATACCTCATTCGTAGCGTTACCGTTCCATCACCGCACCCCCACCTCCGCCCCCGCCCCGCTCCCCAGCCGCAACTTCGCCGGGACCTCCACCTCGCGGCGCACATAGCCCAGCCCGATCACCTGGCCGAAGCGCGGCGAATCGGCCACCGAAGTCACGCGGCCGCGCACCTTGGCGCCCCCCGTCTCGAAGAGCTGCATTCCCGGCCGCGCCGCAACCTCGCCGAAGCGCAACGAACGCAGGTACCAGTTGACGCGGCCGCGGTGGCGAATTCGCACAATCACCTCCTGGCCGGTATAGCAACCCTTGTCGTGATCGAATGCGCACTCGCCGAGGCCCGCCTCGATGGGGATGGTCGCGGCGTCCATGTCGATCCCGAACTCCGGAAAGCCCGCCTCCACGCGCAACGTCTGCCATGCGCCCG
Organism: Gemmatimonadota bacterium; assembly: GCA_022822325.1. Classification (GTDB taxonomy): domain Bacteria; phylum Gemmatimonadota; class Gemmatimonadetes; order Longimicrobiales; family Gaopeijiaceae; genus Bin94. The sequence goes on along the minus strand of JAJEBW010000021.1, from coordinate 103,504 downwards.
CGCCCACCGGCCACGCGCCGGCGCCGCGCAGACCGTCCCACGCCTCCTCCGCTCCCGCCGCGCTCGTCCACAAATCCCAGGAATCGATCTGGCGCAACCCCCGTGCGACGAGCGCGCCGCCCTCCAGCGGCCCCCCATTCACCAGTTGAAATCCATCCTCCGGCACCGTGCCAAAGACCGACGCCACCGCTTCGCCCGCGCCGGGACCCACGACCGTCAGGAGTTGCGTGCGCTCGGCCAGCTCCTCGGCCCTTGCCATTCTTGGTGGGAGGAAGTGTTTGAAGTGCCCCAACGCGGCCTCCATCCCACGCGCCGAGAGATTCAGCCCCACCCCCTCCCCGCCGCCAGCCCCCAACCAGAGCGTCACCAGGTCGGTGACCATTCGGCCCTTTGCGGTCAGGATCGTCCCGTAGGCGGCATCACCCACCCCGCCGACCGGGGCATCCGGAATCCGGTTCGTCACGATCCCGTTCAGCATTTGCGCCGGCGCCCGCCCGTACACCCGCACCAGCCGCCGGTCGTCCCGCGCCACCACCCCGCACCCCTCCACCGCCGCCCGGTATTCCCGCCCGGGGTCGCCGTAGTGGCGCACTTCCCTCGCCGGCCTCGCCATTCGCCGCCCTCACCGCCGCCGCGCGAGCCGCCGCACCGCCATTCGCCGCCCCATACCCGTCACGGCCGGCTCTTCAGCTCGCGCACCAGCGCCTCCACGCGCTGCACATCGCGGGCGCCGGGCGCAAAGCTCAGGTAGGTCTCCAGTTGGGTCACGGCTTCCTCGGCGCGTCCCAGCCGGGCCAGCAGGTAGCCGCGGTCGCGGATCTGCGAGGGCGCCGTCGGCCGCACGATCAGAATGCGCTCCACCACGGCCAGCGCCCGCTTGTGATCGCGCAACCGGTGATAGATCCCCTTCAGATTCAGCAGCAGCCGCACAATCATGTCGTGGCGCGACGCGGTGCGCAGATGGCGCTTCTTCAGACGCACCACTCCGCCATGCCGCCGATCCAGAAGCTCCTGCGCCTCCGACTCCAGACGCACCTTGCCGCTGTGGAAGGGGTCGATCAGGAAGGTGGCCGCCACGCCCCGGTAGCGGACCATGAAGTGACCGGGAAAGTCCACCCCCTCCAGCGGCAGATCGAGTCGCCAGCCCACCTCGAGCAGCGCGACCGAGAGGGTGAGCGGAATCCCCAGGCCGCGGTCCAGCACATCGTTGAGGAAGGAGTTGCGCGGGTCGTTGTACCGCTTGCGATTGCCGCGCAGCTTGCGGTTCCCGAAGAGATTGGCCAGCGCCTCGCCCAGAACCACCGGCGGCCCCCGCTCCGTTCCGAGCCGGTTGCGCGTCTCCTCGGCCAGCATGTCGAGGCGGACCAGGTAGCGCTCCACCGGCAACTGCGGATACTCCTCCCGCGCCACGAGGAGGGCGGCCCGCGCGAGGTTCAGCTCGTCGTCGGGGCGCTCGACTTCGCGGGCGAAATCCTTCCGTGTGGACCAGGCCGGCGTGTTCATGATTGAAGCATGGGCACCGCGCGCCGCCCTGTAAACCTTGAACCGCATTCGGGGGACTCGCGGGCCGGGTTCGGCCGCCCCGGGATTCCCCTCTCCGGGCCGTTCGCTAGATTCGGGGCCATGAAGAGCGAACCGCGCGACCAGCGTCCCCGAATCCGGCTGAGCACCCTTTCGCACGGCGCCGGGTGAGCCTGCAAGCTCGGCCAGTCCGAGCTGGCGCAGGTTCTGCGTCACCTGTTGCCCGCGCACGACCCTCGCGTTCTGGTGGACGCCGCCACGAGGGACGACGCCGCCGTGTACCGGATCGACGAGGGGCGGGCCCTGGTCGTGACCCTCGACTTCTTCACCCCGATCGTGGACGACCCCCGCGACTTCGGGCGGATCGCCGCCGCCAATGCCCTCTCCGATGTCTACGCGATGGGGGGACGCCCGCTTTTCGCGCTCAATCTGCTCTCCTTTCCGAGGAAGCTGCTGTCGCACGGAATCGCCGAAGAGATTGTGCGGGGCGGCGCCGAGAAGGCGGCCGAGGCGGGAATTCCGGTGCTGGGCGGCCACTCGATCGACGATCCCGAACCCAAGTACGGAATGGTCGCGGTGGGCGAGGTGGATCCCGCGGCCATCCTGGCCAACGACCGCGCGCGGGCCGGCGACGATCTGGTTCTGACCAAGCCGCTGGGATCGGGGATCGTGGCCACCGCGGTGAAGGCGGGCGCCTGCCCGGAGGAGGTGCTGGAGGAGGCCGTGCGGACGATGGCGCGGCTGAACCGGGGCGCGGCCGGGGCGGCGGTGGCCGCGGGCGCGCGGGCGGCGACCGATGTGACGGGCTACGGCCTGACCGGCCACCTGGGCAACATGATGGCCGCGTCGGGGACGAGCGCGAGGATCGAGGCGGGGGCCGTTCCGGCGATGGGCGGGGTGGCGGGGCTGATCGCGGCCGGGCATGTGCCGGGGGGGACGCGCCGCAACCGAGCCGATTCGGCCTCCCGCGTGAACCACGACCCGGGCGTGCCGGAAGCGACCCGGATTCTGCTGGCCGACGCGCAGACCTCGGGGGGACTGTTGATCGCGATCGCGGCCGGGCGCACGCCGGAGCTGCTGCGGGAGCTGGCCGCGCGGGGCGAGACGGGAGCCGTGATCGGGGGGGTGGGGGCGGGGCGGGCGGGCCGGATCGAGGTCGTCGCGTAGGAGTCGCCCGCCACTGCGATCCTGCGGCCCCCGTCCGGTTGCGCGAGCGGGCAGCGCGAGGGGTGGGGGTCAGGCCTGAATCGGCGACACCTCCTCCGTGCGCACCGCGGCGCGCGTCCTGGGCGCCTTCTTCGGTCGCCGCCGGATCGCCAGCTCGACCACCCGGTGCAGATCCTCGACCAGGTGGACCGTCAGCGCCTTGCGCACCTCGTCGGGCAGGTCGTCCAGGTGCGATTCGTTGTCCTGCGGCAGAACGATCTCCTGAATCCCCGCCCGCACGGCGCCGAGCACCTTCTCCTTCACCCCGCCGATCGGCAGGACGCGGCCCGTCAGCGTGAGCTCGCCGGTCATGGCCACATCGGCGCGCACCCGCTGCCCCGAGACCGCCGAGATCAGCGCCGTCGCCATCGTGATTCCCGCCGAGGGTCCGTCCTTCGGGATCGCGCCCGCCGGCACATGAATGTGGATCTCGCGCTTCTCGAGCAGGCTTTCGTCGATTCCCAGCGCATCGCAGTGGCTCTTCGCGTAGGAGAGCGCCGCCCGGGCCGACTCCTTCATCACATCGCCCAACTGCCCGGTGAGGACCAGCCCTCCCTCGCCCGGCATCACGCTGGCTTCGACAAACATGATGTCGCCGCCCATCGGAGTGTAGAACATCCCCGTGGCGACCCCGACGGCATCCTCCGCCGCCCGCCGCTCCGGGAAGACCCGCGGCCGGCCGAGCAGATCCCGGGCCGAATCGGCGGTGATCGTCATCCCCTCGCTCTCCTCCGACGCGATACTCCGGGCCACCTTGCGCGCCAGCTTCCCCAGCTCCCGTTCAAGCTGCCGGACCCCCGCCTCGCGCGTGTAGCTCTGGATCACGCCCAGGATCGCTTCGTCGCCGATCACCAGCTCCTCGTCGCGGAGACCCGAATCGCGCATCTGCCGCGGAAGCAGGTAGCGGCGGGCGATTTCCAGCTTTTCCTGCTCGGTGTAGCCGCGAAACTCCACCGATTCCATTCGGTCCAGGAGCGGCGCCGGGATCCGGTCCTCGTAGTTGGCGGTCGCGATGAAGAGGACCTCCGAGAGATCGAAGGGCACCCCCATGTAGTGATCGATGAAGGTCGAGTTCTGCGCCGGGTCGAGAACCTCGAGGAGCGCCGAGCTCGGATCGCCCTGAAAGGAGACGCCCAGCTTGTCCACCTCGTCCAGGAGGAAGACGGGGTTGCGGGTTCCGGCTTCCTTCATTCCCTGGATGATTCGCCCCGGCATGGCCCCCACATAGGTGCGGCGGTGACCGCGGATATCGGCCTCGTCGCGCGCGCCGCCCAGCGAGATGCGCACGTACTTGCGTCCCACCGACCGCGCGATCGACTGCGCGATGCTCGTCTTGCCCACCCCCGGCGGTCCCGCGAAGAGCAGGATCGGTCCGCGTCCCCGGCGCTCCGGAAGCCCTTCGGCGTCCTCGTCGCTCTCGTCGGCTTCGGCCGCGGACTCCGTGCCGGCGCCGTCCTCGCCGCCCTCAAGCAACAGCGTCTCCCAATCCCCGCGGCGTTCCTCTTCCCCGGCCTTCGCTTCCTCCTTCTCCTGACCCTCGCCGAAACGTTCCTGCTGCAGCTTGCGCACGGCCAGGAATTCGAGCACGCGGTCCTTCACATCCTCCAGGCCGTAGTGGTCTTCGTCCAGGATTTCCCCGGCGCGGTGCAGGTTGAGCTTGTCCTCGGTGCGCTCGCTCCAGGGCAGCTCGATGATCCAGTCCAGATAGGTGCGAATGACCTGGTATTCGGCCGACTGCGGCGAGGTTCGGTTCAAGCGGCGGAGTTCGCGCTCCACCTCGTTGCGGGCGACCTCGGGAAGCTCCATCTCGGCAATTCGCTCGCGCAGATCGTCGGCATCCTCGCGTTCGCCCTCTTCGCCCAGCTCCTTGCGAATCTGCTTCATCTGTTCGCGCAGAATCATCTCGCGCTGACGCTCGCCCAGCTCTTCCTGCACCTTGGCCTGGATGTCCTCGTGGGCCTCGATGCTGGCCAGCTCGCGCTCCACCGCCAGCAGTGCCGACCGCATGCGCTCCTCGTCGTCGAGCGTTTCGAGAATCTCCTGCTTTTCCGAGGTCGGGAGATCCAGGTAGAAGGCCACCAGATCGGCGAAGGCCCCCGGTTCGTCCACCCCCTGGATAAGCTGGTTGAGCGCCTCGGCCGACACTCCCCGGCGCGTTCCGAGCTCCGCCGCGCGTTCCCGGAGCTCCTGGTCGAGGGCGCGGAACCCGGGATCGTCGCTGTCCACGGGGGGTTGGCGCTTGATGGCGACCAGGGTGGCGCGCAGCATCGCCTCGCCGTCGTCGGCGTATTCGAGGGCCCGGGCGCGCTGCTCGCCCTGGACCAGAAGCTGAATTCCTCCGCGTACCCGGTGCGTCTGAATGATCCGCACCACCGTGCCCACCGGGTAGAGGATGCGCGGATCGGGTTCGTCCTGGTTTTCGTGTTGCGCGACCGCGAAGAGCCTCCGGTCGGCGTCGAGCGCTTCCTGAACCGCCTCCACCGTGCCGGGCCGTCCCGCCGAGATGGGCACGGCCACTCCCGGATAGACGACGGTATCGCGAAGGGGAAGAACGGGCAGGCTGAATCGTCTTCTGCTCATGAAATCCTGTTCCTTGGTGGTTGGGCTGAATGATTGGGGGGTTGCAAGGGTTCGCGGGGTGAAGAAGCGGGGTGAAGAAATTACGGATGAAGCAGGGAGTCGCGGGTGAAAATGTGGCCGGATCGGGGCGCGGGCGGCACCGGCGCGGCCCGGGGGGACGCGGCCCGCAGATGGAAACGGCGGCACGATGCAGGAATCTTGCCATCCGCGCGGCGTGGGGAACAGGGCGGGGGTGGACGCGGGGGCGGGGGCGGGTGGGGCGGGAGACGGCGAATTCCGCCGATTTGGCCTCCTCGGCGGATGCCGTGCGGGCGGCGTGGCCGGATCGGTCGGCCAGGGTGGCCGGGCGGGATTCGGTTGGCCCGCATCTCTCGGGCGCCGCCGACGCGCACAATTTCCGGGTTGGGCGACCGCATTCTCCATGGCGCGACGGAGGCGCGACGCAGTAGCTTGTTTCTCCGAACGCCAGCTTGTTCCTCCGAACGCCGTTCAGCCTTATCTGGAAAAACCGCTCCCAAGGACCATGCCATGTCGTCCCGTGCACTCCTCCTGCTCGCCGCCGCCTCGTCGCTCCTTCCCATGAATCTCCACGCCCAGAACCCGGACATGGGGCGCCGCTCGACCGTTTATGCGCCCCGCAACGTCGCCGCGACGAGCCAGCCGCTCGCCACCGCCGCCGCCCTCGAGGTCATGCAGCGGGGCGGAAACGCGATCGATGGCGCGGTCGCCGCGGCCGCCGTGCTGAATGTCACCGAACCGCACATGACCGGGATGGGCGGTGACGCCTTCGCGATCGTCTGGTGGAACGAGACGCGCGACCTCTACGGAATCGACGCGAGCGGCCGCAGCGGGAGCGGCATGACCGCGGAGGCGCTGCGGGAACGAGGCCATGAACGGGTGCCGGGGAGCGGGGCGGAGGTGGTGACGGTGCCGGGCGCGATTTCCGGGTGGCATGCGCTGGTCGATCGCTTCGGCAGGCTGACGCTGGGGGACGCGCTGCAACCGGCCATCCGCATCGCGCGCGACGGGTTTCCGGTAACGCCGGTGATTGCGCGGCAGTGGGCGGGCGCCGCCGAGAAGCTGTCCCGCGACCGGGGAGCCCGCGAGACCTACCTGATCGATGGCGAGAGAGCGCCCCGGGCCGGCGAATGGTTCACGAATCCGGGGTTGGCGCGCTCCTTCTCGATGATTGCCGACGAGGGGCCGGGCGCGCTGTACGGCGGTCGTCTGGGGCGCGAGCTGGTGGAAGGGCTGGCCGAGCTGGGCGGTTTCGTCACCCTCGAAGACCTGGCCGCGCACGAGCCGCGCTGGGTGGAACCGCTCAGCACCGACTTCCGCGGCTACACCGTCTGGGAGCTGCCGCCGGCGGGTCAGGGGATTGCCGCGCTGGAGATGCTCGAACTGCTCGAACCCTTCGACCTGGAGGGAATGGGCCACAACTCCGCCGACTATCTTCACCACCTGATCGAGGCCAAGAAGCTCGCCTTCGCCGATCTGCACCGCTACGTCTCCGACCCCGAGACCATGGAGATCGACCCCGAATCGCTCCTCGGTCCCGCCTACATCGATGCGCGCCGGGCGCTGATCGATCCGAATGCGGCCGCCGACCGCGTGGGTCCGGGGCGCGCCATCACCGACTCCGAAACCATCTACCTGACCGTCGCCGACGCGGAGGGGAACATGGTCTCCTTCATCAACTCGGTCTATTCGTCCTTCGGTTCGGGGATCGTGGTTCCCGGACTCGGCTTCGCCCTGCAGAACCGGGGCGCCGGCTTCGTCATTGACGATGGTCATCCCAACCAGGTCGCGCCGCGCAAGCGTCCCTTCCACACGATCATTCCGGGCTTCGTCACGCAGGCGGGCGAGCCGCTGATGGCCTTCGGGCTGATGGGCGGTTCGATGCAGCCGCAGGGCCACACGCAGCTTCTCCTCAACATGCTCGTCTTCGGAATGGACCCGCAGGAGGCGGTCGACGCGGCGCGCTTCCGGCACCTTTCGGGAAGGCGGGTGGCGATCGAGAGGATCGGCGATGCGGTGGCGGCCGATCTGGAGGCGCGCGGCCATGAGCTGGCCGACTGGCAACGCACCGATTTCGGGGGCGCACAGGTGATTGTGCGACTGGAGAAGGGTTGGGCGGCGGCGTCCGAGCCGAGGAAGGATGGGCATGCCGCGGGGAACTGAGGGCGGGCGGGCCGCGGGATGCGACCGATTGGAGGCGCGCGGCCGGTGAAGTCGAAGAGGCGGTGAGCGGGAAGCGAAGGGCGGATCCGGCCCGGGATGCGGAGACGGGCGCGGAGGGCGAAGCCGACTACGAAATCCCCGCCGAGCGGCTGCCTCCCGGGTTCGTCGATACGCTGGAGGCCCCGCCGAAGAGGCCGGCGGTGGCGGTGGCCGCGGCGACGGTGGTCGTCATGCGCGAGGGCGATGACGGCCCCGAGGTTCTCCTTCTCCGGCGCAACCGCGCGACCGGGTTCGTGCCGGGGGCCTATGTCTTTCCGGGTGGGCGGGTGGACCGCGCCGATGGGGACGAGAAGCTGGCGCGGCGGTGGGATTCGCTGACGGCGGCCGGGGCAACCGCGCGGCTCGGGCTGGCCGCTGACGCCGACCCTCCGGCGATCGCCTACTACGCGGCCGCGATCCGCGAAGCGGCGGAGGAAACGGGGTTGTGGCCGGGGGTGAGGGTGGGAGGCGAGGTCACCGACGAGGACTTGCGCGATGCCCGCGAGAACCTTATGCGAGGCGTCTCCTTCTCCCGGGTGCTGGAAGAGCTGGACGCCCGCCTGCACGGCCCCGCCATCGAGTACATCGCCCACTGGGTCACGCCGGTCGTCGAGCCCCGCAGATACGACACCCGCTTCTTTGCCGCAAGGGTTCCGCGCCGCGCGCGCGCCATCCACGACGAGCGCGAGATGACCGATTCCGTGTGGCTCACCCCCCCCGCCGCCCTCGCCCGCCACCGTTGCGGCCACCTCCCCATGATCTTCCCCACGATCCGCACACTGGAAGATCTATGCGGCTTCGCGACCGTCGAGACGCTGCTCGCGCACTACCGCAATCGCCCCGTCAGACGGGTGCGGCCCGCAATTGTGCGCACGCCGACCGGGGTGGCGCTGCGGGTTGGAAGGAACGCCTAGCGAGCCTTTCGGCATCCGCGCAACGCAGCCGCGTGGCGCCAGGGAAGAGCGGTCAGGCTCGCCCCCGGACCTTCTGGCCTGCGAGATGTCGCGCAGCCCCCAACCCGGCCCCTGCGCGGGCCGGCCCAAAGACGGCGCCGGACGAAAAGGGCGCGCGCGCAACCCCCGATCCTCGTCGTCTGCCCGTGAATCGTCAGGCGGGCTTCCGTCCGCGAACGTTGTCCGTCCCGGCGCACAAGAAACCGCTCGGCGCGAGAAATGTTGTTGGCGGGAGAAGCATGGTTGGCGCAAGAAACCGCTTTGGCGCGAGAAACATCGTTGGCGCGAAAACTTTGGCCTAACGCTCCTCCATCGCCCCCAGCACCGCATGCACAACATCCGTAAAGGCCCCGCCCTGAATCCAGCGGCAGACGATCACCAGCTCGTTCTCTGGATCGACATAGATCAGATTCGACCCCGCACCCGTGTGCGTCCAGGTGTACTCCGGCGCCTCCCCGTAGCGTCTCTGTCCGGTGTTGAGCGAGAAGTTCATGAAGCCGTAGCCGCGGTTGACCATGCCGGGCGTCGTGGCCATGTCGATCCATTCTTCCGACACAAGTTGTTGTCCATCCCACTTGCCCTTGTGCATGGTGAAGAGACCGAAGCGCGCCTGGTCGTAGGCATTCAGAATCATGCCGCCGCCCCAATGCGCACCGCCGCTGACCGCCTGCACCTCGCGTCCATCCAGGATCACCCAGGAGTTGTCGTATCCGTGCCAGCCCCAGGTCGTGGAGGCGCCGATCGGATCCATCACATGTTCGCGCAGAACCTCCGGCAGCGCCCGTCGCCACACCGCCGTTGCCGCCAGCGCCAGGAGATTCACCCGCGTGTCGTTGTATTCGTACGCGGTGCCGGGTGCGTTGCGCGCGCGCGTCCCCCAGGTGGAGCGGTCCTGGTCCGGCCGGTCGGCCCACTCCGGCTTGCCCCAAAGCGTTCCCTCCCAGTCGCTTGTCTGGCGCAGCAGATGGTTCCAGGTGATTCCGCGATTGTGCTCGGACTCGAAGAGCAGCTTCGGCCGCCGCCCGTTCTCGTCGCCCGGTTCGCCGTCGCCATCGCCCAGGATGATCGGCGGCATGTAGGCGCGCACAAGGTCGTCGACGCTGCCAATCAGCCCGCGGTCCCAGGCCAGCCCGACCGTTGTGGACAGGAAGCTCTTCGACACGCTGAAGGTGTTGTCGGCCTTCGCCGGATCTCCCCACTCCGCAACGATATAGCCCTTGTGGACGATCAATCCCGTCTGCGGCCCGCGCACGGTGAAGGGCCCAACCGCGTCGCCCAGCGGCTCGCGTCCGAAGGTGCCCAGGTGGTTGAAGGCGAGGTCGCGGGGGGACTGCGATTCTCCGGCGATCGCGAGCTCGATGGCGCGCTGGATCCCGGCCGGGTCGAATCCCGCTTCCTCGGGCGTGCGGCGCTCCCAGTCGGGGTGTCGGCCGGGAAAGTAGTCCTGGGCGGCGAGACCGGTTCCCGGGAGCGGGATTCCCGGGGCAAGAAGGCTCGACGCCGTGGCCAGGATGATAAGGAGGAGGGGGAAGAGGGTGGAAATTCGGGGCGCGGTGCGCGGCATGTCATTTCTCCGGGCGGTGTGGTGCGGTTGCAGGGGGACGGCGGGGGCCGGCCAGCGCGCGCGGAGTTCCGGGGGACGCCGTCTTTTCCCGCGCCCGGGCGATCCGTCACGAATCGGCGGACCGCAAGGGGCGAGACCGCCGGGCCGATGGAACCCGCCGTCCTCAACGAACGGATTCGGGCAACCTCCGGACCACGACGCTGGCCACGTCATATTCGTCCAACTCGATGAACGCCGCCAGTCCACCGGGTCCGAAGGCGTCGGGCATCGGGGTCTCGCCGACCGGGTAGGTGCCGATGTAGTCGCCCTCTGCGGTCAGCACGTCGATGGGGCCGTCGCCGAAGAAATCGTCGCCCTGGCGTATCGTCCAGATCCGTCCGTCCCAGGTGGCGAAGAGCTCGCGCAACACCGGAATCTCGGGGTAGAAGGGCGGATCGGGGATCGCGAAGGACATCTGCTGGCCCGGTGGCGCGTTCGCCCCCGAACTCGCCGACATTCCGGCCACGACCATGCCACCGGACGGGACGCCGGTGCCGCCCGCGCGTCGTTCGGCCCGCTGCGCGCCATACTCCTCCTCCACCGCTTCGGTCACCGGGAGCGGATGGATCGGCCGCCCGATCCGGCGCAGAACCTCGCCCGTTTCCGCCGACGCGACCTTCAGCACATAGGCGGAGGAATCGGAATAGATCAGGTTGCCGTCGGGGAGCACGCCCATGAGCAACCGCGGCTCCAGGTTCGCAGGGCGCGACATCCCCGAAAGCATGGCCGCGAGGTCGGCGGGCGCCCCCGACACCGACACCCCGCTACCGGATTCGCGCGGGGGCATCCATCCCTCCACCACATCTTCGGTGGCAAGCACCTCGCCCCCCAGGAGGTTGCGGGTAATCGGCCGCGAGGTGGGAGTCTCCCTGCCGCCGCCCATGCTGATCCCCGTCGCAACGGACCAGAAGGCGCCGCCCGCCGGATCGGGAAGAAGGTCCGTGGAGCTCACCGTCGTCGTTCTCGTGTTTCCTTCGGTCCCGCCGGAATCGTTCAGCACCGTCCGCACGAAGTTGCCCTCCGGATCGAAGATGTGATAGCCGCGCGCGCCCACATCGCCGACCACCACCGTTCCATCCCGCATGACCAACGTTTGGCTCGGCCGGTTGAACTCGCCGGGACCCTCGCCGCTCTCGCCGAACTCGTGCAGGAAGCCGCCGGAGTCGTCGAACACCAGAACGCGCAGCCCCGAGGAGAGGAAGCCGCCGGTGGTGTCGAAGACGTAGAGACGGCCGCGCTGGTCGAAGGCGACGCGGGCCACGCGCCCCAGCATTTCCCAGGACTCGCCTTCCATGACCCCGACGCGGTAGAGCTCCTCGAAGTCGGGATCGAGGGGGCGGTCGGTGGCCGGATCGGAGTCGGTGGGGGCCAGGCAGGCGGGGATGGCCGCGAGCGCGAGGGCGAAGGCGGCGAGGAGGGGGAGACGGCGGCGCTTCATGGGAAACTCCTTGGGGTCGGGGCGGCAAGAGCCGAATTCATGGCGAATGGGGAAGGAACGGCGGCCCGATGTCCAGCGACGATCAGGATGGGAGGGACGCGACGAATCAGGGATCGGAAGACGGGAGTGGGGACTGGATCGTTGCCCGGAGGGAATGAGGTCCAAGGGACTGTGGTTGGAGCGCGCGGCCTCGGAAAAGGGTTGCCCGAATGTCGAGGGCTTCCGTTTGCCGGCGGGATGGTTCGTCCGCCGGAAGGGGTGGCCGGTCCGCCTGAGCCGTATGGCCGGTCCGCCCGGCTCCCGACGCAGGTGCATCGTTGAGTTCGCTGGTCGCGCGGCCTCCCAAAAATCCCGCTTTGGTTCGCGGTTTTCGGCCGGATCGCTACATTGTGAGGGCATTCGGGCACTTCGGCGCCCACGGAGTCCACCTTCGCCTGAGCTTCCCATGATCGATCGCCATCGCACCCCTGCCCCCTTCCCCGCCACCGCCCTCGCCCTCGCGGCCACCTTCATCCTCACGGCCTGCGAATCCGGGCCCGAATTCAATCCCATGCTTCTCACACCCGACGCGCTCGCAGCCACCGCCCCCGACATCTTCCAGGCCCGCTTCGAGACCAGCAAGGGCGACTTCGTCATCGAGGTCCACCGCGACTGGTCGCCCAACGGCGCCGACCGCTTCTACAACCTGGTGTCGAACGGCTTCTACGACGACGTGCGCTTCTTCCGCGTCATCGAGGGCTTCATGGCCCAGTTCGGCATCCACGGCAATCCGGAGGTCGCGGCCGCCTGGCGCGGTGCGCAGATCCCCGACGATCCCGTCATGCAGAGCAACGCCCGCGGCTTCGTAAGCTACGCCATGGGCGGACCCAACACCCGCACGACCCAACTCTTCATCAACTTCGTCGACAACAGCCGGCTGGACGGGATGGGGTTCTCGCCCTTCGGGCAGGTGATCGAGGGGATGGAGGTGGTCGACCAGATCCACTCCGGGTACGGAGAGGGCGCGCCGGGCGGGAACGGCCCCAGCCAGGGACAGATTCAGTCCGAAGGCAACGCATACCTGGATGACGATTTCCCGATGCTGGACCATGTGGTGAGCGCGACGATCGTCGAGGGGTGAGTGCGGTTCAACTCATCCACCGCGTCCAGAATGTCGAGGTGAACGTAGTCCTCGTAGGCGTCCCTGGGGACGATGCTCAACGCCCTCTCCAGCATCTCACGCGCCCGTTCGACTCCATTTTCCTCGTCGAGCCGGGGTAGCCGAATGGCGTATGCGTGCAGCACGACTTTCGAGTCCGGCGCCAGCGCGAGAGCTCGCTCGAAGAGGAAGACGGCCTCCTCCTCGCTTCCCCCGTACATCGTTCGCGCCACGAAACCCTCCGCGGCGATGTCCGCGTGCCACCCGCCGAGGGCAAGGATGGCATCGACATACTCGGGATCAAGGGCGATCGTCGCTTCAAGCAGATCACGGATCTTGCCCGCAAGTCCTTCGCGAAGCGCCCTGAACGCACCGACCCGTTGAGCATACCGGCCGACCGCGTGGGCGGACTGGTAGTGCGCATCGGGGTTGGCCGGATCGGCGCTTACGGCCGCCTCGCCCATCCGCATGGCGCGCTCGACGACCTCGCCGAACTCTTCGTCGGACGCTTCATAGTGGGCGTAGACCGCGAGTGACTTGGCCGCCAGGGCATAGGCGCCGGAGGTTCCGAGCGCCTCGGCGGTATCGGCCGCCTCGACGAAACGTCCATCTGCGTAGGCCGCATGGGCACTATCGAGAGACTGCGCGGTGGCGGAGGCGGCCGCGCAGAGCATCGCGCTTCCGACCGCGGCGAGTCGGACAGTCCGGGTCATTTCGTCTCCTCGATTTCAGGGGCGCCCCGGGTTCGGAGCCAAGCCGCACGAAGTTTGCCGGTGCTCCGCCCAGGACGCAAGTTGTCGGGATGAGACAACGTCTTAGTGCAGATTCGCCGCGAAGCGATTGCGCTGGTCGCCGGCCTTCCCGGGCGCCGACCGGCCGGTCGTCGGACGTACTACTCCGAGATGCCGGCGCGGGCGCTGGAGCTGATGGGGGTGGAAGAGGCGGAAGGGTGAGGCCGGTCGCGCGATGACAACGACGGCCGCCGAAGCCGAACGCGGCAACGGTCGGCGCCGCACCGGTCCCGGAACGCGCATTCTTGCGGGCATGCTGGTGGGGATCGTGGCGGGCGCGGTCATGGGCGAGCGGGTCGTCGCGCTGCAGCCGGTGGGCGACCTCTTCATTTCCCTGCTGGTGCTGGCGGCCGTGCCGCTGGTCTTCTTCAACCTGCTCGCGGGCCTCACCGCCCTTGCCGACAAGCGCACCCTGGGACGCCTCGCCGGAAAGACGGTCGGGTACTACCTGACGACGGATCTTGTCGCGCTGGCTCTGGGGATGGGGGCCGCGACGCTCCTGGCGCCGGGTGTGGGAATGCAGCTCACCGAAGCGGTGGCGGGGCCGGTGGGGGATGCGCCCTCGGTCGCCGAAATCCTCCTCGGTCTGGTTCCGACGAATGTCTTTCGCGCCTTCGTTGACGGGAATGTGGTGCAACTGGTCGTCCTGGCGCTCTTTCTCGGTGCGGCGACCATGGCGCTCGGGGGCGGTGCGCGCGACCGCCTCGCCACCCTCTACGAGGATCTGGCCAGCCTCTTCCGCCGTCTCGTCCACCTGATCCTGTGGACGGCGCCAGTCGGGATCGGCGCTCTCATCGCGGTGACGGTGGGGCGCTACGGAGCCGAGCTGCTCGGGCCGATGGCGCGTTTTCTGGGCGGTCTCTGGGCCGCGCAACTTGTCGTCTTCGCCGGGTACATGACGCTGCTGCGTTTCTTCGGCGACTTCTCTCCGGCGCGTTTCCTGCGCGGCACGGGTTCGCTGTGGGCAACGACCGCGGCCACAACTTCCAGCCTGGCGTCGCTCACCGTCGGGATGGAGACGGCGCGAAGACTTGGCTTTCCCCGCAGCGTGTACGCCTTCACCCTTCCCCTTGGCGCCCAACTCAACAAGGATGGAACCTCCGCGATGCTGGGCGCGGTCTTCATCTTCACCGCACAGGCCGCGGGAGTGACCTTCGCGCCCGCCGATTTCGTCGCAATCCTTCTGCTTGGGCTCTTGTTGTCGGAGGGATCGGGGGGAATTCCCGGCGGGGGATTCGTCATCGCGCTCATCCATGTGCAGGCGTTCGGGCTGCCGATCGAGGTGGCGGCCATCGTGGGCGGCATCTACCGGCTGGTCGATATCGGCAACACGACGGTGAACATCATGGGCGACATGGTGGGAACCGCGCTTGTGGTTCGCTCGGAGACGCGGCGTGCGGACAGGGGGAACGCAAATGGAGGGAAACCGTCGGAATGAACGCGGAAATCCGATCGCTGTTCCCCGGGGCGCAGCGTCAGGTCTATCTCGATATTTCGGCGCGAACGCTCATTGCGGAGCCGGTGCGGGCGGCGATCGCGGACCATCTGCGGATGCGAATGGGCGGCGGCGACAAGGACGCCATGCGAGCCGTTGTGGAGCGAACGCGGTCGTCCTTTGCGCGGCTGATCGGGGCGCGAACGGACGAAATCGCGATTGTCAAGAACGTCTCCGAGGGACTGAATCTCTTCGGCGCGAGTCTGCCCTGGAGGGCGGGGGACAACGTTGTGCTCTGTCCTGCGGTGGAACATCCCAACAACATCTATCTTTGGCACAACCTGGCGAGACTGCACGGGATCGAGGTGCGAACGGTGGCGCCTGTCGACGGTCGCATCTGCGTCGGGACGATGGGCGCGGCCATGGATGAACGCACCCGCCTGGTGACCGTTCCCAGCGTCTCGTTCGCGCCCGGATTCATCACCGACCTGAGGGGGATTGCGGCTGCGTCGCGGCGGGTGGGCGCGCTGACGCTGGTCGATGCGGCGCAGTCGATCGGGGCGCTGGAGACCGATGTGCGCAAGCTGGGGATCGACGCCCTGGCGGTCGCGACGCAGAAGTGTCTCCTGGCCGAGTACGGCTTCGGTTTTTTGTATGTGCGGCGCGAGGTCGCGGACAGGATGGCGCCGATTCACCTGGCGCGGTTCGGGGTCGATCTGGATGCGCACGAAACCGCCTACACGGTCGGCTCGCTCCGCTACCGTCCGGGCGCGCTTCGCTTCGATGTCGGGAACTACAACTATCTGGGCGCGGCGGCGGCGGGCGCGGCGCTGACTCTGCTCGAGGAGTGGGGAATCGGGCGCGTGGAGCGACACCTCCGCCGCCTCGCGGCCACCCTGGCGGACGCGCTCGGCGACCTTGGCCTTCCGGTTGCCGGCGGTCCGCCCGGTCCCCACCTGGCCCACATCGTCTGCGTTGGCAGGAGCGGCGGCGGCCGGCACTACACCGCCGACGATCCCGCGATGAATTCCTTGCACGATCATCTCGCGGCGGCGGGAATACGGCTGGCGATTCGCAGCGGCGCCCTTCGCTTCTCGGTCGGCGTCTACAACGACGACAACGACATCGGACGGGTGATCGCGGCGGCGCGGGCGTGGCGGGACGCCCGGTAACGGCACGGGCGCAGCGGTCAGTTCCAGGGTTCTCCGTCGGCGTCCACAATCAGGGGCCTCATGACCCGCACCCGCAGATCTCCCGAGGGCACCCGCGAGGAGGGCCATCGAGGCGAGAGGCCAACCGACGAGTCCCCGGCCCACCCAGGTCGGTCGCGGCCTTCCAGGCTCTGACGTCACGCGGCAGGAAGGGACGCAGACGGAACGCATGGTTTCGGCCTCCTCGCGGCAGATGTTGATGGGCGCGGTCGGACTGCTACCGTAGCGGAATGCGCACCACCACCGCCCCCATCACCTCGCCTACGCGAAAGTCGTCGCGCGGGCTGTCGCGGTGGGCGTTGTGGCAGGTCACGCAGGCCTCGGCCACGGCCACATCCGGGTAAACGGCTGTGAAATAGGTGGTGCCGGCGAGCGTCTCGTTTCCGTAGAAGGGGCGCGACGGGTCCGCGGCCAGGCTGTCCAGTCCCTCCGCCTCCATCGGGGTGCGCGGCTCGTTCTGGATGTTGATCGGCCATTTGGAGATCAGCGCGTAGTAGAAGTCGTCGCTCTTCTCGGCGGCCAGCTCGGCGCCCATCCGGAAGACCTGCGCGGGCAGCGGCAGCGCCTTGTCGTCGAGCCAGTGCTCGCTCGCGGCGATGACGCCCTCCTCATCCTGGAGCCGGTTCACGACATGGCGGGCGTAGATGGTGCGGTCGGCCTCGATCACCGTGTGGAGCGCGTCGGCCATCACCCGCGGCGAGATTCCGCCTTCCTCCAGGTCCCCATCGGATGCGCTCGGGCCGCAGGTGCCCAGCGCGACCGTGCCCGCGACCACCAGGCCGGCGGCGGCAGCGGCGCGACCAATCCCCACGCCTCGCCGCGCCCGGCGCATGCGCGAGGCGATCCAACCGATCCTGCGTCCCATCCCGCTCATCGGACTTCCCCCACCTCTCACGACGGAATCCTTCGTCATCGCTATCTCCTTCTCGCCCGCGCCATCTCCAGACTCTCCACATGCAGCGCCGGCGGCCCGGGGAAGTTGCGGCGGATCGATTCGGGATCGGCCAGCGCGTCGATCGTCAGCCCGAGCGAATGGCAGGTCAGACAGACCTCGCGGATCATCTTCTCGTTGGGACGAAGGTTGGCGTTCTGATTGTGCTGAACCAGGATGGCATCCCCTTCCTGCAACCGCGGCATGTGGCAGGATGCGCAACTTACCCCGCTGCCGGGCGTGCCCAGGCCGGCCAGTTCGCTCTCCCAACTTCGTCCGTGGGGAGAAGCGGGATATGACTCGGAATGTTCGTCGGCATGACAGCTCAGGCAGGCAGCGGCCGCAGCGGGGCGCAGATCCACATCGTGGACATCGTGGCAGGAACCGCAACCGAGGGCGAACGACGACGCCTCAGACTTCATCGGCAGGCGGGCCAGCGCGGGCGTCATCGGACCGAAGCCGGCCGCCAGTCGCATGCCGTGCTTGCCCGCGCGAAATCCCCGCGGTTCCTCCACATGGCAGGTGCCGCACAGCTCTTCGGGGGGATCGTCGGTCCAGGGTGCCCCATGGCAGTCGCCGCAGTTGATTCCCGCGCGGGCATGCGCCGATCCCGCCCATCGTTCCACCAACTCCCCCCTGGCGGAAGCGGCCGGAGCATCGGCGTCGGCGGCGGTCAGGGAGCGACGGTCTCCCGGTTCCACTGCGATCGGTGTACGGCGCGGCGGGAAGCGGCCGGGAAAGGTGGCAGGGTGGGGGTCGGCGCCGGGCATCGGCGGATCGCCGGAGGGTTCGCGCGCATGAGCAAGCAAAAAGTCCTCGTAGAGCGCCCGGTTGTCGTGAAAGTTGTGACAGCCGGCCGAGGCGCAACTGACGAAGGACATGCCTTCGTGCGACGGCCGGACGCGAGCGACGTTTTCGTGGCAGACGGAGCAGTAATCGAGGGGCAGCGTCACTCCCATCTCACCGGTGATCGCGGGGCGGTGTTCGGTGTGGCAGACGATGCACCGGCGCACATCCAGTCGTTCGAGCTGCACCGCGTTGCGGGGATTGAGGAACTTGCGGTTGCCGTGCGCGTCGAGTGCCTCGGCCAGCTCCGCTTCGTGGCAGACCAGGCAGGACGCCTGGGCAACGCCCCCAAAGGGGGTGTGACAGCTTGCGCAGGCCATCTCGATCTGGTGATGTCCGTCGGTCATCGCTCCGGGAATGAAAAGCGTCTTGTCATCGCCACCGATCCGCGCGCCGAGATAGACGCAGGCCGCGAGGCTGAGGATCAGCCACAGACGGGAGAAGCGACCGCCGCGCGTCATCGCCGGGTTCCCGCCGGAAGCCGCATACCGGCCGGCGGCCGAGGACGGTGTCGGGGTCAACAGGCGCGTTCTCATCGAAATCGTCACATTCCCGTCGGAAGCAGCGCTCCCATCAGAAGTAGAAGGCCGCGACGATGTGGAAGGCGATGAGGACCGGCAGCGGCCAGACCGCCATCAGGTGGAGCCAGAAGGTCAGGCGGGCCCGGCGCCCCGCGAATCCCAATGCCGCCGCCGCCCCCAAAACGCTCGCGGTCAGGAGCGCGCAGGTCAGCGCCAGGTTGATGCCCGATCCCGGCCGGAGCCCGGTGTGCGCAACCAGCACGACCAGGCTGAGCGCGGCCAATGCTCCATGCGCGATTCGCCAGGAGGCGGTGTCGCCAAAGCGCAAGCGCGGCCAACGCTTTCTGAGCGACAGCGCCGTCGTCCCCAGCAACAGCGCGAGCAGGGTGAACCCGGTCGCCAACCGCCAGCCTCCGCTGCGGTAAAGGAGATCGGTCGCGCCGAAGTCGGCAAAGCTCGTCGCCAGGGGCAGCGGGGAACCGGCGACGAAGGCGAGTGCAAGGGCGGCGGCAAGCGCGGCCGTGCCCAGCAGCCAACCGCGCCCCCTGTCGAACACGGTTGCCGCCGGATCGCGCGCCAACTCCGCCAAACGGGGCAGGCAGGCGCCGCACACCGTCGAGGCGCCCGTTTCCGCCACGAGACAATCCACCGTTGCGCACCCCCGCTCGATCGCCGCGGTCAACGACCCGCGCGTGACCGCCAGGCAGTTGCAGACCGGCGCCGACGCGGGCCACTCGGCCACGGGCAGATTTCCCGGTCCCGCCAACAGCTCGCCGGTGCGCCGAAAGCGCCGCAACTGCCACTCCCACACCGGACGGGCGCGCTCGATGAAGTCCTGCACGACCCCCATCCCCTCCCATGGGCCCACCGAACGGGCCGCAACAATCTGTCCGGCGCGCAGGGTGATCCGACGGTAGGCGCCCTCGCCCCGGAAATCGACATTCCTGCCCAGCAGCGCGGGATCCCCGAGCGCCCATGCCTCGATGCCCTCAAGCCGCAAACGGGTCGCGGTGGTCCGCGGCCGGAACCGTCCCCGCCCGGTCGCCATGACTTCGGCGAGGGTGTCGGCCATCTCGTACCCGGGAGCGATCTGTCCGTGGACGAAGCCGCGGTACCAGGCGCATTCCCCGATCGCGTAGATGAAGGAATCCGAGGTGCGGAGTTCGTTGTTGACGATGATTCCCCCGGGGCGCGTCCCCACAGCCAGCCTGCACGCCACAGCAAGCTCGTCTCTGGGACGCATGCCCGTCGCGATCACGACCAGATCGGCGGTCAGGGGAGACGCGCGGCCCGCGACCGAGATCGCCAGCCGTCCCTCGCGCTCCTCGATGCGCCGCGCGACCGTGGCCGCGAGGGTGCGAATCCCCAGATCCTCGAGCTGCTCCCGCACCAGCGCCGCCGCCACTTCGTTCAACTGCCGCGCCATGAGCCGGGGACCCCTCTCCACGATCGCGACGTCGAGCCCCAGCCGCCCGAGCGCGGCCGCCGCCTCGATCCCCAGCAGGCCGCCGCCGACAACCACCGCCGCGCCTTCACCCACCGCCGTCGCACCCACCGCTCGCGCACGGATGCGCCGCAGATCCTCCAGGCTGCGATACACGAAGACGCCGTCGCGGTCCACACCCGCGATGGAGGGCACGATGGGCGTCGAACCGGTCGCGAGCACCAGCTTGTCGTAGGGAATCCGCCGCCCGGCCGCCGTCTCCACGCGCCTCTCCGCCCGCTTGATCGAGGTTGCCGCATCGCCGGTGATCACCCGAATCCGCTCGTCTTCGTTCCAGTCGCGGATCGGCAGCTCGAGACCTTTCCGGTCGCGGCGCCCGAGCCAGCCGGTGAGGTGGACGCGGTCGTAGGCCGGACAGGGCTCCTCGCCAATTACGGTGACGCTGTGCCGGTCCAGTCCGCCCAGCGCGCGCAGCCGTCCCACAAACCGGTGCGCAACCATCCCGAAGCCGACGACGACGATGCGTCCCATCGCTCACTCCACCCGCTCGCGCAACCAAACGGGGCCGCAGGATTGCGGCGATCCGGCGACTTGCCGCGACGCGAGCCGCCGGTCCGGGCCAAGGAGGCCGTATCGCTCATTCCGGTGGAATCGGTCCCGGCGCTCCGTCGCCCGCCGGCACTCCGAGGATTCCAGGCCGGCTTCCGAGAAATGGCGGATGCGGGCGGAAAGCATGGTTTCGGCCTCCTCGCGGCAGATGTCGATGCGACAGCGACCATTCAGCGCCCAAGATTGCGAGCCCCCACTTCTCGCGCCACCCGCCCGCGCAATCCCCAAGGATGCCAACCATGGCCGCGCAACCTTTCTTGGCGCGACCGGCCCCGCCATCCTACCTTGGCAGACACGGTCTTCACCCGCGCCAACGAACCTGCGCCAGCGACCTGTCCCACGCCCGCTCCACGATCAGGAGTCTTGTCATGCGCCCGCACCCGATCATTCTTCCCACCCTGCTGATCGCCTTCGCCTTCGCCGCCTCGCTCCCGGCCCAGGAACGCCGCAATCCGGATGGCGAGTGGCGGTACCAGAGCGCCGACGCCTGGGGGACGCGCTTCTCTCCCGTCAACCAGATCAACGCGGAGAACTTCAACGATCTGGAGGTGGCCTGGGTCTGGCGCGCCGACAACTTCGGCCCCGACGTCGATCAGCAGATGAAATCGACCCCCACCTACATCGACGGAATCCTCTACACGGTGGCGGGGCAGCGGCGCACCGTCGCGGCGATCGATCCGGCAACGGGCGAGACGCTCTGGAGCTACCGCGAGCCCAACACCACGCGCTGGGAACGCTCGATGCGACAGAACTACGGGAAGGGCGTGGCCTACGGGGAGATCGACGGCCGGGGCGTCATCTACTACACCTCGCCCGCCTTCTTCCTGCACGCGCTCGACGCGAAGACCGGGCGCCACCTTGAGGGCTTCGGCCAGCCCGTACCTGTCGACGGCTTCCCGGAAACGGGCGTTGTGGACATGCTGCCGCCCCTTCTGAGCGGCTGGGGACCCTGGGAGGGCGCCGAAGAGAACTACGATCCCGACTTCGGGATTCCGCGCGAGCTGGGCTACATCACCACGTCGTCGCCGCCGATTGTGGTGGATGGCATCGTCGTGGTGGGCAACTCCGCCGAGCAGGGCTACTACCAGACGCGGATCGAGAATGTGCCGGGCGACATTCTGGGATTCGACGCGCGCACCGGGGAGCACCGGTGGAAGTTTCACGTGATTCCGCGGCCGGGCGAGGTTGGACACGAGACGTGGGAGAACGACGCCTGGGAGTACACCGGAGACGTGTCGTCGTGGGCGCCGATGTCGGCCGACTACGAGCGCGGCATCGTCTATATTCCCACCAATCCGCCCACGATCGACTATTTCGGCGGCTTCCGTCCGGGCCACAATCTCTTCTCGACCAGTGTGATCGCGCTTCGGGCGTCGACCGGCGAACGCGTCTGGCACTACCAGATCGTGCACAACGACCAGTGGAACTACGACCTTCCCAATGTTCCGATTCTGGCGGACCTGACCGTGGATGGGTTGCCCGTGCCCGCGCTGGTGCAGACAACCAAGACCGGGCTGATCTTCGCCTTCAACCGCGAGACCGGCGATCCCGTCTGGCCGATCGAGGAGGTGCCGGTGGCGCAGACCGAGGTTCCCGGCAACTGGACCGCCGCGACGCAACCCGTTCCCACCTGGCCCGAGCCGATGGAGCCGCTGGGGCTTGACGACGACCAGATCATCGACTTTGCGCCGGAGCTCTTCGACGAGGCGAAGGAAATTTTGGCGCGCTACCGGGTCGGCGGACCCTTCGTTCCCCGTCTGCACACAGGCTACGACGGCCCCTTCGCCGAGAACATTCGCTGCTACGGCGGACTCAACATCACCCATCCGGCCACCCTGGACCCCACGACCGGGATCCTCTACGCTTCGCACCGGCGCAACTGTAGCGGCGGACGAGTGGGCCCGGGTGCCGACGCCGACGATCCCGACGATCCTGCGACAACGGGCATCACAATAGCCGATTGGGTCGCGGGCCCGGGCGGCGGACTGCCCCGGGTGCAGGGATTGCCGATCCCCAAACCGCCCTACAACCGTCTCTCGGCCTACGACATGAACACCGGCGAGCGCCTCTGGTGGATCCCGATCGGCGAAGTCGCCGAAAATGTCCGCAATCACCCGGCCGCGCAGGGGGTGGATCTATCGCGCGCGGGCGGCGGCGGACTCTCGATTCAGATGGTGGCGGGCGATCTGCTCTACACGACCGAGGGCGCCAACGGACCGCCGGTGCTCAATGCATGGGACAAGCGAACCGGCGAGCGCGTCGGCACGGTCGAGATGCCCGGCGCGGGCCAGTACGGCATGATGACCTACAGCCACGAAGGGCAGCAGCATGTGGTGGTGCAGGTGGGGCGGCCGGGAAGGCTGGTGGCGCTGCGGTTGCCGGGGTAGGGGGGAGCGCCGGCGTCGGGACAGGTCCCGGCAGCCGTGGAACAGACACCGGCCGGCATTATCCGCAGACTGCCAAATTATCCGCGGACTGTCAGCCAATCCAGCAAACCGCGATCGGGAATCATTCGCGGCAGGAACTCCGACACGGGCACGCACCGGATTCCATCGATCTTCAGCCGTTCGCGCCCCCGATGGAGCATGACGCAGTCCGCTTCCGGATAGTCCTTGCGAAAGCTCCGCAAACCGCGCAGATCGACGCTGTGCACCCGGCGGGCATTCTTGACCTCGATCGCATGGAAAGCGTGCTGTCCGTACACGATGAAGTCTACCTCGACACCCGATCTCGTCCGCCAGTAGTACAGGGACGCGTCACCAACCGAATAGGCCGCCCAGGCCCTGAGGTGTTGAGCCACCAGCCCCTCCAGCGTCTGGCCGTCGATTTCGCCTGGCCGGTCCAGCGGACCGGTGGGCCGCAACGAGCGAAAGACGCCGGCATCGAAGAGATAGAACTTGTTCCGAGCTACCGTGGCCCGTTTGGCGCGCTTGCGGAAGACCGGCAACCGAAAGGCCATCAACAGGTCCTCCAGGATGCCCACATACCCCTCAACCATCCGTCGCGACACCTCGCACTCCCTGGCCACGGACGCCAGATTCAACTGACCGCCGTGGGAAAAGCTGATCGCCTCCAGGAAACGGGCAAAGGCGCCCACATCGCGCGTCATGCCTTCCGCTTGCACCTCCTGGTCGATATAGAGGCTCGAATACGCGGTGAGCGTTCGTTCCGGCGCCGCCGAATCCAGAATCAGGGGGACAAGACCGAACCGAAGCGCCCGTTCGAGATCGAAGTCCGGGAGCTCCGCCGCCATGAAGGGGTGCAGCGTCTGATGAAGAGCGCGTCCGCCCAGAAGGTTGACATCTCCCCGGCGCAGTTTGCGAGCGCTGGATCCGGTCAGCGCAAAGCGTGGGGGCGAAGGCTCCTCGAGGATGGAATGGACTACCGACAAGAGCTCCGGCACACGTTGAACTTCGTCGATCACGACAGTGCGGGCATCCGGCGAGCCCGCCAGGAGGTTGCGCAGCCGCTCCGGCCGTGCCGACAGCGCGCGGTGAACGCTCGGCTCCAGCAGATCCACGACCAGCGCATCGGGAAGCCGCTCCCGGAGCCAGGTGGACTTTCCGGTCCCGCGCGGGCCGAAGAGGAAGAAGCTCTGCTCCGGAATCGCGAAAAATCGACGTACCAGGTTCATTTTGCGTTGCAAAGTGGAGGTGGCGATGCCAAAATGTCGCCATTCGCGGGCGTGACGGTCAAGCGGCAGGCGATTGCCGGTTGCGTCCGTACACCATCACCCGCCACAGGAATCCTTCGCGCAGAGACCGCCGCCGGAGGCCATGTCGCGCGAGCACGGCCTCCACCTCGTCCGGGTCGTGGATGTAGCCGCGGAAGGGGTGGCGGCGGAGGCGCTGCACGAAGTTGACGATCGCCACGCCGGCGCGAATGAAGGGGGTGTTGCGCGGAAAGACGATCCCCAGGGTGCGGCGCGCGAGGGGTGCCGCCGCGCCGAGCAGCGCGGGCATGTCGGGGTAGCAGCAGATCACGCGGTCGAGCGTGACGATCTCCGCCGCCTCGACGTCGTTTGCCCTGGTGACGAAATCGCCGCCGAGATAGCGCATCCGGTCGCCGTAGCCCCGCCGGACCGCCTCGTCCCGGGCCGTTTGCAGATACGCCGGCGACGCATCCACACTGGTTCCGCCCCTCGCGCCGCACGCCATCAGCTCGTGCTGCACCTGGCCGATTCCGCCGCCAATGTCCAGGAAGGTCAGCCCGGCCACCCCCTCGGCCGCAATCGCGTCGATCAGTTGGCGCGTGGAACCGGTCGCCCCCTTGCGCCGGTAGCGACGGAGGTCGCGGCGGGCAGCCGAATCGTCGAAGACCGCTTCGATCCCCCGGCACTGGCCGCAACAGCTCACGAGAGATTCCCCGGATCGGCCGCCCAAGCCCCCTCCAGGGGCCTGCAGAGGAACCCCACCGCGAGCACCGTCGCCGCGCCGATCACATTGTGCCAGAGGAAGGACACCGATGGCGCCCAGATGCCCGTCGCCGCGACCGCCACCATTCCCGCGATGAGGCCAAGGAGCGCGCCGATTCCGCCCGCGCGCGGCACCATGGCCAGGAGGAACACCCCCAGAATCGAACCGTAGAAGAACGACCCGAAGCGGTTGACGACTTCGATGAGCGACCCCAGGCTGACGGCGTAGAGCGCCACCACGCAGGCGAAGACGCCCCAGAATGCGGTGGCGATCTTCGACGCGATCAGGTGGTGGCGATCGTTGGCGCCGGCCCCGAACCAGCGGCGGTAGAAGTCGATGATGGTCGTGGTCGAGAGGGCGTTGAGCTCCGACGAGATGCTCGACATGGCGGCCGCCAGAATTGCGGCGATGAAGATGCCCGCCAGTCCGACCGGAAGATCGTTCAACACAAAGTTGGGGATGATGTAGTTGACGTCGCGCGAGGGCTCGCCCGTCACCTCTTCGGCCATGGCGAGCGCCTCCGAACGGATCTCCTGGACGGACGCCTCCCGCGCGAGGAAGTCGTCGAAGGCGGCCGCCATGGCAGCCTCCTGGCCGACCGGTGGCCGCGCTTCCGGCGTTGGCGCCGCCTGCGGCGCCGCAGCCGAACTCTCTCCGTTTGGCGAATCCGGCCCATCCTGACCGGCCAACGCGGCCGCGCGGCGAGCGGCGCGCTCCCTCCCCTCCCATGCATCGGCATACCGGTTCTGCAACGCCTGATATTCGGTCTGGCGCGCAGCCGCAACGGTTTGTTCATGCGCGGGATTGTACAGGAGCGGCGGCATCTGGAACTGGTAATATACAAACACCATGACGCCCACAAGAAGCACAAGCGCCTGAAGCGGGATCTTCCAGTAGGCGCTCATCAGGAGCGATGTGCGCGCGGCGTCGACCGATTTTGCGGCAAGGTAGCGTTGAACCTGGCTCTGGTCGGTGCCGAAGTAGGACAACATGAGGAAGGTGCCGCCGATCAGGCCGGACCAGAAGGTGTACGTTTCGTTGAGGTTGAAGCTGAAGTCGAAGACCTGGAGGCGCCCGGTGGCTCCCGCGATCTGCAGCGCCTCGCCGGGTGATACCGGCATCTGCACAAAGAGCGCGACCACAATGACCAGGAGCGCGGCCACAATGAGGATCATCTGCTTGACGTCGGCCCAGGTGACCGCCTGTATGCCGCCGATCATGGTGTAGGCGACGGTGGGGATGCCGATCAGCGCGACGCACCAGACCAGCGGCCAGCCGAAGACGGCCGAGAAGACGACCGCCGGCGCCGCGATGATGACGCCGCAGGACATTCCGCGCGAGAGCAGAAAGAGGGCGGCGGTCATGGTGCGGGTGCCGGGACCGAAGCGGCGTTGCAGGTATTCGTAGGCGGTGTAGACGCCCTCGCCGCGCAGGAAGGGGACCAGCGTGACCCCCAGGATGACCATCGCGAGCGGCAGCCCGAAGTAGAACTGGACGAAGCGGATGCCGTCGGTGGCGCCCTGTCCGGTGGTGCCGATCATGGTGACGGCGGAGAGCTGCGTGGCCATGACCGAGAGACCGACCGCCCACCAGGGAAGGGAGCGGCTCGCGAGGAAGTAGCCTTCGATCTCGCGGGTGCCGCGCGACCGGCGAATGCCGTCGACGACGACGTAACCGAGATAGGCGGCGACGATCAGCCAGTTGACGGGGTGCATGGGCGGCTTACCGGTGAAATGCGCTCTGCAGCCACCACAGCAGCGCCAGCGCCACCGCCTGCACCAGAAGCACCCGCCCCAGCGCAACGCCGAAGCGGGCGTCCCGGTCCTTGCCGGTGGCCATCACGAGGCCGCGTCCGCGCGCGAACCCGAATCTGAACCCGCGCCCGCCCGGCCCCGCGCCCGGTGTCTGGCCGCATTGGCCCGGATCGCGTCCTGCACGAAGACCGCCAGCCCCGCGGCGCGTTTCTCGAAGTACTCCCTGAAGCGCGGATCGGCGGTGTACATCCCGGCCAGGTTCACGTGCATGGCGCGGCTGCACGGGTAGAACCAACGGTCGATGTGGCGGCGGTGCGCCTCGGCCCGATCCATCGCGGCGCGGCTGGCGGCGTGGGCTCCTTCGGCCAGCAGCGCGGCCATCGCGGCCACGATCTCCTCGCCCTCCTGCCGGATCCGGGCCCAGTCCCCCTTTCCGTAGCGCTTCGTGCGGCGCATCGATTCCCGGTAGGCATCGGTGCCGCCCCACCGCTGCCGCGCATCGTCTTCGTACTGGCCGGCGTCGAACTCGTCCGGTCCCTCGAATGTCGCCGTCTCCATTTTCGTTTCTCCCTACCCTCCAGGCAGATACTGCGCCGGAATCGGGTGGTCCTCGCTCTCGCCCAGCCAGAAGATCGAGACGACCCACCAGCGCGATCCGTCGTTGAGGAGCTGAAAGGAGTTGATGCCGCGGGCGAAGGGTTCGGGGTCGGACTCCAGCCGCCGCGATTCGTAGGTGCTGAAGGCGTGCGCAATGACGCCGTACCGCTCGGTGACGCGGTGGATCTCGACCTCGTGGAAGCCGTTTTGCTCAAGCGACGATCCGACGCGCTCGGCGTACTCGGCCGGGGTGATGATGTTGCGCTGATAGCGTTCGCCGTCGAAGCCGGTCGGGCTCAGGGTGGCTCCGGGCGCGAAGAGCGAGCGGAAGCGGTCCCAGTCGCGCGGCACGCCGGCGTCGCCGGAGATGACCTCGTAGACGGCCTTCATGATGGCGTCGATCGATTCCACGTCGGCGGGGTTTGCGGGCGGGGGGGCGGGGGGTTGGGGGGAGGAGGGCGACGGCATCGCCACGGCCACGATCGCCAGCGCGACCGTCAGGTGGGCGGCGGCGGCGCGCCTGCGGGATGCGCGGCGGCGGCGGCGCGACAGAGTGTCGGGGTTCATCGTTCGGTAGTCCCTTAGTCCTGGTGGTTGCGGTTGCGGCGGCGATTCAACGCCCAATCTACCACCGCCCCGGCGAAAAGGCCCCCAGATCCACCCCTCGTCGCCCCTCGGCCACCATCGCGGCGAGCGCCCAGCCGCTGCTCGGACCCAGCGTCAGACCCAGCATCTGGTGGCCGGTGTTCAGGTAGGCGTTGTCGCGCGTCGGCAGCGCCCCGATCACCGGCAGCGTATCCGGCGTCATCGGTCGCATCCCCACCCAGGCGCGTCCCCCCGTGCGAGCTTCGGGAATCTGCACCGCTTGAGCGACCTGCCGCCGCAGCGATTCGACGCGCGCGCTGTCCAGGCGGCGGTTGATTCCCGAGAGTTCCATCGTTCCCGAGAAGCGGAGCGTCCCCGCGAAGGGAGTCATCCCGATCTTGGCGCCACCCAGGTAGAGCGGCTGCCGCAACTGGTTGACCGGCTCGTCAATCGTGACGGAATAGCCCTTGCCGGCGGTCAGCGGAATGGGGCAGCCGAGGGCGCGGCTCAGGGTTCCGCTCTGCGCGCCCGCCGCCACCACCACGGCGTCCACCTCCAGGTCGCCCCGGGATGTCACGATCGCCCTCACCCGCCGTCCCTCGCTGCGAAAGCCGGTCGCCAGCGCGCCCTCGTGGATCTCCGCCCCCGCCCGCAGCAGCGCCGCGCCCAGTCCCGCCGTCAGGGTGTCGGGACGAAGATGTCGCTCGCCCTCGACGAAGACGCCATGGCGGAAGCCGGGGCGCAGCAGTGGTTCCATCTCGTAGAGCTCGGCTGCATCCACCTCGCGGCAGGCCGCGGCCCCCGCCTCCGCCACCGCTTCCACCTCGGCCCGTGCCTCGGCCGCCTTCCCCGAATCGGGAAAGACCATGAGGATCCCGGCGCGTTCCATCTCGAAATCGACGCCGTCGGCCGCCAACTCGTCGTAGCGCGCCATCGTGACCGCATTGAGCGCCGCCAGCGCTCGGATTCCGCGCTCGTGATCGGCGTGGTTGCAGTGCGAACGGAAGCGCATCAGCCATGGGGCCAGCCGGGGGAGGGCGCGTGGCCGGATGTAGAGCGGGCTGTCGCGCCGCATCGTCCAGAGGAGCGACTTCCAGGTGAGGCCGGGGGCGGGCAGCGGCGTCGAGATCGAGGGACAGATCCAGCCCGCGTTCCCGAAAGAGCAGCCGCCGCCGAGCTTCCAGGTCTCGATCACGACCGGGACCGCGCCGAGCTTCCGCAGATACCAGGCCGTCGCGAGGCCGACGATCCCGCCACCGACAATGCCGACGCGCATTCAGCGGGCCATCCCTTCAGTTCTCCCTCTCGTGAACCAGCCGCCCGCCGACGTACACGCGGGTCGCCCAGGTGCGAATGCTCAGCGGATCGCCGTCGAAGACGACCACGTCCGCGTCCTTGCCCACCTCGAGGCTTCCCAGGCGGTCGTCCACCCCCAGCGCCTCGGCCGGGCTCAGCGTCACCGCCCGCAGGACATCGGCCTGGCTCATCCCGTGACCATGCGCGATCGAGGCGTCGATCAGCAGCCACTGGCCCGCCGCGCCCGGCCCGAAGCTCCCGAAGCCGCGCGAGAAGCTGGCCAGCGAGATGTGGACGCTGGCCTCGTGCAGCCAGAGGGCGTTGCGCTCGTCCACCGCGCCGTATTCGGCCGCGTCGGGAATCTCCTCGCCCGAGATGTAGGGGTGCGAGATCGGCCCCAGAACGACCGGAATTCCGCGATCGGCAAGCTCGTCGCGCATCTCGTGCGCCTCCGCGCCCCCGTCGATCGCCAGCTCGAAGCCGAACTCCTCGGCCAGCTCGATCGCCACCCGGATGTCGCGCGTCGCGTTGGCCTGCACGCGGGCGGGAATTTCGCCATTCAGCAGCCGCGCCATCGCCTCCATCCCCAGGTTGCGGGGGGCCGCGCCAGCCCCGCCGGCTTCCGCGTCCTCGCTCGCCTCGCCTGCGCGCGCCGCCATCCACTCCTGCGTCCTCACCAGCAGATCGCGCAACTGCGCCACCACCGCCATCCGCGTCGAGGGCGACCGCGACTGTTCGCGGTAAGTCGAGGCCGGGCGCCCGCCCAGGGTGATGTCGATCGCCGCCGGCTCCCGCACGATCAGGTCGTCGAAGCGCGCACCCGCCGTCTTCACCACCGCTCCCTGTCCACCGATCACCGTGGCGTCCGCGGGCGCGATATAGGTAGCCGTCACCCCTCCCGCCAGCAGCTCGCGAACCCGAATCTCGCCCGCCGCACCCGATCCGAAGGTTCCAAAGGGCGAAAAGGCCTCGATGATCCTGAGCTCCGGCGTCAGCGGGGTCGGCACCTCGTTCAGATCCTCGCCGGCGATCCCGTAGTAGCTCATGGCGTCGATGATCCCGGGCATGACCACGCTCCCGCTCACATCCACAACTTCCGCGCCCGCAGGGATTTGGACATTCGCGCCCACCGCGGCGATCCGGCCGTCCACCATCAGCACCGTGCCCCCTTCGATCGGGCCCGAGGAGATGGGGAAAACGAGCCCCCCGGAAAGAGCGACAGCCTGTGCCCGGACCCCGGTCCCGCCGCCACTGAGAGCGACCATGGCGACCGCGGCGAGCGTCATCGCCCTGGTCATGGCGCCGCCCCTGGCCCATTCAGCCATGGCGCCGCCCCGCTCCGCCGATTTGCCGCGTCGGTTCCCGCTCCGCCGAGTCCGGCTCATCGTTCCTCCTCCCGGTCGTAGGCGAGCGTCCCATCGACGTACACTCGCGTCACCAATGTGCTGACCTCGTACCAGGTTCCGTTCAGCACCACGACGTCGGCGTCCTTGCCCACCTCCAGGCTGCCCACCCGGTCCTCGATTCCGGCGATCGCGGCCGGGTTGATCGTCACCGCCTCCAGCGCGTCCTGTTCGGTCATTCCATGGCGAATCCCGAGCCCCGCGTTGCCCCGCTGCCACTTCGAGCCCACCACCGGGTCGTCGGTGTGGAAGGTGAAGCGCACGCCCATCTCGTTCATCAGCGTGCCGGTGGTCATGACCTCGTCGGACAGCGCGATGCGGGTGAAGAGCGGCATTCCCACCACATCGGTCCCGGACTCGGCAATCTCGTCGGCCACCTTGTACGCTTCGGTGGAGTGATGAATGGTCAGGTGGAAGTCGAACTCCTGCGAGAGGCGGATGATCGAGAGGATGTCGTGCGCCTGGTGGACGTGCGCGCGGATCCGGTCCTCGCCGACGAGGACGCGGACCACCGCCTCCATTCCCAGATCGCGCGGCGGGGCCGGGCCTTCCCGGCCGCCCGCTTCCCACGCATCCCACTTCGCCTGGTACTCCTGCGCCTCGATGAACTTGGCGCGCAGCATCGCAGTGACGGCCATGCTCGTGGTTGGCGACTGGCCGGGCCGTTTGCGCCCCATCGCGATCTTGAGTCCGCCGCGCTCCTTCACGATCCGCTCCTCGAGCGACGGGCCCCAGGTCTTGACCACGATCGCCTGGCCGCTCGAGACCTCGCCGCTGCCGGGCCCGGTAATGATCGTCGTCACGCCGCCCTTTACGGCGTCGTTCCAGAAGGCGTCGTCGGGCGAGAGCACGTCGCGGATGCGGTGCTGCGGGCCGAAGCGAATCGGGAATTCGTTGAGGTCGCGGATGTCGGCGCCGATGTGGGAGTGGTTGTCGAGCATTCCGGGCATGACGACCATGCCGCTCAGGTCCACCGTCTCGGCGTCGGCGGGCGGAACGAGGCCCTCGCCGATGGCGGTGATCGTCCCGTTTTGAAAGACGATCGCGCCGTTCTCGATGGCGGGTCCCGCGGCGGTGTGGATGCGGGCGCCGACCAGCGCGATGGGGGTGGGCTGGGGGGTGGCGGGGGCGGGGTCAGGGGCGGCGGCCAGCGCGATCAGGACCAGGCTCACGTGGGCCAACGCCGCCGTCGCCGCCCTTCGGATTGCCGTGCGCGCAGCGCATGGCTCCGTTCCCTGTTCCGTGTGGGGTCCGGCCTCCGGCCCCTGCGCGGGCCGGCCCGGATGGCGGCCGTGTGGACCGGGTGCGCGCGCACCCCCTCTGCTGTTGCTTCCGACGTCTTTCATTCCGTTGGGCTCTCCCTGTGGCGTGCGGGTCGGGTGAAGACAGGTCCGGTCAAGATAGGGGTGTGGCGGCGGACCACGCGAAGGATGTCCGGACCAACTTCGTCTTGACGGGGCGTCGCGCAACTGGTTCTCCAGAGCGACCGCGGAGTGGTCTGTTCGTAGTGCGCCCGCCGCGTGCGGGGCATTGTCGGGGGCCGTGGGCGACCTGCCAACCGAGAGCGGCGAGCCATTCGAGGGCGGCGGCTTCGACGATGGTTTCGGAGACGGGGCTCACGCGGATGGCTCCGCAAGCAGATTGACGATGAGACGGACGGCGCGCTTTGAATTCACTCGGTATCCCGGCGATTACCTCATGGACCTTCAGTGCCTACGGTGGGACGCGCTGGTGGCTCCTGGAAATCCCAGTGACCAATGACTTGAGCAGGTTGCGGAAGCGTCGGTCTGTGAGCAGGGTAAGGAGCAGACTTGATCCGGATGGACCCACCCGGATCCACGGCAGGGCGCTGGCCTGCGTCAATGGCCGGAATGCTGCAGCGCTCGGCCTCCAAATCGGTGGCGCTTATACGACCTGCCCGGCGTCAGCTGTACACCACGCACATTTCCGCAAATCCGCCTCCCGGTTTGGGTACGTGGTACCACTCGTCACAGCAAAAGCCCTGTGAAGAATAGTGCCCGGATTCGCAGATCTCACCCGGTGGCGGATCATCGTCGCCGCCACCACGGTTCCCACCCCCACCTGGTCCATCGTCGTCGTCAGCGCATTCTTCGCAGATCCGGTCGCACTCAAGACACGTCGCGAATGCAACGGCCTCTGCCGCGGCGCAGGTAGCCGCCGAAGCCGGGTGTGGAACGGCGGCGGCGGCTATACAAATCGCAGCAGCGAGTCGGGTGAGTTCGTCGCATACTCTCGTACACGCCTCGCACTCGGGACAAACCGTCTGTGACGCAAAAGGAATCGCGCACGCCGCACGATCGGGGATTGCACACGCGGAAACTTCCGGCGCATCGTCCGATCGCAAATCCGCAACGAATGCGGGTGAGGTTATCGCTGCCAAGGCAAGTCCCAGGATCACCATTTTCATTCATTTGATCCTTTCGCGAACTGTGCCCAGCCGTGGATCGTCGCCCGATTCAACGGACTCTTGTACTCGATCAACTATTTCCGGGACCGTAAGTCCTTGCTGTCGCAATTCGCGAATAACTTCCGCCAATCCGGGATCGTTCACAATTTGCCGGGTGGCAAAAGGAAGGTTGGCAGTTGGATTTGCCGGGTCGAAGGTCGTTTCCGTGAGAACCTCACCGGCCTGGGAAATGCTGCGAACCCTGAAGGGTCCACGATGGCCTTTCGGTGCATTGATCTCGACGCGAGCCGGATCACTGCCGTCGAAGACCGTGATGGTGGGTGTAGCCTCCGCGGGAGTTTCCGGTCCAGCGGAACCGGAGGAGTCGCAGCCAACGACGATCAGCGCGAGCGCTCCGACGACGAATGCGATACCGGTGGTTTTCGGGTTCCGAGTCATCATGTCGATTCTCTCCATGTGCAGTGGTGAGGATGGTTTGCTCCAGATAGTGGAGTCCCCACACGCGGAATCCGCAATTTTCCCCTCGGCCCCGCGCGGGGACAGCGGCAATGCGGCCCGGCTGCTCCGCCCTGGCACCCGCTGGTTCCGGTCCGCCGCCGCCCGTCGACCCTCATACAGGCCGGTCCGCCCCTCACCCCCAGATCTCGCCCAGCACCCGCTGAAAGTTCCCGCCCAGGATCCCGCGGATGTGCTCGTCGGTGTAGCCGCGCCGGATCAGCGCCTCGGTCAGGTCGAACATGCGTTTGGGGTGGTCCACGCCCTCGATGTCGATCTTGTCGCGGAAGGCGTAGGAGTCCTTGTAGGCGGCCTTGAGCGCGGCGTATTCGTCGGCCGGCATGTCGTCGTAGCCGTGCAGGTCCACGTCGCTGCCCACGCCCAGGTGCTCCACGCCGACGAGATCGCGCACATGGTCGAAGTGGTCGATGTAGTCCTCGATCGTGGTCGGCTCGCGGTCCTTTACGAACATGCGCACGCCCGTCATCCCCATCACGCCGCCGGTCGCCGCCATGGCGCGGATCGCCTCGTCGGTCTTGGTGCGGGGGTGGCCGCCGGAGAGCACGCGCGAGTTCGAGTGGGTGAAGAGGACCGGCCGCGACGAGATCTCGCAGGCGTCGAGGGTGGTGCGGTCGCCCGAGTGCGAGACGTCGACCGCCATCCCCACCTCGTTCATGCGCCCGATGATCGCCATCCCGAAGTCCGAAACGCCCCCGTCGACCCGCTCGGTGGCGCCGTTGCCGATCATGTTGCGGGAGTTGTAGGTGAGTTGCGAGACGCGCTGGCCGAGACCGTGGTACATGTTGACGTCGTCGAGGCTGTGGAAGTGGGACGAGGTCTGGAGCCCGATCAGAATGCCGATGCGGCCGGAGCCGTGCACGCGGGCCAGGTCCCCGGCGGAATCGATGCGCACGAAGAGATCGGGACGCGCCGCGATGGAGGCGTTGTAGCCCGAGACGAAGAGGAGCGAGTTGCGGGCCTGGTCGGCGGAGTCGCGCCCCCCGATCCCGACGGCAATGTGGAAGACGTCGATGCGGGAATCGCGAAACTCCCGTTCCTCGGCGGCGGTCATGCCGCTCAGGTCCGGTCCCCAGCGTTGCTGAATCGAGCGGGCGATGGCCAGCGGCGCGAGCATGTCGATCACGAGCGAACCGGTGACCAGATCGACGCAGCGGGTGGAGTATTCCTGCAGAACGGGGGAAAGGGCGGGATTCGCGGAGCTGCGGGCGTGCAGGCGAACGCGTCCCAGGTTGAGGAAGGGCGCGGCGAGGGCGGCTCCCGCGGCCCCGGCGGCGGCCCTGAGGATCGCTCGGCGGGGGAGAACGCTCACGACGCCATCCCCCGGTACCGGTCGAACCAGCCCACGATGTACTTGATCTTCTGCATGAAGTGGCTCGGGCGGACGCGGATTCCATGCGGCTCGCCGGGAACCTTGACCAGCACAGCCTCCACCCCCTTCAGCTTGAGCGCCTGGTAGTACTGGTCCGATTCCGACATCGGCGTGCGGTAGTCCTCCACGCCGGTCATCACCATGGTGGGCGTCGTCACATTGCCGACGAGCGAGATCGGCGAGCGCGACATGTAGTGCTCGGGATCATCCCAGGGCATGGCCGGGAACCAGTACTTCGCCACGGTGATCGGAATGTCGGAGCTGACCGCGAAGCTGTACCAGTTGATGACGGGGTAGAGGACGGCGGCCGCGCGGTAGCGGTCGGTCTTGCCGATCGACCAGGACGACAGCACACCCCCGCCGCTGCCACCGGTTATGTAAAGCTGGTCCGGGTCCACATAGCCCAGTGCAACGACCGCGTCAACCCCCGAGTCAAGATCGTGGAAGTCGTTGCCGGGATAGGCGTGGTGGATGAGATTGCCGAACTCTTCGCCGTAGCTGGTGCTTCCCCTGGGATTGGTGTAGAGAACGACGTAGCCCGCAGAGGCCATCGCCTGCTTCTCGACGTCGAAGCGGTCGCCGTAGTTGGCGAAGGGTCCCCCGTGAATCTCCAGGATGAGGGGATAGCGCCGCGCAGGATCGAATCCGGGCGGCTTGATGATCCATCCCTGCATCTCGAGCCCGTCGTGCGACGAGGGCCACCGGATCTCCTCCACCTCGCCCAGGGTCCGGTGCGCGAGCACATCGTCGTTGACGGCGGTCAGCACCCGCGCCCCCGCGCCATCCCGCGCGACCGCCACCTCGCTCAGCACGGTGGGCGTGGAGTGGGTGAAGGCAATCGTCCCGCCGGGGCCAACCGAGAAGCTTCCCCCGCCATAGGCCGAACCGGTCCCGCCCATGTCGTCGGCCGCGATGTGAACCTCGTCGCTGCCGGGCTCGACCCAGGCGATCTTCGTGTTGCCGTGGTCGGCGTAGGAGAAGTAGAGCCGCTCCGAGTTGGGCGACCACGCCAGCCCTCCCACCGAACGGTCGAGCTCCGCCGCGACCTGGCGCGCCCCCGATCCGTCGCGATTGGCCATGTACAATCCCGTCACCTGGTAACCCTGGTAGCGGTCGTCGTAGCCGGCGTAGGCGATCCAGCGGCCGTCGGGCGATGCGGCCACGCCGCCGTCGGGTCCCTCGCGATCGGTCAGCGCGCGGATCCGGCCGTCGAGCGAAATCTCGTAGACCTCGGTGTTGCGATTCTCCAGCTCCCCGTCCGGGTGGCGATTGGCGGAGATGAGAACCGAGTTGCCGTCGGCGGACCAGACCGGCCTGCCCGCACCCGAACGCCCCACGTAGCCGCCATGATGGAAGTCGCCGCTCGTGAGCTGCCGCGGGGCGCCTCCCTCCGAGGGAATGACGAAGAGGTGGGTGAAGCCATGGTCGAGATCGCCGGCGCCGTCGAAGCGGTGGACGAGTTCGTCGATCACGCGGGCGGGTTCGGCCCACTCGGCGCCCTCCGGGGGGCTCGGCATCGAGATGAGCTGCAAGCCGGGATCGGACACGAAGGCGGAGTAGACGATCCGCGAACCGTCGGGCGACCAGGCGGGAACGCGCGGAGGCTGCGCGAGATTGGTGATCTGGTTGGTGGCCCCGGTGTCCATCCAGCGAATGTGAATCTGCGACGACCCGGAGAGGTCGGAGAGGTAGAGCAGCCTGCCTCCGTCGGGCGACCAGCGGGGCCAGGTGTCGGATTGCTTCCCGGAGGTGAGGGGGCGCTGATCGGAGCCGTCCGCATTCATGATCCAGAGATTGGCGAAGCGGCGGTCGGTGTGGGGATCGGCCCATTCGCGCACGAAGACGATCCGGTCGCCATCGGGCGACATCCGCGGCTCGCTGACGTACTCCAGGTCGAAGACGTCCTCGGCGGTGAGGACGGCCATCTCGCTCTGAGCGAGGGCGGTGGGGGGAAGGGCGGCGGTGGCGAGGGCGGCGAGGGTGGCCGCGAGGGCGGTGGCGTGAGCGGTCGGGTGAGCGGGCCGTGGTCTCATGAGAGGAAACTCCTGGGTGGTGACTCTGGGGGGCAACGGAGAGTGGCGAAGGCGAATTGGGGAAGGCGGCGCGCCGCGGGGGTCAGGGGGCGCGCGCGAGCAGGTAGGCGCCGTGGCGGTCGCCGCGGGTGAATGCGCGGATGCGGTAAAGGGGAAGGAAGCGGACGAAGGCGGCCCGGGTGGAGTGGCGCCAGGCGAGCGCCTCCCGGACGGAACGCGCCTCGACGACCTCGATGTCGCGCGGAATTCTGACCGCGATCGCGTCCGGAGGGTCGCCCGCGGGCGGCGAAGGTTGATCGGCGGCGGGCGGGTGGCCGGCGCTGGAAGGGGCGTCCGCACCCTCGTTCGGCGGCCACTCCGCCCCGGGCGTTCCCGGCGCCCAGAGGAGCGGGGCCGGATGGGAAGCGAGCCCGGGCGCGTGGGGCGGTGGCCGGGAAGGGGTTGCTTCCCCCGTCAGATCCCACCTTACAATGAAGCGATCGGTGCCCAACTGGTGCAGGAGGCTGTCCGATTCGCCGTACATGTTCGGCACGAATTCATCGACCTCGGCGCCCAGCAGATTGAGGTTGAGGTGGGCGTTGCGCGCGACCAGCGGATCGTAGGTCCAGTACATCGTCCGCACCCCGACGGCGCGCAGCTCTTCCTTCTGGGCCAGCTTGAGCCGCCGCCCGATTCCGCGGTCGCGGGCCTCGGGCCGTACCGCCAGCATGTGCGACCAGTGCGCCAACTCGCCGCGCCGCAGTCCGGTCACCCCATAGACAAAGCCGAGCAGGGCGCCGTCGGAGGCGAATGCGCCGGTCACCACACCCTTCATCCGGGCGGTGATCTGGAGCATGCTAAGCGGCACGACATCGGAGAAGGAACGGCCCCAGGTGTCGCGCTGAAGCTCGACGCAGGCGATGAACTCTTCGCGCGCGCGCACCGGGCGCACCTCGAATTCCGGAGGCGGGCCCGTTGCCATTCGGGGCGAAGCGGAGGCGGGGGATCGTTTCATGGGGCGATACTGGTCATGGGGCGATACTAGCCATTCGGGGATTGGCGGAGCAAGCGGGAACATTCGCCCGCCGGCCCGTGTTACATTTGCAGCCCCCCGCGCAGGACGCACGACGCAGGACGCAGGAACCTCCGGCATGACCCTGAGAACACTACCGATAGATCGCGGCACCCAGGCCTACGAACGGCTCCGGGAGCTGATCGTGCATGGCCAGATCGCGCCCGGTTCGCGGCTGATCGAGACCGAGATCGCCGACCGGCTGGGGCTGAGTCGCACCCCGATTCGCAGCGCCCTGCAGCGCCTCAGGCAGGAAGGCTACATCGCCGACACCGGCGGGGGACGGCAGACCCGCCCCTTCGTCGCGCCGCTCACGCGGGAGGATGCGCGCGAACTGCTCCATATCGTGGGCGAAGTGGAGGGACTCGCGGCCTGGTCCGCAGCCCGGGGGGAGGACCGCGCGGCGCTGGTCGCCGACCTCAAGCGAGCCAACGCCGAGATGCTCTCCGAGGCATGGAGCGCGCACCCCTCGCGGGAGAGGATCTTTCAGCTAGACAATCACTTCCACCGCCGCTACGTGGAGGGGGGAGCGGGACCGCGTCTGCTGGCGCTGCACGATTCGATCAAGCCGCAGGCGGAGCGCTACACCCGGCTCTACATCGACGCTTTGCTGGACCGGATCTCGCTCTCGGCCGAGGAACACCGCTCGATTGTGCTGGCGATCGAGGCGGGCGACGGCGACGGTGCGCAGGATGCGGTCCGCACCAACTGGCGCAACGCCGCGGAGCGGCTTAGTAGTTTCATTGCGCAGGCGGGCGAACTGGGAAGCTGGTAGCTCCCGGCGGCGGGTTGTCTCCACCGGACTGAACGCGCCCGGCGGCCGACCGTCTTCCCCCCACGCTGAACGCGCCCCCGACGACTTGCGCGCGCCCGCCGCAGCCGGAAAGATCCCCGCTCCCCCCACAACCCCACGGACCCTCGTCATGCGGATATCCCAGCGAGCCGCCCCACTCCCCCCGCGCCGCGCCACCGAGTCCCCCGCCACGCGGACTGCCTCCTTGCTGGCCCTGATCGCCCTTCTCACCCTTTCCCCGGCGCTCGCCGCGCAGCAGGGACTTGACGGGCTCGGCGACGAGATCGAGCGGATGCGGCGCGACTGGGCCATTCCCGGGGTGGCGGTCGTCGTGGTGCAGGACGACGCGATCGCCTTTGCGGAAGGGTTCGGGGTGCGTGAAGTCGGCGGCGCCGAGCCGGTGGACGAGCACACCGTCTTTGCGGTCGGCTCCACCTCGAAGGCCTTCACCGCCGCCTCGATGGCGATCCTCGTCGACGAAGGCAAGGTTGCCTGGGACGATCCGGTCATCGACCACCTCCCCGATTTCCGCCTCAGCGACCCCTACATCACCCGCGATCTGCGCATCCGCGATCTCATGAGCCACAACTCCGGGCTCCTGCGCGGCGACCGCATCTGGTACGCGAGCGGACGCAGCCGCGAAGAGGTCGTTCGCCGGATTCGCCACCAGCCGGTCACCTTTCCCCTCAGATCCACCTTTCAGTACAACAACACGACCTGGATCACCGCGGGCGAAGTCATCGAGCTTCTGTCGGGCATGAGCTGGGACGACTTTGTGGCCAGCCGCATCTTCCGTCCCCTGGGAATGGCGCGCAGCACGACGCTGCTGGGACCGCTGGACCGGCTCGACAATGTGGCCACTCCGCATGTCGCCCGCCTCGACGGCACGGTGGAGGCGATCCCCTACCGCAACATCGACAACGCGGGTCCGGCCGGGTCGATCAACTCCAGCGCGTTGCAGATGGCGCAGTGGATTCGGTTGCAGCTCGGCGAGGGCGAGTTCGAGGGCGAACGGCTGATCTCCGAGGAAGCGATTCGCGAGACGCACACCGGCCAGATGATCATGCGCAAGACGGGAAGCTGGGCGCTGATCTTCTCCGAATCGGACTTCCTGACCTACGGACTGGGATGGTTCCTCAGCAGCTACCGCGACCTGACGCTGATCAGCCATGGCGGCAACATCGACGGCATGACCGCCTTTGTCGGATTCGTTCCGCGGCGCGGCTACGGACTGGTGATTCTGGCCAACATGAATGGCGCCAACGCCTTCAGCTCCGCGCTCGCGCACCGCATCATCGATCTTCTGGAGGGCGGCGACGGGCTGCCCTGGCACCAGACGATGCTGGCGCGGCAACGCGAGCTGGAGGAAGAGGCCCGCGAAAGGGCGCAGGAGATCGAGGACGGCCGGGTGGCGGGCACGGCGCCGACGCTGCCGCCGGCCGAGTACGCGGGCAGCTACCGCAACGAGATGTACGGCGAGATCGCGGTCGCGGAGGAGGCGGGCGTTCTGAGCGCGACCTTCGGCGCCGGGTTTTCGGGGACGCTCGAACACTGGCACTACGACACCTTCCGCACCCGCTGGGGAGGCGCCGGCGAGGGCGGCGAGTTTCTCCGTTTCGAGATCGGCAGCGATGGCAAGGTGGCGGTCCTGCACGCCGAGATCGAGGGAAGCGTTCCCTTCCGGCGGCGGTAGCGCGCGCTGCGCCCATATCGCGCACTTCCCGCATTCGCAATGACTCGCGCCGAAACGCCCGGGACGCCGCCTGGCCGCACGGATCGCGGACGGAGCGCCCGCACAGCCGATGTGGTGGTGATTGGAGCCGGGATCGTGGGAGCTTCCTGCGCCTGGCATCTGGCCCGCCGGGGCCTCTCGGTGGCCGTCGTCGAGCGGGAAGCTGCGCCCGCCCTGGGTTCGACCGGAAGAAGCGCGGCGGGCGTGCGGGTTCAGTTCACCACCGAAGCGAACATTGCCTTTTCGATGCATTCGCTGCCTGTGTTCCGGGACTTCCACGATCACCACGGCCACGAGATCGGGTACCGCGACATCGGGTATCTGTTGCTGGTTCCCCCCGCACGCTGGGACGATCACTTGGCCGCGGTCGCGCTGCAGCGACGCATGGGGGCCCCGGTCGAGGTCATGGCCCCCGGCGAGGCGCGGCGCTTCCTTCCCGTGGCCACCGAGGGGCTGGCCGGCGCCACCTACGGTCCCTGGGACGGGGTGATCGATCCACACATGGCCACGCACGCCTGGGTGGCGATGGGGCGCGCTCGCAAGGTCGCCTACCACTTCGGCGCCGCCGCGACCCGCATCGAGCCCGAGCCCCGCGGCTGGCGGATCTCCTGCGGGGACACCGACTTCTCCTGCGGCCACATCGTCAATGCGGCCGGGGCCTGGTCGGGGCTGGTCGGGCGCATGGCCGGCCTGGCGGTGCCGGTGCGTCCCAAGCGGATCCAGATCTTCCTCAGCGCTCCCGTCGCCGACGAACGCGTCTATCCCCTCACGATCGACCTGGAGACCGGCGTTTATCTGCGCAGCGAGGGCGAACGGGTCATCTTCGGCCGCGACACCCACGCCGACGACGGCTTCACCGAGGGGGTCGACTGGGGCTGGCTGGAGGATGTGCTGCTGACCGGGGTCGATCGCTTCCCCTGGTGGGTGGATCTCGGGGTGGACCGCGGCGGAAGCTGGTGGGGATACTACGGCGTCACGCCGGACCACAATCCGGTGATCGGATTCAATCCGGGGGCCGGACGCTGGGTGGACGCCTGCGGCTTTTCCGGACACGGGATCATGCATGCCCCGGCGACCGGTCTCTGCGTGGCGGAGCTTGTTGCCGACGGAAGCGCGCACACCCTTGACGCGACCGCCTTCCGCCATGGAAGGTTCGACAGCGGCGGAGTTCCCCACGAAGCCCATATCTTTTGACGGGCCACACCCCGGTTGACGGCAAGACCCGGTCCCTCGACGGGGGGCGGACCCCGATTGACGGCAAGACCCAATCTTCTCACGGAAGGATCCATGCTGCGATTTGCCGAAGAGGTCATGTTGCTCCTGATGGACGACGAGGAAGAGCGTTTTCTGCGCGTGCCCGATTGGTCGCTGCGCTATGCGCTGGGCGGCGCCGTGTTGATGGATCTGGCGCTGGAGGACCGGATCGACACCGATCTGGACAGGCTCACCCTGGTCGATTCCACGCCCCTGGGCGACGACATTCTGGATCCGGCGCTGGCCGAGATCGCCGCCGAGACCGATTCGCACGACGCCCGTTTCTGGGTGGAGCGCGCAGCGGCCCGGTCCGGCGAGATCCGGAGCGCGGCCGTGGACCGGCTCATTGCGCGGGGGATCCTGGAACGCCGCGAGGACCGCTTCCTCTGGGTCTTCCGTTCGCGTCGCTACCCGGTGGCCGACGAGGGCACCGCCGAGCGCGAGGTCAAGCTGCGCATCATGGAGCTTCTCTTCAGCGACATGATTCCGACGCCGCGCGATGTCGTGATCATCTGTCTGGCGGACGCCTGCGGGATCCTGCCGCACATCCTCTCGCACCGGGAGCTCCAGCACGTCTCGCCGCGGATTCGCTTCCTGCGCAAGATGGACCTGATCGGCCGCGCGGTCACGGATGCCGTGTGGGACATCGAGGTGTCGCTTGCCCAGGCGATCCGTCCGCACTTTGGCTAGCTCCTTGCCGGTGCGCGCGCAGAGGCCGGGCCGGATGGGCGCGGCTGTCGTTGTTGGGCGGGGGACTCGTGGGCCGGGCGCGGGTGGCCTGCCCAGGCCGGTCGGTCGGGCTTTTTCGGCGTGGCTTCCGGCGGCGATCCTGGCCGCCGGCGCCTGCGGATCCACCGAATCCGGTCCGGAGCCGCTGCGCGTATTCGCGGCCTCGTCGCTGACCGACGCCTTTGGCGAGATGGCCGTCGCATTCGAGCGGCTTCACCCCGAGACCGAGGTCGTGCTGGTCTTTGCGGGCAGTCAGGTGCTCCGGGCGCAGATCGAGCGGGGGGCGCCGGCCGATGTCTTTGCGTCGGCGGACCCCGGACAGATGAAGGCGTTGCAGCGCGCCGGACTCGTGGCGGAACCGCAACTGCTGGCGGGAAACGAGCTGGTGGTGATTGTGCCGCCGTCGAATCCGGCCGGAATCGAGCGCTTTGGCGATCTGGTCCGGGCCGAGCGGCTGGTGCTGGGGTCGCCGGGCGTGCCGGTGGGAAGCTATGCGCGCGAGATTCTGCGCCGCGCCGAGGCGGGGGGGCCACCGGGCTTTGCCGAAGCGGTGCTGGGGCGGGTGGTTTCGCAGGAGAGCAATGTGCGCCAGTTGCGCGCCAAGGTGGAGATGGGCGAGGCCGATGCCGCGATCGTGTACCGGACCGATGCCGCGACCGCCCCGGTGAGGGCGGTGGCCGTGCCCGCCGGGGCGAATGTGCGGGCGCGCTACCTGATCGGGGTGGTGAAGGGCACGCGAAAGACGGAGGCGGCGGGGCGGTGGGTGGGGTTTGCGGCTTCG
The DNA here is from genome assembly GCA_022822325.1 of Gemmatimonadota bacterium. Classification (GTDB taxonomy): domain Bacteria; phylum Gemmatimonadota; class Gemmatimonadetes; order Longimicrobiales; family Gaopeijiaceae; genus Bin94. The sequence continues at coordinate 60,321 of JAJEBW010000021.1, read as the reverse complement.
TCGCAGGGTCGGGATCTGCTCTCCCGGCACGGTTTCATCACCGACTCTCCCGCCGACTTCGTCGCAAACGACAACGCGGGGGCCCGGCACGAGTGACCCCCCCACAACCCCCCACGGCGCGCGTCCCCCTCCTGGCCGCCCTCCCCATGCTGGCCCTCCTCGCGCTGCCCCTGGTCGCGCTGGCGGGAGCGTCGTCGCCCGGCGACATTGCGGTGGGCGCGCGCCACCCCCTCTTCCTTCCGGCGCTCTGGCTGAGTGCGCGCACCACCGTCGTCACGGTCGCGATCATCGTTCTGGCCGGCACCCCCGCCGCCTGGTGGCTGGCCACCCGCCCGGGACGCGCCCCGCGCATCGTCGAGGTTCTGGTCGATCTCCCGATTGTGGTTCCGCCCGCGGTCATGGGGATCGCGCTCCTGGAGGCCTTCGGGCGCAACGGTCTCCTCGGTCCGGCGCTCGCCGCGGTCGGGGTGCGCATTCCCTTCACCACCCCCGCGGTGATCCTCGCGCAGCTCGTCGTGGCCGCGCCCTTCTACATCCAGGGTTCGGCGGCCGCCTTCCGGCGCATCGACCCCGAGCTGATCCTCGTCGCGCGTTCTCTCGGAAAGTCGGCCGCGGGCGCCTTCCTGCGCGTCGTGCTGCCCCTCGCGCTGCCGGGCATGATCGCGGGGGCGGCGCTGGCCTGGGCCCGGGCGCTGGGCGAGTTCGGCGCCACCCTCTTCTTCGCGGGCAACTTCACCGGCGTGACCCAGACGATGCCGCTCGCGATCTACACGGCGCTGGAATCCGACACCCGCCTCGCCATTGCGCTGGCGGTCGTGCTGGTCGGCGCAAGCGCGCTCCTCCTGCTTCCCCTGCGCGCCGTTCCCGCGCTGGTCTCGCGCCGCCTCGGCGCCCCGGATCCCGCCTCCCCCCACCACAGATCCCCCTCGTGAGCGCGGCCTCCTGGCGGGTCGATATCGTGGTGCGGGCGGGCGACTTTCGCGTCGCGGCCCGGATGCGGGGCGATGCCGCGCCGGTCGTGGTGATCGGGCCGAATGGATCGGGGAAGACCACCCTGCTGCGCGCCATCGTGGGCGCACGCGCGCCGGAATTGGGCCGGATCGAGGTGGGGGACGCGGTTCTCTTCGACGCGAAAGGGGAGATCGCGCTTCCCCCGGAGGCGCGCCGGGTGGGGTATGTGCCGCAGGGCTACGGTCTCTTTCCGCACCTGACCGTCGCCGGCAATGTGGCCTTCGGGATTCCGGCCGCGGCCGCGCCTTCCAGGGTCGAGCGACGGCGGCTGGCCCGGGACGCCCTCGCCGAGACGGGATGCGAAGCCATCGCGAACCGCTACCCCGCCACGCTGTCCGGTGGGGAGAAGCAACGCGTCGCCCTTGCCCGCGCCCTCATTGCCCGGCCCGCAATCCTTCTTCTCGATGAACCGCTGGCCGCCATGGACCCGGCCGCCCGGCGCACGCTGCGCGCGAGTCTGGCGCGGCGCCTGCTGGACGGAGGCCGCCCGGCGATCGTGGTCACGCACGATGCCCGCGACGTGTTCGCCCTGGGAGCGCCCCGCGTCTACGCCCTCGAAGGGGGAGAGATCGTGCAGCGGGGAGCGCCGGAGGAGCTGGCGGCCTCCCCCGCCACCGGGTTCATTGCGGAGTTCTTCGCGGCTGGAAGCGGAGCGTGACCGAGAGCGCCCCATTGTACAGCTCGGCCCCCGGGGTGGAGACCTCGAAGGTCCGCACCGCCGCCTCGTAGCGGGCGCCGAGCGACCAGCTTCGCCATTCCAGCTCTCCGCCCACCATCACCCCCAGATCCGCCCGGCGATAGTTGATCTCGGCGATCTGTTCGCAACGGTCGTCCTCCAGCTTGCACTGGACGAGCAGCCCGGCCGCGACGCCGCCGAAGAGACGCGGGCGAATCGCCCCGTCCGATCCCGTTCGCAACTCCAGCAACAGCGGCATCTGCAGATAGCCAAGCGTGAACTCCTTCCTGGGCCCGGCCCCGAAGTCCCCCAAACGGGTGTTTACATGAGCGCCCTTGCGAACGAGGTACAGTTCGGGCCGCAGCGCCAGCGCCTCGCCCAGCGGGACCGCGCCCGAGAGCCCGAAGAGCGGCCCCACGCCGGCCATCACATCGACTGCGCCGCTTCCGGTAAAGCTCGAGATCGACGCGCCGCCGATGAACCCCACCGAGGCCTGCCCCCCCGCCCCCCCCGGCCACCCCGCCACAAGCGCGGCCACGCTCGCAAACGCGGTCCACCGAGCCCCCGCCATCGTCCCGGCCCCCCTCCTCATCGCTCTCGCGCCCCTGTCCCTTCGGCTGCCGCCCGTCGTCCGGCTACCTTCGCGGCCCCGCCCGGCTCTCCGCCCAGCGCGCGCAGATGCCGCCGCCTCAGCGCCGCCTTCTCCACCTTTTCCGTGGGCGTCCGCGGCAACTCCTTCAGGAACCGCAGATGCACGGGCACCATGTAGCGCGCCATTCGTCCCTCGCAATACTTGCGCAGATCGTCGGCATCGAGGGCATGGCCGGGTCTGGGCACAACCGAAGCCGCCACCTCCTCCTCGGTAAACTCGCTTGGCAAGCCGTAGGCCGCCACCTCGAGCACGGCCGGGTGCGCCTCGATCACCTGCTCGATCTCGAAGGCCGAAATGTTCTCGCCCCGCCGCCGGATCGCGTCCTTGCTGCGTCCCTCGAAGTACAGGTTGCCCGCCTCGTCGAGCCGGCCCAGGTCGCCGGTGTGGAACCAGCCGCCGCGGAAGGCCTCGCGGTTGAGCGACTCCATCCCGTAGTAGCCGTTCAGCAACAAATGACGGTCCTCGGGGGCGGCCGCGCGCACCACGATCTCGCCGATCTCGCCGGGGGGCAGCGTCCGGTCGTTTTCATCCACGATGCGCAGCCGGAAGGTGGGGGAACAGCGGCCGCACGAGCCCGGGGGGTAGGCTGCGCCCGGTTCCTGGCAGACCACGATTCCCACCTCGGTCGAGCCGTAGCCCTCGATCAGCGCGACGCCGAAACGCCTCTCGAAGTCCTCTTTGAAGGCGGGCATCGGCACACCCCAACCCAGACGGGCGGGATTGTCGGCGTCGTCGGGCCGGGCCGGCTGCTTGTGCAGAAAGGTGAGGGTGGCGCCCATGAAATCGAAGATGGTGACGCCATAGCGCCGCACATCGCTCCAGAAGCGCGAGACGCTGAAGCGCTCGGTCACGACGGCGGCGATCCCCAGGTGCAGCGCGGGCGCGATCGTGCCGATCGTGGCGTCCCAGTGGAAGATCGGGTAGGGGCAGAAGAGGACATCGCCCATGCGCATTCCGGTTGCCTCGGCAAGGATCGCGCCGTGGCCCAGAACGTACCGGTGCGAGAGCTCGCAGGCCTTCGAGACGCCGGTGGTGCCGGAAGTATAGATGAGGAGGGAGGGCGCCGATTCGCGCGCGGGAAGGATCGGATCCGCGCCGTCGTCCTCCAGGAAGAGGGCCTCCAGGGGAAGGGTGGGGAGGGGGTGGGCGGCGGCGGCGGTCGCCGGCCTTGCGTGCGGGCCGATGTCGCGGGCCCCGTCGCCTGCCTTGCCCGCGTCGCCCTCTCGCACGATGAGGCGCTCGACATGCTGCAGGCGATCCCGGATCTCCAGGACCGGCTCCAGCATCGAGGCGTCCACCACCAGATCGCGCGAGCCGGTGAGGTTGATCGCGTGGGCCAGTCCCCGGCCGCGGAATTCGGTGTTCAGCGGCGCCCACACCCGCCCGGCATGGTTGGCGGCAAACCAGAAGAGGGCCGCATCGGCGCAGTTGGGAAGGAGAGTGGGGACCATCGGAGCGCCCACCCGCCAGCGTGTCAGCCCCGCGGCCAGCGCACGGGTGCGGGCCTCGAACTGCCGGTAGCTCAGGTCGGCGTCGGGAAAGCGCACAAAGAGCCGGTCGGGTAACTCCCGCGCCCGCCGTGCCAGCTCGGTCGCGATCGTCCTCACGGCTTCAGCCAGAGCGAGAGCCAGTCCCCCACCAGCGCGGGCCGCTCTTCCCCCTTGATCTCCACCCGGCACCCGAAGACCGCCAGAAGCTGACCCGGTTTCCGCTCGCGCACCTCCTTCACGGTGAAGTGCCCCCGAATCCGCGACCCCGACAGCACCGGCGCCACCAGCCGCACCCGCTCGAATCCATAGCTGGCCGGATAGCCGTCGCCCTCCTTCCCGTCCATTGGATACCGGTAGATCTGGTAGAGCATCGGCGTCATCAGCGACATCGTCAGGAAGCCGAAGGAGATGGTGCGTCCCCAGGGGCTGTGGCGAGCGGCGTACTCGGGATCGATGTGGTGCGGATCCGGATCCTCGGTGATTCGTCCGAACTCGCTGATGCGTTCCTGATCGACCCGAATCCAGTCCGACGCGAAGGTGCGCCCGACGGCCTGGTGAATCGTCTCGGGGGTGATGAAATCGCCGGGGGCGCCCGGGTCGTCGCCGGGAGGGCGTGTGTCGGGGGCGGACGGGGAAGTGGTGGGGGAAGCGGAGCCGGCGGCGGACGGAGATGGAGCGTCGGCCGCGGAGGCGATGCGGGAATCCGTTTTCATGGGGATCTGTCGCTCATTGGGGACGGCGGTTGCCGTTCGTTGGGGACGGCGTTTGAATGTGGACCGATGCCTCGCCCAGGATCATCTCGCGCCGCGCGGCGTGGTCGAGCGATCGGCGCAACGGTGTGGAGATGAACCAGAAGAGGATGCCCAGCGCACAACAACTCACGATAACGATCCAGACGACGGGGATGCCCCCCTGGCCCAATGAATCGTGGACCGCCAGCCCGACGAAGAGCGCCGCCGCCAGCGATGCCGCAACCGCGGTGACGATGCCCCCCGGAACGCGGAATGGCCGTCGCGCGCCGGGGCGGGCGATGCGCAGCCGAACGACTCCGATCGCGACCAGACCGAAGACGATCCCGAAGCAGATCGAGGACGCGGCGACCAGCGGCGCGATCGCTCCCTCCCCCAGAATCACCGCGAGTCCCCCCAGAATCCCGACGAAGACGAGGGCCCCGTGCGGCGTGCCATGGCGCCCGTGCACCACGCCGAGGAATCCGGGCAGAAGACGGGCGCGGCTCATCGCGAAGAGCACCCGCGAGGCGGCGATCACCACGGCGTTCCAGGTGGTGAGAATGCCGATGACGCCGGCGGCGAGGATCACGCGAGCGAGCAGAGGCGAGGAGAAGACCTCCAGGAAGGCGGTGGCGGCCGGCAGCCGGTCGAAGGCGAGCAGGTCGCGCCAGGGGACGATCATCGAGCCCGACAGGATGATCAGGATGTAGAAGACCCCCGCTCCCAGGACGGCCAGAACGCTCATCAGCGCGGCGGAGCGGACCGATGTGCCCGGCGAACGCTCCTCCATCAGTTGGGGAACGACGTCGAAGCCGGCCAGAAAGAAGGGGGCGGTGACGAAGGCGGCGATGATCCCGGGCAGCACCGATCCGCCCTCGCCGCGCAGGATCGCGGGTTCCAGGTGGCCCGGGTCGCCGTAGAGGAAGGAGGCGCCGATGAAGAGCGCCGAGAGCGCGAGGAATCCACAGGTCAGCCAGTCCTGTAGGCGGGCGGCTCTGGCGACGCCGCGAATGTTCAGCCAGACGATGAAGAGCATCAGGCCGAGGCCGAGCGCCAGAGTGCCGATGCGCACCGGCGTGTCCAGGATCGTGTACAGAATCGGACCGCCGAACCCGGGGAACATGCTCTGGATCACCACCCCGATCGCGATTCCTTCCCAACCCGCCACCGCCGTGTAGATGAAGGCCAGCACCCATGCCGTGATGAAGCCGGTTCCCGTTCCGAAGGCCTCGAAGGCGTAGGCCAGCTCGCCCCCCGACACCGGGAACATCGACGCCATCTCCGCGTAGCAGATGCTGATCAGCGCGATCAGGAGCGTTCCCGCGCCGAAGCCGATCGCCGCCCCGACCGGTCCCGAGCGCGCCAGCCATTCCCCCAGATATACCATCCATCCGACCCCGATGATCGTGCCGAAGGCGACGGTGAAGAACTGAAGGCGGCCGACCGCGCGGCGGAGGATGGGGCGGGGGGGTGCGGGCATGACGGCGGTGGACCTCGCGGGCGAATGGCGCGGCAGGAAACAGATCCCACGGGACAGCTTCCCCCGCGCGGGGCGATCCCGCAAGTGTCGATGCCGGGCGCTTGCTCCCGCCTCGCTCGACGGGATATAGTGGTGCGGTGGCGGACAGTCCACCCGGACGGTCCATGTGGGAGACGGTCCATATGGGACGAGTCCTCAGCAAGCAACCCTCAATGGAGAAAACCATGCGTACGATCGATTCCCGAAGCCGATTTCTCTTCGTCGCGGCCTTTGCGCTCCTGACGGTGCTCGCGGCCTGCGCCAGCGGAACGGGGGGCGGAGGCGGACCGCGCCGCAACCCGAACATCATTACGCTCGAGGAGTTGGCCGACCACACCACCCTCTCGGCGCTCGACGTCGTGCGGCGTCTGCGGCCGCGCTGGTTGCAGGGGCGCGGTGCGGGGACGGGGGGCACGAACCTGCCGCAACTCATCGTCGACGGGGCCCGGATGGGGAATGCCCAGGAAGGACTCCGGACGCTGCCGGTCTCGGATATCCAGGAGCTTCGCTACCTCAATGCCTCCGATGCCACGATGCGATTCGGAACCAACTTCCCGGGCGGCGCGATCATGGTGACCAGCCGGGCCAGGTAGCCGGCGGGGGTCAAGCGGCCCGGGTCGGCGGCATCCTCGCCGGATCGGCGGCCGGCCCCTTCACCGGTCCGGATCCGGGCCGCACTCCAGGAAATCGGCGGCGAAGTCGGCCAGCACCCGCGCCGCCGCCTCGATCTCGGCCACGCTCACCCATTCGTCGTCGGTGTGGGCCTGCGCGATCGAGCCGGGACCGAAGCAGATCGCCGGTGTCCCCGTCTCGTTGAGGAAGCAGGCGTCCACCCACGCGGACATTCCCCCCACCTCCCCCCGCAGCCCCCCGCGCACGCACGCGGCCATCAGCCCCCGCACCAGCGGCGATCCCACCGGCACTTCGGTGGCCGCGCGGTAGAGCCCCGGCGCAATCTCCGCATTCAGCTCCGGGCACCGCTCCCGGGCTCGCCCCAGCACGGCCTCCATCTCGCGCATCGCTCCTGCCGCCGTCTCGCCCGGCAGGGTTCTGCGCTCCACCACCAGATCGCACCGGTCCGGATAGACCGAGGGAGCGCTTCCGCCCCGGATCGTTCCGGCGTGCACCGATGCGGGACCGAGGAGCTCGTGGCGCGTTCCCTCTCCCAGCCGCCGCCCTTCCTCGTCCAGCGCGATCAGGAGGTGGCCCATCTGCGCGATCGCGTCCACCCCCAGCTCCGGCCGCGATCCGTGCGCCGCCCGCCCCCGCACCGTGGCGTCGATCCAGAGGAAGCCCTTGTGCGCCGGCATGACCGCAAGCTCCGTCGGTTCGCAGACCACGGCCCCGTTGGCCCGGAATCCGCCCTCGACCAGGGCCGCCATTCCCACCGAGGCGTGTTCCTCGTCGCAGGTCAGCGCCACGACGAGCTCTCCCGGAATCTCGCGGCCGGCCAGCTCCGCGGCGGCGGCCAGCGCGCATGCCACCCCCGATTTCATGTCCGCGGCGCCGCGCCCGTAGAGCTTTCCATCGCGAATTCGCCCCGAGAAGGGATCGACCGCGCCCGCGACCCCCACCGTATCGAGATGGCCGTTGAGAAGGAGCGACCGTCCTCCGCGCCGCGATCCCCGTCTTCCCACCACATTGCAGCGTCCCGGCGCGATCTCGGTCACCTCGGTTCGGTAGCCCCACCCGCGCAGCCACCGCGCGGTGATCTCCGCCACCTCGCTCTCGCCCGCGCCACCCTCCTCCAGCGCCGGATTGACCGAGGGCGTCCGCACGAGAATGCGGGTCATCTCCACGGGATCGGCGCGTAGCCCAACGGGTTCAAATCTTGCCATGGCGCGGGAAACTCGGGCGGGCGAAGGAACGATGCGGGAAACGGACGGCACGAGGTCGAAAGCGCGGAAATCCAACGGCCGCAACATCTTCAATGCTTTTCGAGGAGTCGCGGCTCCCCCTTCCCGAAAAACGGTACGTGACTTGCATACCAAACGGGCCCAATCAAACGCGGAGGTCGGTCCCCAATACGGCGCCGCATCACCTGAAAACGGGAAGGAGAAGTGCGATGCGCAAGTTCCCCGTCAACCTGCTGGGCGCCGCGGCGCTCATCGCCGCGGGTGTGGCCCTTCTCCGTCAGGGTGTCCCTCGTCCCGACGGAAACGCGGCCGACTGGTCCGGGGATGTGCCTCCGGGCGAGAAGGCTCCGGGGACGATCCGGCTCGAGCGCCTGCGGGAACTCGGAATCTGATTCCCGCGACAATCTGATTCCCACGACTCGGCCCCCCTGGGCGTTGCGGTTGCCTGCCGCGGCGCCCCGGGGGCGCAACCCGCTCACTCGAAGTGGACCGCGTTCTTCTCGATATAATCGCTCCATTCCGGCGGAACGTCGGTGTCGGGGAAGATCGCCTGCACCGGACACTCGGGCTCGCAGGCGCCGCAGTCAATGCACTCGTCCGGGTGGATGAGGTACTGGTCGCCAGCCTCGTAGATGCAGTCCACTGGACACACTTCCACGCAGCTCGCATCCTTGGTGCCGATGCACGGCTCGGTGATGATATAGGTCACATTCGCCTCTGGGATCCGAATCGCGGTTATCAGGGGACTACATCATTGCGGAAGTGGGCGCGGGGAGCAACCCCGCCCGCACCAGTTCACGGGCACGCCATCGCCAGCGAACCACACGCCATCCGCCGAAAAGCAGAGATCCGCCCATGACGCGCCCCCGATTCCCCAGCTTCCTCCTGGCCCTCCCCGCCGCCCTCCTGGCCCTCCCTTCCCCCGCCCCCGCTTACGCCCAGGAGCTCATGACGCGCTACCCCTACGAGGACCGCGCCGACCTCGATCTGGCCGCGATCTTCGAACCGAAATGGGACGTGATGATACCCATGCGGGACGGCGTGCGGCTTCACACCGAGATCTACATTCCGCGGGACCGCACCGAGCCGCTCCCGATCATGCTCGAGCGCACCCCCTACTACGCCAATCCGCAGGACCAGGAATACTCGATCCGGCTCGACTGGTACGAGGAGTTCTTCGACGAGGGCTACATCTTCGTTCTCCAGGATCTGCGCGGACGCTACGAATCCGAGGGCGAGTTCGTCACGCTGCGCCCCAACCGCGATCCGGACGACGCGGACGCCATCGACGAATCCACCGACTTCTACGACACCATCGAGTGGCTCGTCAACAATGTGCCCGCCAACAACGGCCGCGTCGGCACCTGGGGGATCTCCTACGGCGGCTTCCTCGCCACGCGCGCCATGGTCGATCCGCACCCCGCGCTGGCCGCCGTCTCGCCGCAAGCGACCTGCGCCGACATGTTCGTCGGGGACGACTTCCACCACAACGGCGCCTTCCGCCTTCACTACGCCTACGAGGCCGCGGTGCGCTTCGAGATGCCTCCCGAGGAGTGGCCTCCGGAGGGCGACTGGGACAAGTACAGCCGCTACCTGAAGATGGGCCCGCTCTCGCGCGTCAATCGCGAAATCCTGCATGGCCGCTCCCGCATGTGGAACGACTTTGTGGCGCATCCGAACATGGACGAATACTGGGAGACGGAGATGTGCGGCGTCTTCCCCTTTCTGCAGGGCATGACCGTTCCCGCGCTCCACGTCACCGGCTGGTACGACGCCGAGGACTTCTACGGCCCCATCGAGGTGTACAGGCAGCTCGAGGCCGACGACGCCGACAACGAGAACTTCCTTGTGCTGGGTCCCTGGCGGCACGGCGGCTGGACCTTCGACGAGGTGGGACGGCGGGTGCTCGACTTCGATCTTGTGCACGAGACCGCGCGCCACTTCCGCTACGAGATTCACGCCCCCTGGTTCGCATACTGGCTGAAGGACAAGGGTTCGCTGCCCGCCGCCGAGGCCATCACCTTCCGCACCGGCTCCAACGAGTGGAAGCACTACGAAAGCTGGCCCCCCGAGGGCATGGAGCCGCGCAACCTCCATCTGCGCGCGGATGGGATCGTGTCCTTCGATCCGCCGCCCGCCACCGCGGCCGAAACGGCCTACGACGAGTACGTCTCCGATCCCGACAATCCCGTCCCCTTCCAGCACCGCCCCATTCACTACGACCGCTGGCACCTCTGGCAGGCCGAGGACCAGCGCTTCGTCGATGGCCGGCCCGATGTGCTCACCTGGGAATCGGAGCCCCTTGCGGACGGCTTCTCGATCACCGGCGACATCATGGCGAATCTGTTCGCGTCGACAAGCGGGGGCGGGGCCGACTGGATCGTCAAGCTGATCGACGTCTATCCCGAAGATCATCCCGATCCGGCGTTGCGAGGATACCAGTACATGGTCGCCGGCGAGGTTTTCCGGGCGCGCTTCCGCAACAGCTTCCGCATCCCCGAACCCGTTGTCCCGAACGAAATCACCGAATACTCCTTCAGCCTGCACCACCGCGACCACCACTTTCAGGCCGGCCACAGGATCATGGTGCACGTCCAGAGCACCTGGTTCCCCGTCATCGACCGCAATCCCCAAAGCTGGGTGCCCAACATCTTCGAGGCGGTGGAGAGCGATTTCCGGAAGGCGACCCAGCGCGTGTACAGATCGGCGGCGCACCCCACGCACATCACGGTCATGGTGAATCCGGGGTAGGCCGCGAAGGGCGAACCGGGAAAAGCGATTTTTGGAAAAGCGGTTTTGGAAAACAAGCCTTGGGTTTGCCGCGCAAGTCGGCTGCGGCGGGGCGGCGCAAAGGGCTTCCATCGCAGGAGAAGACCGGCCCGCGCATCGGCCGAGCGGCGCCCCGAGTGGCTGGCGCGTCAGGGGTGGGGCAGTCGTTGCCGCGGTTCCGGGCGCAAGCATCCCAAAGGGCTGTCCGGCGCGTCCCACCGACCGTTAGCTTCCCCGTATTCCCCGGCCACATCGCTTCCGCCCGCGGAGCCCGTCCCCATGCCAATCCGACCCGCCCCCCTCCTCCCCGCGATCGGCCTCCTTCTCCTCGCGGCCCAGGCTTCCCCCGCCCTTGCGCAGACCGGCGGCGTCACCCTCCATCCCGCCGAAATTCTCTTCAAGTCCGTGAATTCCCCCCACGAGGACGTCTCCACCGTCTGGCGCATCTCCGGCGGCCTCCTCCTGGATTCCGGGCGCATCGTGCTCGGCGATTCCAGGGGCGCGCAGCTCTTCCTGATCGACATCGAGTCCGACGAGGTGCAACCGGTGGGTCGCAGCGGCGAAGGGCCGGGCGAGTTCCAGCGCATCCGGGGTCCCAGGCGCACAGCGATGGGTGGCTTCTTCGTCGATGATTTCATGACCGGGCGGGTGACCGTCTTCGCCGCGGACGGGTCGCTCCTCAACACCGTCGGCTACAATCCCACCGCCTTTCGCAGCGGTCCATTCGTGCTGCGCGCGATCGGCGTCCATTCCGACGGCGCGATCGTCTTTCGCGATGGCGAACCGCTCTTCTCCGAGCGTCCCGACGGTCCCTACCGCGAAGAGATCGGCTATGTGGCGATGACGGCGGACGGTGAGAGCGCCACGATCGCCCGGGCGGACGGCATGGAGAAGGAGCGGCGGAACCATGACGGCGGCTTCTCGTCCTTCGACAAGCCCTTTTCGTACTCGGCAGTCGAGGCGGTGGCAGGCGATCTGGTGCTGGTGGCGGACACCGAAACGGGCATCCTGTCGGCCTGGGACCGCGCCGGCGAGGTGACCACGACCTTCGATTTCGGCCCGGGCGAAGAGGTGACGCGCGAGGCGGACCGGCTCTGGCGCGAGGAGAAGATCGAGGGGACGAGCGAGCGGAACCGTGCTCTGGCGCAGCCGCAGGGCAACGCGCCTCCCGAGTTGGCGGCGTTGATGGGCGGGCTGCGCGGCATGGGCAGCGACGCCGAACGCGAGTACTACCGAAATGCCGAGGGGAACGCGCGCGCGCCGGCGCTGTCGCGGATCCTGGTCGACGGCGATGGACGGGTGTGGGCGGAGCGATTCGCGCTCCCCGGAGCGACGACGCCGGTCTGGCAACGATGGAATCCAGGCGAGGGGAGGATCGACGCGACGATCGAGCTGTTCCCAAACCATTACCTCCTGGACGCGCTGGGCGACCGGGTGCTGCTGCGCACGACGGACACGTTGGGGGGGCAGAGCGCGGTTGTCATGACGGTGCGGGCGGCGAGATGACCTGGCGGGTGCCGTCGCGGCCTCCGTGCCTCGCGGTGGCCGCGGCGATTGTGGCGTGGGCGCCGGCCTCTCCCGGCGATGCGCAACGGACGATTCACGAAGGCGAGGTTCAGGGGGCGTTGCTGCTGGATGGCGGCGCGGTTGCGGTCGCCGCGGGGGAACGGATCCTGCTCTATCCGCCGTCGGGGGCGCCGGCCACCGCGATCGACGGGCCCTTCACGCGGGTGACCCGGCTACTGCCCGGGCCGGATGGCGGTCTGGCGGTCTGGGACGATTCGCTGTGGGCGGCCTTCGCCTTTGCCGAAGACGGGGGAGAGCGCGGCGTCCTGCGCTTTCCCAAACCGGGGCCGGGCAGTGGCGAGGTGGACTTCCTGGCATGGTTGCCGGGCGAGACCGGGCTCTTCGAGGAGGTCGATGTCGGCAATCCCTTCGCGCTGCTGGCCGGGGGATCCCCGCGTTTTCCGGTCCGCTACATGGCGGTGAAGGCCGACGGATCGCGGCGGGAGCTGTGGGTCGGCCAGGGACGCGAAACGGCGATGCACCGAACCGCCAACGGCATGTCGAGCGCGCCAGTCCTTTTCGGCTATCGTGCGCTGGCTGCCGGGCTCGCCGGAGGGCGCGGCTTCGTGGTGGCGCAGACCGAGGGGGAAGAGGCCGTCGTGATCGCCGCGGATGGCACGCCGATGTCCGCACTGGCCATGCCGCCGCAGGGCGAAGCCGTCACGGAGGACGAGGTGGAGGCGGAGCGCGCCCGCCTGATCGCGAACTCCGGCCCAAGTGGCAAGGAGAGACGATTGGACACGCAGATGGAGAGCATCCTGAGCGAACTTCTGCCGGAAGACCGGGTGCGGGAAGCGATCGAAGCGCTTGCCGCCGCCCGCATCGAAGCCATTCGCCATGCGCCCGCCAACTCGCTTCCGCCGCGGATCTCCGGCCTTGTCGCCGCCCGCGACGACCGGGTGTGGATGCGGCGGTTCCTGCGGCCCGGGCAGAGTGTGGCCACCTGGCATCTGCTCCCGATCGATGGGGGCGAGGGTTGGTCGGTGCAGCTTCCGGCCAACTGGACCGTGTTCGACGCCGCGGGCGCCCGCATCCTCGTCGGCGTGACGAACGAGGCCGGGGCCGTTGTGCGCGTTGCGGTGGGAGATTTGCCGCTGTCGTAGCAAGGGACGAAACCGGGGGAACCGGTCCGCCCGGAGGACAGGAAGATCACCGCCGCGCAGGTTGTCGCTTCCGCCGCAGGAGAATGTAGAAGGCGCCGTGGCCGCCGTCCTTCCGTTGCGCCGGTGCGCACGCCAGCACCAGCCGTCGCGTTCGGGGTGCATTCAGCCACTTCTCGAGCGAATCGCGCAACACCCCCCGCGGACGACCGAAGTCATCGCGCCCCTGGCCGGTAATCACCAGAACGCAACGCAGTTCCCGCGCGGCGGCGGATTGCAGGAAGCGGGCGATTTCCGTCCTGGCCTCGTCGGCTGTGCTTCCATGCAGGTCAAGACGGCCCTGGACCGGGTAGTCGCCGCGTCGAAGCTGGTCGGCCTGGCGCCGGTTCAGTCCGTCAAACCTCCCGATTTCGAGTTGCCGGCGGGCTGCCTTCGCTCCCGCGTTTCCCTCGCGCACGGTCGCCGCGCCCCGCGCCAGCGTTCCAGGATCCACGGGCGGTTTGTCGGCGGGCAGCGGTTCCACGTCGGCGGTGAACCGATCCCAACCGGTCGAGGCGCCCAGCCGCCCGGGCCCCGGCTCTTCCGCTCTCGCCGGCCGATCGCCGGGATGGATCCGATCCCGGGTCGAGCCCGGATTCATCCGCTTCATGGGTGTCCTCAGGCGTTCATTCATCGTGGGCCCGCATTTTCTCGTCTCGCACCAACAACGCTCCTCCAGTTCGCTGGCCGGGACGCACGGATTTCGCGGACGGACAAGATCGCCTGGCGGTCGGCGCGAAGCGTCCCAATGGACGGTAAACATGGTCCCGCCCTGACGCCAGGGAAGCACGCAACCGCGCCGGGTGGTATTTTACTTACCGGCGAAGGACGGACGGACAACGAAGATGGCGAGCGAGTTGGTTTGCGCGGATGGGATTCCCGATGGCGGTCAGGTGACGATCGATAGGCGGAGAGGCGCGATTGGGGGCTTCTGCGCCGCCTGGCTGCCGTTGCTGCTCGGTTGTGGCGAGTCCTCGACCACATTGTCTCCGGCTTCACCGGATACCTCCGTTCCGGCGACGGTATTGGTCAGTCCCGCAACGGCTTCGCTGAGCGCGCTTGGCGACACCGTCCGGTTCTCCGCCGAGGTCCGCGACCAGCGCGGGCGGATCATGGCAACCGCGCCCGTGGACTGGTCCACGAGCGACGCAATGCTGGCCACCGTGGACGGCAACGGACTGGTGACGGCGGTGGCGAACGGCTCGGCCACCATCATGGCAGTCGCCGGCGCGGCCTCCGGCACCGCAACCGCGACCATCCGACAATTGGTGGTGGAGGTGGATGTGTCGCCCGCGGCGGACACGCTGATGGCGGGCGATACGCTCCGGCTTTCGGCGGAGGCGCGCGACGCGAACAGCCATCGGGTGGGCACGGCGGTGTTCGTGTGGCATTCAACCGATGTAGACGTTGCGACGGTGGACCAGGGAGGCCTGGTGCGGGCTCTGGCCGACGGAACCGCGCGGATCCCGCCCGAACTTGGGAACATGCCAAGCCTGGAGACGTTCTACGCCGGCCAAAACAAGCTGTCCGGGCGGATCCCGCCCGAGCTTGGGAACCTGCCGAACCTGTACACCATCGCCTTCGATGACAACGACCTGAGTGGACTGATCCCCGGTGAGCTGAGCAACCTGGTGACCCTCACGGACGAACTCAACCTGATCGGCAACCGCCTCTCCGGGCCGATCCCCGCCGAGCTGGGGGACCTCGAGAACCTGCGGCAACTCCGGCTCGGTTCCAACCTCCTTTCGGGGCCGCTTCCGCCGGAGCTTGGAGGCATGCGCAGCCTTACTCAGGTTGACCTGTCTGACAATCCGGCCCTCTCGGGACCGCTGCCCGCGTCCTACGCAAACCTCCGCAACCTCGGCAACTTCAACGCGGCCGGCACCGGACTCTGCATCGCGCCGGAATCTCCCCTCGCCGCGCCGGCCATAGCCCGGCGTTTCCGGCTGCCTTCCTGTGAGCCGGTGGCGGAGCGTTCGACCGCGTACCTGATCCAGTCCATCCAGTCGGCGGCGTATCCCGTGCCGCTTGTGGCGGGCGAAGATGCCTTGCTGCGGGTCTTTGTGATCTCGGCTCAGGAGACCGAGGCCGCGATCCCCCCGGCGCGCGCGACCTTCTTCGTCGGCGGGGCCGAAGTGCACACGGTCGACGTGCCCGGGCAGTCCGAGCCCATTCCGACCGCGCTCGCCCAGGCCGAAGCCTCGCTGGATCGTTCGGGCAACGTCAAGATCCCCGCCTCGGTGGTGCGTCCCGGTCTCGAGATGGTGGTCGAGATCGATCCGGCCGGGATCCTGGACGCCGATGTACCGGTGGCGAAACGGATCCCCGAGTCGGGCCGGATGGAGGTGCATGTGGAGCAAATGCCACCGCTGAGACTGACGTTCATTCCGTTCCTGTGGGATGCGCGGCCGGACTCGACCGCCGTGCGCCTTGTGACGGAGATGGTGGCGGATCCGGAAGGGCACAGACTGATGTGGGATACGCGCACGCTGCTTCCCGTCGGAGAGATGGCCTTGACCGCGCACCCACCGGTGTTCTCATCGTTCAACGATGGGGACGCTCTCCTCGACGAGACCAGCGCGATTCGTGCGCTCGAGGGCGGAAGGGGCTACTGGATGGGGGCGCTGTCAGGCCCGGCCACGGGGCCCTGGGGTGTCGCCTGGATCGGCGGCTGGACCGGCTATGTGCGCGTCGGCATCGTCACCGAGGAAGAGGAGGCGCTCACGATCGCGCACGAGCTCGGGCATAATCTCGATCTCTGGCACGCTCCCTGCGGCACCGGAACGGTGCTGGACCAGGGGTATCCCTATCCCGGCGGTGCAACGGGATCATGGGGTCTTGATGTCCGCTCCGGCACCGATGTCCTCGTGCCGCCGTCGCGGAAGGACCTCATGTCCTACTGCGTCCCGGCATGGATCAGCGAACACAACTTCTTCCGGTCGATGAACCACCGCCTGAAGTCCGAAGCGGTAGCGTCCGAGCGCTCGGCCGTACCTGTTCCGGTCCTCCTTGTCTGGGGCGGCACCGATGGCGATGGGATACCATATCTGAATCCCGTCTTCGCGGCCGATGCGCCGCCGACGCTGCCCGGGCCGGGCGGCGACCACGAAGTTGTGGGCCGGGCAGCCGATGGAAGCGCGCTCTTTTCCTACAGCTTTGCCATGAAATCGGTGGCCCACCGAGAAGGGCGGTCCGGTTTCGCCTACACGATCCCGTCCCGGCCGGAATGGGAAGGCGAACTGGTGACCGTTGAGCTGCTCGGCCCGGGCGGTTCAGCCACGATCGATCGCAACACGGACCGGCCCACGACGATCGTGCGGGAGCGAGCCACAGGCCATGTGCGGGCGTTTCTGCGCGACTTGCCAGCGGCCTGGGCCGCGGACGGCGTCGCGCAGCCGCAGCCGGACGTGGAGATCCTCTTCAGCCGCGGCCTCCCGCGGCCCACGGCGCCATCTCCTGGGAAGTGAGCCGGAATCGATGGCCGCCAATCGGGCGGCGACCAGCAGCGTTCTCTCACAATGCTCGGACTCGCTCAGCGGAGCCCGACAGGCTGCGGAGAGCCATGTTGCATGGGAGTCGGCGCTCGGCCCGCCAGCGCTGGCCGCCTCGCGCTCGGGCATGGCCGAGCAGGTGTCTGGATGCCCGGGTAGTCTACGAGCACCCTGGATGATGTGCCGCTCGCGCTGGCGGTCGGCGTCGCCCACCGGCGGAAGCCTGTCGCCGAATCGGTTCGCGCTTGCCGCCGCTTCGATCATATCCGAAGGTTAAGGCGTCATCCCCCGACCCCCCGATCCACCAACCCCCCCGCCCCATGAAGAACCGTCACGCATCCGGCCTTCCCGCCACGGCCCCGTCCCTCGCGGCCACCGCCCTCGCGGCCACCCTCCTCGCGCCCTCCGCCCCGGCCGCTGCCCAGTCGCGCTTCGAGCCCATGGATGTCTTTCAGCTCGAATACGCCGCCGACCCGCAGATCTCGCCCGACGGCAGCCAGATCGTCTATGTCCGCACCTCGATGGACATCATGCGCGACCGCAAACGCGCCGAGCTCTGGATCGTCAACGCCGACGGCACCGGTCACCGCCGCCTGGACGCGGGAAGTTCGCCGCGCTGGTCGCCCGACGGCACCCGCATCGCGTACACCGCCGACGGCCAGATTCACCTGCGCTGGATGGACACCGGCGAGACCGCGACCCTCACCCAACTCACCGAATCGCCGAGCGGACTACGCTGGTCGCCCGACGGACGCCACCTTGCCTTCAACAAACTGGTGCCCTATGCGCCGCCCACTCTCGCCGCACCGCCGAAGGCGCCGCCGGGGGCCGAATGGGCCGATCCGCCGATCATGGAGGACCGCTTCAAGAGCACGCAGGACGGGGTCGGCTACCTCGACTTCGGCTACAGTCACATCTTCGTGATCCCGGTCGATGGGGGTACGCCCACCCAGGTCACATCGGGCGACTTCCACCATTCCAGCGCGGCCGCCTGGTCTCCCGACGGCACCCGCCTCGTCTTCTCGTCGAACCGCAACCCGGACTGGGTGCACGACTACCGCAACTCGGAGCTGTACATCGCGTCCGTCCTGACCGGCGAGATTCGCGCGCTCACCGACCGCCCCGGCCCCGACGCCAGCCCCGCCGTCTCGCCGGATGGCCGCCGGATTGCCTTCGTCGGCTACGAGGACCGCGTCCGCACCTACCAGGTCAGTCGGCTCCAGGTCATGAACCTGGACGGCAGCGGCCACCGCGTCATCACCGCAGACCTTGACCGCAGCATCTCCAACCCTGTATGGGCGGCGGACGGGAGCGGCATCTACTTTCAGTACGACGACGAGGGCAACGGCAAGGTGGCCAAGGCCACGCTCGATGGCGACATCACAGTCCTGGCCGCAAACCTCGGCGGCACCTCCTACGGACGACCCTATGGCGGCGGATCGTTCTCGGTCGCCAACGACGGAACCTTCGCCCTCAACCAGACCCGCCCCGACATGCCCGGCGAGCTTGCGGTCGGTCCCACCGGCCCCGTCGAGCAGCAGTACTCCGAATCGGGCCGTCCCGAGGCCATGCCCCAGATAACGAGGACCGTCACCCGCCTCAACGCCGACCTCATGGCCAACCGGACTCTGGGCGAGGTGGAGGAGATCTGGTGGGAATCGTCGTTCGACGGTCTACCGATTCAGGGCTGGATCGTCAAGCCGCCCGACTTCGACGCCACCCGGCGCCATCCGCTGATCCTGGAGATCCACGGCGGGCCCATCTCCAACTACGGCGACCGCTTCTCGGCCGAGATGCAGCTCATGGCCTCCGCTGGCTACGTTGTGCTCTACGCGAACCCGAGGGGAAGCACAAGCTACGGCGAAGCGTTCGGCGATCTCCTCTACCACAACTATCCCGGCCAGGACTACGACGACCTGATCTCGGGTGTGGACGCCGTGATCGAACGGGGGTATATCGACGAAAACAATCTCTTTGTCACCGGGGGAAGCGCGGGCGGAATCATGACCGCCTGGATCGTTGGCAAGACCAATCGCTTCCGCGCGGCGGTGGCGCAGAAGCCCGTCATCAACTGGATCAGCAAGACGCTGACGGCGGACAACTGGTATGGCTACTACTTCAGCCGCTACGACGGGTTGCCGTGGGAAAACCCCGACGCCTACTGGGAGTTTTCGCCGCTCTCGCTGGTGGGCAATGTGGAGACCCCCACGATGATCATCACCGGCGAGGAAGATCTGCGCACGCCGCTGTCGGAGTCCTACCAGATGTACCACGCGCTCAAGATGCGCGGAATCGACACGGCGGTCATTCGCCTGCCCGGCGCGTCGCACGACATGAGCCGGCGGCCGAGCCAGTTGATGGCCAAAATCGCGAACATTGTGGCCTGGTTCGACAGGTACCGGGTCGAGCCGGCGGCGAGCTGAGCAAGAGGCAAGGGGCGATGATCACGAGAGAGGCATGCGCCACGCGTGACATTCCAGAGTCCATGTTCCGAGATGCGCACCTACGACCGGCGTTGCGGAAATACCTGGAGCAACGGGCGCCGGGAGGTGCCGAAACGACGGTAATCGAGGAACTGGGGCTCAACCAAGGCCGGGCGCGAATCGACATGGCGACGATGAACGGCGCGTTTCATGGATGCGAAATCAAGTCAAATCGGGACCGCCTGCGTCGGTTGACCTCCCAGGCGATCACGTACGGCCGTGTGTTCGTTCGCGTTACGGTTGTGGCGGGCAAGAACCATATCAGAGTTGCCCTCGCCCTCGTTCCCGGGTGGTGGGGGCGTACTCGTGGTTCGGGAGGGTGTCGAGGGGATCTCGCTGGAGTCGCTTCGTCCAGCCGCTGAGAATCCCGACCAGGATCCACGTGCGTTGGTCGAGTTGCTATGGCGTGACGAAGCCTTGGAGTTGCTTGCGTGCCACAATGCGCTGGCAGGTGTGCGAAGCAAGCCGAGATCGGCGGTGTGGGACCGTGTGTGCGAGGTTCTTGATCTGCCGCAGATCCGGTGCGCGGTGCGGCATCGGCTCAGGATCCGGGCAGCGACTTCAACTACCGCGTGACTTCGGTGATGTGATGCACGGTTCCGGTTTTTCGCCACACCTCAGCTGACCCGAGGCACGTGGTCCACGACATGCCGGCTGCCCTGGCGGTCTCCGCCCCGTCAATCCTCGCCCGCGCCGGGATGATGGCGCTTGTCAACCATGAGGACGGACCCGGAATGCGGCCGCGACAATCAGCCGTCCGTGTTCCCGCCCATTTTCGATGAAGATCTTGTTCGCGTTGAAGCCGGCCGCGATGACCCCGGCGATGTAGATCCCGGGTACATTTGTTTCCATCGTGGCGGGGTCGTGTTCCGGGATCCCCGTCACCGGATCGGTTCGTACGCCACGGCCGTGCAACAGGGTCCGGTCAGGACGCCAGCCGGTCATGGCGAGCACCCGGTCCGAGGAAACGACCTCCCTCGCGCCGGTTGCCGCCGGAAGTCCCACCTCCACCGCCTTGCCGCCCGTGGTCGGATCCCCTGCGCCGGTTTCCGGACCGATCGAAGCCCCGCCCGCGCTGTCCCGAAGATGTGGCTGCATTCCGGAAGCGACTTCGCCCCAGTCCACCGCTGCAATCGTCACTGCTCCCGCGCGCACCCGCACGACCCGCGACCGCCAGTGCATCGGGATCTCGCCGCTGGCAATCCGGTTGTCGATGTCCGGGCGCACCCACGGCTTGACGCCACGGTCGAAGACATCGGCAAAATGCACCATCCGCACCTGAACGCCATTGCGATGCAGCTCCAGCGCCGCCTCCACCGCCGAGTTGCCTCCGCCGACCACCGTCACCTTCTGGCCATGGAAGGGGTACGGTTCCTTGTAATAGTGGACGATGCGCCGGTGCGGGTCGCCGCCCTCCAGCTCCAGTTGGTTCGGTTTGCCGAATCCGCCGGTCGCGATCACAACGGCCCCCGCGCGCACCCGGCCCTCGCGCCCGTCCTGGTTGCGGGTATGCACGATGAACCGTCCCCGCCGCCCACGGATCGCCGTCACCTCTTCGTACTGGCGCACCTTCAGCCGGTGATGCGCCACCACGCGACGATAGTAGCCCAGCGCCTCCCTCCGGGTTGGCTTCGCGTCGGGAATGGTGAAGGGCACACCGCCGATTTCAAGCCGCTCGGCCGTCGAGAAGAAGGTCATGTAGTAGGGATAGTGGATCAGCGACTCGGTGATGCAGCCGCGGTCAAAGACGACGTTGCGCATTCCCGCCTCGGTCGCCGCAACCGCCGCCGCCAGGCCGCACGGCCCCGCCCCGACGATCACGAGGTCAAGGGGTTCGCCCTCCGCACTCGCCGCTGCTTCGCTCATCGTCGCCCCTGGCCCGCCTGCGAACGCCGCTCCGTCAACTGACCGGCCGCCCCGTGCGCAACACCACCTCTCCCGGCAGCTCGTCGGTGAACTCGCCATCGTCGATCGTGAGCACCCCATTGACCATCACGTAGTCGACGCCTTCGCTGTACAGGCTCGGTTCGAGCACCGTGGCGCGGTCGCGCAGCCGCTCCAGATCGAAGACGACCAGATCGGCCTTGTACCCCTCGCGCAGCAGGCCCCGGTCCTTCAAACCGATGATCCGCGCCGGCAGACCGGTCATGGAACGAATGGCGAAGGGAAGCGATATCGCCTGCAACTCCTTCACATAGCGCGCGATCTTGCGCGTGAAGGCGCCGAAGTGCCGGGGGTGGGCGCCCGGCCGCGACGCGAACTGGGGAACGCCGGTTACCCCGCTCACGCCGGCGTCGGAGGCGGTGGCGGTGTATTCCTGCAGGTAATAGTTGACGATATCGACCTCGTGAATCCCGTATCCGCGCGTCTGTGCGCCGCCGATTATCCCGGGGAAGCCGTTCAGCGCCATGTGCACCACGACCTCCTGGTAGGTCGTCCCCATCTCGCCTGCGAGTTCTGCCAGCGTCCTGCCCACGAACTCCGGGTCCGGATAGTCCACGACGACCACCCGGTCCGGTCCCCCGTTGTGGTCCACGATCCAGGCGATGTCACGCGCAATCCGCGCACGCGTCCCCGGATCGGCCCAGCGACGCGTCAGATGCGCCCGCGCGTCGTCCAGGGTGCCCTCCCGGTTGAAGACGGGGCTGTCGCGGCCGCCGCTCGTGTCCACATCGTCCGCCACCAGGCTCCACTTGGGGATCATGGGACGGGCGCCGCCGCCGAAGGTCTCATAGGGATAGACGTCGAGATAGACCTCCAGCCCCTCGTCGCGGGCCGCATTCACCACGAGCGTGTCGTGCCCGGAACGGCCGAAGCTCGAGCGGCCCCGGGCCTTGTGATGGCTCGCCACCACGCGGATTCCGGTCTCGCGCGCAATGTTGATGGTCTCTTCGAGCCCCTGCAGGCCATCGACCGGCCAGTCGTCCACATTGCTGGGGAGCTGCCAGAGCGGCATCGAAGCCTCGCTGCGCTGGTGCGCGACATAGAAGCCGTCGTAGGGCGCCACCGCCGCGGCCAGCGCCACCACCTCGTCGGGAGTGCTGAAACGGGCGGGCCGGTACTCGATCCCGGCGCCGAGCCCCCACGCTCCCGCCTCCATTTCCCGCCGCACCAGATCCTGCATGCGAGCGACCTCGGTGGCCGTGGCGGAACGTTCGTAGCGGCTGCCCATCACCTGGAGACGGACGGTGCTGTGCCCCACCATGGGGACGAAGTTCATGGCGTGCCCGCGGTCCCGCAACGCTTCGATCTCGGCGCTCAGCGGCCAGCGGATATTGCGGCCGTCGGCTCCCCCGACCACGGTCGTGAGTCCCTGGCTGTTCAGGCTCTTCGCGCGGCGCGCCTCCAGGTAGGGCGACATCATCGCCGCGTCGGAGTGCGAATGCAGGTCGACGAATCCCGGCGAGACGTACATGCCGGTGGCGTCGATCACCCGTCGCGCGGTGGCGTTGGGCATCTTCGCGATGCGCACAATCCGATCGTCGTTGATCGCGATGTCGGCGCGGAACCAGTCGTTCCCGGTGCCGTCCACCACGCGCCCGCCCCGGATGAGGACGTCGTAGTCCTGCGCCTGGAGACCCGGTCCCGCGAATGCGGCCGACACTGCGAACAGCACGAAGATCAACCCTTGGCCTGCACCGCCCGCCAACCCCGGTGCCGTCATTCGGCGTCCAGCCCTCGTCTCGTTTTCGGCCTTCATTTGGCGCTCAACCTTCCGATGATCGGGAGTCCGGGCAGCGCGCCCGCGACATTGCCGCCGTCCCGCACCACGAACTCGCCGTTGACCAGCACATGGACCACCCCCTCGGAGTGGGAAAGATCGTCCTCGAAGGTGGCGGTGTCGACGATCCGGGCCGCATCGAAAATCGTGATGTCGGCGTCGGCCCCTGCCTGGAGGCGTCCCTTGCGCGCGGCCTGGTCGGTCATCCCCTCCAGACGCCGCGCCGGCATGATCGTGATGCGCGCGAGCCCATCCATCAGCGGCATCAATCCCTCGTCGCGCACATATCGTCCCAGAAAGCGAGCGAAGGTTCCCGCGCTGCGCGGGTGCGCTCCGGGGGCGTAGGGCATTCCGTCGGAGGCGACCATCACGAAATCCTCCGCCAGCGCCTCGCGAATCCACTCGTCGCGCATCATGTGGATGATGACCGTGCCGCCGCTGGCCCGGTAGCGGTCGAAGCTCTCCTCGGTGAGCCGCTCCCCGGTGTCCTGCCACTGGAGGTCGCCGTAGCCGATTCGCAGATGCTCCTGCCAGCCGGGGTCGAAGATCGCCGAACCAAGACCGGTGGATGCGGCCGTGTAGGGATAGACCTCGGTCGTGATGTCGAATCCCCTGCGCTGAACTCCGCCGATGAGCTCGAGCACCGGACCGATGTTCCACAGACTCGAGCTGTTGGCGTGCACAATGTGAAGCGAAGCGCCGGTGGCCACCGCGTTGGCGATGACCTCCTGCATGGCGCCGATTCCCATGGCCCGCACATGCGTGTAGATCGTGGCGTCTTCCTCGGCGGCAAAGCGAAAGACCTCGAGGATCTCCTCAAGGGTGGCGCCCGGATAGTACTGGTGCGCCATCCCGATCCCCAGCGCGCCCTCCGCCAGCCCCCGCCCCAGCGCCTCCCGCAGATCGCCGTAATTCTCCGTCGCCACCGCTTCGTAGCGGGCTCCCGAACCGAACCATTCCAGATCCCGAAGCCCGATCTCGGGGTCGGTCGCCAGTCTGGCCGTCGCGCGCCGCATCAGCTCGGCGCGGTCCGGGATCGCCCACGCCCGGATCGACATGTGCGAGACCGTTGCCCCGTAGTTCAGGATCGCACCCTCGCTCCGCCGCTGGAGAAACGCCGCCAGGTCGGCCACCCCGCTCTCGAGCTCCAACGCGGTCGTCACCCCGTCGCGCGCCTGAAACTCGTTCGCGCGGTTCGTCTGTCCGTGCGCGTGCAGATCGATGAAGCCGGGAGCGACCACCAGCCCCGTCGCATCGACCGTCACCGCACCCTCCAGCGGTTCCTCCGCGACGGTCACGATCACCGGGCCGCGGATCCCGACATTGCGCACCGCGTCCAGCCCGGTCTCGGGGTCCATGACGCGTCCGCCCGCCAGCACGATGTCGTACTGCTCCTGGGCGCCTCCGGGCCGAATCGCGATCAGGGCCGCAATCGCCAGCGCGAAGATCCGGGCCGCGCGGCCCGGCAAAGCCCGCCGCCCTCTCCAAGTCCATTCGAGATTCCGCAAGGGGCTTCCTCCATCGGTTCCAGGACCTGTTCGCTTCCGCATTGGAGCTAACAAGGCGCCGCTTCCGCCGCAACCTCTTGCCCGGCCAACTTGACATCGACCGCCCAGCGCGCCGAAGATGCCCATGCGTCCCTCCCTTCGGGAAGCGCTGCCCGCCAAGCCCCGCGACGACGGAGAGCTCCGCGACGACGAAGACTTTCGCCAACGCCGACTTGTGAGAAATCGGGGCTGAACGCATCGTTGGAGCCCGCATTCCGACAAGATCCGGGAGACCGGGTCCCGCCTGCACGGGAACGCCCCGCATGAATTCCACCGACGCCGACATCCGCCGCGCCCTTGCCCGGCTCAGGCGAGCCCTGGAGAAGGCCAGACGCGAGATCCGGGGACTCCGCGAGATGCTGGAGGAATCCGAAGCCGAGGGCTTTCCGGGCGACGACTACGCCGAAATGGAGGAGCTCCTGGGGAGGACCGTCGCCATGGTAAACCGCGAACAGGCGCGCCAGCAGGCCAAGATTCTGCGATCCGGGGGGATTTCGCCGGGACGACTGGGCGCCAGCGGACCGCGACGCGTGCGGGAGGGAGGGGGGTCGGGAGGAAGCGTCACCGGAGAGAGCGCGGAGAGATGATCCGACGCGACTTCATGAAGTGGGGTGCGGCGGGGCTGGCGGGGCTGGCAGGGCGCTTCGGCCCTGCCGCGCCCTGGGTCCGGCCACGGCGCGGACGCCAATCGCTGGTGATCCGAAACGGCACCCTCTTCGACGGCGCCGGCGGAGCGCCCCGCAGCGGCGATCTGGCCATCGAAGGCGACCGCATCGCGGCGGTGGGGCGCGTCGCCGGGTCGGGCGCGGTCGAGATCGACGCTCGCGGGATGGCGGTCGCGCCGGGATTCATCGACATCCACTCGCACGCGGATCTTTCTCTTCTCGTGAATCCGCGCGCCGAGAGCCGCATCAGACAGGGCGTGACGCTCGAAGTCGTCGGCCAGGATGGATCCTCGATCGGTCCCTGGAGCGATTCGACCTTCGCCTTCACGCGCGACCGCTATCGGAACGACTACGGGGTCGAGATTGACTTTCGGGATCCAGGCGGCTTCCTCGACCGAATCGACCGGGAGCGCCCCGCGGTGAGCGTCGCGACCATGGTCGGTCACGGCACCGTGCGGAGCCTGGTCGTCGGGGGCGCCGACCGTCCCGCCACGGCTGCCGAGATCCAGCGGATGCGGGCCCTCGTCCGCGAAGGGCTCGCGCGGGGCGCGGTGGGCCTGTCGACGGGACTGGAGTACACGCCGGGGGGCTTCGCGCGGCTGGACGAACTGGTCGCGCTCGCCACGGAGCTGCGCGGCACGATCTATCCCTACGCCACGCACATGCGCAACGAGGACGACCGGCTCCTGGGCGCCATCGAAGAGGCGATCCATGTGGGACGCGTGGCCGGGGCGGCGGTTCAGATCTCCCATCTCAAGGCGCAGGGAGTGCGCAACCACTGGAAGGCGGAGGCCGCGCTCGCGGCGATCGAGGCCGCGCGGCGGGACGGCGTGGATCTTGCCTTCGACCGCTATCCCTATGTGGCCTACGCCACCGGACTCTCGAATCTCTTCCCCGCGTCGGCGCGGGCCGGGGGCACGGCGGCGTTTCTTGCGCGGCTCGCCGATCCGGAGACCGGCCCGGAGCTGGAGCGGGCCTGTCGCGACAAGATCGCGCTGCTCGGTTCCTGGGACTCGGTTCAGATCACCGGGATCGGGGGGAGCAACGCCTCGGCAGGTGGACGGCGGCTCGGCGAGCTGGCCAAGGAGCTGGCCGAGGATCCCTACGAACTCACCGTGCGGCTGCTGCGCGAATCGGGCGGCGGCGCCGGGATGATCGGGTTCGGCATGTCCGAAGAGAACACCGCGCGACTCCTCGCTCATCCGCTGGCGATGGTCTGTTCGGACGGCGGCGCCTACGCCCCCTATGGTCCTCTTTCGGGGTCGTCTCCGCATCCGCGCGGCTACGGGAGCTTTCCGCGCGTTCTCTCCCACTACGTCCGCGATCTCCGGGCGATGCCGCTGGAGGCGGCCATTCACTCCATGACCGGACGGCCCGCGGCCAGGCTCGGATTGGCCGATCGCGGCGCGCTCCGCGTCGGCGCCGTCGCTGATGTGGTCGTCTTCGATCCCGACGCCGTGCGCGATCGCGCCACCTTCGAAGATCCGCACCAGTACCCGGATGGGATCCCGCATGTGATCGTGTCGGGCGTCCACACCATCCGCGACGGAGAGCAGACGGGGAGGATGGGTGGCCGGGCCGTGCGCGGCGCCGGGCCTTCCCCCTGACGACCGATGCGGACCCCATGCCCGCAGGCGCGGGCCGATCCGGAGACCCGGGTTGCGGTCTCCACCGGGTCGCGTCCGCAAATCCTGGACAGAATCGGCGCGCTCCTGCGCATGGACGATGGGACGGGAGGTGGGGAAGCGCTGCGGTGCGACCGGGTCTTCAATCGGTGGGCGCTGCGGGTGCATGCCTTTCAGCGCGCCACCAACCCCGCGCTGGGTCGCTTCTGGAGCGCCGAATCGTCCGACTGGCGACGCATTCCGCCCCTGCCCGTCCGCGCCTTCCGGGACATGCCTCTGGCGAGCGGTCCGGCCGAAGCGGTCTTTCGCACCAGCGGCACGACCGGAGGACGCACACGCCGCGGGGAACACCATCTCCCGAGCCTCGATCTCTACCGCGCGGCAGCCCGGGACAACTATCGCAGGCACCTTCTGGTTCCCACGGACCCCGGTCCGAATCGCGCATCCCGCAACCGCCATACCCTGATTGCATTGGTCGCCCGGCCGCGGGCCGCACCGGATTCGTCGCTCTCGGCGATGGTCGGCTTCATCGCGGAGGAACCCGAGATCGCGGCGCGGCACTGGGCATTCGACCGTGAGCGCGGGATCGACCTCCAGGCGGTCCGCCGCGCAGCCGCGCAGTCGCGAGACCCGGTGTTGCTGATCGCAACCGCCTTCGCGCTCGTCCAACTCCTCGATGCGCTGGAGGGGCTTCCCCTGATCCTGCCCGCCGGATCGAGGATCATGGAGACGGGCGGCTTCAAGGGGCGCGTCGCCGAGGTTGACCGGACCGAGCTCTACCGCCGCGTCGACTCGTTCCTGGGGGTCCCCTGTTCCCACATCGTCAACGAGTACGGCATGACCGAGATGCTCTCGCAGGCCTACGACGCCGTCGCGGGCGAGGGACTTCCCCCCGATCGTCGGCTGCACCGTTTCCCGCCATGGGTGCGAACCCGCGCACTTGACTCCGCCGGCCTTTCTCTCCTGCCCCCCGGCGAACCGGGGCTCCTCGCGCATTTCGACCTCGCGAATGCCGCGTCGGTCTGCCACATCCTCACCGAAGACCTCGGCTTCACGACCGCCGATGGGTGCGTGCGCCTCCTGGGCCGGGCGTCGGGCGCGGATCTGCGCGGTTGCTCGCTGACCGCCGAGTCCTTCCTGCGCCGGGTCGCGCCGTCCCGCGCATCGTCGCACTCCCCGCCACCGCCACCGAACCCGAGCTGACGGGCACAGGGTGGAGCGCAAGCCTCTGCATGGCTGGCACTGGCCGGACGGCGACCCGGCCATCGCACTCCACGCCACCACCGCCGCGGGCGGTCTCACGATCCGGCACCCCGGACCCGACCTTCACCGCATCCCCGGCCTCGTCGCCAGACTGCGGAAGGGGGCGCGCGCGCTGGGCGAGATCGAAACCCGGGAGCTGACGACGCTCCTCGGCGAGATCTGCCGGCGTTTCCTGCGCCGCCTCGACGGTGGGGCGGTCGAGCGGGCCGCCGCGAATGCCGGGATCTCTCCGGCGATGATGCGCGAAATCCTGGAAGGAATGTCCGCCACCTGGAATGGCCCCGCGCTGCGCCGTCTGGTCGAAGCCGAATTTCCCGAGACTGCCGTGCTCGATCGCTTCGTTCAGGTGGATGGGCGGATGGTGCGCGCGGCCGGACCCGGATGCACGGTGATCGTCGGCGCCGGGACCGTCCCGGGGGTGACGATCACATCCATGATCCGGGCCCTTCTGGTTCGGTCGGCGGTGCTGTCCAAGCCGGGGATCGGCGATGTGGCGCTGACCGTGCGATTCGCGCGCGCGGCCGCGGCGGCGAGCGACAGGCTGCGTGGGGCGGTGGCCGTGCAGTACTGGCCGGGTGGGGGGAAGGGGTGGGGGGAATGGGAGGGGACGCTCTTCCAGGCCGCCGATCAGGTGGTCGTCCATGGCGGCGATGCGACGATCGAAGCGGTCCGCGCCCGCACCCCCGCATCGACCCGTCTGGTTGAACATTCCGGCCGCGTGGGGGTGGCGGTGATCGATCCGGCCCGTGCACCCCGTGCGGCGGCCGAGGTGGCGCGCGCGGCAACGCTCTTCGAACAGCGCGGCTGCGTCAGCACCCAACTGGTTCTGCTCCTCGCCGGAACCGGGACGCCCCGCCCTTCGCAGGCGATCGCTTCCGCCTGGTGCGAGGAGCTGGCCCGGCGTCTGGCGGAGCTGGAGTCGTCGGGGCCCGCGTCGGCGCCCGACCCGGGGCACCTGTCGCGCATCCACCAAATGCGCGGCGCCGCAAGACTGCGCCGGGCGGCGATCGCACCGAAAGCCCATCCCCGTCCCCAACTTTGGTGCGGCCCCGACGGCCGCTGGACGGTGATCCTCGATCGCAGCGAACGCTTCGAGCCCTGCGGCGGGCGCACGATCTGGGTCGCTCCGGTCAGGGACCACGCCGCCTGTCTCGAGGCGCTGAAGCCGGTGGGACCAATGTTGCAGACGGTCGGGCTGGCGGGACTCGACCCGGAAGAGACGGGCTTCACCGAGGCGCTCGCCGAAGTTGGCGCGACGAGGATTGTGCCGATCGCGAGCGTTCCCTTCCCCGAATCGGACTGGCTTCAGGACGGCAGCCGGCCCCTGGGCGAGCTGGTTCGCTGGTGCGAAGTCCGGCGTCCCCCCGAAGCGGCAGAACCCTCACGATGACAAAAACCCACCGATGCCGCTTCAAGCCGACCCGCTTCCGCAAGTCACGAAACGCTCCCCGAAAGGAGCAGTCCCGCCGGAGGGCGCCGCGCCGGTCCCGAGGGAAGGGCGGAGGCGCGAGTGCGAAACCCCGGTCAGTCGTCGGTATCGGGCTCGTTCCGCCACATCACGAGCTGGCGGGTGCCCCTCGGCGTCTCCTCCACGCGAACGGTCAGGGTATCCCCCTGGCGAATGCCGCAATCCGTGCGAATTCCCAGAGGAATTGTCAGTCTTCCTCCGGTCCCCACCTTCACATCGCCGTAGTAGAGGGTTCGGTAGATTGCCACGCGAAACTCCTGTCAACCGTTCAGAACGCACGAATCCCAACTGGATTCGCATCCGCTGAAGCCGCCGTGCCAACCCTCGCCTCCGGCCGGTGAAAAACATGGCGACCGCAGTGAAATCGAATCTACAAAATAACGCAAGTCGCCCGAATGGCAACCCCTTGGCTCCCGCCAACCCCCGATTCGGCGGAATTCCAGCCCCGTTTCCCCCGTCTTCAGGAAGACGCGCCGCTCCCGGTCGGACCGGTTCCGATTCCGAGCGCCCCCGGTGCACCCCGCGAATGAAGACCCGGGCCGCGGCTTGCGTACCTTCCCCCTGTTGCGCGCCGCTTCATCCGGCAAGTCGTCCGGCGAGCGGCTCTCCCACCTCCAACGACCAAACCCACAGGAGCGCACCCCCATGGAACCAGCGGTAAGGCTGGAAAGGGTCACCAAGCGGTTCGGCAAGCACACCGCCGTCTCCGAATTCGACCTGGAGATTCCCCCCGGCACGATCGTGGGTCTGCTCGGACCGAATGGATCCGGCAAGACCACCATGATTCGCATGATCATGGCCATCCTCTTCCCCGACGAGGGCCGGGTGGAGCTCTTCGGCGGCGAGCCCGACTTCGGACGCCGCAACCGCGTCGGCTACCTCCCCGAAGAGCGCGGCGTCTACGAGAAGATGAAGGTTCTCGAGCAGCTCGTCTTCCTCGGCGAACTCCGCGGCCTCTCCCGCGCACAGGCCCGCACCCGCGCCTCCCGCTGGCTGGAGCGGCTGAAGCTCGGAAAGTGGGTGGGAAAGAAGATCCAGGAGCTCTCCAAGGGAATGCAGCAAAAGGTTCAGTTCATCGGCACGGTGCTGCACGACCCCGAAATGCTCATTCTCGACGAGCCCTTCAGCGGTCTCGATCCCATCAACCAGGAGGTTCTCGAAGCGATCGTCCGCGAGGAGCGCGCGCGCGGCAGAACGATTCTCTTCTCGACCCATCTCATGGAACAGGCCGAACGCCTCTGCGAACGCGTCTGCCTGATCTCGCGGTCCCGCAAGGTGCTCGACGGCGACCTCAAGGCGATGAAGAGACGGGAACGTTCCGGGGCGGTGGCGGTGGAGTTCGATGGCGATCCCGGCTGGCTGAACCGCTTTGGCGTGGCGGGAGTCGAACAGGTGGAAGACGCCTGGCACATCGCGACGACCGGCGACGGCCAGCGATCGCAAATCCTGGCGGCGGCCCTGGATTCGGGGATCGAACTGCGCCGCTTCGAGATCCTGGAACCCACCCTGCGCGAGATCTTCGTGCGGCACGCCGGAGAATCGGCGGAGGAAGAACCCACACTGGCGCCCGGAGGTGAACGATGAGACAGGTCTGGATCGTGTTGCGGCGGGAGTACCTCGAGCGGGTGAAGACGAAGGGATTCATCCTGGCCACGATCGCCCTTCCCCTGCTGATCATCGGCATGATCGGCCTGAGCGGATTCCTGGGCATGCAGGCCGCGCGCTCCGACCGGCACCTGGAGCTGATCGACTACACCGGGCAGGTCGGCGAAGAGGTGACCGCCCGCGTCTCGGCGCTGGGATACGAGATCGACCAGGTCGACCCGGCCACGAGTCTGGAGGAGATGGACCGGCGCGTTCTCGAGGACAATCTGGAGGGCTACCTGATCATCGACGACCTGACCCTTACCGATGGGGTTTTCGCGTATCGCGGGGAGGACTCGCCGGGCAGCGTGCGGCGGGCCGTACTGGAGAGCGTCGTGGTCGAGACCATCCTGGAGCTGTACCTCTCCGGGCTGGAATCGGGCGAAGCCGTCCGCGCCCTGATCGAAGGGGGATCGCTCGAGTTCGAGTCGGTGGCGGGGAGCGCCGAGAGCGAGAACGCCGAGGTGAACCGGATGGTGGGGACGGCCGTGGGGTTCGCCGGTGCCATGATTCTCTACATCACCACCCTTCTCTACGGGGCCTATGTCCTGCGCGCCGTTCTGGACGAGAAGCGAAACCGCGTGGTCGAGGTGGTGATCTCGTCGGTGACCCCGGGCCGGCTCATGCTGGGGAAGATCCTGGGCGTGGGCTCGATGGGGTTGACGCAGATGGGGATCTGGGGCGCCTCGGTGGGGTTGCTCGTCCTTTTCGGGCTTCCCCTTGTAGCGGCGATCCTGCCGGAGGGCGTCGCCGCGGAGTTGACGCAATTCCTTCCCGGCCCCGGCGTACTGGCGCTGTTCGCGGCGTACTTCGTCCTGGGGTACTTCCTCTTTGCGTCGCTCTTTGCCGCGGTGGGCGCGATGTGCGCCACCGAAGAGGATGCGCAGCAGGCCCAGTTCCCGGTCATGATGCTCCTCATCGTGCCCTTCATGATGCAGATGGTCACAATCGAGGCGGACTTCGCCTGGATGGACTGGGTGGCGCTCTTCCCCTACTTCAGCCCGATCATGATGTTTCCGCGGGCGGCATCGGGGGCGGTGCCGGTCTGGATGGTGGCGCTTTCGCTGGTGCTGATGGTGCTGGCGCTTATGGGAACCGCCTGGGTTGCCGGACGGATCTACCGCGTCGGAATCCTCATGCAGGGGAAGCGTCCCACGCTGCGCGAACTGGTGCGTTGGGTGCGAACGGCATAGGGAGCGCGCGGATGGCACAGGGGCGCCGGGTCGAGCGCAGCTCGAGCAGGGTGGCTACATGCGTCGCGGGGCCAGTCCAGGACCCAGGTGCATCCTCGCGAAGCGTCGCAGCAGTTCGCCGGCTTCCGGGCTCTCGCGCAGCCTGGCGAGAAGCTGGTCCAGCGGTTCCCGTGCGACCTCGACGAGGTACTTCGGGTAGGCGAGAAGGCGCTCCCGCAGATCGTCGGCGCGCAGCTCCGGGTGGAACTGGGTGCAGTAGATCGGCGCGTCGTCGAAGCGGTAGGCCTGGTTCACGACCTTCTCCGACGAGGCCAGCAGAGTCGCGGCGGCGGGAAGCGCGACCACCACGTCCTCGTGGCCGAGTTGCGCCCGGAAGGGACTGCCCAGCGATCCAAAGAGCGGATCGGAGCGTCCGGCCGCGGTCAGCCGCAGGTTGAAGGTCCCGATCTCGGCGCGCTCGCGGTCACGGACAACGCTGCCTCCCATCGCCGCCGCCATGCCCTGAAATCCCCAGCAGGAGGCGAAGGCGGGAATTCCGGAGGCGTGCACCCGGCGGAGCGAATCGAGAGCGACGTCGAGCCAGGGCTCGGCGCTGGTGGCGGAATATGCACCGCTGCCCCCCATGAAGACGAGGTCGATGCCGGCCAGATCCGCCTCCGTCAGAGGGCGGCTCAGAAGATCGAAGCTTGCGAGTTCGACCGGAAGCGGCGACAGGGCCCGGCGAAAGGCGGTCGCCTCGTGAGGCCCCATCACATCGCCCGGATCGCGCAACTGGAGAAGAAGGCCGCGCGCGGAGGGGAAGGCCGGGACCGGATCCGGGCGAGGCACGATGCGACCGGAATCCCTTTCCCGTCAGGAGATGGAGCGGAGGAGGGCCGACAGTTCGTAGCGCTGGTAGCGACGCGCGACCTTCAGCGCCTGTTCGTAGCTCGGCTCGATGATCAGGACGGCCGTGTGAAGCGGTTCGTCGTCGTCGGCATGATCCACGGGCATGAAGCGCAGGCGGGCCCGGCACTGCACCGAGTCCGCAGGACCTTCGACCACCGCCAGGGAGACATCCCAGAAACGCCCCTCGTGGGGGAAGGTTGCAAGG
Source organism: Gemmatimonadota bacterium (assembly GCA_022822325.1). Lineage (GTDB taxonomy): Bacteria > Gemmatimonadota > Gemmatimonadetes > Longimicrobiales > Gaopeijiaceae > Bin94. The sequence continues at coordinate 26,719 of JAJEBW010000021.1, read as the reverse complement.
TGCTCGTCGGGGCGGGTGGACGACTGCGCGCGGGCGGACGGCTTCGCCGAGGATGCGGAAGAGTGTCCGGCGTCGTCGGTGGCTTTGGTCTCCATGACTCCAGTCTAGCGAACCGGCCGGATTCGCGCATCCCGCAATCGTCGCCGGATTGCCGCGGGAGGTCCCGGAGCCGAAAAGCGAGCCGTCCGTGCGTTGACATGATCGGGGGGTGCGCCTACCTTGCTTCGGCCATTCCGGCCATCAGTCGTAATCCACCAACCCCGAACACGGGCCCGGCGACGGGTCACCGAAACTGGCTCTAGCATATGAAACGGTTGTGGCTCGTGGCAGGGATCGGGGCCGTCGCCCTCATTCTGACGGTCCCACTCCTCGGCAGCCGCCAGGCGCCCGGCGAAGCGCCGGAAGCCGAGGCCACCCAGGAGAATCTCTCCCAGCCGATTCAGTTCCCGCACAACACCCACGCCGGCCAGTGGCTGATCGATTGTCAGTACTGCCACTTCTCGGCCGAGCGGTCGGTGGATGCCGGCATCCCTCCCGTCGAGACCTGCATCGGGTGCCACCGCGAAGGTCTGATCGCCGGGCGCACCATCCCCGAAGAGGTGGTGAAGGTTCGCGAGCACTACAACTCCGGAACGCCGATCCCCTGGCGACGGATCTACAAGGTCTCCGATCACGTCCACTTCCCGCACATGCGCCATGTAGCGGCCGGCGTGACCTGCCAGAGCTGCCACGGCGAGGTCCAGGAGATGGGCGTACTGACCGAGATGGCGCCGCAGGCCGGGAATCTGAAGATGGGGTGGTGCGTTTCCTGCCATGTGGAGCGCGGGGCGTCCCGCGATTGTACCGTATGTCACTACTAGCCCGCATTTCTCACGCCACCCGTTCCCGCAACGAAACCGGGCCGCAAGATCGCGTGGTGCTGCCATGAGCGACGGTCTCCGGCGGCGGGATTTCCTCAAGGTCGTGGGTGTCGGCAGTGCCGGGGCCGCCGTGGCGGGTTGCTCCGAAGGCGACGTCGAGCGACTGATTCCCTATGTCGTGCCCCCCGAAGAGATTACACCCGGTGTAGCGACCTGGTACGCCACCACCTGCGGCGAATGCGCGGCGGGGTGCGGCGTTCGCGTGCGCACCCGCGAGGGCCGCGCGGTCATGATGGAGGGCAACCCCGATCATCCGGTTTCGCAGGGCGGTCTCTGTTCCCGGGGCGTATCGGCGCTGCAGGGGCTGTACAATCCGGATCGCCTGGCGGGACCGATGCGGCGCAACGGCTCCGGCGACCTGGAAGCGATCGGCTGGGAGGAAGCGCTGGCGCTCCTGGCGCAGCAGCTCGATGGCGCGAATCCGCTTCTGTTCACGGGTGGAAAGGGTCCCGCCGAGGGCACCCTCCTAAACGATTTCGCGGCTCGGCTGGGCGGGCGGCGCGTCATCTACGACGTTCTTGACGACGCCCCCCTGCGCGAGGCGGTCAACATCGCCTTTGGAGTGAACACCCTGCCCCGGTACGAGATCGCCGCCGCCGATCTGCTTGTCTCGTTCGGCGCCGACTTCCTGGAAACCTGGCTGACCCCTGTCCGGTTCACTCGCGATTTCGCGCGCATGCACGCCTTCGATCATGGCGAAAAGGGCCGCTTCGTCTTCGTCGGGCCCCGGTTGTCGTTGACCGGCCAGAATGCCGACGAGTGGATTCCGGCCCGGCCCGGGTCGCAAACCGCGATCGCTCTGGCGCTGGCCGGCGAGCTGGTTCGGCGCGGCGCCGATGCCGGTCCCTATACCGATGCAGTGTCGCGCTACACACTGGACGCCGCCGCCGGCGCCGCGGGGGTCGAGGCAGCCGCACTTTCGTCGCTCGCGGATCGCTTTGCCGAGGGTTCCGCCCTGGCGCTGGGCCCGGGTCTCGCCGGTTGGGACGAAGGTGCCACCGCCGCGAATCTCGCGGTCCTCATTCTGAATGTGGCGGCGGGAAGCCTGGGCCGGACCCTTCACATCCCGGGCGAGGCCGGGACCGAGGCCACCTCCTACGCCGAGATCGCCGATGCGGTTGCCGGAATGCGGTCCGGAACCCACCGGGCGGCAGTGGTCGCGGGCACGAACCCGGCGTATTCGCTGCCCGGCGCCTTCGGGTTTGCGGAAGCCTTCGCGACCGTGCCCTTCAAGGTCGCCTTCGCGACGGCGCTGGACGAGACCGCGCACATGGCGGATCTGGTCCTCCCCGATGCGCACCCCCTGGAATCGTGGGGAGACAGCTCTCATCCCGGGGGAGTCTATGCGGTTCGGCAACCGGTCATGCGTCCGGTGCCCGCCTTCGATTCGCGACCCATGGGCGATGTGCTTCTGGATCTGGGCCGGCGCCTGGGAGAGGATCTCGGCGCGGAGAGCTTCCGGGACTTCGTGCGGGCCCGTTTCGCGCAGAGGGCCGCGGAGCCCGGCTCGTTCAGCTTCACCCGGGACGACGGCGCCGGGGAAACCGTCTCCGATCCCGACTCCGCATGGCGGCGGCTCCTTCGCTCCGGGTCCGGACACTTCGCGGGATCGGTTGAAGACATTCAGGCGCTGCAGGAGGCTCCGGGCACCGCCGTTGGCTTCGATTCCCCCGTCGCGGCCGAAGATGGCGAGCTGTCGCTCATCGTCCATCCTTCGCCCCGCTTCGGCGACGGCACGCACTCCAACCGACCCTGGCTCCAGGAGCTTCCCGATCCGGTCTCCAAGGTCATGTGGCACGGCTGGGCAGAGATCAATCCGACAACGGCGGAGCGGCTCGGGCTGCGCGAAGGCGATGTGGTCGCGATCTCCACCGGCGACGAGGCAGTCGAGGTTCCGGTCTGGGTCTATCCGGGCATCCATCCGGGTGCGGTGGCGCTGGCGATGGGCGGCGGCCACAGCGATTACGGGCGCTACGCCAATGGCAACGGCGTCAATCCTGTTCCCCTGCTGGGGTCGGCTGCCGATGCGCACTCCGGCGCGCCGGCCCTGATCGCGGGCGGGTTGTCGATCGCGCCGACCGGAGCGTGGCGGCGTCTGGCCTCGACCGAGGGCTCAAGCGACCAGGACGACCGCAACATCACACCCGCCGTGGCGCTCTCGGCGGTGGGACACGAGGCCGTTGCGGAAGCGGGGCATGGAGAGGGAGGCCATGGCCAGCTCCGCGAGCTGCAGGAAGGCGGCGGGTTCCGCACCGTTACCACCGAAGGCCGGGCGGAGGACTTTCCCCTTCCCGGCTCCGACTTCGGCGCGTACGGAGAAGAGCACCCCCGGTGGGCAATGGCGCTCGATCTCGACAAGTGCACCGGATGCGGCGCCTGCGTCACGGCCTGCCAGGCGGAAAACAACATTCCCTGGGTCGGAGAGGACCAGGTCGCGATCGGTCGCGAGATGCACTGGCTGCGCCTCGAGCGCTACTACGAGACGGTCGACGCCTCGCACTCGGGGCCGGTGGACATCCGATTCCTCCCGATGCTCTGCCAGCACTGCAACAACGCGCCCTGCGAGCCGGTCTGCCCCGTCTTCGCCGCCTATCACACCCCCGACGGGCTGAATGCGCAGGCCTACAACCGTTGCGTCGGCACCCGGTACTGCGCGAACAACTGCCCCTACAAGGTCCGGGTCTTCAACTGGCTCCGCTACACCGACGAGGAGCAGATCCCTGCACCGCTCAACTGGCAGTTCAATCCCGATGTGACGGTCCGCGAGAACGGCGTCATGGAAAAGTGCACCTTCTGCGTGCAGCGCATCCGGGAGGCGGGGAATCGCGCCGCGCTCGAGGGACGCGAGGTGCGCGACGGCGAGGTGGTCACGGCCTGCCAGAGCGTTTGTCCGGCCGGCGTCATCACCTTCGGGAACATCAAGGATCACGATTCACAGGTAGCCGCCGCGGCCGGCGACGAACGAGCCTACCGGGTGCTGGACGCGCTGATCAACACGCAGCCCGCGGTTCACTACCTCAGGAAAGTCACCCTGCACGACGTGGAAGAGGGCGGACACTAGGGCATGGCTACAGCGGAACTGAGGGAACGGGGGGCGCTCCCCAATCCCGATGTGCGGTCATACGAGGACGTCAACCGCGATGTCCTCCGGGTCTTGTCCCGTCCCGGCAAGGGCTGGTGGATCCTCTTCGGGATCGCCGGCGCGGGGGTCGCGCTCTTCCTGGGTTCCTGGTTCTACCAGATCTACCAGGGAATCGGCGTCTCCGGGCTGAACGCTCCGGTCGGGTGGGGCGTCTACATCACCACCTTCGTCTTCTGGGTCGGCATCGCCCACTCGGGAACGCTGATCTCCGCGATTCTCTTCCTCTTCCGCGCTCCCTGGCGGCAGGCGATCTACCGCGCGGCGGAGGCGATGACGGTCTTCGCGGTGATGACGGCCGGGCTCTTCCCGCTCATTCACGTGGGCCGGGTCTGGCACGCCTACTGGCTGATTCCCTACCCCAACTCGCGCTTCCTCTGGCCCAACTTCCGGTCGCCGCTCGTCTGGGACGTCTTCGCGATCACCACCTACTTCACCGTCTCGGCGGTCTTCTTCTATCTGGGAACGATTCCGGATCTGGCGGCGGCGCGCGACAAGGCGAAGGGTCTGCGGCGCAAGTTCTACCAGCTCGCCTCGATGGGCTGGCGGGGAACCGACCGCGAATGGCACCACTTCTCCAAGGCGTACATCTACCTGGCCGCGCTCGCGACCCCACTGGTGCTCTCGGTGCACTCGGTCGTTTCGTGGGACTTCGCGATGGCGATCGTGCCGGGGTGGCACACCACCATCTTCGCGCCCTACTTCGTGGCCGGGGCGATCTTCTCCGGGGTGGCGCTGGTCATCACTCTGGCGGTCCCCATGCGCAAGTACTTCGGGCTTGAGGACTACCTGACCGTCAAGCACTTCGAGGCGATGGCGAAGCTCTGTCTTCTGACCAGCAGCATCGTGCTCTACGCCTACCTGACCGAGTATTTCCTGGCCTGGTATTCCGGCGAGCCACCGGAGCGAGGCTCCTTCTGGAATCGCGTCTTCGGCCACTACTGGTGGGCCAACTGGATCATGCTGACCTGCAATGGACTGGTGCCGCTGATGCTCTGGTTCAAGCGGGTCCGAAGGTCGATCGCGGCTCTCTTCGCGATTTCGATCTTCATCAACATCGGCATGTGGTTCGAGCGGTTCGTGATCATCGTGACCTCGCTGTCGCACGAGTACGAACCGTGGGCCTGGGGTCTCTACCGGCCGTCGTATGTGGAGATGGGGATTCTGATCGGGAGCTTCGCCTGGTTCGGCTTCTGGTTCCTGCTCTTCACCCGGCTTCTGCCGCCGGTCGCGATCGCCGAAATGAAGGAAGTGATCCCACCGCCCATGCGCCGCAGGAAGGAGGGTGCGAGATGATTTCGCCGCGACGCCAGGACCAGCTCGGGGTCTTCGCGCTGTTCGAACACCTGGATTCCACGATCGAGGCCTGCAAGGCGCTCCGGAAGGCCGGCTTTCGGAAGTTCCGCGCCTATGCGCCATTGCCCGAACATCACCTGCTCGAGGAAGGACTGGGTCATCGCCAGAGTCCGGTGCGGGTCTTTACCCTGGCCGGGGCGCTGACCGGCGCCGCCACCGGGTTCGCCTTCACCACCTGGACCTCGATGGACTGGCCGCTGATCACCGGCGGCAAGCCGGTCTTTTCCATTCCCGCCTACGTCGTGATCGCCTTCGAGCTCGCGATCCTCTTCGGCGCGCTGGCGACGGTCATCGGACTCTTCATCAACGCGGGGTTGCCGAATTTCCGCCGTCCCGTCGGTTATCACCCGGAGTGTTCCAATGGATCGTTCGGGATCCGCGTCACGGCGCCGGCCTCCCGGGCGGCTGCGGCGAAGGAAATCCTCGACGGCTTCGGTCCCAGCGAGCTGCGCGACGACAACCAGGTGGATTCCGATGACTAGCGGTCGGCGGAATGGTCGCCGCGCTCCGGGAATGCGACGCGGTCCGGCGCTGGCGGTCGCTCTGGTTGCGCTTCTGCCGGGCGGCTGCACCCCCTTCGACGACGCGATGGCGACGATCTTCGGCCGCAATATGCGCGATCAGCGCTCCTTCGACCCCTATGAGAACCCCGTGCTGCCTCCGGAGGGTTCGGTGCCGATGGCGGCGGGGAACTATGCGGCCAATCCCTTCGATGTGAATGTGGGCCAGCCCGAGGGCTCCGCCGATCTTCCGCCTCCCTTCACGCAGATGGAGATGACCCAGCGCCCCGAGGTGGTGGACAGCCTGACGAACCCGGTCCCACCGACCCCGGAATCGCTCGCTCGCGGGGAAGAGCTGTACGAACGCGTCTGCATCGTCTGCCATGGGCCCGACGGAAACGGCGCCAACGCGTACCTCCTCCCCGTTCATCCCGCGCTTCAGACGCAGAACCTGGCGAGCGAGACGACGATCGCCCGAAGCGACGGCTACATCTACGGAATGATCCGTGTCGGCAGGTTGCTGATGCCGGCCTACGGGCACCAGATCGGCCACTACGACCGGTGGCACATCGTCAACTATGTGCGCCAGCTTCAGGGACTGAACCGATGAGTCGGATTTCGATTCCCAGCGACATTCCGCTCCGCTACATGGAACGCGGAGGCGCGGTCGATCGCGTCCTGGGCCTGATGGTCCTGATCGGCGCGGCGACCTTTTTCGTGACGCTGGCTGGCGATCCCGCCCTGGCGTGGAAGTCGTACGTCGTCAACTGGAGCTTCTTCACCTCGATCGCCCTCGGCGGCGTCATGGTGGCGGTGATCACCTGGATCGTAAAGGCGCGGTGGAACTGGTCGGTTCGGCGAATCCACCAATCCTGCGCGGCCTTCCTGCCGATCGCCTTCATTCTCTTTCTCCCCATGCTTCTCAATCTGCGGGAAGACTACTTCCCCTGGATCGAGATGATGGCCCACGACCCGATCGTGCAGAAGAAGGCGGCGTGGCTCAACATTCCCTTCCTGGTCAGCCGGAATCTGGTCGGGGTGCTGGTCCTCTTCTCGCTCGCGCTCGGTTTTGTCTATCTGGCGGTGCGACCCGACCTCGGCCGGGCCGCGTTGGCGGAGGCAGGCCGGACGCCACACCCGAGACGCAGCCTTTGGCGGGAGCGTCTCACGCGGGGCTGGGCCGGGCAGGCGACCGAGGAAAAGCGAAGCTACGAGAAGATGACGCGCATGGCGCCTCTGATCGTGCTGGTCTACGCGGCTGTCATGACGGTGATCGTCTTTGATTGGGCCATGTCGCTGGAGCCCCACTGGTTCTCGACCCTCTACGGGGGCTGGTACTTCATGGGCGCGATCTGGAGCGGCTTTGCCGTTACCGCTGTCATTGCGGTCCATCTGCGGCGGAGGGATTCGGCCTTCGCGGAACACTTCGGCCCGGCGGCGCGCTGGGATCTCGGCAAGCTCATCTTCGCCTTCACCGTCTTCTGGACCTACCTCTTCTGGTCGCAGTACATCGTGATCTGGTACGGAAAGCTCCCCTGGGAGCAGGCCTGGCTGGGCACCCGTCTGAGCGAGCCGTGGGGGGGACTGTCGGCAACGGTGGTGGTGCTTTGCTTTGTGGTTCCCTTCTTCGGGTTGCTGGGGGTGAAACCGAAGCAGATTCCCTGGCTTCTGCAGAGCTTTGCGCGGGTGGTGCTCATCGGGATCTGGCTGTGGCACTACATGCTGATCTTCCCCTCGCTACACCACGAAGGCGACGCGGCCTTCTCCTGGATCACGCCGCTGGTGGGGCTCGGTTTCCTTGGACTGCTCCTGATCTCGATCCGCTGGTTCCTCGCAACCTTCCCGGCCATCCAGATCTGGCAGCCGCCGGTGGACCCCGAACCGCTCGAGGCGGAGGGCCAGGCGGCGGTCGGCGCTTCGTAGGAAGACGGCGCCGCTTCAGGGGCAAGCGTCCCGGCAGTGTGCGTTTGCGCGCAGCTTCGTCCCCGGCTCATCCCCGGTTTCGCATCTCGTAGCCGATCGACCGAATCAGGCGGGCTTCATGCGCGTCCAGCCCGGTGCGACCGATGACGGTGCGTACCACCCGCATGACGCTCTCGGGTTTGCGAGCCTTGAAGAAGTCGATTCGGGCCAGACCCGCCTCCAGCGCGCGGTACATCTCTTCCAGCTCGGCGGCGGTGGCCGGCCCGAGCGAGCGTTTGCCGACAGGCAGGGATTCGGGCGCGTGCCCGGCGGCGAGGAACAGTTCGTAGCTGACGAGGAGCACCGCCTGGGCCAGGTTGAGCGACGGGTGCTCCGGGGCGGTGGGAATCACGACCACTTGGTGGCAGCGGTCCAATGCCTGGTTGGAGAGCCCGCGGTCCTCCCGGCCAAAGACCAGAGCGACCCTGCCATCGCGAGAATGGCGAACGATTGCGGGCGCCGTTTCGCGGGGACGCCGATAGTTGCGTTGCGCGGTCCGCGGCCGTGCCGAGGCGCCCACCACGAAGGTCGCGTCCTGGAGCGCTTCGTCAAGGGAGTCCGCCAGCCGCGTGCCCTCCAGGATGTGGTCGGTGCGGTGCGCGATTCCGGTGATCCTCCGCGGATCGTAGTCGGCCGGGTTTACCAGGATCAGCTCGGCCAGACCCATGTTCGCCATGGCCCGCACGACGCCGGCGATGTTCACGAGCTGGCGGGGTTCGTGCAGGACGACGACGATATTCGGGGCGCGGGCGCGCGGCTCCTCCGGGGCGTCGCCGGACGGTGGCGGCTCCGGGCTCACGCCGCTTTCCCGCCGGGTTGGAGCAGCCGGGCCGCGAGCAACGTCGCCGCACCGATCAGCAATGCGCCGGCCATGTAGGGCAGACCCGTCCGCAGGTCGAAGAGCGCTCCCGCCATCCCCGTTCCCAGGACGCGGGCGAGCGAGCCCACACTCTGTCCCAACCCGAGGGTCGCTCCCTGTCGCTCGGCCTCGACGGCCCGCGAGAGCAGCCCCAGGATGCTCGGAATTGTGCCGCCGTAACCGATCCCGACCAATACAATGCCCGCGATCAGGCCGGGCGTGGTTTCGGCGAGCCCCATGAGGAGAAGACCCAGCGCGAAGGGAAGCGCACTCGCCCGCAGCAGGCCGCGTTCCCCGGTGTGTGGAACGACCCGGCGCACCACCGCTCCTTGCACAATTCCCGACACCACCCCGAGGAGCGCGAAGAGGTAGCCGGCGTGGCGGGGACCCATCGCAAAGCGCTCGGAGGCGAGCGGCGAAAGGGTGGGCTGCAGGGTGGAAAACGCGATCGTAATGGCAAGGTAGACGGTCAGAATCAGGAGGATCTGACGCGACGAAGCAACGAGCCGCAGGGAAGCCGGAAGATTGAAGCGCGAAGTGCGCCGCTCCGGGCGACTCGGACGCGACTCGGGAAGGAAGAGGATTGCCGCCAGGGCGTTGGCCGCGCAGATGGCGGCGGCGGTGTAGCCGGGGGCGGTGGGGGATCCCGGCGTCACTTCGGAGAGGAGCGCGCCCAGCATGGGGCCGATCACGAAACCGAAGCCGAAGGCCGCGCCGATCAGTCCCATGTTGCCCGCCCGGGATTCCTGCGGCGTCACATCGGCGATATATGCCTGCGCCACCGGAATCGTGGAGCCGCCGACTCCGCCGACAATTCGCGAGACGAAAAGCACCGCCAGCGAGTCGGCCCGGGCGAAGATCAGATAGGCCACACCGCTGCCGAGCAGTCCCAGAATCAGGACCGGACGCCGACCGATGCGATCGGAGACGCGGCCCCAGATCGGCGCCATGAAGAGCTGCACCAGCGAATAGATGCTGTACAGCAACCCGATCTCAAGTCCGCTCGCACCGTAGTCCCGCGCGTAGAAGGGGAGGATGGGCAGAACGATCCCGAAACCGACAAGATCGAGGAGGACGGTGACGAAGAGAACCGGCAATCGTCCACCATCCTGATTCCCACCGCCGATCCCGCGACGCAGGGGGCCCGGCAACGACGGTGAAGCAGGCGATAATCTCACCGTGCGGCTGCCTGGCGGTCCGTGGATACGGCGCGCGGGTCAGCGAGCTTCCCCGTCGGCGCCTTCCTCGGGCTCCGGTGCGTTCCCCGCCCGGAGGGACCCCTTGAAGTTGCGAATCCCCGACCCAAGTCCCCTGGCGAGCTCGGGCAGCCGTTTCGCACCGAAAATCAAAGCCAAAACCGCGACCAGGAAGAGAATCTCCCGCAACCCTATCACACCCATGACTTCCTCCCGCGTTGCAAGCTCTGCGGTCCGCGCCGCGCCGGATCAGCCACGAAGCAAATCCTTGGCGATGGTCTGCAGTTGCATGTTGGTGGTTCCCTCGTAGATCGTTCCGATCTTGGCGTCCCGATAGAACTTTTCGACCGGGTATTCGCGTGTAAAGCCGTAGCCCCCGTGCAGATCGATGCATCCGGAGGACACCCGCTGCGCCACCTCCGAAGCATAAAGCTTGGCCATCGCCGCCTCGCGGAGAAACCGCTTCCCCTCGTCCTTCAGGCGCGCCGCGTTGTAGACCAGCAGCCGCGCGGCCTCGATCTCGGTCGCCATCTGCGCCAACTGGAACTGCACCCCCTGAAAATCGCCGACCGGACGCCCGAACTGTTCCCTTTCCTGCACGTAGCGCAAGGTGTGGTCGAAGGCTCCCTGCGCCAATCCCACCATCTGCGCACCGATCCCGATCCGTCCCTCGTTGAGCGTCTCGATCGCGACCCGGTAACCAATCCCGACCTCGGCCAGAACGCAGTCTCCGGGAACGCGAACGTCGTTGAGGACCAGTTCCGTCGTGGACGATGCGCGAATGCCGAGCTTGTCCTCCTTCTTGCCCACCGAGAATCCGGGCATCTCGCGGTCCACGAGAAAGGCGGTGATTCCCTTGTAGCCGAGCTCGGGGTGCGCGTTGGCGAAGACGATGTACAGCCCCGCCTCGGCCCCATTCGTAATCCACATCTTGCTGCCATTGAGGATCCAGTCGCTTCCGTCCGGCACGGCGCGCAACGAAAGGGCGAAGGCGTCCGAACCGCTTCCCGCCTCCGAGAGGGCGTAGGCCCCGACGGTGCCCGAAGCCAGCGCGGGCAGGAACCGCGACTGCTGCTCGGGAGTCCCCCACCTCAGCAGGGCATTGTTGACCAGGGTGTTCTGAACGTCGACCAGGACCGCGACCGCCGCATCGACGCGCGAAAGCTCTTCGACGACCAGGCTGGCGGTGAAGAAGCTGCTGCCGATTCCGCCGAAGTGCTCCGGAATCTCGATCCCCATGAAGCCAAGGTCGAAGAGAAGGGAGATGAGCTCGGATTCGATCTGTTCTTCCTCTTCCATCCTGGAGACCCGGGGCGCGACCTCGGACCGGGCGAAGTCGCGAACCGCATCGCGAAACATCGCCTCCTCTTCGCCGAGGGTGGTGAGAGCCGAGGGACGGACTAGCGTGGTCATTCCTTCTCCTGCGAGCGACTGTGGTCTGTTGCGCAACGGATGGAATACGGGATGGGAATCTAGCCCCCATTTCTCGCACCGACAATGCTCCGGCACAGATGTTCGCCGGACGCACGGATTCACGGAACGGAGGGCCCGCCTCATGGAACCGAAGGCCCGCGCGACCGGTAGCAGACTGGACCCTGTCAACGCACGCGAGAACTGCGGACTTGCCCCGCCCGCCCCTCAAGACGCCAGGCCAGGCCGGTCAAACGGCCCGAGTCACGCCGCAACGCCACCACCCGCGGAGCGGCCCCCGCGAGCGCCGAAAGGCGTTCCCCGCCACGAGCCCGAAGGCCCTTGCCGGTATGCTCCGCTTGACGACCCCCCGTCGGACGGTTTCTATTCTGTCGCCTTTGCATCCACGCAGAAACGCCCACCCTCAGGAGCCGGATCTTCCCGCCGTTCAGATCTCCCGGCGAGGGGCCTCCCGGCAAATGGACAACCAGCGACGCGGACGCACGCCATGTCTCAGATCCCCGAAGGACTCAGCTACACCGAAGAGCACGAATACCTGCAGGAAACCGACGACCCCTCCGTCTTCACGGTCGGGATCACGGACTACGCCCAGGGCGAGCTCGGCGACGTCGTGTACGTGGAGCTGCCCGAGCCCGGCGACTTCTTCCAGAGCATGGAAATCTTCGGAACGATCGAGGCGGTCAAGGCGGTGAGCGATCTCTACTCCCCGGTTGGCGGCGAGATCGTGGAGGTGAACGAGGAGCTGGAGGACGACCCCGCGCTCGTCAACACCGACCCCTATGGAGAGGGCTGGATGATTCGGCTGCGGGTGGACGATCCCCTCGAGGTCGAGGCCCTTCTCGACGCCTCCGGTTACGCCGACCACATCGGCGAATAGATGCGCACACCGATCGACCATCAGCCGGATTTCGCCGACCGGCATCTGGGGCCGAGCCGGGGCGATGTGGAGCGCATGCTCGAGGTCGTGGGGTGCGCGACGCTGGACGAGCTCGTGAAGGAGACCGTCCCGGCCGGGATTCGTTTCCGCGATCCCCTGGATCTCCCCGATGGCGTTCCCGAGGCCGAACTGCTGACCCGTCTGCGCAGGCTCGCCAACCGCAACGAGGTGTGGCGAAGCTACCTGGGGATGGGCTATTCCGGAACCATCACCCCCGGGGTCATCCAGCGCAACATTCTCGAGAATCCGGGATGGTACACGCAGTACACCCCCTACCAGGCCGAGATCGCGCAGGGAAGGCTGGAGGCGTTGCTGAACTTCCAGACCGCGATCATGGATCTGACCGGGTTCGATATCGCGAACGCATCGCTCCTGGATGAGGGGACAGCCGCGGCCGAAGCGATGTCGATGCTGTACGGGGTGGCGCGGCGGCGGGGCGGGAGGGTCTTTCTGGTGGCGGAGGACTGTCACCCGCAGACGGTCGGGATCGTGCGGACGCGGGCGGAGCCGCTCGGCATCGAGGTGCGAGTGGGACCGGTCGAGGACTTCGCCTTCGCCCGCGGAGTCTTCGGCGCGCTCGTGCAGTATCCGGCAACCGACGGACTGGTGCGGGACCATGCGGATCTCTGCCGCGAAGCCCGCGCGGCCGGCAGCCATGTGGTCGTGGCCGCGGACCTCCTGGCACTCGCTCTGCTGACGCCACCGGGCCGGTTCGGCGCCGATGTGGCCGTGGGAAGCGCCCAGCGGTTCGGCGTTCCGATGGGCTACGGCGGACCCCATGCGGCCTACATCGCCTGCAGCGACCGCTTCCGCCGCAAGCTTCCGGGCCGGCTCATCGGCGTGTCGCGCGACCGGGCCGGACACCCCGCCCTGCGAATGGCGCTCCAGACCCGCGAACAGCACATTCGCCGCGAGAGAGCGACCTCCAACATCTGCACCGCGCAGGTTCTCCTGGCGGTAATGGCCGGAATGTATGCGGTCTATCATGGGCCGAAGGGGATCCGCCGCATCGCGGAACGCGTTCGCAAGCAGACCGAGACGCTGGCCCGCTGGCTCGAGGCCGCAGGCCACGAAATCGTTCACGACAGCTTCTTCGACACCCTGCGGGTTCGCCCCGCCACTGATCCGGGCACGGTGCTGGCCCGCGCCATCGAGATGCGGATGAACCTGCGGGAATTCGACGACGGCACCCTGGGGGTCGCCCTGGACGAGACCGTCACCCCCGCCGACATCGACGACATCGCGACCGCCTTCGGGCTGCGCGAAGGCGCCAGCGACCGGTCCGTCGACATTGCCGCCGGCTTCGATCCCGATCCCTACCCGGAGCCCCTGCGCCGCACCAGCGGCTACCTCGCGCACCCCGTCTTCAACTCGTACCACTCCGAAACCGGGATGCTGCGCTACCTGCACCGGCTGGAGGCGCGGGATCTGTCGCTCAACACCAGCATGATCCCCCTCGGGTCATGCACGATGAAGCTGAACGCCACCACCCAGATGACACCGGTCACGTGGCCCGAATTCGGTCGGCTTCACCCCTTCGCACCAACCTGGCAGGCGGCCGGTTACGAAAAGGTCATCGAGGATCTGAGCAGATGGCTGGGCGAGATCAGCGGCTTGCCCGCCGTGTCGCTGCAGCCCAACTCCGGGGCGCAGGGGGAATACACCGGCCTCCTCGTGATCCGTGCCCGGCACCGCGCCCTGGGACAGGAACACCGCGATATCTGCCTGATCCCCTCGTCGGCGCATGGGACCAACCCGGCCAGCGCGGTCATGGCGGGAATGCGGGTGGTGGTTGTGAAGTGCGATCCGCGCGGCAACGTCGATGTGGAGGACCTGGCCGCCAAGGCCGCCCAGCACTCGGACCGGCTCGCGGCAGTCATGGTTACCTACCCCTCTACGCACGGCGTCTTCGAGGAACGCATCCGCGAGATCTGCGAGATCATTCACCGCCACGGCGGCTACGTCTATCTCGACGGCGCCAATCTGAATGCGCAGGTGGGGCTGTGCCGTCCCGGCGATTACGGGGCCGATGTGATTCACATCAATCTGCACAAGACCTTTGCCATCCCTCACGGCGGCGGCGGCCCCGGCATGGGGCCGATCTGCGCCACGAAGGAGCTTGCCCCCTACCTGCCCGGCCACCCCGTCGTTCCCACCGGCGGCGACGATGCGATCGGCCCGGTTTCGGCGGCGCCCTGGGGAAGCGCGAGCATCCTGCTCATCTCGTGGGCGTATATCGCGCTGCTGGGCCGGGAAGGGGTCACCGAGGCCACCCGCATCGCGATTCTCAACGCCAACTACATGGCGATGCGGCTGGAGGACCACTTCGATGTGCTCTACTGGTGGGGAGCGGGGAGCGGCCGCGTCGCGCACGAGTTCATCATCGATATCCGGCCTCTGCGCAAGGCGACCGGCATCACCGAGGAAGATGTGGCCAAGCGGCTGATGGACTACGGCTTCCACGCGCCCACGATCGCCTTCCCGGTGCCCGGCACGATCATGATCGAACCCACCGAGAGCGAATCGAAGGCGGAGCTGGATCGCTTCTGCGACGCGCTGATCTCCATTCGCAACGAGATCGGCGAGGTGGAGAGCGGCAGGCAGGACCCACTCGACAACACCCTCAGGAACGCGCCCCACACCGCCGCGGCCGTCACCGCCGAGCACTGGACCCATCCCTACAGCCGGACGCAGGCGGCCTTCCCGGCTCCCTGGCTCCGGGAGCACAAGTTCTGGCCGCATGTGGGACGAATCGACAACGCGCACGGCGACCGCAACCTGGTCTGCAGTTGCGCCCCCATCGAAGCCTACGGCGATAGCTGAAGCCCAGGAGGACCGAGCCCGATCATGGCCCGACTCACATTCCACGGACAATCCACTTTCATCGTCGAGACGGACGATGGAACGCGTCTCGTCATCGATCCCTTCTTCGACGACAACCCGCTCTGCGACATCCGGCGCGCCGAGGTGGGGGAGGTGGACTACATCCTCTGCACGCACGGCCACTTCGACCACTTTGCGGACGCCATACCACTGGCCCGGGAGACCGGCGCAACGCTGATCTCCACCTTCGAGATCGTTTCCTTCGCCGAAACCCAGGGTGTGGAGAAGGGCCATCCCCTGCACATCGGCGGCGGTTTCGACTTCCCCTTCGGACGGGTGAAGATGACCGCGGCGCTGCACGGCGGGCAGGTCCACGGCGACACCACCGGCCAGTTCACCACCGTGCCGGGCGGATTCCTGATGGAGCTGGACGGCAAGCGCATCTACCATGCCGGCGACACCGCGCTTCTTCTGGACATGCAGCTCCTGCGCGGCAAGGTCGATCTGGCCATCCTCCCGATCGGCGACAACTTCACCATGGGCCCCGAGGACGCGGCCGAGGCGGTCGGCTTCATTCAGCCGGAGGTGGCGATTCCCATGCACTACGATACCTGGCCGCTGATTGCGCAGGATCCAGAGCGTTTTCGCGATCTGGTGGGCGACCGGGCTCGGGTGAAGATCCTCAATCCTGGCGAAGATTTCTGATGCCCGAGATCAGGGTCATGCCCGAGGCCGGCCTCCCGTGAGCGACGACGCCTCGCACCGCTTCGGCCCGGCTCCGTCGGCGGTCCGGGCGGCTTCGGTTTCCGCGTCGGCGCCCGCTTCCGCTCTCGACGATTCCACGCGGGAGTGGCGCGTTCTTGTGGATCCGGCGCTCCCCGGGGCGGTCAACATGGCCCGCGACCATGCGCTGGCGGCGGCGCTCCGGCCCGGAACCGGAACGGTGCGCTTCTATCGCTGGCGGGCGGCCACGCTCTCGCTGGGCCGCAACGAACCGTTTACCGTCGGCTATCGCGAACTCCTGCGGGACCGGCCGGAGATGAAGGTGGTGCGGCGTCCGACGGGGGGACGCGCGGTAATCCACGATCGCGAGTTGACCTACGCGGTGGCGCTCCCGGCGCGGGCCTTTCGGGGTCCCAGGCAGGCCTACCGGAGGGTGAGCGAGGGATTGGTGGAGGGACTCGGGCGGCTGGGGGTTCCGGCGCGGATGGCGACGGGACGAGCGCTTCCACCCGATGCCGGACCGTGCTTCCGGGAGCCGGCCGCGGGCGAGGTGGTGGTAGGGGGAAGGAAGATCGTCGGCAGCGCCCAGGTGCGCATTGGCGATGCCCTGCTTCAGCACGGGTCGCTCCTGCTGGTCGCCGATCAGGAACCGCTGCTCTCGCGGGTGGCGGCGGGGGTGGGGCGCTCAGCCGGATGGAGGGCGCGGTCGGGGGGAAGCGGGGCGGAGGAGGGGTGGCGGGGCGGCGTGCACGCGGCGGCCGCAACGGAAAACTTCGGTCCGGTGACTCTCGCGGAGGTGCTGCCGGAGGTGCCGGCCTGGGACCGGTTGGTGGACGCGTTCGCCGGGGCGCTGGCCGCGACGCTCGGGGGGCGGTGGGGACGGGGGGAAATGACCGCTGCGGAGACTCGTTTGGCGGCCGGTCTGGAAGGACGATACGACTCACGGGAATGGACATGGCGGCGATGACGCGGACGCGCAAGGCTGATCCGCGCTGGAGGGTTGACACGACCCGCACCGCGCGCCATTATGCCCACCCGTTGCACATAGGGTTCGTGACCCGTAAACTCATGGCCGCGCAAAGAGGCGCAGTCGCACACCATCAACACCGCAGGACCGACCGCAGGAGGTTTCCTTGGCCAGCATGATGACAGTCCTCGACGTACTGCTTCAGCTCCCCGGGATGGAAAGCCCGGATCTCACCTTCACCGAACAGATGGCGCAGTCCTGGGACGACGCGGGGTTCATGCGCTGGCCTCTGGCCGCCTGTGTCGTGGTGGGGTTCCTGGTGATCGTCTGGAAGCTGATCGACCTCATCCGGAAGGGCGGTTCCACCCGTCGCATTCTGCGCGCCGTCGATGAGCGGCTCGCCGAGCACGACATCAGGGTAGCACTCGAGATCACGCGCGAGTCGAACTCCCCGGCCGCCAACATCCTGCACGCCGGGCTGGAGCGCCGGGATGAAGGGACGGACCGCGTCACGAAGGCGATCGAGAATCAGGGGCTGATCGAACTCTCCAAGCTCGAGGGCGGTCTCGTCGTCCTGGCGACACTCACCAACGTCGCTCCCCTCCTCGGCTTCCTCGGAACGGTTATGGGGATGATCGAGGCATTCCAGGCAATCGAGCTGGCTGGCGAGGTGGACGCGACGACCGTCGCCGGCGGGATCAAGGTGGCGCTGACCACAACCGCGGCGGGCCTTGCGATCGCCATCCCGGTGAGTATCGCCCACAACTTCTTCGTCTCCCGCATCGACCACCTGGTCATCGATATGGAAGAGTCGGCGCAGAAGATGATTGACGCGCTCTTCGCCGTGCGTGCGGGAGCCGCCAGCGGGGATTGACCTCCCCCTGACAGACTGGAGCCCGGGAAGATGACGAGCCAGGGGCTGCTCGGAGTCGCAGCCGCCTGGCTCGTCCTTTCCGGCTGGCTCGGGGCCGGAGCGCAGAGCCAGCCTCCAACGCGGTCGCCGGCAGAAGGCGGGTCTGCGGTGCCGGACTCCGTGCGCCAGGATCTGGCTGCCGGACGCCACTGGAAAGCTGCGCGCGTCCTCGAGCAAATCCTGGACCCGGTCGAGACGGCTTCGGTGGCCGACCGGATGGTCCTCGCGGAGGCGCAAGCCGGATGGCGGAACTGGCGCGGCGCCCTGACCGCGCTCACCGCAGGCGGGATCGATACCACCGCTGCGCCCGCCGGATACTGGTATGCCCTGGGGCGGGCACGACGCGCAAATGGCGACCAGGCCGGTGCCGAGGCCGAGTTTCGGCGATTCCTTGAGGCAGGCCCCGGTTCGGAGAGCGACGACTTTCTGGCCGAGCTGGCGGCCCGCTCAATTCTGATTCTTGCCGCCGCGCGGCGGGGCGGCTACGACGAGGTTTCCGAGCGGCTTCAGGATCTGACGGCTCTTTCCCCCGGGATTGGCGAGTGGCTGGCGGTTGCGGTCGCGCGGGGTGCAAGCGAGGCGGGCGCCCCGGCAACGGTGGCGCGCTTCCTGGCCCAGGTGGAGGATCCGCGCAAGGGTTCGGATGCCTGGACGCTCGAACCGGATGCCTGGGCGATGGCCGGCGACACCGCACGCGCGCTCGAAGCGCTGGAGGATCTTCGCCCGCGTCCCTCCACCGCCGCCACGGCAATCGCGGCCCTTGATCGGGAGTGGCGATACCGGCTGGCGCTCGGCGACTCGACGGGGGCGGTTGCGGCCATGGAGGCGCTCCTCGACCGCACGACCTCGGGCGCCGCCGCGGTGGCTGCGGCGCGTGCGCACTGGGAGGTGGCGGAGGGGTCCGGCCCGGCGACGCTCAGGCGGGTGGCCGCAGCCTTCAGCGGCGCCGCCGAATACGGCCCGGCGGTGCGCGCGTGGCGGGTGGCCGTGGAACGGGGGGCCGTGCTGGGCGAGCGGGAGCGTTTGAGGCTGGCCCGTGCCTACAACGGAAGCGGCGACCGCGGCAGCGCGGTGGAGCTGTACCGGGAGCTCTCCGTGTCCGGGGATGCGGCGGTGGGGGCGGAGGCCTTGCGCGCGTGGCGCGCGATCCGGATTGCGCAGGGACGCCACGGCGATGCCGCGACCCTTCAGGGGTGGTTGCTGGAGCGCTATCCGTCCTCGGCGGAGGCGGTCGACGTCGTCTTTTTCCGCGCCGAAGATCACCGCGACGCGGGGCGGTTCGACCGGGCCATCGACGAATATCGCCGGGCTTCGGAGATGCGGCCCACGGCGGACCGGGCCGGCCTGGCAAGGATGCGCTGGGCCCAGATTCATCTGTCCCGCGGCGAATATGCCGAGGCGGCGCAGGTGTTTCGGGATTACCTGGCGCGCTTCCCCAACGGACGGCGCTGGGAAGAAGCCAGCTACTGGGCGGCGCGCGCGGCGCGGGCTGCCGGCGACAGCACCGGTACGGGCGCCCTCCTCGCCCGGATTGGCCGGGAGAATCCCCTATCCTACTACGCGGAGCTCGCGGCCCGGCTGACAGGCGTCGGCACGACCCATCTGGACGCCCTGATCGCGGCCCGGACCGACAGCGACGACCCTCCAGCGCCAGAGCCGCCTGCGGCCATTAGGGAGTGGTTGGCCGAAGAGCTGCGGATCCTGAGGGTCCTGGACGAGATCGGGCTGGAGGAGATGGCAACGGCCCAGATCCGCATCCTCAGATCCGGCGCCGCCGATTTCCCCTGGGCAACGCTGGCCCTTGCGCGCGCCTTCAATGAGGGCGGCCGCTCGATCGAGGGAATCAGGATGGGATGGGATCTGCGGGAGCAGGGGATGGAATGGAGCCGCGAGCTTCTGGAGGTGGTCTATCCCTTTCCCCATCGCGAGCTGATTGCCGCACGGGCGACGGAGATGGAGCTCGACCCCTGGCTGGTGGCGGGTCTGGTTCGGCAGGAGAGCGCCTTCGAGGAAGAGATCGGCTCATCGGCGGGGGCGATCGGGCTCATGCAGATCATGCCCGCAACCGGCAGACAGCTTGCGCGCGCGGCCGGTCCCTCTGGATACGGCACTGAGTCGCTACGCACGGCGGAGGTGAATGTCCACCTGGGCACCCGGTACCTCTCCGAGCTCATGGAACGCTACGACGGCGACCTGCGGCTGGTCCTCTCGGCCTATAACGCCGGCCCGTCCCGCGCCAACCGCTGGCGCAACTTCCCGGAGTTCGAAGATCCCGACCGCTTCGTGGAACGGATCCCCTTCCTCGAGACGCGCAACTACGTAAAGAGCGTGACCAGAAACCGGGCGCTCTACCGGTGGCTTTACGGGACCCGCCGCCTCCCGTGATCGAAACCGCCGGTCTCACCCGCACATTCGGTGCGAAGGTTGCGGTAAGACGCCTCGATCTCCGCGTGGAACCGGGCACGATCACCGGATTTCTGGGGCCCAACGGCGCGGGCAAGTCAACCACGGTAAAGATCCTCACCGGAATGATCCGCCCCACGCGCGGCACGGCAACGGTGGCCGGCTTCGATGTGGTGAAGGAACCGCTGGAGGTAAAGCGCCGGGTCGGATATGTGCCCGAGGCGGGAGCCCTCTACGAAACGCTGACCGCCGGCGAGTACCTCGGCATGATCGCGGGGCTGCGCAAGATACCGCCGGATGACGCGAGGCGGAGGATTCGCGAATTCCTGGGTCTCTTCGGGATTCTCGACGACCGCAATCGCCGGTTGGTGGAATTCTCGAAGGGGATGCGGCAGAAGGTTCTGATCACGGCGGCGCTGATCGGCAATCCCCAGGTGCTCCTTCTGGACGAACCGCTCAATGGACTCGACGCGAACGCCGCCCTGGTGGTCAAGCAACTGTTGCGGGAACTGGCGGCGCGCGGGCGAACCATCCTCTTTTGCTCGCACATTCTCGAGGTTGTGGAACGCATCTGCGACCGGATCGTGATCATCAGCGAGGGCAGGGCGGTGGTTGGCGGCCGGCCGGCCGATATCACCGCCGCAACCGGCGCCACCAGCCTCGAGGACGCCTTCTCCAGACTGACCGGGGTGCGCGACGCGGCCGAGGTCACGCGCGACCTTCTGTCCGCACTGGAAGAGCCATCCGACGAATCCGCCGCGGCGCCATGATCGGGCGGTGGCTGGCAACGTTGGCGGGCGCCGACCCTCAGCAGTGGCGTCTGCTGACTCGCGTCATGCTCCGGACCGATTTCCGATCGTCAAATGCGCTGAATTTCGGCACCACGGGAAAGAAGCATGCCGGCCGTCCCTGGGCAATCCTGTTGCTCTACGGAGTGGTGGGCATTTGGACAGCGATGATCGCGGCTCTCTTCAGCGACCTGCTCCTGGTCAGCGCGGTGGTTCTCTTGGCCGTTGGAATGATCGTGGCCATGGCCATCGTGCTCGATTTCCATTCGGCCGTGCTGTCGCCCCGCGACTACCGCGTTCTCTCCCCGCAGCCCCTCACCTCCGCCACCTACTTCGCGGCCCGCATCACGAGCATTCTCATCTACGCAGGCGTGATCGGCGGGCTGGTCGGCGGACCGGGGGCAGGCGTCTTCCTGGTGCGCCATGGGTTGTCGGCGGCGCTCGGTCTGGCGCTGGGACTCGGGGGCACGGTGCTCTGGACGGTGCTCGCCTTTGTGATTGCCTACGCGGCGATGGTCAACCGGATCCATCCCGGACGGCTGCGCCTCGCCCTCTCGAGTCTGCAAATCGCCCTCATGAGCGTCGTAATGGGCGCGCCCGCCTTCATGCCATTCCTTGAAGACCATCTGCAGGGGACCGACTACCAGGCCGGGCCCGCCGTCTTTCTTGTCCCATGGGGATGGTTCGCCGGCCTGCCGCCTCTGCTCGGAGGCGATTGGAGTCTGCCCGCGCTCGGTGGATTGCTGGCCGGACTGGCGACGACCGCACTGCTCTGGCGCCATGCCCGCACCCACATCTCCCTCTCCGGCGCACGGCGTCTCGACAATCTCTCCTCCGCGGGAGAAGCCACCCGTCCCCGCCGCCGTCCGCTCTGGTTGCGCGGCGGTTCGCCCGAGCAACAGGCGGTGGCCACCCTGACCCGGGCTCAGTTCCGGAGCGACATGAACTTCCGTCTGGCGGTCCTCTCGGTCGTTCCGATCACCCTGATCTATCTTCTCATGGCGGTGCGCAACGGGCCTCTCCCCAATCCGATCGTGCAGGAGGGCGCATCCCCCGGGAGCAGGCTCTTCATGATTCACCTGCTCACCTCGCTCGTTCCGCTCACACTGATGGACAGCCTCGTGCGCAGCGAATCGAGTTCGGCCTCATGGGTTTTCTTCGCCGCTCCCGCGGATCGCGCTCGGCTCATCGTCGGTTCGGGGCTCTGCGTCAGCCGTTTCTTCATGCTTCCCTATGCGGCGTTGCTGGCGGCGATCTTCCTCTGGAGCTGGGGCAATCCCGGTCATGCGCTGATTCACGCGGCCGCGCTCGGTCTTCTGGCCCACCTGGTCGTTCAGCTTCGCATTCTGCTGACGCCCCGGCTTCCCTTCTCCGAGGGTGTGCGCAAGGGGATGGCGCTCAACCAGATCGTGACGATGGGCATTGCCGCGCTGCTGGTAAGCATCGTTCTTCCCCTCCTCTTCGGACTGGCCTACGCGAGTTCCTGGTTCACGGCCGCCCTCATCGCGCTTCTCATGGCGGCGGCCGTCGCGCTTCCCCGCGCCGTGGAGCGTTCGGTTCGCGCCCGCGTGGAACGGCTCGAGTTCGGTGGCTGAAGTGGATCCCGCGCCGGAGGGGCGTCCCCGGATCTTTCTGATCGACGCCTACGGGCTCATCTACCGCTCCTACTTCGCCTTCGTCCGGCGGCCGCTGACGAACGCCCGCGGCGAGAACACCTCGGCGCCCTTTGGGTTCGCCAACTTCCTCTACGGCATCCGCGACGACCACGCGCCCGAATACCTGGCCGTCGTCTTCGATTCGGGGCACAGCCAGCGCGAGGAGCTCTTCCCCGGGTACAAGGCCACCCGCAGGAAGATGCCGCAGGATCTGCGCGACAGCCTGCCGAGGATTCGCGAACTGATCGAGGCCTTCGGCGACCGTGCCATAGAGCTGGAGGGATGGGAGGCGGACGATGTGATCGGGACGCTGGCCCGGCGTGCGGTCGGGGCGGGGCTTGAAGCGGTGATCGTCTCGGGCGACAAGGACTTCTGCCAGTTGCTGGGGGAAGGGGTCTCGCTTCTCAATCCGGGGCGCGGAGGGCCGCAGGGGGTGACGGCCGAGATGGTGGACAGGGCGGGAGTGGCGGCGCGGTTCGGGATCGAGCCGGGTCAGGTGGTGGATTATCTGGCGCTGGTGGGGGACAGCTCGGACAATGTGCCGGGCGCGCCGGGGATCGGGAAAAAGACCGCGCAGAAGCTGCTCGCCGAATACGGAACGCTGGACGCGATCCTGGAAGGGGCGGAAGAGATTCGGGCCAAGCGTCCCCGCGAGTCGTTGCTGGGACACCGCGACCAGATCCTGCTCTCGCGCGAGCTCGTAACGATCCGGACCGATCTGCCGGTGGAGGTGGAGTTCGACGAGCTGCGCCTCTCGGAGCCGGACAGCGAGCGTCTGCGCGCGCTCTTCGTGGATCTTGAGTTCCGCACCCTGGTGGAGCGGATTGATGCGGCGGCGGCGACGGGGGGGGACGGGGGGAGGGGGGCGGGGGATTCGGAGCGCACCCTGGTGACCGATCCGCGCGAACTGCCGGCGATTGCCCAGGCCTGCCGGGAGGCGGGGACGATGGCGGTCTCCGTCCTCACGACCTCCCTGGATCCGGTGCGCGGCGAAATCGCGGGAATCGCCATCGCGACCGACGCTGCGCGCGCATTCTACCTTCCCTTCGCTCACGGGGCGGAGATGTCGCTGGAGCTGGGCGGTTCCGGCGACGGCCCCGCGCACAATCTGCCACCGCTCGACGACCCCCGCCTGGAACCGATCCGCGCGGTCCTCGCCGACCCCGCGATCGCCAGGATCGGCCACGACCTCAAGCGTTCCTGGGTGGCTTGTCGCCGTCGCGGCATCCGGCTGGCGGGAGCGCTCCACGACGTCATGATCGCGTCATACCTGCTGGATCCGGGACGCCGCCACCAGGATCTCCCCGCTCTCGCCTCCGATCTTCTCGGCCAGGCCCTCGTCCTGGACGGCGATTTGCTGGGCAAGGGGCGCAAACGGCGCGACTACGGCGAAATCCCCGCCACCGACGCCCTTCCCTACGCCTGCGAGCGGGTGGAGGCGTGCCTGAAGCTCTGGGAACGCTTCGCGGCCCACCTTGCGGCGCAGGGGCTGGACGAGCTCTTCCGCGAGCTGGAGATGCCGCTGATCCCGGTCCTGGGCGAGATGGAACGCCACGGGATCGCGATCGACGCGGGATTCTTCGCCGCCATGAGCGCGCGGCTGGGCGAGGAGCTGACGCTGATCCGCGACGAGATCCACCGGGTCGCGGGAACGGGCTTCAACATCAACTCCACCCCGCAGCTTCGCGAGATCCTCTTCGACCGCCTCGGCCTTCCCGTCCTCAAGCGCACGCGCACCGGACCCTCCACCGATTCCTCCGTGCTCGAACGGCTTGCCATGCAAGGGCATGAACTTCCCCGCCTGATGCTCGAATACCGCCAACTCGAGAAGCTTCGCAATACCTACATCGACGCGCTGCCGGCGCTCGTCAATCCGGCGACGGACCGCATCCACACCACCTTCAACCAGGCGGTCGCGGCGACGGGGCGCCTGTCATCCTCCGATCCGAACCTCCAGAACATACCCGTGCGCACCCCCCTGGGACGCGAGATCCGCCGTGGCTTCGTGGCTCGCAGGGGCGCGTTGCTGCTCACCGCCGACTACTCGCAGATCGAGCTCCGAATCCTTGCCCACTTCTCCGGCGACGAGGTCTTCGTGAGGGCCTTTCGGGAGGGGAAGGATGTGCACCGCGAGACGGCGGCGGTCATCTTCGAGCGACCGGTGGAAGAGGTGACGGGCGTGATGCGCGACCAGGCCAAAACGGTCAACTTCGCCACCCTCTACGGCCAGGGGCCCTTCGGACTGGCACGGCAGCTCGGCATCCCGATGGACGAGGCCAAACGCTTCATCGGGCAGTACTTCGAGCGCTTCGACGGCGTGCGGCGCTTTCTTGACGCGCAGGTGGAGCAGGCGCGCGAGGCGGGCCATGTCGAGACGCTTCTGGGGAGACGGCGCCATATCCCGGAGTTGCGTTCGCGATCGTGGAATGTGCGGCGATTCGGGGAACGGGTGGCCCGCAACACCCCGATTCAGGGGACCGCGGCCGATCTGATCAAGGTGGCGATGATCCGGATTGCCGAGGCGTTGGGCGATGCCGCCGGTGTGCGGATGCTCCTTCAGGTCCACGACGAACTGGTCTTCGAGGTGGACGAGGCGGAGGTGGAGGCGACGCGGCGGACGGTCGTGGAGGCGATGGAATCGGCGCTCGTCCTGAAGGTGCCGCTGCGGGTGGATACCGGGAGCGGGCGGAGCTGGTACGACTGCAAGGGAGGTTGACGCGCGTTTCGCACGGCGAAATCTCTCCCGGGATTGGGGTCCGCCGGGGGATTTTGGGGCGGCGCGGCTGGATTTGCGGGGATGACGCGGGGGCGCCCGCGGGTCTGCTGAAGGCGGGAAACTCGTCGGGAACCATCGCGGAAAAAAGGCGGAAATTGGGGGCCGAAAAAATCTGTCCCATTTCGCTATTTGAATGCCCATGAAATTCGGCGACACTGTGGCTTCCACCCTGAACCAGCCAAGCCGGGCGGCCACGCGCGTCCGGATGCGGCGGTTCCCACCACTCGCTCAGACGGAGGAAAAAACCGTGAGCCGCTCAGTCAGCGGAGCAAGGGTGGCGCGAATCACGTCAAGAAGTCACGTAAGTTCAACTGGGACTGCACGATCTGCGCTTCTTGCCGCGTAACCACATCTGGTTCTGCCCTACCGAAAAAGCGGGTCAACCACCCCCAAAAGGCGGGGATCCGGGGGCATCTAATCTCGATGTGACCCCCCGTCGCGAAATGCACGAGCCTAGCTCGGATTTCTCAAGCCTATAAGACGGCACCGGCCTCCGGGGGCTGTTAAGTTTGGTTGTGCCAGCAACTTCACCGCAGCCACGCCGGAGGACCGATGCCAACACAGTGTAAGCCGCTATCCTTCCTGTTTCAAGGGTTCCAGCGCCGCCGGATAACCGCCGCATTCGACGGCGGATCGATCACGGCGAACGCCGGAGCGCTGTTGCTCCGGGAGATCGACCGCTTCGTCGGGCTCTTCGACCGGGTGGCCGCGTGCTTCACCGATCACCGGGATCCCCGGCTCAGGGTGCACGCCCTGCGGACGCTGTTGGCGCAGCGCATCACCGGCATCGCCCTGGGATACGAGGACCTCAACGACCACGACGATCTGCGGCACGATCCGCTGCTGGCCCTGCTGGCCGACACGCTCGAGGGACGCCGCAAGGGCTGTGCGCCGCTGGCCGGCAAGAGCACGCTGCAGCGTCTCGAACATGCGCCCGCCGCCAGCAAGCCCGGCCGCTACCACAGGATCGGCCACGATCCGGACGCGCTGCAGGCGGTGCTCGTGGAGTTGTTCATCGAGTTGTGGGAAGGCAAGCCGCCGTCGCGGCTGGTCCTGGACATCGACGCGACCGACGACGAGGTGCACGGCCGCCAGGAGGGCCGGTACTTCCACGGCTACTACGGCCATTACTGCTTCCTGCCGCTGTACATCACCTGCGGCGGCCGTCCGCTCTTCGCCCTGCTCAGGCCCGGCAACTCCGATCCCGCCGCCGGCGCGATCGAAGCGCTCGACCGCATCATCGCCCGGCTCCGCCAGGAGTGGCCCTGGCTGAAGATCCTGCTCCGGGCCGATTCGGCGTATGCCCGCGAGGACCTGCTGGCCTGGTGCGAGGACAACCGGGTGGACTACGTCATCGGCGTGGCGAAGAAC
>JAJEBW010000040.1 GCA_022822325.1 Gemmatimonadota bacterium | reverse complement strand
TGGTGGTGGAACAGCTACCGACGGCGCTCGCAGTCGTGTCCGGAGACGACCAGGAGGGTCGACCGGGCAGGTCGCTGCCCCTTCCGCTGACCGTCCGCGCGGCGGATGCGGGAGGAGCGCCGGTGGCCGATGTCGCCGTCGAATTCGTGCCCGCCGAAGGAAGCGGCCAGGTGAGCCAAGCGCTGGTCGTGACCGATGCGGTGGGCGAGGCGGCCACGCTCTGGACGCTCGGAGACAGCTTCGGCGCCCAGTCGGTTGCCGCCTCCCTCACGGGTGGCGCGAGCGCGATCCTGACCGCGACGGCGCTGAGGCCCGAGGCGCTGGTGGACTCGATCGTGGTGGTGTCGGGCGACGGTCAGATGGGCCGAATTACCACGGCTCTGAGGGACGAGATCGTGGTGCGGGCAGTCGATGCGCAGGGACTCCCCGTCGATGGCGCGGCGGTCCAGTTCGAGGTACCGACGGGACACGGGCGAGCGATGCCGGATTCCGCGACGACAGACGAGGCGGGACTCGCGAGGACGGCCTGGACGTTGGGGAACAAGAAGGGACTCCAGTTGCTGACGGTGACCGTGCCGGGTCATGCAAGCGCGCGCCTGACGGCGACCGGGCTGTTCGGGGAGGCGCTGGAACTCGTTTCGGGAGATCTTCAGAGCGCAGGGGTGGGGACCGAACTCGCGGAGCCGGTGGTTCTGCGGGTACGCGATCAAAGGGGCGAGGTGCTGGAGGGCGTTTCGGTGCGGTTCACGCCGAATCGCGGGCATGGGGTCGTCAGTCCGGATTCCGTAGCCAGCGATGCCTCCGGCGAGGCGGCGACCGCCTGGACGCTGGGCGACGCCCCCGGGATCCAGACGCTGACGGCAGTGGTGGTTGGCGGCGACGTGCGGACGTCGGTCACCGCGCGGGGCAAGTCGGGGTTGGGCGTGTGCGACCGCACGCCGCAGATCCGGGATGCGATCATGGCGCAGGTGGGGATAGGAGACTGCGCGGCTGTGACGGCGGAGGGGCTGGGGCGGGTCTATTCCTTGGACCTGGAAGAATCGCCGACGATTACGTCGCTCTATGAAGACGATTTTGCAGGGTTGCATAACCTGATGTACCTCAACCTTGGTGACAATCGGATTCGCCAGCTCCCTCCAGGTGTGTTCTCCGATCTCTCTCTATTGACGTCGCTACAACTGCGGGAAAACCAGATCCGCGAGTTGCCGGTGGGCGTGTTTTCGGGCCTCCTAGCACTCGAAAGCCTTGCTCTGCAGAACAATCAGTTGCGTAGCTTGCCCGAAGGCATATTCGCTGGACTGTCGAACTTGAAGAGGTTGCAACTCGGCAGGAATCAAATCAATGAGTTGGGTCGTGACCTGTTCTCCGACTTGATCAACATCGAGCGCTTGAGTCTCTGGGATAACGAGTTACGCGAGTTGCCAAAGGGCATCTTTGGTGGGCTGATGAAGTTGCGGTATCTGAGGCTGGAATACAACCGGCTTGGTGAACATCAGCTTGATATCGATCTATTCGCCGACCTTATCGGTCTTGAGGATCTGGACCTTAGGCGCAATGAGTTCAACGAGTTGCCAGGTATTTTGTCCGAACTCACCGAGTTACGACGTCTGCGGTTGCGTGGCAACAAGATATCCTCCGTGCCAACCGATGCCTTTGCCAAGCTCACCAAACTCCAGTATCTTGACCTGAGCGACAACGATATCCTGGAAGTGCCCCAGAGCCTGTTCTCCGGACTTGCAGACCTCGAATGGCTTGACCTCACTCAGAACGAGTTATCGGCCTTGCCGGCCTCAATATTCTCCGGGCTTGCGAAATTGGAACGCCTGACGATTTGGAGAAACCGGCTGACCGAGTTGTCACCTGGTTTGTTCTCCGGCTTGACGAATTTGCGTCACCTCGGGCTGAATTCCAATCTTCTTGGCGACTTGCCGGCGAACGCCTTTTCCGGTCTCCCGAGCCTGGAGTATCTGTCCCTCGGTGGGAATCCGATCGGCACATTGCCCGAGGGAATATTCACAGAACTCCCATCACTCACGGAACTCGGCCTCTGGTACACGGAACTAACCGAGCTGGATGGAGACGTGTTCGCTGACTTGCCCAACCTGGAAGACGTATCCATTGCTGGCAACGGGCTCACGACCATTCCCAGCGATCTGTTCGGCTCCAACATGAAGCTAATCGATGTCTCGGTCGCGGGAAATGAACTTGCGACCCTGCCACCCGATTTGTTCCGCAACAACCGTGAACTGGAGGCGGTGCGGCTCAATTCACTCCAGTTGCAGGAGCTTCCGTCGGAGGTCTTTTCAGGCCTTGCCCGATTGCGCTGGGTGTGGCTGCACGAAAACCCGGGTAGCCCCTTTCCATTCGCAGTTCGGTTGGAGCGTACTGACACTACCGATTGGGCGGCGCCCGGACCCGCTATACTGACCGCGACTGTGAGCGAGGGGGCCCCCTTTGAGATACGCATACATGTCTCTGCACCTGGGGCATCGCTGTCTTCGGCAACCTTGGCCATACCCACGGGCAAGACCCGTAGTAACGCGATCAAGATCACACCGGCGTCTGCCGGAACCGTGACCGTAGCGCCTGGCAGTCCACCAGATGTTCCTGACACCATCTGCCGGCGAGTGCACAGCTCGGACGGAGTTCGCCTGTATCCCTGCTACCAGGGCATCACCGTAGTCTCCGGCGCTCCCATCACACTCTTCCGCTGACATCATTCTCCTCCACCTCTTCAGGTAGAACCCCCCTCCCGCCGAAAGGTCCACCCCCCGTACAGCAGGCTCTTGTAGAAGCGCTGCGCCTCGACCAGTCCCGCTTTCCGGGCCAGCGCAACCACCCGTTCGGGCGGCGCGAAGTGGATCCCGCTCTGAATCCGCTCGCGAAAGACGTCGGCGTCGGCGGGGCTCATCCCGCGAACCGCCCAGTAGCGCTCCCAGGCCGGCATGTAGCGTTCGTGCTCCTCGGATCCGGGGTCGCCGTGCAGATCGAAGAGGACGAAGACGCCGCCGGGCCGGAGCCGCCGGGCGATCTCGGCCAGCAACTCGGCCTTGGAGCCGTCGTCGGGGACGAAGTGCAGGACGTTGATCAGGGTGGCCGCGTCGAAGGGCGGATCCGTCGGCGCATCGGCCGCGTAGCCAAGCTGAAGGGTGACGCCATCGGCCAGGCCCCGGTCCTCGAGCCGCCGCCGCGCGATATCGAGCATCTGCCGCGAGGGATCGACGCCGTGGAGCCGCAGATCGGGCCGAGTTCCGCTGAAGGTCACCAGTTCGATTCCGGTTCCTGCCCCGACCACCAGAACGCGCGCGCCGGGCGGAAGATCGGGATCGATCAGCGCCGCGATCATCGGAAAGAGGGTGGCGTAGCCGGGAATGAGGCGGTGGGCGAGCGCTTCGTAGTCGGCGCCGTATTTGCCGTCGAAGTTGAAGGAACGCGCAGTGAGATCGGCGGGGGAAGAGCCGGGCGAGTTCGGACGGGTGGCGCTCCCGCGTCGCGTCGGGCCGGGGGAGGGGTGCGCGGGGGCGGTCATGGGGCCATTGTCCTGAAGGGCGGAGAGCATCGGGATGGGTGGATTGGGCCGGAAGCCGGGGAACGCACTGCGCGAAGACCTGGCGACGGGAGCCGGGCGGGACCGCGCGAGAACGGACAGGGGACAAGATAATGATCTGCAGCCGTCGTGACTTCGTGAGGCGCTCCGCGTCGGCTTCGGCACTGTGGCTGGCCGGACCGTACGCGGGGATTTCGGGGGGACAGCCTCCGTTGGTGAATGGCGAGCGCCTGAACCGGATCCTGGACGACTTTCGCCGGTTCGGCGGCACTCCGGACGGGGGAACGACCCGCCTGGCCTACAGCGACGAGGACCTGGCCGGGCGCGCCTACGCGAGGGGGGTGATGGGGGAGGTGGGGCTGACCGTCTCGGTGGATCTCGCGGGGAACCTGATCGGAAGGCGGCCGGGCACCGACCCCGACGCGCCGGCGATCGTGATCGGTTCGCATATGGACAGCGTGCCGGCCGGCGGCAGCTACGATGGGCAGGTGGGATCGGCGGCGGCATTGGAGGTCGCCCTCGCGCTGCGCGATCTGGGGCTGGAGCTGCGCCACCCGTTGGAGGTGGCGATCTTCCAGAACGAGGAGGGGGGGAAGACGGGTAGCCGCGCCCTGGTCGGCCGGGTCCTCCCCTTCGAGCTCGACATCACGACCGCCTCGGGATTCACGATCGGCGACGGCATCGCGCGACTGGGGGGCGATCCCGCGCGGCTGGACGAGGCCCGGCGCGAGCCTGGCCGGATGGCCGCCTTCCTGGAACTCCACATCGAACAGGGCGGTTTCCTGGTGGCGGACGGGTTGCAGATCGGAGTCGTCGAGGGGATCGTCGGAATCCGCCGCTGGAATGTCACGGTGCGGGGCGCGCAGAACCACGCCGGAACGACCCCGATGCCGATGCGCCGCGACGCGTTGGTGGCCGCCGCCGATTTCATTCGCGCCGTTCATGAGATCGCGACCGATGCCCCGGGCCGCCAGGTAGCCACCGTCGGCCGGATCGAGGCCGTGCCGGGGGCGCCGAATGTGGTCCCGGGCGAGGTGCGCGCCACCCTCGAGATCCGCGACCTTGCGATGGAGCGCATCGACCGCATCTTCGCCGCAATCGAGCGGCGCGTGCGCACAATCGAATCGGACCGCGAGGTGACCTTCGCCCTCGTTCCCTTCTACGAGAGCCTGGCCGCGCCGACCGCCCCGCACCTGCGCGCAATCGTCGAGAGCTCGGCCGACGCCCTGGGATACAGCCATGCGCGGATGCCCTCCGGCGCCGGCCACGACGCACAGAGCATGGCCGAACTCGGACCCGTCGGCATGATCTTCGTCCCGAGCCGGGGCGGAATCAGCCACTCGCCCGCCGAGTTCACCGCGCCGGACGAGGTGACGCGGGGCGCGAATGTGCTGCTGGGGGCGGTGTTGGGGGTGGATGCAATGCGAGCGATCCCCGGACGCCGGAGGTTCATGCCCCCCAAACCGTGATCCGGGCGCCTTGCCGATCTCGATCCTTGCGGAAGATGCGTTCTGCCCAGCTTCTGTCCGGACGCATGTCGAACACGACGAGATGCCCGGCTTCCGTCCCGCTGATGTCCATGTACCGCTTTGTCTGCTCGAGTCCCTCTTCGATCGTTCGCGACAGGGAGCGGCCCTTCCGAACCAGCTTGCACTCGACCACGATTCGGTCCTCCCTGCCGCCGCTCCGCGGCCAGACGACCAACAGGTCCACCCGGCGGCTTCCCAGCGCGTACTCCCGCTCGATCCGGCCGGTGGCGTTGACAACGCGGTGGAGGAAGGCTTGCAGCACCAGTTGCGGACCGGCCTCGGTGTACTGGGCGCGCCGGATCCAGTGCTCGGAGTTCTGCCGAAAGAAGTCCTGAAAGGCGGCGAGCAGGCCGTCCATGTCGAGTCCGCCGTGGGGGTGCACGTACCAGGCGGTCTCTTGCGGCGCGATTTCGTGCTGAAGGACCCAGGTCAGCTCTCGCGGAAGGACCTCGCCGTAAATCGGATTGGCCACTCGCAGCGTGCGGCCCGAAGCCACGAGCCCCAGGTCGCGAACGTATTCGAAGTCGCGATCGGTGTACCCGGCGTCGCCGCCGGCAAGAAGCGGCTCGATTACCCGGCGGACGCGCGGCTCGCGCAGCTTGTCGGCGAGTTGGTCAAGGTGCGTATCCCGGCGCCGGACGAGCGCTTCGCGCGCCTCGAAGACATCGCTCTCGGAGAGAGGATTGCCTGGCTTCCTGGGCGCCCCCGCCGAAAAGCACATCTCCAGCGCGAGCGCGTTGACCAGCCACGGTTGCCCGCGGGTCTGCTCCCATACGGCCTGCACCGCCCCGGGCTCAAACTCCTGACCTGTCTCGGCGGTGTGCTGCCCCAGCAGTTCGCGGACTTCGTCCCGACCGAAGTCTCCCATGCGGAGCGACTTGGCCTTGATGTTGAACGCGCTGCCCCCGGCAATGACCTGTTTCGTCGAGTCGGCCCGGATCCTGTAGTCGCGCACGTCGCGCACCCCGCAAAGCACCAGACTCTGGGGGAATCCGTGGGGACGGCGCACATGGCCCGCCCGCAACTGGCGCAGCACCGACACCAGCGTGTCGCCCACCAATGCGTCGATCTCGTCGATCAGAAGAACCAGCGGCTCCCGGGCAGCCCTCGCCCACCTCTCCAGGAGATTCCCCAGGACATCGTCGGGACGCCGGTTGGTGTCGAGCGTCTCCGCGGCCTCGGCGGTGGCCGAGTCGTTCAGGGTGTACCTGGCTTCCCGGGCGATCTGCGAAGCGATTGCACCCATTGCCCGGCCCACATCCTCCCGGGCGGTTTGCGCAGGTTCGACATTGATGTAGGCGCAACGGTAGCCGCCGACGCTTCCGCCGT
Source organism: Gemmatimonadota bacterium (assembly GCA_022822325.1). Classification (GTDB taxonomy): domain Bacteria; phylum Gemmatimonadota; class Gemmatimonadetes; order Longimicrobiales; family Gaopeijiaceae; genus Bin94. The sequence goes on along the minus strand of JAJEBW010000040.1, from coordinate 83,692 downwards.
TGAGCAGGCCGCGCAGCGCCAACAGCGCCGACGTCTTTCCGGTCTGGCGGGGCGCATGCAGCACGAAGTAGCGCTCGTCCCGGATAAGTTCGAGCACTTCCGGCAAATGAAGGCGCTCAAGCGGCGGGACATTGTAGTGCAGCGCCGGCCGAATCGGACCCGCGGTGTTGAACTTTCGCATGGCGGCTACCCCCATTTCGCGCGGGCGGCAGTGGCGCTTCAAATCCTGGGTTGAGCGGGCCGCCTCACTCCAGATACGTCACCCACCCCCACGGATCCGGCCCCCGCCCCCCCACCACCTCAAGGTACCGGCGCTGGATCCGCTCCGTCACCGGGCCGCGGCCTCCCTGGCCGATCTGCAGCCCGTCCACCGAACGGATTGGGGTGACCTCGGATGCGGTGCCCGTAAAGAAGAGCTCGTCGGCGGCGTAGAGCATCTCGCGCGGCACAAGCTGCTCGCGCACCCTGATTCCCTGCTCCTCGGCGATCTTCATCACGCTGTGGCGGGTGATTCCCCAGAGCGAGGTGCCGTCCAGGATCGGGGTGACGAGCTCGCCGTCCATGACGAGGAAGAGGTTCTGGCCGCTGCCCTCGCTGACCAGGCCGCCCGGTCCCAGCCCGATCGCCTCGACGTAGCCGTGCGCCGCCGCCTCCATCACCATCAGGCTGGACAGGATGTAGTTTCCGGCCGACTTGGCGCCGCTCGGGATCGTGTTCGGGGCGGGACGGTTCCACGACGACACGCACACGTCCACGCCGCGCTTCAGCCCCTCTTCGCCCAGGTACGCTCCCCACGGCCACACCGGAATCCAGCTCTCGACCGGACTGTGCTCGGGGTGCATGCTCGACGCCCCGTAGCCGCGCAGCACCATCGGGCGGATGTAGCAGGAGCGCAGTTCGTTCCGCCGGATCGTGGCCACAACCGCGTCGGCGAGTTCTTCCACCGTGTATTCGGGTTGCATTCGGTAGGTGCGGCTCGAGGTCATGAGCCTTCGCAGGTGGTCGTGCAGGCGAAAGACCGCGGGCCCCTTCGGGGTGTCGTAGCAGCGGATTCCCTCGAAGACCGAGGCCCCGAACTGCACCGCCAGGCTCAGGATGTGGATCTTCGCGTTTTCCCAGCGCACGAACTCCCCGTCCTTCCAGATCCAGGGGCTTCCCGTCAGCTTGCCGGCCATGCGGCTACCCGTCCTTCCCGCCGGAGTCGCCCGCGTCCGCCGCGCCCGCGTCCCGCAGGTACGAATCGGTTCCGTCCAGCCAGTCCTGACGCGGGGGCGCGAAGACGTCGACGTCGATCGTGTCCTCCAGCGCGACCGCCTCGTGCGGCACATTGCTCGGCAGGTGCAGAACCTCGCCCGAACGCACCACGAGCCCGTCCGGTCCGCCATTGCCGATCCGGAAGCGCAGCGCCCCCTCCAGCACATAGGTGATCTGCTCGTTGTCGTGCGAGTGCATCGGAACCACCGCGCCCTTCTTGAGATAGACGTGCGCGAGCATGGCCCGCTCTCCGGTGATCAGGCTGCGCGAAATGAGTGGGTTCAGCTCTTCGGTCGGTTGATCGGCGACCCGGTAGTGGCGAACCGGCGTGTCGTTCATGCGGGGGTCCTTGTGGAAAGGCGTTTGGGGGACTCAGGGCGGCGATCTCCGCACGGCGCGCGCACCGCCCGTTGGGGCCACCCAATCTGCACCCGGCGCGGGGGGATGGGAAGGACCCGGCCCCTGGGCAGTCCGCCCTCGCGGCACCGGAGCCCCCGGCCGTCCCCCCCCGCCCCCGCCCGGCACGCCCGCCGCGCGGCGACGAGTCGCCGTCGGACCGGTCGCAGGAGCGGCCACAGCCCGATGCCGCCCCCGGCCCCTGCGCGGGCCGGCCCGGATGGCGGCCGCGCGAACCGGGTGCGCGCGCAACCCCATCTTCTTCTGCCGGATGTTCCTCGCCGCTTGCCTCGCGGAGTCCCGGCGGGCATCCTGAACCGGCGTTGCCAGCCCGAACCGTCCCCCAGGCTCCCGCCCCACCCCCGGAGAACCCCGGCGATGATCCATCAACCGACCAGCGTGGACCAGTCCGACAGGATCGTTCCGATCAATCTTCGCCAGAGCGGCCGCACGCCCGTCGAGCTGCTCATTTCGACCAGGGTCCGCAAGTCGCCCTACTGGCACCTGTCGCACGAGGCGGGCTGCTGGCGGGCCACCGTGTACAACCGCATCTACCACCCGCGCGGCTACGTTCGGCCGGAGGATGGCGGAGCGGCCACGGAGCACGAGGCGCTGACCCGGGACGTGACGGTCTGGAATGTCGCGGTGGAGCGCCAGATCCGGGTCAGGGGACCGGATGCGGAACGGTTCACCGACTTTGTGATCACCCGCGATGCGACCCTGATCGAGCCGATGCGCGCAAGGTACGTCATCCTCTGCAACGAAAGGGGCGGCATCCTCAACGACCCGGTGCTGCTGCGACTCTCGACCGGCGAGTTCTGGTTCTCGCTGGCCGACTCCGACCTTCTCTTCTGGCTGCAGGGGGTGAATGTGGGGCTCGGGATGGAGGTGGAGATCGACGAGATCGATGTCTGTCCGTTGCAGATACAGGGGCCGAAGTCGCTCGACCTGATGGTCGACCTGGTGGGCGCGGGCATCCGGGACATCCCGTACTACGGGATCATGGAGGCGGAGATCGCGGGCTGTTCGGTGGTGATTTCGCAGTCCGGATTCTCGGGCGAGAAGGGGTACGAGATCTACCTGCGCGACGCCACCCTGCACGCCGAAAAGCTGTGGGGCGCGGTGCTCGCGGCGGGGGAGGCGCACCGGCTGATGGTGATCGCGCCGGGTCACCAGCGCCGGATCCAGGCCGGAATCCTCTCGTGGGGACAGGACATCGACCACGAAACGAGCCCTTTCCAGTGCAACCTGGCCTACCAGGTGCCGCGCGAGAAGGAGGGGGACTACATCGGGCGGGCCGAGTTGGAGCGCCAGCGGGCCGAGCTCGACGCCGGACGCTGTCCCTTCGCGATGGTGATGGTGGGGATGAAGCTGGGCGGAAGGCCGATCGACGACTACGCCCCGGACTTCTGGCTGGTGTCGGGCGCGGAGGGCGGGGATCCGGTCGGCTACCTGACCTCGCCGTGGTACGCTCCCGAGCTGGGCTGCAATATCTCGCTCGGTTATGTGCCGGCCCGGATGTCGGCGATCGGCACGGAGCTCATGGTGTGGCTGCCCGACGAATACGCGAGCGAGCCGGGCCGGCCGGACCCTGCGACGGTGTGCGAGGTCCCCTTCCGTCCCTCCGCGAACCCCAGCGCCCGCGAGGTGGCGCTGGCGCGGGGCCTTGACGCGGCGGTCTGACTCTGGCGCGAGGCGCGTTCCGTGCGGGCGATCCTTCCCGCCGGCCGGCCTGACGGAATCTTCCGACGGCGGTTGCGTCGCGATTCACGGTTTCTCGTGGGAGTCGCTGTTCACGGACCGCCGCTGTTCGTGGCCGCCACCCGCGGCTCCTCGCAAATCGGCGCCGGCGAGGTTCGAAAGCCACCGGGCGGTGTCGGCGAGGCCGCCGAAGGTAAAGAGGTGAATGTCGACGGGGAGCGCGTCCTCGTGGGCGGCCAGGTGCCGGGCCAGCGTCAGCGCCATGGGGGTCGGCGACCATCTGCCCGCCAGGCGCGCGAGGCCGGGCTTGCGCATCAGCGCCCGGGCGGAGGCCACGACGCCGGAGCGGACGGCGTATCCGATCAGCGCGCTCACCGCGACCGGTCCGGGCGCCCCGATGCGAACGGGCAGGGTGCAGCCCGCCTCTCTGATCCGCGCCAGCCAGGCGAGGGCGGGGGCGGGCGAGAAGACGAACTGGGTGACGATCCAGAGCTTCGCACCGGCCGAGCGCGCGTACTCCATCTTGCGGCGGAGCGCCGCGTCCAGATCGGCCTGGGCGACGAGGGGGTGTCCCTCCGGATAGGAGGCGATTCCCAGCCGCCGAAAACCGCGCCTGGCGAGCAGTCCGGAGTCGAGCAGCGCCGGCGTGTCGGGGTAGGGGCCGGCCGGTGTGGCGCCGTCTCCGGCCACCAGCATCAGGGAAACCACGCCGGTCCCGGCCAGGGCGGCAAGCCGGTCGTCGAGTTCCTGGGGGCTCCGCACCGAGCGCGCGGGCAGGTGCGGCACCGGCTCCATGCCCGCGGCAAGCGCCCGTTCGCACGCGGCGACCGTGTCGGCCCACCGGCCCTTCGGCGGAAAGGGCAGATAGATGGCGGATCCGCGGGGGAGGTGGTCGGCGAGGACCTCCGGCGGAGGGAGCTGGCCCGCCAGAACCTCGACGGAGGCCCCACGAGCCAGCTCGCGAAGCGCCGCACCGGTCCGGGTCTCTGGAGAAGTTGGCATTTCGGCGCATGCATCTCGTTGACCGCCGCCGGAAGGCTGGCCGGCCGCTGGCGGATGGACGGTCTTCAGATCCGGCCGCCGAGCCGCAGCCATCTGAGGTGGTTGCGCACATTGTCGTGCTCGAAGTAGGCGTCCTGCAGGTGGCGCCGCCCGTCCGAGCGAAGGGCCGTCCGACCATGCAGCACCCGGTGCCCGTCGCACAGCAGAATCTGCCCGCCCTCCAGACGGAAGGTGACCTGGGCGCCGGGAGAGTTGATGCGCCGGGACAGCTCGTGGTAGGCGGCGTAGAAGTCGCGCAGGCGAGGCTCCGACAGGGGAATGGTCTGCATTTGCGCGGTGTTGAAGCGCACCATGTCGATCTCGCCTTCACCGTTCAGCCCGACCATCGGCTTGACCGCGTAGCACTCGTGCTCCTTGCTGAAGATGCGGAAGGGCACCGGCACCGCACACAGCAGATCGAACTTATCGGGATCGTCGCTGCGCAGCTTGTCGAGCAGGCCGAAGCCGTCCACGACGACCGATTCCCCGCCTTCGCACTCGTTGACCAGCATGTGCAGCGCCTGCACGTTCGGCGGCCAGGTGTAGCTGGTGAAGTCGTTGTGGGGCGCAACCGCCAGCGCCGTGTGCGCGATGTTGTACCCCTTCGGATCGACCTTCACGTTGTGTATGCGCTCGAAGAGCACCTCGCGAATCGGGCCGAGACGGGCGGTGAGCTCTTCGCAGGAATCCGGTTCGGTGGGCGCGTCGACGAGCACGCAGACGCCGGTCCGCAGGAACTCCTCGATCAACTCCGCCGCCGCGCGGTCGCTCGCCAGGAACCGCCGATAGTCGAACCGTTCCGGCTGGAAGTCCCCGTCCCAGTAGTGGCGTTCGCTGCGGGGCAGGCTCAGAAAGCCGTGGATCTCGCTCGACCGGTAGCGGGTACGGTGTCCGTCCGGCCAGTCGATGGAGATCGCTTCATCCCCGGATCCGGCGTCCTCGATGCCGACGCGCCGCGGTTTGAGGTCGCTGGGGACACGGTAGAGGTGGAAGCGCTTCTCGGTGGTCTGGCGGACGCGGCACTCGTCGCAGCCGCAGTTGTCGCGCAGCCAGAGGTAGGGAAGGTCGGTCTGGTCGCCGCTGCTCCAGGTGGCGCACAGGGAATCCGCGTTCGGGGCGAGGCTGCTGATCGAGTGATGCATGGTCGGGCCTCCGGGGCGATGGCGGCTTTGGACCCTCGCCCCCAGGGCTGGAGGGCAACGACCGCGAAGCTTGTCGTGAATCAGAACGCGCCTGTCCCGCGCATGTCAAGTACCTTATGACGGGATTCGAGTGACGGGATTCGAGAAGCGATGGGCACGGACTTCGGAGAGCGGTGCAGATGAAGGAAACAGCGACAGGACCAGACCACCCCACCGTGAGCTTCACCCGCATGGCCGACGGCACCCGGGAGGACTACGAACTGCTCGATCGCCTGGAGGAAGAGTTCGTTGCCGGAACCGCCGACCGGGTTCTGGCGCACCTCCGCGAGTTGTCCGGTTCGCTCTCCGGCTACCAGGTCGACCGGCTCGAGCATTCGCTGCAGACCGCGACCCGCGCCTGGCGCGACGACGCCGAGGAGGAGCTGGTGGTTGCGGCGCTCCTGCACGATATCGACGACCTCCTGGCTCCGCACAGCCACGGCGAACTGGCCGCGCTCCTCCTGCGCCCCTTCGTCACCGAACGGACCTGGTGGATTGTCCGGCACCACGGCCTCTTCCAGTACTACTACTATGGCCACCATGTGGGCGGCGACCGCAACGCGCGCGACCGTTTCCGCGACCATCCCTGGTACCAGGACGCCGTGGACTTCTGTCACCGCTGGGACCAGTGCGCCTTCGATCCCGACTACGATTCGCTGCCGCTGGAGTTCTTCGAACCGATGGTGCGCCGGATCTTCGCGCGCGAGCCCTTCAGTCTTGCGCCGAGGAAGAATGGGTAGGCGATCGTCATGAGCGAACCACGCGCCGCCCCGCCCCGAGCCAGGGTCGCGGTCATCGGCGCCGGCATCGTCGGCAACTGCCTGGTGGAGCACCTGGCGCAGCTCGGCTGGGACGAGCTGGTGCTGATCGAGAAGGGCCCGCTCCCCAACCCCGGCGGCTCCACGGGCCACGCGTCGAACTTCATCTTCCCCACCGACCATGGGCGCGAGATTGCGCTGATCACCCTCGAAAGCCAGCGCCAGTACGAAGCGCTCGGCGTGAACACGACCTGTGGCGGAATCGAGGTTGCCCGCACCGAGGCGCGCATGGAGGAGCTGCGGCGGCGCATGACCTCGGCGCGCGTCTGGGGGATCGACAGCGAGCTGCTGACGCCGGCGGGTGTCGTCGCCAGGGCGCCGTTCGTCAATCCGGAGGTGATCCTGGGCGGCTTCCATACCCCGAGCGTGTCGGTCGTCGATTCGGTGAAGGCGGGCACGATCATGCGCGAACGGGCGCTGGCCAGGGGCGTGCTCACCGTGCTCGACGAGACCGAGGTCACGGGAATCGAGGTGGAGCCGGTGCCCTTTGGCCGCCCGCGCATCCGAGCAGTGGCCACAACCCGGGGCGCCATCGAGGTGGATCACGCGGTCATCGCCTGCGGCGTCTGGAGCCCGCGCATCGCCGCGATGGCCGGCGCCACCATCCCGCTCACTCCGGCGGTGCACCAGATGGCCGACTTCGGCCCGGTCGAGCTTTTGCTGGCGACCGGCAACGAGATCGGCTACCCGATCGTGCGCGACATGGATTCCTTCATGTACGAGCGCCAGAGCCACGGAGCGATGGAGGTGGGGTCCTACGCGCACCGTCCCATTGTGCTACGGCCGGAAGAGATTCCCTCCATCGCCGACGCGGAGCGTTCCCCCACCGAGCTGCCCTTCACCCCCGGCGACTTCGCCCCGCAACTCGCGCACGCGCGCGAGATCATGGGCGAACTCCTGGCCGGCACGGAGATGCAGTACGCCATCAACGGCCTGCTCTCGCTCACGCCGGACACGCAGCAGCTACTTGGCGAGACCGCCGAGGTGGCGAACCTCTGGTCGGCGGCGGCGGTGTGGGTGCGCGAGGGCCCCGGGTCGGCGCGCCTCGTTGCCGAGTGGATGACCCACGGCTACCCGCGTTTCCTCGATCCGCACGAATCGGACGTCACCCGCTTCCAGCCCCATGAGCGCACCGGCCGTCACGTCCGCATGCGCTGCCGCGAGCACTTCCGCAAGACCTACGGGATCGTGCATCCGCGCGAACAGTGGGAATCCGCGCGCGGCGTCAACCGGTCGCCCTTCCACCCCCGGATGGAGGCGCTGGGGGCCGAGTACTTCGAGGCGCGGGGATGGGAACGTCCGCAGTGGTACGCCTCCAACGAGGATCTGGTGGCGCGCTACAACGTCCCGGACCGCCCGCACGAGTGGGACCGCCGCTGGTGGTCGCCGATCATCAACGCGGAGCACCTGCACCTGCGCAAGAGGGTCGGGGTGGTGGATCTGGGCGCCTTCCAGATCTTCGAGGTTTCCGGGCCGGGCGCGCTTATGTACCTGGAGCGGATGACGGTCAACCCCTGCGACCGTCCGATCGGAAGCTCGATCTACACGCCTTTGCTTACGCCCGACGGCGGGTTCCGCGCCGACCTGACCATCCAGCGGCTGGCCGACGACCGGTTCCGCATCGTCACCGGGGTGTTCGACGGCGTCCGCGACGCCTTCTGGTTCCGCAAGCACCTGCCCGCCGACGGCTCGGTGCAGTTCGAGGACCGGTCGTCGGCGATGACCACGCTGGGGGTGTGGGGGCCGGACGCGGAAGCGCTGGCGTCGAAGGTGGCGAACCGCGGACTGAGCCAGGCGGATTTCCCGTACGGCACCCTTCGCCATGCCCTGATCAACGGGATCCCGGCCACCATGCTGCGCATCTCCTATGTGGGCGAGAGCGGCTGGGAGATCTACGCGCACACCGAGCACGGCCTTGCGCTGTGGGACGCGATTTGGGGCGCGGGCCGGGAGTTCGACGCGCGGCCGGTGGGGATCGGCGTCTACGGCACGACCGCGCGCATGGAGAAGGGCTACCTGCTCATGGGCGCCGAGCTCACATCGGAGTACTCGCCGGTCGAAGCGGGGCTGGCGCGGCGCAGCGTGAAGCGGGCGGACTTCATCGGGAAGGCGGCGTACCTGCAGGCCCGCGAGCGGGGACCGGCGGCGAAGATATGCACCCTTGCCATGGACGATCACAGGAGCGCGTCCGGCATTGCGCGCTTCCCGACGGGCGGCAACGAGCCGATCCTGACCGCCGAGGGCGACCGCATCGTGGACGCGCTGGGGAGGGAATCGCGGGTGACCTCGGCCGGGATGGGGCCATCGGTGGGGAAGTACCTGCTGATGGCCTGGCTGCCGCCGGAGCGCGCACAGGTCGGCGCACGGCTGCGGGTGAACTACATGAACGAGAACTTCCCGGTGACGGTGGCGGCGGTCGGGCGCGGACTCTTCGACCCCTCCGGCCGCAGAATGAAGGGGTAGCCGACTGGCCCCCATCCTCGGTGGCGCGTGCTCGCCGCCGTCCCCCTTGACGCCGCCAGGATCGCGCAAGGCGCTCCGAGCCGCGGGACCGCGATGGCCGGTCGACTTGCCGTGACCGCCCCGCGCCCGCCAGCGGCTCCAACCCGCAACCGCGCCGGGACGCTCTTCCGGCCCCTGCGCGGGCCGGCCCGGGCGGCGGCCGCAACTGGCGGGTGCGCGCGCAACCCCTCCGCCCCTCCATCCACTCTCACGGGGAAGGGTTGTCCCCTGGCGAGCCCTTGCCCACCCGCGCCCGGAACGGGATCATTCCTCCATGCGAATCGCTCGTTTTTCCGCTGTCCCGCTCGCCGTCCTCCTGGCCGCGTTCCCCGCCCCCCACCCGGCCACCGCCTCGGCGCACACGGCCTCCATTGCGGCTCCGGCTTTGCGCACGGCTACCCGCGCGGCTCCGGCGCCCGCCCCCCAGGACCCCGCTCCCCGCCAACCGCTGATCGGCATCGTGGTAGAGTCCGGGTCCGGCCTGCCGATCGCGGGGGCGATGGCGATCCTCGTCGGGCCTTCCGGCGAACGCACCGACCGGATGCTCACCGACGCGGCGGGGCGCTTCGAGCTCGTGGCGCGCGAGACCGGCCCCCACACCATCACGGTGGAGCGGATCGGCTACCGCACCCTCACGACGCCGCCCTTCGAGCCTGCCGCCCACGTCGGCGATCCCATGACGATTCCCGTTCCGGTGGAGCCGGTCGCGCTGACGGGGATCGATGTGGCGGCGGGGCAGCGATGCGAGGTTCGTCCCGAGGAGGGGCGGGCCACGGCGCAGGTCTGGGAAGAGGTGCGGAAGGCGCTCGCGGCGGAGGCCTTCACGCGCGAAGCCGGGCTCTATCGGTATGATCTGCTGCGATTTACCCGCGAGTTGGACCGCGACGCCGAAGAGGTGATTTCGGACATTTCGCAGCTCTCCAGCGATCGTCCGGGGGCTTTCGTGTCGCTGCCGATCGAGACTCTGGCGCGGCGCGGCTTCGTGCAGGCCGAGGGCGATTCGGCGACAACCTATTACGCGCCCGACGCGGGGGCCATGCTCTCGGATCCCTTCCTGGACACGCACTGCCTGGGGCTGACCGAGGGCGAGGACGGGCAGATCGGGCTGACCTTCGAGCCGGTCGCCGGACGCTTCGTGCCGGACATCGCGGGGGTTCTCTGGCTCGACGCCGAGACCGCCGAGCTGCGGGGCGTCTCCTACCAGTATGTGAATCTGCTCCGTTCGCGCGAGATCGGGGAGCCGGGGGGCGAGGTGTACTTTGCGCGGATGCCCGATGGGGCCTGGATTGTGCGGCAGTGGTGGATTCGGATGCCGATGCTGGAAGCGGCGGAGCGCGGGCGCGTGCGGCGAACGGGCTACCGCGAGGAGGGAGGGATCACCCACATCATCCGCGACGCATTCGGCAGACGCGTGCTGGATTCGCGGGTGGCGAGCCTCTTCGGGGTGGTGACCGATTCGGTGGGGACGGCGCCGCCCGATCCCGAGGTGGTGGTGGAGATGATTGCGAACCGGCGGGTGGCGGTGACCGTTCCGGACGGTTCCTTCGTCTTCAGCGATCTGGCCCAGGGGATTCACCGGCTGCGCGTGGTTTCGCCGCGGGCCCGGCGCTGGGGGATCGCGGTTCCGGCGACGGAGGCGGGGGCGCGGACGGGCGAGGTGGGCTATGCGCAGTTGCGGCTTCCCTCCATGGACGATCTTCTGGAGCACTCCTGCGGGGGAGCGCCCCGGCCCGAGGGGACGGCGGCCGTGCTGGCTCGCGTGGTGGCGGGCGGTGGCGAGGATGCGGCTCAGGCGCGGGTCGGGGTTTCGTGGCCTGCCGCGACGGGGTTCGCGCCGGGGGCGATTGCCGCGCCGCTGCGTCCGGGTGGCGGACCGCTTGCCACATGGTCGATTGCGCGCGAGGGCCACTACACCCGGGCGTCCACGGTCAGCGACGGGCGCGGTCTCGTTCTCCTCTGCGACGTTCCGCAGGGTTCGCGTCTGCGCTTTGCGGTGCGGGCGACCGACGGGGGCAGCGCGCCGGCGACCCGCACGGTGTTCGTGCCGGTGGGGCGGAGGTCGGTTGTCGCGACGATTCCGCTGCGTCTTCGGGAGGCGGCCGGCGGCAGGGTTCGGTTGGTTGAGCGGGTGGGCGTTCGGTTCGCCGAGGGGGAGGGCGGGTTTGCCGAGGGGGAACGAGCGCGGGTCCGGTCCGCCGGGAAAGAGGAGATTTCGCCGCGATGAATCGAGTCAGGGGCAGAACCGCCGTCGTCACCGGAGCCACCGCGGGGATCGGCGAGGCATGTGCACGGGCGCTGGCCGGGCGCGGCGTCCGGGTGGTGCTGAATGCGCGCCGCCGCGAGAGACTGGAGCGGCTGGCGGCCGAGATCGCGGAGACCGAGGGGGCGCCGGAGCCGCTGGTCCGTGTCTTCGATGTGCGCGACCGGGCGGCGGTGGCGGACTTTGCGGATGAGCTGGAGGCCGCGGGGACCGCAGTCGACATCCTGGTCAACAATGCGGGGCTCGCGCGCGGCCTCGACACCGTGCAGGAGGGGCGCCACGAGGACTGGGACGAGATGATCGACACGAACGTCAAGGGCGTCCTCAACATGACCCGCGCCCTGCTCCCCGGCATGATCGCGCGCGACCGCGGCCATGTGGTCAATATCGGGAGCATCGCCGGCCACCTGGTCTACCCGAAGGGCAACGTCTATTGTGCCACCAAGTACGCCGTCAAGGCCCTTACGCAGGCGGCCAACCTCGATCTGGTGGGGACGAAGGTGCGCATGTCCAGCGTCGATCCCGGGCTGGTCGAGACCGAGTTCTCGCTGGTTCGCTTCCGCGGCGACGACGACCGCGCGCGCACCGTGTACCAGGGGGTGGAATCGCTCCTGGCCGAAGATGTGGCCGACGCGGTCTGCTATGTGGTGAACACCCCGCCGCATGTCAATGTTTTGCACATGGTGGTGATGCCGACGGTGCAACGGTCGCCCCACGTGATTGCGCGGGAGGAGTGAATGGGGCGCAGCCCAGGGCGGAGCGGAAACTGCGAGGGGGAACGGCGATGACGAGATTCCGGCTTCGGGGAATTCGCGGGACGGATCCGGTGCGCGCAGCCGCAGGTGGTCGAAGCCCGGATCGGGTCGGGCCGAAGTGTCTCGCCCTCGCGGCTCTGCTGTTTCCGCCCTTCGCCGGACTGGCGCCGACGCCCGGCGGTCAGCGGATCGTTCCCGGCGAGGATCGGGGCGCGCACGACGAAGCTCCGCCGGTAGCCCGCGCCGCGCCCTCGGATGATGCAACCCCGCCCTGGGGAGCCGACGGTCACAGGATGGCCGCCCGGGCCGCGGTTGGCGTGCTGCCCCCCGAGATGCCCGCCTTCTTTCGCGATGCGGGGGAACGGCTCGTCTACCTCAATCCCGAGCCCGACCGCTGGCGCGAGCGCCAACACCGCGAGATGGACCAGGCTTTCCAGTACGATCACTACATCGATCTGGAGAATGCGCCCGCCTCGGCGCTGGCCGCCCCTGACCGCTACGCCTTCCTGCGACAGCTCTACGCGGCCGGGATCGAACGCCCCGAACAGGCTGTGGGATTCCTTCCCTTCCGGATCGTCGAGATCTACCAGCGCCTGGTGACTGAATGGCGTCTCTGGCGGGCGGAGGAAGACCCGGCACGGCGCGGCTGGATCGCCGAGCGAATCGTCAACGACGCGGGAATCCTGGGCCACTATGTGACCGACGCCTCCCAGCCCCACCACACCACCATTCACTTCAACGGCTGGGACCGGGACACCCCGAACCCCGAGGGCTACACCACCGACCGCGGGTTTCACGCGCGGTTCGAGAGCGCGTTTGTCGGGGTGCATGTGAGCGACGACGAGGTAAGTCGCCGCATGTCCGACGAGCCGCTCCGCCCCGTTGGCCGCTTTGTGCGGGCCGTCGTCCTTGAGCACATCATGGATTCCTTCCGCCAGGTCGAGACCCTGTACCTGTTGGACCGCGATGTCGGCTTCGATCCATTCGAGCCCCCTCATCCCCGGGCGGTCGGCTTTGCCGCGTCCAGGCTGGCTTCGGGCGCCGAGATGCTCGCCACCCTCTGGTGGTCGGCCTGGGTGGAGAGCGGGGAGATGCCGGAAAGCGGTCGCCGCCCGTGACCCCCGTCGCCACGATCGTCCTCGCGGCCGGGTCGTCCACGCGCATGGGCCGCAACAAGATGCTGCTGGAGCTGGGGGGCGCGACGGTGGCGCGGCGCGCGGTCCGCACGGCCTGCGGGGCGGCGCTGGGACCGGTGGTGGTGGTGACGGGTCGCGCCCACGGGGCGGTGGCCGCCGAGTTCGGGGGATTGAAGTGCAGGACCGTTGTCAACCACGACCACGAAATGGGACAGCACAGCTCGGTGCGCGCCGGGGCCCTGGCGCTGCCGCCGGACTCCGCCGCCGCGATCGTCATGCTGGCCGACATGCCCTTCGTGACCTCCGCCATGCTGCGAACGCTCGCCCGCCGCCACCGAGAGACCGGGGCCGCGCTGGTCGTCTCGCGCTACGGCGACGAAGGGACCGCGCCCCCGATCCTCTACGACCGGCGCCTTTTCGACGAACTCGCGAGTGTGGATCACCGCTGCGGCCGCCGCCTCATGCGCCGCCACCGCAAGGACGCGGTCGAGGTTGCCTGGCCACCATCCGCAATCCGCGATCTCGACCGGTCGGCGGACTACGAAGCGGTGCGCCGGGAGCTTGGCCGCGCCGGCGCAGCCGTTGCAGAGAATCCGGTCCGCGCCGCCTCCGCCGCGCCAACCCACATAGCGTCCGTGCGCCACCGCGACCCTTCCGGCGACCCGTCGAGCGACTCGTGGAGTGGCCGACCGAGTGTCCCCCCTGGGACGGCCCGCCGAATCGGCCCGCTGAAATGAACAGCGCCCTCCTCGCCGCGGCGGCACAGCTCCTGAAGGACCGCCGCCCCTATGCGCTGGCCACCGTCGTGCGCCGCGAGCGCCCCAGCTCGGCAACGCCCGGCAACACCGCCGTCATCACTGCCGATGGCGAACTGCACGGCTGGATCGGCGGAAGCTGCACCCAGCCCGAGGTCGTCCGGCACGCCCTCGACGCCCTCGCCGAGGCGCGGCCGCGGCTGCTCGCCTTTGGTGGAGCGACCGGCGAACGAGACGGGGTGGTGGCGGTCCCGATGTCCTGCGGAAGCGAAGGGAAGGTCGATGTGCACATCAATCCGGTGTTGCCGCCCCCGCGCCTCGTGGTGGCCGGAGATTCCCCGATCGCCGACGCGCTGGTCCGGCTGGGCCGCGCCATGCGCTACGAGGTGGATCGTCTGACCCCCGGGGGGAATGAAAGAGCCGTGGATCCGGTGGCCGAGTGGGAAGCGCGCGCGCCGGGAGACCGGCTTCTGGCGGTGGTCGCGACGATGGGCCGGGGCGACGAGGCCGCGCTCGCCGGGCTCGCCGCCGCGAAACCCGATTACCTGGGTGTGGTGGCGTCGCCGAAACGGATGCGCCAATTGCGGCGGATCGTGGTCGAGATGGGTGTGGCGGAGGACCAGGCCGCGCGAATCCGGGGGCCGGCGGGACTCGATATCGGTGCCGGGACGCCGGAGGAGGTGGCGGTCTCGATCGTGGCGGAGATCGTGGCGGGCCAGGATCAGGGAGGCAGCCGTGAACAATACCCCGGGGGGGATGGGATCGAAAAAGAGGCGGGGGAAGCCGTAGCGGCAAAATCCTGCTGCCGGGGCAAGGCCGACGGGGATGCGCACCACCAGACCGGGGTCGCATCCGATCCGGCCACACCCCGCTGCGCAACCGAAGACGACGGCGACGCGGGCGCAGCGCCACGATCCCGGGCGCAGCGGGACGAATCCATGCCCGCCGCCGCCACATCCTGCTGCGTCACGGAAACCGCGGCCGCGCCGACCGCCGCCGGACAGAACCCGCAGCCGAGCCGGGGTGGGGCGGGGAGGCCGGGCGACGCGCCGCGATCGTCCCGGGCCGGGGTGGCGGCACATCGCGCAGGCGCACCGGGACGAGCAACGGACCCGGTCTGCGGCATGACGGTACCCGCCGATGGATCGTCGCCCTCCTTCACCCTGGGCAAACGCACCGTGCACTTCTGCTGCGACGGCTGTCGCGATCGCTTCGCCGCGAATCCGGCCGCCTGGGTCTGATAACGGGGCAGGGGCGCGATGAACCCGGCGATTCGGCGGCTGCGAGACACGATGCGCGCGCAGGGGTATGTGGCCGAGCGCCCGATTGTGACCGCTCTGCACCTTGCCCGATCGATGGAACGGCCGCTTCTGGTGGAGGGGGACGCGGGGGTGGGGAAGACCGAAATTGCCAAGGTGATGGCGGCGATTCTGGAAACCGAGCTGATTCGCCTGCAGTGCTACGAAGGACTTGACGTCAACACGGCGTTGTACGAATGGAACTACCAGAAACAGCTTCTGCGGCTACGGATTGCGGCGGACCGCGGGCCGGACGACGCGGACGACGGCGCAATGGCAGACGAGGCGCTGGAGGAGCTGATCTTCGGGCGCGGATACCTTCTCGAACGTCCCCTCCTGCGCGCGATTACCCGGGAGGCGGGGGCGCCGGTGCTGCTGATCGACGAGATCGACCGCGCCGACGAGGGCTTCGAGGCCTTCCTGCTCGAGGTGCTCTCCGACTTTCAGGTGACGATTCCCGAGCTGGGCACGATCCGGGCCGCGCACCGTCCGCTGGCGATCCTGACCTCGAACCGGACGCGCGAGATCGGCGATGCGCTGCGGCGGCGCTGCCTGTACCTCTACATTGAGCATCCCACCTTCGAGAAGGAGGTCGCGATCATCCTGGAGAAGGTTCCCGGGATCGGCGAGTTGCTGGCCCGGCGCATTGCGGCCTTCGTGCAGGAGTTGCGCGGGCGGGCGCTGACGAAGCCGCCCGGAGTGGCCGAGACGCTGGACTGGGCGCGGGCGCTGATCACCCTGGGGATGACCGGGGTGGACGCGGAGAATGCGCGCGCGACGCTGGGCTGCCTGCTGAAGGACCGCCACGATCTCCGGAGCCTGGAGCGGGACGGGGGAATCGAGGCGGCGGTGGGGGCGGCGGCGGGGCGGTAGGGGTGCCGGGGCGCGGGACGCGGGACGCGGCAATGGGAACAACACGCGGAGGCCACGGAAGATGAACGGACGCGACACCTTCGACGACCTCAGGATCCCCGACATGAGCCCGCGGAGCCTGCTGCGCCAGTTCGGGCCCGGGATGATCCTGATGATGACGGGGATCGGGACGAGCCACCTGGTGACGGCGCCGACGGCGGGCGGCCGCTTCGAATTCGCGCTCCTCTGGTGCATTCTGGCGGCCTACGTCTTCAAGTACTACGGCTTCGAGCTGGCATTCCGCTTCACCAACGCGACGGGCAAGAGCCTGATGGCGGCCTACGCGACCTCGTGGAAGAAGCTGCCGGTCTGGTATGTGCTGGTCACGACGCTGATCCAGTGCGCGGTGGGGCAGGCGGGACGGCTGATCGCGGCGGCGGCGGTCCTTTACTACCTATTCACCGAGACGCTGGGGCTGGCGGTTCCGCTCTGGGGATGGGCGGCCTTCCTCGGCACGGCCTCGGTCCTGATCCTTCTCTGGGGTCGCTACGCGGCGCTGGAGGCGGGAGCGAAGATCGCGGGGGGACTGCTCTTCGTCTCGGCGGTGATGGTGTACTTCGTGCGGCCGGCGCCGGTCGGCGAGCTTTCGCACTTCGTGATCTTCGACGCGCCGGAGGGGTCGTGGCTGGTGATCGCGGCCTTCCTGGGGCTGCTCCCGACGGGAATCGACGTCTCGCTGCAGGCCTCGGAGTGGGGGAAGGCGAAGCGCGCGGGAATGGCCCGGATTCGGGGCAGGCTGGAGGCGGCGGGACTGGCGCCCTCCTTCAATCCCTTTGCGCCGCGGGTGGAGGATCTGACGGTCGATGTGCGCTCGCTCCCCGCACGCGCCCTGGAGTACAGCCGCCGCTGCTTCCGCATCAGCCTCTGGGACTTCCGCCTGGGCCATGTCGTGTCCTTCGTCATCGCGACGATCTTCCTGCTCCTGGCCGCCGTCTGGCTCTATCCCAACCCGGTGGAGGGGGAAGCGGTGATGGGCGAGATCGCGGGGATCTTCACCGAGAGCGTGGGCCCCTGGATGATGACGATCTTCATGCTGGGCGCCTTCGCCGCAACCTTCTCGACCGCCTTCAACTACTTCGACGGCTGGCCCAGAATCGTGGGCGCCTGCTGCCGCAACCTCTTCCGCCGGACCAACGCGCTGGCGGGAACGGGAGGCGCCGAACTGACCCCGGAGCGCCGCCGCAGCCCGGCTTCGGAGTACAACATCTACCGCATGACGATGCTCTTTTCGCTCGTGGCGGCGGTGGTCTTCATCGCGATTGTGCCCAGGCCGGTCTTCCTTGTGCTGATCGCCTCGGCGCTGGCCTACTTCGTGGCGCCGGTCATCTTCTGCCTCAACTACTACTACTGCCTCAGGGCGATCCCGAAGGACGACCCGCACTTCTATCCGTCGGCCCTCGCGCGCGCCTTCGCCTGGATCAGCATTGCGGTCTTCACCGGCATGAGCGGACTGCTTGTGCTGGACCGCGTCTTCGGCGTCCTGGGGTAGGCGGGCAGGAGGATGCGGTCCCGGACCCTCGGGTTGGCGCTCTGTACGGTGCTGATCGGCGCATTGCTGCTGGAAGCCTGCGCGGACGATGCGCCCACCGCTCCCCGGGACGCGCCCCCACCGATGGCGGCCGGGACAGGCATCGCCGCCGACGGCGCCCGGATCGTCATACGGCCCCACTGGCTGACGCTGGACACGATCGGGGCGACGGGGACGCTCTCGGCGGTGGCGATCGACGCGGCGGGCGACACGGTGGATGCGGCCGGGGTCGAGTGGGCCAGTCTCGACTCCGCGATCGCCACGGTGAGCGAGAGGGGTTCGGTCACGGCTGTCGCCTTTGGAACCACGCGGGTGACGGCGAGCTGGCAGGCCGCGACGGCCGAGGCCACGGTGGAGGTGGCGGCGCCGCTCACGGACCGCGAGATACTGGAGATCTTCTACGAGGCGACCGGGGGGGACGAGTGGGCGGACAACACGAACTGGCTGAGCGACGCGAGCCTGTGGCAGTGGCATGGCGTGAGCATCGACGAAAACGGGAGGGTCACCCGCCTCGATCTCTACCGAAACGATTTGACCGGCGCTATCCCGGCGGAGATCGGTGGCCTCGAGCGGTTGGACTTGCTCAGGACCAGCTACAACAGCATTTCCGGCCCGATTCCGGCCGAATTGGGGAAGTTGACCCGGCTGGGGCGACTCGAGCTGAACAACAACGAACTCGAAGGCTCGTTGCCTCCGGAGATGGGCGGCATGCAGACCCTCGACTACCTCGACGTCGCCCACAACGACGACATCGCGGGAACGGTCCCACACACTTTCGCCGGACTCGAATTGTCGACGTTCTATTCGAACAAGACCGATTTGTGCGTGCCTCCATCGCTGAAGCCGTGGTTCGACGGGATTCCCGAGACCGACAATCCCACCCCCTGCACGGCGCGCATCGCATTTGACCCTCCGTCGCTCTACTTCGAGAACCTCGGAGACACGGCCACGCTGTCGGCCACCGCCGTGAGCGCGGAAGGGGATACGCTGCATGATGCGGCGGTGACCTGGTCGAGCGCCGACCCCGCGGTTGCGACGGTGGATTCCATGGGATTGGCGAGGGCGGTCGGCTACGGCAGAACCGAGATTCACGGGACCTCCGGCACGCTCGGCGCGACGGTCGATGTGGAGGTCGTCCTCACTCTGACCGACCGCGAGGTGCTGGACAGCATCTTCGGGCTGACCGGCGGCGAGAACTGGACCAACGCCGTGAACTGGCGGACGGACCGGCCGCTCTCGGAGTGGTTCGGGGTCGAGACGAACGAGGCCGGAAAGGTGACGGGTCTCGCGCTTGCCGACAACAATCTCACCGGCGCGATTCCGGGTCTTGCGGCGGAGCTGGGGGATTTGGTCGTTCTCGATCTGAGCCACAACAATCTTGCCGGCGAGATCCCTTCGCGTCTGGGCGAGCTGAGGCAACTTCGGGAGCTGGCGCTGAACGACAACGCGCTCGCCGGGCGTCTGCCCCCGGCTCTCGGACGCCTGGCCGCGCTCCGCGTCCTCGACATCGGCGCCAACAGGCTTGCAGGTCCGCTGCCATCGTCCTTCTCCCGTCTGGCGCTGGAGGCCCTCTACACCGCCGGCTCCGGCGCCTGCATTCCCCCCTCGCTGGATCGCTGGTTTGCCGGGATCGCCCAAACCGACGAAGCGGCGCGGTGCATCGCCTCCATCGCAATCGAGGTCGTCGATCTGCCTTCGCCCACCCTCTTCGCCATCGGCGAGACGCTCCATCTTTCCGCCACCCATGTCAGCGCCGAGGGCGACACCACTGCGGCCGCGGGCGTGACCTGGAGCAGCGGGGACCCCTCCGTCGCGTCGGTGGATGGCGGGGGAAGGGTGACGGCCGCAGCGCCCGGCACGACCCGGGTGCGGGCCAGCTTCCGGTCCGTGGCGGATTCGCTCGAGGTGATCGTGAAGCTGCCGGAGACCGACCGCGACGCGCTGGAAGTCCTTTACGAGAGAGCGGGCGGCGAGGGCTGGACGAACGACGCCAACTGGCTGACCGATGCGCCGCTCTCCGGGTGGCACGGCGTCGAGACCGATGGCGCGGGCCGGGTTGCGAGCCTCCGGCTGCCGGGCAACAATCTGCGCGGGCGGCTTCATGCGTCGATCGGGTTGCTGGACCAACTGGTCGCGCTCGACCTGCGCCGCAAACGGATCGCGGGTTCTATCCCGTCCGAGGTCGGCGATCTGAGGCAACTTCGGGAGTTGAGCCTTGCCGTCAACGGCCTGGTCGGCGATCTGCCGCGCTCGCTGGGCGGACTGCGTGGACTGCGCGTCCTGAATGTCGCGGCCACCAGTCTGTCCGGTCTGGTTCCGGCTTCCTTCGGCGGTCTCGGCCTCGAGAGCTTCCTGCTCAACGGCACCGGACTCTGCGTGCCCCCCGCGCTCGCCGCCTGGCTGGACTCGGTGGCGAAGACCGACGATCCTTCCCTCTGTCTCGGCCGCGTGTCGGTGGAACCGCGGTCGCTCACCTTCGATGCGGCCGGCGACACAATCCGGCTGGCGGCGTCCGTAACCGGACCGAACGGTGGGGCCGTCGCGCAACCGACTCTCCGCTGGACGAGCGCGGATTCGGGGGTCGCCCGGGTGGACGGCCGCGGCCTGGTGACGGCCCGCGCCGCCGGAGTGACGACCGTGACCGCCGCGTACGACTCGGTGACGGCCGGGACGGTAGAGGTGGCGGTTCGCCTGCCGGGCAGCGATCGCGCGGCTCTCGAAGCGCTCTACCACGCCACCGGCGGAGACGACTGGAGGGAAAACGCCAACTGGCTGACCGACGCCCCGCTGGGAGAGTGGCACGGAATCCAGGTCTTCGAGAACGGCCGGGTCAGATACCTGGAACTGCCGGACAACAACCTGACCGGCCGGATTCCCGCAGCGGTCGGTTTGCTGGACAGCCTCTTCAGCTTCAACCTGAGGGGGAACTCGCTGACAGGCCCGATCCCCTCCTCGATCGGTCGGCTGACTCGCGTGCGCGATCTCCAACTCAGAGACAACCGGCAGCTCGGCGGTCCGCTGCCCCCCGAGATGAGCAACATGGCGGCGCTCGATTATGTGGAACTGAGCAACACCGCCCTCTCCGGGCCCTTTCCCGAGACCTTCGCCGGGCTCGCTGTCGGCCGGTTCTACCATTCCGGCACCAATCTGTGCGTGCCGCGTTCCCTGTGGCCATGGTACGCGAGGTTCGGAAACGACGATCCGCTTCCCTGCATCCCCCGCACGGCGGACCGCGACGTTCTCGTCACCCTCTACAACAAGACCGGGGGACCGGAGTGGCATGATCGGGAAAACTGGCTGACCGACAGGAGCCTCAATACCTGGAAGGGCATCGCCACCGACGAAGAGGGCTACGTCACCGAGGTCTTCATGGCGTGGAACAACATGACGAACAGCATCCCGCCGGAGCTGGGCAACCTGGCCCGCCTCGAGGTGCTGGAGCTGTACGGGAACGAGCTCACGGGGCGGATTCCCCCGGAACTCGGAAAGCTGACGAAAGTCAGCACACTCGCGCTCTCCAGCAACAAACTGGAGGGACCGATTCCTCCGGAAATTGGCGGCATGGTGAGCGTCGACATCATGTATCTCTCCGGCAACGACCTGACCGGGCCGATCCCGCCCGAATTCGGCAACCTCGTCAACCTCACCCACCTGGCGCTCTTCGAGAACGAGTTGAGCGGGCCGTTGCCGGCGGAGTTCGGCAAGCTGAAGAAGCTGAAGTCCATGTTGATGGTCGACAACAGCTTCGAGGGGCCGTTGCCGCCGGAGCTGGGGGAGATGACCGCGCTGGAGGACATCAGCCTGAGCCGAAACGAGATCACCGGGCCGATCCCGCCCGAACTGGGCAAGCTTCAGAAGCTGAAGGAACTCGGACTTGGCGACAACGAGTTGACCGGACCGATTCCTCCCGAACTCGGGAACATGACCTCGCTCGAAGGGATGTTCCTGATGAGAAACAGGCTGTCGGGCAGCATTCCACCGGAGCTGGGGAATCTGTCGAAGCTGGAATGGCTGTGGCTCTTCAACAACGAGCTGACCGGCCGGATTCCCGCGGAGCTCGGCAACCTATCCAGCCTCGTGAACATGAGCATCGGAACCAACGAGCTGACCGGTTCCATACCGCCCGAGCTCGGCAATCTGTCGGCGCTGGAGGACCTGTTGATTCCCCGAGCCAGGCTCACCGGTCCCATTCCCCCGGAGCTCGGCAATCTGGAGAAGCTGGAAGCGCTGTGGCTCTTCACGAACCAGCTCACGGGAAGCATCCCCGCCGAGCTCGGCAATCTCTCCGCGCTGAAGGATCTGACCGTGAGCGACAACATGCTGTCCGGCCCCATACCACCGGAGCTTGGCCGGTTGTCGTCGCTTGAGACCCTGAGTGCCCGGAGCAACAATCTCAGCGGTCCCATGCCAGCGGAACTCGGCCAGTTGGTCTCGCTCATCGACCTGGCGCTCCAAAGCAACGACCTCGCCGGCCGGCTTCCTCCCGAGCTCGGCGACCTCGCCAACCTGGAGAGCTTCAACGTCAACAACAACATGGATCTCGTGGGCTTGATCCCGAGGACCATGGTGGGTCTCCCGCTCGGCTACCTCGACGTCACATCCACCAACCTGTGCCCCCACCTCGACGACGAGTTCCAGGACTGGCTGAATGGAATCCCGCGAGCGTACGGCCTCGAGTGTCCGGCCACCCTGACCGAACGATTGGCGCTCTCCGAGTTCTACGCCGCCGCCGGCGGAGATTCATGGACCCACAACGGCGGCTGGACCAACGACGCTCCGGCATCCCGCCTCCACGGCGTCACGGTGAATGCGGCGGATTCGCTCGTGCGGCGGCTTGCGCTTCCCCACAACGGACTGCGAGGAACCATTGCGCCGACAATCGCCAACCTGCGCAAGCTCGAGACGCTGGACATCGCCGACAACAACCTGACGGGCGGGATCCCCGTCGCCGTGGCTTCGATGGATGCGCTGGACACGCTCAGAGTAAGCGGGAACGCCGGAATGGAAGGTCCGCTCCCCTTCCGCATGGCCGGCATGACCGGCCTGAGGGCGCTCCAGTACCAGGGCACCGGACTCTGCGCGCCGCCGTCGGTCACCTTCCAGAGCTGGTTCAGGGGACTGGAACGGACGGACGGAGCGGTCTGCGACAATGCCGCGGAGGTCAGGCTGTCGCTGCCGGTGGTCTACCTGACCCAGGCGATCCAGCGTCCGGCCGGCGACGTCCCGCTCCTCTCGGGCCGCGAGGCGCTGTTGAGGGTCTTCCTGGTGGGCGACCGCGCGAATGCCTTCTACGAACCCGAGGTTGTCGCAACCCTGGTGCGCGACGGCCGCGAGGTTCACCGCGTGGCGATGCAGACCGAAGACGGCCGGTTGGCAACCGTCGCGAACGAGGGCGAGCTGCACGCCTCCTACAACGCCCTGATTCCCGCCGAGCAGATCCTGCCGGGAACCGGATTGGTGGTCGTCGCCGACCCCGGCGAGACGATTCCGCGCGCCCCGGGCAGCCGCGCGCGCTACCCGGAGACCGGCGCGGCCGCGCTGAATGTGATCGATGTGCCTCCGCTCAAGTTGACCGTCGTGCCGGTGCTCAACGCCGCGCGCCCGGACTCGTCGATCTTGGCCTGGACCGACGGCATCGACGCGGACAGCCCTCAGGTCGCGCTTTTCCGGCATTCCTTCCCCTTTGCGGAGTTCACCGCGAGGACCCGCCGTCCCCACGTCACCTCGCTCGACCTCACCGATGAGGACAACACCTGGTCGATGGTTCTGGAGATGGAGGAGGTGTACCACGCCGAGGACGGAACCGGCTACTGGTACGCCGTCGCCGACAGCGAGGAGGGCTATGTACGCGGAATCGCCCGCCTCAATGGCTGGGTGAGCTTCGGCAAGCCCTGGGACACCGAGCTTGCGCACGAGGTTGGCCATACCCTGGATCTGGAACATGCTCCCTGTGGCGGCGCGCTTGGGGTGGATCCGGCTTTCCCCTACAAGAACGGTAGCATCGGCGTGTGGGGATACGATTTCACCGACGGCACCCTGGTCTCGCCGGAGCTTCGCCGCGACATCATGGGGTATTGTTACGAGAAGGGGTGGCTCAGCGACTACTACTTCGAGAAGGTGATCCGGGTGCGGGAAGAGAAGGAGGGCCGCGCGCAGCAGGCGCTCATGGCCGCGGCCGCGGCGCCCAAAGCCGAAATGCTGGCGTTGGCGGGCGGCGTGCTGAATGGCCAACCGCGGCTCGAGCCCGTTCATTCGCTCTTCGCGCGACCGAAGCTTCCGGCGGAACCGGGTCCCTACCGCGTGGAAGGGTTCGGAGCGGACGGCGAGACCGCGTTCACCCTGTCCTTCACCCCCGGCGAGGACGAGTACGGCAACAAGGCCTTCTTCTTCGCCATCCCAATCGAAGACGCCTGGCGAGACTCGCTGGAGCGCATCACCCTCACCGGACCCGAGGGCCAGGCCACCGCCGATGCCGACGACCGGCGCTCGGTCACGATCGTCACCGACCCCACCACCGGCCGGATCCACGCCGTGCTGCGGGACTGGAATCGGGCGATCCCGCCATCGATGGGCGACGTCGGCAGACTGGAGATCGAGACCACGACCGGAATCCGGGAAGCGGTGAGGCGGCGCTGAGGCGGCCGGTGCGAATCGTGCGCAACCGGATCATCCACTCCGACAACCTGCCCGTGCTGCGCGACATGCCGGCCAAGCACGACATGGTCTTCTGGTATGCGAAGGATCCGTCGCGCTACACCTTCAACTACCGCGAGATGGACCGCATTCCGTACATGGCGCCGGGGTTGGCGGGAAAGGAAAATGCCGCGCGCGGTAAAGACCCCGACCGATGTCTGGTGGCACACGATCGTGAGTCCGACGGGCCGCGAGAACACCGGCTACCCGACGCAGAAACCGCTCGGCATTCTGGAACGGATCGTGAAGATGCACTCGAACCCGGACGACACCGTGCTCGACTTCTTCGCGGGGAGCGGCACCGCGGGCGAGGCGGCGGCCCGCAATGGCAGACGTTTCGTGATGGTGGACGCGAGCGCCGAGGCGGTGGCCGTGATGAGGGGGCGGCTGGGGGAGGTGTAGTCGGCGTCTGGCGGGAAGCGCCGGCGAGCGCGGCGATGGCGGCCAGCGAGACCAGCGGCCCAGGCGGCCATGGGGGGCGATTCGTGCCAACGATCCGAAGGAAAAGGATGGTTCATCCGGGGGCCGAAGGGGCGCGCGGCGCGGCGCGACTGTATAGTTGAGGGGAAGCGACCGACTCTGCGGAAAACACGAAACGCAAGGAACGAAAATCATGACTCGACTGCTCCCCCTGGCCACCGCCCTTGTCCTCGCGGCCGCCTGCGCCGACGCCCCCCCCGCCGACGATTCCGCAACGTCCGCCAGCGACGCCGATCCGGCCGTTGCCGCGACCGCCTCCGAGCTCCCCCCGGCCATCGTGGGCAATGGCGGCGAGCTGGAGGGCAGCGACCTGCGCTACGTCGAAGGCGACACCATGACGACCGGCTACCTCGCCGTCCCGGAGGGCGAGGGGCCCTTCCCGGCGTTGGTCATCATCCACGAGTGGAACGGACTCCAGGACCGCGTGCGCCAGCTTGCCGACGACTTCGCCGACGAGGGGTATGTGACGCTCGCAGCCGATCTCTTCCAGGGACGCACCGGTTCGAACCGCGACGAAAACATGGCACTCGTGCAGGAAGCGCAAGCGGACCAGGCAGGAATGATCGCCAACCTGAACGCGGCGGTGGCCTACCTCAAGGGACGCCCCGACGTAACGGGAAGGGTGGGGGCGATGGGATGGTGCTTCGGCGGCGGGGTGGCGCTCTCATTCGGTCTGGACGGCGACAACCATGATGCCACGGCGATCTTCTACGGGCGTCTGGTCGACGATCCGGAGGTGGTGGCCCGGCTCGACCACGAGGTTTACGGCACCTTCGCCGCGCTGGACCAGGGTCCGTCGCCGGAGTCGGTGGCGGCCTTCGAGGCAGCGCTGCAGGCGGCGGGCGTCGAGAATGATCTGCACATCTACGACGATGTCAACCACGGCTTCTGGCTGCGCGTGGATGGCGACCCGGAGGTGCGCACGGGCCCTGCGGCGGACGCGTGGGAGCGGTTGAAGGCGTATCTGGGGAGGACGATTGGGGGGTGAACCGCAGGGGCAGGATGCGGTGATTCCGAATGGAGCGCGGCGCGGGCGGCTCCGTGAGCGCACGTTTCCTTGCGACGGAGGGGTTCGATCCTCCAAACAGGGGTCGGCGGATCGACCGTCGGGGGTCTCATGCCCAAGGTGTCTGATCGTTCTGTCATGACGCCCGGAGCGTGGGCTCTGATCGGAGCGATCGCGGCGTTGGTGTGGTTTGGCGGATGCAGCGATCAAGAGGTGGCCACCCCCCCTGAGCCTGCCCGTCCCACGGCGATTACTGTGACACCAAGAGCCGCGAGCTTGGCGGCAATCAGAGCCACGGTTCAGCTCACCGCCGTGGTGTGGGACCAAAGGGGGAACCTGTTACCGGAAGTATCGGTGGACTGGTCCACCGCAGACCCATTGATCGCGACGGTGGATGCAACCGGGCGGCTCCATAAACGCACGTTTGCTTGCGGCAGGAGGGTGCGATCGTGTAGTATGGAGTCGGCGGGAGGTCCGCCGCGCGTTAGGAGCTCAACCAAAGGAGGCAGATCGTGGATTGGCTGGGAGGATGGCCGGGAGTGTTCCAATTGGTCACAGTCGTGGTGGCCGTCGTGGGGGGACTATGGGTCTTCCTGCGTGGATTGATTTGGACTGTCGTGAAGTTTGGAGAAGCGCTGCGGCCCATGGCCGAGAGCGTGGCTGGAAAAGCTGTCAATGAGTTGAAGTACAACGACTTCGCGCACCTGGAAAAGACGGTCGCGAGCCGGATGGACTCTGTGGACCGGCGATTTGACTCTGTGGACCGCCGGTCCATTGTGGTGGACGAAAAGCTGGACGCCTTGCAGGTCGGGCTGGCCGCGGTCGGGACCCGGCTGGTTGCGGTGGAGACGCGCTTTGAGGCGGTTGACCAGCGCTTCGAGGCGGTTGACCAGCGTTTTGACGCGGTTGATCGGCGCTTTGACCGGATCGATCAGCGGTTGGATCGAATGGACCAGCGAATGGCCGAGATGGTCCGGGCAATGGAGCAGATGCGCCAGGACTTGGGAGTGCTGGTGGCGCGGACGGTGGGATGAGGATGACGCAGCGCGGACTTCCCCGCGTTGCCGCAACTGGCGGGCGCGACTGATTCGTCCGACTTGCGGCTCCGATCGCGATTACGCCTGATGCCGGCCAGCCGGTCGCGACGAGTCAGCCCTCCCCCCACAACCCCGCCACCGCCGCCCGTTGCTGCACCAGCGCCAGGACCAGCCCTCCGCTTTCGTCAGAACCACGCCGCGTCCGTGCCCCACAGCTCCTCCGGCCTCTCGGTCCGGATCCGGCATCGGCGCGAGCAGCCCGTGCTCTCGCATCAGGCGGAGCACCCGGTTCTTGCCGACCCGGATCCCCTTGGCCGCAAGCCGCGCCTTCACCTTCCGGTGGCCCTCGCCGAGGAACGGACTCGCCTTCAGCACCGTCCGGATCTCTTCCACCCGTTCCTCATCGCTCAGTGCCGTCTTCGGGCCCCGCTTCCCAGGATGGCGACGATCGGAGTTCAGCGGCCCGCCCTGTTGCGCTCGCAGCGCATACACGCTCGACCGCGCGACCCTACACGTCTCGCACACCATCGTCAGCGGATACCTCCGGTTCGTCGCCGGACTCACCCGCCCACGCGCCTCGAGAGCTTCCTCAGCTCGTCCCCGAACCCCCCTTTTTTCGAGAAGCTCCGCCTGCAACTCGACCCGCATCGTCATCTCCCCCAGCTTCGCCCGGGTGCGCATCAACTCCCCTCCCGGCCGGTTCTTCTTCTTCAGGCCCTGCCGGCCGCCTTCCAGGAACTCCCGCCGCCACCGCTCCAGCTCCGGCGGCGCTACCCGAATCTCCCGGCTCACCTCGCCGATGTCCTCGCCGCGCAGCAGTTGCAACACCACCCCGGCCTTCCGTTGGGCGCTCCACCGCTTGGGGAGGCCGGCCGGCCTCCCCCAAGCGGCCAGCCCTCTCCTACTCTTTCGTACTCCGAGACATCCTGTGCCTCCTCTCCCTTCGACCCCAGATGGATGGCTAAAGTACTGTCCAAGAAAATCGGGGGCACTATAACTACGACACGCAGATTCATGGCGGGTTGACCCAGGGGCTGGGGCCCGCGCTGTCCGAGGAGATCCTGTACGACAAGGACGGGAACAACCTCGCCGGGTCGTTCATGGACTACTTGGTGCCGACCGCGGTGGAGACGCCGGCGAGGGAGACCGGGCACACCGTGACAACGGCGCCGCATCACCCGCTGGGCGCGAAGTGGGTCGGGGAGTCGGCCACGGTGGGGATGCCGCCCGCGATCGCGAATGCAGTGGTGGACGGGTTCGCGCACTTGGCGGAGTCGGCGGGGGGTGGCGGGGTGAGGAATCGGTTGACAGCGTTGCCAGCTTTGGGTAGCGTTGCTACCCTTCGGGAGACTTGCGAACGCGCCAACACGGAGGTGTGATTTGGGGGGTTTCATTCGCCGGATGATCGAGACCCATACCGAAATGACCGAGTTCCTTCTGTCGGCGGCGAAGCACGGCGTGAATCCGCGCTACCCGCGGAAGTCGGACCAGTCGGATGGCGAGGTCGTGATGTCGGATCTGGCCATTGCCGTTTCCGACCTTGGGACTGCGGCGAACCGGGTTATCGGGGAGTGGTCGCTTGATGAGGAGTCCTGATCGGAATGGGGCGACGAGTACGGAAGCGGGCGAGGGCAAGACTGATCTTCCAGCCGAGCGATCGCGGGACTCGGTGGGGCGGGTGTCGTGGGAGGGGAAAGCGATGAATTCTGACACGAGAGGAGGGAACCATGATTGACTGGATTACTCTGGTAATAGCTTTGACCACAGGGGGGATAGGATGGCTAATCAGGTCCACATGGGAAGACATGAGGGCGCGAGAGCACTTGGTTTACGAGAGTCGCAGGAAGGCGTATTTGGACGCTATCGAACCGTTCGCTCAGATTTTTGCTGGACTGAAAAACCCTCGTGAGTTGAAGAAAGCCTTAGCCAGGGCCGGTGCGACAAGTACGAGGATGAGCATGATGACTCTTGCTCTGATCGGATCCGACGAGGTCGTAAGGGCCTACAACAAGATGTGGCGATATGCCTACGATAACGATGGCGAGGGAAGTGGGTCACAACTTTTGGAGTTGCTTTGTGGTCTTATGCTGAGTATGCGCAAGGACGTGGGCAACAGGCAGACATCCGTGCAACCGTTAGATATGATGAGTTCACAGATTTCGGATATTCATGAATTAGGTAAGAAGTGGAATGCACCATTGGCCAGGAGAAAAGGGTAAGTGATGAATCAAAAGTGTCTGATCTGGGGCACTCCAGCCGAAGTGCGTCAAAGCGGGATGCGCGACGCGGCCTGGGTGCGATCTTCGCGTGCGGGCGGAGACTACGAAATCACGGGGCAAGCCGCGGCAGTCATCGAACATGGAGCCTTCGACTCGGAGACAAAGGCCAAGCTGACGACAGCGCTAACAGATCGCAGACGCGATGGCAACGACACCCCTCTCGTAAAATATGATCTCTTGGAAGAATCCAGGAACGCCTCCGCGCTGACCCACGCGGCACGTGCGATAAGGCTGTTGAGGTACATTGCCGATAAAGAATCGTCTTCGCCCGGACAGTCTGTGTCTTTGGGAACGAAAGAGCCAGGTGCTCTTGCGCATTCCGAATCGTGGACAAGCAACCAACTTCAGGTACTGATCAACCACCTGGTACAAGAGCAGTGGTTGGACGTTGGAATGCGAACTCTCGATTCGACACATTACACAGTGACGGTCTCCGGACACAACGAGCTGGACGCTGACGGGCCAAGGCGGACAAAACAGGCATTCGTGGCGCTGTGGTTCAACAGCGAGATGAATGATGCATACGAGCACGGAATCGAGCCCGCCATTCGAGAAGCTGGCTTCATCCCAATGCGAATCGACGAGAAGAAGGACGCGAACCGGATCGACGACGACATCATCGCTGAAATTAAGCGGTCGCGGTTTGTCGTGGCCGATATGACCCACGGCGCAGATGGGGTGCGTGGGAGTGTGTATTACGAAGCCGGCTTCGCTCACGGTTGCGGGTTGGAGGTCATCTACTGCTGCCGCGAGGACTGCATGGAACGACTGCCCTTCGACACGCGTCAGTACCATCACACCGGGTGGGAAACCCCCGACGAGCTCCGCCGCAAACTGAGAGAGAGAATTCGTGCGCGAATCAGGTAATCGACCGGGGGTAGAGGACTAACTAACCCGCCATGACGACCCCCTTCCACCTGCGCTTCGCGCCGAAGCGGCCGACCTCCGACCTTGCCGCGCCCTCCGCAGGGCAGGTCCACTGGGTCCAGACTATTCGAAATGGGTAAGGCCATGAACTATAAGGAACGTCGTGAACTCAAGAGGAGAGAGAAGGAAGTTGCGAGGAGACAGCGGGAAGAAGAAGAACGACGCAAGGCGTGGGAGGCAACAGATCACGGTAGGGCGCAGCTAGCGTTTGATGCTGGCGAGGGCTTTTTCCAAGTTCAGCGGGTCATCTCGGTCACTAAGGCCGAAGTGATAGCCATGATGGGAGCGTCAGCGATATCAGAAGAGATCGATAAGTCATCTCATAGTGCTGCAGGGTTCATGAACAAACTCTTAAATGCTTCCGCGAACGTCCTTGAGAATCTCCCAATCACTCAGACGTTAGCCGTAATTGAAGAGATGGGATGGCAGCTTGTTCATGTAGGATACATCTACAGGGAAACGTACTCGGTGAGCCGTGACAAGTTATTTTCAAGTGGACAGCAGATCGCGAATGAGGGCGAGATCGTTGCGATCTACCTATTCCGTCGCAGGAACAGTGAACAGGAATAGACAAACCATGCGCTGTACAAGTACGATAGTCTGTACAAGTACAGTAGTTACTTGACACCCGGCCTCGCCGAGGTCAGGGTCTACGCGGCTGGCTCGACTTCCTTTCTGGCCGGCTTCCTGCGGTTCCGGGCCGGTGATTTGGCCAGGATCCCGGCCTTCAAGACGTCGTAGGGCGTCCTGCCCTCCATCCCGCGGCCGCGGGGGGGCCTCTGGCGGTTGTAGGTCTCCTGGTAAGCATCCAGGTTCTTCTGCATCTCCGCAACCGTCTCGTGCCAGGTCGTCCGGCCCTTGATCCGGAGGTGCTCTTCGAGGAAGGTGTCGAGTTCCTTGGCGAGCTGCAGCAAGGACAGCTTCCGCTGCGCTATCTTTTTCTGCTTGGACGGTGGTCATTTTCGTTTTCCTCTCCAGTGGTCAGTGAGTGGCTTGAAGCACTTCTCAACCGCCCTCGGCGAGGCATCGAAAACAGATAGCTGAACGCTTCAGCCTGTCCCTTGGGCTCGCTGCCTGAAGCGACCGCGGCACGGGCTCCAGATAGCGGAAACATGAAGTCTACAATCGCGACATCCGGAGCTCATCCCCATTCCCTGATTCGGCCCTCCCAGGCCCGTTTCCCCCGCACGAAACGCCCCATCCAGCCATTCGTCTGCCCCCGCCCCCCCTGCGAACTTGGCGTCCCCCAACTCCCGGAAGCGCCATGCACGACCCCTTTCTCAAGTCTGCCTTTATTGACCGGCGGAACGTCCCACGCCCCCTCCCTTCGCTTGGACACTGGTATCAATAGTGCCAATATGAAGCAACGGAATGTGCTCGCAGCCGTCGATGACTTCCGAAGGAACCCGAAGGGGGTTCGATTCAAGAACCTGGCGAGGGTATGCGACGCATGTTTCGGAGAACCACGCCGGCGGAGTGGCAGCCACTGCGTCTACCGAACGCCGTGGCCGGGAGATCCGCGTGTCAACATTCAGAGAGTCAAGGGGATGGCCAAGGCATACCAGGTCCGCCAGGTCATCCGGGCGATCGAAAAGCTGGAGAGCACCGTGAGCGACCGCTTTACCTACCGGATCACATGGTCGGCTGAAGACGGGGAGCATGTGGGCCTCTGTGCCGAGTTCCCGTCGCTGAGTTGGTTGGCGCCTGCTCCGGAAGACGCACTGGCGGGCATCCGGAGCCTCGTGTCCGACAGCGTGTCCGACATGCGGACCAGTGGCGAGCCGATTCCGGAGCCGTTTGGAGATCGGTCCTACAGCGGGAAGTTCATGGTTCGGGTGCCGCCGGAGGTGCACCGCTCGCTGGCCATTCGGGCGGCCGAGCAGGGCGTCAGCATGAATCGCCTGGTCAGCGCCCGGCTCGCGCAAGAGGGTTAGGGGCGCGAAACGACCCGTCGGCAAGGTCGTGCGTCCCCTGGGCCCGGCCCTGACCGTTACCCCTCCGTGCCCTCCCGCAGAAAGCCGGAGAAAGGGTTCGGAAGAGGCTTCGGGCTGGAAAACCCCCCGCCGGTCTCGATGTCGACCGCTATCGAGCCGATCAGGTTCCGGATGGCCTTCTCGCCACGGCCCAACCCCCACCGATACAAGCGGCGCCAGCCCAGCATCGCCACTGTTCCGCCAGCAAGGAAACCGGCTGCAGCCGCACCGGCTGCGAGACCTCCGATCCCGAGTCCGACGCCCGCGGCCGCGCCCACGAAACCGCCGCCGACGCCGCCCAACGACGCGAACACACCCGAGACGCTGCCCCCGACCCACAGAGCGAGCTTGTGGCTGTGGGTCATGCTCGCGCGAACGGTCAACTCCGTCGAGGGCGGACTGGTGTCCATGCGCCGGAGGCTGAAAAGCAACTGCTTCAGGTCTGCCAGGGCCATCTCGTACGCGAAAGACTGGTCTGCCGTGGTCGGCGTGTACGAGTAGGCAGGGGTCTTGAATACCAGCACGCCACCGTCGAGGGGATCGGCCCCGTGGTGATCGACAAGACTCAGGCGAAACGGGCGCTTCGGGAGAATGCGCTGCATTGCGGCGTAGACCTCTTGCGCCGGGGCGCGGATCACTCGCGAAACCTCCAGCGTGAGCGGTGGATTCCCCAGGAAGCGGTCCGCCACCACCGATCGTTGCTCCCGCGTTCCTGCGACAAGGGTTTCGCTGCGAGCCTCCACGAGTGCATGATCGACAAACTCGGGCGAAATCCCGGCTTCTTCCGCGGCGGCTCGAACATCCTCGAGGCGGTACCCTTCGACCTCCGCCGGGTCGGTGGCATCCCCCCGGGGGGCCAGCTGTCTCGAACGCGCTTCGAGGCGGCGGGCGGCCTCTGCCTGCAGCTCGGCCGCACGGCGCCAGAGCGCGCGCGCCTGCTCCTCGGAGATGCGGATTTCGTCGTCGCTCATGGGATCCAAGGTAACTGCGGCGAGACGTCGATGCGGAACCTTGAGTGGTCCCGGACCTGCGGCAGGACGTGGCGGTTGCCCTGAGCTGGAAGTGCATGGCACAGGCACAAGCCGGCCTTGCCGCCGAGGCGCTTGCCACCTGCGACCGACCGCACCCAGTTGAGGAGGACCGCACTCCGGTCGCTGCCACGCTCGGAAAACTTGTGAACGCCCCGACCTTACCCGCAGCCCGAAATCCCATTAGATTCCCCGTCGCGAATACGCGGATGATACAGGGGGTGCGAGGGGGCCACCAATGAGCGAGAAGTCCAAAGAACTCTCCGTCAATCTGAATGTCAATCTGCCCGCCCCCGCGGCGCAGGAGAGCCACGACGCGCCGTATTCGACGGGACTCAGCTACGGGCTTTGGTGCGCCTGCCTCTTTGGCGCCTGCGGGATCCACCGATTCTACCTGGGAAAGGTGGGTACGGGGATTTTGTGGCTGCTCACCGTTGGGCTCTTCGGAGTCGGGCAGGTCATCGACCTCTTCAGGATGAAATCGCTGATACGGAAGGCCAATATCCGCGACGGGCACATTCCGCACCCGCGGCAGGCGGCTCTTGCCCAGCCTCGGGTCAGCGCCGATTCGCCGCCGCGCAAGCTCGCGAAGCCCCAAAGCGTTCGGCAGCAGCTCCTCAGGGCGGCCATGGAAAACGGCGGGGAGCTCACGGTGAGCCAGGGCGTGCTGACGACCGACAGGAGCTTCGAGGAGGTCGAGAAGGTTCTGAACGAGATGGCCGACAAGGGATATGTGGATGTGGACAATGCGCCCGGCACCGGCGTGATCGTCTATCGGTTTCCGGAGCTGACCGGCCGCTGACGACGCGCGCGTTCCGGCTTTCCGCGGCGTTTTCCCGATCGCCGATCCGTCCTCCCGCGCCTGATCTCGACCTGGGGCTGAAGCGACCGTTTCCGATTCGGCCAAATGAAAGAAAGACCCCCGGCCAAATGAAAAACAGCGCCCCGTGGCGCGACAAACGCCGGCTACCCGGAATCCCCCAGCATCCGGCCCACCGGCACGGCGTACAGACGGTCTCCGAATGGAACCGTGGCCTCGCCGTCATACACCACCGCACCGCCCGCGAATCGCTCGCCCAGCGCCCCTTTCAGCTTGCGAAGACCCCGAAAATCGCTCGGCCGCACCGTTCCCGACGCCTTGACCTCGACCCCCGCGATCGCACCGGCGTCCCGCTCGACGACAAGATCGACCTCGATGCCGTCCTTGTCGCGGAAGTGGTGGAAGGAGAGCCGCGCATCGCGCCCGCTTGCCTGTCTGCGCAACTCCTGAAAGACGAAGGTCTCGAGGAGCTGACCGAAAAGTGCGCGATCGTGCTCCAGCGCCGGACCGTCCATCCCCAATAGCGTCGCGGCGATTCCCGTGTCGCCCAGGTGCACCTTCGGCTTCTTGACCAGTCGGCTGATACGGTTGCTGTGCCAGGCCGGAAGGCGCTCCAGGAGGAAGACTCGCTCCAGCAGCGCGGTCCATGAATCAGAACGGCCGGCGAGTCGTCGAGCGCCTCCAGCAGGCGTGGCTCCAGGAGACGCGGGTAGAAGGTGCTGTCGAGCGTCATGGTCGATCAGGATAGCTCCAAACGCGGCCGAATGAAAGCCGACCCCTCGGCCTAATGAAAGAAACACGCCCGGCCAAATGAAAGCCGGTCCCCCCGGCCGCATGAGAGCGAATCCCCGAAAACCCGGTCTGCTCACCCCTGCCGAACCGCGGCGCGCAACCCTTTCCAGGTGCTGAGGCACATCGCCAGCAGAAGAAGTGCGAAGGGGAAGCCGGTGATGAGCGCGGCCGTCTGGAGCGCCACCAGTCCACCGCTCACCAGGAGGGTGATGGCGACGAGTCCCTCGAAGGTGCACCAGAAGACGCGCAGCCCCACCGGGGTGTCGATCTTGCCGCCGGCGGTGATGGTGTCGATCACCAGCGAACCGGAATCCGACGAGGTGATGAAGAAAACGGCGACGAGAACGATCGCAATCCCCGAGGTGACGCTTCCGAGCGGGAGCGATTCGAGCAGACCGAAGAGCGCCATCTCGAACTGCGCGGCCCCGACCGCCTCGACCACCGCCATCTCGCCTCCGTCGATGTGCAGCGACAGCGCGGTTCCCCCGAAGGCATTCATCCAGAGCGCGGACAGAAGGACCGGGACGGCCAGCATGCACCCGACGAGTTGGCGCACCGTGCGGCCGCGCGAAACCCGCGCGACGAAGAGACCGACGAAGGGCGACCACGAGAACCACCAGGCCCAGTAGAAGGTGGTCCAGTCGTGCATGAAATCGAGGTCCTCGCGCCCGATCCAGTTGTTGAGCGGTCCGAGCGCGCCCAGGTAGTGGCCGATTCCGCCGACGAATCCCGATAGCACCTCGAGAGTGGGTCCCGCCGCCAGCACGAAGACGAGCAGGAGCAGCGCCAGGAAGAGGTTGGCCTGGCTCAGACGCTTGATCCCCTTGTCCATTCCGGACACGACCGACAGCGTCGCGATGCAGGTGACCCCGGCGATCACCAGCACCCGGGTCAGGTCGGTGTTGGGTGCGCCGAAGAGATGAGCCAGCCCCGCCGCCAACTGTTGGGAGCCCAGGCCGAGCGAGGTCGCCAGCCCGAAGAGGGTGGCGAAGACCGCCAGAATGTCGATGCAGTCGCCCAGCCGGCCCTGGACCGCCTTCCCAAGAAGTGGCTGGAAACCCGCGCGAATCGTCAGCGGCAGCCGGAGATTGTAGGCCGAGAAGGCGAGCGCGAGCGCGACGACCGCATAGATCGCCCACGCATGCACACCCCAGTGGAAGATCGTCGCCGAGATGGCCATCTTGCGCGCGGCGTCGGTGCCCGCGGCGTCGAGCCCGGGCGGTGGATTGAGCCCAAGCGGTGGATTGAGAAAGTGCTGGACCGGTTCCGCCACCCCGAAAAACATGAGGCCGATCCCGATCCCGGCCGCGAAGAGCATCGCGAACCACGACCAGAGGGAATACTCCGGTTTGGCCTCCGGGCCGCCCAGGCGAACGCGGCCGACCGGGGTGGCCATGAAGAGGATGCAGACCAGGAGGAAGATGCTGGTCGTCCCCATGAACACCCAGTCGAAGGTGGAGACGATCCAGGCGTAGAGTGTGCCGAAGACCCCTCCGGCGGCGTCGCGGAACCCCAGAACGGCGGCGACGAATGCGACAATGAAGAGGCTGGAGATCAGGAAGACCGGCTTGTGGACCTCGAGGCCGAGGAACTTCCCGTCGTCCCGGCCCGTCTCGCGGTCGGTATGCCTGTTGGCGGAAGCCATGATCGAGGGTGATTCGCACCTGGTTTGGATTCGCTGTGGTTGCATGGACTCTACGGCCTGAGCTCTCGATTGCAAGAATTCCCCGGATTCCGGGGTCCGCGCCTTGCCGGAGATGCCGCCGCGCAAGAGCTTTCGGACAGACGCCCGGCCGAAGAATGCGCCGCGACCTCTTCCCCATTCGATTCCCCGAGAGTTCCCCCATGCAACGACGCGATTTCCTCCGGACCGCCACCGCCGGCGCCGCCGCCACCGTCCTGCCGCTTTCGTCTTCGCCCGCCGCCGAGAGCGCTTCAGCCGCGGCTCCCGCCCTTCGCCTCCGCTCGAACGGCCCCCTCCTCGTCGCGGATCTGTCCGCGATCCGGTACCGCAACGGCGGACCCGAGAGCGCGATCGAACGGGCCTTCCGGGGCATCGCCGAGGGCGAAGAGATCCTGGATGCCTGCGTGGCCGGGGTGAATATCCCCGAGCTCGACCCGGAGGAGAGGGGGATCGGCTACGGCGGCCTTCCCAATGCGGAGGGCGTGGTGCAGCTCGACTCCTGCCTGATGCACGGGCCGCGCCGATGGGCGGGGGGCGTGGCCGGACTCGAAGGGGTGAAGACTCCGTCGCTGGTGGCGAAGGCGGTGGCCGAGCTGACCGATCATCACCTCATCGTGGGAAAGGGGGCGCAGGACTTCGCGCGGTCGCTCGGCTTCGAGATCCACGACGACCTCAACACGGCCGCCTCCCGGGCGCTGTGGCTCGAATGGCGGCGGCGGATCGATCCTTCGCACTGGCTCGATCCCGAGGAGAGGCTGCGCGGTGGAACCGGCCGTCAGGGGCAGGGAAGCCGGCCACCGCCATGGGAACGCGGATCCCCCGCCAAAGCCACCCATCCACGCGCGCTTCCGCCTGCGGATTCCCGTCGCGCCCACCGCCTGCGCCGCTTCCACGATGCCTCCCTTGCCGCCGGCCTCTCCATGGTCGACGACGGCCTCATCGACCCCGATTCCTTCTGGGGAACCACGAGCCTGGAGGCGCTTTCGCCCGACGGCGAGATCTGCGGAGTCACCACCACCAGCGGCCTCTCCTGGAAGATTCCGGGCCGGGTCGGCGATTCCCCCATCCTGGGCGCGGGCCAGTATGTGGACAACGATGTGGGCGCGGCGGGCTCCACCGGTCGCGGCGAAGCCAATCTCTACAACCTGAGCTGCTTCCTCATCGTCGAGTTCATCCGCCAGGGGATGTCGCCGAAGGATGCCGGGATGGCGGTGCTGCAACGGATTCGCGCCAATACCGTCGAATCGCGACTGCTCAATGCGCGCGGCCTGCCCAACTTCGACCTGCGCTTCTTCATCCTCAACAGGGCGGGGGACTACGCGGGCGTGGCCATGTACGGCGCGGCGGAGTCGGCTTTCGCGGTCTGCGACGAAAATGGCGCGCGCGAGGAACCGCTGGAGGGACTGCTGGAGGGGTCGCCTCGGGACTGACCGGAGTGCCGGGCCGCGGGGTGGCCTGGCGTCGACATGCGGCTTGAGTGGACGCGACCTCTATTCCAGCTCCCAAATACGGATATTCCGCCACCGAACCCTGATTCCGCCCCCGTCGTGAATCTGCAGGGCAATGGAGCCCTCGCCCCGGCCGATCTCCTCGTCGGCGATGTCCACCATGCGCGTTCCATTCAGCCAGGTCGTGACGCGGTCGCCCACGGCCCGCACCCGCATCGTGTTCCAGTCGCCCATCCGGAGCGCGGCGTCGAGCTCGCTCGGCGGCTGCACAAGCCAACCGCGCCCGTACGATTCATAGATGCCGCCGGTGAAGAGCCCCGGGGGCGCAACTTCGGCCTGCCAGCCGCTCACCCGCGTGCCGTCGACGCTGGAACGAAAGAAGACGCCGCTGTTGCCGTCGGCCTCCTGCTTGAAATCGACGGTGAGATCGAAGTCGCGAAAGGTCCGGTCGGTCGTGAGATAGCCGTAGGCCGCGTCGGGACCGCTCTCACACACAAGCTCGCCATCCTCCACATGCCAGCGCTCGGTGCCGTGCGTCCGCCAGCCATCCAGATTCTCGCCGTTGAAGAGCGAAACCGGCTCCAGCGGCAGGATCCTGATGCTGCGGTAGAAGACATTGCGGCCGTGGTCCTGAAGGCCGATCGGGCCCGAGGGCGCGCGCCCGTATGCGGGGAAGGGGGCGAACTTGCTGCCCGCGACGAGCTCCTCCCATTCGGGCGAGCCGAGTTCGTACTGCACCGTCCTGACGCCGTTGAGCCAGTGCTCGACCACATTGCCCGCGATGCGGATGCGGCCGCTGTTCCATTCGCCGGGCGGACGCAGCGTCTTCTCGCCGGATGCGTGCAGGTCGTAGTTGTCGCCGGTGAGGTGGGTGTTCATGTCCATCGTGCCCATCTCGATGTAGGCGGGGTCGTCGAGAACCTGGTACTCCGGCGCGTTGTGCCAGATCGCGGCGCCGGGCTGTTCAATGACGCGGTAGAGGACGCCGCTGTTGGCCACCTCCGAGAGCATGAACTCGAAGCGGAGATCGAAGTTGGTGAAGGATTCGGTGGTGACGATGTCGCCGCCGATGGCAACGTCCGGATCGGTGGCTGTCGCGCCGACGACCAGCGCGCCGTCGACGACCGCCCAGCCGGTGTCGGGGAAGGCGTCCCGGTTGTAGCCGCGCCAGCCGTTGGTGGTCTCGCCGTCGAAGAGGAGGCGCCAGCCGGCGTCGCGTTCGGCGTCGGTGAGGGTGTTGGGGGGCGCTTCGCCTCGGTTGGTCGCGTCGGTGCCCGCTTCGAACTGGCCGCCGGAGTCCCCGGAGCAGGCTGCGGCCAGGAGCGCGATGAGCGCCCAGACGAATCGGTGGCCTGCGAGCGGAGTGTGTGTCGGGTGCATGGTGCGCATCAGGGAGCCTCGGGTCATCTGGATCGGGGTCGGATGGAAAGTGCGGCGATCTGCCGGGCCGCGCGAACGCCCGAGAGAAACGCGCCGTGTACGGTTGCCGGATAGTCGGGGTGAGTCGCCTCGCCCGCGAAGAATACCCTGTCGCCCATGGGTTCGCCCAGCGACGCGTACTCCTCGAAGGAAGATCCGGCCGGCACAAAGGAATACGCACCGCGCGTCCATTGGTCCGAGTTCCAACGCGTGATGCGCGCGTCCCTGGGTGGTGGCACATCGCCGTACATGTTGGTGAGAACCGCGACGGTGTCCTCAACGATCTCGCGGTCGGAGTATCGCTCAAGCCGGGCGCCGTATGCGCCTGCGTTGAACATCATGAGAATCGGTTGCCCGGTATGCGGATACAGATTGAGGGTCTCGGCCCAGCGCCCCTTCTCCGCACCCACGCGGCCAATGAACTCGATCTCCCTGTCCCAGAAGACTTCGTCGAACAACAGGCATGTCTTGTTCAGCACGCCCATCTCCAGGCGGGAGATCGCGCTCCGCTTGCGCGGCGGAAGCGAAGGAAGGAACGAAATGCGGTTCCTCTTCAACACTCCGAGCGGAACCGTCACGATAACCGCGGCGGCCTCAAGGGTTGCGCCCGCAGCCGTTGTCAAAACGACGCCGGTCCCCGAATGGTCGATCTCCGTCACCGCTTGCCCAAACCTGACGGTTGCGCCATCCGCCAGGGCGTCAACGACTTGCCGGTATCCACCGGGGAAAACGACATCCTGCCCGGCATACGCGCTCCCGCCTTCGATGCTCATGAGCGAGAGATCCCCGATGTCGGCGCCGTATTCATGCTCGACGATCGTGTTGAGCAGGTATTCCAGGTAGCGCTTTTCCGCGTCGCCGGGGTTGTAGGTCGCCAGGTATTGCTC
Organism: Gemmatimonadota bacterium; assembly: GCA_022822325.1. GTDB lineage: Bacteria > Gemmatimonadota > Gemmatimonadetes > Longimicrobiales > Gaopeijiaceae > Bin94. The sequence continues at coordinate 43,682 of JAJEBW010000040.1, read as the reverse complement.
ATATGCGGACTGAAGGGTGCTGTCGGGCTGGTTCTCCGCCAGCTTCCAGAAGCGGCGCAGGGCTTCTTCGGCGCTCAACCGGGGCCTGCCGTCCACGGGGAAGTGCTCGACTTCGCTGTCGTAGTCCGTCGGGCGGGTTGCGATTTGGTTCTCCCTGACGATGGCGCTGATCGGGTTTCCATCCACGCCGTGTATCCAGGACGCTCCCAGATCGATCGGAATGTTGCCGCCGATGGTGTCCGTCCAGATGCGCCCGCCGATCCGGTCGCGCGCCTCCAGGATCAGGACGTCCTCGAACCCGTTGGCGCGAAGCTCGCGGGCCGCGGCCAGTCCGGCCACACCGGCGCCGACGATCACGACGCTCCGGTCGCGCGGTGGGGCTTCGGAGCTGACGGCGTCACCTTTCCCGGCGTCGGATGCATCGCTCCACTTCGGCATCACGGCGGCTGTGGGGGCGATTCCGGCCGCCGCGAGCGTTCCCTTGCAGAAAGCGCGGCGGGTCAGTGTGGCGGACGAGATCCGGACGCGGTGCCGCGGCGGCGGGGTGCGCGACCCGGTGCTCATTGCGGCATCAGAGGAGCCTCATGTCGTCGGGATCCCAGCGGACGATCCGGTCCTCGAAGTAGCTGAGATTGCAGGCCAGCGCCGGGGCCGCCGCGCGCAGTCCGAAGGCGGCGTCCTCCTGCACCGGGGGGGCGCCGCGAATCGCCTGGAAGAAGTTGAAGAAATGGTCGACGTGGGCGCCCCGGTAGCCGCGCTCCACCTCGTACCGCGCCTCGGCGGGGGGCAGCATGCGCACGCGTCCAGGCAGACCGTCATCGGTCCCGGCCGCGTCGGCCATCTTCTCCTGCGAGAAGGCGTCCATCGGATCGACCGCTACATTCTTGCGAAGCACAACCTCGGTCCAGGTCACATCCATGGCGCCCTCGCTGCCCACGAGCCGCAGGAAGGTGCTGCCCGAAGTTCCATCCACGAAGTTGACGCGCAGCGAGAGATTGAATCCCGGATGCGCGTCCGTTTCGGGATAGTCGAAGACGCCCAGAAGCACGTCGGGAACCTCGCGGCCATCCTTCCAGTAGCGAAGCCCGCCCGCCGCCTGAATGCGCGTGGGACCGCGGGAACCGACGACGAAGTGGAGGCTGGAGAAGAGGTGGACGAAGAGGTCGCCCGCAACGCCGGTGCCGTAGTCGCGGTAGTTGCGCCAGCGGAATACGCGAAGCGGATCCCAGGGCCGGTCGGGGGCGGGGCCGAGGAATCGCCGCCAGTCCACCGTGTCCTCCGAAGCGCCGTCGGGAATGGGATATTGCCATGCTCCGATCGGATCGTTGCGCGCCCAGAAGCCTTCGGCGTAGTTGAGCTGGCCGATCTCGCCCGCCTCGTAGAGCTCCTTCGCCTTTTCGTTGCCGAGCGAACTCATCCCCTGGCTCCCGACCTGAAAGACGTGGCCCGTTTCCCGCTCGGCGCGGATCAGGTCGTGGCCCTCGGCGATGTCGTGCACCATCGGCTTCTCGCAATAGACCGCCTTGCCGGCCCGCAGCGCATCGACCGAGATCGGCTGGTGCCAGTGGTCGGGGGTGCCGACGATGACCGCGTCCACATCGTCGCGGGCAAGGACTTCGCGGTGATCGCGGGTGGTGAAGATGTCGCCGTGGCGTTCGCGGGCGGCGTCGAGGCGGCCGTCGAAGATGTCGCAGGCGGCGACGAGTTCGACCCCGGGGATGCGCAGCGCGGTCTGAACGTCGGCCATTCCCATGCCTCCTGCGCCGATGACCGCGAGGCCGATCCGGTCGGAGGGGGGAAGCTGTTTGCGCGGAAGCGGAGGCCGGGAGAGGGGGTGGGGAGGGGGGGCGGCGGCGGACGCCACCCGGGGCAGAGCGGCGGCGAACGCCGAGGAAGCCAGGGCGGACCTGACGAAGTTGCGGCGGCTGCGGGCCGCGGGGGAAGCGGGACTGGATTCGCTCTTCTGGTTCATGGTGCGCCTGCCCCCTGGGGGATCGGGATTTGCGTCCGGCGATCGATTCCGCCGGAGCTTTGTGGGTGCGAAGAATGCGGGTTCAAGATTCCGGCGACGAGGGCGCGAACCGCCAGACGTCGATGTGATCGAGGTCGAGACTGTCCGCGCGGATGGTAAGCAGGTAGTCCGGGCCGAACGCCGGAACGACGTCGTCCCTGCGGGGCGGAGCGGGAACGCTGCCGAGCAGTTTGCCGTCGGCGTCGAAGATCTCCCATAGGTTGCCCGCCGTGCGCAAGACTTCGACCCACAACTTGCCGTCCGGCGCCACGAACAGATCGACGATGAAGGGCTTGCGGTCCGGTCGCGGGGGGGTGCGCGGATCGCACGAGGCGCCCGATCGGTCCGGGCGGTCGAGCCAGTCGTAGTACTCCTGGTTGGCCGCCCTCCACTCGTCTCCCGTGAACGACTCGGCGGGCAGCGAACGTGCAATCACCTTCAGCACCTCGGAGCCCTCGTTCCGCGTGACGAAGATCCGGTAGTCGCTGGAGAGCGCCGAATACCGGACGCCGCCCGGTCCGGGGTGTTGCAGGAACTGAGGCGCGAAGGGAATGTCGAAGAAGGCGATTCCACCATCGTACCGACACTCGATGAAGGAGCGAGGGCCGCTCGATGGCCCCTGCAGCCAAGTCAGCGTGTCCCCCGTTTCGCCGCGGCTGTTCAGACCCAGATAGACCCTCTGGTAGTCGGATCCCACGAGCGTAAAGAAGAACGCCTCGTCCGGTCCGACAGGAAAAAGGCGGACCAGTCGCTGATTGCCGGTGAGGCCGGTCATCGTGTTCTGTTGCCCAAGCCACTGCCCCTCCGCGGACCATTGGCCGATGCGGGCCTGGCCGGGGTCCAGGGTCAGGAGCCGGTCGCCCACCCACGCCAGCGAATAGAGGCTCCCGAATTCGCCCGGGCCCTCGCCCTCGCGGCCGAAGGTGCGCAGGTGGGAGCCGTCCAGCCCGAAGACTCTGACCTCGCGGTTGCGGGCGTCGGCCACATACACATTTCCGTTGGGCCCGAGCGCCACGCTCGTCACGCCGCCGAACTCCTCGGGCGATCCCGTATCGGTCAGCGTCTTCGGCCCGATCGACACGACCGGGTCCAGTCGCGACGGGGGCGCCGGGCCGGCGTTGGTCACCGGAACGACGTCGTCCCAGGCCGTGACGAAGTCGGCGCGGGGCGCATCGTCCACTGCGCAGGCGGAAGCGAATGCCGCCAGGGCCGCGCAGGCGCCGATCCGGATTGCGTTTCGTCGCAGAAGCCTCGCGCCCTCGTCGGTGCCCCGGGTTCTCTTCGTCATGCTTGCGTTCTCCATGTCCTTCTCTCGCGCCCTTGCCGCACCGGCGAGGTGGCGTCGTCGATGCCCGCGCCTCAGCGCACCTCCTCCGGCAACCGCATCAGCACAATCGTCGGCACGTCGAGCTCGTCGAACTCCCAGTAGGCCACCACGCCGTCGGGACCGAAGGCGGCCGGGATCCTGGCATTGGTCGCGTCGAAAGTCCCCACATAGTTGCGTTCGGGACCAAAGACGTCAATGGGTCCGTCGTCGTCCCAGGGCTCCTCGCCGCGCCGCTGCACCCAGAGCCCCCCATTCCAGCTCGCCTTCAGGCGGCGCACGACAGGCACCTCGTCGCGAAACTTCATCTCTTCGACCGATTTGCGCATCGTGGCCATCATTCCCGGCATCAGCGCCGCAGCCATTTCCCCGGCCCCCTGTGGATCGCCCAACGCCTCCTCCATCTCGACGAGGCTTCGTTCGATCAACTGCTGCCGGATTGGCTCGGTGACCGGTTCCGGCGCGAAGGGGCGTTCCACCACATCGCTGACCGGTCCTCCGGGAGACGCGAACTTGATGGCGTAGGCGGTCGAATCGGACCAGACGATCGTGCCGTCGGGGAGCAGGTCCCAGTGAAATCCGGGCTCGAAGCCGTACTGGCCGTCCATCATGTTCCCGATCAACGCAGTGGGATTGGTCATGTCCGCGGGATTCAACTCGTCCGCAGCCTCGCGCGTCGGCTGCCAGCCCTGCAGAACCGGAGTGGCCGAAACGACATCGCCCGCAAGCGCGAGCCGCTCCAGTCCACGGTCGTCCACGCCTGCCTCCTGGCCGCCGCCTCCAAACTGTTGCGCCAGTATCGCCGACATTCTCTGCGCCGCCGCGGGCGGTCCTTGCGCAATCAGGGCTTCACCCCCCGGCTCGGCCCGAATTGCCCGTCTCATGCCGCTAAATATGGCGATCGGACCCTGGCCGGTCCCCATCCGCACGAAGCGCTCGAACTCGCCTCCGGAGCCAAAGACCTGGTAGGCCGAATGACCCAGGTCCATCACGGCGACGCGACCGTCGCGCCACACCGCGAGCAGCGTTGCCTGGTTGAACTCGCCGGGGCCCTCGCCCTTGCGCCCGACGGTGCGGACCAGCTCGCACTGCGAATCGGCCACCACGATCCGTCCGGCGCCGTCGTCGAGTATGTGCAGATTGCCGGCGGCGTCGAAGCCGATCGACGACTCGCCCTCGAAGAAGGCCCACTCCGCAGCGGTCGTCCCTCCGATTCGGCAGATCTCGGCGAAGTCTTCGGAGAGCGGCCGGTCCTGGGCGGCGACCGGCGCGTGAAGTGCGATCGAAGCCAGCGAGGCCGCGGCGGCGATCGGCGGGGCTGCGGGAATGCGGAGCGAGTTGCGGATTGCGTTGCGGATCGCGTGAATACTGGTCTGCATGGGCCGTGTCATCCTGGGTTGCACCCTTCCTGGGACTGTTGGGTCGCGCGGGTCGGTTGTCCGGGCGGACCGGGACGCCGGTTCGAGACCGCGATGCGGCGCCCCGGTCGGCCGGGGTCTCGATGGGTCAGCTACCGTTTCCGTCGTCGGCGCCTTCACGGGCATCCTGATTGTAACGCACGGCGGCCGGGTTCCGCTCATCGGCGTCGCGGCCGGCATGGCGTCGCCGCAAGCGATCGATTCTTCGCGCCCGGCGGGGCAGCAGCAGGTTGTCGGCGATCGCCGCAATCTCCTCCGCCTCCCGCCAGGCCCGCTCCAACCGCCGGAGTTCGCCCTCGAGCGCGCGCCGTTCGTCTTCTTCGTGGAGGGCCATCTCGAAGGCGAGGCGCGTGGATTTGGGCAGGCCCGCGAGGAGGCAACCGTCCTTCAGGCTTCGGGATTCCTTTCGGCTGATCACTTCGGTCACAAAACGCTCCGCATGACCCTGTGACTCGATCTCCGCAACCGCCGACTGCACGGTCGCCTGCCTTCCGCTCAGGGTGTTGACCCACGGCATGACCGCGTTCAGGGCACGATGCGCGTCATCGCCTTCGAACCACTCGTGCCTGACCCAGTTTGGCGGGAGAATCCCCCTGGATGTTCTTGTCCAGAGCTTGCCATCGATCCGGTCGACCACCGTCGTTCCGGCGGCGATGTGATTCAATCGCCGCAACCGCCCGTCCGACGGGCGAAAGCGGGTAACGGGCAGATAATGGTAGAAGGCGTGGTAGCCAAAGACGGACAGGGCCGCTCCGAGTCCTCCGGTGGCCCCGGCGAATGCGATGGCCCCCGCGAATGCCCCGCCCACGGTTGCATAGGTCGCAATCCGCCGCCTCCGCCGGCTTCCCAACCGGTCCCCGTACCGCCACGCCGAGAACTCGGGTCGCAATGGCCTTCCAATCCTCACCAGCTCCAGTCCTTCGGGAAGTCTTGCCAGCCCGATGTTCCCGGTCGAATGACGGACGCGGGTGTCGCGGAAGAGCCGTTCGCAACGCTCGACGGCCTCCCAGCGCTCCTCCAACGGCGTCAGATTCCAGCGGTCGCACCTGCGGCACACGACCCAAAGCCGCCCCTTCGCCGGATCGAAGGCGAGGCGGCGCCCCACCGGGAATTCCTCCACGACTTCGTTGGCGCCGAGCGACTTCTTGCAATACATGCACGTCCTGTACACTCGGACTCCTTTCCGTCAGGCGGGCATTTCCCGCCGGGTGCGAAGCGGACAGGGACAACCACGATGAGAACACCTTGTTGACGCGCCCGCAATCCATGCTAGATTCCCCATCCCCAAACCCCTCCCGTCCCCCCGTCCCCCAATCCGCCGCCCCAACCCACGACCACCCCCCAAATCCCCGCCCCAGGAGCCCCCGTCGTGTCCACCTCTTCGGCCGCCCACTTCGCTTTCGAGCGCGATATCGTCGAGATCGAGGCCCAGATCGCCCGGCTGCGCGAGATGGCCGGCAGGCGCGGAATGGATGTGGCCGACGAACTGCGCGTCCTGACCGCCAAACTCGACGTTCTGCGCGAGGAGACCTACCGCAATCTTGATCCGATGGAACAGGTTCAGGTTGCGCGCCACCCCCGCCGCCCCTACACCCTCGACTACATCGGCGCGGTCTTCACCGACTTCATGGAGCTCAAGGGCGACCGGCGCTACCGCGACGACCAGGCGATCGTGGGGGGATGGGCGCGGCTGGACGAGCGCTCGGTGATGGTGATCGGCCACCAGAAGGGCCGCGACATGAAGGAGAATCTGCGCCGCAACTTCGGCATGCCCCACCCCGAGGGCTACCGCAAGGCACTGCGTCTCATGAGGATGGCGGACAAGTTCGGCAAGCCGGTCATCACCCTGATCGACACGCCCGGCGCCTATCCCGGGTTCGGGGCCGAGGAGCGCGGCCAGGCCGAGGCGATCGCCACCAATCTGCGCGAGATGGCGCGGTTGCGGGTTCCCACCATATCGGTGGTCATCGGCGAAGGGGGATCGGGGGGCGCGCTGGCGCTGGGCGTCACCGACCGCATCCTGCTTCTGGAGCACTCCGTCTATTCGGTGATCTCGCCGGAGGGTTGCGCGGCGATTCTCTGGCGCTCGGCCGAGAAACGCGCCGAAGCCGCCCGCGCGCTGCGCCTGACCTCCTCCGATCTGCTGCGGTTGGGCGTGGCCGACGAGGTGATCGGCGAACCGACCGGCGGTGCGCATGCCGACGGAGTGGCCACGATGCGCCGGGTGGCCGATGCTCTCGTCCGCCACCTGAAGGAGCTGGAAGCGAAGGAGACCGACGCCCTGGTGCGGGAGCGGTGGGCGAAGTACGAGGCGATGGGAGCCTGGATCGAGGGCGGGGAAGGGTAGGGTGGTCGGGTTCGCCGAGGTCGGCTTCAAGGGAACGCGCCGCGAATACTACCGCTACGACACCCTCGAGCTCGCGCCGGGCGACCATGTGATCGTGCAGGCGGACCGGGGCGAGGATCTGGGACAGGTCACCGCGACCGGGAACATCGCCGAGCGCAAATGTTCCTCGTCGGGCGGATGCGCCACCCCCACTCCCTCGCTCCGCGTTCTGCGCCACGCCAACGCCGACGAGGTTCGCCGCGCGCGCCACCGCACCGAGGACGAACGCCGCGCCCGCACCGAAACGCGCAAACGGGTCGCCCGCCACGGCCTCCGCATGAAGGTCACCGAGACCGAATGGCAGTTCGACCGCAAGAAGCTCATCGTCTATTTCACCGCCGAGAAGCGGGTGGACTTTCGGGCGCTGGTGCGCGATCTCGCCCGCACCTTCCGCACCCGCATCGAGCTCAGGCACATCGGGGTGCGCGACGAGGCGGCCATGCTGGGCGGGGTGGGGCGGTGCGGCCGCGAACTCTGTTGCTCCACCTGGCTCCCCGAGCTCCGTCCCGTCAGTCTTCAACTCGCCAAGGACCAGCGTCTGTCGCTGAATCCGTCCCAGATCTCCGGCTGCTGCGGCCGCCTGATGTGCTGCCTCATGTACGAACACACCAGCTATGTCGAGGCCCGGCGGCGCTTTCCGCGCGAGGGACGCCGCATTCGCACCCGGCGCGGCGCCGAACTGGTCCGCAAGGTGAACATCTTCCAGGAGACGATTGCGCTCCGCGACGAGGCGGGAGAAGATCGAATCGTCACCCTCGACGAGTTGAAGCGCGAGATCGCCTCCCGCCGCCGCAACTGATTCCCCTCCGGGCCGCGGCTTGCCCGCCCCCGACGAGACCCTCACCCGCGCGGTCCTTCACCGCAACGCATCGCTGGCCATTGATGGGCTCGATCACGACGCCCATGCACGCGAAAAACCAGCGCGGGGAACTGTGGTGCCCGAACCCAACCTGGACGCCGTTGCCCGCGCTCGACGACCGGGGCTTCGCGCCGGGTTCACCGACCTTCGCGCCGGGCATGGGCGGAGGGCCGCCATGGTTCCACCTGCGCCGACATCGTCCATGTCGCCCGGGACGCCTCGGGGGAATCGCCTGCCAGGGCGCCGCCGACCTCGATCCAGTCGACCAGACCGCCCCGCTCGGTGGCGGTTGAGTCCAGCGGCACAATCCAGAGCTCCAAACCCGTGAAGACGCCGACTTCGGGCGGAGCGCCCAGGACCGTGCCCAGATCCATGGCCACCGTCCAGCGGCCCGCCTCCAGGCTGAGACGCCGGTCGCGCATCGCGACGGTGATCTCGGCGAACTCGCCGGCGCCGTCGTCGAGGGTCTCCCATTCGCTGGCCGCAAGAGAGGCCCAGGTGGGGGTGCCGCCCAGATCGATGAGCCCGACCAGGCGCGCATTGGTGTCCCTGCCGCCGAGCGCGACCCCGGAGCCGATCTCCGCTCCGAGCGAGGGCATGATCCGGTCTTCGGTGTGAACGACCAGGCGCACGACCGCATTCTCCTGGACCCGGCCGATCCGAAGTTTGGCCTGCCAGTCGGCGAGGGTGCGCGTCGCCCCGCGCACGAGCCGCCCCGGTTGCCCGGCCGCAACATTCGTCCACCGCAACACGCCGTCCGCCACCTGGGCGTCGGCGTTCCCAAGCTCCCAGCCCGGATGATCGGCGTCGTCGAAGTCGTCGCGAAAACCCGGAGCCCCCGCCTCCGCCCGCACCGCGATCTCGTGGCTTGCAGAGAGGCCATCCGGATCGGTGGCGGTCAGGGTGAGGGTCGTGGCGCCCGTCGCGATGGCCGCAAGGGTGATCAGACTGCCTGTGGTGGCGATCTCCACGATTCCCGTATCGCTGGCCGCGGCCGAGTAGGCGAGCGGGTCGCCGTCGGGATCGCGGAAGTGCCAGACCACATCCAGCTCCAGCGGCGCGTCCTCCACGACGGAGGCCGGTGGAATGGTCCCGATCGCAAGGGGAGGACGATTGGGCAGCCGCACCGAGACCTGAACGCTCCACGCGGCGTAGAGTCCGCCCGGATCCGTCGCGATCACGATGACCGCCGCGTCGCCGACCGCAATGGCGGCGATCGTCAGAATCCCCTCCGACAGACTGGCCGTCACCGCCTCCGGGTTGCTGGACCGCACCGAAAGGGTCAGCGGATCGCCGTCGGGATCGGAGAACCGGGCGGCCGCATTCTCGCTCAAGGTGGTGGGCGGATCGAGCAGATCGGCCTCGATGCGGACCGAGGCGGCGCCCACCACCTCCGGCGGACGATTCGGGGCCATCGAGTCGCAGACCGCGAGCCAGAGAACGACCGGGACCAGAGCCGCCGGAGCCAGCCGCAGGCCAACTCCCCCCGCCCGAGGATTGTCGCGAATGCGACCGTCGCCAGGACGATTCGCCCGCCGATCGGCGTCCGGCCGATTCTCGCCGGGGCGACCATCGTGAAGTCGATGCTTTGCCATGGTTCAATTCCTCCTCGCGATGCCGACGACGCGCCCATTCTCGTCCACCACAATCACCGGCGTGCGCAACACGTCGTTCGCCAGCGAAATCCGCTCGACGCCGGCCAGCGCCCCCGCCGCAACGCCGGGAAGCCTGTACGGGTCGGCCAAACCGACGTCCACCCGGTAGCCCAGATCGGCCAGCGACTGGATCGTGATCGCGCTCAGCTCGTCGGTCACGCCGATCGAGGCGTAGGGCGTCATCAGCTCGGTCACCATCACCGATTGTCGCCAGTGCGAATCGCCCGATCCCGGCCCGGCCTCGTTCTCGACCGGAACCTTGCCCCCCTCGTATTCCACTCCGCCCGCTTCGTCGAAGGCGGCGACGGCCAGCGGCCCCGCGTAGTGCGTGTCGGCGTCCGCCGGGCCTCCGAGCGACGGATCGCGAAGCAGATCGAAGACATCCCAGAGGGTGCCGATCCCGAGCACATGGCCCATCTCGTGGAGGACGATCTCCTCGACCTCGTCCGCCTGCCCCTCCTCCATGAGCCAATTCAGATCGTCAAGATCGAACTGAATCACCCCCATGAAGGGCAGCATCGACTCCTCGCGGAGAGCGCAGAAGGTGGCCCCGGCGAGCGCGCCCCCGCGGCCGTCGATCTCCGGCGTCGCGACGACGATCACCAATTCGTCGACGCTGGCAATGGTCGTCTCGGACGAGATTCCGGCGCACCCCAGCCGGGAGAGCTCGCCCGTCGGCACATCGGGAAGCTCGGTGTCGCGCAGAATGGTCATCCACCACTCGGCGGCGCTCTCGAAGATGGCCTCCAGCTCGGCGCTCATCGAATCCACCATGATCAGATCCATGTCGTAGGCGCCGGGGATGAATCCGCGCACCAGGACCGTGAAGGAGAGGCTGGCGCTCAGTCCGCCGGGATCGGTGGCGGTGATCGTGACCTGCGTGTTGCCCGGTTGGGTGGGCTCGAGCGCGACCTGCGAGGCGAGCTGCGCAACGGAGGCCACGTCCGGGTTCGAGAGATGGAAGGTGAAGGTCAGCTCGTCGCCGTCGATGTCGCGGAAGTGGGGGGAACCGTCGAAGGCGTACCCGTCGCCGCCCATCCGCAGCCGGTGATTCGGAATCTCGCGCAACGCGACCGGGGCGTGGTTGTCCAGCTTGCCGAAGAGGACGATCGGATCGCCGACTTCGAGGGAGATCCCCGTGAAGCCCGAGGGAATGCGCGGCGGGGGTCCGGCGCTCACCTGGGTACCGGCCTCGCCCATCGTCCGCTCCACCGTCGCCTCGTTCGAGGTCTCTTCTCCCGCGAGAAGTCGCAGGGATCCGGCGGTGCTCCGGCCCCCGTGCACCGCCAACGGGAGCTTCAGATTGAAGGGTGCGCCCGTCGGGATCCGCGCGGAGATCCGGCCCGGCCCCGGCGCGAGGATCTCGGCGGTGTCCGAGCGCGCAACCATTACATTCAGCGGGAAGGGCGCTCCGGGATTGTCCGAAAGGTCCAGCGCGCGGAGCCCCGGATGGCCGATGAAGAAGCCCTCCGGGAGCTGCGCAATGCGGTTTTCCGGCGCCTCAAGTCTCTCCAGCGATGGAAGGCGCCGCAGAAGGCCGGGGGGAAGCGCGGTCAGTTCGCCTTCGTTGAGGAAGAGAATCTCGAGGCTGTCCAGGTCGGCGAAGAGTTCGTCGTCGAGTTCGGTGAGTTCGGTGCTCGCCAGCGACAGAAGCTCGAGCTCCGACAGTCCTCCGAAGGTTCCGGCTTGCAGCTCGGCGATCGGGTTCTGCGACAGCCAGAGCCGCCTCAGCGATGCAAGTCCCTCGAGGGCGTCGTTCGGCAGCGCCGCGATCCGGTTGTCGCTCAACGCCAGCCACTCCAGGCTGTCGAGGTTGGCGAAGGCGTCCGGCGGAATCGCTTCAATCCGGTTTCCCGCAAGGATCAGGTGCGCGAGCGAGGGAAGATTCGCGAATGTTCCCGGCCGGATTCCGTCGATTTCGTTGTTGTAGAGAAAGAGGGTGCGAAGGTTGGGCAGGGAGGGGAAGGGTTGCGCGGGCAGGGCCGCGATCCGGTTGTCCTGCAGATAGACCTCGGCCAGCGTCTCGCTTGCGGTCAGCCATCCGGCGGGAATTTCGGCGAATTCGTTGTCGCCCAGATGGAGCGAAACCAGCGCGGGCGGTCCCTGGGCGGGGAGTGCGGACAGCCGGTTGGAGCTGACCGAGAAGTCCTCCAGGCTGGCAAGGGCGCCGACTTCCGCGGGAATGCGGGTGAGTTGGTTGAAGTCGAGGAGGAGTTGCCCCAGGGACTCCAGCCCCGAAAAAACTCCGTCGGGGAGGTCGGTCAGTTGGTTCGATTGCAGAACCAGCGAGTAGAGCGATGACTGATCGTCGAAGATTCCCGCAGGCAGGGTGGCGAGGCGGTTCCTCACCAGGGCGAGCTGAAAGAGACTGCCCAGCCCCGAAAAGATCTCCGGCGGAAGCGTTTCGATCTCGGTGTCGACGATCGCCAGGAGGAAGAGGTTGTCGAGTCCGGCGAAGTCCTTCGGCTTGAGGGTGGTCGCGCCCGAGGTCGCGGCGCGCGCCCGGGGCGGGTGGATGTCATGGGAAGGGTCGCTCGGTTCGGCGCAGGGGTCGGTCGCTCCCGGCAACGTCCAGCCCGAGGTCGCTCTGGGAGAATGAATGGATTCGGCGTCGCAGATCGCGGGCGGCAAAATTTCCGCGTCCTCGCGCCAGCCCGACGAGTTTTCCCCGGAGGTGACGAGCAGAAAGGGAATCTCGCGGAGAGACTCGTCCCGGGGCGCCGCGCAATCGTCCATTTCGATCCCTTCGAGGATCGCGTCTCGCACCTCCGGCGTCCGGTCGCACACGCCTTCCGCAATGGCGCCGGCGCCCCGAATCGCCGCGCCCAGCTTGTAGGCCGCGTCCGCAGCGGGGTCGTCCAGGGTGATGGTGAAGTGCTCGCGGGTGGGCTCGATCTCGTCGTCGTCGACGAATGCCACCGCGATCGCCGCCTCGGTGGCCCCCGCCGCGATCTCCAGCGATCCCGCCACGCCGCCCAGGAAGTCGCTCTCGTCGGCGTCCGCAGTCTCGTCGTCGCGGTCGGCGCCCAAGGTGTAGCGAACCGTGATCGGGACCGCCGGGGGCGCCGAGAGGGAGAGGGGGATTTTGGCGCCATCGGCCTCGGGGCCCTCGCCGTGGGGCGCGGCCAACTGAATGACGGGCGTGGCCGGTACGACGACCTCGAAGGCCTGCTGGCCGGATTGTCCGGAGGGGTCCATCGCGGTGACCACCACCGTCACGAATCCCGGTCCGAGCGCCGAGACGGTGGCGATGCTTCCCGCGGTCGCGACGGCGACGACGTCCGGGGTCGAAGAGCTGGCGCTGAAGGTCAGCGCCTCGCCCTCGGGATCGCGGAAGTGCGCCGAGAGATCGACGTCGGCGGATCTGCCCTCCGGAAGCAGAATCCGATCGATCCGGCCGACGGCCTGCGGCGCCTCGTCGGGTTCCTGGCCAAAGAAGTCGCAGCCGCCAAGGGCAAGGCTCGCCAGGAGCGCAGAGACCGGAAAGGCGCGTGCGGGGCGAAGAGGGATGGGGGCGAAGGGGCGGCGGTCAGAGGTGCCGCGAGGGTGCAACGGCGGCCGTTCCAGCGTCATGGGTTCCTCCGGTGGGGAAGATGGATTCGGATCAGTGTTCATGCCGTCGAGAGGGGCGGCCGGACCGCGCCGCGCCCCCATCCCACCGGCGTACCCGGAATCAGTTGTTTGGTGCCCCCGCCACGATCCACGCGCGGATCAGCGCGATCTCTTCCTCGGGCACCGGATCGCCCGTCTCGGGCATGTCGCCGGCGACGATCATGTCCAGGAGGAAGCTGCCCTCGGGGTCGCCGGCCTCGATGACCGTGCCGAATTCGGAGCCGGCCATCACCCTTTCATATTCGAGCAGATTCAGGCTGACCTCGGTGCGCACCTCGCCATTCTCGTCCTCGGCCCCGTGGCACTCGGCGCAACGGGCGCGGAAGATCGGCAGGATGTCCTCGGCGAAGCTGACGCTGTCCTGCGCGGTGGCCGGGGCGGACGGGTCGGCGCCGGTGGCGAGCGGGGCCGAATCCAGCGGGGTCGGAGAAGCGGGGCCGTCGAAGGGGAGGGCGCCGACGCCGGCCAGGATGGCGGCCGCAACGAGGATCGCGGACGCACTCGGTGCCGAATGTGCAAGTCGTGTCGATTTCATGGCAGTTCCGGGGATGGCGCTCAGCCCAGTCCCTCGGCCTCCTTCATCAGGCGAAGATGCGTGGCGGCCTGCGCGAGCCCGCCTTCGCCCTCGCCCCAGGAGACCCGGCCGTTGCCATCGGCGTCCACTCCATTCACGATCGCGTTGACCATGCCGATGATCTCCTCCGCCAGCGCCTTCGCGGCCGCCATATCGGTGGCGGCGGCCACCTCGGCGGCCTTGGCGGCGATCCCTTCGGCCCAGCTCGCGACGTTGCCGCAGGCGGTTCCGACATGGTTCGCGTGGGTCTTGACCGCGTCGGAGGCGTCGTCCGATTCGCCCGCCATCCCGATGTGCTGTGCGCAGCCGTTGGCGGCCCGGGCCAGTCCGTAGCCCCGTCCCGGTCCCCGTTCGGCGGTGGAAGGATCGACCGCGTGGAGCACGTGGGTGACGTGGCGCTGGATTCCCGCCAGATCCCCCGCCTCCGCCGCGAGCCCCGCATGTTGCGCGGCGACCTCGGCCTCGGCCTGGGCGGCGGCGAGGAGACCCACATTGTCGGGCGTGCCGTTGAAGCTGTCGCCGACGTGCCCGATGTGACGGTGGGCCGCGCTCTGGGCGGAGGCCGTCTGCGCTGCGGCCGCCACGAGGACGGCGGTTCCGAGAGCGGTGATTGCCAGTCTTGCGTTCGCCATGGTGACTTCTCCCTGGGTGTGGTTGCGTTGGCGAGTGTGCCGGACGATGGGTCCGGATGACAAGCGTGCCGGATGATCTGTCCGGGGCGAACAAGGTATATCTCTTTGCCCGGCGGAACCAGTTGAAGCCCATGATTCTCGCGCCGGCCGCTCGCGCCGACGAACGGGGCCGCGGGATCGCGGTCGCTCGAGGGCGGCGGCGTGGGAGCGGTCCGCCCGGCCCCTGCGCGGGCCGGCCCGGGCGGCGGCCGCGAGCTCCAAGGTGCGCGCGCAACCCCAATCCCCTGTTGTCCGGCGGTTCCGGTCCATAGCATAAGATCCGGTCGCCGATCGGGTCCCCGGTCGTTCCTTCGCCTTCAGAACCGAGTCGCCAAGCCCATGTCCCGTCTCCCGTCTCGCCGCTGCGGCCCGTTGCGCGCCGCCCTCCGCCCTCCGTTCCTTCGCGCGGTTCCGGTCCTGGCGCTGACCCTGGCCGTTGCCTGCGCCGCCCCCGAGCAGTCCGGCGCCCCCGACGCCGATTCGCCATCCGCCTCGGGCGACGCGTCCGCCTTCGAGTCCGCCGACGCCTCCGCGCTGATCGAGCTTCTCGCTGCCGGCCGGCCGGTCTTCGGCGCTTTCCCCGGACCGGGCACCCGCGAGCAGGGCGCGATCATGGGGGCCAACCGCGAGCTCGATTTCGTCTTCTATTCACTCGAATCGGGTCCTTTCGACCTGGAGACGGCGGGCGAATACCTGGCGGGAATCGCCGAGGGTTCGGGAGACGCGCCGCCGCATCCGCTCATTCTGCGGGTGCCTCCGATTCGGAACGGGGCCGATGCCGCGCGGGATCATGTGGCGCGGGCGCTGGACGCCGGAATGGCCGCGATCGTCTTCCCTCATGTGGTGTCGGCGGAGGACGCGGCGGTGGCGGTCTCGTCGATGGGCGACGCGCTCTGGCCGGGAAATCCGTCGGGGTCGCTGCTGAGCATCCTGATCGTGGAGGACCGGGAGGGGGTCGAGCGGGTGGAGGAGATCGTGGGGACCGCGGGGGTGAGCGTGGTCTTCGCGGGGCCGGGCGATCTGCGCCGCGCCTACGAGGGCGACATGGAGGCGGTGGAGGGGGCGATCCAGGCGGTGCTGGCCACGTGCCTGGCGCATGGGGTGCCGTGCGGGATCACGGCGGGGGTGGAGGACATCGCCGAGAGGATCGAGCAGGGCTTCCGGATGTTCATTGTGAGTGATGTGGCGGCCGTGGGGGTGGGGCGGGGGGTGGGGGGGTGAGCGACGGGGCCGCTCCAAGTGCACTTTGGCGTGCTTGGGCACCCGAGATCGGTTTGCTGATGGAATTGCCCCGCTATGACGGACACTTTGTCCATTGGTGGCAACCAAGGAGGTGAGTCATGGCGGGAAGCAGAAAGGCGGCGGTATCCGTCCGCAAAAGCGGGGCAGGTCCACATCGTTTTGCCTCCAGCAGCGGCCGCAGTACCGCAACGAAGCGACTTGAGATAGGATCATTCATCGACCGGATTCCTCCTGACCGCGAACGCCGCGCACGGGACGATTCATCCCTGTACACCCGCACCCAAAATAACGTCATGTCGCTCGAAGAGAGAATCAGACAGTTGAGGGAGAGGCCCGAGCCGCCCAACGAAGAGAGCGCCAAGAACTGGGTGATACTGCCAATTCTGGCCCACTTGGGCTGGCCGAGCGACGATCCAGAACATGTCCTCTTTGAACACGCGACCGGACGCGGACGAATGGACATTGCGCTGCGAACCGGCGGGCGCATCGTCGCCTTCATCGAGGCCAAGGCTCCGGGCAAGAGACTTGAGGGTCATGTGGAGCAGATGCTGACCTATGCCTTCCACGAGGGTGTGGACATCTGTGCGCTGACCACGGGGCTGGAATGGTGGCTTTTCCTGCCGCGCGAGAAGGGTCCGCCCATGGACCGCCGCTTTGCGGTTCTGGATATTCGCAAAGGATCGGCGCACGAGTTTTCCGAGCGGATCTTCAAATTCTTGGGTCGTGAAGCCCTTGCGGGTGAGGGCGCGGAGAGAAGCGCGAAGGAAGCGTTGAAGGCGTTGCGGGAGGAGGAGCGACTGAAGACGGTGGTTCCGCACGTGTGGGGGGAGATGAAGACCGGACCCGACCCGGAATTGGTTGAGCTGATCCAGAAAAGGGTGAAGGAAAAGACCGCGCTGTACCCGACGCCGTCCCAGGTGGCCAGGGCGCTCGGAATGGCGGAGCCAGTGGAGCGGGAAGCGGGAGCGGACGATACGTCCACGGACTCGGCACAAGCTCGTGGCACCGTCGAGGAGGATGGGGTAACACCCCCGACCATGCCCGAGCTGGTGGATCCGCCGCCGAAAAAGAAGGGAACAGGGAGAGCTTCCCCAACTCCGGTTCGATCGTATCGGCTATGGGGACCCGAGACCCAGGCGAATACCTGGAAGGAGTTGTTGCTTGGCGTCTTCGAGGGAGTGTACACCCGCCACGAAAGTACCTTCCTGGAGACTGTGACGCCGCTCTGGGGGAAGCGTAAACCGTGGGTCTCGACCGATCCAGGCGATCTACGGGAACCCCGACGCATCGGCCAATCCGAGCTGTTCGTTGGGACGACACTGTCCGCAAAAGCCATCCAAAAACGCTGCCACCGTCTCCTCAAAGCCTTCGGCTACCCCGCCAGCGACCTCGAAATCCGCCAGGATTGACCTACCGCCCCCCCGCTCCCGGCATGATCCGCCGCATGAAGCCGTCGAAGCGCGGCACCGTGAACGCCGTCTTGCCATGGCCCGGGCTCCAAACCATCCCCTTTGCGATCAGCACCGTCTTGCCGACGCCGCGGAGCCCGACCAGCATCACGCTCTTGGCGCTTCGGCAGGCGCGAGTGCGGGCCAGCGCGATGGCCACCTTCTCCAGAATGTCCTCGCGGCCGGCGAGCTCCGGAGGCGGCATTCCCGCGCCGGGCGAGTAGGGATTCAGGATCGGGTCCATGACTTGCGATTATAGGGAGTTCAGGCGGTTTATCTTCGCAGCATAATATCGCTAAACTCCACCAAAGTCGATCCCGAAGCGGCCGGATTCGCCGTCGTCCCGTGTGGTTGCGCGAAAGCTGGCGCCGCAAAACGCCTGGCCGGGAGCTACTCGTCGCGCACTCGCAGCAGCGACCCCTCGCGAAGGATCCTGCCCTCGTCGACGAGGAAATCCAGCGCCTCGCGGAAGCGACTGACGATCCGGGCGCCGCCGCGCGCAAATCCGAAGAGGCGGACGGCCTCGCGCACGGCGTCGCCGGGGCCGATGCCGAAGCTGGCGCGCACCGAATGCAGGAGGGCAATGGCGATCTCTTCCCGAGAGATCCGGGCGGGATTGCGCAGCGAAGGCGGAATGTCGCCGTCGCGGCGGCGAATGCGGGTCAGTTCGTGGTCCGGTCGCCACAGGAAACCGGCGCGGTCGAAGGTGAACATTCCCGAAGCGACCCCTTGTCGCATGCCCGCCCGAATTCGCTTCTGAATCCGCGACCCCGCGCGCGCCACCCCCGCGGCCCGGCAGATCCGCAGCGTCGCCTCGTCGAGGTGAACCGGACTCTCGACGTTGACCACTCTCCGGATCCAGGCGGCGACCCGTTCGAGCGCGACCTCGTGCAGCGACTCGCCGCTTGCGGCAATGAAGGGCCGGGCCAACCGGTACGGACGCGCCGGAGCCTCGACCTCCGGCCTTGCTTCCGCCTCGCGCTCCATCGGCCGCGCAGTCCTGTTCTCGCCGGGCGGCGGCGGCCGGAAGTCGTGCCCGCGCGCACTCGCGATTGCCTCCTCCACCCGGGCCAGCTCGCGGCCGGGATTGCGGAACCAGTCGGTGCTCCAGATCCGGTGAATCCTCCACCCCAGCCCCTCCAGCACCTGTTGCCGCAGACGGTCGCGGTCGCGGGCCGAGCGCGCGCTGTGGTAGGTGGCGCCGTCGCACTCGATTCCCAGCAGATACCGCCCCGGCTTCGCGGGATCGACCACCGCCAGGTCGACGAAGAACCCCGCGCTTCCCACCTGGTGCACCACATCGTGACCCCGTTGCCGCAACCGCCCCGCCACTGCCTCCTCGAAGGGCGAATCGGCTCCGCGTCCGGTGATCTCCGGCGCATCCAGGTGTCCCTTCTGCGCATACTCCAGGAAGGTCTTGAGCGCCCTCACCCCGGTTGCCCGCGAACGCCTCAGGTCCAGATCGCCACCCTCGAAGTTGGAGTGCACATGACAACGCCGTCTGGCCCGCGTAATCAGCACATTCAGCCGCCTCTCGCCCCCCTCGCGATTGAGGGGCCCGAAGTTCATCGGCAGATGTGCGCCGTCGATCTTGCCGTAGCCGACGCTGATCAGAATCACGTCGCGTTCATCGCCCTGCACATTCTCCAGATTCTTGACGAAGAAGGGCTCCTCGGGGTGGTCGGCGAAGAACGCCTCGCAGGAGGGATCGCGGCACCTGAGAATATCGACCTCGTCCTCGATGCGGCGGGCCTGCACATTGCTGAAGGCGGCCACGCCAAGGGTCATGCCAGGGCGCAGGCGCGCGTGCTCCATGACGGCGGCCGCGACCTTCTTCGCCTCGGCGGTGTTGATGCCTCTGCGCTCGTAGGAGGCGTCGGGATTGTGACGAAAAACAAGCCCGGTGTCGTGCTTGCCCGCGTCGGGGCTGGGGAAGACAACCAGGCGATTGTCGTAGAACTCGTGGTTCGACACGGCGATCAGCGATTCGTGGCGGCTGCGGTAGTGCCAGCGCAACATTCGCTCCGGGGCGCCCTGCGCGCAGAACATCCCCAGGATGCTCTCCAGGTCGGCGGTTGCGCTCTCCTCGCCCTCGTCGTCGCCCCCGATCCGGTCGAAGAAGCTGGTCGGCGGAAGCTGCTTGCTGTCCCCCACGACCACGGCCTGCCTTCCCCGGATGATTGCCCCCAGCGCCTCCACCGGCCGCACCTGGCTCGCTTCGTCAAAAACGACCAGGTCGAAGTCGACCGATCCCGGCGGAATGTACTTGGCGATCGAGAGCGGGCTCATCATGAATACGGGCTTGACGCTCTGGACGGCGCGCCCGGCGCTGCTCATCAGCTTGCGCACCGGGAGATGGCGCGTCTTCTTCTGGAACTCGCGAAGGAGAACGCCCAGTTGGCCGCCTCCGGGCGAGCGCGGCAACCGGTTCCAGTGGCGCTCGGCGATGCGGATCCGGTTGTGGCGGAACTGCGCCGCGTCCAGCTCGCGGAACTGCCTGACGACTCCGGCGTGGGTAGCGCCGTCGAACTCGGCGAGGACCGGGCGTTCGCGGAAGGCAAGGGCCAGCCAGGCGCCGTGGCAGGCGCGCTCGAAGAGGCCGGTCAGGTGTTGGGCGGCGTCGGGCCGCGTTGCGGCGGCGTCGGCCACCGGACCGATTCCGAGGCTGGCCGCCCTCCGCTGGAGCTGGTTGAAGCGCACGATGTCCTGCGCGGCGGGAAGGGCGGCGTGCGCGGCGTCGAGCCAGGCGGCGAGTTGGACGAAGGGGCGTTCGGCGGGCGACTGACCCGGCGGAAAGCGTTCGGCGCGAAGCTCCATCGTTTCGGCGATTGCGGCAAGAGCCTCCTGGACGGCATCCAGACCTTGCCGGCAGGCGCGCGCTGCGGACCCCATCGTTGCGCGGTCGGCCGGTTGGCCCTGGACGGGGGCGGGGGCCCGGGCGGTGGCGGACTCGGATGCGGCGGATGGGGCGCTGACGGGGGACGGTCGTGCCGCTCCGGCCATCGCATCGAGCAGATCGTGCACCTCGGGGCCGACGACCCCGGCCTCCAGATCCCGGCGAAGCTGTAGCATCCAGTCGGCGGCGTCGGCCAGTCGGCGGTGAGAACCGGTGCGATCCCCGAGCGCGAGACCCGGAAAGAGCACCGCCCGCAGCTCCCGCGACCCGTCGATCGCGCGGCGCAACCGGTCCACCTCCAGAATGGCTTCGACCAGGGCGAGCTGGCCCGCCGCGTCCCTCGGGGGTTCGCCCCGGCAAAGTCCGCGCACGCGCCGCTCGGCCACTCGAAAGGACGACGAGAGGAACCGCCACCACTTGCCGCCCATATCCCGCAACGCCCGCCGCTCCGCGAGCGGATTCTCATCCCAGGCCTGGGGCAGCAGCGCGTCGTGGTGTTCGGAGCGGATCCGGGCCCAGGATCTCGCCGCCGCCGCGAACTCCTGGATCTCGCCTCTGCGCGAAGACCAGGCCGCGTTGCGATGGTCGAGTCCCGCAGGATTCGGTGCGTCCGCAACGCGCCGCACGGTGCGGACCAACCTGGCCAGACGGTCCGCGTCGAGCTTCCTCCACTCCAGTTCCAACCCCGTTGCCTGCGCAAGATCGACCACCGCTCGTGCAAGTTCTTGCAGCGCCGATTGCACATTGTCGATCAGAGCGCGCACGGCGGCCGCCTCGGTCGGCAGAAAGTGAAGTCGTCCGCAGCTCCACCACGGATGCTCGTCCGGCGCCCCGATTGAGTCCACCAGCTCCTGCAGCTCGCGAACCGTCGCCCGGCGGCGCACAAACTGTTCGCGGGTCCATTGTTCGGAATCGTCAACCGCGATCGGCGTCGCGTCTTCGGCCAGCCCGTCTTGCACAAGCCTTGCCAGCCGTCCCACCAGATCGTGTGGCGTGAGTTCGCTCTGCGCCACCGGCGAGTTGATCGCGCGCGCATAGGCATTGAGGCGATTGCGGGTCTGTTCCAGGAGGACGCGGTCGTCGGGGCGTCCCGGAGCGCGGGGGCGGCCAAGCCTGAGGGTGCGGTTGAGCTCGTCCAGAACGGCGCGCTTGTTGGTCTTGTGACTGTGCAGCTCCAGGCATGCGTCGCCCAGATGAACGGCATCCAGGCGGCGCTTGACGACCTCCAGCGCGGCGAGCTTTTCGGCCACAAAGAGAACGGTCCGGTCGTTGGCCAGCGCCTCGCCGACAAGGTTGGTAATGGTCTGTGACTTGCCCGTTCCCGGCGGTCCCTGAATGACAAGATTGCGGCCCTTCATGACATCGAGAATGGCCAGCGTCTGCGAGCTGTCGGCATCCAGAACGGGGTGCAGCGAAGTTGCGCGTTCGGAGTCGTCGATGTGGTCGCCGTCGCCGAATCCGGAGGATGGCTCGCCTTCGAAGCCGTTGCCGCCAAACAGCTTCTGCGCCAGCGGGTGTTCGGCGGGGGGATGTTCGGCGGGCCAGGCGGCGGGGTCCAGATCCTTGTAGATCAGGAGTTTGCTGAAGGAGAAGAAGCCGAGGTGGATTTCGTCGTGCGCGACCTGCCAGCGTTGTTGTCGTGCGACGGCTTTGGCGACCTTGCTCAGCCAGTTCGCGACATCGAGTTCGTCCTCGGCGGGCATCTCGGGCAAACGCACCCCGAAGTCCTGCCGCAACTTGGATGCGAGCGAGAGGTTTGGCTCAATGTCATCCTTTGTCCAGGTCAGCTTGAAGCTCTCGCGAATGTCGGAACGGGCGAGTTGCACGGGGATCAGGATCAGCGGCGCAAGGCGTTCGGTCTCGCTGCTGTCGGACTCGTGCCAGCGCAACGTGCCAAGAGTGAGATAGAGAATGTTGACGCCCTGTTCCTCAATGGAAAGGCGCGCCTGGCGGAAGGTCTCGCGCAGGCGCAGGTTGAGGGCGGCGCGGGTCAGGGCGGTCTGGAGCTTGTTGTCGGTGTGGCGTGCGGCGGCTTTGTTGGGGTCTTCGGGCGACTCGCCGAGTAGCGCCAGGAGCTCGGGCGGAACGTCGGCGTGGTCGGTGGGAATGATTGTGGTGCGCCGGGGGGAAGGGGTGGTTGGGGAATGGTTTGCAGGAGAAGCCGATGACGGAGAACGGGCTCTTTGGGAACGGACTTTCGGGGAACGAGCGGGCGCGGACGAGGCCGCCGGGGACGCGTCGGGCACGGGCAGGAAGTACATCGGGCGTTCGCGGTCGACAAGAAGCCGGAAGACTTCGCGCGACCGTTCGTCCACGACCTGTAGTCCCCGTCGCTTCGATGGGCGAAAGTTGAGCAGGGGATTGCGCAATGTGAGGTCGAGGACATCGCGCCGGGACCGTTCGATGAGCGCCTGAATGTGGTTGGAATCGGTGGACTCGCGGTTGACGCGGGTCGTGCGGGTTTCAGTCCGGGTCATGGCAATGCCCCTGTGATCCGAGTCCTTGTCATTCACCGTCCTGACCGGATGGGTTGTCCCTGAATCGATGATTCGTCGTCAAGAGAGATGATTCGTGGTTCATGCGACCTTCGCAACAGCTTTCGCAGCTCCGACAGCGCCGCCGCCGAGTTGGCCGCCAGGACCGATCCCTCCTCGACGCCGAGCGGTCCCCCTTCGATCCGTTCGACCACGCCCCCCGCCTCGGCGACGAGGAGTTCTCCGGCGGCGAAGTCCCACGGCGCGAGCCGCATCTCCCAGAATCCGTCCAGGATGCCATTGGCGAGCCAGGCCAGATCGATTGCGGCGGCCCCCGCGCGGCGAACGCCGGAAGTTGCGCGCAGGACCGCTCCGAGCTGGTGCAGATAATCGTCCATGAGGTGGGGGGTCTTGAAGGGGAAGCCGGTGCCGACCAGGAAGCCGCTCGCCTCGCGCACCGAGCTGACCCGGATCGGCCGGCCGTTCTCGAAGGCGCCGCCGCCGCGCGTGGCCGTCCAGACGCGGTCGAGAGCCTGGGCGTGAATGGCGGCCGCAAGGGGACCGCGGCTGTCCCGGACCGCCACCGAGGCCGCGTGGAAGGGGTGGCCATGCATGAAGTTGGTGGTGCCGTCGAGGGGATCGACGATCCAGAGGGGTTGCGCGTCGGCTGGCCGGGCGATTTCCGCGGCGTCGGTCGCAGCTTCGCCGGGCCGGCGGATATTGGACGCGGCAAGCTCTCCGCCGGGGTCAGACCCTTCCCGGGGGGTCGGCTCTACATGGAGCGCAGGCTCGCCGGGTGCAGGGTCCCGGGCGCCATCCTCCTCCTCGGCGAGGATCGCGTGGTTTGGGTGATGGCGGCGAATGACCGCGAGCGCGGCTGCCTGAGCGGCCAGATCCACATCGGTGACGAAATCGTTGCGCCACGACTTGGAGGCGATCCGGCGGCGTCCCCCGCGCACGAGCGCCTGGCGGTGAATGTCGGCGGCGGCCCGGGCGGCTTCCGCAGCGGTCGCGAGGAGCGACTCGGAGCGGTCGGCGGAAATCGGCGCAACGCGGTGGCCGGAGGACGGGTCTGCGGGGACCGTTGCGGTTCCGGCTTGGGGGCGCAGGGTTGGAGACATGACGGGGATGATGGTCGGGTGGGGGGAGGGGTGGGCGCAAGGGGGGGCGAAGGTCCGAGTCTTCACCCCGGGAACCGGAGTCCCATGGGCAGGTGTCGCCCGTCCTTCAGCACCTTCCGATCCCGGGAACCCGCCGCACCCGCATTGCTCATCAAGCGTTGCAACGGACAGCCCGCAACAGACGATGTGGGGCTTCGTCCTCCGTGAATCCGTACGTCCAGCGGGCGATCGTGGCGAAGCACTGTGGATGCGAAAAATGCGGGTCAGCTATCCAGCGGACGGGGCACCTGGAGGTCCTTGAGATCTTCCTGGCCTTGCAGATCTTCCTGGCGAGGTCCCGGTTGATCTCGTTGTGCCGGGGAATCGTCGAGACCTTCCTGGCAGTCCGGTTGATGTTAGAGTGTGTGGTTCCCGCCCTCACGCAGGAAAACGCACCCGTGCTGCGCCAGGTGCCGCAACAAATTCCGGCGCTTCACGCCGTGACGGTGATGGGCTCTCTGATGACCGCACCGCCGCCGACGTCTTCGCGGGCCATTTCCCGGTTGGCTTCGATCACCATGGCGACGGCTTCGCGAAGGTTCGACCGAGCTTCTTCGAGGGAAGCGCCCTGGGTGTTGGCACCGGGAAACTCCTCGATGAAGGCGATGCAGCCTTCAGGAACTTTCCGGAACACCGCCACGCATTGCAGGTCCACAACCGACCTCCTGGCTGTTACGGCCCAACCTGATTCGCTCTCGGCTGGATTGCGCCTCTTCGGTTTTCCATCTTTGTGGGTGATCCATGTTTACGGGCGAAAAGTAGCCGATCTGGTCCGCCATGGGCAAGCGTGGTAGTGGATCGGGCCGGCCCGCGTCCACCCTCGTGCCCCTCGGCCCGCGACTCTCACCCGCGAAGCTCCATCCCCCCGCCATCCTGCTACATTACCCGCGCCCGCGATTCGCCCCTGTGTTCCTCCTCGATCCCTCGCGTCCCCAGCCTCCCCCCGCCGCGATTCGCTAATCCTCCGCACCTGAATCCTTCTCCCCCCACTCCCCCCCCACCCCCCCACCCCCATCCCCATGACCCCCACGGCCCCCTCCTCCACGCGCCCCGCCCGCGTCTATTCCGGCATCCAACCCACCGCCGTCATGACGATCGGCAACTACTTCGGCGCGGTGAAGAACTGGGCCCGGCTCCAGGATGAACGGGAATGCGTCTATTGCGTCGTCGATCTCCACGCCCTCATCGGTTCCGGCGACCCGGCCGGATTGCGGCGGGCATCGCGCGAGATGTTCGTCAGTCTCCTGGCGGCGGGCATCGATCCGGACCGCACCACCGTCTACATCCAGTCCACCGTTCCCGAACAGACCGAGCTCTGCTGGCTGCTGGCCACTCTGACCTCGCTCGGCGACCTTGGCCGCATGACGCAGTTCAAGGAGAAGTCGGCGCTCCTTCCCGGCGGCGCGGCGGAGAGCGCAACGGACGAGGGGAGCTTCGTTTCGGCGGGACTGCTCTTCTATCCGGTCCTGCAGGCGGCCGACATCCTGGCCTACCGCGCGGGTTGCGTTCCGGTGGGGCAGGACCAGTCGCAGCATCTGGAGCTGAGCCGGGGGCTGGCGCGACGGTTCAACGGACGCTTCGGATTCCTCTTTCCCGAGCCGGAGACGCTTCTCGCGCGGATTCCCAAGGTCATGTCCACCGCCGATCCGACGCGCAAGATGAGCAAGAGTCTGGGGCCTCGGCACTACATCGGGCTCTTTGAGGACGAGGACTCGGTGCGGAGGAAAATTCGCTCCGCGGTGACCGATTCGGGGGTGATGCCGAGCGGCCGGACGAGTCCGGGAATCGCGAATTTGCTGACGCTGCTGGGGGCCTGCGGGCACGAGGACGAAGCGGCGGCGATGCGCGACGATTACCTTGCGGGAACGCTGCGCTACGTGGATCTGAAGGGTCGGACGGCCGATGCGCTGGTGGCGCTGACGAGCGAGATGCGCGACCGCCGGGCCGATGTGCTGCGCCGCGAGACCGATTTGGACGCGCGAATCATGGAGATGGCGGAGCGCGCGCGCAGCATGGCGGGAGAAACGCTGGAGCGGGCCCGCGACCTGATGGGTGTCTATCCGCCGGGCCGGGGCCGTCCGGTTGCCCTGTCCGGCGGTTCCGACGGCTGACGAATCGACGGCGAACAAGACGAATCGACGGCTGGCCGAATCCGGGGACAAACCGAATGCCGCAACGAACCGAAGAACCGACGAAGAGCGAAGAATGACGAAGACCGCGAATGGCGCGAATGCGCCCCGAGACGTTGCACGCCGGGGAAGCGCGCCCCGGAAGATTGCGCCCCTGGACATCGGCGGCGTGATGATCCCCGCCACAACCCCTTTCGATCCCGTCACCGGCGAGGTCGACCTGGCCGCGCTGCGCGAGAATGTGGGCCGCTGGGCGGAGAGCGGAGTGCGGGGAATGGTGATTGGCGGATCGACCGGCGAGGCCGTCTTTCTGGACGAAGGGGAGCGCGACCGTTGCTGGGCGACCGTGCGCGGGGCGCTTCCCGATGGCGTGCTGATGGTGGCCGGGACGGGGGCCGAATCGCTGCGGACGACGCTGCGGCTGACGCGGATGGCGGCCGGGCGCGGGTGCGACGCGGTTCTGGTTCAGCCGCCGGCCTTCTACAGGGGAGCGATGACGCCCGAGGTCGTGCGCGAGCACTACGAGGCCGTGGCCGATGCATCTCCCGTGCCGGTGATTCTCTACCAGGTGCCGACGCGCTTCTCCACCCTGGATTTCCCGGTCGGCCTGATCGCGCGGCTTTCGCACCACGAAAACATCGTCGGGATCAAGGACTCGCGCGGAAAGCTGGAGACGGTGGCCGGTCTGACGACACACGCCCGCCGCGGCTTCCAGGTGCTGGTCGGGAGCGGCGCCCTCCTCTACCCCGCGCTGGAGGTGGGGGCGGTGGGCGGAATTCTGGGGGTCGCGAATGTGGCGCCCCGGGAGTGCGTGCAGCTTTGTCGTCGCTTCGCCTCAGGCGAGATGGCGGCCGCGGCCACCCTCCAGAAGCGGATCGGCGCGCTGCACAATGCGCTGGTGGGCGGGATGGGGGTTGCGGGGGTGAAGGTCGCGCTGGATCTGCTGGGCTACCACGGCGGGATTCCCCGGAGGCCGCTCCGTCCCCTGCCCGACGCGCGCCGGGGCGAAGTCGCGGAGTGTCTGGCGCGGGCCGGCATTGAGTCCCGCGCGGCGCTGGTGCCGGCATGAGGAGGGGCACGATCGCCCACCTGGACCCGGCAGCGCCATCCGACTCCACCGTTCGTCGGTCGTTTCCTGAGAAACGCACCACGATCGCCCACCTGGACCCGGCAGCGCTGCGCGGCTCCTGCACCGTCGTCGTGGGCTGCCAGTGGGGCGACGAGGGCAAGGGGAAGGTCGTCGACGTCCTGGCCGAGCGCGCCGATCTGATCGCCCGCTACCAGGGTGGCGCCAATGCGGGCCACACGGTGTACCAGCGCGAGGAGCAGTTCATCCTGCACCAGGTGCCCTCCGGCATTCTGCACCCCGGAAAGCGGTGCCTGCTGGGGAATGGCGTGGTCGTCGATCCCGTTCAGCTCTTCGCCGAGATCGACAACCTGGCCGGGCGCGGAATCGAGACGAGAGGAAGAATCGGGGTCAGCGCGCGCGCGCATGTGGTGTTTCCGTGGCATGTGGCGCTCGACAACGCGGCCGAGAGAGCGGCGCGGCGCCGGATCGGGACGACGGGGCGCGGAATCGGTCCCGCATACGAGGCCAAGACCGGGCGGCGGGGGGTCCGCATCGCCGATCTGCTCGACCCGGCGCGGGGAAGGGAACGGGTGGGGCGGGGGATCGAGTGGGCGCGGCGGCGGCTGCGCGAGCTGGGCGCCGATCCGGACGACGCCGGGACGATCGACGATGCGCTGGCGGTGACCGGCCGGCTGCCCGAGGTGGCGGCCGACGTCGGAGAGGAGATCGCGGCGGCGCTGGCGGGGGGGAAGGGGGTGCTGCTCGAGGGTGCGCAGGGGACGGCGCTCGATGTCGACCACGGCACCTATCCCTTCGTGACGTCGTCGAATACGACGGCGGGGGCGGCGGCGGTGGGGTCGGGGATCGGTCCCACCGCGATCGATGCGGTGGTCGGCGTGGCCAAGGCGTACACGACCCGCGTGGGCAACGGCCCCCTTCCCACGGCCTTCGACAGCGAGATGGACGCACTCGTCCGCGATCTGGGCGGCGAGTTCGGCGCCACCACCGGCCGTCCCCGGCGCTGCGGCTGGTTCGACGCGCCCGTTGTCCGCTACGCCGCCCGCGTCAACGGACTCACCGGAATCGCGATCACGAAGCTGGATGTCCTCGACACCCTGCCGGAGCTTCGCATCGCCACAGGCTACCGTCTGCGCGGCGACGCCGGAGTCCCCTTCCCGGCCTGCTCCTGGCAGCTTCAGGAGGTCGAGCCCATCTACGAAGTCCTCCCCGGCTGGCGGTCCCCCACCACGGAAGCTCGCGCCGTCGCCGACCTCCCCCGCAACGCCCGCGCCTATCTTCACCGCATCGAGGAGCTCGTCGAGGCCCCGATCGCCATGATCTCGGTGGGCGCGCGCCGCAGCCAGGTGATTCGCGCGGATTGAGGGCGGATGCGCGGCCCGGGGCGCCAACGGTGGATCGCGGAAGATGCGCGGTTGGTCCGAATGCCTGGGCCACGGGCCCCGCGTTCGCGATAGCGTATCTTGACTGCCCCCGAACGCTGATCAATGAAGGAGGCTACCCTGTTTCGCGTGGATATCCTGCCCCGGCTGATTCCCGATTCACACGTTGCCACCCACCGGGAGGCGTTTGAGGAGGCGGCCCGTCGCAAGGCGTCTCCGGTGGCTCCCGACGCCGTTACCCGGCTGGAGGAGTCTCCCTGTGGAGGCTACCGCGTCTACACGGTTTCGATGAATCTTGCGATGGAAATGTTCGCCGACTTCGCAGAGGCCGGAGTTGCCGTTGGCGGCAGTGCAAAGGGGCCAGGGTCGGTCTATGGAAATGTTGAGGTGGAACGGTGAGCGAGGCGAACGGTGGAAAGGCGGTGCAGTCCGCGCCGGAGCGCCAGTTGGATTTGTGGGGTTGGAGTCGGGTTCCTGGGCCTGGGCTGCTTCCTCGGTCGCCGCTCTCGCAACTGAGCATCCCGGCGCCTTGAATCCCATCCCCCTCCCCCCTATCTTCTACGGCTGTCCTTTTCCAGGGCGGTAGCGTTCGTCCGATGTGCCGCGCTCGACCGGGACTGCGATGTTTGAAGATCTGAGCAAACGACTTGACGGCGTTCTGGGGCGCTTCCGGCAGCGGGGCGTCCTCAATGAACGCATGATCGGGGACGGGTTGCGCGAGGTGCGGCGGGCTCTGCTCGAAGCCGATGTCAACTTCCGCGTGACGCGCGATTTTCTGAAGCGGGTACGCGAGAAGGCGGTCGGCGAGCGGGTGCTGAAGTCGGTCTCGCCCGGACAGCAGGTCATGAAGATCGTGCACGACGAGCTCGCGGCGCTGATCGGCGGCGAGGGCGACACCCGGCTCGATTGGTCGTCGGCGCCCCCGACGGTCATCATGATGGTGGGACTCCAGGGATCGGGGAAGACCTCGACCGCGGCCAAGCTGGGCAAGCGGATCCAGCGGCAAGGACGCCGCACGCTTCTTGCGGCCTGCGATCTGTATCGTCCGGCGGCGGTGGACCAGTTGCGAGTCCTCGGACGTCGCGCGGGGGTTCCCGTTTTCTTCGAGGAGGGCGCCACCGATCCGGTCGCCGTGGCGCGCGCAGGTCACCTTGAGGCCCGGCGCACCCGTGCGGCCGCGCTGATCGTCGATACCGCCGGCCGGCTCCAGATCGATTCCCGCCTCATGAAGGAGCTGGAGCGGATCAGGGAGGTTCTCGAACCGCGCGAAATCCTCCTGGTCGTTGATGCCATGACCGGCCAGGAGGCCGTCCGCATCGCCCAGGGCTTCGACCGCGCGCTCGGCGTCACCGGCTTCGTGATGGCCAAGATGGACGGCGATGCGCGGGGCGGGGCCGCTCTCTCGATCCATGGCGTGACCGGCAAGCCGATGAAGTTCATCGGGACGGGTGAGGGAATCGATGCCCTCGAAACGGTCGATCCGCAGCGCATCGCGGGCCGGATCCTGCAAAAGGGCGATGTGATCGGGCTGGTGGAGCGCGCGCAGGCGGTGGTCGACGCCGACGACGCGGAGGCGCTCCAGAAGAAAGTTCTGGGCCGCGGTCGCTTCACGCTGGAGGATTTTCTCGTCGCGATGCGGCAGGTGCAGAAGATGGGTCCGCTGGATCAGCTCCTGAAGATGGTGCCGGGCGTGCCGCGCGGGCTGTCCCCCGGAGATGTCGATCCGAAGAAGATGAAGCATATTGAAGCCATCATCCTCTCCATGACCCTCGAGGAGCGAAGGCGTCCCGAGATCCTGAACGGGTCGCGCCGCCGCAGAATCGCGCGTGGGAGCGGCCGGCCGGTCGCCGAGGTCAACCGTCTCATGCAGCGCTTCGGCGAGATGGAGAAGATGATGCGCAGAATGAAGGGAGTCATGCCCGGAGCCGGCGGGAAGGCCCGGTCGAAGGGACGCAAGTCGCCGTTCAGATTTTGAGAGTCGCCGAACAGCTTCCGGGAAGACAGCTTCCGGGGAACCGTTTTCCGGGAAATTCCGGGAAACCGTTCGGCTGCGGAGAAACGCAGCGAAGGAAACGCAAAGGGAAAGAAGAAGAGATGTCCGCAAAGATACGCCTCCGCCGGATGGGCCGGAAGAAGAAGCCCCACTACCGGATCGTCGTCGCCGACAGCCGCGCGCCGCGCGACGGACGCTTCGTGGAAAACCTGGGATACTACAATCCGCTCCCGGATCCGGCCCTCCTGAAGGTGGATCTGGAGCGCATCGACTACTGGCTGGGCGAGGGAGCCGTGGCTTCCCCGACGGTGGGGAGTCTGGTTGCGAAGGCCCGCGCCGGAGGGGACGACAAGGTCGCGCTGGTGAAGCCCGGCGACGGCAATGGAGATGCCGCGGCCTCGGAGTCCCCCGCAGACGCCCCGGAGTCCGCTGCCGAAGACGGGACCGCGGCCGCCTGACGGCCCCCGGCCGAACGATGGAGGGCGAGCACCCTGCGCACCTGGTCGTCGGCCACCTGAACAAGTCGCATGGAACGAAGGGCGAGCTCTTCGTCTGGCCGCTGACCGATCACCCGGCGAGTCACTTCGCGCCCGGCGAGGTCCACCTTCCCGGAGACGACGGCGGCGACCGCCCATCCACGACCCTCCCCCCCCTTGCCATCGAAGCCATTCGTCCCTATCGGCGCGGCTTCCTGGTCAAGTTCGCCGGCATCGACGACCGCACGGCCGCCGACGAGCTGCGCGGCCGGTACCTTTTGCGTCCCTTCGCGACGATCGACGATGCCGCCGACGGCGAGATCTTCTACCACGAACTCCTGGGCGCGACGGTCGTCACCACCGAAGGCGACGAGCTGGGCGCCGTGGCGGAGGTCTTTCCCCTGCGGCCCGCGGATCTGCTTCAGGTGGAGGGTCCGGCGGGCGAGGTTCTGGTTCCCTTCATGCGCGAGTTCGTCGTCGAGGTGGACCGCGAGCGCCGCCTCCTCCGGGTCGATCTTCCCCCCGGGTTCCTCCCCTGACGGCCCGGTGCGCCGATGACCCCGATCCGCATCAACTTCGTCACGATCTTCCCCGATTTTTTTGCGGCCCCCCTGGCGATCAGCATTCCGGGACGCGCCGCCCGCGTCGGCCGGGTCGAGTTTCGCGTCCGCGACCTCCGCGACCACACCCACGACCGGCATCGCACCGTCGACGACGCGCCCTACGGCGGAGGCGCCGGGATGGTCATGAAGCCCGAGCCGTTCTTCGAGGCCATCGACGATCTGCGGCCCTCCGGTCCGATCGTCCTCCTTTCGGCGCGCGGTCGCCGCTTTCGCCACGACGACGCGGTGCGCCTCTCGCTCCAGCCCGAAATCACCTTCCTCTGCGGGCACTACAAGGATGTGGACCAGAGGGTGGCCGACCACCTCGCCACGGAGGAGCTCTCGCTGGGGGATTTTGTCGTTTCGGGGGGCGAGATCGCCGCTCTGGCCATGGCCGACGCGGTCGTGCGGCTGCTCCCCGGGGCGCTGGGCGACCATGAATCGGCGGCGACAGATTCCTTCTACGATGGGGAGTCGCTCTCGGGGCCCTCCTACACCCGGCCGGCCGAGTACCGCGGCTACGCCGTGCCCGAGGTGCTGCGAAGCGGGGATCACCGGGCGATCGAAGAGTGGCGGCGAGCGGCGGGGGAACGGTTGACACGAAAGCGGGGTTCGCGGAATGTATGAGAGGGGCGCGCGGACGGCGGTCGGCGTCCCCCGGGCGAGACGCGGCGGCGGAAGACGCAAGGGGAGGAATTCGATAGCGTACAACTCCAGGCCCTGGGAGTGGAATCCACTCACCGAGATGCCGGATGGGGCCGAAGGCTGGGCGATGCCGGGGCAGCTCGAGCAGGAAGAGTTGTGGAACCGGAACCGCAGGGCGATCCGGGACGATCCGGCGAAGGAACGCTTCATGGCGGGCTGGCTGCGCGAGCGGGTACGGGCGTTCGCCATCGAGACGGGGCAGATCGAGGGACTCTACACGCTGCGCCGAGGAGTGACGGAACAGCTTGTGGCGGAGGGGTTCGCGGGGGTGGCGGGCGCGCACACCGTGGAGCTGGTGGAAGACCGGACGATTCGCGGCCTCCTCGATGACCAGGAGGGCGCCTACGACATGATGTTCGAGGATGTGGCCAGCGGCAGGCCGCTCTCGCAGCACATGATCAGGAGTTGGCACCAGTTGCTGACGCGTCACCAGGAAACGGTGACCGGGCTGACGCTGACGGGGAAGCGCGTGGCCGTGCGGTTCCGGACCAGGGGGCGCTGGAAGGACCGGCCGAACAACCCAAGACGCGCGGACGGCCATGTCCATTTCCACTGTCCCCCGGAGCAGGTCCAGGTCGAGATGGATCGCTTCATTGCGCTCTGGGACGAGATTCGTCGGCGTGGCTATCCCGTCAACGCCCAAGCCGCCTGGCTGCACCATCGCTTCGTGCGGACGCATCCCTTCCAGGACGGGAACGGGCGGGTCTCGCGGCTGCTGATGGCGTGGGCCTACATCGAGCGGGGGTTTCCGCCGCCGGTGATTACCGCGCAGGGAAAGCCCGCGTACATCGCCGCGCTGGAGCGAGCCGACACGGGGAACCTCAAGGCCTTCTCGGACCACATCGGGGTTATCGCGCTTGTCTCTCTGATGGACGCGAACCAACTGGCGGAGGACGCCCTCTCCGGCCGCCTCGAACGCCCCAACGGCAATGGCGGGCGCACCGTGGGCGATGCCTACTACCCGCCGCCGAAGGATTCCGGCGCGAGCTGACCTTCCCCTCCGGGACCTTCCTGTCTATCTTTTCCGGCTGTCAATTGTCGAAAGCGAATGGATTTGCGGAAAGCGAATGGGGTTCCCGCAACGATGGAACTCCCGCAACGAACGAGTGGAAGGAGCAAGGTCATGTCGGATCTCCTGCACCAACTCGACATGGAAGATGCCCGCGACGATCTCCCCGACTTCGCGCCGGGCGACACGATCAAGGTTCTCTACCGGGTGCGCGAGGGGCAGAAGGAACGGATTCAGGTCTTTCAGGGGGTCTGTCTCGGTCGTCGCGGCTCCGGCATGGGCGCAACCTTCACCGTTCGCAAGAGGTCCGGCGGGATCGGGGTGGAGCGGGTCTTCCCGGTCAATGCGCCCACGGTCGGCGGGGTCGAGATCGTGCGGCGGGGCCGCGTGCGGCGCGCGAAGCTGTACTATCTCCGGGGCCGTCGCGGCAAGGCGGCCCGGATCAGGGAAAAGCGGACGGTACGGCCGAACTGATTTCGCTGCCGGCGCGATTCGGTGGCGGAACCGGCCTCCGCAACTTCCGATCGGGGCCGGGGGAAGAGTGCGGTTCCGGTTGCGGAGACGGGTGACCCGCTCGCCTACGAAGTCTCCCTCCGGGCGCGTGGCTTGACGCGCGTGGCCGGGGTCGACGAGGTGGGGCGGGGACCGTTGGCGGGACCGGTCGTGGCCGCGGCGGTGATCCTGGGCGAGGGCGCGAAGATCGAGGGCGCGGCCGACTCCAAGACGCTGACCGCCGGGGCGCGCGCGAAACTTGCTCGCGAGATTCATGAAATGGCCGCGGCGGTGGGGATCGGGGCCGCCTCCGCGCGGGAGATCGACCGCGTGAACATCCTGCGCGCCACGACCCGGGCGATGAACCGCGCCCTGGCCCGCCTGCACCCGCCACCCGACCATGTGGTTGTGGACGGGAGGCCGGTGCGCGATCTGGATTGGGGGCACGAGGCGGTGGTGGGGGGAGATGGCATCGTCCATTCGATCGCCTGCGCCTCGATCGTGGCCAAGGTGTGCCGCGACGGCCTCATGGCGCGGCTGGCGTCGCGGTATCCCGGATACGGCTGGGAGCGCAACATGGGCTATGCAACCGCGGAGCACCGGCGCGCCGTCCGGAAACTCGGTCCCACGCCTCATCACCGCGTCACCTTCGGGATGCTCCAGTTGGAGCTCCCCTTCGAATGACGCCCATCTTCGCGGCGCATCCGGATCGACTCCTCAAGGAGACCGAATCCTCCGGGCCCTCCGGGGATCGAATGACCGTCTCGCATCGCCCACCCGGCCCCTGTCGCCCGGTTCAACCGAGCGGATTACCTTTGTCGCGAGCCGGTAGCTCAGTTGGTAGAGCAACGGACTTTTAATCCGTAGGTCCTGGGTTCGATCCCCAGCCGGCTCACTCCGTCCCGTCCTCCGCGTGCGCGCGCCGTCGGCTCGTTCGTCGTCGGCGCCGACCGGAGAGGCGAAGACGGCCCCGCCCGCGGAAGCGCGCCCCTTGGAACCGACCGCTTCATCCTTCCCCAACCGGGAGTTCTCCCCATGCGTCGTCCGACCCGACCCCCTCTCCGCCACCTCCTCGCCGCAACCCTCGTAGTCCTCGCGCTGCCCGGCTGCACCCTCCCCGCCCCAGACGCGGCCGCCCAGGAGATCCGGCTTCAGGGCGACGACCCCGGCCTCGCTCACCTCGCGGCGGAGGTCGCGCGGCTGGCCGAACAGGCGCAGGGACGGGTCGGGGTCGCCGCCTACCACCTCGAAACGGGGCGCGGAATCACCCTGAACGGCGACGAGTCCTTCCCCATGGCCAGCACCTACAAGGTTCCGATCGCGGTGCGGATCCTCTCGATGATCGACGGGGGCGAGCTCGGACTGTACGACCTGATCGAGATCGAAGAGGACGATGTGTATGTGACCGCCAGCGCCATCAGCGATCTCCTGGACGATCCGGGATTGCAGATCTCGGTCCACAATCTCCTGGAGCTGATGTTGCAGATCAGCGACAACATCGCGACCGACGTGCTGATGAGGACGGCGGGCGGCTCGCAGGCAGTGACCGGCCGGATGCGCGAGGCCGGAATCGAGGGCATCCGCGTGGACCGGCCGACTTGGGCGCTGATCGCGAACTGGCTGGGCGCCGGCGAGGTCAGCGAGGACAACCGGATCGGCCCGGACGACTATGAGCGGTTGCTGCGGGCGCCCCGCACCGACGAGAGCGTGGACGCCAACAACGTCGCCTTCAACACCGACCCGCGCGACAGCTCCACGCCCTCCGCCATGTCGGCGCTTCTGCAGAAGATCTGGAACCTTGAAGTCCTCTCGGAGGAAGGCTCGGCGCTCCTGATCGACATCATGTATCGCTGCCAGACCGGCGAGGCAAGGCTGAAGGGGGTGCTGCCCGCGGGAACCGAGGTCGCGCACAAGACGGGAACGATCGGCCAAACGACCAATGACGTGGGGATCATCGACCTGCCCGATGGCGCGGGACATGTGGTCGCGGTCGTCTACGTGAAGGAGTCGGCGGTGGATGTTCCCGAACGCGAGGCGGTGATCGCGCAGATCGCGCGGGCCGTCCACGACTACTTTGTCTTCAACCGCGGATAGATGGTCTTCAACCGCGGACAGGCCGTCTTCAACCGCGGACAGGTCAACTCTTCAACCACGAATCGGTCTCGAACGCGCGAACCGGTCGCCAACACGCGAACCGGTCCCTCGACAGGGGCCCAAAGGCAGGGGCTGCAGATGGAGGAAGCTCGACCCGGTCGCTCCCGGTGGGTTCGCGTCGCCACCTGCCTCGCGCTGGCGTCCGGTGCGCCTGCGGGGATGTCCGGCCAGGCGGCGGCCGATCCGACGGAGGCGCGCGCGCGCATCGCCGATCTCGGCGCCTACATCGAAAGCTCGTTTGCGGACTGGGGATTTCCCGGGCTGGCGGTGGCGGTCGTATACCAGGACGAGGTGATTTTCGCCGAGGGATTCGGTGTCAGGGAGTTGGGCCGGCCCGATTCGGTGGACGCCGGCACCCTCTTTCAGATCGGATCGGTATCGAAGTCCTTCGCCGCGGCTGCGATCGGAGCTCTGGTGG
Organism: Gemmatimonadota bacterium; assembly: GCA_022822325.1. GTDB lineage: Bacteria > Gemmatimonadota > Gemmatimonadetes > Longimicrobiales > Gaopeijiaceae > Bin94. The sequence goes on along the minus strand of JAJEBW010000040.1, from coordinate 7,505 downwards.
ACGACGGATTGGCCGGGTGGGACGATCCGGTCGTCCGCCATGTCCCCTGGTTCCAGGTGCGCGATCCGTGGGTGACGCGCAACATGACGATCCGCGATCTGTTGTCGCACCGTTCGGGGATCCCGGAGGACTCGTACCCGGTGCTCGCGGTGACGACGGCGCGCGAGGCGGCGGAGCGGGTGCGGTTCCTGGAGAATCAGGCGCCCTTTCGGCAGAGCTACCGCTACAGCAATCAGGGATACGGCCTGGCCGGGCTTGTCGTGGAGGCCGTGACGGGGAAGCGGTGGGGGGAGTGGGTGCGGGATCGTCTCTTCGCGCCGCTGAAGATGCACGAGAGCGCTGCGAGTCCGCACGAGGTGTGGGACTCCGCCCATGTGGCGACCGCCTTTCTGGGCACGGCGCCGGCCGGCGGGGCGAGCATCGACGACGCGCCGGGCCGGAATGTGGCGATGCCGCACGGGGTGGCCCGCGACGGGTCGCGACGGATCCTCGCCTGGCAGAGCTACGACAGCATGCAGGGAGCGGGCAGCATCGTCGCGAGCGCGGCCGAGCTGGCGAACTGGCTGCGTCTGCATCTGGCGGAAGGCGTCTTTGCGGGCGAGCGAGTGCTGGGGGAGGCCACCGTCCGGGAGATGCACCGGCCCCAAATCGCGATCGAACAGCCGTCTCTCTTCGGCGACGGGGAAGCGAATGGGACCGGGCCTCCGACCGGCTATGGACTCGGGTGGACAACGGGATGGTTCGAGGGTCGCCGCCAGCTCTCGCACGGGGGCGGCATCTTCGGGTTTCCGGCATGGATCGCGCTGCTGCCCGAGATCGGCGCGGGGGTGGCGGTGCTCGCCAACGGCAGCCTGTGGACGCCCTACTATCCGCACCAGGAGATCGGCGCGCTGGTCTTCGCCCGCCTGCTCGGAGCGGAGGAACGCGACTGGCACGGCGTGGTCATGGAGCGCACCGCCCGGATCGAGGAGACCGTCCGGGACGCCCTCGCCGCGCGCGACGCCGCGCGAATTCCGAATACGGCCCCCTCGCTGCCCCTCGCCGACTATGCCGGAGTCTGGGAGCATCTGCATGGGGGACGCGCCCATGTCGAGATCGGTCCGGCGGGAGCGCTCCGGGTCCACTTCGGCGCGCCCGGCAGCTTCTCGGGCGAGATGGAACACTGGCACCACGATGTCTTTCAGCTCTACTTTGACGGTGGCGACGGCCAGGCCTACGCGAGCGCCTTCGTGACCTTCACGGTGGGCCCGGCGGGAAGGGCCGACCGCATGGACATGGGAATTCTGGGGATCTACCGGAGAGCAGAGCCGTGAGCGCACAGGTCGGCGCCGAACGGAATCGCGCAGGCTGCGCGGGGTGGGATGGAAGCGGGTCGTCGCGGAGACGATGGCCGGGCGGGGATGGTCGAGCTTTCTTCCCCCTCTCTGTTCTGCCGTTCGTGTTCTTGCTATGCGTGGCGTTGATCGACTGCGGCGGAACGACGACCTCGACCGGGCCGCCGGAGCCGCAGCCGCCGACCGAACCCCCCGTGCGGCCGGTCCCCTGCAACCTTGCGGGCGATATCTGCGAGGAACGGGTCGTGATCGGGAGCGGGGTCCATCTGCGCGTCTTCAGCACGCATGCGCTGACGGTCGGCGATCCGGCGATCGAGCGCGGAATGATTGTGGTTCATGGCAATAATCGCGATCCTGACAACTACTTCGTGAGCGGGATCACGGCGGCCACGAACGGGGGCGCGAGCGGTACGACGGCGGTGGTCGCGCCATACTTCCAGACGGTTGACGACGGTCCGGCGAGCGACGAGGCCTATTGGTCGAGTCCGGGTTGGAAGCGGGGGAATCTGTCGCGGCCGGAGGGCCCGTCGCCTCGTGTGAGTTCCTATGCGGCCCTTGACAGCATCGTGAATCTGTTTCTGAATGTGGCACGCTTTCCGGCGCTCCGCGAGATCGTGGTGACGGGGCACTCGGCGGGGGGACAGGTCCTGCACCGCTACGCCGCGACGGGCCGGGCCGAGGAGAGCGCGCGCGAGGGGGTGGCGTTTCGGTATGTGGCGGCGAATCCGTCGACCTGGCTATATCTCGGTCCTGAAAGGGAGAATGCGAGCGGCGACTTCACCGTTCCGGGCGGTGTGGGCTGCGACGACTACAACGAGTGGCACTACGGGCTGGATGACCGAAACAGCTATGCCAACGCCCTGGAGGCCGACACCATCGGGGCGCTCCTCACCCGGCGCGACGTGCGGATCCTGATCGGCGACGCGGACACGCTGAGCGCCTCGCTGGATGTGAGCTGCGGGGCGAATCTGCAGGGGGCGAACCGGTTTCTGCGCGGCCGCACCCTGGTTCGCTACATGGATGCGCTGCATTCCGGTCACCGGCATGTCGAGATGATCGTGCCGGGAGTGGGTCACTCGAACCGGTCGATGTGGACCTCGCCCGTGGGGCTGCGGTCGTTGTTCGGGAGTTGATTCAGTTGATCGCTTCGCGCCAGCGCTGATCCGCCCTCTCCTCCGGGTCCGACAGCAGGAAGCGCACCAGTTCGGCGTGAAACTCCTCGGGGATCTCGAAGTGGGGCGCGTGGCCGACCCCGGGAAAGAGCACCAGCTCGGCGTTGGGGAGCGTTTCGGCCACATGGCGGGCCGCGGCGGGGAAATCGCGTGCCAACCGGTCCTCGGCGCCGCCGATCACCAGCGCCTTGACGTCGATGTACTGCCACTCGTGCACGACCGGATCCTCGTACAGAATCCGCTGCTGAGCCGACCGCACCCGCGCCATCCGCGGCCAGTCGCCGCCCAGGGTGAGTCCAAACTGCACTTTCACCCATTGCATGTACTCGTCGCGCCAACCATTCGGATAGTAGCGACGGTGGCCGGCCAGCACCGAAGCATAGGTCGTGCCGTTCCGCACCCGCTCGTAGGCCGCCTCCGGATCGCCCCAGGGCCGTCCCGGTCGCGTATCGGTCAGGCCGATCTGGTTCACCATCGCGACATGGGAGGTCGTCTCCGGGTAGGTCGATGCGAAGCGGGTCGCCACCATGCCTCCCATCGAGTGTCCGACGATCGCCGCCCGCTCGATTCCCAGGGCGTCCAGGAGAGCCTTCGTGTTGCGCGCGGGCATGTGCAGGTTGTAGTGCACCAACGGCTTGGACGATCGTCCGAATCCGATCCGGTCCACCGCCAGCACCCGAAACCCCGCCTCGCTCAGCGCATCGATCGTGATCCCGTAGGCGCCCGCAAAGAAGTTCATCCCGTGGAAGAGCACGACCGCGCGGCCATTCGGCTGTCCCGTCGGCGGCACATCCATGTAGGCCATGCGGTGGTCCTGGCCCATCAGGCGCACCTCGAGAAACTCGACCGGATGGGGATAGGGAACGTTGGAGTAGTCGATCGCCGTGGCCTCCCAGTCGGCGGGCGGTTCCGCGGGGGGCTCGTCCTGCGCTTGCAGGGGCGCGGTGCCGACCGGTGCAAGGTCCGGCACGGCCAGGTTGACAAAGGAAAAAATGAGGAGGAAGAGGGCGGCAATCGCCAGACGGCCGGACATGGGGCGCCTCCGGGTGAGGGGTGCGATGCGAAACGAGGGAATGTGCGGCGGCATCGGCGCGGCTGCCAGTGCGAGCGCAGAGCCCGCATCCGCGCCCCGGCTTCCGGGCTTGAGGCGTTGGCAACGCGGTGGACGCAGCAAATTTGCAATTCACGTCATCGCCCCGGTACCGTGGATCAGATCAGTCTCCGCACGGGAAGGCAGTTCCGAAGTCGGGGCCATGACACACCAATGGGAGCTCCACCATGATCCAATCCGATTCCAGGCGGACGCAAGACCGGATTCGGCGGCTCCAGGAGTATGTGCGGGCCAATCTCCTGACGGAAACCGGCAACTTCATTTGCGGTTGCTACGACCAATGCAGGGCCAGTCGGCCCAGGCCCAACGCCTTCTACGAAGGACAGATGAGCTATGTCGGAGAACACTACGACCTGGTCGTGAACGGGAGCGATCTCCGCATCGTCGTGGTTGGGCAGGAATATGGACAAAGCCGTACCCGGGTCGACCTATCGGCGCGCACGGAGATGATCGAAGAATCGGGAGGACTGCCGTTCAGCAAGCGAAACCCGCACATGCAGGGAACCACCTCGATCCTGCGCCTTCTGTTGGGAAGACCGGCCGGGCGCGATCGCGAGGGCGAGGAGCTCTCCGAGGATCGGTCACCGCCTGGGCACATCTTCGACGGTTTCGCCCTGGTCAACTTCCTTCTGTGTTCGGCACTGTGGCAGGTGCCTGAAGGCAACAGAGCGGGAAGGGGCAATTCAAGTCCGCTCATGCGAAGAAGTTGCGTTGGCCACTTCCTCCGCACACTCGAGATCCTTCAGCCCACGGTTATCGTCGTTGAAGGAAAGGGCGTACGCAGGTGGATGCAGACCACGGGACTGGCAAGATCGCTCCACATTCCCAGCCTTGGGCCCGACGCCATTGAAGAAGCCCGCATCGGTGGACGGCGCGTTCATCTGCTGACATTCTGTCATCCCTCGGCCGGGGGAAGGTGCGGGTTCTGGGGGAGATCGCCCGATTCGCGATACCTGCGGGAGGTCGTCGAACCGACGATTTCCGACTGGAGGAGCGCGGCGGCCATCCGTCGATCCGAGTCGCGGCCACCTGTCGATTGCAGGCCCGGCTGATTGTACGCTGGCGGTATCTGGATCCCCGGCTGCAAGTCCCGGTCGGCAGGAATCGCGACCGAAAGCACTCCTCCCTCACAATCCCATCTCCATCAGAAACTGCGACGGACGCTTCGAATACCCGAAATACGTCCTCGCTCCAGTCAAGGTCAGGGTCTCCTGCGCACGGGTAATCGCGACGAAACAGCTCCGCCGCTCCTCCTCAACCGCAGCGCTCGTCTCCCCTTTCCTGAGCGCCCGGTACGACGGGAACACCTCCTGGGCCATCCCGATCAGGTATACATGACTGAATTCGAGCCCCTTCGCGCCGTGTACCGTCATGCATTGCAGCGCGTTCGGCGGGGCTGGCGGACTCTTCGACAACAGGTCCAGTTGCTGCAGATAAGTGTGCAATGGTACTGATCCCCCGTGCTCGGCCGCGAGATCCTCGTGCAGACCCCTCCAGGTGGTGACCTCCTCTTCGGTCTCCTCGACGAAGTCTTCACCGCACCACGACCGCCAGCCTCCGCCCAGGAAGCCCTCCACGACTTGCGGAAACCGGAGACCGTCCACGAGATCGGTCTGGATCCGCTGCAGCGCCTCTTCGTATCTGCCGTTGTCCGCGGCTACAGCCACGTCCAGCCACGTCCGGAGGAAATCGCCCCCCTCCAGCGCCGCAGCCGCCTCGACCGACTGAGCGTCGACATCGTTCCCCGTCAAACCTTCCCATGCCAGGCAAAGTCTCCGAAGCACGACCCGGTCATGAGGCGAGTTCGCCAGTCGCAGCGCCTCCATGAGAACGCCGAGAGCGGGCGAATCGAACTCGTTCTTTCGCACGGACACATACGCGTCGTGTCCCGCCTGCCGTAGCCTGTCGGCGGCGTCCTGGACCAGGCGGTTGGTGCGGGCGAGAACGACGCACTCGGGGCCTGGGAGCCGACGTTCCCGAACGTCCCTTGCCACGAAATCCGCTTCCTGTTCGGGGGAAGGAAAACTCCGGAACCGGACGACATCCGCGTATTGCCCACCTTTCTCACGAACGGCCACGGTCTTCTTCCGTACGACGCGCGTCACATTCCGTTCGATCAAACGGTTTGCGAGCGACACAATGCTCGGCGGGCAGCGATAGTTCTCCGGCAGCGCGATGACTCGCACGTCGTAGTCCGTGCGCAGGTCCCGAAACCTCTTGGGACTGGCTCCGTTCCACTGGTAAATGATCTGATCGTCGTCCGCGACCACGAACAGGTTGTGGTTCCGGGCGGGGGCCAGCAGCCGAAGCAGATCGTACTGAGCCCTGTTGGTGTCCTGGAATTCGTCCACGCAGATGTGCGTCCAGCCGAGCCGGACCACCCGCGCGACCATGGGCTTCTCCCTCAGCAACCGGGCCGCGAAGAAGAGCAGGCTGCCGAAGTCCAGCCGGTTGGCGTGCACCATGGCGTTGCAATACCGGCGGAAAAGGCGGGGCAACCAGCGGTGGCGGGAGGCCAGCGACAGCGATGCACCGTCAGCCGCATCCCCTTCCCCGAACACGCCGTCAATGAGCCTGAGGAGGTTACGGCGATCCGCGGGCAGCTCCACTTCGACTTCGGGGAGGTCACGAATGACTTCGTTCAGCAACGCAATCCGATCCTCGTCCTGAGGCAGCGGGAGGAAGTCGGGACGGATTCCCAGGTGGCTGCCGTGCTGCCCCAGGAGATCGATCGCGAAGGAGTGGAAGGTGCACAGCTTGGCGCGATCGGTGCGTTCCCCCAAGAGCTCGTCAACGCGCTCCCGCATCTCGATGGCCGCCTTGTTGGTGAAGGTGAGTGCCAATGCGGATGCGTTCTCGTCCTCTTGTAGCAGGCGCGCCACCCGGAGCGTCAGGACCGCCGTCTTCCCCGAACCGGGACCGGCGAGCACGAGCACCGGTCCATCGGTCCAGTCCGCGGCCCGGCGCTGGTTCTCGTTGAGTTGGTCGTAGGTGATCATGGGGAATCGCCTCGTGCCAGGGAGACGGCCTTTTCCAACACGCGGCGTATCTCCGATGGGACACCGGCCTCGCCGCGGTTCTCCAGCGCGATGGCAACTTCAGCGGCGGCCCTGGTCTTGGCCCGGCCGGGGAGATTCGCCGCATAATCTTGCCAGTAGCCGGGATCCCCAGGGTGCTTCGTGAGTTTCTTCAAGTTCTGCGCGGGCATATGCGCACGGTAGCAGGTCTCATATCCATTGCGAAGCAGGAGCACCTCGATCTTCGGATAGGGGAACACGAGCCTGTCCGCCGCATCTGCACCATCGAGATGCTCCATCAATCTCGGTTCCTCTTTCTTCCGATTGCCGTCGTTGTCCCCTGCAAGGTACCAGCGGATGCCGAGCGCGTTGGCCACCCTGGCCAGCATGACGGCGTCGGACTGCCCGAATTCCACCACCCGGATGCCGTCCCGGTCAAGGTTCAACCCCAGCGCCCGGGCGGCGGCCGGGTACACCCATGTTTCGGTTTGGCCTTCGACGAGCAGCCAGCAGCGGGCGAAGAGCAGCGCGCCTTGGCCGTGGCGCACATGGTAGTTGAATTTCCGCGTTTCTTCCTCCGTCAGAAGCCCCGCATGGACCCGAAATGCCTTGATGCCGTCGCTGGTTCGAGCGAGCCGCCGGACATTGCAGATGTCGGTGTCGGCGAGAAGCTCGCCGCTGTGCGTCGAAATCAGCTTCTGTCCAGCAAAATCGTGTACGAGCGTCCATAGCGGAAGCCGCCAACGATTGCGAGACACAGGTGTGAGTCAGTTTAGTTTACTCTCCTTTCCAGTGTCCTGGACACCATGCTGAGCCCCGTCCTCTTCGTCAACAGCGCTGACGGGGAGCGGGGGGTTGATCCAGACCTCTT
>JAJEBW010000043.1 GCA_022822325.1 Gemmatimonadota bacterium | reverse complement strand
CTGGAAGCCATGAACTCGCTCGTTCAGGCGGCAAAGGTACGGGCGCGCGGCTACCGCACCACCGAGAACTTCATCGCCATGGCCTACCTCGTCTGCGGCAAGCTCACTTTCAACCTGCCCACTTGAAACAGCGAGGAGCCGTAGATTTCAGCAAGGCGACCACCGGACGCTACGAAGCGGAACGCCGGTTGGACAAGGGGCACGGCGGGCGAACCGCTATCGGGTAGAGGCAACTTCGACGGCAGATGGTCGAGGTGTTGCTGGCTCCCCATGCCGCTCGCATACGCCGCAACCCTGGCCGCCCTCGGACAGGCGCCCCCCCCATCACACCATCTCCCCCAACCGCTCCAGGCTTCCCCGCAGATCCGGCCGCAGATCCAGCGCCGGCCGCGTTGGATCGCCTATTCGTTCCGTCCGTTCGCACATCGTCGCGATGGTGAAGTCGCGCATCGCAATCCCGGCCTCCACCTCGCGCCACCGGAGCGGCGCCGACACGGGCGCGCCCGGCAGGGGCCGCACGCTGAAGGGGGCCACGATCAGGCGGCCGTGCCCATTCTGGAGGTAATCCAGGTAGACCTTGCCCTCGCGCCGGGAGGGGAGCCGCGCCACGGTGGCGATCTCGCCGAGTTCGCGCACGGCGATCAGGGCGAGGAGGTGGCCGAGGGCACGGGACTGTTCGTAGTTCGCGCGGCCTCCGAGCGGGATCAGGATATGGAGGCCGGTGGAACCGCTCGTCTTGACAAAGGCGGGAAGTTCGATCCGCGCGCAGAGCTCCCGGATGAAGAGGGCGATCCTGAGGACATGCGCGAAGGGCGCCTCTCCGGGATCGAGATCGAGCACGCAGAAATCCGGCCGCGCCAACTCCGTCACGCGGCTCTGCCAGATGTGCAGGGGAATGCTGGCGCTGTTGGCCAGGTAGAGGAGCGACTCCGGGTCGTCCGCCACGAAGTAGTCCAGCTCGCGCTCCGAGCCTTCGCTGTAGAGACGGACGCGGCGAATCCATGACGGGGCGAACCCGGGGGCGTTCTTCTGGAAGAAGGACTTGCCGTGAATGCCGTCGGGATAGCGGGTCAGGACCACCGGCCGGTCGGCCAGCCAGGGGAGGATCCAGGACGCGATGCGGCGATAGTAGTCGACCAGGTCGCGCTTGGCGTAGCCGTCTTCGGGCCAGAAGGGCTTGTCCGGATTGGTCAGGCGAACGACCCGTTGCCCGGCGGCGCTGGGGGCGTCCCCGGGATCCGGCAGATCGCTCTCCCGCGGAACCGCCGCGTCTCCTCCGCTGCACTCCTCCGGGCGCTTGTCCTCGCGCAGGCGCAAGAGGGAAGGATGGCGAAGCAGTCCGCCCTCGGTGACCTCGCGGTAGCGCACCTCCGCGACCAGCTTCGGCACGATCCAGCGATGACGCCCCGGTCCGGCCACCTCGGCGCTTCGCGGGGGCGACGCCGCCGGCGAAGCTCGCAGCCGTTCCCCCAGATCCCGCAGCAACCGCGCGCTGAACCCCGTCCCCACCCGGCCGGCGTAGACGAAGCAGTCCTCTTCCCACCGGGCCAGATGCAGCGCCCCGAATCCGCTCCTCCCCATCTCGGGTTCGGTGAATCCATGGATGGCGAAGTCGTCGCTGCGCACCGCCCGCACCTTGACCCACGACCGGCTGCGCCCCGCCACATAGATCGAATCGGCCCGCTTGGCGACGATTCCCTCCAGCCCCATCGCCGCCGCGCTCCGGAACATCTCCTCGCCGCGGCCCCGGATGTGACCGGCGTAGCGGATCGGTCCCGCGGCGGGAAGGACTTCGCGCAGAATCGCCTTGCGCTCCAGCAGGGGAAGCCCCCGCAGATCGAAGCCCTCGAAGGCCAGCAGATCGAAGAGGTGCCAGCTCGCCGGCAGGGCGACCGCCGCCCGCGCAATATCGGCGTCGCGCCGCAGCCGTCCACGCCTGTGGATCAGGCCGAAGCGGGGGATCCCGGCGCCGTCGTTGACCACCACCTCGCCATCGAGGACGAGTCCCCGGTAGGGCAGACGGGCCAGCGCCGCCGCCACCTCGGGGAAGACCCGGGTGAGATCGTTTCCATTGCGCGAGATCAGCCGCGCCCGCCCGGGACCATTTCCCCCCGCCCCCTCCAGCCGCCCCGCCAGACGGTAGCCGTCGTACTTGATCTCGAAGATCCAGCCGGGGTCCGAGAAGGGTGCCTCGCGCGATTCGGCCATCATCAGAGCGACCGCCGGCTCCCCCCCTCCCCCCCGTTGCCCCTCCAACGGAACCGCCCCGGCCTTCGCGACGCGCCTGCGCAGCGCGGCCCCGAAGTCGCCCCCCCTTCCCAGCTCCTCGACCGTCAGCCCGGAGAGGATCGAGTCGTCCGGATAGTCCTCCGTCCCCCCCTGGGGGTTCATGTGTTCGTCGCGCTCCTTGATCAGGAGCCAGTGATTCTCCGCTCCGCCATTTGTCCTCACCAGCGTCCAGCGCCCGCGCAGCTTGTACCCCTCCAGGTCGAAGAGAAGCTTCCCCTTCCGCATCCCCTCCGCCGGATCGCCCACCGGGGTCCAGACGCCGCGATCCCATACGATCGAGGGACCCGCGCCGTAGCTTCCCGCCGGGATCACTCCCTCGAAGTCGGCGTACTCCAGCGGATGATCCTCGACATGCACGGCCAGACGCTTGTCGGCCTGGTTGGGAGAAGGCCCCTTCGGCACCGCCCACGAGACGAGCGCCCCCTCCATCTCCAGCCGCAGATCCCAGTGGAGCGACGAGGCGCGGTGCTTCTGGACGACGAAGAGTCCGCCGCCTTTCCGGAGCGGTTCTCCGCGGCCCCGCCGGTCGGGTCCGGCCCCGCTGGATTCGCCTCCGAAGGGTTCGCTGGTGCGGGCTGCCGACCGCTTGGCCCGGTAGCGCGCGAGACGGTCCGGCCGGTTCCGCCCCTTCCCCTCAGACCCCGCCATTGAACCCCGCCCCGGCCCCGGTGTAGATTCCCGGCATGAGTGCGCGCCCCATCTCCACCTCGACGATCTCCTTCGGACTGGTCTCGCTGCCGGTGAAGCTCTACTCGACGGGGGAATCCTCGTCGCGCATCCGCTTCAACTGGATCAACCGCGATACCGGCGCCCGCGTAAAGTACCAGTATGTGGACAGCAAGAGCGGAGAGCCGGTGGAACGGCGGAAGATGGTGAAGGGCTACCAGTTCGCCAAGGACCGTTTCGTCACCTTCGACGCCGACGAGCTCAAGGCGATCGAGGCCCAGGCCACCGGAGAGATCGAGATCACCGAGTTCGTTCCGGAGAACGACATCGAACGGGTCTACCTGGAGAAGGCCTACTACCTGGGTCCGGCGCAGGGCGGCGGGCGCGCCTACCGTCTCCTCTCGGCGGCGTTGCGGGCGACCGGACGGGTGGCGATCGCGCGCCATGCGGCACGCGGGCGGCAGCGGCTGGTCATGATTCGGCCGATGGAGGACGGTCTGATCCTCGAGCAGCTTCTCTATGCCGACGAGGTGCGCTCCTTCGACCAGATCCCCCGCGAGGAGGGCCAGGTGAGCGAGGCCGAGCTGGCGCTCGCGCGGCAGTTGATCGACCAGGCGGCCAGCGAATCCTTCGATCCCGAACGATACCGCGACGAGGTGCGCGAGAAGATCCTGGAGCTGATCAACGGCAAGGTCAAGGGGGAAGAGATCACCCTGGCGCCGAGCGAGGAGGCCGGACCGCGGATCGTCGATCTGATGGAGGCGCTGAAGGCGAGTCTGGACCCGGAGGGCGGGGCGGGGAAGGGGGAGGAAGCGGAGGCTCCCAGGCTGCGCGTGGTCGCCGGGGGTTCGGGATAGGGATTCAGCGGCCGCGCTCGCGAAAGAGCCAGATACGGATCAGGACCGCTCCCCAGACGAGGCCGACGCCGCCCCACACCACCTTGGCCTGGGGCGGGGGCAGATCCAGCCCCGCCTGAATGACGAGCCCGCCGCCCGCCGTCAGCAGCAGCGTGCCGATAAAGAAGGCCGTGTCCTCCCATTGGGAGTTGCGCTGGTTCATCGCCCGTGGACCCCCGCCTGCGAAGTGAGATGGCGCGGGCGGACCGAGAGCCGCGCCGGAGTCGCGAAGACAAGGTAGCCCGCATCGTTCGCGCCACAAGGCGCAAGGCGTGGACCGGGGGGAGCCGGGGGGAAGGGGGGACCGGGCTGGATGCACATGGGGACGCCGGGCGCCGGCGGACCAACTCCGCCGCAAGCACTGGAACCGGTCCCCGCGGGGAGTTACCTTGCCATTGATCGCGAGGCGGAGGACGCTCCCTTCCGCCCCGTCGCATGCGCCCGTAGCTCAGCTGGATAGAGCATCGGCCTTCTAAGCCGAGGGTCCCAGGTTCGAGTCCTGGCGGGCGTGCTGGCCTTCCGGCGCCGCCGTCCCGGCCGCGCCCGCCAGACGCGGCAACCGACGACCGGAACGGCGACACCCGGCGCTCCGGCCATTCGTTACCGCTCCGGCACCGCCTCCATCAGCAGCTCGAAGGCGCGCCTCAGCGCTCCGCCTCCGGGTCCGGCCCCGGTGTAGTGGCCCAACCGCACCACCACCAGCTCGTGCGACGGAATGATCGTCGTGCTCTGTCCTCCCGCGCCGGCCATGCGGATCGCCGTCTCCGGAACCGGCAGTCCGCCATTGCCGTTCACCCAGAAGAAGGAACCCCCGTACTGGAGCCGGCCGTCGGCCACCCACGCAGGCGCCAGCGTCGACGCGTACTCCACATATCCCTCCGGCAGCAGCCGTTCGCCGTTCGGAGCGATCCCGTCGGTCAGGTAGAGGTTGCCGAGCCGGGCCCAGTCGCGCCCGCTGCCGAACTCGTAGCCTTGCAGGAGGAAGTTCCCGTGCGGGTCCGTCTCCGGGATCAGGTTGCGGATGCCCAGCTTGTCGAAGAGATGCCGCTGCGGAAACTCGTGGTAGCTCTCGCCCAGCGCCCCTTCGACGCCCAACCGCACCAGGTAGTTCGTGATGACCGGATCGGAGTTCCGGTAGCGGCCCACCGTGTTCGGCGGCCACTGCTGGTCCTTGCCCGCCGCCCACTCGAAGGAGTTGATCGTTCCCGTATAGACGTAGATGTGGTCGGCGTAGCCCACTTCGGGGTCGAAGTCGGGATCCTGCGGGGCCCGGAAGCGAAGTCCCGAGGACATCCGCATGATGTCGCCGATCCGGATCGCCTGCCGCGGATCCCCCTCCGACTGCCACTCCGGAACCGGCGCCGGCTGCCAGAGCTCATAGACGCCCTTCTGGATCAGCACGCCCATCAGCGTGCCCGTCAGGCTCTTGCCCATCGACCAGCTCTCCAGCGGAGTCGCGTGATCGATTCCCTCCCGGTAGCGCTCCGCGAGGATCCGGCCCCGGTGCGTCACCACGAAGGCCGCCGTCAGCGCCTCGGGAGGATTGAAGGCCGCGTCGACCGCCTCCGCCACCTTCTCCATATCGACGTCGGCGGGGAAGGGATCGTCCGGCAGCAGATCCCCCATCGGCCATGGCGTCGTCTCCGGGTCGGGCAGATTCGGCGTCACCTCGACCGGCTCGTACCGGGGCTCGGTCTCGCCGGCCGGGAGCGCAAGGCATCCCTGGCTGCCGTGCTGCTTGGCCGATCGCACCGTGCCGTCCGGCAGAGTGAGGTGGACGCGCCGGTTCTCGTAGTCCACCACGGTGTCCACCACCGCGCCGCGGTACTCGGCGGGGGCGCTGAAGAAGCCGGTGTTGGCGGCCGCGAACTCCGGATCCAGCCCCGAAAGGAAGACATTGGAGCAGAGGATCTTCGCGAATCCGGCGGTGGCGTGGAGGAGCGGGTCGCCCGGAGGCACCGCCCATTCGCCGGGAATCTCGAGCGCTTCTCCGCGGGCGATCAGCGCGGCGCGAGGATCGGCGGCGTTCGGATCGACCGGATCGGAGGGATCCGCGACGGGGCCGGGAGCGCCGGTCCGGTCGGACTGGGTGCAGGCGACGAGAAGAAGGGAGGCGAAGAGGAGGGGAAGGCGGAGGCGGTCGGTCATGACGGAATCCCCGGAAGGAAAGAGAGAGTTGCGCCCGGCGGGGGTGGATTTGCCCCGGCGGAGGAGAATCTGGAGCGCTGCCAGCCACGATACCGGCGAAACCGGGCGATCGCAAATGCGGCCGCTGTTTGCCCCGGGGCCCGATTGGTGTACCTTTGGGGCCCTCTTTCGGATGATCCACCGGGTCGATCCGAATGGAGGAACGCCGCTGGTGGGCGTAGCTCAGTCGGTCAGAGCGCCGGATTGTGGTTCCGGAGGTCGCCGGTTCGAACCCGGTCGCCCACCCTCGGCGGGCCGGAGCTCCTTGCGAGCCGCAACCGGGACGGCTTCCCGCCGGGATTCCGGGGGCGGTTAAGGGCGCTCATTTGACACTCCGCCGAAAAACGGTTACTCTTTTCGTCTACCGTGTTTCTCGGTGGATCGGCGGTTCGGCGCGGCGAAATCGCGCAGTCGGCCGGTCCCCGCGAGACCGCGGACGGATCCGCGGAACCTTTGGGCTTCGCGAGATGCTTGACAATCGAGGTCATGAGAAGCGGGCGGGCCCTGCCTGGAGGGCACTGTGTCTCTCCGGGTCCGTCCTCCCGGCCGGCGATCGGCCGGAGGGGAACGAAAAGGGTCAATGAACGCAGAGAATTCCGAACATGCGGATCCCCGAGAAGGGGATCGGATGTTCATTCGAGCTATTTCAAGCAATCTATTACGGAGAGTTTGATCCTGGCTCAGGACGAACGCTGGCGGCGTGCTTTATACATGCAAGTCGAACGAGGACCGGGTGCTCGCATCCGGAGCCGAGTGGCGAACGGGTGAGTAACACGTGACCAACCTGCCCCCGGGAGGGGGATAACCTGGGGAAACCCGGGCTAATACCACATGATGTGCGATCGTCGCATGGCGGACGCACCAAAGGAAGGCCTCTACCTGTAAGCCTTCGCCCAGGGAGGGGGTCGCGGCGTATCAGCTTGTTGGTGGGGTAACGGCCCACCAAGGCGACGACGCGTAGCGGGTCTGAGAGGACGATCCGTCACATTGGGACTGAGATACGGCCCAGACTCCTACGGGAGGCAGCAGTAGGGAATATTGCGC
>JAJEBW010000031.1 GCA_022822325.1 Gemmatimonadota bacterium | reverse complement strand
CCGGCAAGCCCCGGTCGCCGGTCGGGTTCCCCTCCCGGCGACCGGGGCTTACGTTACACGCAACGAAGATCCCCGAGGGCTCTCAAACCCAGTCGGGATCCACCTTAACTTTGCCCTCGGACTGTCCAACGAAGTAGGACCATCCCAGTGGGGGGCCCGGCCCTTGGCGACGCCGCGATTGAGTCGAAATATGTGGATGGCGATCGCTAGCGGCTGGCGACGCCCACACTGCGACGACTCGGATGAATTTATGAGGGGTACCTCGCGAATCGTTCCGGACAGATCCCACGGACACTCATGAGCCGGGTCGATGCGGGGCTGCTGACAGGATGGGGCAAGCAGATCGCCGACGCCGTGCGCAGGAGCTGGACTATGGCCGCGCAATGTAGTATTCTGGCCATCCTCTCCAACCATTGAGTCCAGCTGCCCAGTTCTGGAGGAACACCCCGAGCACAGGAGATTGGCCACTGACCAGGCAAGCATACCAATTCCGGCTCTCCGGCCTTGATGAGGCCGAAGGTCATATCAAAGTCGAGACTCTGATGCGTGCCCTGAGGGCCCTGGTGAAGACTGCCGAAGGCGCCACGCGGTTGGCGGCTACTGGACGTAGCGGTGGGCGAGGGGCCAGGCCACGCTGGCTCAGGGAGGCTCTCGACTTCACCATCACTGGATTGGAACCCGGGTCCACTATTCTCGAAATAGAAGCTCCCCGGCTCGGAGACGTACCGAATCTTGACCTCGCCCAGCGGGATCTTTGGTTGCAGCAACCGAGCAGCGAGGACACTTCGCTGGACCTCGGTGCGCGCGCGACGGCGGAGGTCCAGCGTTCGATGGCTCCCGGTGACTACTTTGACGCCAACGTCCTCGAGAAGATTCTCGAGTTCGGCAGAGTCGTCAAGACCCCGGGAGTACGGTACGAACTGATCCCCGAGAATCAAGCGGGAACGGGTTTCGCCCTCGAAGCGTCGTCCTGCTCCGAGATCAAGGCGCGACGCAACCTTATTCCTGCCCCGCGCGCTTTCGTCGTGAGTGGTCGACTTGACGAGATCGGGCATGGGTTGGGAAGGTTTCGACTCTTGCTGGACGGGGGTTCGCTGCCCGGCCGACTCGACCGCAACCATCTGGACGTGGAGTTGCTACGCCCGCTCTGGGGCGAGCTGGCTACGGTGCAGGGCGTCGTCCACTTCAAGTCCAACCGTCAAGCGCGCCTAATCGAAGCACGCCGGATAAGCCCGCGCGCCGAGGGGGACAATATCTTCGAGACGATGCCCGAGGCCGAGATCGCCGTTGGTACCCAGGCCGATGCGTTGGTGGACGCGGAGAGCTACGGCCCCGTCCGCAAGGATCTGCGAGAGACGAGGCACCATGTGGATCCCATGATTCTGTGGGGCACATGGCCTGGTGAAGAGCCAATCGAAGAACTGCTGGATCAGCTCGACTGATCACCCTACGGCCCTATGCGACGCTTCCTACTGGATACGAACATACTACTGGGGCTTGCCCGAAAGGCCGATTGGGCACGCCGGACCCACAGCCAATTCAATCTGGGTGACCCTGACGTGATATCCTTTACGTCCGTTGTTTGTAAGGGCGAGATCCTCGCGATTGCCGAACGGAATGGATGGGGTCCCAGCAAGAGAACAACGCTTGACCGGATGCTCCGGGAGTTTCCTGACCTCCCCATCAAAGCTCCTGACATTCTGCGCGCATACGCCCTGATCGATGCGTGGAGTTGCGGGAGATCGGTGCCCGCACCCCGTAACGCGCTACCGCCCAAGCCATCCGTGCCGATGGGTAAGAACGACCTCTGGATCGCAGCCACGGCGCACGCCAGCGGCGCGATCCTCCTGTCAACGGATGGGGACTTCGAGCACTTGGCCAGCGTGTGGTTCCGGTACGAACGCATCGACCAAGTGGCGGTGTAGGACTGATCCTGACTCTCGATGTCATGCGGCTCACCGATCACGCCATCCGCTCCTCCAACCGCCCCTTCCGCCCCACCCAATCCGGCATGACCCTGTCCAGTAACCGATAGAACTCCACCCCGTGATTGGGCTCCGCCATGTGGCAGAGCTCGTGCGCGATCACGTAGTCGATCGTGTCCACCGGGGCCTCAATGAGGCGGGGGTTTAGCAGCAGTCGTCCGGCGGGTGACAGCGATCCCCACCGCTTCTCCATGCGCCGCACGATCAGTCCCATGGGGCGAAACGCCTCTGGATCCGGAAACCGGGCCAGGCTGGCTTCCAGCCGCTCCGCGAACTTCGCCCGCGCCTGCCTGCGATACCAGGTCTCGACGAGACGCCTGGTGACTTCCGGTCGACCGGGTTCGCGCGTCCGGACGATGATGAACCCCCGAATCACCTTCACTCCCGGCCGACCATCACGGACCACCTTCAGCCGGTACGGCCGACCCAGATAGAGGTGAGTCTCTCCCGCCACGTACCGCCGGGGTGACGTCCGGGGCAGGAACCGCGAGAAGAAGTGCTGCTGCCGACGCACCCACGCGGCCCGCTTCCGCACCTTCCCGGCGATCGCCTCCATGGGCGCGTCCAGGGGCGCCGTCACCACGACCGACGCGTCGGGCTCGACCGCGATCTCCGGCGTCTGCCGACGACGGCGGACGACCCTGAAATTGATGCGATTCCCACCGTACACAATCGAATGACGCTCTGTCGTGGTATCTACAGCGTCCATTCTATGGGACCCCTATCTGCCAACTTTCGGTCCGCGAAACCGCCTGACGGGCCAACATGCCGCACCCTCCGGCGCGTGGACGCACGACCGGCGCGACCGTAGGATCAGTCCAGGCGGCCGCGCCGTCCCACCCCACCCTTCCTCCCCACCAGGATCCCCGCGCATGCCACCTTTCCGCCCGCCCCGCCCGCCCCGCCCGCCCCGCCGCCCCCGCGCACTTCGCCCCCTGGTCGCCATCTCCCACGCCCTCGCGGCCCTGGCCCTCCTCGCGGCGGCCATCCTCGCGCCCCCCGCGGCCCTTGCCCAGCGCGCCTACCCCGCGTCCGGGCACGGCGGCAACTACATGCACAACTTCTACTTTCCTCCGGCCCCCTCCTCGTCGCCCTGGTACCCCGCGTGGCATCCCGGCGGCGAGCGCGTTGCGGTTGCGATGAGCGGCTCGATCTGGGAGGTGGACATTGCATCGGGCGATGCCTACGAGATCGTGCACGGATCCGGATACATCTCCTCCCCCAACTATTCCCCGGACGGCGCATGGTTGCTATATACCGTGGACGACGGCGGCGGCACGATCGATCTCGAGGTCATGAACCGGGCCAGCGGCGCGCGCCACCGTCTCACCGAGGGCGCCCACATTCACGTCGATCCGCGCTTTTCGCCCGACGGCGGCCGCATCGCCTATGTGACGACTGCGCCGAGCGGCTACTTCAATGTGCACATTCGCCCCTTCGCCGACGGCTCCTGGAGCGGGCCCGCGATTGCCGTCTCGTCTGACAACTGGCTTGGCCGCAACCGTCTCTATTTCGGTCCCTGGGACATGCACATCTCGCCCGCCTGGCTGCCGAATGGCGACGAGCTGCTCCTGGTTTCCAACCGCAACGTTGCGCTGGGCAGCGGCAATGTGTACCGGGCGCCGGCGCGGGAAAACGGCATTGCGGACGGCGTGGTCGTGCTTGCCGAACAGACGCTCTACCGCACGCAGCCGCACGTTTCCTACGATGGCCGCCGCTTCGTCTATTCCTCGACCGCGGGGGCGGCGGACCAGTTTCAGAACATCTACGTGCAACCCACCACCGGCGGCGAACCGTACAAGATGACCTTTTTCGACTTCGACGCCTTTCATCCGCGCTGGTCGCCCGACGCCGAATGGATCGCGTTCGTGGCCAACGAGGGCGGGTTGCCGCAACTGTTTCTTCTCGACGCAAATGGGGGAAGGCTGCGCCGGGTGGAGATCCTGGAGCGGCACTGGGCGCGTCCCACCGGAAGGCTCGCCGTTGCAACGGTGGACGAGCGGGGCGAAGCGGTGGCCAGCCGCATTCATCTGACCGCTTCGGATGGCAAGTTCTACGCTCCGTTCGACGCCTATGCGCGGGTCAGCCGCGAGGGCGACCGCATCTTTCACCATCCTGGTTCCTTTGCGGTGGAGCTGCCGGCGGGCAACGCGGAAGTGACTGTCGTGCGCGGATTCGAGACGACCCCGGCGACGGTTTCGGCCACGGTGCGCGCCGACGAAACCACTGCGCTGACCGTCACCCTCGAGGAAATCTCGGACCTTTCCGGCCAGGGCTGGTTTTCGGGCTCGACCCATGTGCACATGAATTACGCCGGCAATCTTCGCAACTCGCTGCCCAACCTCATGATGATGTCGGCCGCGGAGGACCAGGACGTTGTCGCGGAACAGGTGGCCAATAAGGACAATCGCATTCTGGATCATCAGCACTGGCTGCCCGGAGGCGGCGCGCATCCCCTTTCCGAAGCCGATCGCGTCCTGGTCGTCGGGCAGGAATACCGGCCGCCCTTCTATGGCCATGTCTTTATGTTCGGCCACCGCGAGCACCTGATTTCGCCCTATGCAATGGGGTATGAAGGCACCGCGATCGAGAGCCTGTACCCAAGCAATACCGACATGTTGCTCAAGGCCAAGGCCCAGGGCGCGACCACCGCCTATGTTCACTCCTTCTACAATGGCGATCCGCTGGAGGGCAATCTGGGGGGTGCGAAGGGATTCATCGTCGACGCCGCCCTGGCCGCCGCCGACGCGGTGGAGTGGTCGACGCCTCAGGATGGCTGGCCACCGCTCTACGCCGTATGGAGCAATGGGATTCGCGCGACCGTCGTGGGTGGAGAGGATTCGATTTCGAGTCTGCACGCAACCCCCCTGCTGGGTTCGATGCGCACCTATGTCCGCACGCCGGATGGTGCCTTGACCGCCGATGGATGGTTCCGCGGGCTCCGCGACGGACACGCCTTCGTGAGCTCGGGCCCCTTGATCGAGTTCACCGTCGATGGGCGGGGTCCGGGGGAGGATCTTGCGCTTGCCGGGCCCGGCGAGGTGCGGTTGCGCGGGCGCATCTGGAGTGTGGCGCCGGTGGAGCGGGTGGAGCTGGTCGTGGATGGCGAGGTCGCGCGCAGTTGGCGGCCGACCGGCGACCGCAGGTCGCTGACGATCGACGAGCCGCTGACGATCGGCGCGAGCGGGTGGATTCATCTGCGCGTGGAGGGGGCGCCCGCCGATCGCTGGCCCCTTGACACCTCGTATCCGCAGGCCTTCACGAATCCGGTCTGGGTGACGGTCGCGGACCAACCGATTCGCAACGCCGAGGCCGCCGAGTACGCGTTGCGCTGGATCGACAAGTTGCATGCGATGGCCAGCACATGGCCCGGATGGCGGTCCGAACGGGAGCGTCAGCATGTCTTCGCCCAGTTCGAGGCCGCGCGCGAGATCTACCGGCGGCGAGGGGCGGAGGCGGCGGACGCGACCACCTTGCAGGCGCTGGAACCCGGAGACGTTCGCGGCGGCCCGGTTCCGCAGCAGCCCGTCCTGACGGCGCAGGCCAGCGGCACCGACCAGGTCCTGCAAGCGGTCAGTCCGGTTTCGGACCAAGTGGCGTGGATCAGCGGGCATGGCGGCGTCATCGTGCGCACCCTGGACGGCGGCGAGAGTTGGGAGCGAATTCCGGCTCCGGGCGGCGATTCGCTCCAGTTCCGCGACATCCACGCATTCTCCTCGAGCGCGGCGGTGGCGCTGACCGCAGGCTCGGGTTCGGCATCGCGCATCTATCGCACTGCCGACGGCGGCGCAAGCTGGAGGCTCAACTTTCTGATGAACGAACCCGAGGGCTTCCTCGACTGCCTGGACTTCTGGGACGCGGGCCGCGGCTTCGCCTACGGGGATTCCTTCGATGGCGCGCCCTACATTCTGGTGACGGCGGACGGCGGGCGAAGCTGGGCGCGGACCGGACCGGAAGCGATGCCGCAGGCAGGGGACGGCGAGGGCGGATTCGCGGCCAGCGGAACATGCGCGCGCACCGGCGATGGCGGCCACGGCTGGATCGGGACGGGGGCGGGCGGTTCGGCGCGCATCCTCGCCACGGAGGACTTTGGCGCGAGCTGGAGCGAGATCTCGGTGCCGATGACGACCGGCGAGGCGGCGGGGATCTTCACCCTGGCGGTCGACGCGGGCCGGCCGGTGATGGCACTGGGCGGCGATCTGGGCCGCGCCGACGAGGTGGTGGCGACGAATGCCGCGGCGTCGGCGGACGACGGGAGGAGCTGGACGGCGGCCAGCGCGGCGCCGATTGCGGGAGCGGTGTACGGGAGCGCGGCCGGAGGGGCCTTCGGGGCGCGGCGCGTGGTGGCCGTGGCGCCTGCGGGGGCCGCCTTCACCGCGGACATGGGCGCGAGTTGGCAGACAATCCCGGATCTGAGCGCTTGGGCGGTCGAGTTCGCGGACGGTGGCCGCGTGGGATGGGCGGCGGGGGGCGGGGGGCGGATATGGAGGATTGCGTGGTAGCGCTCCATTTTCGCGGGGCGGCCGGGTTGGCTCCCGGCGTTCGCAGGGCGGGGAGACCGCGACCTCCATGTCGCGACCGGCAGCGGCGGTTCGGAACCGGTGCGGGATGGGCCGCGATGGGGGGATTGACGGTCGTGGCGGCAATGGTGGCCATCCCCTTCGCCGCAACCGCGCAGGACCGCGCTGCCTCGCTTCGTGGCCGGGTGGTGGATCAAGACACCGGGGCCGCGATCGAGGGCGCGGAGATCGCGCTGGATGGTGGCCGGGTGGGGGTGGGCGGGGATGCGCTCCGCGCCCGGGGGGTCACCGACCGCGCGGGGATCTTCCGGTTCGAGGATCTGGTTCCCGCCGAGTACGCGCTCGCCGTAACGCACCTCGCCTACGGAACCTTCCGCGAACAGGTGACTCTCCATCCCGGCGCCACCCTTGCGCTGCGCGTCGGATTGTCGCCCACGGCAATCGTCCTGGAACCCCTCACCGTCGAGGTCTTCGCCGCCAATCCAATCCCCCGCCCCCCCACATCCTCCTCGCGCCGCGCGGTCATGGCGGCCCAGCTCGCCGCGATTTCCCGTTCCGGCGACCACCTGGCCAACGCCCTCGCGCGGCTTCTCCCGGGCGTGCGGGTCCGCAGCGGTCGCAGCCAGCCCGGCCAACTCGTATGCGTGGAGTTCCGCGATCCCGCCTCGCTGGCCGCGCAGGGCTGCCGCACCCCGATCGTCGTCGTCGACAACGTGCGCCAGGCCAACGCCCTCCTCACCCTCAACACCCTTCCCATCTCCCACATCCACAGCGTCGAGGCGGTCGCGCCGGGGGAGGCGGGCGTCCGTTACGGCGCCGATTCCAGCTACGGCGTCATTGTGATCGAGACCGTGACGGGCGGGCAACCGTCGCCGCCGTCCCTACCCGCTCCCACAGCCGCCTACAGTTGGGCGCTCGAATCCGAACCCTATCCGTGGGGGGAAGCGCTGGCGACCACGGCCGCCGCCAATGCGCTGGGACTGCTCGCCGGTTATGTCGCGGCGCGGTCCTGCCTGAGCTTCGACGGACTCTCGGAGCACTTTGTGGGCGCGCGTTGCGGACCCCTGGCGAACGCCGGATCGCGACTCCTTCTCTATGCGGCGCCGCAGCTTGGGACCGGCTACCTCGCGGGGCGGATCGGCGCCACCGAGCGATCGCGGGGCGCGGCCTGGAAGAATGCCATCGCGGGAACGATCATGGCCGCCCCCGGCATCGCTCTCGCTCTCACCGACGAAGAGGACGGCTTCCCGGGATCGGCCGAGATCGGGTTCGTCATGGCGGCGGTCGCCGCTCCGGCCGCCACCGTGGCCGCGGACCGGCTCTTCCGCCGCGCAAGGCGCTGAGCGATCGGCTGGTCGACGCCGGGCGACCCGAATCCCTGGTCGTCAATGAACAAACACGGAGCGGCACGGTCCACCCCGGTTGCCTGCGCAGACCGAATCCTCCGCCATCGGACGCGCCAAAACCACCGATCTTCCGCCGCCGCCTGCGCCGACCGCTATACTTGGTGGACGATTCGCCGGAGCCCGCTTCCTCCCATCCCTGCCCCGCCTGCCCTGTCGCCGGAACGCCGCCCGCCAACCCGCCCGTTCCGCCCCTCTTCCACCGAAGGAGACCTAAGCCCATGTCCGTACGCAGCACCCTTGCCGCATTCGATCAGATCGCCGCCGGTTCCCGCGCCACCCTCCAGGCCGTCCCCGAAGACGGGATGACCTGGCGTCCGCACGCGAAATCGTGGACGCTGGGCGAACTCGCCTCGCACATCGCCAACCTTCCCAACTGGACGATGCCGACGCTGTCCGTCTCCGAGTTCGACATCGCGCCCGCCGACGGAAGCGGTCCGCCGCCGCTGCCCGCCTACGAAACGACCGAGGCGCTCCTTTCCGCTTTCGAGGAGAGCGCGGCCGCCGCCCGTTCGGCGATTCAATCCTGCTCCGACGACGACCTGGCTTCGACCTGGACGATGCTCGTCGGGGGCGAGGAGCGCTTCACCCTGCCCAAATCGGTGGTCCTGCGCACCTTCATTCTCGACCACATGATTCACCACCGGGCCCAGCTCGGAGTCTATCTGCGCATGCTCGACATTCCCGTGCCGCAGCTCTTCGGTCCCACCGCCGACTTCCCCGACATGTAGCGCCCGCGCGCCGCTCCCCGAGCCCTCGCGATGACCTCGTCCCCCGCCCCCCCGCACCGCTCCCCTGCGGCGCCCCCATTCGACCCGGACGGCTTCGATCTCCTCACCTTCGACTGCTACGGCACGCTGATCGACTGGGAGGCCGGGATCATCGCCGCGGTCCGCCCCTGCTGCGCCTCCCGGGGACGAGAATGTTCCGATGCCGAGATCCTGGCCGCATTCGGCGCGGCGGAGCATGTCGTGCAGGGCGAGCGCTATCGCAGCTACCGCGAGGTTCTGTCGCTGACGCTGAAACGGATGGGATCCGCGCTCGGCTTCCGTCCGGTGCCGGCTGAGTGCGAGGCCTTCGCTTCGTCGGTGGGAGACTGGCCGCCCTTTCCGGACACGGTGGACGCTCTCGCGCGGCTGGCCGACCGCTACCGCCTCGGAATCGTCTCGAATGTGGACGACGACCTCTTCGCCCTCAGCCGCCGGCAGCTCGGCGCCGACTTCGACCGGGTGGTCACCGCCGCCCAGGTGCGCAGCTACAAGCCGGCGACGGCGCACTTCACCGAGATGGCGCGGCGATCGGGGGTTCCGGTCGAGCGGACGCTGCATGTGGCTCAGAGTCTCTTTCATGACATCGCCCCCGCCTCCTCGCTCGGCTACGCCACCGTGCATGTAAACCGGCCGACGCGCGGGAAAGGCGGCGGCGCGACCCCGGTCTCCGATGCCCGCCCCACCCGCGAGGTGCCCGACATGGCCTCGCTGGCCCGGCTCCTGCTCCAGGAGGCATCCCGATGAGCGATCCTTCCGACCGGGTCCACCCGTCCCCCGCAGGCACCGCAACCGGCGCGACGACCCGCCGCCGCACGCACGCCGACCCCAACGAAGACCGCCCCGGCACTCCTGACGGCGGCCACGGAATCCACACGATCCGCGCGGCGGGCCTTCATCGCGACTGGAATGGAATCCACTACAAGACGGGACTGTCGGCGAAGAACGTTCCGGCGCGCGAACTGTCGATGAATGTGGCCCGCATCCCGCCCGGCGGCGTGGCCTTCGCGCACATCCACGTCGATTTCGAGGTGATGCTCTACATTGTTGCGGGAACCGTTCGCCACGACTTCGGCCCGCATCTGCGCCACTCGATCGTGAACCACGCGGGGGACTTCATCTTCATCGAGCCGGGGGTGCCGCACGAAGTCGTCAATGCGAGCGACAGCGAGGATGTGGTTGCGGTCGTCGCCCGCTCCGACGCCTCCGAGTGGGAAAGGATCGTGGACTACGACCGCGAGACGGGGGAAGCCGTTCCGCAGGGGGCAACCGGCCGCACCGGGGGATCGTCCGCCCGCCGCGCCGGAAAGGCCTCAGCCTGAAGGAAACGGGAGCCCGGGGTGGACCGCGCCCGATTCGCCCGCTCGGCCCCCGCTACCTCCAGACGGCCAGCACCACCGCCTGCAGAGTCAGCGCGACGCCATTGTAGGCGACATTCAGCCAGGCCAGCCCCGCCTTGCGCCTCTCGAAGGCCACGCCCTGGTGCGCGACCGGAAGCACGAAGGCGATCAGCGCCATCAGCGCGACGTGAACCCCCGCCATCGCCGACCCGCCGCTGCCGCCGGTCGTGGCAAGCAACTGGGCCAGGATGTACGCGGTCGCCAGCGCCAGCACGAGGCTCAGGCCATAGGTGCGCAACGGGTCGAATCCCTCCTGGATCTCCTCGGCCGTCTTCTCCATGAGCGCCAGCCAGCGCTTGCCGAAGAGCGGGCCGTACCAGAGCGCTCCCACGATCAGCGGCACGAATCCGGCGGCGATCACCGCCAGCCAGTTGACTTTGAACATCGGTGAACTCCCTGTCTGCGTGAGGCCGCCCTACCCGGCATTGGCGGCGGGATCGATCTTCAACTTCGACATCCGGTCCAGAAAGGCGCGCTCGTCCCGGGTGAGCGTTCTGGCGCCTGACTTGCGGGCTTTCTGCAAGAGCTGGTCGACCTCCTCGAGATTGAGTTCGTGGAGTTGGTCCCGGGGAATGGTCTTCTCCCAGCGTTTGAGCGCCTCCGCCTCCACCACTTCCAGCGGAACCCGGGGCCGCGACCGCTGCTTGACGATGCGCCGGTGCCGCTGCCGTTCCCAGCGCCGGAGGAAAAGGAAGCCGACCACCAGCCCCCCCAGGTGGGCCGCATGCGCAATTCCGTCCTCGGCTCCGGAAATGCCCGCGACGAGGCTGAAGATCACCATCAGAATCGCGAGCATCCGCGCCTGAATCGGGAGGATTCCCCAGATGTAGATCTCTTCGCGGGGCCAGTAGCGCGCAAATCCGACCACCACCCCGAAGATCGCCCCCGATGCGCCGACGACCCCCACTCCCGGCGCAATGAAGAAGGAGAGGACGGCGCCGCCGATTCCGCAGAGAAGGTAGAAGGAAAGAAACACCCGGCTCCCCAGTCGCTCCTCCAGCCGCGGCCCGAAGAAGAAGAGCATCAGGAGGTTGACGGCAAGGTGCATCAGATCGGCGTGGACGAAGGCGTAGGTCACCATCGTCCAGGGCTGCCGCAGGACCAGCGCGGGGACGAAGGCGAGTTCGGCGCGCAGCCCGGGCATCGCGATGGTCGCCACATGAATCACGATGTTGAGGACCAGGAGCAACTGCACCCGGGGCGTCATGAACACAACTCGGCTCTCCCTTCCTTGCCTTCCGGGATCTCCGTCGTGGAGGATCCCGCCCCTGGTAATCTACACCGGCGGCGTCTCCGGGCCCTGCGGAGGCGGCCGGACAGCCTCGCCCGGATCCATTCCCCGCGCGGCCCGGCTCGCTTCGTCGCGTCTTCGCATCGGACCGAAGATTCCGGCGGGATCGTCAGCGGCCTTGCGTTTCGGCTTCGGCGGCGGCCCGCGCCCGCAGTTCGCCGGGCAGGAGCACCGCATGCACGAAGGAATGGACGGGGGTCGGCACGGCGACGGTTGCACCCAGGCGCACCACCGCTCCGGTCCAGGCATCCAGCTCCGAGGGCAGCCCGTCCTCAAGATCGCGCTGAAGGGAAGACGTGCCCTCGGCGGGGAAGGTGTCGGCCAGCGCCATGCCGCGCGCGACCGCGTTGTCCGGCAGCGAAATCCCGCGTCCCGCCGCCACCTCCGCGATCTCCTCCATGGCGCGGCGGAGAAGGTCGCGGCTGGCCGGGGTCGAGCGCACGGCGCCGATCGGAAGGCGGCAGGCGGCGCCCACCCCGCCCAGCGAGCAGACCAGGAGAAACTTCATCCAGAGCGCGGCGTCGATATCCGGTGGGACCTCGGCCTCGACCCCGGCCTCGCGGAGCGCGATCACGAGCCGGTCCACCCGTTCGGAACGACCGCCATCCCACTCGGCCAGCGCCAGGTAGGGGTCGATTCCCACATGCCGGATTCGTCCCGGCGCGGCCACCTCGCTGATGATGCGGGTGAGTCCCTTTCCCATCCTTTCGCGCCCCACCGCGGGCAACAGCCACTCGTGAGCATCGACGCCGTTCAGGAGCGGCACGACCAGGGTCGCCGGGTCCATGAGCGGCCCGATTCCATTGCGGACCGCGGGGAGATGGATCGACTTGACCGCGACGACAACGGCATCGACCGGACCGATCGCGCGCGGATCGTCGGTGGCGGCTGCCGGACGGACGCGAAAGTCGCCGCGCGGGGATCGCACCGAAAGGCCGGAGTCGCGGATGGCTGCGAGATGAGCGCCCCGGGCGATGAGCGCGACCTCGTGTCCGGCCCGGGCCAGGACGGCGCCGTAGTAGCCGCCGACGCCCCCCGCTCCGTAGATGGCGATCTTCATGGCAGCGAAGCTACCCTGATCCGGGGCGGACTCAAAGCGTGGCGGGTCGTTTCCGCGAATCCGGGCGGTTGGCGAGCAAATGCGGCGAAGCCTTGCCAGTGTGAAAGATGCGCGTTGCCGGTTGCGCAGCGTTGCGGGGATCGGGGGGTATCGGGACATCGCCGAGACTCGCTGGGGGGTTCGGTGCGACAAGCTGTCCCATTTCGACATTCCCTTGCCCGCGGAATTCGCCGATCGTGTCCCGGCACCCACCGACGCACCCGGTTCGACGGCCCGACCGACCGGCCGGACCCGCCACCCGACACGAACCCTGAAGAACCATGCCGGACCAACCCGCCCCGCTCCGGCGGCCCCCGCACGACGCCGCCTACAAGAGGCTCTTTCGCCACCCGCGCACCATCGCCGACACCCTTCGGGGGACCGCCCGCGGCCTCGTCCGCCACTTCGAGCTGGAATCCCTCGAACGCCTCCCCGCCAGCTTCGTCACCAGGCGCCTCGGCCAACGCCACACCGACATGGTCTGGCGCCTCCGCTCCGCCG
>JAJEBW010000014.1 GCA_022822325.1 Gemmatimonadota bacterium | reverse complement strand
ACTTCATCGAGCGTTACAACAACGGCTGGCTTCTGCAGCGGCACGGGTACATCACCCCGGCCCGTGCCCGCGAAAAGCTCAGCAGAAAGGCGGCCTGATGTTTAGGCCGTCCACTTGTCCAGGAAACCGGAACCGGTACAGGCCCGACTTTCAGCTCACCCAGGACCAACACGTCCCCTGAGTTCAGGACGACAAAGTCGCTGATCGACGATACTGATATGCTGACCTCTTCCGTGAATCCCAGGTGTCCAAGGTCGATCAATGGCGCATCAAGGTGCGTACGCCTCAATGCCTCCGGCACGCATCGCTGGACCACCATCATGGGCAGCCCGTTCTCCTCAAGCCTCCAGATCGATGATTGGGCCCGCCAGGCGACGTATAACGCCCCATCGCCGCCTCTACGCACGAGGCCATCGGGAGGCAGTCCCTTCGTCTCATCCACGCTGATCCCGAAGTCCTGTGAAGTGTACAATCTCTTCGGCCCTGAGCTGGAAAGGTCCAGCGTGAAAATGCTCCCTCCCGACGCATAGATCACCTGGTTCATGTCGGCGGCAACCGCATGGTCCGCCTCTCCGAAGATCGGATACGGCCCGCGGCCACCCGTCAGTGTCAGTCCCTCCTCGTTGATGAACCCCGTCGTTCTGCCGCCCACGATCAACGGCGATGCTCTCCCTATCCCGGATCGCCCGACTGCCCAACGTTCTGTCAATTCGACGGTCTCGTCCAGCAACAGGACTTCGCCAGAGTCGTCATCCAGGGCGACCCACCCACCCTCAGTCCACTCAGCGTCCGCACCTGCCAGCGAGCTCTGGACGATGATCCGAGTCTGCAGCGGGCTGCGGTCCATTTCGCAAGCCTCGATAAGTGGGCCGAACACTCCTGGACCGATGCCCTGGCTTTGCGCTCCATGCTCCGAAAGCGCACCCACCGCAGCCAGTTCGATTGCGATCATCGCGAGCAGCCGGGTGACCGGGTTTCTCATAGTCATGGTCCTGGTGCGCTCACTCGATGCGAACAAGACTCGGGTCGTTCCGGACCCGCTTCATCGCCACGAGGCACGCCTGCTGAGCCATCTCATTCGCCAACTCCTCGTCTCCGAAGAACCGCAACCCGACGGCGACCATCACCTCCCGACACTCCACAAGCCACTCCCCGACGATCTCCTCGGGTCCCATGGCCGATTCCGATTCGTGGTTTTCGGCGGTTTCGTCACGATCCATCTCCATCGCGCATCGTTGATCCGCAGCTCGGGCTTTCCCGGCCCGAAAACCGTAGGCCAGCCTTCCCCCCTTGTCAAACCCGCTCGCCGCTCACCCCCCCGACACCGCCTGCATGAAGAGCACCGCGTCGCCATCGGAGACCGGCACGTCCCACCCGTCCAGCCACCGCGTCCCCGTCTTTGCAGGCGGGCCCCGCCGGAAGCTGCCCCCACCGCCCGCAGTCCCCGGTGATCTGAAGCGCGGGACCGTAGGGGTTGCTGGACACCGTGACCTGGAAGCGGCCATCTTGAAGGCGCAGTCCGTACGCCCATATTCGTGCGTCCGGCAGGTTCGTTGGTCAGCCCGTTGCCCGCCGTCCGGCGTCCTCTCAGCACTATTCGAGGATGTGATGTCCGATGATTTGATGTCGCGAACTGAGGATTTGAAGCCGGGGATTCCGCCCATGCTCGAAGCGAATCCGCCGCCGCAGTCCCGGCCCGTCGTCCTCTTCGACGGCCACTGCAGCTTCTGCAACCGGACGGTGCGCTGGGTAATTCGACGCGACCGCACCGCCCATTTTCGCTTTGCCCCGCTGCACTCGGCCGCCGCGCATCGAATCCTCGCGCAAGCCGATCCCGAACTCAACCCCGGCGCGCTCCCCGACGCCATGATCCTGGTCGATGGCAAGGGCATCCATTTCGCTTCGACCGCCGCGCTGCGGATCGCTCGCCGCCTGCGCTTTCCCTGGCCGTTTGCCGCGGCCGCGCTTCTCGTCCCCCGTCCCCTTCGCGACGCAGCCTATCGCGCCTTCGCCCGCAATCGTTACCGCTGGTTTCCGCGCGTCGATTCCTGTCCCCTGCCGCCGCCGGAGATCAGGGAGCGGTTCGTGGGCCTGGGCTCGCCCAACTCTTAGAAAAGCGCCGGATCCCCTGGCAAATGGCCGGATTGCCCGGACCGATTCGCAACTACGACTCCCCCACAAGCTCGCCGCTCCACAACCGTTCCACAAAGCCTTCCGCCGACAATACATCAATCCCATCCCCGGTGCGCCGCGCCCGCGGTTCAAGACTCACGACCACTCGCCGCCCCACCTCGCGCTCGCGCGCCAGCGTCCGCAGTCCCTTCAGGTGTTGCGTGGCAACCACGCCCGTCGCCTTCGCCTCGACGGCCAGCCGCATCTCGCCCACTACGAAGTCCACCTCCACGCCGCTCGGAAGCCGCCAGTGGGTCAGTTCCCCGTCGAAGCCGGTGCAGGCCAGCCACGCCGCCAGTTCGTGGTGCACCCAATTCTCGAAGGCTTTGCCATGGCTTCGCGACTTGCGCACAACGCTTCCTCTGCGGGCCAATCGATTCACAACGCCGACATCGGAGAAATAGAACTTCGGCGCGGTGGCCACACGTCGTTTGGGACGTTTTCGCCAGGCGGGAAGCCAGCGGCCCAGAAGGGTGTCTTCGAGGATGCCGTACCACGCTTTGACGGTGTGGCTCGACACTCCGCATTCGCGCGCGATGTTGGAGAAGTTGACTGGTTCGGTGTCGCCCAGCGCGGCGATGTCCAGGAAATCCGCAAAGGCGGGCAGGTTGCGCAGGAGACCCTCCGCAGCCACCTCTTCCTTCAGGTAGTCGGCGATATAGGCGTCGAGCAGGCGGCGGGGCTGGGCAGACTGGTACACGCGCGGCAGGTATCCCGCGTTGAGAAGACGGTCCAGATCGAATGAATCCCCCAGTTCGGCCGCGGTCAACCCACGCAACTCGTACCGGATCGCCCTCCCACCCAGCAGATTGGCGGCGCCGCGGCGGACCTTGCGCGCGCTTGACCCGCATAGCGCAAAGCGGATTCCACGGTTTTCGATGAGCCAGTGGACCTCGTCGAGAATAGCGGGGACCTTCTGGATTTCGTCGATCACAACCTGACGACCCGGTTCGGCGCCCTCCGCTTCGATCTCCTGGCGCAAGAGCTCGGGGCGAGTCGCGTAGCGCCTGAATTCGTCGTTCAATAGCAGATCGATCCACCGCGCATTCGGGTAGCGCCGCCTCAGCAGCGTCGTCTTCCCCGTCTGGCGCGGGCCCCAGAGGAAGAAGGTCTCGGTGCCCGGCTCGGGAAGAATCAGCTTGCGTGGCAGCGTGGACTGGAACATGGACCGAGAGTGGGCGAAGGTGGGCGAAGGCAGGCGTTGGAAGCGGAATGGACCCAGAAGCGGGAGCGGAACCGGCCGGCCCCGACTTCACCGATCTGCTGCCAGATGCGAAGCGGCACTTCGGTTTTTCGCGGTTTTTTTGAAGTGGCACTGCATTTTTGGAAATGGCACTAAAAATCTAGCCGCATCAGGCCAGCGCCGCCAGCGACGGGTCATTTGCCCGGGCCGCCCGCCGGCGCCAAGATTCCCTCCCATCCCGCCACCCAATCCCCCCGCCCCGCCTTCACGGCCAACTCTCATCCACCGGGCCGCGGACCGCCCCACCCCCCCAAAGGACTGTCCCCATGAACGCCACCCGCCCCCCGCTCCTCCCCATCTTCCTCGCGGCCACCCTCGCCGCGCTTCTTCCACCCACTGCCGCCGCCGCGCAAACCCCCGATTTTCGCGCAGAGATCACCGGCCAGTTCGAGGCTGCGGCCCGGAAGATCGTCGCGCTGGCCGAGGCGATGCCCGCCGAGTCGTACGGATGGTCGCCGATGGAAGGCACGATGAGCGTGGCCCACATGTACATGCACGTCGCGAGCTACAACTACATGTATCCGCATCTGAATCTCGGGATCGAGCCGCCGGGCGCACTCGCCGCAAGGGGCGACGACGTTGTCGGAACCCTCTTCGATTACGAATCGCTGGAAGACGAGGTGACCACGAAGAATCAGGCGCTCCCGATTCTGGTCGCATCGATGGACCATGTGCGCAAGGTCATCGCCGGGATGAGCGACGCCGATCTTGCCGCGCCGACCGAGCTGTACGGCCGCGACGTCGCGAGCTGGGCCGTCCTGCTGCAACTCGTCACCCACATGAACGAGCACCTCGGCCAGGCGATCGCCTATGCGCGCATGAACCGCGTCGTCCCCCCCTGGTCCCGCTGATTCTCCGCCCGGCCGGGTCCCCCCAATCCGGTCTCGCCGACCCTTGCCCCGCCGACCCTTGCCCCACCGCCCCCCTCGCCCGTTGACTTTCCCGGCGCCCGCCATGCCTTCCCCCGTTGTGCGCTTCTTCGCCCTCCGCGGCCCCGCCGCCTTCGCCCTCGCCGCTGCCGCCGCGCTCGCCACGCCCGCCGCAGCCCTCGCGCATTCCCCCGCCCCCCAGGACACCGCCCGCTCCGGCGCCGCGACGATGCAGATGCAGATGGCCATGCCGATGGACTCGGTGCGCACATCCGGCGAGATGATCATCCCCATGCTGCGCAACCCCATGTTGCCGGGACTCCGGGGAGTCAGCCCCTCGGTCGACCCCTTTCTTCCCGGCGAAGGCATCGACACCGCCTCGCTCGCCTGGGCAACCCCGCGCGAAATCGTCCACCTCGCCGACGGCGACACGATTGCGCTCGAGGCCCGCATCGTGAAACGCAGGATCGGCGGACGCACCTTCGTCATGTACGGCTTCAACGGCCAATACCCGGGGCCATTGTTGCGCGTCGGCCAGCACACCCGCGTTGTGGTTCGCTTCCGCAACGCAATCGACCTCCCCTCCACCATTCATTGGCACGGCCTCCGCCTCGACAACCGCTTCGACGGCGTTCCCGACGTCACCCAGCCACCCGTCCCGCCCGGCGGCGAGTTCACCTACGAGATCGTCTTCCCCGACGCGGGCCTCTACTGGTATCACCCGCATGTGCGCGAAGACATTCAGCAGGACGGCGGTCTCTACGGCAACATGATGGTCGATCCCGCGCGCGACGACTATTTCGGTCCGGCCAGCCGCGAAGAGTTCATCATGGTGGACGACCTTCTTGTCGATGGCGACGAGCTGCTTCCCTGGGGCAGGGGCGCCGCCAACTTCAGCATCATGGGGCGTTTCGGCAATGTCATGCTGGTCAATGGCGAGGAGCGCTACGGCGCAACGGTGCGTCCCGGCGAGGTCGTGCGCTTCTTCGTCACCAACGTCTCCAACACGCGCAGCTACAACCTCAACTTCGCCGGTCACGAGATGAAGCTCGTGGCGACCGACCTGTCGCGCTTCGAGCGGGAGATGATGGTGGAATCGCTTGTGATCGCGCCGGCCGAGCGCTACATCGTCGAGGTTCGCTTCCCCCGGACCGGAACCTTCGCGTTGCTCAACCAGGTGCAGGCGGTGGACCATATGCGGGGCGAGTTCTACACCGCAATCGACACCCTGGGCGCGGTCACGGTTGCAGGAAATCCGGTGGAGGAGGCCGACGACCTCGCCGCGGCCCACGCCCGAATGCGACCGGACAGCGTTCTCGCCGTTGAGCTTGCGCGATTCCGTCCGCACTTCGATCGCCCCCCGGACCGGGAACTCCTTCTTACGGTGGACATCGAGGGGCTCCCCATACTTGTGCAGCAGTTCATCTCCATCGACACCATCTACCGGCCCCCCGTCGAATGGACCGACGGCATGCCCAACATGAACTGGCTGTCCACATCGAACGAGGTGCGCTGGATCCTGCGCGACGTCACCGGCCAGAGCAACCCTTTCGGCCCGGCCGATGCGCGCGATTCAGTCGTTGCCGCGGACGCCGCCCATGCCGCAGATGCGGCGCCTGCCCCCGAGAACGCCGAGATCGACTGGCGCTTCTCCCTCGGCGACGTGGTCAGGATTCGGCTTCGCAACGACGCCGGCGCCTTCCATCCGATGCATCACCCCATTCACCTGCACGGCCAGCGCTTCCTCGTCCTCTCGCGCGACGGCGTCCCCAACCGCAATCTCGCCTGGAAGGACACCGTGCTGGTTCCGGTCGGCTCCACCGTGGACATCCTCATGGAGGCCTCGAATCCCGGCGAATGGATGATCCACTGCCACATCGCCGAGCACCTGGACGCGGGCATGATGGGGTCGTTCTGGGTTAGGTGAGGGCGGGTCGGGGGGACTGCTCGGCTCCCAGCCGGTTCCTCATCGCGGCCAGCTCCTTCCACGCCGAGCGTGCTTCGGGCGCCCGGGCGCATTTCGAGGAGGCGCGCGGCCATGTAGGCCAGGTAGCTCTTGTCGCTGTTGGCCGGCGCGGCGTTCGGGACCGAGCCTGTCCCGTCTCCGCCCCCACTACCTCGCGCCAACGGCCCCGTTCGTCGTACTGTAATCCTTGTCAATCGCGACCCCCAATCCGCAGGAGCCCGACCCCATGGCCACGCGCCGCCATCTCAGCCGAGCCGTTCTCGCCTTCCCCCTCGCCCTCCTCGCCGCGGCCGCCCTCGCCGCGCCGCCCGCCGCCGCTCAGGAAGGGCCCACCCGCGAGAACACCTCGAACCTGCAGCGCCTCAAGCACGTGCCGCTTGAGGTCGGCCCGCAGTTCAGCCGCTCCGACGTCGAGATCGAGCAGGAGCTGCACCGGCCCTTCATCTACGCCAGCCGGATCATGAACCCCACCTTCGGCTTCGACGTCATCTCGGTCGCCGACCCCGACAACGCCGAGGTCATCTACGAGTGGCGGATCGAGGACGCGGAGCTGCATGTCGGTCTGGGCGGCATGGACCCCAAGTACTTCAAGCACGACGGCCGCTACTACCTGGTGCAGTCGGTGCAGTTCGCCCCCGGCGGCCCGAATGTGGATCTGGGCGCGATCGTCTTCGACGTGACCTCGCTGCCGGACACCGCAGGCATCGCCGAGGTCGGACGCATTCGCGCGCCGGACACTCCGGGCGGATTCCACAACATCTTCATGTACAAGCACTCCTCGGGCGCGCCGCTCCTCTTCGCCACCACCAGCGGCCAACACGCCAACGTCTACGACATGTCGAAGTTCATCGCACAGGACAGCGCGCAGGGTCTCGTCGGCCGGATGCCCTGGCCCTCGACGGCGACGCCATCCCCCTATGGGATGCTCCAGGGCTACCACGACTTCTATGTCGCCTTCGACCATGCGACGGGGAAGGACATGGCCTACGGCGCGGGACTCGACGGCTACTACGTCTACGACGTAACCGATCCCGCCAATCCGGTGCTGGCGACCTCGATCGTCGGCGTTCTCGGCGTACAGCTCGCGCACACCATGAGCGCCACCCCCGATCACCGGTACGCCGTCGGGCAGACCGAGTACCTCTATTCGCCGGTGCGCCTCTACGACCTGCAACCGGGGCTCTCGGGCGAGGTCGAGACGATCAATGAAGAGATGGCGGTTTGGACGCCCAACTGGAAGGGATTCACGCACAATCACGAGATGCGCTGGCCCTATGTCTTCGTGTCGTCCTTCGAGGATGGCCTGTTCGTCTTCAACATGCGCGATCCAACCAACCCGTCCACGGTCGGCTACTTCGACACCTACCAGGGACCGGAGCGCCGCGGACTCGACCCGCGCACCCTGGGCGAGGGCAACACCGGCTTCAATGGCGCCTGGGGAATCGACGTGCGCAACGCCGATGGGTTGATTGTGGTCAGCGACTTCACGACCGGCGTGCACATCATGAAGCTCGACGGATTCGACGGGTGGAACGGCGCCGACTGGGGAATGCCGAATGTATCGAGCGTGCAGGATTGGGACAATGCGCCGCGCCGCGTCATTCCATAGATCCGCGGGTCTGCCGGCGAGGCGGTTGGGCACCCTTCTTTGCGCGGCCCTTGCATCGTCTCTTGCGGGGGGCGCGGCCGCGGCTCAGCCCGTTGTGGCTCCGTGCGAACCCGTCCAGGCTTTCGCCACCGCCGATCTCGCTCCTCTCGCGCGCTTCAATCTGGCCGCCCCCGCCGGCCGCAGCGGCTGCGGTCTGGCCGAGCTCGTCGGCGCGTGGTCCCCCTTCGGCCTCGCCGTCATGCGCTCCGGCCACCTCCAGCACGAGCTGCGCCTGGTGGTGAATCTGCCTGCGCTCGCCAGCGGGCCCGACGGTCCCGGTTCCGGCGAGTTCTCAACCGCTGGCGGCGCCCGGCCCGGCGGTCGGCACCCCGGGGCAGCCCCTCATGACGGCGCCCAACCCGGCGACCCGAGCGCTCCGGCAACGCCCCGTTACATCGCCTGGATCGCCACTCCCGCCCTCGACCGCATCGAACGGCTCGGCCCGGTAACCCCCGGCCAACCCTTCTTCGCGCCGGTCCACTGGAACAAGATCGTGCTCGTCGTCAGCCTCGAGGACGCCCCCCCCGCCCCCGACGCCCCCCGCTGGAGCGGCCCCGTCGTGCTGCTCGGCCGGTCGCGCAGCGCACTCCTGGCCAACCTCATGGGACACTCGATCTTTCGGCGGGCGGAGATGTGAGGTCGCGTCACCACAGCGCCAACTGCCCCTCCCCCACCCCCGCCGTCACCGCATCGCGCACGCGCCGCACCACGCCCTCGTCCTGTGCAACCAGATACAGGATCTCGCGGTTTCGCAGGTGACTTACCCTGCCCACCTTTCTGCCCTCGGGATTGTGGATGCCGATTTGGGCGCCGACGTAGCGTTTGTGATCGATCGCGACCGTCCGCACGGCGCCGCGCCCGCGCAGAATCGCCTCGATTTCGGTTTGCGGCAGATAGCCCTCGTCGCTGAATGAAACGAGCAGGCATCGCGCCCGCACCGCATCCACAACCTCTTTCATCGCCTGGGCGATCTCGCGCTTGCGGTTGAAGGGACTGCGGTAGTCGCGGCATTCGGTGCGCTTGCAGGCGACGCCGTAGTGTTCCGGCTTGTCCCAGCGCACGAGCGTCTCCCAGATGTGATAGTTGCCCATGTAGCTGTGTTGATTGTAGGGCGGATCCAGGTAGGCCAGGTCGGCGTCGATCGTCGCCGCCGCCTCGATTGCGTCAAGCTGCGACGCGCGGCCCTCGCCCGGCAACAATCGCGGCATCCGCAGCTCAAGGTCGTTGTGCGACCGCGGCGCCCACTTCTTGAGATAGGCCATCTGCACGCCGGTGGTCGAATCCACGCGGTCGGCGGCCTCCATGAGCGATGCAAGCGCAATCGCCTTGAGCGCCGGTTCCAGCGACATGCCCTCGATCTCTTCGCGGATTCCATCGATGCGCGCCCCGTTCTTCGGCTGAAAGAAGCGCGAACGGCGACAGAAAACCTCGGTGAAGTAGCCGTCCACCGGCCGCGCTCGCCGCAGCTCGTCAATGATTCGGCGGGCCCTCTCGCCATGCACGCGGGCGTCCGCCTCGATGTAGCAGCGCGCCAGCGTCGCCGCGTAGGACAAGTGGTCGTTGGCGTGAACCCGGTATCCCCGTTCCTTGCACGCCACCCCTACGCGCGATGTGCCCGAGAAGAGATCAAGCACCGTCGACACGCCCGGGAAGGCGTCCACCGCCCGCACAATGTGAGGAATGAGCAGCCTCTTCGAGCCGATGTACTTGATCACCGACGGGCCGCCTCAGCCTCCCCCCGCCCGAAAGGCCGCGATCAGCTCCGCCTCGCGCTCCGGGTCCAGTCCCGCGCGCAGCTCCCGGCGCTCGGCGTCCTGGGCGTTGAACCAATCCAGCGTCTCGACCGCGGTCTCCTCCAGGGGCCGCATCTCGAAGCCGGCGGCGAAGGCGCGGTCGCCGTTCACCTGCATCATGCCGAGGTAGTCGCCGGCCGGCTCGGTCCAGTAGGTGAGCGCGGGTAGTCCGTTCTCGCGCAGGAAGGCGGCGTCCAGCCAGACGAGTTCGGCGTCGGAGCCCACCGCGGCGCGCGTGCGTTCCAGCAGGCTTCCCATGGTGAGGGGCTCCCGCGGGCCGACCACATTCATGGTGCCGGTCAGGCCGTCCTCCAACGCCCTGATCATGAATGCCGTCAGGTCGCGGACATCCACATGCTGCATGGGATCGTCGGGACGGCCGGGGGCAAGCACCTCGCCGCCGCGCGCAAGCCGCACCGGCCAGTAGCTGTAGCGGTCGGTGGGATCGCCGGGGCCGACGATGTAGGTCGGGCGCAGCACAAGGTGATTGTCGGGGAAGGCCTCGCGGGCCGCGTCCTCGGCCAGCGCCTTGAGGGCGCCGTAGGTGCGGCCGTTGACCTCCTCGGTGTCGGGATCCTCGATGGCGTCGACGGGGGCATCCTCGCGAATGTCGGTGGTGAGGTACGGAATGTAGACGCCGGTGGACGAGACGAAGACGTACCTGCCGACCGATCCCCGCAGCGCCTCGGTGGAGAGGCGAACCCAGCGCGGAATGTTGGCCGAGTTGTCCAGGACGACATCCCATTCGCGACCCGCCAGCGCTCCGAGTTCGCCGTTGCGGTCGCCGATCAGCGTTTCCAGATCGGGGAAGAGATCCGGATTGGTGAGGCCCCGGTTGAAGAGGGTGACCTCGTGGCCGCGCTCGACCGCCGCGCGCACCTGGTGCGGACCGATGAAGTTGGTGCCGCCCAGGATGAGGATGCGAAGCGGGGCGGGGGACGCCGTGCCGCCGGAATCGCTGCCGTAGCCGCACGACCCGAGGGCGAGCCCGCCGACCGCCGCCGTTCCGGCCTGGAGAAACCGGCGACGGGTGATGTCCGTTCCCTCTACACGCGTTCGCTCCGCCGACGTTCGCTCTGTCCGCGCTCCATTCGTCCGCATTCCCGTCATTCTGTCTTTCCTGTCATCTTGATTCCCGTCTTCCGGTCCGTCCTCAGCCAATCGTCGGTCCCGCAATTGGAGAGATCATGGGCCGGGACAAACCAATCCGGCAACCCGGAGGCCGCTTTCATGGAAGATCCGCACGATTCGCGCCCGCGCAAGGGGAGGGTGGCCAGGGCGAAGACGGCGCCGCGAAAGCCGGACCAACCTCCCTCGCGGGCAGAGGACGCGGAGAGCGCGGCCGACCAGTCCCCCGAACGCTGGTGGACCCTCGCCCTGCACGCGATCCGGGGAACCGGCGGCGATCCGACCCGCCAGCCGCTGCGCCGCGCGATCATTCTGCTGGCCATTCCGATGGTGCTCGAGATGGTGATGGAGTCGCTCTTCGCCGTCGTGGACATCTTCTTCGTGTCGCGGCTGGGCGACCACGCGATGGCCGGGGTGGCGCTCACCGAGTCGGTGCTGGCGATCATCTACACGGTGGCGATGGGGCTCAGCATCGGGGTGACCGCGCTGGTGGCGCGCCGCACGGGGGAAGGCAATGCGGAGGGCGCGGCTCGCGGGGCGGCGCAGGCGGTAATTCTGGGACTGATCCTGGCGGTGCTCTTCGGCTGGGCGGGACTGGTGTACGCGCCGGACATTCTGCATCTCATGGGCGCGGACGAAGCCGTGACCGCCACGGCCCTGCCCTACACCCGGATCATGCTGGGCGGCAATGTCGTCATCCTGCTCCTCTTCCTGCAGAACGCGGCCTTTCGGGGCGCGGGCGACGCGGCGATCGCGATGCGGGTGCTGTGGATTGCCAACGGCCTCAACATTGTGCTCGATCCGCTCCTCATCTTCGGGATCGGACCTTTCCCCGAGCTGGGCATCCAGGGCGCCGCGGTGGCGACCACGATCGGGCGCGGGACGGCGGTTCTGGTTCAGCTCTACACGCTGTTCTCCGGGGGCCGAATCTCATGGGGCCGGATCGCCCGGGGCTCCGTCGACCGTGGCGGCGCGCTGCGACTCCGCCGCTCGCACCTGCGCGTGCAACCGGCGCTGATGGCCAGGCTGGTGCGACTCTCCGCGACGGGAACGCTTCAGACCTTCATCGGCACGGCAAGCTGGATCGGGCTGACCCGCGTGACGGCGATCTTCGGGGCCGAGGCGCTGGCCGGGTATGCGATCGCGATCCGGGTCATCATCTTCGCGATTCTGCCGGCCTGGGGGCTCTCGAACGCGGCCGCAACGATGGTGGGGCAGGGACTGGGGGCGGGGGATCCGGACCGGGCGGAGAAGGCCGCGTGGATTTCCTGCCGAATGAACCTCTACTTCCTGGGCGCGGTGAGCGTCTTCTTCATTGCCCTCGCGCCGGCCATCGTGGGGTTGTTCGGGGGAACGGGGGAAGCGTCCGCCACGGCGATCACCGGCCTCAGGATCGTTTCGATCGGCTTCGTCTTCTACGCCTACGGAATGGTGCTGACCGCCGCCTTCAACGGCGCGGGCGCGGTCTGGACGCCGACCATCCTCAACTTCATCTGCTTCTGGCTGGTGGAGATCCCGCTGGCGCTGCTCCTCTCCTTCACCCTGGGGCTGGGGCCCACCGGCGTCTTCATCGCCATGACGATTTCGTTCTCGATGCTGGCCGTGATCAGCGCGTGGCTCTTCCGCCGCGGAAGATGGAAGACGGCGACGGTGTAGGGCCGGGTCCGTGCGATCCGGCCTTGCCCGTGTCCCTCCGCCGCGGGTCGATCCAGGCCCTGCCTCCGCGCTGCCGCGTGAACCCCTTTGCGCGATCGCGTCCGGGAGCGAATTGCGTCCGCAAGCGAAATCGGCTTCATTCCACGCTCGCCGCCCGCAATCGCCGACGCGTGCCGGAGACCGCGACCCGATGCGCGAAGCCGGCCGGAAGAGAGGCTTGTCGGATGACCGGAAACTTGCACATGACCAGAGACTAGCGGACGACCGGAGACTTGCGGATGACCGGAAATCCACCCGCCAGCGCTTCGCGGATGACCAGATCGCAAATGAACAGCAACTTGCAAATGAACGGAACTCGACCAGTCCCGGCCTCGCTCGCTCCGGGCGCGGCCCTCCTCTCCGGCAACGACCCCGAAGGAAGCGCCGCCCCGCGACCCGCCATTCGGACCCTCTTCGCCGCACTCCTCCTCCTCGCCGCCGCCGGTTGCGCTTCCCCCTCCCCCCACCCGCTCGACGCCTTCTCGCCCTCCGCCGCGGCCCCCGCCTGCTACGACCGCGCCACCCAACCGCAAACGGCCATCGTCGACAGCCACCTTCATGTCCGGCCCTTCGGCGGTCCCCCCGTCCCCTTCGACGAGATCATGGGCTATCTGCGCGAGACCGGCGTCCGCTTCGCCAACATCTACGGGATCGGCCAGATGCTCCCGATCGATTCCCCCTGCACCTATTACCTGGACTGCATCGGCACCCCCGTCATTCCCACCCTCAAGAACGACTTCGCCAACGCGCAGAGCATGCTTGCCGATCCGCCCGACGACATCCATCTGACTCTGGCCATGACCTTCCCCGATCTCTCGGACCCCGAGTCGGTTGTGGCCGGCATCGAGCTGCTCGAAGACGAGTTCCCCGGAATGTTTCGCTGGATGGGCGAGGTCAATCTGGTCAAGCAGGCGCTCTTCGGGAATGGTCACGTGGCGGTTCCGCGCGAGACGATCGCCGCATGGGCGCCCTTCATGCGAATCCTGCGCGAACGCGACATTCCGATCGCCATTCATTCGGATCTGGGCAGCGAAGAGGAGCCCACCCGCTTCCTTCCGCTGATGCAGGAGGTGCTGGACCGCTATCCCGACAACCGTGTCATATGGATGCACATGGGACTGTCGCGCGAGCTGACCACAATGCCGGGCGCCGACCACATTGGGCTCATGGAGTCAACGCTGGACCGCCATCCCAACCTGATGCTCGACATCACCTGGCGGGTGATCGACGACAGCTATTTTTCGCGCGCCGGGGAGCAGCACCTGTACGTTGACTTTCTCAACCGCTACTCCGAGAGGATTCTGCCCGGGACCGATTTTCTGGCGTCGTCGGACAAGGACTTCGAGGTGTACCGGACCGAGCTCGAGGTGACGAGCCGGATTCTTCGGTTCGTGGACGACGAGGCCTTCCGCAACATCGCGCTGGGGGAGAACTACTTTCGCCTGCTGGGACTGGATTACGAGGCGCCGGTGGTGTGCGGGCAGGGGTGAAGCCGTTTCCCCCCGCGCCTACAACCCCTCCCCCCTCAACATCCGGTCGAAGAACTCCTCGGCGCGCCTGTACATGTCGATGCGGGCGGCTGGCCGCAAACCATGGGTTTCTCCCGGATAGCTGCGGCTCTCGAAGACCTTGCCGTGACGCTCCAGCTCGGCGACCGCGATCTCGAACTGGCGGTAGGGCGCGCGCACATCCAGCTCTCCGTGCATGATGAGCAGAGGCGTGTCGATGTCGGCGATCCGCGCCAGGGTGTTGCTCACGGCGTAGATTCCGGGCTGCTCCTCGGGCGACCCCGAATGACCGGTCCTGATGAAGATGCGTCCCAGGCGGTCGGCGTTGGCGTAGGCGTCGCCAAAGTCGTAGATGCCGGCCATCGGCACCGCCGCGTCGAAGACGCCCGGCGCCCGCGCGATCGCGGCCATGCTGGTGATGCCGCCGTAACTGTAGCCGTAGATTCCCACCTTGCCATCGACAAAGTCAAGCGTGCGCAGGAACTCGCCGGCCGCCGCCGCATCGCGCGCCTGACCATTCGCCCAGTCGTTGATGCCCAGATCCTGGAACTCGCGCCCGAAGCCCGAGCCGCCGCGATAGTTGACCGCCAGCACAACATAGCCCTTTGACGCCAGGTACTGCTCGAAGAGGTTTCGCCGTGCAGGTACGAGTTGGTGCCGCCGCCATGCACCTGCACAAGCGCCGGGTGACGATCGCCGGAGGCGCGACCGGGGGGCATGTACAGGAAGCCCTGGATGTAGAGGCCGTCGTAGCTGCGAAAGGAGATCTCGACCGGATCAACAACGGTGCTCCAGGTGGCCGCAAAACGGGTGAGGCGGCGGAGCGGGCCTCCGGTGGCCGGGATGAGATCGACGTCGGGGCCGCGGGTGGGGGTTGCGCGCGTGAAGGCGAAGAGACCGGCGCCGGCGGTGGCCGAGATCGAACCGAGCGACCCGCCCATGTTGGTGACGCGCGTGGCCACCCCTCCCCGCGCGGGGACCGCCCACAGATCGAAATCGCCCCGTTCGTGATAGGGAAAGAAGATGCGCTCGCCGTCGCCGGACCAGAAGATGCGCATGCGGTGCAGCCAGTCCGTGGCATGAATCTGCATGGCAACTGTGCGCTCGGCGGCGGTGGCCGGGTCGATGACGAAGATGTCGGCGAGGTCCTCGTACCAGTAGCCGTCCTTGTGGGTGCCGAGCAGCGCGATCTTCGTGCCGTCGGGCGACCAGACGGGCTCGGTGGAGGCCATCAGGGTGCGCGAGAGCTGGCGGGCGTCAAGCGTCTCGGTGTCCACCACCCAGAGGTCGTCGTGCCAGTAGTCCGACGCGTTCGAGATGTAGGCGATGCGGCGGCTGTCCGGAGCCCACGCGGGAGACCAGCGAAAGTCGTCCGGGGCGAAGGCGTCGAAGGTGACCTGGACCGGATCGGCGGACCCGTCCAGCGCAATCATCCAGATGTCCTGGTGCCCCGAGCGGCCCGAGTAGAAGGCGATCCGCCGTCCATCGGGCGAGACCCTCGGCGCGCGTTCGTCGTGTTCGTCGCTCGTCAGCCGCACCGGTTCGCCGCTTCCCACCGCCACCATCCAGAGATCGCCGCCCCGCCGATAGACGATGCGGTTGCTTTCCGGAAACCACGCCGGAGAGCTGCCCGCCACCCAGAACTCGCCGGTGCCCGGGGAACCGGATGCGCCCGCCGCCGCCATTGTCGAG
Organism: Gemmatimonadota bacterium; assembly: GCA_022822325.1. Classification (GTDB taxonomy): domain Bacteria; phylum Gemmatimonadota; class Gemmatimonadetes; order Longimicrobiales; family Gaopeijiaceae; genus Bin94. Next base: position 81,946 of record JAJEBW010000014.1, on the reverse strand, counting down.
CCACCGCTTGCGGACGCCCGATTCCCGGTTGCCGCCCCCGGTTCGCGGTCCCCTCCCACCCCCGTCTCCACCAGATAAATCCCGGACCCCTGCGGCCCCGTGGCCGATACCGCGACATACCGTCCGTCCGGGCTGATCTCGCTCGCGCCGGCGCGGGTGCGGGAGCCGTAGATGTTCTCGAGGGCGAGGTCGAGGGGCCGGGGAGATCGCGCGGAATCCGGGTCCCCGCCTGGCGCGCATGCCCACAGCACAAGGAGGGGCGCGAGAATGGTTTGGCGTCGCTTCAGTCGCTTCATGGGAAGAGCCTATGCCCGCAGGCGCATTCAGGTCAAGCCGTTGGCGATCGCCGGGCAACGCCGGGGCAGTCGGACTTTGGGGGCCAGGGATCGCGTTGGGGGGTTGCGCGCGCGCCATCTTTTCGCGGCTCCCACCCTGGCCGGCCCGCGCAGGGGCCGGAAGACGCATCCCCGCACGGCGGCGAGCCGATGCCGGAGGCTGGCATCGCGCGATTGTGTCGGCGGGATGACGGGATCGCTTCCCCTTGATCAGCCCGCCGACCCGCCCTATCGTCCTTCGCAGGCAGCGTTCCAGCGTGACGGGAGAGAGCGAATGATGGTCCACTTGGTCGGTCTTCGGAGATCGTCGGGCCACATGTGCGCCGTGCCCACCCTGGCCTTCGCCCTTTCGCTGCTCCTGGCCGCCGCCATCGAGGGCTCGCACGAGCACACCGACTCGGATCTCGCGGGCCCGTGCGCCGTCTGCATGATCGCTCATCACGGCACGCCGGCGCCGAACGCAACGGCGCTATTTGTCGTCGGTCCAGGCGCCCTGCAGGCCCCCGGTCTTCCCGGGCATCGGGTCGCCCCCTCCGTCGCCCACCGCACGCCCCGCCAGAGCCGCGCCCCTCCCCCCTCCATCTCTCCGTAGCGACCCCGTCGGTCGCCCACCCGGCTTCGGCCGGACGCCCCGGTACCGTCATTCGCCACCCGGCTACGGCACCGGACACGCCGCCCACTCGGGGTGCAATCCCCATGCGGCGCACCCAGACACGAGAGAAATGGAGACCCATGCAGATTCCCGAATCCCCCAACGGGCGCGCGCCCCTTCTTGAGGCCCGCGGCCTGAGCAAGCGTTACGGATCCACGCAAGCCCTTGATTCCCTTGATCTTGCCATCGAACCCGGCGAGGTCTATTGCCTTCTCGGTCCAAATGGAGCGGGCAAGACCACCACCATCAACCTCTTTCTGGGATTCGCGGCGCCCACGGCCGGGCGGGCTTTGATCGCCGGTCTGGACGTGTCCACCCACGACCGCGAGACGAAGGAGCGGATCGCCTACATCCCCGAGCAGGTCATGCTGTACCGCAACCTGAGCGGCCTGGAGAATCTGGAGTACTTCACCGCGTTGGGGGGGAAGGGATCGCCCGGACGGGAACGACTCGCCGAGATTCTGGTCGAAGCGGGGCTGGAGCGCGACGCCGTCGACCGCCGGGTCTCGGGCTACTCCAAGGGAATGCGGCAGAAGATCGGCATCGCGATCTCCATTGCCAAGGAAGCCGACGCCCTCCTGCTCGACGAACCGACATCCGGTCTCGACCCCAAGGCCTCGAACGAGTTCTCCGGGCTGATCGAGCGGTTGCGAAAGCGCGACGTCGCGGTCCTCATGGCGACCCACGACCTCTTTCGCGCCAAGGAGACGGGTACGCGCGTGGGAATCATGCGCTACGGGCGCCTGGTCACCGAGATGAGCACCGACGAGATCGGACACGCGGATCTGGAACGGATCTACCTGGAGCACATGCACGACTGACGACGACTGCGCAACCGGCAAACGCACGACCGACGAACCGCGCGACCGCAGAGTCCGCAAACGCAAACGACGGACAGTCCGCGCAATCGACAACCGCACAATCAGGAGGAATCATGACAAGGCACATCATACGCAAGGAGTTCTCCGACCTGGTCCGAGACGGCCGTTTTCGCTGGTGCTCGCTGCTGGTGGGAGCGCTGCTGCTGGTTTCGCTCGGACATGGCTGGGTTCAGGCGCGGCAGGCGCAACAGGAGCGCGCGGCGGCACAGGCCACCGCCCGGGATCACTGGGAATCGCAGGGCGAGAAGAATCCTCACTCGGCGGCGCACTACGGGGTTTACGTCTTCAAGCCGCGGCTGGCGCTCTCCTTCGTCGACGAAGGGGTGGATCCCTATACCGGAACGTCGGTTTGGCTCGAGGCCCACCGGCAGAACGACTTCCTTCTGCGCCCGGCCCAGGATGCGACCGCCGCACAACGCATCGGAGCGCTGACGGCAGCCCAGGTTCTGCAGCACCTGGTCCCTCTGCTCATCATTCTGCTGACCTTCGGCGCACTGGCCGGCGAACGCGAGAACGGTACGCTGCGGCAACTGCTGGCCACCGGAGTCGGGCGGCGCGAGCTGGCCTGGGGGAAGGCGCTGGGCATCTCCGGGGCGCTGGCTCTCCTGCTGGTGCCGGCAGCCGCGGTGGGAGCGGCGGCGCTTGTGGTCGGAAGTCCCGGTCCGGCGGCGTCTCCCTTCGCCCGGGGCACGGTTCTGGCAGTCGTCTATCTGGGCTACTTCGGCGCTTTTCTGGCGCTTTCCCTGGCTGTCTCGGCCTGGGCCCGTTCGGGGCGCACCGCGCTGGTGGTTCTTCTGGCCGTCTGGGTTGTGAACGGCCTGGTGGCGCCCCGAGTCGCGGTCGATCTCTCGAAGTGGCTTCATCCGACCCCCTCCGCCTTCGAGTTCGCGCGCACCGTGGAACGCGAGATGGCTACCGGCGTGGAGGACATTCTCCCCCCGGACCGGGCCGCGTCGACCGAGCGCCTGCTGCGGGAGTACGGTGTGGAAAGCGTGGACGAGCTGCCGGTCAACGATGTGGGGGTCTACCTGCAGGAGAGCGAGGAGTTCGGCAACCGGATTTTCGATCGCAACTACGGCGCGCTGTGGGACGCCTTCGAGCGCCAGGGGGCCGTGCATGAAGCGCTCGCGGTGATTGCGCCCCTGCTTGCGGTGCGCACGCTCTCCATGGCGTTGGCGGGAACCGACGTCGAGCAGCACCGGCACTTTGCGACCGCCGCCGAGGAGTACCGGCGGGATGTGATGCGACGGATGAATGGCGACATGGCCGCGAACTCGCCCAGCGGAGACTTCAGCTACACGGCGGGCCGGGAGCTCTGGGAAGCGACGCCGCCGCTGAGCTACGCCGCTCCGACGCTGGGCTGGGTGCTGGGCAACCGAGCTCTGTCGCTCCTGGTTCTGGGTGGGTGGCTGGTGGGAACGATCCTTGCGGCGGCGGCGCGGGTTCGGCGCGCGGAGGTGGGTTAGGATGATCTGGCGCACCGTCCTCCGAAACGAATGGCGTCTGCTCATGGCCGACCGGGCGCTGCGGATCGCGCTCGGGCTCTTCGCCCTCCTCCTGGTTTACGCCCTGGTCAACGGCGTGGTCTGGACCCGCTTTCTGGAGCGCACCGTCGAGGCCGTTCAGGCCGGAAACACCGAGCGGGCCGACGCCATCGAGAGCGAGTTGATCGACATCGCAAATGGCGGCGAACCGATTTCTCCCTTCGCCGATCCCCGCTCGCCCTATGTGCTGGGAGGGCCCAGCGCGAGCCACACCGCAGTGTTGGACCCGGGTCCGCTCACGGCGCTGGCAGTCGGACAGAGCGACCTCCTGCCGTACTACTACGACGTGCACATCTACACCAACGAGTCGTCGTCCTTCCAGCAGAACGGCGAGGTCGAAAATCCGCTCAACCTGATGGTGGGGCGCTTTGACCTGGCCTTCGTCGTCGTCCATCTCCTTCCGCTTCTGGTTCTGGCGCTGAGCTTCAACGTCCTCTCGGAGGAACGCGAACAGGGGACGCTGGCGCTGACCCTCTCGCAACCCGTCTCGGTTCGCGGCATCGTGGCGGCCAAGCTGGCGTTCCGTCTGTCTCTGGTTGCGGGAATGGCGCTGGCGATTTCGCTGGCCGGGGCACTGGCCACAGGTGGCTTCGCCTCGCCCGGAAGGGTGTTGCTCTGGTGCGCGACCGTCGTCGCATACACAATCTTCTGGTTTGCGCTCGCGGCCTGGGTCAACAGCCTGAAGCGCTCGTCCGCATGGAACGCCACGGTTCTGGTGGGCGCGTGGCTGGTCCTGGTGGTTGTGCTGCCCGCCTCCATCAACATTGCGGCCGGTCTGCTGCACCCGCTGCCATCTCGGGTTCAGATGATCACCGCCCAGCGCGAGGCCTCGAACGAAGTCGTGAACCAGCGTAGCGAACTCCTCGCCCGCTATCTGGAGGACCACCCCGAGATGGCCGAGGGCGTGGTGGCCGACGAACAACCCCAAATGGGCGCGCTCATATGGGCCGCCACCGACGCCGTCAACAGCCGTTTGGAGGAGGTAACGGGCGAACACGACGCGCGCCGCGCCGAACAGATCGCGCTGGTGCGCCGCTACCGCTTCCTCTCGCCGGCGCTCCTGGCCCAGGAGGTTCTCATCGACGCAGCGGGAACGGGAGACGCGCGCTTCGCCAGCTTCCAGTCTCAGGCAAAGGCCTTCGTCGAAGAGTGGCGCCAGTTCTTCGTGCCTCCGATCCTCGCCGGCGAGCAGTTGAGCGCCAGCGTGATTCCCCACCTGCCGAAGTTTCGCCTCGAGGAAGAGAAGGCGGGCGACGCCACGCGCCGCGCTACGGTTCCGCTGATCGTCCTGGGCGGCCTTCTGGTGATCGTGGGCGCGGGGGCGGGGGCCGGACTGGGGCGGGTTCGGGGGGCGGATTGAGAGAAGGGGGGATGGCGCGCCAGCGTGTCAGATGACTACCGCCTATATTGATGACATGGCGTCGCTGCCGTCGGAAGACCGTTGGCTGCCGTCAATCGTCGCGGAACATCCATTACCCGATGAAGGGCTGAACACGGAACCTACTACAGGAGCAGTTGGTGAACCAGATCGTGCTTGGCGACAACCTCGAAGTGCTTCGCAGTCTTCCAGATGGGTTGGTCGACCTTATCTACGTCGATCCTCCGTTCAATACCGGAAGAACGCAGAGCCGCACTCGCATCAGGACGACACGGTCCAGGAACGGAGACCGAACCGGTTTTCAGGGAACTCGCTACAAGACCTCCACGCTTGGCACCAAACGCTTCCAGGACAGGTTCGACGATTACCCGGCCTTCCTGGAGCCGAGGCTGCGCGAGGCCTACAGGATTCTGGCCCCGCATGGATCGCTCTACCTGCACGTCGACTACCGGGAAGTTCACCGCTGCCGGTTTCTGCTGGATGACCTGTTCGGCCCGGAGAATCTCCTGAACGAGATCATCTGGGCCTACGACTACGGAGCAAGACCAAAGACGCGATGGCCCGCAAAGCACGACAACATCCTCTTTTACGTCAAGGATGTGGGCAACTACGTCTTCAATGTGGACGAGATTGAGCGCATCCCCTACATGGCCCCCGGCTTGGTTGGACCCGACAAGGCCGCCCGCGGCAAACTTCCGACCGACACTTGGTGGCACACGATCGTTCCGACCAACGGAGCCGAGCGAACGGGGTACCCCACGCAGAAGCCCCTGGGCATTCTCCGGCGCATCGTTACGGCATCTTCACGGCCCGATGACGTGGTTCTGGATTTTTTCGCGGGAAGCGGCACAACCGGCATGGCCGCCCACGAACTCGGACGCCGATTTATCTTGGTGGACAACAACCCCGAGGCGCTGGAGGTCATGGCGAGGCGGTTTGCGGACGTAAGCGAAGTTCGCTGGGAAGGATTCGATCCCTCCGGTCTCCAAGAGCCACGTGGCCAACACGACCTGTTCGGAGCAAGGCAATGACCACGGAACCGAGGGGCCCGATAAGGGACTCGGAGGTCGGTTTGCTGGCGTCGATCGCGGGCACCCTCCGCGACGACTACATGAAGAGCGCCGAAGCTGACCCGTGGTCTGATAGTCCCTTCAAGTGGATCAAGACCCGACCATCCAGACAGGTCGGCAAGATCGGAGAACAGTTAGTCGCAGGGTGGTGTGCCGCGAAGGGGTTTGACGTTACCAAAAGCGGAGACTCCGAAGCTGATCGAGTAATCGCCGGCAAACGAGTCGAGATCAAGTTTTCCACACTCTGGAAGTCGGGCGTCTTCAAGTTCCAGCAGTTGCGTGACCAGAACTACGAGTACGCCATCTGTCTTGGCATCTCACCGTTCGACGCTCAGTGTTGGGCGATCTCCAAGGAAACACTGCTCCGGCATGTCATCGGAGTGACACCTCAGCACAAAGGTGCGGCAGGGAGTGACACGTTCTGGTTGTCTGTCCGAGCCGCTACACCCCCTGGTTGGCTTGATCAGTGCGGTGGCCGCCTCGCCGATGTCCATGGCATCATCAGCAATTGGTAGCCGCTACCCCACCACCTTCCCCGGATTCATGATTCCCTGCGGGTCGAGCGCCGCCTTTACCGCCCGCATCGCCGCTAGGCCCGCCGCGCCGAATTCGTCCCGCAGGTAGCGCATCTTCCCCATCCCCACCCCATGTTCCCCCGTGCAGGTGCCCTCCATGGCGAGCGCGCGCCGCACAATTCGTTCGTTGATCGCTTCGGCCTCGGCCAGCTCCGTTTCGCTGTTCGGATCGATGATGAAGACCGCGTGGAAGTTGCCGTCGCCCACATGACCCACGACGCCCCAGGGCATCGAGGCCGTCTTCATGTCCTCTTCGCTCTCGGCGATGCAGCGGGCCAGGCGCGAGACGGGAACGCAGACATCGGTGGTCAGGCCGTGGCAACCGGGCCGCAGCCCCAGGAGCGCGGGGTAGGCGTCGTGGCGGGCCTTCCACAGTCTGGCGCGTTCGCGCTGCCTGCGCGCGTATGCAAAGGCGGTGCCTCCCAGGCCGCGGCTGATCTCCTCGATGAGCGCGCCGTGGCTCCGCACCTCTTCCTCCGAACCATGGAACTCGAAGAAGAGGGTGGGCGACTCCACGCAGGCGAATCCCGAATGGCCGTTGACCGCCCGCATGGCCGTCGCGTCGAGCAGCTCCGCGCGGGCGACCGGAATTCCCAGTTGCACGGCCTCCACCACCGAGCGCACGGCTTCCTCCATGCCCGGGAAGGCGCACACGGCGGCCGCCATCGCCTCGGGCACCGGATGCAGCCGCACGGTGAGCTCGGTGATCACCCCCAGCGTTCCCTCCGACCCGACCAGGAGATTGGTCAGATCGTACCCGGCCGACGACTTTCTCGCCCGGCCGCCGGTCCGCACAACTTCTCCGTTCGCCAGCACGGCCGTGAGCGAGATCACGTTGTCGCGCATGGCGCCGTATCGTACGGTCGTCGTCCCCGATGCGGCGGTGGCCGCCATTCCCCCCAGCGTCGCGTCGGCCCCCGGATCGACCGGAAAGAAGAGCCCCGTCCCCCTCAATTCGCCCTCGAGGCGCATCCGCGTTACCCCCGCTTCGACCGTTGCGTCCAGGTCCTCGGGGCGGATGGCCAGCACCCGGTTCATCCCGCTCATGTCGATCGAAATTCCGCCGCGCACCGCCTGCACATGTCCCTCGATCGAGCTTCCGGCGCCGAAGGGGATGACCGGCGTGGCGTGGCGGGCGCAACTCCGCACCGTGAAGGCGACGTCCTCGGTGGAATGGGCGAAGACCACGCCGTCGGGCGGAATCGCGGGGTGGTGCGAATCGTCCTTGCCGTGATGGTCGCGGACGGCGGCGGCGGTGGAGTAGCGGTCGCCGAAATGGTCGCGCAACGATGCGTGGAGCCCCGGCCGGATCCGGGAGGGGTTGCCGGTCATCGTTGAGCGCGTCGCCGATTGCCGTGGTCAGCGGCTGCCGGAGGTCGAAGTCCACAGGCGCGAGCGGGGGATTCGCGGCCCGGTCCAGGGGGCGGGCGCGGCTTCCGTTGGCCAAATGCGACCGGTGGACAAGGTTCCGTCGCTGGAAAACGCCGTGATCGGCAACGTCCCGATGGGCAAGGTCCCGCCGATGGGCAAGACTCCGGCACGACCGGAAAGCTGTCCCTGAAGCTCGCGCGAAAAATCGCCCAGCACGCGGTCTCGGCACGCCCCCACCCGGTTGAATCCGGTGTACGCCGAGAACCCCAGCCCGGCGCCGAGCACCGCACCGAACCGCACATGGTTTCCGTCGTCGCTCGTCAGCGCCGTCAGCGCGAAGGCGCCCGCTCCAACCGCGTCCAGGAAGGGGAAGGTTCGCTCGACGGTGCACGCGGCCGCGGGAATCGGTTGGTTTTCCGGGATATGGTCGGGCGGCCCGTTGACCAGCACCATCGAGCAGCCGGAAGAGAGGAAGAGCGCACCGACCAGGAGGAGCTGGACGGGAAAAGACGGATGTGACGGAATCCGGGCTGGAAGAGTCTGGGTTGGCATGGCTTTCGGATCCTTGTCTGCGGGTCTGCGGGAGTTCGGGGACTTTCGCCCTGACGCACGGGACGAGGCCGTCATTCCAATTTGGCAGTCCCTCTGCGCGAACGCCAATTCGGAGCGTCGTCCAGTCTCCAAGAGGGAGAGCGTCGAGGAAGCAGGACTCAACCGACGGACGGATCCCGGCCCGGCGGGAATGGCCGACGAAGCGGAGGAACTGAAACTCCAGCCAGGAGCTGGCGGGCCACGGTTTGGATTCTTGCCACATCCGCTTCGTAGTATCTGTTCCGCGTCGTACCGTCCGACAGCGAAAACGGCGACAGATGCGCCGCCGCGGCAACCCGATCAGTTGCGATGGCCTCCACGAATCGTCGCACTTCCGAATCACCAAGCGCAACAGCCAGCACGAGGGCCGGTCTCGCGACCAAAGGATACTGCGGCTCGGCAAGCAGGTTGCCCACGAGTTCGCGGACCCGGGCGAGTTGTTGCGGCGACAATGATCCGTCCTCCAGCATAAACCGCAATGCCGTCAGGGCTCCTCCCGCTCGGCGGACATTCCTGTACAGGGGCGTGCCGTTGTCAAACTCCTTTGCCGCCTCCATCACGGCCGCAAACGCTACGGAGCCGAGATCCGCCAGGGCGTTGGACGCGTTGAGGCCGTTCGGCAGCACCTCAATCAGGAACGGTATCGCTCGGGGATCCTGCAACTGCGCTACCGCCGTCATGTACTGGAATTTGGCTTCCAAACCGCGGGGCCGGTTCGTCTCGCCGCGAATCTCGGCCCAGGCCGCATTGATGATCGCCAACCGCAACTCGGATCCGGCACGGGGACCGAGTTGGAGCGCCAGAGCAATGGCTCGGTCGCGTTCCGGCGTTGTCCGGTCGTCCCTCAGAACCGCGACAGCCTCGCGCTCCGTCATCCGCATGCGGTCCTGCGCCTGGAGCGGAACTGCCAAGGCCAGCGCAACGAGTGTGACGGATCCGGGAATTCTGTTCATTGTATGTACCAATCTCCCCTTCTGGGTCCCCAGTCGATATGAACATGCGACGGATAGTCCTGCCGCCGCCGCACGATACGCGAAGCGCTTCCAGCGTTTTGGCAGAACTTGAGCCCGGGTTGAGTCACGATGTCCGAATCCCTCCGTTCTGTCGGACGGTCGATGCTGGTGAGTGAAACAGCAACGTAACCGCCCTCCTCCGCCCTGGACAAGCGGAACGATGACGCCGTTGTCAAAGACAATTGTCAGTCCTTCGGCAATGCTTGCCGGGCGAACAGCAATCCGCCGACAGCCAATCGACGAATGCCGGGCCGATGCGCTCGACTCCCCGGAGCGGCCGGCGCCACGCAGATGGCCACGCGGGCACCGTCCTCCAGGCGGGCGCCGACGATCGGCACGGTGACCGGATCACGATCAATGCCACCGCGCATGGATCGCACAGTTGGCGCCCAGGAACGACCCCGACCGGAATCGGTTACGCGGCTGGCCCGAGGTGCAGCCCTCCGGCCCCTGCGCGGGCCGGCCCGGATGGAGGCCGCGAGACAATGGCGCGCGCGCACCCCCTCCCAACGCTCCGAATGCTCTGCTCCGGCAGCCTGTCCCTGTCCGGAAAGCTCCCCGTTCGACTTGCATATACGGCGTTTCTTCGGTATACTCTTCGCCCCATGCCCATACTGAATATAAACCGAACTAATGCGCTCCGGCGGGCGATTCGTCGCATCGAGAGGGTCGGTGCGCCCCGGCACCCGCATCTGCCGCTGGGGATCCCCGAAATCGACCGGGTTCTGCCGGGGGGCGGGGTGCGTCTGGGGTGCGTCCACGAGGTGTCGGGGGACGAGGCGGCCACCGGTTTCTGTGCGGCGTTGCTTGCGCGGGCGGGGCAGCGGCGAGTTGGCGGGAGGCCATCCGGAGGCGGTCGCGACCTTCGGGCCATGGACCAGGATCCGGGCGAGCGGGATTCGGGCAAGCAAAATCCGGGCCAGCGGGATCCGGAGACGAGAAATCCGGGCGAGCGAACCCTGGACGAGCGAAACCCGGAAACCAGCTCCGCCAACGGCGCCCTCCTCTGGCTTTGCCGCGGCAACGATCTCTACGCGCCCGGCCTGGTTCAGTACGGGATCGGGGCTGGTCGTTTGGTGATCGTGTCGGGGCTTGGGCGCTCCAGCGACATCCTCTGGGCGATGGAGGAAGCGCTTCGCTGCCACGGCGTGGCGGGGGTGGTCGCCGAAGCGGAGGGGATCGGGCTGGCGGCGGGGCGGCGGCTGATGCTCGCGGCCGAGGGGACCGGGGTGCTGGGGCTCGTGCTGTCGCGCCGCGATGGGGCGGTGGGGGGCGATGTGGAGGCCGCGCGGCGGGGGACGGCGGGGATGCGGGGGGCGGTCAGCCGCTGGCGCGTGAGGTCGGAGCCGGGTGAGGTGGACGGCGAGCATGACTTGCGAAGCGGCGCGTCAACGGGTTGCAGGCCGGTGGGTTGCAGGCCGGTGGGTCGTGCGCCGACGGATCTGGGAAAGCCGAATCGAAGGGCGCCGAAGCGAGGAATGCCGAAGCGAAAAGTGCAGGAAAGGGTGAAGACACGATGGCGAATCAAGCTGCTGCACTGTCGCGGCGGAAGACCGGCGGAATGGAGCATCGTTCGGGAAACCGGCGGATGGAGGGCGCATCCGGCGTCGCTCGGAACGGGGAATTGGCGTTCGACGCGCCCCGCCTGCGGTCCGGGGCTCGTACGGCCCGCAAAAAACTGGAGATCAGGGCAGCGCCTCGCCTTGCCAGCCCGCCGCCTCGCCGCTCCCCTGGCGCACCCGGCACAATCCGCGGACCGCGGCAGGAATCCCCCATCTCCCGGCGAATCCTCGCCGCATGGTTGCCCTGGTGGCCCACCGAGCGCCTTGTCCGGCGACGCCCCGAGGCGCGCAGCCACCCCTTCGTCACCGTCGCCGAGACGCGCAACCGACTGGTCATCGCCGCAGCCAACCCCCTTGCCGCCCGCGCCGGCCTCGCCCCCGGCATGTCGCTGGCCGATGGCCGCGCCGTCGTCCCCGACCTGATCACCCGCCCCGCCAACCCCGCCGCCGCCGCCCTCGCGCTGGAACGCCTCGCCCGATGGACAAACCGCTTCACCCCGCGCGTCATGCCCGACGGCGTGGACACGATCTTCCTCGACATCGCGGGCTGCGAGCATCTCTTCGGCGGCGGCGACGCGTTGATCGCCACGCTGCGGAGCGCCCTGGAAGACTTCGGGCTGACCACGCGGCTGGCCCTCGCCGACACCCCCGGGGCCGCCTGGGCGCTCACCCACTACGGCCCCGGCGATCCCGCCATCGTTCCGGCCGACGCATCCCCATCCGCTCTGCGACGCACGTTGGCCGATCTGCCCGTGGCCGCGCTGCGACTGAGCGCCGAGGTCGCGGAGGCGCTGACTGCCTTCGGCCTCAGGCAAATCGGCACGCTCTTCCCCCTGGAACCCGCCGAACTGATCCGGCGCTTCGGAATGGAACCGGTCAGGCGGCTCGAGCAGGCACTCGGAATCCGCGACGAACCGATCACGCCGCTGCCTCCGCTGCCCCCGCGCGAGGTGCGCCGCGCCTTTCCCGAACCGATCTCGACGCCAACGGACATCCGAGCCGCAGTGGACGGCCTCCTGGACGAACTCTGCCAAGCGCTGGCCCGCTCCGGCCAGGGCGCCCGCCAACTGCTTCTCCTCTGCCAACGGGTCGACGGCGACTGCCAGAGCGTTGCCATCGGCACCAGTCGCCCGCTGCGGCACAGAAAGTCCCTCATGGAACTCTTCGCCGAAAAGCTGCCCCGGATCGCCCCCGGCTTCGGGATCGAGGAGATGGCCCTGGCCGCCGAGGCGACCGAGATCGCCGGCGAACTTCAGACGGATTGGGAGGCCGGGACCGCGGGACCAAGCCGCGCCGACAACGCGGAAGCGTTGGCCCATCTTCTGGACCGGCTGGGGAACCGGTTCGGTTTCGATCGCATCGCGCGCCCGCTCCCACATCAGAGCTGGATGCCGGAGCGCGCCTGCCGCGATCATGCGAACGTCCGCAGGGATCGTCCGGGAGCCACATCGGACGCACCGGCGAGATCGGTGGCGCAGCGTCCGCCAGTCATGCGGTGGCCAGAGGGTCGCCGACGCCCCCTGCGATTGCTGTCGCCTCCCGAACCGGTCAGGATTCTCGCCCTGGATCCCGCCGCCCCGGGTTCCACCGCCTTGGGTCCTGCCGACAAACGCGGCAACGCCCCCAAAGCCGCCGAACCGATCCGCGAGCATCCCCCCCGGGAATCCGCCATTCTCCACCGGGGACAGCTTCGGCCGCTCCGCAAAATCGAAGGGCCGGAACGACTTGAGTGCGAATGGTGGCGAGGCGAAACCTGGCGCCGCGACTATTACCTGGCCGAGGACGAGGCGGGCTGCCGCTACTGGCTGTATCGCGAGACGGCGGGAGACGATGAGACGCAGCCTTGCCGTGCGGCAGCGGGAGCGGCGCGCCATGACGAGAAACCGGATCGTGCATCCGCGCCGGAGCCCGATATCACGCCGGAGGCCGCAACCGCATCAAAATGGTATCTGCACGGGATCTTTGGGTAAGGATTGCGTTGGAAAAGCAGGGGGGTTGCGCGCGCGCCCTCGCTTCGCGGCCTCCATCCGGGCCGGCCCGCGCAGGGGCCGGGAGGCGCGCCTCGGTCCGGCCGCGCCTGCTCTTGGTCGGGGGCGGGCTCCCAAGTACCGGCGTTACCGGATCCATGTAAGCGGCGATATCGGTCTCCGACCTTGGCAGACAGGTGGTGTTAGTCGCTAAATGGGTCACGAAAGGTGCCGGGAGCGTCGCGTAGTACCTTCCCAAACGGTACCAGACGGTGTTCGGGCGTCCTCGCGGGCCACGGAAGGCGCGAAATGCCGTAGGTCTTCATGCGCTGGCGTATCCCCACGGAGATCACAGGCCGAAGTCACTCCTCATGTCCTCAATGATCCCTGTCAGCCTCTGTGCGTCCTGCTTCGCTTCGAGGTATTTGGCATAGCGCCTCTCCGCTTCAAGAATCAGTTGGTCGTAGGTCACATACCGGGCTTCGCTCGCAAGAAGCGTGCGGTCCACATGCGCACCTGTAGGCGGTCTGCCCAGAATGGCCACACACTCAATATGTCGAGGCTCCTCTGGAAAACGAGCCTCCAAGCATTTGGTCAATGCTACTCGATACTTCTCGAGTTGCTTTGCCAAATCGTGCACGTTGACACTGACATCGCTTTTCTTCAGCTCGATTATCACATGTTTGCCAGCCGTTGTCCGATACCGAATGTCAATTCGTCCTCGTTTTTCCTTCTTGGTCAACGAGACACTCTCGAACTCCGCCGTCACCGTCCTCTCCATATGGGCATTCGCTGTCGCACGATCCCAAGAGGGGTGCAGCAGCCACAGATGTTCGAAGATGTAATCGCGAATAGTGTTCTCCAGTGCGCCGGGGACAAGGTTTTGGAAAGCCTCGATGACCGTCAGCCGCCCTTCGACGATGCTCCGATAGCTGGCGGCTTCGATCTCGTCCACGCCGGCCAGCAGTTCCAGAAGGCGTCCATCGTCCTGTTCTGGATTCCATTGATCCAGAGTGCTCAGCATGTCTTTGAGCGCCAATCTCTCGAATGCCAGAATCGATGCTCGATAGAGTTCGTACTTCGGTTCGCCTTCGTCCAGCCTGAGGGCCTCGATCTTCCCGAACATTCGCTTCGCGACCCTCTTCTTGTCAGGACCCATGCGCTCGTACCACTTCTTCACGGATGGATACTCGAGCGCCCGTTCCTTCCCTTTCGCTTTCCGCTTCTCGTCCCATTCGTCACGCATCAGGCGTAGGGCCTCGTTGACCACTTTCTGGACCGCCATGTACCGAGGATCGTCCTGCTGGACACGTTGCCGCCCGCTCGTAACGATGTCTTCGCCGTTGTCTTCGTCGAGAAAATCCGCTATGACTTCCCCGACCACGTACTCGGTGTACACGCGAGCCTGACGATACTCGGGCAACATGTCTTCATGGATCAAGCGACCGCGCGCTGAGAGGACGATTGCGTTGTTCACGTCGTCGAGGTTGCCCGGCTTTCGGACAGTTCCGATGAAACCGCGAACGGCGTAGCGGACGGGCGATCCGTCGCTGCCGGATTCCAGGACGACTTCCGCCGGAAGGCGTCCCTCGTCGTCTCCCGACGGCGCTTTGCTGAAGTCCCAATCTGTTGAGGGTGTTCCAAAGTGCCAAATGAATTCCAGTTCCTTGAAGTAGTCGCGATCATCTATCGTGATCGGCTCCCCGTCAATATGCACGGAAAACCTGTGGCTGCTACCAATGACGCTGAAGCGACGAGCGAGACGACGACGCAAATGGGGTGCGGTCAGGGTGAGACGTCGGCGCAGGTCGGTGAGGCGAATGAGGGTCCCGCTGGGCCGACGGGACACTTGAGACTTAATCACGTCAGGAAAATATGTGTCTTTGTTTCTCGCGGCTTTCTTGATCCCATCGGTGTTCATTCGGAACGCGTTGGCCGAGGTACCATCCGAAGTGTGGACCTCGACCACGTCAGCGATCGAGAAAGCGGCGAGCTTTCCAATGCCCTTGCGTCCCATCACTTTGCGGTTACGGACAGCAGTCGTGGCGTTCGCAACACGTCTCTGGTAGCCGACCGTCAGGAACTTGTCGTTGATGTCGTCTGCGCTCATCCCATGGCCATCATCACGGATTTCGATCGCGGGCGTATCCTGATCCAGGGTGATCTCCACGTTCGTGGCATCGGCGTCCCACGCATTCGCGACCAGTTCGGACAGGACAGCCGGGATGTTGCTGTACAGTCCGATTCCCAGATGCTTCAGAACATCGAGGCTTATTGTCATCCTGAAGGGGTCCTTGTGGCTCATGCCGCATGCTCCTCCAGATGGCCACGGATCGCTCGGCCGATTGCCATGGACAACTTCACCGGCACTGCGTTTCCGATGTGTCGACCGACGCGAGCGAATGTCACGGGCAGGTCCGGTGCTACGAAGGCGTAATCTCTTGGAAAGCTCTGCAGTAGTGCTGCTTCGCGGAGCGAAATGGCCCGGTCTTGATCGGGATGCCCAAACCGGCCGCGTCCGAACGAAAAGCAACCGGTGGTTAGAGTGGGCGAGGGGCGGTCCCACTCCATCCGGCCGTACACGTTCCTGTAGCTGGCTCCGCTCGCACGGCGGTGGCACGCGGCGACTAGCTCCGGATCGTCCCACTCGGTCCACGGCCTGCCTGGCTTCGCCGCACGGATGCGTCGCAGGTTGAGAGGTGAGAGGTTAGGCGACCTGTGGACTGGGTCGGACGGGTCGGCATCGCCCGCGTCAAGGGAAGGGAGACCCCCAATGGCGTCGCGGACGGTTCTGGGGCGGGCGCATGTGGGATCGGGGAGGCGGATCGGACCTAGTCGGGACGCCAAGACGACCAAGCGCCGCCGGTGCTGGGGCACGCCGTAGTCGGCGGCGTCAAGGGTATCCTCGGCGACACAGTAGCCGACATCTCTCAATCCCCCGACGAACTCCCGAAATACGGACCCCTTCCTGAAGGACCTCAGCCGCGTCACATTCTCCATAGAGACGATTTCCGGTTCGACCTCCAAGATGCGGTCAAGGAAGAGGCCGACCAAGGACCACTTGTCGCTTCGACTCTTGGACCTGGGAGCGTAGGCCGAAAACGGCGTGCAAGGAGCGCAACCGACGAGGATTCGGCGCGAGCCTTGGGGGAACATTCCGCCAATCTCTGCTGCCGTCACCTCCTCCAGCGGCTTGCCATGGAAGTTCGCGTTGTTGTTCGTCTCGAACGCGTACTCGCAGGTAGCATCGGCGTCCACTCCGGCCACCACATGAAATCCCGCATGCCGAAGCCCGTGGCTCAGGCCACCGATTCCACAAAATAGATCCACCACGGACCACCCGTCAATCGATCTCACGCGATCACCCAGGTGTCCGGTGTGCGGTCCGCGTCCGACCGCTGCCGTTCGAACCCTCACGTGCCTCGACAGGCTCGACTCCTCGGACGGCGGCCGCCCGAGCCATTGCCCGATTCTGGGCGCGGACGACCGCCGCATGGACGCCCTTGTGCAACGGCTCGCCTTCTGAGAATCCAAAGGTTGCTTCCGTCGCCATGGTACTCCTCCTGGAAGTGGTCACCTCCCTCGTGCCGTACCAACCGACTCGACCCGCCCGGACGCCACGCCAGTCAGCAGATCGCGCCATCAGCATCGGTTTCCGCTCCGAATTGTCGTACACGCACGAATCGTCGGCAACATCGCGGTTCAAGCTCTGGAAAGTCTTGGGCACCCTCGCCGACGCGCTGGGGACCGCCCCCCCATATTAGGAGCGGAGGCAACCCGAGAGACTTGATCGGGCTAATCCCGGGTGCGGCCCGACCGCCGACCCGGCGGACCCGCGCGGACTGGTTGGTGTGCTCATTCTCAACTTCGGCGAGCCGGTCCGGCACGCGGCGGGGGGGCCGGACTCGCCGGTCTCCCAGCGGTGGATGGTGATTACGGACACGCCGAAGAACTCCGCGAACCGCTCCTGGTTCAGCGCGAGCACCCGGCGCAAATTCCCGACCCGCGCGGGAGTGTCGGTTGCAAACTGTCGTCAGGACAACCTCCATAGGTAGGTGCGGTTGGCGGGCACTGGGCCCGTCACCTGTAACGTGCCGGAACCTGTAACGTGCCGGAGAACCCGGCGTCCTGCAAGGGGTCGCCCGAGAATCCAAGCTCCCGAATTCCGCTTGATCTTCGGTCTTTATTCGGTTATCGTTCAGGAGCCATGTCCTCGGAGCGCGACCCCCGACCCCCGGCCCCCCGCCCCGGCCACCCCCTCTGCGCCGAGCTCCAGGTCACCAGCAACTTCTCCTTCCTGCGGGGCGCATCCCATCCCGAAGAGCTGGTCGAACGTGCCGCCGCGCTCGGCTACCGCTCCCTTGCGCTCACCGATCGCAACACCCTGGCCGGGGTCGTGCGCGCCCACGAAGCCGCCGAGCGCACCGGTCTGCACTTCATTCCCGGCGCCCGCCTCGACCTCACCGACGCCCCGTCCCTCCTCTGCCTCCCCACTTCGCGGCACGGTTACGGCGCCCTCGCCCGCCTCATCACCACGGGACGCCGGCGCGCGCCCAAGGGAGAATGTCATCTCACCCGGCGCGATGTCGCCGCGGCCGCCGACGCGAACGGCCACCTCTTCATCGCCGTCCCGCCATCCACCCCCGGCCCCGGCTTCGCCACCCATCTCGCCTGGTGGCGCGACCACCTCGCCGCCCCCCTCCACCTCGCCGCCACCCACTATCACCGCGGCGACGACGACCGCCGCCTCGCCCATCTCGCCCGCCTCGCCGCCTCGCTCGGCCTCCCCCTGGTCGCCACCGGCAACGTCCTCATGCACGACTCGGCGCGCCGCCGCCTTCAGGACACGCTCGTCTGCATCCGCGAACGCTGCACGATCGACAACGCCGGCTGGCGCCTTGAACCCAACGCCGAGCGCCACCTCAAATCCCCCGCCGCGCTCGCCCGACTCTTCCGCAATCACCCCGAGGCGCTCGCCAATGCGGTCCGGATCGCCGAACGCTGCCGCTTCTCCCTCGCCGAACTCCGCTATGAATACCCCGAAGAGGTCGCCGGCGACGGTCGCACACCGCGCGAAACGCTCGCGACGATCACATGGGCGGGCGCGGCCAAACGCTATCCGGACGGCATTCCGCCGAAGGTGCGCAAGGTCATCGGACACGAACTCTCCCTCATCGCGCAATTGGAGTACGAGCCCTACTTCCTCACCGTCGAGGACATCGTGCGCAAGGCGCGCGAGCTCGGCATCCTCTGCCAGGGCCGCGGGTCGGCCGCCAACTCCGCCGTCTGCTACTGCCTGGGCATCACCTCGGTCGATCCCGCACAGATCAGTCTTCTCTTCGAGCGCTTCATTTCGGCCGAACGCGACGAGGTGCCCGACATCGACGTCGACTTCGAGCACGAGCGCCGCGAAGAGATCATCCAGTACATCTACGCCAAGTATGGGCGCGACCGGGCCGGGCTGACCGCCACTGTCGTCACCTACCGTGTGCGGAGCGCGCTGCGCGATGTGGGCAAGGCGATGGGACTGAGCGAGGACGTGATCGGGCGACTTCTCTCGATGGCTTCGTGGCGGTCGCGGTCGGTGGGCAGGGAACGGGCCCGCGAAGAGGGGTTCGATCCGGGAGACCGGCGTCTGGCGCTCGCCCTCGAGCTGGCGCGCGAGCTCTGTGGATTCCCCCGCCACCTGTCCCAGCACACCGGCGGTTTCGTGATTTCGCGCGGACCGCTCTGCGAGATCGTTCCCATCGAGAACGCGGCCATGGAGAACCGCACCGTCATCGAGTGGAACAAGGACGACCTGGAGGCACTGGGGCTGATCAAGGTCGACGTGCTCGGACTCGGGATGCTCTCCTGCATCCGCAAGGCCTTCGCTCTGCTCAGGGAGAAGCGCGGCCTTCGCTGCACCCTGGAGAGCGTGCCGCAGGAAGATCCCGCGACCTACGAGATGATTCAGCGCGGCGACACCGTCGGCGTCTTCCAGATCGAAAGCCGCGCCCAGATGGCGATGCTGCCGCGGCTGAAACCGGCCACCTTCTACGACCTCGTCATCGAGGTGGCGATCGTGCGCCCGGGGCCGATCCAGGGCGACATGGTCCACCCCTACCTGCGGCGGCGGCAGGGGCGCGAAGCGGTCGAATATCCATCGGACGAGCTGCGCCAGGTGCTCCGCAAGACGCTCGGCGTCCCCCTCTTTCAGGAGCAGGTGATGCGGATTGCGATCGTGGCGGCGGGCTTCACCCCGGCCGAGGCCGACCAGTTGCGACGCGCCATGGCCAGCTTCCGCAATCCCGGCACCATCCACCGCTTCCGCGACAAGTTCACCTGTGGGATGACCGCGCGCGGCTACACCCGCGATTTCGCCGAACGCTGCTTCCGCCAGATCGAGGGCTTCGGTGAGTACGGCTTCCCCGAGAGCCACGCCGCCAGCTTCGCGCAACTGGCCTACGTCTCGTCATGGCTGAAGTGCCACCATCCCGAGGTTTTCGCATGCGCGCTTTTGAACAGCCAGCCGATGGGCTTCTACGCGCCGGCCCAGATTGTGCGAGACGCGCGCGATCACGGCGTCGAGGTGCGGCCAACCGACGTGAATCACTCCGACTGGGACTGCACCCTGGATGCAACTTCAATTCCAGAGGAAACGCCGGCTCCGGAGGAAGCTCAGGCTCTTGCGCAAAACCCGGCTCGCGGCCCTTCCTCCACGCCAGCTCGCCGCCCCCTTTCGCTGCGACTCGGCCTCCGTCGCATACGCGGCCTGGCCAGGGAGCATGCCGACCGGATCGTCGCGAACCGGGGCGACGGCTATCGCTCGCCGCTGGATCTGTGGCAGCGAACGGGTCTTCCCACAGCCGTTCTGACCCGCCTGGCCCACGCCGACGCCTTCGATTCGACGGGACTGGACCGCCGCCAGGCCGCCTGGGCGGTGCGCGCGCTGAACGAATCCGGTTCGTTGCCGCTTCCCTTCGACGACGCGCGAACCCGTCCCGAAACCGCTCTTCCCGCCATGACATCCGGCGAACAGGTGGCGGCCGACTACCGAACCACCGGCCTGTCGCTCAAGCACCATCCCGTTGCGTTGCTGCGGAACCGCCTGAAGGAGCGCGGCGTCCTTTCCGCAAAGGAGCTGGCGGCCCTGTCCGATGGCGACCGCGCCGTTGTGGCGGGGATTGTCCTCACCCGCCAGCGCCCCGGCAAGGGAATCGTCATGTTCGTCACCCTGGAGGACGAAACCGGAACCGCCAACCTCGTCATCTTCCCCTCGGTCTACGAAAACCAGCGCCGCGACACCCTGACCTCACGCCTGATGCTCTGCCGCGGCAAGCTCCAGAAGGTCGACCAGGTCATTCACCTGATCGCCGAGCGCGTGACTTCGTTGAACGACTGGCTGGCCGAATTGGATTCGGCGCGCGCCGAAATGGGCGAATCCGGGCGCGGGAAGGCCGGGAAGGCAACGTTCGTGAAGCGGGGACGATACTTTCACTGACAACCGCCTGACCACTGACAGTCGCCTGACGACCGCTCGCGCGTCATCCACTCTCTCCCCGCTCTTCGCCCCGCCATCGCTGGCATTCTTGAACTCGCATTCCTGACTCACTTCCTTGAACCAGCGGCCAAAAGCGAATGGCGTCCGCCGCGGCGGGACAAGTCCATTCGGGGAATCCTGTCGCCGCAAAGCTGCGCGACGCGATATCTTCGTCAGGTCGGCGGATGGAGGCCCCGAGGGCGAAGGCATCTCCCTCGCCGTGACAAGTCACGATCGCCGGACCGGAGAAGCGGAACGAGAGCAAGGAGCGAAGGAATGAGAGAAGGAGTCGCGAGACCTTTTTCGGCTGTTGCCCACGGACTGCTGGGCGTCGTTGCGCTCCTCGCCGGCGCTCCGCTCCTCCCTGTCGCCGGGCAGTCGATCACCGTCGTGTCCTGGGGCGGGTCCTACGCCCGCGCCGTCAACGAGGGCGCCAACATTCCCTTCACCGAGGCGACCGGCATTCGCATCGGCATGGAGGCCTACAACGGCGGCCTGGCCCAGATACGGGCCCAGGTGGAGATCGGCAACATCCATTGGGATGTGGTCGACCTGGAGATCGCGGACGCCGTGCGCGGATGCGACGAGGGGCTGCTCGAGCCGATTGACATCGACGATCTGCCTCCCGGACCCGACGGCACCCCCGCGGCCGACGACTTCGTGGCCGAGGGCCGGACCGAGTGCGGGGTGAGCAATCTGTACTGGTCGACCGTGTACGCGTACAACGAGGAGAACTTCCCGGGCGAGAAGCCCGTCACCATGGCCGACTTCTTCGACCTGGAGAGGTTCCCGGGCCGCCGGGGGATGCGGCGGGTGCCGCAGGCGAATCTGGAGTTCGCCCTGATCGCCGATGGCGTGCCGCTGGACGAGGTGTACGCGACATTGAGGACGCCGACCGGCCTGGACCGGGCCTTCGCCAGGCTCGAAACGATCAAGGACGAGGTGGTCTGGTGGGAGGCGGGCGCCCAGCCGCCGCAGATGTTGGCCGACAGGGAAGTGGTCATGAGCACGGCCTACAACGGCCGCATCTTCAATGCCCAGATCCTGGAGAACCAACCGTTCGCGATCGTGTGGGACGGGCAGTTGCTGGACGTGGGCCAACTCGGGATCGTCGCGGGGACGCCCAGGCTGGAAGAGGCGCTGAGATACGTGGCCTTCAGCACCAGCGCAGAGTCTCTGGCGCGGATCGCCCGCCGCATCTCCTATTCCCCGGCGCGCCGATCGGGCATGCCGCTGGTGACGACCCACGTAGTCGCGGGCATCGACATGGCGCCCCACATGCCGCCCGGCGCGGGCAACGCCGATCGCGCGCTTCGCTACGACTGGGCCTTCTGGGTCGACAACCAGGACGAACTGAACGAGCGCTTCAGCAACTGGCTGGCACGCTGACTCCGTCGCGCCCGGGGTGACACCGGATTGGCGCGGGGAGACGGCGGGCGCCCCACGGCCTGGCGTACGCGCGTCAGAACACCACGCGATAGGTGGCGTTCAGGCCCCGCGCGGCCTCCGGCATGATCTCCTTCACCCGGGAGAGGTGGGGCATTCGCGGCATTGACGAGGCTCACAGTCAGGATGTTCAGACGCCCGGCGAAGGTAAGCCGCACCCCGGCCGAGGCGTTGAAGACGGCGTACCCGCTCGTCGGCGTCTCGAATTCGCCAACCCGGTCTTGCCGGTTCGCCATCTCGGTCTCCGCCCGCAGATACCACGACGGCCTCTCGTACTTCAGCGCCACATGTCCCTTCTCGGCCTCCAAAGACGGGTTTCCGACCTCGAAGACGTAGGCCGCCAGATGGGGCCCTTCCGAATAGAGTTCGGTGATGTCGGGCGCGCGAAACGCACGGACCACGCTGCCGCCGAGCACCAGTCCCGAAGCGGACCTGTAAAGGACGCCCATCGACCCCGACAGGGAGAGCAGGTACAGCGCCCTCGAAGCGCATTCTGTCGCTGGCCAATCACTACCAGAAGGTCACGGACGGCAACCTCGCGGCAACCCGGATCGGCTTGGAAGCCATGAGGCAGAAGTGTCCGCCCGAGCCCGCGAACCGGCACAGCGACAGGAACAGCGAACAGTTGCGCCCCTCGCAGCTCGCCACCTCCGCCCGAGTACAAGGATCGGATCGTCGAATTCGTGAGGGTCGGGCGTAGTCCGGGGTCCCTCGCACGCGAGTTCGAGCCGTCTGAACAGACGATCCGGAACTGGGTCAAGCGGGCGGAGCTGGACGAGGCCGGACCATAACGGCTGCGGCTTTCTGCGGCGCAACTTCCTGGCTGCTCCTCAGCAGAGATCCACGCACTCGTCGGGGTGATGGCGATACAGCGTCACCCAAAGCGCCTCGCCCTCGTAGTTGGCGACATCCTCGGCGACGAGGGACCGCCACACCGCAAAGCACCAGAACCACTCACATTCGGGGTTGGCCGGGTCAAAGGAAGAACCCGGGAAGGCCTGGCCTGGGGGCCACGGTGCGCGCGCCACGTCGAGGCTCCACTGGATCTTGGATCCGAGCCCCCAGCGTTCCGATACCTCGGCAACGATGCGGCCGTCCTGGACGACGCGTGCGCTCACGGTTGCAAAGCCCTTGTCCGGCACTCTGAACTTCGTTTCGCCGACGCTGGCGAAATGCGAAGCGGTGTACCTGCGCGTGGGCATGTCTTCGCCGCCGATGACGATCTCGAGGCCGGCGAACCCTCTCGGGTCGTCAAACGCCTGCCTGGCGAGAACCCTTGTGGTGTCGTTAGGCCGGTACCTCGTCAGGTGGTTGCGCGACGACACGAAAATCTCCAGCGTCGGGTCCGGATCGGCGGCGAACGGATTGAAGCAGCCGGTGGCGAGGATCGCCACGATGGCGAGCGCGACGGTGGTCTTCATCGGTCTCATTTTATATGAGCATCCGTGTGGAGCGAAAGTCGTTGGCGTCCCAATTGCCCGGTTCCGTGGCGCCGTGGATGTACTCGTCCACCGCCAAGCGCAGGTTCCGGGCGCGCCACGCCCGCGCGCGACCGGGCCTTGCGGGATGGGAAGCGAGCTCGGCACCGGCCGGAGGACGGGGGGACCGGCGCCGCAGCGGTGGGAAACGCCGACCGCACCGCCGCCGGTCACGACGTCAGACCTGTCGGCATGATCCACGGACTGCTGACCGTCAGCCGCCTCTCGGGAGCAGGAATTCGCGGAAGTGCCCGATTGTGGCGCGGATGGCCGCATCCAGGCCCGCCGTCACCGTCTCCAGAGGGTGCGTCGCCTCGAAGGTGTGACCCGACCTCTCGATCCGCTTCAGCGTCGCCGTGGGTCCGGCCCGCGCCAACCGTTCGGCTTCGCGCAGGGGAACGGTCGCGTCGTCGGTTCCGTGCACCACCAGCCAAGGCGCGCTCACCCGGGCCGCCGCCGCCGCTGGATCGAAGCGTTCCCGATTCGCGGCAAAGTCCTCGCGCACTTCGCGGTAGAGCGGCATCCGCTGGCCGGTGCGCGCATTCGCGATCCACATCACCCCGTCGCGCCGCCACTCCTCCCTCTGTTCCGCCGTCCACCGATCAAAGGTCGAGATCGCGGCCCAGGTCGCCAGCGCGGAAAGATCGCCACGCTCCCCGGCCGCGACAGCCGCGCATCCCCCGCCCCGGCTGTGTCCCAGCAGAGCGATCGCGCGGGGCGGCCCTTCGCTCCACTCTCCCTCCTTCAACCGGTCCAGCATCCAGTGCAGATCGCCGACCTCGCGGCTGATCGTGTTGCGCCCGAAGGCCTCGAGATCGGTGAAGTCGAGGAGTCCCGGTCCGATTCCGTTGCGCGAACCGTTGAAGGAGACGACGAGGTGGCCGGCGCGCGCGAGGCGTTCGCAGAGGTGGGGGAAGAATCCCCAGTCCTTGAAGCCCTTGAAGCCGTGCGCGACCAGCACCGCCGTGCGGGGAACCGGGCCATCCGGACGACGGGCGTCGAAGCGGATGACTTCGCCATGCGACGGGGTGACTTCGCCGCGCAGATGAACGATTCGGCCGGACATCAGCGCTCTCCCCGCCATTCGGTGTCGGCGCGTCCGTCGCGGTGGTTGGCGAGCCGGGCCGCCGCAAAAAGGTAGTCCGAGAGACGGTTCAGGTAGCGCACGATTCCGGGGTCGAGCTCGGCGTGGGCTGCAAGCGCGACGCACCGCCGTTCGGCTCGCCTGCAAACCGCGCGGGCATGGTGCAGGTGGCTCGCGCCGACCGTTCCCGCCGGCAGAACGAAGCGTCGCAGCGGAGGGGTTTCGCTCTCGGCGGCGTCGATCCAACGCTCCATCTCCGCGATTCGCGCCAGGGGAAGGGGGGGGAGCCGGGGAGGGGGTCGTCCCGCACGGGGGGGCGGTGTGGCCAGATGGGCCCCGATCGCAAAGAGGTCGCCCTGGATCGTCGTCAGCGTCCCCTGGATTCGCGCGTCCGCCAGTTGCGCTTCGGCCACGCCCAGCACAGCGCCGAGTTCATCCACGGTCCCGTAGGCCTCCACCCGCCGGTCGTCCTTCGGCACTCGGCCCCCGCCGAAGAGTCCGGTTTCGCCGCCATCGCCGCGCCGCGTATAGAGTTTCATGGTCAGCGGGGGCGCAACCGGGTGAAGTTGCGAATCGCCATCGCCTTGTCGATCAGACTCGATTCGGGCTTCGCTTCCTCCTCCGCCGGGGTCGCCGCCATCAGCGCATCGCGCAGATCGAGAATCGCCTCAAGCATGACCTGGTCGCGCTGAAACCCGAAGTCCAACGCCTCCTTGCGCGCCTCGTCGCTCGCCCGGTCCGCCCGCTGGTAGGCCTCGCGGTAGACGGTTTCCAGCGTTCGGACGATCTTTGCCCTTGGCCGCATCAGCCCCGCCGATGGTATCTTGAAGGTTCGCGCATCAGGAACTCCGGGACATCAGGGAACGATGACGGATTCGATCGGGTCGGACGGAGCTCGAAGTCGGCCGGCCGCCGAGGTCGCCGCCAGGGCGAACGAACTGTATTGGCATTCGGACGAGAGTGTCAACCAGATCGCCCGGTCTCTCGATCTGTCCAAGGGGATGCTCTACGAGATTGTGACGCCGCTTCCGGCCGGGATTTCCTGTCCCCACCGCTGCGGCGAGCTGGTCTGGTCGAACCGGACGGCGCGGGACCGCAACTTCGTCTGCTGCACCGACTGCGACTTCGAGGACGAGGAAGACCAGGTGCGGACGCTGCTCGATCTGCGCGAGGATCTGGAGGGAACCGAGCTGGGCGCCGAACCGCCGCCGGAGGGACGGGAACCTCGTGAAGGCCGGGAACCGCGGGCCATCGTGCTCGACCCGCCCTCGCTGCGCCTTGAGACGCTCCTGGGCATTGCCGCGCTGACCGGACTGGCCGCCGGCCTCGTTCTCGGCGGGTTTTTCCGCCGCCGCTGACGCACCGTGCCCGGCGATCCCCGTTCCATCGTCACCCCCGACGCCTTCTCGGTGTCGCCCGAACTCCTCGGCACCCCGCTCGCGCAACCCTGGCGTCGCTTCACGGCGCTGATGGTCGATCTCGTTCTGGTGGGATTCCTCCAACTGCTCGGCTGGCGAGTGCTCGGCGGACTGGTCGCGCTCACCCTCTTTCGGCTCGCCACCCGGCGGCCCGAGGGCGCCCGCTCCGGTCCGGCCCGCAAGATCGCGCTCGGCTGCGCGGGCACGGCGATTCTGTTCGTCGCGGTGGGCGCCACCTTTCTTCCCTCGCTGATCCGCATGGCCAACGATCCCGACTCGCCCTTCAATATCCAGCTCGGCGAGGAGGAGGCGACCGTCGCGGATTCCGGCCCGGAAGACACTTCGGAAGCTGATCTCGGCGATCTCGGCGATCTCGTCGCGGCGGCGCTGGCCAACGCGAACCCGGCCGATTCGGCGGCGGCCGGGGAAGATTCGATCGCGCGGCTGAATGGGGAGCTGGCGGCGGCCCGGCTCGAAAACACGATCCTCGACAGCCGCATCGAGGCGGTCACGGCGGAGCTGGAGGAGACGCGGCAGCAACTGGACGAAGCGCAACCATCGACGCTCTTTTCCTGGATTCGCAACGCCGCGGACGAAGCCGGTCTGGTCATGGGCTGGGGAACGATCTACCTCACCCTCTTCCTGGCGCTCTGGGGCGGACGGACACCGGGCAAGAAGCTGCTGGGATTGCGCGTGGTTCGGCTGAATGGACAGCCGCTGGGGCTCTTCATGTCGCTGGAACGCGCGGGCGGCTATGCCGCGGGGCTGGCGACCGGGCTGCTCGGCTTTGCGCAGGTGTGGTGGGATCCGAACCGGCAGGCCATTCATGACAAGATTGCCGAAACGGTCGTGGTTCGCGAAGGGTTGCCGCGCGTGGTCTACGAGCGGGCGGCCTACGAGAGGGGACTGGCTGATTCGGGGGGCCGGGGTCCCGCGAATGGAGGCCGCGACGACAAGGAGAGCTGAGGGATGAAGCATTGGGCGAAGGCGCGAAGCGGGGGCTGGATGGCGGCCGCGATCTGGGCGACGGCGGGGTGCGGGGGGGAAGGGGGAGAGGGGGGGACGGGGTCCAATCCCTCCGGAGCCATCCTGAACTCCATGCTGGCCGAAGGAGGAACGACGCAGTTGCCGCCGGCCCAGGAGGTCGCGCTCGCCGATCTGGGATTCGACCTCGGCACGGAGGCCGCTCCCATCGGCGTCATCGAGTTCAGCGACTACGGCTGCGGGTTCTGCCGCCGCTTCCACACCGAGACCTTCCCCGGGTTGCAGCGCGACTATATCGACGCGGGGCGCGTGCGATGGAAGTACATCACCTATGTGAGCGGGATGTTCGCCAATGGTCTCCCGGCCGCCTTCGCCGCCGAGTGCGCCGGCGAGCAGGATCTCTTCGCCCCGGTCAGCCGTGCCCTCTACGAACGCCAGTCGGAGTGGAAGAGCCTCGGCGATCCGCTTGACTTCTTCCGGGAGTTGGCGGAGGAAGCCGGAGCGGACCCCGGCCGGTTCACATCGTGCATGGCCGAAGCGCGGCCCGAGGACCGGGTGCGGAGCGGGGTCGTCACCGGCCGGCGGCTGGGGATTCGCGGCACGCCTTCCTTCCTCATCAATGGGGTGCTGCCGGTGATGGGAGCTCAGCCGCGCGAATACTGGGACACGGTATTCACCTCCATCGAGGCGGAGATCGCAAGGATCGAGGCCGCCGAGGCTGCGGACGGCGCGGGCCGGAACGAGCCGCCGGAGCCGCGTCCATGATCACCTCGAAGTCCTCCTCGTAGCCCACCCGGGTCGGCGACGGAACGTAACCCGCCACATCGACCTCGGCGCGGGCGAGTTCCCGGTCGAAGGCGTCGATGTCGCGCTGCGAGGCCTCGGCCGCCGTGTCGGAGGTGGCATAGACGACGGGTCCCAGCCTCTGGTCCTCCAGGCGAAGCTGCCGCCGCACCAGCTCGGCCTCGACAAAGGCTTCGCGAATGCGCCCGAAGCGATACCGGTAGCCGTCGTCCCCCTTCTCGACATCGGCGTCGAACTCGGCCGCCAGCCGCTCCAGCTCGGCCGAAATCGTCGCCGGATCGACCCGCCATCCCTTCAGCGCGCGCGTCACGTGCCGCACTGCGTCGGAAACGGCGACCCACCGCACGGTTCCCACGCTGCGCGCATAGACCAGTCCCAGGAGAAGCCGCCGGACATTGCGCCGCAGCCGACGCCGGTTCTCGCCCCGCAGAGCGACCGCCCGCAGTGCGGGAACCAGGAAGAAGAGGCCGCTGAAGGTCGCGGGCACCACGCCGAGTCCCCACACGATCAACGGATCGAGGGCCACGCCCAGGCTCGCCGCATTGATCGTCGGCATGATCCCCAGCGCGCTGGCGGCCACGAGATTGAAGCCGTTCATGGCGCCGATCCCCACATTGGATCCGGTCGAATTTCCGGTCAGCTTCTTGCGGTATTCCAGCCGCATCCAGGCGGGCTTCGGTTCGCGGGCGCGCACCCTGCCGTGGGCGCTCTTCATGAGACCGGGGAAGGCATAGACGACCTCGCCGCCTTCGGACACCTTAGGATCGCCTCCGTAGGCGCCGGTCAGCCGTCCCATCTCCTGGCTGGCCTGATCAATCGCAAGTCCAGCGTGTTCAATGAGTTCGGGTGCGGCCAGGACACCCCGGCGCGCGCGGATCAGTTGCAGAACGCTGCGGTCCTTCTGAAGCTGGCTGGGCTGCGGTTCCTCCGGGCCGAAGATGAAGGCGAAGACCTTCTTGTAGAAGGGCGGCCGCGCGTTCTTCGGCAGCCGGCGGGCGTGGGCGTCGCCGTAGTAGAGGCTCCGGCGGTCCCAGCCCCGTCCTCCCAGGAGCCAGTGGATGAGGAAGAGATCCCCCAGTCCCAGTCCCCCTCCTCCGAACCCCTCGTCGTCGCGATTGGCGAAGGCGAGCGCGATCACGATCGCCACGAAGACCACGAAATAGACGACCAGCATCGCCGCGGTGCAGATCTTGAACCCGGTCTTGAAGGCGGCCCACGCAACGCGCCGGAAACGCACGCCGAAGGGCTCGCGGTCGCGCTCGATCAGGCGCGGGTCAAAGCGGTAGAGAAGGTCGCCCGAATCGGACACGTCCAGATGGCCGCGGTAGCGCTCGAGGAGACCCTTCAGCGACTGTTCGGCCTCCTGGTCGGGAAGTCCGGTGGCGGCGATCACATCGCCCAGGGTGGCGTGGCCGCGGAGCTTGCGCAGGGCGGAGACAACGGTGGCGTGGGATTCGGCGGGCGTGGAGACGGGAGAAATATCGGGCACGGCGGCACCTGGCTCTTTCCGGTTTCAGCGGTGTAGCAGGATGGGAACGATAGCGCCTTCGGCCTTGCTCGTGCCATGGGGGAGAGGCGTGTGGGGAAGGGATCGGCGCTCCGTTTCGCTGATGAGTTCATGATGGCGGATTCATAGCCTGCCAGGGCTCGCGCGGTCGTCGCGCAGCTTCGTCGCCCGGCAGTTCCACCCATCCACCCTCAGGGAGAATTCACCATGCACCGCACCCCGAACCAGTCCGCAGTCCTGCTCGCCATCCCGCCATACCGCAAGCTGGACGCCCTCGCAATCGGCGACCCGCTTCCGGCCGAGACCAACGGGGGATCGATCCTCGTCTGGCACCTGGACGCGCCCGATTGGGAGGAGGCGGAATCGATGGTCGCCCGGCGGCCCGGCGGAATGGCGCTCGCGATGGTTCTGCCCGACCGCGACGACCGTCTCTCGGTTCTGCGAGTGTTGCAGGCGATCGAGACCTGCCGGCCCCAGTCGGTGCTTCCCTTCCACGAATTCCCCACGGCGCGCGAGATCACCAGCGTCGTGCGACGCGAGCCCTCCTGCCTGGCCAGCGGGGTGGTGGACTATCTGGAATGGCGAGGATTTCCACTGGACGGAATCACGCGCTCCCTCCTCCGCCGCACGGTCCAGTTGAGCACCCAGGTACGGACGATCGCCGCGCTCTCGCGCAACCTCTACATCTCGCGGCGGGGCCTGGGGCGCAAATTCGTGGGCAACGACCTGCCGGTGCCATCGAGGTGGCTGAATATCGCGCGAATCCTGCGGGCCACGATCCGGCTGCAGAACTCCGGAGCCAGCCTCTTCAGCGTGGCCATCTCCCTCGGCTACGCCGACGGGTTTTCGCTCAGCAACCAGATGAAACGGCTCTGCGGGATCCGGCCCAGCGAGGTGCGCGAGAAGCTCGGATGGGAATGGGTCTTCGAGAGCTGGCTCGTTCGCGAGGCGGCGGCCGGCAACATCACCTCGAGGATCATGACCGATCGCCCGTCCACCGCTTCCAGCGGTCTCCTGAACACCCGCGATGAGCGAGTTGCCAGCTCCGGTTGAGAACGCCGGCGGGTCCGTAGCAACCGGGAATGCGGACCCTGCCGCCGTTCTCCGACTTGAACTCTTCGGCGGACCGGCCCTGTGGCGAAACGACGAGGCGGTTCGGCTCTCGCCCCTTCAGGCTGGACTTCTCGCCCTCGCCTTCAGCGCTCCCTCAAAGCGGTTGCCGCGCAACCTGATTCAGCACCTCCTCTGGAAGTCGCGCGATCGGAAGGTCGTGCGGCACCGGCTCAGCCAGCTCATCTACCAGACGAACCAGACGCTCGACGAGCGCGTCTTCGAGCCTCGCGGCGAGCAGATCCGGATCCGTCGCGCGCGGGTCCGCTGCGACCTGGACGAATTCCGGACGCTTCTCGACGCGGGGCACTTCGCGCGGGCCTGCGCCCTGGCCGACCGCGGCTTTCTGGCGGCCTGCGGATACCGCAAGACCGACGCCTTCGCAGACTGGATCGAGGAGCAGCGTCTGCAGAAGCGTCTGCAACTCCGGCGCGCCGCCCTGGAGGCGTGGGAGAGAGCCGAAGCCGAAAACGACTGGGTTCGGGCGCGGCAGGCGGCGCAGGCGCTGTTGCGTCTCGAGCCCACCGCCGAGGAAATCCTGCGGCGAGTCATTTGGGCCCGGGCGATGTGCGGCCAGGTACGGGAGGCCGAGGTCGAGTACCGGCGCTTTGCGCGGCGGGCGGCTCCCAGCGGGCAGTGGATTCCGGAACCCGCGACGACGACGCTTCTCGAGAACGTTCACACGCTCGCCCGGGAGGAGCTGCGGCAATCCGGCAGGGTCGGCGGCAACCGGGAGGAAGCCGGGGAACCGGAGTTCGTCGGTCGGTCGCCGGAACTGAGGTTGCTGAACAACATGCTCTTCAGGGAACGCGAGGCGGGATGGCAAACGGTGTCCGTCTCCGGCGAGGCGGGGATCGGCAAGACCCGGCTTCTGCGCGAGGCCCTTCGGGGGGCGCGCTTTCGCGGACACCGCGTGCTGCAGACGAGCGCCACGCCGCTGGAACGCGAAATCGCCCTGGGTTCGATTCTGGAACCGCTCACCAGGCCGTGGATCCCGTCCGTGGTGCGATCGCTCGCCGAGCCCTGGCGCACGACCGCGCGAGCGCTGGTTCCGGGCCTTCACGACCCTGACGCCGGGGCGCGCGCTTCTCCCTCCGCCTGGTTCGATCCCGGCACCAGAGGCGTTGGGGGGCCTTCCCGCCCCATCTGCGAGAGTCTGCTGCACCTCTTTGCCGCCATCGCGCAGCGGCAACCCACCATTCTCGTGGTCGACGCGATCCAGTGGTTCGACAGCGCCTCGATCGGGGTCTTGCAGTTTCTGCGCAGACGATGGAGCAGCGGATCCTTCACTCTCCTCATGACGCATCGTCCTGAGGAACTTCGCCCCGAGTGCACGGCAACCCACTTCGTGCAGGACGAGGAATACAGCGCCGACTCCGTGGTCGTTCGGGTGCGGGAGCTGAACCGGAAGGATGCGGCGACCCTGGTCCGCTCCGTCAGCCCCGGCCTCGCCGATGGCCGCGTGGACCGGATCGTGCGGATGGCCGGGGGAAATCCGCAGTTCGCCGTCGATCTGGCGCGGGAGTGGAGCGGGCGCCGCCCGGGGCAATCGCCGGGAGCCCTCCCGGTTCCGGGTTCGGTGCGGCGGCTGGTGATCCGGCGGCTCGAGAGTCTGGATCGCTCGCCGCGGAAGGTGCTCTTCGCCCTCGCGGTGATTGGGGACGGCGCCTCCTTGCAGCTCCTGCACCGCGTCGCCGAGGTCGGCCGCGAGACCTGCCTGGACGCGCTCGATGCGCTGCACCGTCTTCGGCTCGCAGTGTGGACGCAGCAGGGAGCGGAGTTTCGCCGGCCGGTCTTCGGTGCGGCCACCTACCGCGAGATTCATCCGTCGCGGCGCGCGGTTCTGCATGCCCGCACCGCCCGGATCCTGCAAGCGACCTCGCGGGTTGTTCCGGCGCTCGCCGTGGCGCGGCACTATCACCTCGCGGGGAAGCGCAGGCACGCCGACGAATGCCTGATGGAAGCGGTCAAGGAGGCCGGGTCGGAGGCCATTCCGCAACGCATTGCGATCCTGGAGCCGGCCTGCGATGTGGCCACCGGGGCGCGCAGGCGGGTCATTCTGGCGGCGCTGGCCCGTTCGCACTATGACATGCGCCGGTTCGACGCGGTTGTGCGCTGCGGAGAGGCGGCCCTGAGGGAGGGGGCGGGGCTGTCCGCGGCGGAGGGGTTTCGGGTGCGCTGCCTGGTTGCCGACTCGCGGCACCGGCTGGGGCTCGCCGGGGCGGAAGAGACCCTGGCCGAGTTCGACCGCCTGCAGGAAACGGCGACCGCGCTGGAGGCGGACGCGTTGCGGATCAATCTCCGCGACGCCAGGGCGCAACTTCTGAACCGCGCGGGATTGCGCGACGACCTTTCGGCCGAGCTGGACCGGTTGCGAGAGCAGGAGCCGCAATCCGCGCCGGAAGTCCGGTGCCGAATTCTTGCCGCCCTCGCCCTTGAAGCCGCCCATCGGGGCCTGGAGGACCGAATCGAGTGCGGCCGGCGAGCGGTGAAGCTGGCCGATTCGCTGAAGCTGCGCCGGGTCGCCGATGTCGCGCGGCAACGGCACTGCGCGGCGCTGATGACCGCGGGACTCCTCGGCACGGCTTCCGGCTGGGAACAGTTCTGCGACAACCGCACGGCCATCGAGGAGGCGGGACGGCTCGGGCTCCTCGCGCTCGTGCTGCTTGACCTGGCCGAGTGGTACCTGGTCACGGGCGACTTCGACGTTGCGGGGCGCACGCTCGCCGAGATCGCCGAGATCACCCGCGAGATGGACTGTGCGGAGATCCGCGCCCGCGAAATCCTGGTGCGGGGCGGTCTCGCCGTCGCGCGCGGCGACCTGGAGGAGGCCCGTTCCGTCCTCGGGGCAATCTCGCGCAATGACACGAAGCAGGAAGACGCTCCACAGCTTCCGCCTGCGCCACCCGGACACGCCACCGCTCTGGCGGCGCTCAAGGGATTGCTGCTTTTGGAGCTCGGGAAGCTTCACGGGGTCGCCCCCATTGTCGAGGAGCACCCGCTGGCCTCGCCCATTGCCGCGGCGTCGCTGCCCTCCATCCTGTTGCATGTCCGTTTCCGGGCCCGCACCGGCGACCCCGATGCGGCAATCGAAATCCTGGTTCCCGCCCTGGAGGCGAACGAAAGCCAACGACCGCTGGTCTGGTTGAAGCTCGCCCTCGAAACAGTGCGGCTGGCAAGACGCATGCGGGTGCCGCAGCCGGAGTTGGCCCGCGAGGCCCACGACCGTGCACGCGAACTCGGCCTCGCCGGTCTCGCCGGCGAACTGCGAGCCTTCTGCCGCCCCGGCGACGGCCGCCGACAGGGGTGACATGGAGAGCGGCCCCTGCCCAGGCCGTCACGCGATGCGGACGGGAACCGGACCGGGCGGCCGAGGCGGCGACCCATGCCCTCTACGAGCCTCTGCGGGGCAACGGCTTCCGGCATGTCGAAAAGGCTTGCAACGCCTCCCTGCAATCCTCCACCCCCACCCCCCCGCACCCCTCCAGCGCCCGGGCCAGAATCCCGCTCGCATTCGCCACCGCAAAGCTGATTCCATTCAGATTCCGCTCCACGGGAACGCCCGGAATCGGTCTGGGCCAGGGCGCCGCGGCCACGACCCACCCGCCCCGCCGCCCCGCCCGCACCTCGGCGCAGCCCCGTGGACAGCTCCCGTCGGCCACGACCCCCACGGCGGCCTCCAGCGATCCCGGCCACCATCTGCGCCCGTCGTCTTCGGCCGCGGCCACCACCACCCCCCCCGCCGCCGCCAACCGGGCCACCGCCTCGGCCAACTCCCCGGCGTGCTCCTCGCGCATCGTCCCCAGACTCAGGTTCACAATCCGTATCCGTCGCTCCGCCGCCCAATCGATCGCGGCGACCAGCGCACGCACCGTCGTCCGTAACCGGTCGTCGAAGACCCGCACGGCATGAATCCGCGCCCCGGGCGCCTTCTCCTGAATGGCCGCGAAGACGGCGGTCCCATGCCCCAGCCGGTCCACATGGTCATCGGCCGGATCCCCGGCCAGCGTCATTCGCACCCCGCCCACCACCCCCTCCACATGCGGATGCGCCGGATTCACCCCGCTGTCGATCACCGCCACCGAAACGCCCCGCCCGGTCCGGTCCCGCATCCCGGCCGCATCCACGCAGAGCCTTCCCCGGCGAGCGCTACCCGCCACCGTGCCCTCCGGCCCGGTCTTCCCGGGCCCAAAGACCGCGCGAACCGTCGTCCGGAACCGCCGACGGCGTCGTCCCACCAGGCGCCGTCCACCCTACGCCCCCTTCGCCGCTCATCGTCCCGCCGACGCCCATCCCGCATCCACCCGCACGACCCGGTCCGCCGAGCGCAGCAGCTCCTCCCGGTGCGTGATCAAAACCGTCGTCCGCCCGGCCATCGCCTCGCTGTAGGCCCGCACCACCTCGGCCTCCCGGTCGGCATCGAGCGCACTGGTCGCCTCGTCGAGCACCAGCACCGCCGGGTCGGCCAGGAGCGCGCGCGCAATCGCCAGCCGCTGCCGCTCGCCCGCCGAAAGCGCCCGGCCATCCTCGCCCACCACCGTGTCGATTCCCTCCGGCAGCGCCGCCACGAACTCTTCGAGCCCCGCCCGTGTCAGCGCCCGCATTACCCTGGCCGGGTCCGCGCCGGGACGAGCGTAACGCACATTTTCGGCGATCGAGGCGTTGAAGAGGAAGGCCGACTGATCGACCACGGCCACGCGCGCGCGCAAATCGGCCAGCGCCATCGCGCGAAGATCGATTCCGTCGAGGAGAATCCGTCCCCGATCGGGATCCAGGTGCCGCACCAGGAGATCGGCGACCGTCGATTTTCCGCTTCCCGAGGGCCCGGTCAGCGCCACCACCTCGCCGGGGGCCACCGCGAGCCGAAGTCCCCGGAGGACCTCACCGCCGCGCCCGTGCCCGCACCACACATCCTCAAAGACGATCTCGCCCCGCGCCGGGAGCAGCCGCGCCGGATTCGCCGTTTCGACCACCTCGACCGGCTCGTCCAGGAATTCGTGAAACCGTCGCAGCGAGACGCGCGCCACCCCCAGGCCGGTGTAGAGTCCCATCAGCCCCTGGACCGGACCGATCAGCCGCATCTGGTAGGCCATGAAGGCGGTGAAGGCGCCGAGGGTGAGGGCACCGTCGATCACGCGGGCGCCGCCGTAGAGGAAGATCACCGCCGTGCTCGCCGAGAGGAGCAGCCCGGGAATGCCCCCCGAGAGATAGCGCAGCCGCTGCATCCGCATGAGCGATCGCACGAAGGCGTCGTTGCGAACCCGAAAGCGCCCCGCCTCGCGCTGTGCGGCGTTCGACGCGACGACCAGCCTGACGCCGCGCAGCGTCTCGATCAGGAATGCGCCGATCCCCGCGCTCCGTTCCCGCATGACGCGCACCTCTCCCTCCAGACGGCGGCGATAGCGAACCAGCGCCCAGATCGCGGGGGGAAGAAGGGCGGCGGCGGCCAGGAAGAGACGCCAGTCGAGCCAGAGGAGCATCGCCACCGCGCCGACCAGAAAGGCGGCGTTCCCGATCCAGGCCAGCGCCACGTCGGCCAGGACGCGCTGAATCTCGCTCACGTCGTTGTTGAGCCGCGACATGATCTCGCCGAGCGGGGTGCGGGCGTGGAAGCGGGGCGAAAGCCGTTGCAGGTGGCTGTAGAGGGCGAGCCGCATCTGGAAGAGGATCTCGGCGGAGAGCTCGGTGTAGCGGATCCCACTCACGAAGTTGAGGACGAAGCTGGCCACGGTGACGCCCGTGAAGAGCGCCACGATCCGCGTCAGCGCCGCCCGGTCCTGTCCCAGAAGGGCGTCGTCGACGAGGCCGCGGGTGAGGAAGGGGACATAGAGCGCGAGTGCGGTCCCCGCCAGGTTGAGCGCCAGAATGACGGCGAGGCGGCCGCGAAAGGGCCGGACGTAGCCGAACCCGCGCCGAATTTCCGCATCCAGGATGGCCATCGGAAGGGGTGCGGCGCGTCAGTTTCTCCGGGGGCCGGTTCCCTCCGGAATCATCACGAAGCTGGTCATGTCGGCGTCGAATGTGACCGTCCGCAGGTACTCGTAGCTCTCGGCGTCGTAGACGTCGATCGTCGAGCCGGCGTTGTAGATGTAGAGCAGCTCGCCATTCGAACTCACCTCCAGACCCATGCGGGGCCGACCGGCGAAGCGCTCGCGGCTGAGCACCCGCCTGCCCTCCACATCGAAGGTCCAGAACTCGTAGTTGCCGATCCGCTGAACCAGTCCGTACGCCTTCGTGCCGCCGGGCGCGAGGCGGAAGCTGACCGGCTCGCTCGGTCCCAGGGTGAAGAAGTCAAAGGATTTCTCGGCCAGATTCACCCGCGCAATCCCCATCATGCGGCGGTTTTGCAGGGGATCGGTGGTGTTGAAGAGGCCGGTGTGATAGCCGCGTTCGTCGTGCGGACTGGTGGGAAAGCCGAAGCTGAAGCGACCCAGTCCCTCCTCCAGGGGGCGCGAGAGCTCCCAGCGGTCGGCGACGGTGAAGTCCTCGGTCTCAAGGATCAGGATGTCGCGGCCGAAGAAGTAGAGCAGCTCCCCATCGGGCGAAAACATCATGCGCGCGCGGCGTCCGCCTTCCCCATCGGGCCAGGGGATCGTGTCGGTGACTTCGTTCGCGCCCAGGTCGTAGCGGAGCAGGACCGCCTCGTCGATCTCCCAGCGATCCATTCGCTTCGTGTAGCGCATGGTGTTGAGGATGATGAAGTCCTCGTCCGGGTCGATCTCCATCCCCCAGATCCGCACCCGCGAGCGGCCCCGACTGAGGGTGAAGCTGTCGATCGGCCGGCGGGTCGCGACATCGATGATCTCGATCTCCTCGAACTCGGCGTCGCGCACATAGATGCGTTCGTGATTGTCGGAGAGCGTCAGGCCGATTGGGATCCCGATGGAGGTCGGAATCTCGTCCACGATCTCCAGGGTGCTCTCGTCAATCACCTTGATCGACTGATCGTAGGCCGCCATGTAGATGAGGCCGTTGCCGCCGCTCCGGGGCTGGGCGGTTCCGGGCTGGGGAAAGAATGCGAGGAGGATCGTTGCGGCGGCGATCGTTGCCGGGATGCGGGCGAAGGGGGGGCGGGGGGACGGGTTGGGGGAAGGCTTGGCGGTGTAGGCGGCATTGCCGGTGCGGCAAGGGTCGGCGGCGCTGGCGGTCGGGGTCGGTTTGGTCACGTTCGGTTCGCTCACGGAACGCCGCCTGCGGGGGACGGCCGGTTCGTTGGGGACGGTGAATCAGTCGCGGCGGGACGCTGGCTGCGGCCCGAAACCGGTTCGTTGGAGATGGGTGAATCAGCCCCGGGACGGCTGGATCAGGGGGAAGCCGGCACTCTGTTCGGGGGACTGGTCGGCTGGCTCGGGGGACGGGCTCGCGCCTCAGGGGAAAATCAGGTCGATCTTGCGCCAGTCCTTCTGGGCCGAAGCGCACTTCCCGGTCCAGTCGGGCGCGTGGTTGAGCTGATCGGGGACATGCGCGGGCCAGAAGCAGGCCAGGTGGCAGTCGAAGAGGTCGCGCTCCACCGGCTGGCAGAGCCCCGCGGTGCCCCCGGTCGAATCCACCTCCCAGCCGGGCGCGAAGATCAGCGAGCACCCCAGGGGGATGTGGGGCCCGGAGCGGCTGTCGAGCGCAACGACGTCGAGATCGTCGGGTGGGGGGTCGGGGGCGGGGGAAGCGGCGGCGGCCTCGATGGCGGTGGGGGACGCGCCGGTGGCCGCGGCACCATTCAGTCCCCCGTTTTGGGCCCGGATCCGGTGGGCCTTGCGGTTGATTGCTTTCAGGTGGTTCATGGAGGGGCTCCTGTTTGGCCGTTTTCAGGCCGTCGATCAGTTTGCCTGCCCGGGAAAGTTCAGTTCGTAGAGTCGCCAGTAGGCATTGGAAGTCTTGAAGTCGGGATAGGATTCGCCGCGTTCGCGAGCGAGGTCCCATGGGGTTTGGCCGGCGTGGTTGCGGGCGGTGGGGTCGGCACCGTGGTCGAGGAGGATCATGATGGCGGTTGATTGACCCATTTGGGCCGCTATGTGCAGTGGCGTATCTCCCCGGTGCCCCCGTAAATCCACGTCTCCGCCAGCCCTGAGCAACATTCTCACGTCTGCTCCGTTTTCGAAGCTCGTACTCACCGCATAATGGAGTGGCGTGTTGCCATTTTCATCCCGGGCCATGACATCGGCTCCGGCATTCAGCAACTCGTTGATGGATTCCATATACCAACGCACATGAACCACTTCAAAGAAATACGTCGCGTCGTGGAGCGGCGTGAGACCTTCCAGGTTCCGTGCCATCACATCTGCGCCAAACGCCAGCAATACCCGCATTGACGCCAGATTGCGCGCGCTCGCCGCAACGTGGAGTGGCGTGTCCCCATCCTGATCCCGCGCCATGATATTGGCTCCGGCTTCCAGCAACGCCGCAACAATGCTTGGATAGTCCCTTTCCGATGGATGTGATGATGCCCAGTGGAGCGGTGTCTTTCCAAACGCACCCGTAGCATTCGCGTCGGCACCCGCTTCCAGCAACATCTTCACGACCGCGTCATTGGGGCTCCATTTGATTGCAGTGTGCAACGGCGTGTCGCCCAGGTGATCGCGCGTCATCACATCGGCTCCCGCCTCCAGGCACGCGCGCACTCTCTCCGGCACCCTTCCGCCCCATATTCTCCAATCTCCACAATCCCAATCCTGCCCCACCCCCGGCCACACCAGCATCGCCACCACACCGATTCCCCAACCCCACCTCGCCCACCGCACCCATCTCCTCGGAGCACGCGCCATTCCCCATCCCCCCCTCACCCAAACTGCTCCAGATACCCCGGATTCTTCACCGCGATCTCGCCGTACACCTCCAGGCAGGTATTCGTCCAGCTCCGAATCCAGTCGCAGTAGTGCAGGTTGGCCACGCCCGTGTCCCCGTACCGCACATGCGCCTCGTGATAGCAACCCCCCGCGCAGAGCGGCCGCGCCCAACAGGTCGAGCAATCGGTCTTGTTCGCGATGTGATGGTGGCCCAGGAACTCGAACTGGCGCTTGCGGTCCAGCCCGGTGTGCACCGATCCGACGCTGTGGTCGTCCGAACCCGCAAAGCGATGGCAGAGCGCGACCTCGCCGTCGGTGGCCACCCCCATCAGCCCCAGCCCCGCCCCGCACGGAAAGGCCTTCGACACCCCCTTGTGGATCTCCTCGATCGTGTCCTTCACATTCGAGAAGCCGTGGTGGCGATCCTCGACCGCGAACTCAAGGAACTCCTGCGCCAACTCCCCGAACTGGTCCAGCATGCGGTCGTAACCGGTGTCCTGGATCGCGTAGCCGCGTCCGTTGGCGGTGGTGACCGGCGCGAAGCCGACCTCCCAGAAGCCGATCTCGTTGCGCAGGTGGTGGAAGATCCGCTTCACGTTCAGCGTCTGGCGGGTGAGCGTCACGCGGGCGCCGATCGGACGGGTGCGGTGTCGCTTCAGCAGCCGCCTGATCTTCGGCATCGCGTAGTCGTAGCTGCCCATTCCATTCTTGAAGACGCGGAACCTGTCCTGCATCTCCTTCGGCCCGTCGATGCTGATCGTCACCCCGACGCGGTTTTCGGCCAGCCAGTCGATCACCTCGTCGCGCAACAGGGTGCCGTTGGTCGTCAGCGAGAAATCGACATCCTTCCCCAGCTCCTTCGCCCGTTCGCGCGCATAGGCCGCCGTCTTCTTCAGCACCTTGAAGTTGAGCAGCGTTTCGCCGCCGAAGAAGGTGAGGTGCGCCACCGGCAGATCGCCCGATTGCTCGAACATGAAATCGACGCTCTTGCGCGCGGTCTCCTCGCTCATGTAGTTGGGCGCGGGATCGCAGGTCGTGTCGACGATCTTGTCCTCGCCGTACTCGTAGCAGTAGGTGCAGGCCAAGTTGCACTTGTTGGTGACATTCAGGACCATCGTGGTGAGCGGGAAATCGGCCTGGGGCAGCACCCGCGGGAAGCTCGGTTCCGGCGCGGTGGTCAGCCCGATCGCCTGGACCTGCATCAGCTCGGACAGGCTGCGGCGAACGGTGGATTCGCCAAAGCGCGGGGACAGCGAGGCGATCAGCTCCTCGTCGCTCGCGGCTCCGTTGTCGAGAGCCTTCAGCACCGCCAGCGAGGCCTCGTCGAGGTGGAAGACCGCCGCCGAGGGCACCAGGTAGAGGAAGGTCTCGCCGCCGGCCTCGAAGGGATGGAACTCGCGCTGGGCGAGGAAGGCGGGCTCGCGAGGGGCATCCGCCGTTGGACCGAGGGCGGCGTCCGTGGTCATGTTCGTGGTCATATTCGAAGTGTTCATCCCCTTACAGTAGGTGGAGGAAGGGATGCGGGCCAGTGCGAGCGCCCCGTCCGACGATTTCGCGCACGGCGGTTGCGGCGGACCCTGGAGGCGCTGCGCGGGTATGCGACGGGTGCGCGGAAGGCTGTTTCACGGGCACTTTGCCGGTTCACGGGCATTTGCGGGCACTTTGCAGCTTCGCAGATACAAGTCCGCGGCTGCGAGCGCGGCCCGTCCATCGATCTGGCGTCCGTTGGAGACGGTTGGGCGTACGGAGGAAGACGCAAATGAGATCTTTCGGCAAGGCGCGCGTTCTCCTCGCGTTCCTTCTGGCGGCGGCCTGCGCCAGGGATCCGGGAAAGACCGCGGAGGGGATTTCCGATGTTGGTCCGATCCCGGCAGCGAGCGATTCTTCCACGCCGGCCGAGCCTTCATGCGACGATTGGGGCAGTTGGAACTTCTTCGCCCTGGCGTCGGCGGCGCTCGTGGAGGAATGTCTCGAGGGGGGCGTCGATCCGCGGGCGCCGGTCGGCCATGCCCCGGCCCTCTACCCGGCGGCGCGCACGACGACCGATCCGGAGGTCATCGTCCTGCTTGCGGACGCCGGGGCGGATCCGAACACCCGTCTGCGCGAAAGGCTGCGACGCGACGGCCGACCCGGCTACACCCCGCTGCACGCAGCCGCCGAATCCAATCCGACTCCTGGAATCGTCGAAGCGCTGGTGGCTGCGGGAGCCGAGGTGAACGCGCGCGACGAGGATGAGCTGACGCCGCTTCACCTGGCCTGGGCGAATGATCGCGCGATCGTCGAGGAGCTGTTGCTCTTCGGCGCCGACCCTCTGGCTCGGGACCGGGAGGGAAAGGTCGCCGATCCGCTCAGTTGCGCGAATTGGAACACATGGGGATTCTCGCGGCTGGCGCTGCCCGCCGACTTCGAGCGCTGCCTGGCCCTGGGCGAGGATCTGCATGCCCGCGACGACGAAGGCAACACGCCGCTTCACCTGGCCGTTCGCGCCGACAGCCTGGCGGCGGTGACCTTCCTGCTGGAGGCGGGAGCCGATCCCTCCGCTCGCAACCGCGACGGAAACACGCCCCTTCACCTGACCGCCAACTCCAAGTGGACGGCAATCGTGACCGCGTTGCTGGCTTCCGGGGCCGACTTGAACGCCGGAGCCGGGACGATCGGCACTCCCCTCCTGCACGCCATCGGGAACCGAAGCTACACCATCGCCGGACGCCGCCGTTTGCGCTTTGGAATGAGCGAGCCTCCGATCACTGCCCTCCTGGAGGCCGGCGCCGACATCAACGCCGCGGATTCCACCGGCGCGACTCCATTGCTGGCCAGCCTGGACCCCCAACGCCGTCGGGAGGCCCTCGCCGATCTGCCCATTCGACTGCTGGCGCTGGGCGCGGACCCCAACCGGCCCGACGGCCAGGGGCGAACTCCGTTGCTTCTGGCGGCGTCGGTCGAGGGACCGGAGGTGATTGAGGCGTTGCTGAATGCCGGGGCCGATCCACAGGGGGTGCGCGATTCGAGCGGGGATCCCGCCTTGCCCGGATCGGTCAGCGGCGACGCCTCCGCGCTGCATGCCGCGGCCGCGTCCGGACATCCCGAAGTCGTTCGGCTCCTGTTGGACGCCGGGGTGGACCCGGATGTCCCCAACGCACCGGCGCCGACGCCGCTCCACCTGGCCGTCATGGAGTCGCGAAGCAATCGGTGGGCATTCCTCGATGCGGCCCCCGGCGCCCCTTCGCCCATGGCCCTGCGCGCCCTCCTGTTGCTTGAAGCGGGAGCCGACCCCAACGTGCGAACCGCGGATGGCGATACGCCGCTGCACCTCGCGGTTTGGTTACCCGATTCGACGCTGGTGGCGGAGCTGGTGCGGGCCGGAGCCGACCTGGCCGCCCGGAACAACAACGGCGAGACGCCTCTGCACATTGCCCGGGCCCGGAACAGCCTTCCCGCCGTGCGCGCGCTTCTCGAACGCGGGGCCGATCCGGATGCGCGCGACAACTCCGGGAGAATCGCCGATCCGCCATGCTACTGGGACGGCGGCGGCGATCGGCTCCGAGGATGGAGCTTTCTCGCGCTGTCGCCCGTCGAAAGCGTTCGAGGCTGTCTCGAGAACGGCGTCCGGGTGGACAGACGTCATGAGGAAGGCGCGACGCCGCTGGCCGGGATGGTTTCGGCGCTTGGCTGCTGTGCGGATCCCGCCGCCGTCATTCGCGAGTTCGTGGCTGCGGGCGCGGATGTGAATGCACGCGACGACGAGGGCGGAACTCCCCTGCACCGGAATCTGCGCATGTCCGGCGGCCAGATCCCCGCCTTTGTCCAGTTGGCCGTAACCCGCGCACTTCTGGACGCGGGCGCCGATCCCAACGCGCGCGATTCCCTGGGCGCGACGCCATTGCATGTTGCCGGCCAGCGCACGGCAGCCGCCGTGTCCCTTCTGGCCGAGGCGGGCGCCGACCTCGATGCGCGCAACAACGCGGGTCAGACTCCGCTTCACCTCGCGCTGCGCTCCGACATTCCCCAGGTCGTGCAGGCGCTGTTGCGGCTCGGGGCCGATCCGGCGATCCGGGACGACGAGGGCAACACCGCGGATCCTGCTTCGTGCGAGCGTTGGGGCAGCGCGAGCTTCTTCGCGTTCGCGAGCGCCGAACTCGTCACGGACTGCATTGCGGCCGGCGCGAATGTCCAGGGGGCCGACGACCGCTTTTCTCGTCCCCAGCCACTCCTTCAGGCTGCCGCCCACGCCCCCGATCCCGCAGTCATCCACATTCTGCTCCAGGCCGGCGCCGACATGCAGGCGCGCTCTCGACGGCTCTCCTACACCGCGCTGCACCATGCCGCGGAGAGCGGAACTGCAAGGGCGGCACGGGCGCTTCTGGAAGCCGGCGCGGATCCGAACGCGTGGGTCACCGGTTTTTCCGTCGACTGGGGTTGGGGATGGACCCCGTTGCACCTTGCCGCCCGATCGAACCCCGACCCCGAGGTCGCGCGGGTCCTGCTGGAGGCGGGGGCCGACATCGACGCGCGTGGATCGGAAAGCTACCACCACGGCAATACCCCGTTGCACTACGCGGGATCGAATGCAAGCGCCGCCGTCGCCGCGGTCCTGCTGGAAGCCGGAGCCGATGTCGGCGCACGTTCGCAGTTGGGCCGCACGCCGCTGCACGAGGCCGCTGCCAACGCTTCCAACGCAACCGTAATCGAGCTGTTGGTCGCCGCCGGAGCGGATGTGAATGCGCTCGACGCGCGCGGCTACGCCCCTCTGCACAGCGCCGCCTTCTACAATCCCCATCCCGAGGTCGCGGCCGCCCTGATCGCCGTCGGCGCCGATGTCAACCAGCGGGATCCCGACGGATACCTGCCCGCCGGACGCAACGCGAATCACCGTACGCCTTTGCAGATGGCTCTCTATCGCGGCGGCACACGCATTGGCGGCATGCCGACGCCCACCAGGATCAATCTCCCGGTTGTGGAGGCGCTGGTGCGCGCCGGAGCGGAGATGGAACGGATCGATGCTTCCGGCCAGACGGCCTTGCACCTGGCAGCCCTGTGGAATCCCGCCGCCTTCCCCCTGCTCCTGCGACTGGGCGCCAACCCCAACGTCCGCGATGCGAATGGCGACACACCCTTCGACATCGCGCTGGAGAAGCGGGAGCTGGAGGGACTGCCCGAGATCCGGCAACTGCGGGAGGCCATGCGCCCTCGCCGATGAAGTTCTCCGCGGCGAAGTCCTCCGCGGCAAGGCTTCATCCATGGCCGACGCACACTCGGCCTCTACGCGACCTCCCGCCCCAGCGTCAACGGGACTCGTTCACCGTCCGTTCCCCATCCCCGAGGTGCTCCTCGTCGGCGGCGCGATCTGCACCCTCCACGGTTCCCACCTCATGTAGAGCGGGACCGTCACGATCAACTGCGCGCGCCCCCGGACCTCGGCACCATCGTCGCCGCGCCAGGTCGCCACCACCCACACATCGCCGACAT
This sequence comes from Gemmatimonadota bacterium, assembly GCA_022822325.1. GTDB lineage: Bacteria > Gemmatimonadota > Gemmatimonadetes > Longimicrobiales > Gaopeijiaceae > Bin94. The sequence continues at coordinate 37,408 of JAJEBW010000014.1, read as the reverse complement.
TGTTGCGCATTCCGGTCCGGTCCGGATTGGGTCCGTCCAGCGCAGGCTCGAAGCGGCCGTTCGGGTCCAGGTTCCCCACGAAAAGGATGTCGTCGTCGTCGAAGACCGCCGCGTATTCCTCCATCGACCACTCCACTTCGACCAGCCCCAGATCGAGATCGTCGTCGGTCTCGGGCTTGCCGTCGGGGCCGTTGGAGAAGGCCGTCGCCTCGAACTGCGCATGGCCCTTGGGGAAGTTTCCGCCGCCCAGCCGCGCCATCCCCGCGCGCGGAGTGACCGCGATCCGGTCCACGCTCTCGTAGAGGGTCAGAGAACCGGGAAGCTGCCGACCCGCCGCGAAAACATCGCGCGCTCCCGGGGCCGCATCCTCGTCGGTGCGAAGCTCGACCGTTACCGCATCCGGGTCGCTGCCCGTCACCTGCACGACCTCCACGCCGGGGCCGAAATCCAGATCGTCCGCCGCGAGTCCCGTGGGAAGGTTGACGCCATGCAGGGTGACCGTCGCCGCATCGCCCGCGCGGACCGCCCCCGGATGCAGTCCCAGGAAGACCGGACCGTCGGCGCGTTCCAGCGTCACATCGGGGCCGAACTCGTCGTAGGCGCCCGCAAACCAGCGGCCATTGATCTCGTTCCAGCCGCGCTCGACCATCATCACCTCGCGCAGCTCGCTCTCTTCGGCGTCCCGCTCGGAAGAACGGCCCCGCCACTGGTACCCGGTGTAGACGATCGCGCGGCCCTGGCGCTCCACCTCGCGTCCGGTGCGGGCGTAGCGGTAACGGGCCAACGTCGTGAAGCTCGCCTCGTCTTCTCCCGCCTCGATCTCGACGGTGCCGTAGATCGGGCCCATTCCCGGTTCGTGACCCCTCAGCGCCCAGCTTCCGGCCAGCCGCGGAGAACGCATCGTGGCCGACCAGGAGGACCATTCGGCGGTCTCAAGGGGAAATTCCCCCGAAAGGTGCGCCACGGCCTTGTCCATCGGATGACGGGCGTCGGTCGCGTCGGGCGGCGGCGGGCCGAGCCGGCGAAATCCCTGCGTATCTGAGAGCGGGTAGTAGCCCCGGTGCATCGCCATCAGCAGATCCCACTCCTCGCGCGTGCGCCGCTGCGTGACGACCCTTCCCATCGAGTGACAACTGCTGCAGGTCCGTTCCACCTCCTCGTCGCTTTCGTACGACCACTCCACCAGCCGGCGCTCGACCTCGAAGCGGGCGGGCCGAAGCTCTTCCGGCGCGATTCCATGGTTGTCCGACAGGTAGCGGACGATCTCGCGGGCGGCGGCGGGATCCAGCTCAACCTCGTTCAGCGTCACCATCCGCCGAATCGACTGTTGCCATCCCTCGGGCGTCTTCCGCATGTAGGAGACCCGCGTCATCATCCCGTCGTCGTCCACGGTGTGGCAGCGATTGCAACTCTCGACGACCAGCTCGTTGGCAACCGGGATCCCTGCGGAGTCTTCGGCTTCCTGGGCGCCTGCCGCGGTGACGGCCGCAAGGAGGGGCAGAAGGGCTCCGGCGAGACGGGGGATCGGACGGTTCATGCGGGTGTGGATCCTGTGGTTGGGGGATTGGGGGACGGGAATGGGTGAATGGGAAGCGGAGGACTGGATGACGGCCGAGGGTGGGATCGGTGAGATTAGGGCAGGAACCCGGGACGGGGATTGACGTGCGTTCAGCCAACGCTCCGATATAGTGCGTGGACGGCCGCAGGTCAAACAGAGGGTGCCGTGGAGGAAGAGGGTGTGGCGCGGGACCGCGGACGGATTCCGGTGGGCCACGACCTGACAGCGGCCACTCACTGAATCCTGCGAAATGGCGCCTCGCCGGCCTCGACATCCTCGATCGCGCGGGCCGGGTCAAGACAGTTCATCATTGCCTCGCCATTCAACTCGGTCTCCCAGTCGCGGCCGTGTACCGCAATGAGTATCGAAAACCCTCTTCCGCAGTCACTCATATCTTCCTTGTCATACAACCAGAGATCGACACTGCCGTCCCATGACCCCGGTAGCCAACCCAGGAAATCGGGGCGCTCCGACTTCTCGAAAGCCAGGAGCCAGGGAGCCTCTGATGGAGACTTCGCTTCTGCCTCAGCGATCTCCCGAATGGCCCCCACAAGCCGCTGTCTCCATTCCTCACTCCCTCCGGCGGCAAGCGTTTCCCACGATCCGAGCACCACTCTCGCAGGGCGAATCAATCCGTCGCCAGCGTACGCCGTCGTCGCCAGATTCATGATCTCCCGGACGACACGTACGTCGGCATCCTCTACTTCCGCGATTGACCCGACGGTGCCGCGATCATTGCAACCGATCAGCGCAGTCCCCGACAGGATCACAAGAGCGAACCGCTTCATGGACCGTTCCTCCTCTTCGGTGAGTTCCAAACCGAGACGAGCGCCGCAAACCGAGACGAGAAGCCAGTCATCCGTCTGCCCCCGGCTTCAGCACCCCGTCGGCGATCAGGAGCGCCGCCACGCCGATGAAGTTCGCGAGATCGACCGGCGGCAGGTCCTCGCGCGCCGCCCACTCGGAGTAGCTCTCGTAGAGGGCGCCCGGATTGGGGGCTCCGGCGGCCAGATGCACGACGCGCAGGAGATCGACGTCGCGGAAGAAGCGCACTCCGCGCGGGAAGCGGGGCGTGGCCAGCGCCGGAACCGGACGGATGCGGTTGCCGATCACGGCGGGGATCTCCACCGTGCGGCGCGTGGCCGGGCGCAACCGTCCCGAACCGAGGCGCAGCGCGTGGAAGGCGGACCGCACCTCGGGGTCGTCGCGCAGGGCGGCCGCGTCGGGGCCTTCGGGCGCGTTGGCCTCGGATGCCGTGTCGGGGGCGTCGGCGAGCCAGCGGCGGCGGCGTTCCCAGAAGTCGGCGGTGGCGTGTGCGCTGTCCTCGACCTGAGTCGCCAGCTCGCCCCTGAGCGAACGGTAGATCCGGTCCTCGCGCTCATTGTAGAAGTCGGTGGCGAGCGTGATCCGCTCCGGGTCGCGAAGCGCGGTGTGCACGGTGATGGCGGCCAGCCAGGCGGAAGCCAGCGCCTTCTTCACCCCAAAGGACGACATCGGGTCGATGAAGGAGGCCGCGTCGCCGACCAGGAGGGCGCCATCCAGCGCGTAGCGCGACGAGCTGTACATCGAAGCGGTCAGGGCCCAGGGATCGGAGAGGGGACCGGCCGCCTCGGCGACCGACCGCATGAGGGAGGTCTCGGCGATCCCGGCGGCGAAGGCGCGCGCAAGGTCCGTGGCCGAACCGGATCCGTCGCCTCCGAGGGTCGTCAACGATGGATCCAGCATGAGCGCGATGTGTCGTTTGCGCTCCGAGGTGGGAACCGACCAGGCCCATCCACCGGAAAAGCTCTCCACCAGGGCGTGGGCGGACTCGACGTTGTCCCAGCCCGATTCGGACCGGTAGCGGCGCACCAGCGCCAGCGTCGGCGCGGCGGACTCGAGCAGACGGCAACGACGCGCGATCACCCCCGTCCTCCCGGTGCAGTCCAGCACCCAGCGCGCCCTCATCGTCCGCACATCCCCCTCCCCCCGCACCACCTCCACGCGCCATCCGTCGTCGTCCAGGGGCCGTTGCGGCAACCGGGCAATCCCCCGCACCACCCCCGCCCCCGCCCCCACAGCCGCCCCCCGCAGCAGCGCATCGAAACGGGAGCGTTCCACATGAAATCCGGTTGCACCCCGCGCGAAGTCGTCGCGGCGACCCTCCCCATCCCAGAGCGCGGTGTTCCCCCGGTTCGGCAGGAAGTCCCCCGCCTCCACCACCCCCAGCAATCCCGTCGCGGCCAGCACCTTGCGCGTACTCGGAGGCAACGATTCCGCCAGCGACTGTCCGGCCGCCGCCCCTTCGCGCAGCTCCCCCGGCGAACCCGGCTTCCCTTCGGCGTTGCGGCCACCCCCTGCGGACTGCCTCCCGCCTCCCCCGGCCGCCCGCTCCACGACCACCACCTCGTGGCCCCACTTGGCCAGCAGCCTTGCCGCAGCGGCGCCCGCCGGTCCACCCCCCAGGATCAGAACCTCGGGATTCGCGCTCACGGTCCGCCCCCCGGTCACGACCGGCTTCCATTCACGGTTCGCTCCCCCACTTGAATCGTCCACGAAATCGGTGTAGCTTCACGGTCCCTCGTTTTCGGTCCTGCATGACCATAGCCGGAAGCGGGCACGGACGCCCCCATCGTCTAGTGGACTAGGATACCTGGTTCTCAGCCAGGAGACCGGGGTTCGATTCCCCGTGGGGGTACTGGGCAGCCTGACCGGCCCTCGCACCGGCCGCGCGGCGCTGCCCGAAAAGGTCGCTTAGCTCAGTCGGTAGAGCACTACGCTCACATCGTAGGGGTCGCTGGTTCGAGTCCAGCAGCGACCATTTCATGCCAATCGGCGTTTGCCGGGGGCCCTCTCCAGGCGCTTGCGTGTGAACCCGTCGTCCAGTTGCTGCACGACGCGGCCGTGCCCCCGGTCGATCAGGGAAACGCGGTCGCTCATCACGGGCAGCTCGCCGAGGTCGTGGCTGGCGACCAGGATCGTGGTTCGGTGGCGAATCCTCCTTGATCCGTTTGCGGAGACGGATGCGCTGTCCGGGATCCAGTCCAGATTCGGGCACGCCCAGGAAGAGGGATAGTCCGGTCAGGCGCTGCCCGCCGAGGTTTGGGAGCGGGTGATGGCGGTGGCGACGAATCCGCTGTCCCGGGACTTCGGACCTGCGCTGCTTGATGAGCACCTGAGCGGACCTTCGGCGTGCGTGTGAGCGCGGAGACGCTACGGGGCTGGATGCAGGAGGACGGCCTGTGGGAGCGGCGGCGAAGGCGTGCGAAGCATCGGAGGCCTGTACAATCCACCAGCCGTCTTCTCCCCTTTCGAGCGTCGTGCCGACCAGACTGCAACAGAACTCTGCATGCAGATCGTACATGCCAACATGCAGGTTGTACATGCCGCCCTTGAAGTATCTCGGTGTACCGAAGAACCGCAGAAACCACGCGGCTTGTTCGGAAGGCAGCCCTTCCGCGATGTGCCGCAGACCGTCCGCGACATGCTCGAAACCGTCGTCAAGCTGCCGGTCGCTGAAGCCGGTCAAGGATCTCTGGTCGATGGCAACCGCGTGCACCTCCCCTCCGTAGTGCTCGCCGGCATCCTCCACGTCCTGACCGTCGACATCCGATTCACCGGTTCACGTCAGCTCAGGAGTTCCGGGCGTTGCCAGCTTCGGATCCCATGCCAGTAGCCCGAGTCATTCCAGTGGGCCGCCCACGCTGAGCTCGAGCTGCGCGAACCCGAAGACCGCCCAAGGTTCCTCCCCGGGATCGTTATGGACGGCCCTGGCCACGAAGACAGCAAAGAAATCGCCGTCGTACGCGAAGACTTTGAAGTTCCTCGTGACGAGGGCATCTTCGTCGACGACCGAACCACCATCCCGGCTCAGGATCGAATAGCCATTGTATTCGTCCCGAAAGCCGGTGGCGCGGATTCGGAATGGGTACGGTGGAAACAGATCGTCCTCCATTCCCACAACGAGCTCCTCGGTGAACTGGATGGCCCGATTGCTCGGCATCCCCACTTGGTTGAACAAGCCGACCGAATCGAGCGAAGCTGGATCAATCCTCGCGAGCGTCTTGTCTCCCGCTGCAACGCGGAGCGTTCCCGTCTCGCTTGTCACACTCCAAACTGCATCTGCGAGCACGGACGGGTCGGAAACGAGCGAATCCTGGCCGATTCGGATATCGACCGGAGCGCCGGTTCTGTCTACAGCCACCCAGTTGGCTGGCTCGGGTTGGATCCTGGAATTGAACGCCACGAGTTGCTCGTTCATGAACCACACCGCAACACAGAGCACCGCGGCGCTCCCGGTCGTCTTGAACGTCGCCACCGTAAAGGTGCTGCCCTCGACGCCTCCGAGAAACCGGTAGAGAATGGCCGTGATCACCACACCGCCGCTGAGAGCGGTTATGATGGGCGGCTGGCCCAGCCAGAGCGATGCCACGCCTCCGATCAAGAACACCGTGATCAGGATGAGCATGAGTTTCGTTTCGCCGTTCACGTCAAGCCTCCTTCCTTCGATTCGCGGCCATCTTGACCGGGCGGTACTGGACCGGGCATATCGCAACCCCAAGTTGATATTCTCGCGATATTGCGTTACTCTGTCAACCTCCCCCTGAACGCACTGTGAGGACGGCATGTTCGGAAGACGACTTCGGCTCGCCCGCAAGCGAGCTGGCCTTTCCATGCGGCTGTTGGCCGAACGGATGGATCCGAAGATCACCGCGCAGGCCATCAGCAAGTACGAGGCGGGCAAGATGATGCCCTCTTCGGCGGTCCTGGTCGGGCTCGCCCAGGCGCTCGACGTTTCGCTCGACTTCCTCATGAGCGCGCAGGTCGACGCCATCGACGGACTCGAATTCCGGAAGCATTCCAGAACCCGCGCGCGGGACCGGGCGACCGCTGAAGCCTCGCTGATCGATAATCTCGAGCGATATCTCGCCATCGAGGAGATCATCGGCATTCCGCCTGCGGGCGACCGGTTCGAGAGCCTTCGGTACGACAGTGTCGCAACGGTGGAAGAGATCGACACCCGGGCCGACGAGCTCCGCAATGCGTGGCACCTCGGCTTGGATCCAGTGCCCAGTCTGTGCGCCCTCCTCGAAGAAAAGGGCATCAAGGTGATCGAAGACGATCTCCCCGAGCGGATTAGCGGGTTGGCCTGCCGCGTCCTGCGGGACGGCAAGCCGGTGGCCGAAGCCATCCTCATATCGCGTCGGGCGACCGTCGAACGAAAACGCTTCACCCTGGCCCACGAACTCGCGCACAGGATCATCCGCTCCACGGGCAACCCGGCCATCAAGCTGGAAGCGGCCATGAACCGTTTCGCAGGCGCTTTCCTGGTGCCGCGTCGGCACCTCCTGGAGGAAACCGGGTCAGGACGACGCCGCATCACCTACTACGAGTTCATTCGGCTCAAGCACATGTACGGCGTATCGGCGGCGGCCATGCTGTATCGCCTCGGCCAGGTCGGCGTTCTGTCTTCCGCTGCGGTTCAACGTGCGTGGAGAACCTACGCCCGGTCGTGGCGCAAGGCGGAACCAGAACCCATCAGCGGCACCCAGGGATTCGCGGCGTTCGAGAAGCCCCAGCGTTTCGAGCGCCTCGTCTGGCATGCGATCGGCGAAGAGCTGATCTCGCCGGTCCGGGCGGCCGCGCTTCTCCACAAGACTCTCGACGAGGTCGAGCGGCAGATCACCGGTCCGGCCTTCCAGTGAGACGTGTCGTCGTCAACGACGCTTCCTGCCTGATCGACCTCCGCAAGGGAGGGTTACTGGAAGCCGTTTGCAGCCTGCCGTACCGACTGCTGATCCCACTTCCCGTGCGTGTGTTGGAAGTCCGCGACTTTACCGACCAGGAATGGCGGCACCTCGACGATCATGGCTTGATCACCCATGACCTGACGCCGGACGAAGTCGCGCAAGCCATGGCACTCAGGGAGCGTCACCGCGCACTGTCCGCGAATGACTGCCTCTGTCTGGTTGCCGCACGTGCCCTTCATGGGATCCTGCTGACGGGCGACGCCCTGCTCCGAAGAGTCGCCACCGAGAACAGGGTCCGGGTACACGGTGTCCTTTGGGTCATCGACGAGTTGGCTGCCGCCGGAGCCTGCCCCACATCCCTGCTGACCAAGGCCCTTCGGGCTTGGCGGGACGACGGCACGGTCTTCCTCCCTCGGCGCGAAATCTCCAAACGGATCCAGTCTCTGGCTGGACAGTCGACCGGCGATCATCGACCGGGAGACGCGTCGTGACGTCTAACGGACCAACGTGTTAGAACATCCCCGGCAGGGGCCGGAGATGGGTGCTGTGCTACCCCTGTGGCCCAGCATGAGCGCCAGAGGGAGCGAGCCCGCGAGTTGCCTCAAGGGAATCCGGGTTGTCATTCGGCAGGCGATCCAACGAAAATGGGGTGACCCAGGCGGGGCAGGCCGGAAGCTGTTGTAGTACGGTAGTCACCTGACATCTGACCTCGCCGAAGTCAGGGTCTACGCGGCTGGCGTGACCTGTTTTCTGGCCGACGCCGACGTCCCACCCGCCACCCCCTACCTCCCCAGCCAGTCCCCCGCCCCCCACCCCGCCACCCTTCCCGCCACCGCCGACGCGGCCACCGAGTAGGGCGACACCAGGTAGAGCTGTCCCGGCCCCGACCGCCCCGGAAAGTTGCGGTTCTGCGACGACACCGAGACCTCATCCGGCGACCGCGTGATCCCCGGCCCGGCGGCGATGCACGCCCCGCATCCCGGCTCGATGAACTCGGCCCCGATCTCGGCGAAGAGATCCAGGTAGCCCCGCTCGCGCGCGTATTCCCTCACCTCGGTCGAGCCGCACTGGATATAGCACTTCACGCCGGGATGAACCCCGCGCCCCCAGCGGTCCCGCGCCTCGCGAAAGACCCGGGCGTACATGTCCATGTCTTCCTTCTTGCCCGCCGTGCACGATCCCGCGTAGGCGATCTCGATCGGCACCGGCCCGGCCAGCTCGTCGATATGGAGTCCATTCCCCGGATCGCCCGGCAGCGCCACCATCGGCCGCAGCCGAGAGGCGTCGATCTCGATCACCGTCAGATACTCCGCGCCGGGGTCGCTCTGCACGCCTCGAACAAGCGCCCGCGCCCGCGCCTCCTCCATCCCGCGCTCCGAGACCAGGAACTCCACGGTCTTCTCGTCGGCCGCGACCAGACCGGTGAAGGCGCCCACCTCGGCCGCCATGTTGGTCATCGTCGCCCTCTCGTCCACCGACAGCCCCTCCACAACCGGCCCCGCATATTCCACAATCTGTCCGATCGCGTGCCCGTCGCGCACATAGGGATGGCGCAGAATCTCCAGCATCAGATCCTTGGCGGTCACATTCGCGGGCAGCTCGCCGGTCACATGCACCCTGAAGGAGGGCGGAATCCGCGCGCGCACATCCTTCGTGATCCACGAGTTGAAGATCGCCGTCGTGCCCACCCCGAAGGCCAGCGCCCCGACCGCGCCCGCGTGCGGCGTGTGCGAATCGGTCCCGATGATCAGCATTCCCGGTTCGGCGTAGTCCTCCAGGATCTTGGAGTGGCAGATCGCCTCCGAACCCATCACATGGCCCTTCTGCTCGCCGTAGAGCCGGATCCCCTGCCGCTCCGAAAACTCCCGCTGCTTGACCTCGAGCTGGTTCGCGACCTCCAGCAACCCCTGCTCGATCCGCTCCTGGCTCATGACCTTGTGCAGAAAGGTCAGGTGGTCGCGAAAAAACAGGATCGAATCCGCATCGAGCACCCGCGCTTCCGACCCCAGCTTCCGCTCGAAGAAGATCGCCGCCATCGGCGTCACGTATTCGTGCGAAAAGCGAATGTCGGCGCGGAAAAATCCCGCCTCGCCGGGTTCGGTCCAGTCCACTCCCACCCGTTCTTCGGCCGCGTCCACGACCCACTTCCGCGCGAAGATCTTTTCGCCGAGGGTCATTGGTTTGGAGGAGGAAGCGCGACCATCCCCTTCCGGCTTCCCCCTCGCCCCGTCGGAAGGCGGCGCCGCTGCCTCGCCTGCGGCATTCGCTGCGGCCAGCGCCCTGGGCGGCGGCAAGGCGACCTCGCCCTGCAACCGCGCCTGGTTGAATTCGAAGAGGCCGCCGTATTCGATGATCTGCCGCGCGATCTCGTCGCTTCCGGCGGTGAATTCGCTCAGCGCAATCGGTTCGCCCGACCGGATCCGCTCGATCAGCCCGAAGTCGGTTGTGGTGAGAATCCCCAGATTCTGGCAGTTCTCGTTGTAGATCCGCTCGATGCTCTCGCTCACGACGACCCGGATGCCGGCCATCAGCTCGGCGTAGGGGCTCTGCTCGCGGCTCGATCCCTTGCCGCGCCGCTTGCCGGCCACCGAACAGACGAAGCCGCCCGCCTTCACGCTGCCGCGCCCGACCGGTGCCTCGTCGCCGCCCTCGCCATCCGCCGTCCGCAGCCCCAGATAGGGAAATTCGCCCAGCGTCTCGTCGTAGAAGAAACAGATGTAGGCCGGGGTGATCTCGTCGGTGCTGATCTGGTCGCGGAGCCGGGCCTTCAGCTCGGCGGTCGGCTCCAGCTCCAGGCCCTCGTGCAACTGCCGCCGCATGAGCTCGGCGTCGTCCACAAGGAAGAGGACGCGGCCACCGAAGGAGATCTCCGGCGGCCGCTTCCCAATGGGTTCCACGGTTTGGCCTCCGCTCGCCCGCGCCATCGATTCATCGGGATCCGCATTCATCGGCACCCGCCCGTCATCGGTGTGGCCCGCCATTCATCGGCACCCTGCCAGTCTCCCAACCCCTTCAACTGAAGTCCGTTCCCAGGATCACCGCAATGATGATCGAGGCGACGGCCACCGGCGCCAGCCAGCGGATGAAGAATCGCCAGACCCCGTAGTTGAACCAGCGCGGTTCGTTGCCGTCCAGCAGCTCCTCGCGGGTCGCGCGGCGGGTCATCATCCAGCCGGCCGCAATCGTGATCGCGAACCCGCCCGTCGGGAGCATCCAGTTCGAGACGAAGTGGTCGGCCGTAGAGAACCAGCCCGCCTTGTCCGCGAAGATTTCCATGGTCGAGAGGAAGGGCGTCCCGGTAAAGGAGAGCGCGGCGAAGATGGTGAAGACGAAGATCGCCGCCCCGGCCCCGACCGTCGCCTTCTGGCGGCTGATCCCATGCTCGTCGATCACATAGGCCGACACGACCTCCAGGAGCGAGATCGTCGAGGTCAGCGCGGCGAGCGCCACCAGCACGTAGAAGAGCGGCCCCAGAATGTTGCCGAAGGGAACCTCGGTGAAGAAGAGCTCCGGCAGCGAGATGAAGAGCATCCCCACCGTGGAGCCGCCGACCTCCTCGCGCATTCCCGCCACCGAGAAGATCACCGAGAACATGATCACCGTGGCGAGCAGCGCGATGATCGTGTCCAGCGCCACGATCGCCCCCCCGGCCTTCACGATCGACTGCTTGCGCGAGATGTACGACCCGTAGGTGACCATCGCGCCCATCCCGAGCGAGAGGGTGAAGAAGGAGTGCCCGAGCGCTTCCAGGATCCCCTCTCTCGGGAGTTCGCCGAAGTTCGGCCGGAAGATGAAGCCCAGCGCCTCGCCCGAGCCGCTCATTCCCAGCGCGCTGATGAGCATGAGAACCAGGATTCCGAAGAGGATCGGCAGGAAGATCCGCGCAATCCGTTCAATCCCCCTGCTGACCCCGAAGTAGACGACCGCGATCGTGCCCAGGCTGAAGCCGAGCGAGAGCATGAGCTGGAGTCCGGCGTTGCCCACCTGCTCGTTGAAGAGATCCCCCGCCGACAGACCGGGCGGGAATCCGGTGAAGGCCCACCCGATCGTTTGCCAGAAGTAGTAGAGCGACCACCCCGCGATGACGGTGTAGTAGCTGAGCAGGATGAAGCCCGCGACGACGCCCCAGCCCCCGACCAGCCCGCCGAATCTGGTCCCCCTCATGGCCTCCGTGAGCGCCCCCACCGCGCTCTTCTGGCTCCTTCGCCCGATCAGCAGCTCGGCCAGCATGATCGGCAGACCGACCGCGGCGATGCAGATCAGGTAGACCAGGACGAAGGCGCCGCCCTGGTTTTCCCAGGTGATGAAGGGGAACTTCCACAGGTTGCCCAGGCCGATCGCGCTCCCGGTGGCGGCGAGGACGAGGCCGGCGTTCGAGCTCCAGTGGTCGCGGGACTGATTCATGGCGAGATTCCTTTCGCGGCGGGAGTGTGGGTGCGACGCCCTGACATAGTAGGCCGTTTCGCGCCATCCTCCAAGCTCGTGTGTAGAGTTGTATGCACTTTTCGCCTCCGCGCCGCGATATGCGCCCTGTCACCGCCCCCCCGGGACCAGGAAGACAGCAAGAATGCGACAACCCCGTCCATGGAGTCGGCTCCGTATTTCCGCGATGTGCCTTTTCCTGGCCGCTCTCGGTTGCGACGCCGATTCCGATTCCGCAGCCGATTCCGCCGCGCCCGCCGTCGCGCTCCTCACATCCGGTCCGGTCAGCGACGCCGGCTGGCATGCGGGCGCCTACGAGGGACTCCAGCTCATCGGCGATTCGCTCGGCTTCCGCACCTCGCACCAGCAGACGCGCACCCCCGCAGAGTTCGACGAGGCCTTCCTCGCCTACGCGCAGTCGGGGTACGGTCTGATCTTCGGCCACGGCTTCGAGTACCAGGACGCGGCCAGCCGCGCGGCCGAGCTTCACCCGGAGGTCACCTTCGTCGTCTCGTCCGGATCGCGCTCCGGCCCCAACCTTGTCCCGATCGTCTTCGGCCTGCACGAGGCTTCCTATCTGGCGGGGATGGCCGCCGGGGCGATCACCCGGTCCGGCACGGTGGGGATGGTCGGCGGCGTCGAGATTCCCAGCGCCAGGGGCACCTTCATCGCCTTTGCGGCCGGGGTGCGGGCGACGAGACCCGACGCGGCCGTGCTGGAGACCTTCATCGGAAGCTGGGACGACGTCTCGGCGGCCAAGGAGGCGGCGGCGGCGCAGCTTCGCCAGGGGGCGGACGCGCTCATTCACAATGTGGATGCGGCCAGCTTCGGCTTCTTCCAGGCGGTGCGCGAGGCCCGGGCACGGGGCGGCGAGGCCTGGGCCTTCGGGATGAATCGCGACCAGAACGATGTGGCGCCCGATGTGATCGTGGGCAGCGCCGTGATCAACATTCCCGGCATTTTTCTGGAAACCGCGCGCGACTGGCGGGCGGGAACGCTCGGCGGACCCATGCTGACGGGCCTGGCGGGCGGCTCGGTGGATTTCGTTCCCAACCCGGCTCGAAGCGGCGTCATTCCGGCGGCGTCGCTCGTGCGCATCGACGAGGCCCGCGCGGCAATCGTGGAGGGCCGTCTGGAGGTTCCGCGCATCGACTTTCTCGAGCCCGCGGCGGGGGATCCGCCCTCGTCCTGACGGACCATGCCGGGCGCCAACGACGGTCATCCTCGCGACTCCGGCGACCGGCCCGGGGGAACCGCGCCGACCGGCCAGCCGCGCGATTCGCGCAATGCGCCCCTTGCCGCCCGGCTCCATGGAGTCAGCCGCAGCTTCGGCCGGGTGGTCGCGCTGAACGACGTCGATTTCGAGCTGCGACCCGGCGAAATCCACGGCCTCCTTGGCGAAAACGGGGCCGGGAAGACGACGCTGGCCCGGGTGATGGCGGGGCTGCTTGCGCCGGATCGCGGCCGGGTGGAGATCGGCGGGCGAGCGCTGGAAGGGGGCGGGGCGCGCACGGCCCGCGAGCTGGGAGTGGCGATGGTGCATCAGCACTTTTCGCTGGTTCCGCGCTTTACCGGCTTCGAGAATGTGCTGCTCTTCAATGGCGGCGGCTGGACGCGGCGCGGCAGGCTGCGGCGCGGCTTCCGGGAGCGGGTCGAGGCGCGCGCGGCCGAGCTGGGGCTGGCGGTCGAGCTCGATCTGCCGGTCGAAGAGCTGGGAATGGTCGAGCGGCAGCGGGTCGAGATCCTGAAGGCGCTGGCCGGTCCGACCCGGGTCTTGATCCTCGACGAACCCACCACCGTGCTGGCCCCGCAGGAGGTGTCGGGACTCTTCGCCGTGCTGGCCAGGGTGGCGCGGGCGGGGACGGGAGTCGTGCTGGTCGCGCACAAGCTGGACGAGGTGCTGGCCGCCGCCGACCGGATGACGGTTTTGCGGGGCGGGGCGCGGGTGCTGACGCGGCCGAGGGGCGATGCGACGGAGGCCGGGCTGGTGGCGGCGATGGTCGGGCGGGGCGGGGTGGGGGACGGGGGAAGGGTGACGCGGAAGAGACCGGACGGCGCGCCTGCGGACCGCGCGGAGGCGGGAGACGCGGTGGCGGACGGCGGCGGCGGTGACCAGGCCAATCCGCCGGTGGCCGAGCTGCGCAGAGTGACGGCGGGGGATCCGGAGGGCGAGCGCATCGTGGATCTGTCGCTGGAGGTGCGCCGCGGCGAGATCGTCGGGATTGCCGGGGTCGGGGGGAATGGCCAGCGCACCCTGGCAGCGGTCCTGGCGGGTGTGCGAAAACCGGTCCGGGGTGAGGTGCGCATCCCGCGCGAGGTGGGCTGGATTCCGCAGGACAGGGTCGAAGAGGGGCTGGTGGGGGACTTTACCGTGGCCGAAAATGTGGCCTTCGCGCTGCATGGATCGGCCGATTTCCGCAACGGGCCCTGGCTGGACTGGAAGCGAGTGGGGCGAACCGCCGCCGAAATGGTGGCCGGAATGGAGGTGCGGGGCGGGGGGGCGGGGGACCGGGCGGGCCGGCTCTCGGGCGGAAACCAGCAGAAGGTCGTGGCTGGGCGCGAGCTCCTGCGCAGCCGCATCCTCCTGGTCGCCGAATCCCCTGCCCGCGGGCTCGATGTGCGCGCCACGGCGCAGCTCCGCGGCCGCATCGCCAGGCTCGCCCGGGATGGCCCGGGGCCGCCCGGAATCGTCCTCGTCTCCACCGACCTCGACGAGATCCTGGAGCTCGCCGACCGCATCCTGGTCATGGTGCGCGGCCGCCTCCTCCCCCTCCCCCCCCACGGCCGCCACCCCGACGCCATCGGCCATCTCATGCTGGCGGCCACCACCTCATCCCCCACTCCACCCCCCACCCCCACCCCGTGACCCCCCCCTCCCTCTCCGCGGCGCTGCGCCGGTGGCCCCTCCTGCGCCCCGCCACCGCCCTCCTCGCCACCGCCGCCGTCACGGCCGCCCTCCTCGCGCTCGGCGGCCACCATCCCGGCGCGGTCTTCGCCACCCTGATCCGGGGCGCCTTCGGCACCTGGGACCGCTTCCTCTCCGGCACCCTGCTGCGCGCCACCCCCCTGCTCCTGACCGGCCTGGCCGTCGCGGTCGCCTTCCGCGCGCGCGTCCTCAACATCGGCGCCGAGGGACAGCTCCATGCGGGCGCGCTGGCGGGGGTGGCGGTCGCGGTCCTCCTTCCCGGCGCCACCGGCCTCGTTCTTCTTCCGGCCACCCTCCTTGCCGCCGCGCTCGCGGGCGCGCTCTGGGCCGCCGTCCCCGCCGCGATGAAGACCGCCATGGGGGTCGGCGAGGTCATCACCACCCTGCTGATGAACTTCGTCGCCCTCTACCTGGCGCAGTTCCTCGTGCAGGGCCCCCTCCAGGAGGCGCGCGGCGTCTTCAACCAGACCGACGAGATCCCCGCGGCGGCGCACCTTCCCCCTCTCTTTCCGGGGACGCGGCTGCACCTCGGCTTCCTCATCGGCCTCGGGCTGGCCTTCGCGCTCTGGCTCTACCTGACGCGCACGCCGGGCGGCTTCCGCATGCGCGCGGTCGGGGCGTCGGTACGCGCCGCCGAAGTCAGCGGCCGTTTCCGCGCGCTCCCCGTCATCTGGATGACCTTTCTGGCCTCCGGGATCGTCGCGGGGCTGGCGGGATGGATTCAGGTGGCCGGGGTCACGCGCCGCATGTACGAGGGACTCTCGCCCGGCTGGGGCTACACGGCGATCGCGGTTGCGCTCCTCGCCCGGCTGCACCCGCTCTGGGTGATCCCGGCGGCGATTCTCTTCGGGGCGCTGAGCGCGGGAGGCGGGGCCATGCAGCGCGAAGCCGGGGTGCCCGAAGTCTGGGTGCGCGGGATCGAGGCCCTCGTGATCCTCGCCGTGCTCGCCGTGGACCAAACCGCCCGGGCGCGCGCGGACGGAGGCGGCCGTGATTGAGATCGCCGCCCTCTCCTCCTTCCTCCTTTCCGCCGTTGGACTGGCCGTTCCGATCGCGCTGGCCGCGCTTGGCGAGATGGTCTCCGAGCGGGCGGGCGTCATCAATATCGGGCTGGAGGGCTCGGTGATCTGGGGTGCGCTCGGCGGCGCACTGGGCGCGCTGGCCGCGGGACCGTGGGCGGGACTCGGGACGGGAGCGCTCTGCGGGGGCGCGACGGCGCTTCTTTTCGCCCTCTTCGCGGTGCGGCTGGACACCGACCAGATCATCACGGGAACGGCGATCACCCTGGGGAGCCTGGGCTTTACCGGCGTGGTCTTTCAGGGACGATTCGGGGCGACGGGGCTGGCGCTCGAGCTGCCGACGGTTCCGGTCTGGGAGATTCCGTTGCTGGCGGGACTTCCGGTCCTGGGTCCGGCGCTCTTCGAACAGGCGGCGACGGCATGGGTGGCGCTGCTCCTGGCTCCGGCGCTGGGCTGGTTCCTCTTTCGCACGCGCTGGGGGCTGGCGCTGCGGGCGGCGGGCGAATCGACGGTGGCGGCGCGCGCGGCCGGGGAAAGGGTGGTCCGAATCCGGATCCTGGCGGCGGTCTTCGGCGGCTGCCTGGCCGGGCTGGCAGGAGCGCATCTGAGCCTGGTCCACACCGGCACCTTCGCCGAGGGAATGTCGGCCGGGAAGGGGTTCATCGCGATCGCGGTGGTGGTGCTGGGGCGGTGGCGACCCTGGGGCGTGCTCGCGGCCGCGCTCTTCTTCGGGTGCGCCGAGGCGCTCCAGTTCGCCCTGCAGGCGGTCGACGCGGATCTGCCCTATCCGCTCTTTCTGGCGCTGCCTTATGTTCTCAGCCTGGCCGCGCTGGCGGGATGGTTCGGAAGGTCGCGGGCGCCGGCTGCGCTGGGCGGGGCGAGCGGGGGGTGATGGGAGCTCTGTGCGGTGGATTTTGCGCTGGAGATTCAGCCGACTCGGAAGGGGGTGTCCACGGAATCGGAGATCTGCCTTGGTGCAACGCGCCCGGGGGGATCGCGCTTGACCAGGTTATCGACACTGTCCGCAGGTTCCACAGGTGAAGACGACGCTATTGAGACCGCACCGGTAACCGAGCCTCAGTTCGGCTACCTGACACGAATAGAATATCCGCCACTCGATTTCCAATACAGAGGTTCCGATGAAGAGCACTCGGTTCCATTTCATCACCCTGGCCGCGGTTGCCAAGGCATCGGTGCAGACAAGGACTCTGGCTACTGGGACATGAGCTGTCGGTGGTGGACGTGCCGTCCCTGCAGAAGACTTCCTCGTGCAGGCTGTAGAGATCGAAACCTCATGATGACAGGGCCATCTTCTGAGAACGCCGCTATCAGGCGATGCCGGACGGCAGCTCCACAGGGTGTCACGACGGGATGGCCACGGTGTCCGTGTTGCTTGCGGCGGCTTGCGGCCAAACGGATTCTACCAGAGAGGGGCGGGGCATCCAGGAGCAGGGCCTCCAGCAGGAGTGCAGGGTGGATCTGGCCGCCGCAGTGTGCGACGACTGCATCGGTTTCGTCCACGAGGCGAGGCTGGGAACCGTCGATGGACCGATCCGACGGGCGAAGTGTCGCTCATGCCTGCGGACATGAACTTCCTGAACTGGCGTCACAGCCGAATCGACGTGATCGACCCCCGGCGTTGCTCGGTGCTGGCGTCGCAGTGGCGAGACGAAACCTTCCTGGGATTCGTGACCGGCGGACTGATTTCAGACGGAGAATACACTTCTGCGGGCGCACCCTTGATCAATATCAAACGCATGGAATTGCGCGAGGCAGAGGGGTAGTGTTGAGAGTGGCACGGTTGGTTCCGGTTTTGGCAATGCTGATGGGTTGCACAGGCGAGGACGGCCCTGACGGACAACCTGGCGGGGCCAGTCCATCGGAGGATGTGGCGACTTCCGACGAGACCGATGCACCTGCCACGGCATGGACCGTCGAGCTGATCCTTGACGAGGGCGATCCCGCCGACACCATCACCTGGGCCCTGTCTCCCTTCGCCGCAGTGCCCGAGTCGCTTGCCGATGCGGGCTACGGTTTCCGCAACAAGCTCGTGTATACCTGCCCGGAAGCCTACGATCGACAGATCGGCAATGTGAGACCCATCACTATCGTGTTCTGGCGGCCGCCGCGCCTGGTGGCCCCGGAAGAAGTTAGGGCGAACGGGGGATTCGCAATCGACATACAAAGCACATGGGGCATCGAGGAAGTGGTGCTGCGGGGCCATTTGGTGCCGCGTCGTTCCCTGATCTACCTGGAACAGGATTACGCGGCCATGAGAGAGTCAGGCAGGAATGCGGAGTTTCTGAGGCTTTTTCGGGAGGCGGGGATTGATGCCCCGCAGCTTACCGAAATGGGCGACGGGTCGCACGAGGAGTTCCTGCGCCGCCTTCTGCGGAGCGGAGAGCACGGACCGGATGAGGTGTCATTGGTGCTGGACTGGGAAGGACTGGGGGCCGTACGGTTCACCTATTCCCTGGAGGGTGCCACCGACGCGGTCCGGGAAGCCGGAAGACCCTGCGGGGTGGAATGAGATTGCCTCTTCCGTGTCAGGCTGTCCTCCCGCCGGTCCCCGCTGTCTACCCCACCCCACCCGCGCATGCCGAATCCGGGCCCTGACCGCCGCCGTTTCGGTCCTCTCGGCAACATCGAACAACGCCTCGATCTCGGGCCGGATGGCGGCGTTGCATCCGGCGAGCAATCCAAGCCCGTTGTAGGCCCACGCCCTGACGAAGGCGCGGCGCGAGCGGGTCAGCGCCTCCAGGGTGTGCCGCAGCGGCTTCTCCCGATCGGCGGGAATCTCGATGTACGGAAGCGTCTGCAGGAGGTGCAGGGTGGCGTCCGGCGCATCGACGCGCTCAATCAGCTCGATCGTGCGGCCGGCCCATCGCCCGCTCGGGGGATCCCCGCGCTCCGCAAGATGCTTGATCACCCAGGTGGCACCCACCTGCAGCGCGGCCTCGTCGCTCTCCGCCAGCTTCAGCAGCTCCGGCATCGCGGCAACGGGCCCCTCCCGCACGGCTTCCGCCACCGCCCGGAAGGGGGCGACCCGTTTCCCGTCGTAGCTTCGCAGCGTGGCGGCGATCTCCATGCGCGATACCTTCCTTTCCGTAACGGTTACCTTCCGGAGCGAACCGCGGCAAGATTGCGGCCACTGCAGCCGTCGCCCTGTCGGACGCCTGTCCCGTGGCGGTCGGTCCGCGCCGGGAGGAGGAAGCCGGTCAATGAAGCTGGTCATTTGGAGCCGGTCATGAAGAAGCCGATCGTGAATGCGCCGGTCGTCAAGCCGGTCATGGGAAGGCGTTTCCCCGCGGCGGCGATCGGGGCGGTCGCGCTGGCAGCTCTGTCGGCGGCGACCCCGGCTGGCGCGCAACCCGGTCAATCCCCGCAATACGACGCTCGCTACGACCGCGGCGTCACCGGCGCCGGTCTGCGCCTCCGCCAACTCGACGGCGTCAAGCGGGTCCTCATGATCGCCGCCCACCCCGACGACGAAGACACCGCGCTCCTTGCAACCCTGGCCCGGGGAATGGGCGCCGAGGTCGCCTACCTGTCGCTCACCCGCGGCGAGGGCGGACAGAATCTCATCGGTCCCCGCCTGCACGAGGGCCTGGGCCTGGTCCGCACCGGTGAACTCCTTTCGGCGCGCTCGGTGGACGGAGCCGGGCAGTACTTCACCCGCGCCTTCGACTACGGCTACTCCAAGACGCTCGACGAGGCGTTCGCGATGTGGCCGCGCGACGAGATCCTCCGCGATGTCGTCCATGTGGTGCGCACTTTCCGGCCGCAGGTCATCGTTTCGGTCTTCTCCGGCGCCCCGCGCGACGGGCACGGGCAACACCAGTTCGCGGGCGTCATGGCGGGCGACGCCTTTGCCGCTGCGGGCGATCCGGCGCGCTTCCCCGAACTCGCCGACCGCGGAATCGAGCCCTGGCAGCCGACCAAGCTGTACCGTCTCAGCCGCTTCGGTCCCAACGACGCCAGCCTCGTCATCCAGACCGGCGCCTTCGATCCTCTCATCGGTCGGTCGCACTTTCAACTGGCGATGGAGAGCCGCAGCCGCCACCGTTCCCAGGACATGGGCGCGGGGCAGCCGCCCGGACCGCGGTCAAGCCGCCTGAGGCTGGATCTTGCGGCGGTGGAGGGGTGGGAGGGGATGGAGGACGACGGCCTCTTCGCGGCCGTGGACACCACCCTGGCGGGAGCTCTTCACGGACTTGCGCCTGCGGGATGGCCGGGCAACCTGGATCGCCGGGTGGAGAGTTACCGGAGCGCGGTGGCCGAGGCGCGGGCCGGTCTCTCGGCGCTGGAACCGGAGGGCGCGGTCGGCCCCCTTCTGCGGGCGGCGTCCATCCTCGGCGACCTCGTGGACGCGGCCCCGCCCGGTCCCGCGCGGGAGCTCCTGGAGGGCCGTCTGGCCACCCTCTCGGAGGCGGTTCTTGCGGCGGGCGCGGTCGTCGCCGATCTGCGGGTCGGTCGCAATCTGATCGTCCCGGGCGAGTCGGCGGTGGTGGATCTCACCCTGTGGAATGGCGGCGGCTTCGCGGTGAGCGCGGTCCGCCCCGAGCTGCTCCTGCCGCCCGGCTGGGCCGCGACCCCCACCGAGGAATCGACCGCGCCGCCGGGCCGGTCGCCCTTCTTTCGCGAACCCGCGATCGCCATCGCCGCGGACGGGAGGGTGGGAGCGGGACGGGTGGGGCGGTGGAGCTGGCGGGTCGCGGCGCCGGACAGTGCCGAATCCTCCGCCGCCTGGTATCTGCGCGAGGGGCGCGACGGCGCGCTGCATCGCTGGCCGGACGACGAATCGCTCTGGGGGCTCCCGGCAACGCCTTCGCCGATTCGGGCCCGGATCGAGCTCGCGCTGGGGGGGCCGGGGGAGGGACGGGGCACCCGGCTCGCGGTCGAGCGCGAGGGCAGCTTCGTCGGGGTGGAGAAGGCCGCCGGCGAGTTTCGCAGCTCGGTGCTGGTCGTTCCCGCGCTCAATGTGGAGGTCGATCCGCCCTGGATGGCGTGGCCCGTGCGGCAGGGCGGCGCGCGCACCGTCGCCGTCACGCTGACCAACGCATCAGCGAGCGAGCGGAGCGGGTGGGTGCGGCTGGAGGCTCCGGCAGGCTGGCGGGTCGCGCCCGACAGTGCGGCTTTCGAGTTGGCGGCGGGCCAGGCCAGCGCTGCGATCAACTTCGCGGTGCAGGCAGGCGAAACGGTTGCGGACGGCAGCCACCGCATCCGCGCGGTCGCCCGGTCCGGTTCGGACGAGCACCGCACCACCTGGGACATCGTCGATCACCCGCACATCCCCCGCACGCTCATGGCGCGGGACGCCGCCGTCCAGACGGCCGTGTTCCCCGTCGCGGCCAATCCCGATCTGCGCGTCGGCTACCTCATGGGCTCCGGCGACGATGGCGCCACCGCGCTCCGCCAACTGGGAATCGCGGTCGAGGATCTGGACGAGGAACGGGTCCGCAGCGGCGACTTCTCCGGCCTCGATGTCGTCGTCCTCGGGATCCGCGCCTACGAGACGCGCCCCGATCTCGCCCTGGCCAACGCCGCCATCCTCGACTTCGCGCGAAGCGGCGGCACCGTCATCGTGCAATACAACAAGTATGAATTCCCGGTCGGCGGCTTCGCCCCCTATCCCGTCTCGATGAACCGCCCCCACGACCGCGTCACCGACGAGAACGCCGACGTTGCGCTCCTGGCGCCCCGCGCACCGATCTTCACGACCCCGAATGCGCTGGTGCCGGCCGACTTCGATGGCTGGGTGCAGGAACGCGGTCTCTACTTCCTGGGCGACTGGGACGAGCGCTACACTCCGCTCATCGCCATGGCCGACCCGGGCGAGGACCCGAAGGAGGGCGCGCTCCTGGTTGCCGAGGTGGGCGACGGCCTCTACATCTACACCGGCTTGGCGTTCTTCCGGCAGCTTCCCGCGCTGGTGCCGGGCGCCTATCGTCTCTTCGCCAATCTCGTGTCGCTCAACGCCGACGACTGGCGCCGGTCGCGGGCGGTTTGGTAGGGGAAAATCGGGCGGGCCCGGCCAACGCCTCGGCTATTTCTCCGAGTCCTTCTACCGGACGGCAGCGAGCATTCGGCTGCCCATTCGCATTCGGCGGCCACTGCTTCTCGCAGTTCCGTCGGATGAGGTCGCGGAGGTCGACAGACAGCTCTTCGTCGCTGTGGGACGACCAGACATCCACATCCGATACTGGTTCCAGGTCAGGGTTTTCGAACGGTTTCGCCGGAACGTGGCCTTCGTAGAAGTACCACGGTCGTCCGTCCTTCTCTCCTTTCCGCCATTTCGCGGTGTACGGAACACCGTCAATCCAGTTGATGCAGCAGTTCCCCTCCCAAACTTCCCAACCGAACGCAGCGCTCGTGCGGTGTCCCGGTGGCAGAAGGCCCGCTGTGAAGTCGGGTTCGCCAATGGCGAGCGGCCAACCCTCTGGAGCTCTCGGGTCCATGTCGCCCGTCCGCAATTCGCGAGGAGAGGTTCCTCCGTCGGCACACGCGACCGCAAGGACGCAGGCCAGGGCAAGGGTGCATCGAACGGAGTGCCGACGGGACTCCCCCCTCATCGCCGCCCCGCCCGCGTCTCGATCACCAAAACCCCGTCCCCACCGCGGTGGCCGTACCTGAGCGCAGCGCCCGCACCATACAGAAAGCGCACCGAGAAGATGTCGTTGGTGCTCATCCGGTAAACCCAGTCCGAGGCGCCAGGGTTCATCAGCATCCCGTCCACGACCACGGCCGCGCAGGAGCGTCCCCGGAGCGAGAGGTGGCTGACGGTGAGACACCCCGGATCGCCCGGCTCCCGCCCGATGCGAAAGCGCGCCCGCGGCAGATAGCGGCTTGACAGAACCTGGTCCAGGCTGAAGTAGCGCTTGCGCATCTCCTCCATCTCAAGTGGCCCGATGATCGAGCGCTGCGAAATCCCCATCGCGCGCTGGTCCAGGTCTTCGCGGCCCAGCACCCTCACCTCGATTCCGTCGAGCGCGATCGGCCCGGGAGTCAGGTGGAAGGCCAGCACCTCCAGGCCATTGAGCGGGACCACGCCCCCCAGATCCTGGTAGCCCGGGCGCATCACGCGCACCTCGTAGAGGCCCGGTGGAACCTCGGTCATGCGGAAGTAGCCGAGCTCGTCGGTTACCGCGCTGCGCCCGAGCGCCGGCAGCGCCACGATCGCCACCGCGACCGGGATCCGGCTGGTCCCATCGAGCACCTCGCCCTCGACCGTCACGGTGCTGTCGCTCTCCTGCGCGCCGAGCGGAAGAGCCGCAACCAGCGCCAGTCCCAGAGCCGCAACCAGCACCCCTCCCCCACCCCACAGCCACCCCCATACGGCCGCCCTGGCCGAACGCATCGCTCCTCGCCGGGCCACCGCGCGGGTCCTCCCCACCCCGTCCACTGCCTCCCCGTCCACCGCCCCACCGTCCCCCGCCAAACCATTCGCCGCTGCCGCGCTCACCGTGCCTCCACTCATCGTCCCCCTCCTCGCCGGTCTCCAAAGGAAATCCCCATGGCGCGCGCCCGCCGGATCAGGTCGTGGTCCACCGGCACCATCTTCGTATGCCGGACGGCATCGGCCAGCGGCACCTCGCTCACCCGCGTCGCTTCGAGCGCAACCATGCAGCCGCCGCTGCCCTGCGCGACCATCTCCACCGCGGCTACCCCGAACCGTTGCGCCAGGATCCGGTCGAAGGCGATCGGAGCGCCCCCCCGCTGGAGGTGTCCGAGCACCAGACTGCGCGTTTCGTGCCCGGTCAGCTCCTCCAGCCGCCGCGCAATCCGCGTCCCCACGCCGCCAAGCCGCCGCTTCTTCCCGGCCGGCCCTCCATCCAGGTACGACGCCTCGCCACCGCTGGGCACCGCGCCCTCCGCCACGACCACGATCGCGAACTCGAATCCCTGCCGCCAGCGCGCCTCGATTTTCTCAACCACCCGCGCCAGGTCGTAGGGCACCTCCGGAATCAGAATCACATCGGCGGTGGAGGCGAAGCCCGCATAGAGCGCAATCCAGCCCGCGTGGCGTCCCATCAACTCGACCACCATGATCCGTTGGTGGGCCTCGGCGGTGGAGTGCAGCTTCCCGATCGCCTCGGTCGCCGTCTGCACGGCCGTGTGGAATCCGAAGGTCACCTCGGTCGCCGCCAGGTCGTTGTCGATCGTCTTGGGCACGCCGATCACCCGCAGTCCCTTCTCGGCCAGCTCGCTCGCGATCCGCAACGATCCATCGCCCCCAACCGCGATCAGGCAGTCGATCCCCAGCTCCCGGATCCGCTCGATCACCCGGTCCGAGCGATCCACCATCCGCACTTCGCCGGCGGGCCCTTCCACCGCATGACGGAAGGGGTTGCCCCGGTTGGTCGTTCCCAGAATCGTGCCGCCCATGTGGGTGATCCCCCGCACCGAACGGGCGTCGAGCGATACGATTCCGCCGGGCCGAAAGAGCCCTTCGTAGCCGCGCCGGATGCCGATCACCTCCCAGCCGCGTTCGAGCGCCGCCAGCACGGCCGAACGGATCACCGCATTGAGGCCCGGAGCGTCGCCGCCGCCGGTGTTGATGGCAATCTTCATGGTGGTTCCAGGTAGTTTCGGGGATATGGCAAGTCTTCCCGGGGATGGGGGTGGGCGCAAGGGGGCGAAGGGTTTGCCGCTGCTTCGGCGCAGGCGTGGGACGCCGACGCGGAGAGGTGCGCCGGTCGGTCGGCGGGGGCGGGCGGGCGCGACCGGGGACGAGTTCGCTAGATTGCGTGTCCGTTTTCGTCCCGGCGGTTGGTGAACGACCCCCGAGGGCGCACCGAAGACTCGCCGCAGCGTTGGCCGACAGGAGTTTCGCATCGTGGCCCTGACCGAGAAAGCCGTGCGGAAGGCGCTCAGGACCGTGAAGGATCCGGAGCTGAATCTGGACCTCGTGGTGCTGGGACTGGTATATGACGTGAAGGTGGAGGATGCGGCCGTCCAGGTGACGATCTCGCTCACCACGCCCATGTGTCCGGCCGCCGGACAGATCCTCGACGAGGCGAAGGCGGCGGTGCGGGGGGTGGAGGGGGTGGAGGACGCGACGGTCGAGCTTACCTTCGACCCGCCCTGGACGCCGGAGCGGATCAGTCCGCTGATTCGGTCTTCGCTGGGGATTTGACGTCGGCGAGGACGGCGGAGCCGGAGATTTGACGAAGCGGGAGGCGGACGGGAACGCAAAGGATCGGGGATGAAACCATGACGACCGGAGACAGTGGAAGGACGGCGAGGGTTCCCACCGGCGGCCCGGGCGATCCGGCCATCTCTCAGCGCGCCGAAGAGGAGCTGAAGGAGCGGATTCGCAAGGGGCACATCCTCGAATCCCCCGATGAAATGACCCCCGGCTATCGCAAGGCGATCATCGTTCAGTTGACGGTGCAGGCCGATACCGAGCTCATGAGCGCCCCCGCCTACTGGATGGCCGCGCGCCACGCTCCCTCGACCAACACCCAGGTCAGCGCCCACGCCATCATCCAGGACGAACTGGCCCACGCCAACATCGCCTACCGGCTTCTCGAGGACATGGGGGTTTCGAAGGAACGGCTCGTCTACGGCCGGGAACCGCACGAGTTCAAGCACCCCTACGGCTTCGACCAGCCACTCGACAACTGGGCCGAGCTGGTTGTCGCCAACGGTTTCTTCGACCGCGCCGGAATCACTCTTCTGGGCGACGTTCACCGCAACACCTCCTACGGACCGCTCAAGCGCGCGCTCGTCAAGATCGACATGGAGGAGACCTTTCACCTCCGCCACGGCGAGGTCTGGATGCGGCGGCTGGCGAGGGCGGGCGGCGAGGCCACCGAGCTTCTGCAGCGCTGCGTGGACTGGATGTTCCCGATGACGATCGAGTGGTTCGGACTTCCCGACGATCTGAAGCGTCACAGCGGCCAGCTCGACTACCGCCTCAAGGGGCTCACCAACGACGAGCTGCGCCAGGTATGGATGTCCTCCACGGTGCCGCTCTGCGAGAGTCTGGGACTTTCGGTGCCCGCCCACTACGACGCCGACTCCGACGAATATCTGCTGGACTACCCCTTCCCCTGCGAGTACGACCCCGAGGCCAAGCGCTGGCTCTTCGAGGATGGCGAGATCGGCTGGGGCGCCGTCTTCGAGCGCTGGAAGGGCAGGGGGCCGATGAACGAGATCTATGTGGAATCGATCCGCCGGTCGCGGGCAACGGTGTCGTCGTGGCTGGGCTGACCGTCCTGGGCCCGGAATCCGGTTTGCGCCCCGACGCCGACCCGGACGGGGGAATCGTCCCCATGCGCCGGTCCCTGAGCGCCCTCCTGGCCGACCGTCCCCTGATCATGCCCCACGCCTCCGGCGGCCGCGACCGCTGGTCGCCCCCCCTCCCCGCCACCCCCCCCGATGGCGCGGCCACCCTTCGCACCCTCCTGAACGAGGTTCTCGATCCGGAGCTCCCCATCTCGCTGATCGAGCTGGGACTCGTCTACGACCTCGGCTTCGTCGACGGCACGGCCCGCGTCGACCTCACCTTCACCGCCACCGCCTGTCCCTGCATGGATTTCATCAAGGAAGACGTGCGCGACCGACTGGAGCGGGAACCGTGGGTGCGCGCAGTCGAGATCAACGAGGTCTGGGATCCGCCCTGGACCACCGCTCGCATCACCGCGGAAGGGCGGCGGAAGCTGCGGCGGTTCGGAGTGGCGACGGCATGAGCGGGCGGGGAAGCGCGGCGGGTCCGGCGGCGAGAGAGCTCCACGCGAGGGGTTCGAGCCCTCCTTTTTCGGGGGTCGCCGAGGCTGAATCCGCAGAGTGCGGCCCCGCCGGGTTGCGCGGGCGGGTGGCTTGACAAATGGGGGCCATTCGAGCGGATTCCCGGTCAGCCCATGCGGGAGAAGGCGCCCGCAGCGCACTTTCCGAGGGCATCTACGAGGTCTTCGCGCGCAAGAGACGGGGGGAGCCGCTGCGCCATATCGGCTGCATCGACGCGCCGGGCGACGAACTCGCGCGGGTCTACGCCTGGAAGACCTACGACGAGGAGAACTGGTTCGAGATGTGCGTGGTTCCAAGATCCGCGGTCATTCCGGTGAACCGCGCCGATGGAATCTGGGGGAAGGGTGGGGACGGAGGGGGAGACCGGCCGTGAGCGCGCCGCAACCGATCGTCCGCCACATCCTGGCGTTGGCCGACACCAAGCGCATCCTGGGGATTCGCTACAGCGACTGGATCCTGGGCAGCCCCTCGATCGAGACCGGAATCGCCGCTTCGTCGATGGCGCAGGATGAATGGGGCCACGCCCGCCTCCTCTACGCGATGCTGCGCAAGCTGGGAGCCGATCCCCGGGAGGCCGAGCACCGGCGCGCCGCCGCCGAATACTGTTCCGTTCCCGCCCTGGACCATCCCTTTGCCGACTGGGCCGAGTTCGTGGCCGCGACGGTGGTGGTGGACGGGGCGCTCGCGGTCGCGCTCGAGAGCTTCGCCGCGGGGAACTTTGCGCTCGCCCGGTCGCGGGTGCCCAAGATGCTCGCGGAGGAGGACTACCACCGTCAGTTCGGAGAAGCCTGGTTCGCGCGCCTGGCCGCTTCCGGCGGGGAAGGGCGGGAGCGGGTGCGCGCGGCCGCGTTGGCCATCCTTCCCTCCACCCTGGCCTGGCTCTTGCCGGATGACGATCCGCAGCGCACTCTGGAGGCGGAAGGCGTCGTCCGCCCGGCGGCGCGCACCGCAGAGGCCCTGAGGACGCGACTGGAGGCGACGATCGCAACCTGCGGTCTTCGACTCGCCAAGATCGAGCCCGATCGCGCGGGTTGGGATTCCCACCGGAGACGCGGTCCGGGAGCTCCCGGCGAAGAGGCGGTGGTGCGTGCGCGGGGGGACCGGAACCGGGCGCTGTTCGTGGAGTAGAACGGTGCCGGACCATCCCTCGTCACGCGATTCATCGCCGGCCAACCCTTCACCCAATCCCCCGCCCCCCTGTCCCTTCTGCGACGGCACGCGCACCCGAATCATCTCGATCTTCGGAAGCCACGCCTCCCTTGCCACCTGCTGGTGCTCCGACTGTTCGAGTCCCTTCGAGTTCGTGCGCTGGGGCGCAAGTCGTCCAGCCCCGGCGGCGGACAAGCCCGCGGTGGACCCGCCCGCCCCGGTTGAGTAAGATTTTCCGCCCCGGCCCGCGACGCCGCAGATAAGGAGTCCCGCAAGATGACCCCCCTTGAAGGCCAGTCATTCGGTCGAAGTCCCCTTCTCCGGTCCCGCTCCCGCCCCCCACGCCATCTGGTGCCCGGACTCCTCGCGAGCGTGGCGGTCTCTTCGCTCTTCGCCTGCATCTCCTCCGAGGTGTCGCTCCCCGAACCCCGCCGTCTGGTCATCCATTCCGGCGCCCGCCTTGCGCCCACCCAGGAACAGATGGAGGAGGTGGACGGCTGGGTGCGGGAACAGTACGACAGCATTCAGCTCGACCCGTCCTTCATGATCATCACCGAAGCGCAGGAAGGGCCGGTCTATCCCTGGGAAGATCTCCGCGTGAACGCGCGCGCCGACACCGCCATCGTGTCGTACCAGGGATCGATCGGGGGCGGCAACCTGCGCCGCGGCGCCTACCTCATCTACGCGCACCTGCACCTCATGGCCGGGCAGGATCGTCTGGATCGCTGGCTTCCTGAGGCGGTAGGGCTGGACGACTTCCAACTTGAACGGGCGATCCTTGCGCGCGTGGCGGAGGCATGGCTATACCAACGATCGATCTTCGATGCCCAGCCCTATGGCGTTCTCGACGAGATCACCTACGCGCACGAGAACGGCTACCTCGACGCCTTCATTCTCACCTCGCGGCCCAACGCCTTCGTGGAGGCCCGCCGCGCCTGGATGACCGAGAATCCGGATGCGGGAACCGACTATGCGGAGTGGTTCCGCCGCACCTTCGAGCGCGACCCTCCCGGCCGCGTCTCGGGGAACCGCTGAGGGCACCGGCTTCCGGACGCGCCTGGCTGGCCGGAGCGTTTCGGTCGGAATCCTGCCCGGCGGTCGCTGGCGGGGTCAGGCGGGCCCTCCCACGAGCCAGCTCTCGTCGACCTCCCCGGCAGCCTCGTCCAGGACATGGACATCCACGCGGCCCGTGCTGGCCAGACGGTCGTCGGTGACCCGGCCGCCGAACGCCGCGAATCCATCCACCCTGATGCGGGCTTCGCGGCCATCCCGGGCGGTGGCCACCAGGGGCCGACTCTTCAACTCCCGGACGGTGGGGGCTTCGCCGCGGCGGAGGCGAAGACGCAGGATGCGACCCCCGTGCGGATGGTCGTGGCTGTCAATGACGCTGAAGGTGGCCTTCATGTCTCTGAGATCGGTCATCGGGATGGGGCTCCGTGGCAGTGCGGAACGAGGGTTGCGGCCGATGCGCGGAAGCGGCTCGTCCGCGCGGGATGCGGGTACGGTGGCGGATCCCGGTGGGCGGCCGGGGTTTCGGTTCCCGACTGGGCCGAGGGTTCGATTCCCGACCGAATTTCAACCGGCAGGGCAGGAGAGACAAGATGCGCGCAGCCTCGAGTGACCCGGGAGCGGCCAGGCCAGCGTCGCCGGGGGCGCCCGACTCGTTGGCGGTGGACTGTCCGGACGCCGTCCAGGGAGAGCCCGCCATGGGGGAATTTCCGGAGGACGCGGCGGAGATGCGCCGGTCGGGATACGCTGTGGTGGACGCAATCGTGGACCGGTGGGCAAGTCTGGGGGAACAACCCGTCTGGCAGGGCGGGGGCCGCGAGGTGGTCCAGGCGTTGCCGGACGATCCGCCCACCGAATGCGGCCGCGACCTCGACGAACTCCTCGGGATCCTGACCGACGGCGTGCTGCCCCTCTCCGCCCGGGTCGATCACCCGCGCTTCCTCGCCTTCATCCCCTCCAGTCCCACCTGGGCTTCGGTGCTCGGGAGCTTTCTGGTCAGCGGGCACAACGTCTTTCAGGGAACCTGGCTGGAGGCGGCCGGACCCTCCTGGATCGAACTCGTCGTTCTCGACTGGTTCCGGCAATGGCTGGGATTTCCCGCGAGCGGCGGCGGCCTTCTCACAAGCGGGGGATCGGCCGCGAATCTCATGGCGATCGTCGCCGCCCGCGAAGCTGCGGGGAATCCGGAGCGGGGCGCCATCTACGCCTCCGACCAGGTGCACAGCTCGGTCGTTCGGGGCGCCCGGATTGCGGGAATCGGAGCGGACCGGGTGCGGTTGCTGTCCACCGGCGGGGACGGTAGCATCTCGACCGCCGAAGTGGTCCGCGCCATCCGCCGCGACCGCGACGCGGGCTTCCAACCCTTCTGCCTGGTGGCGAATGCGGGCACGACCAACACCGGCGCGATCGACCCTCTGCGGGAGTGCGCCCGGATTGCCGAATCGGAGGGGATGTGGCACCACATCGACGGCGCCTACGGAGGATTCGCGGTGCTTGATCGGGCGAGCCGTCCCCTGCTGGATGGCATCGAGCTTGCCGACAGCGTGACGCTGGACCCGCACAAGTGGCTCTACCAACCCTACGAGACCGGCTGCCTGTTGGTCCGCGACGCCAATCGCCTCTCCGAGACCTTCCGAATCCTGCCGGACTACCTCCAGGACGCCGATCGCGGCCCGGATGAGATCAACTTCTGCGACCGCGGCCTCCAGCTTACCCGTTCCTTTCGCGCGCTGTACATCTGGCTTTCGGTGCAACGGTACGGACTCGCCGCGCACCGGTCCGCCATCGCCCGCACGATTGCGCTGGCGCGCCGGGCCGAAGGGTGGATTCGCTCCAGCACCGACCTGGAGATCCTCGCGCCGCAGAGCCTCGGGATCGTCTGTTTCCGCTACCGGGGCCGTGGCCGGGAAAGACCCGATCCGGCCGGACCCGACCCGATGAGACGCGACCAGGCAGCAGGCGACCGGGAAGGGCGCGATCTCGACGACCTCAACCGCCGCATCCAGGAGGAAATCGTGTCTTCGGGCAGGGCGATGATCTCCTCGACGCGCGTCGGCGGCTGCTTTTCGCTACGCTTCTGCATCCTCAACTACCGCACCACGGAGGAAGATGTGGTCGAAATCCTGGAGCGGATCGTCGCGACGGGGCGACGGCTCGAGGGCGCGTGAATCAATTCGCAGGCGGGCCGACCCGCACGGAAAGCCGCGTTCCTCCGGGCCACCCTCCCATGACCGCGCGGAGGTGGTGGTTGGCGGTGGGGGGCGCCGCAATGGCCACTGCCGGCTTTGTGGCCGGGGACGCCGAACTCCTCGCCTCGGCGGTGGCGGCGCTCTGGCTGATTCTGCTTCCGTGGCTGGCGGCGCTCGAGGACCCCTCGCCGCCGGAACGGATTCGCGACGGGCGACGGGCACTCTACCTCGGCACGATTGCCCTCATGGGGCTGGGGGGCGGCTTCACCCTCCTCCTCACGGCCACCCTTGCCGCACACACGGCCTCCCCTTCCCCCGCCCTCCTCCACCCTCCCCCTCCCGGCCCCCTCTTCGTCGCCACCGGCCTCCTCGTCGCTGCGGGAACCGCCACCGCCTTTCTCTTCCGGGCGCTCTCGGCTCGGTTCGGCTGGCGCGAGACGGCGGCGGTCCACGCGATCATGCCGACCACCCCATCCGAGCGCCATCTCTTCATTCTCCTGGCGATCGTGGCGAGCACGGCCGAGGAGATCGTTTTTCGCGGCTTCCTTCCCCTTTTTCTGGCCCGCTGGCTCGGCTCGGCGGCGGCCGCGGCTCTTCCCGCAACGGTCGCTTTCGGTATCCTTCACAGGTACCAGGGCGGGCACGGCATGGTGCGCACCGCGGTCCTGGGGCTTCTCCTTGCCGGGGGCGTCCTGTGGACCGGGAGCCTCTGGCCTGCAATCCTGGCGCACATCATTCTCAACCTCCTCTTCGCCTTCGCACTGCGCGACTCACTGCTCGGAGGACACGATGGACATTGATCTTGCCCTGACCGCGGACGCCGCCACGATCGACGGCTCCGGCAAGCTGAACCTGCTCGGCATTTTCGATCAGATCAGCGTACAGCGCTTTCCCGCTCGCCATGGCCGTCTCGCGCTCGTTCTGCGCTTCCTGGGCGGCACGGGAGACATCGGCTCGCACCGGGTCGGAATCAAGCTGACCAGCCCCGGTGGCGACGAAATTGTCTCGCTCTCGGGAGAGATGGACGTGCGCGGCAGCGGGAACATCCAGACCGGCATACGGGTGCCCCACGTCATCAATCTTGACGGGCTCGTCTTCAAGGAGACGGGAATGCACATCTTCGATGTCACGGTCGACGATCACCACCGCGCCACCCTTCCCCTCACCATCGTCCGCAGGCGACCGATGTCATGACGCGGTCGGAAGGCGATTCCGGTCCCTCGCGGCTCCGGGTCTCGCGGTTGCGGATTCACCCGGTCAAGGGGGCGCGCGGCTGCGATGTGGAGGTTCTCGATTTCGACGAGATCGGGCCGCGGGGCGATCGCCGCTGGATGATCGTGCAGCCGGACGGAGACTTCCTTTCGCAACGAGCCGCCCCCGCGCTGGCTACGATCAGAGCCGAACTGGACGCTGCGAGCCTGACGCTGCGGGCCCCGAACGCGCCCGCCGTCACCCTGCCGGTTGCGCCCTCCGGACAGCGGATGCGAGTGCGGGTCTGGAGCTCCTCCCTGGAGGTTGCCCGCGTCGGCCCGGAGGCGGACCGCTGGCTGGAATCGGTCCTGGGGACCCCGCACCATCTGGTTCACATGGGCCCCGGCGACCTCCGGCCGACCGATCCCGCGTACGCACCGGGCCACCGCGTCTCCTTTGCCGATGGCTACCCCGCGCTGGTCGTGACGCGCGGCTCCGTCGACGAGCTCTCCAGACGGGCGGGCCGCACGTTGCCGGTGGAGCGATTCCGGCCCAATGTCGTCATTGATGGAGCCCGTCCCCACGCGGAGGATTTCTGGAGGCGCTTTGCGATCGGCGAGCGGCGTTTCAGCGGAGTGAAGCTGTGCGCGCGCTGCAAGGTGACCACCCTGGACCAGGAGACCGGCGACCGCGATCCCGACGGCGAGCCCCTGCGGACGCTGTCGCGCTACCGGCGGATCGAGAATCTTGTGTACTTCGGGTTGAACGCCGTGCATGAGGGCGCGGGGCGGATCCGGGTGGGGGACCCGGTGCGAATTCTGGACCGGGGAATCGTGCGCGGAGCCCTCTGAGGTGGCGGTAAGCGCAACGCGGGACCGGGTCGTCGCGCACGCGATCGTCGACGAGATGCGGGACTCCTTCCTCGACTACTCGATGAGCGTGATCGTTCAGCGCGCGCTCCCCGACGTGCGCGACGGACTGAAGCCGGTCCACCGACGCATCCTCTACGCGATGTACGGTCTCGCGCTGCGTCCGGAGCGAAGCCACAAGAAGTGCGCCACCGTGGTGGGCGAGGTTCTGGGCAAGTACCATCCCCACGGCGATTCGGCCGTCTACGATGCGCTCGTTCGGATGGTGCAGGACTTCTCGCTCCGCTACCCGCTGGTCGACGGACAGGGGAACTTCGGCTCCATCGACGGCGATCCGGCGGCGGCCTACCGGTACACCGAGGCCCGGCTCGCGCCCATCGCCATGCAGCTCCTCGACGACATCGAACGCAGGACCGTCGCCTGGGAGAGCAACTTCGACGACCGCCTGGAGGAACCAACCGTCATGCCGGCGCGCCTTCCCGGGCTGCTGGTGAATGGGAGCTCCGGGATCGCGGTGGGGATGAGCACCAATGTGCCGCCCCACAATCTCCGCGAGGTGGCCGCCGCGTTGCGCATTCTGGTGCGAAAGCCGCAGTGCACCGTCGCCGATCTGATGGAGGCGTTGCCCGGCCCCGACTTCCCCACTGGCGCCTTCATCGTCGGCGGCAGCGGAATCCGCCAGATGTACGAGAAGGGGCGCGGCCGCATGACGGTGCGCGCGCGGGTGGCGGCGGAATCGCTGCGTGGGGGCCGGACCCGGCTTGTCGTCACCGAGTTTCCCTACACCGTCTCCAAGTCCCGGATCATTCACCAGATCGCGGCGCTGTCGCGGCGGGGCGCGTTGCCCGAGATCGCCGACCTGCGCGACGAATCCGACCGCGACGGGATCCGACTGGTGCTCGAGCTCAAGCGCGCGGCCGATGCCCAGCGGACGATGGCGCTGCTCTTCCGCCGCACCGCGCTCCAGTCCACCTTCGGCGCCATTCTCCTCGCGTTGGATGGTGGCCGCCAACCGGTCGAGTTCAACCTGAAGGAGCTCCTCTGCCGCTACCGGGACCACCGTCTCCAGGTGATCCGCAGGCGTTCCCGCTTCGAGCTCGAACGCGCCGAGCACAGGTTGCACATCGTTCTCGGGCTCCTGGCCGCCCTGGCGCGGATCGATGCGGTGATCGCCGAAATCCGGGCTTCCGCCGACCGCGACCAGGCCCGGCGCCGCCTCCAGGACCGCTTCGGACTGAGCGAACTGCAGGCCGACGCGATTCTCGCGATGCGGCTGGCGCGGTTGACGGCGCTGGAGGGCGAGGAGTTGCGCAGGGAGGCCGCCGGGCTCCGCGAGACGATCGCGGACCTTCGGGATTTGCTCGGCGACGAGGAGAGACAGCTCGCCACGATGATGCGCGAACTCGGCGAGGTGGTCGACGAGTTCGGCGACGAGCGCCGCACCGAGATCCTCTCCTCCAGCTCCAGGGGCGACTTCGCCTACATCGAATCGGGTGCCGCCGACGAGGACGTCGTGGTGACGCTCACGCACCAGGGGTTCGCCAAACGCACGCCGATCCACCTTCACCGGCGCCGCTCGGCCTCCGGCTCCGATCCCGCCGAGATGACGCGCTACCCCGGCGACTACCTCGAACGGGTCATCGTGGCCCGCAACAGCGGCTGGCTGCTCTGCTTCACCCGCGGGGGACAGGTGCACTTCGCGAGGGTCGAGAGCATCCCCGAGAGTACGCGGGCGGCGCGCGGTCGTTCCATCCGGACGATGGTGGATGGCAGGGCGAACGATCCGATCGTCGCCATCCGCGTCGTGGATCATCTGCGCGAAGACCGATTTCTTTTCTTCGTCACCCGCCTGGGGTTGATCAAGCGCACCCGGCTGGATCAGTTTTCCGTGCCCCGGGCCCGTGGCGTGACCGGGATTCGGCTCCGTCCCGGCGATGGGTTGCTCGATGCGGCGCTCATATCGGGAGACGCGGAGGTCGTGCTCGTTACGCGGGCCGGACGCGCGATCCGGTTCCGCGAAGACGGCGTGCCGGTCGTGGGTCCGCTGGCGCAGGGCGTGCGGGGGATTTCTCTTGGGGAAGGAGACTGGGTGAAGGCACTGGTGCCAGCGAAGCGAGACCGTTCCGTGTTGATCGTGGACGAGAGCGGTTCAGGAAGGCGTATATTATTGTCCGACCTTATTTTGCAGAAGCGCGGAGGGTTGGGACGATGGATCGGTGGCGGCAGGGGCGACGCTCCGGTCGTGGCCGCGCTCGATGCTGCCGAAGACGACAGGATCATGCTCCTCTCCGTCGGTGGATCCATGACCGACCTGCCGGTCGCAGGTGTCAGGCCCGGCTCCCCCCGCGGGCCATCCGAGCCTCTCGTTCATCTGAGCGATGGCGATCGCATCGCGGCCGTCACGCGCCTTCATGGGAGCTACGCCCCGCCCAGCTCCACCGCACAACTGGAGCTTCTGATCGGAGGCAGCGAAGGGTGAAGTTCCTCGTTCTTGGGGGTGGGACCCAGGGTACGGCCGCCGCCTACGACCTCCTGCGCGATCCGGAGGTGACCCGGGTTCGCATCGGCGATCTCGACACCGACATCGTCCACCCCTGTCTTCGTCCGGATCTGGGCAACCGGCTGAGTCTGCAACGGGTGGACGCGACGAAACCCACCGAGGTCACCGCTGCGATGGATGGCGTCTCCGGGGTTCTCTGCGCGCTGCCCTATCACCTCAACCTCCCCGTTACGAGGCTGGCCGTCGCCGCCGGAATCCACTTCACCGACCTTGGCGGAAACACAGCGCTCGTGGAGCGGCAGCGCGAACTCGACGGGGAAGCCGTCGCCCGGGGGATTTCGGTCGTTCCCGACACCGGTCTGGCGCCCGGAATGGTGAACATCTTTGCCCAGGCGGGGATTGACTTGCTCGACCAGGCGGACGCCGTGCGGCTCTGGGTCGGGGGACTGCCGCAGGACCCGCGACCACCGCTCAACTATCAGGTCGTCTACTCGCTCGAGGGGATGCTGGACTACTACGTCACGCCGGCGGCTGTGCTGCGGAACGGGAGGCTCGCGGAGGTGGAGGCGCTGACCGGACTGGAAGAACTGCACTTTCCCTCTCCCGTCGGGCGCCTGGAGGCCTTCTTTACCGGGGGTGGTTCCTCGGGGATGCCCGCGCGGCATGAGGGAAGGATCGGCATCCTCGAATACAAGACGCTGCGTTATCCGGGCCACGCGCGGATCATGCGCGCCATTCGCGATCTGGGACTTCTGGACAACCGCGAGGTGCAACACGACGGATGCCGAATTCGGCCCCGCGAGTTCTTCATTCAGCAGGCGACTCCATCGCTCACCGGCAACGGCGGCGACCTGGTCGTCCTTAGGGTCGATGCCACCGGCCGGCGCGACGGTGTGCCGACCCGCATCCGCTTCGAGCTTCTCGACCTGCAGGATCCGGCAACCGGGATCACCGCCATGGCGCGAACCACCGGGTTTTCCCTCGCCATCACCGCCCTCATGCAGGCGCGTCGCGAACTCCCGCCGGGGGTGCGCACACCCGACCAGGCCGTTCCGCACCGATCGTTCATCCGCGCCCTCGCTGAGCGCGGCATCCAGGTGGAGTGCACCGAAGCCGCAATCCGACCTGGGGACAGGTCATGATCTTCTCGCGCGGCGAACATCTCGGCCGTAAACGCCGGATTCGTCGTCGTGTGAGTGGACCGCAACTGACAGTCGGCACACCGTTTACGGATTTCCGTCGCCAGTGTGTGCGACCTCCAGAAACTGCGTGAGCGCCCGATAGGTCAGACCCCAGACCACCTGTCCGTCGAGCCGGATGCAGGGGAATCTGCTCCGTACGCCCCGGTAGCTCCACAGGTGGCTTCCCCGGTTGGCGGGCGCCAGGAGATCGGCCAGCGAAAACCAGTGAATCGACGCCACCTCGTCGCTGTTCACGACAGCCAGGGTTGACGACGCGATTCGATGGACGAATGGGTGAATGGCAATCGGGGGAATATGGGCGGTGTAGGGGCGCAACGGTTCCAGACAACCCAGCGGACGACCCAACGTCACGCCGGTTTCCTCGCCGGTCTCGCGAATTGCCGCACCGGAGAGGCCCGGATCCCCGGGATCCATGCGGCCCCCCGGGAGCGCCATCTGTCCTGACCACGGATCCCCTTCGGACTCGGCCCGCCGAATCAGGAGCACCCTGCAACGCGCAACGACAGGGTCGGCCACACCCGCCGGGGGACGCAGCACAAGTGCGATGGCCGCATTCGCGCGGTCCGGATCCGGGGTCGCGGCCTCTGGCGAACCGAACCGGGAGCGGAGGGCGGGACGAAGCGCGGACAATCGCAACCACTTACCGGACTTGCACCTGGAGGTCGGTGAGCCCGCCGGTTGCACCTTGTTCCCGGTCCGGGCGAGGTATCCTTGCGGCTCGCTCCGGGATTGATGACCGCGCGTCGCGGAACCGCTAGCAGCCCGTGGATAAAGTCTGTTCTGCGAGGCCATTGTGAACGGGTTAGATTAGGAGCAGGCAGAGACCCCAACGGCAGAGGACGGCGATGGCGATAGGCAGGATGCCCGGCGAACGGCAGGAGGAGTTGTTTATTG
>JAJEBW010000042.1 GCA_022822325.1 Gemmatimonadota bacterium | reverse complement strand
CGAGCTCATGATGCTCATCGAGGCCGACAAGCGCAGTTCCGATTACGCCGTTCCGCTGACGTATTCGCCCGATGGCGAGCCGTTCCACGTGCCGGACAACCTCTTCCTGATCGGGATGATGAACACCGCCGACCGCTCGCTGGCCATGGTCGACTACGCGCTGCGCCGTCGTTTCGCGTTCATCCGCCTGACTCCGGCCTTCGGGACCGATCAGTTCAGTGATTTTCTGCTGAACGCGGGGGTGGAGGAGGATCTCATGAACCGGATCGTGGACCGTCTGTCCGACCTCAACAGAACGATCCGGGAGGACCGCAAGAACCTGGGCCCGGGCTTCGAGATCGGCCACAGCTTCTTCTGCCCGCGCGACGAGGACGAACTGCTGGACGAATCCTGGTACAAGACCGTCGTTCGCCGCGAGATCGAGCCGCTCCTCCGCGAGTACTGGTTCGACCGGCCCGAATATGTCGATGAGCGCGTCCGGGACCTCCTGGCGTGAAAATCCCGGTCAGGAACATCTACTACCTCCTCTGCTACGCCTGGGATCACATGCGAGAAGGGGAGACGGTCGACCTGGGTTCCGAGGAGTTCGGCGGTATGGTCGACCTCTTCGCCAAGGTCTTGAACGAGGGTGTCGCGCGGATCATCTCGAGGGGTCTCGATCGGGACTACCTGACGGTCCAAGAGGACATCCGGGGCCTCAAGGGCAAGCTCGACCTCGCGACCACGATCAAGGGGAATCTCCTGCTGAACGGGAAGACCCACTGCTTCTTCGACGAACTGAGCCATGACGTGCCGCAGAACCGGATCCTCAAGGCGACCCTGCGCCAACTCACCCTGGTCGCCAGCCTGGATCCCGCGCATCGTCAACGCGCTGGACGCCTTTACCGGAAGATGGACGCGGTCTCCGACGTGGGCCTGCGTCCGAGGATGTTCCGGACTGTTCGCATCCATCGGAACAATCGGTTCTACAGCTTCCTCATTCACCTCTGCCGGATCATCTACGACAACCTCCTGGTGAATCAGGAGGAGGGGATGGCGACGTTCTACGACTTCCGGGAGGACGAGCAAAAGATGGGATTGCTCTTCCAGCAGTTCGTGAGAACCTTCTGCGAGCGGGAGACGGACTACAAGGTGAGCGCGCCGAAGATCGATTGGTTCGGCGCGGAGAGGAGCGAGTCGGATTTACGCCATTTGCCTGGGATGCAGACGGACATCGTGCTGCGGTCGCCGGGGCGAACGGTCATTCTCGACACCAAGTTCTACACAAATCCGTTGGACAGGCGGTGGGAGGGACGGCGTGTCCACTCCGGGAATCTCTACCAGATCTTCTCGTATGTGACGAATTGGGTAGAGGGGGTGGGGGAGGGGGAGCCCGAGGCTGAGGGTTGGTTGCTGTATGCGGCGGTGGAGGGCGAGTTCGACTATCGGTTCGAGCTGATGGGGAGGCGGATTCGGGCCTGTTCGATCGACCTGTCGCAGGAATGGAGAGAGATCGCGAGAGACCTGCGGAAGCTGGTGGCTGAAGGAGGCCGTCTCCCGCGATCTCAAGCGGTTTCCGTGTCCGTGGCATAGAGGCGGAAATCGGCCATTCACCGGCAAGTCCTCATTGACTTGACGCCCTGGGCCGCTTCTGGCTGTCGTCCAAATTCACCCTCCCCACGGCACCTCCGCCGCCACCCCCCGCGCCTCCAGCAGCAGCTCCACGAGCCGTTGCCACGAACGCCAGCTTGTCGTGCGCCCGTACACCGAGTTGGTCTTGTGCGCGATCACCAGATCCAGGGCGGGGAAGACGCTGATCCACTGGCCCACCGCTCCCCTCCCGGTGTACGCCCCCGCGAAGGGGCCGCTCACGCGCGGTCCGTCGAAGATCCACCACATGTAGCCGTAGCCCAAGTAGCCGTCGCGGCGGCCCGGGGGATTCATCTCCTCGAGGGGGGTGACCACGCTGACGATCCGCCGCGCCCACTCCCGCGAAATCACCTGTTCGCCGTCCCATGCGCCCTCGTTGAGCATGAGGTGGCCGATTCGCGCCATGTCCCGCGTCGAGAGCCAGAAGTGGTAGGCCGGGTTGCGCGAGATCGAGAGGTTGCCGCTCTTGCGCTGCGCCGAACGGTCCCAGTCCTCGAAGCCGAGCGGAATGGCGAGCTGGGCCTGCGCCTCGTCGTAGATGTCGCGCCCGGTGAGCTGCTCGAAGACGGCGCCCGCCGCGTTGAAGTCCCAGTTGCTGTAGAGCATGTAGGCGCCGGGCTGTTGCGAGCCGCGCGGCGGGGCGTCGGCCAGGTTGTCGCCGGAGTTGGATGCGGGATGATAGACGCCGGAGCGCGCAGTGATCAGATGGTCGACGGTGGCCTGGCGCTCGATCGGAAGAAGCCCCCCGACGTCGTCGACGCCGAGCTCCTCCAGGGTGGCGTCCAGATCGATCACGCCCTTCTCGACCCAGTCGCCGTACAGCATGGCCAGAATGCTCTTGCGCACCGAAGCCAGGTAGGACAGCTCGCCGATGTCGCCGAATGTGAAGACGACGCGGCCCTTGTGCGCGACCACCACGCCCGTCGAGTTGGCGCTGTCGCGCAGGAAGGCGTTGGCCCGGGAAAGCGTCTCGGCGTCCCAGCCGTGGCGGGCAAGGTCGGCGCGGGTCACCACCTCCCACCTTTCTCCGGGGAAGACGCAATCGTCGCACTGAGCGGCGAGGGGGGCCGCGGGTGCGAGCGCGAGGGCCAGCGCGACGAAGACGGCGAACTGAGAGCACCCAGGCGTGAGGCGACCGATTAGATGTTTCATGGGACCGCGACCCTTCCGATCACGTCGAGCTTCTCGCGGACCTCGCCGTCGATTTCGTCTTCTGGAATGTACTCGACCAATCGATGAAACTCCCTCTTGGGCATTGTGTTGTATAGTCCGAGTTGAGCGAAGTAGGATTTGAACAGCGGAACCAGGAATTCGTCGCTGACCTTCAGGTCGCTCCCCCACGGCGATGGCTTGCCGAGATCCTCGAGGGCAGAACCCAACCTCTTGAAGGCATTGCGCATGGCTTCTTCGTTGGCCGGACGAAAAATCGGTCCCGGCGAGTCCGGAGATACCGACTCGCGTGCGAACGCCTCCAGGGTCGCCCGTGAGCACATGTAGTTCTCGATCTCCCTCCTTCGCCACATCAGGAATGTGAGGGTTCCGTTCTCCGGATGTCGACCGAGCCGATCGAACAGTGCGACGCCTCTCAGTTCCGGTAGTGCCTCCCTGAGGCCATGAAAATGCGCCTTTGCCTTTCGGGGCTGGTTGGCGACCGCCTTGACGAAAGGCTTCTCAAGCGCCTTCATCGCTGGGCCATGGTTCAGTCGCTTCGCAAAGGCCCGGAGAATGTCGAGATCGGTAGAGTCCTCGGTGTAGAGAACCCATCCGGTCTGTTCGGCCTGGTGGTATTGGTCCCAGCCGATCTGACTCAGGGCCTTCCTGACCTGTTCGCTGCTGCTTCCCATGCGATGGGGACGGCCTACGAACGCGATCACCGTATCGCTTCCGACGGCCTCGTTCAGCAACACCTCAGAGTGGGTTGCGACGATCACCTGTCCTCCCGTCTCGCGGGCGGCGCGTGTGAGGGATCGGTAGGCGTCTCGCTGACGGAGGATCTCAAGGTGGGCATCTGGCTCGTCCAGGAGAAGAATCGCGCCCGGCTTCGCGCCAAGGTAGGCGAGGAGCAGAAGCGTCTGCTGCATTCCACGGCCGCCGGCTGAAAGGTCGAGCGTGCGCCCATGTTCCTTGTAGGACATGGTGATCTCGCCTCGCTGCGGCAGATAGACCGGGTCGTTAAGGGAGACGCCGAAGAGGGTTCGCAGGCGGCGCACGACCCTTTCCCAGTTTTCGCGTTCGCCCTCCCAGAGCGCGTAGCAGATGTTCCGCAGCACATCCGCAGTGCGCCCCTCGCCTATCCGTACATCGATGGCGCCCGGGTCCAGCCGGGCCTCATTGGCCGCCAGCCCGGACATCGGTCCCAAAAACGCTGTGGGAGTCTTCAACACCTCCGCGGGAACGGGCATGCGCTCGGAATCCGAACCGGGCATCCGCATGGAACGGCAGTACACCGACTCCGGGTTGGCGTAGTCAAACTCCATCCCGCACCGCCAGGCCGAGCCGTCCGGCGAAACCCCGTCCACCAGGACATCGATGAGAATGTTCGATGTGATCTGTCGACCGGAGTCACGGCTGACGTGACGAACGCTTTGATTCCGCCACAGCAGCCGGGCGGTCGGAACGGGAACCGACACGATATCGCGCCTTCCGACCGTCACACCGGGTCGCTTGGCCGGCACCTTCCGGTCGGCGTACTTCTCGGCCCACATCCGTAGCCCGCAATCCCACAGGGCGAGCGCCTGCATCGCAGTCGTCTTTCCCGAGTTGTTCGGGCCAACGAAGACGACGGGATCGCCGATCTCGATGTCCAACTCGTCGAACCGCTTGAAATTGCGTATACGCAGTCGTGTCAGCATCTATCCCTCCTATTCCTCCACCCCGAGTTGCCCGAAGAGGAAGGCCAGCTCCATGGCGTTGTTGCGCACGCTCCGGCTGAAGGTGCGTCCGCCGGCGTGTCCCGCCCGTGGATCGTAGTCCAGGATCACCGGCAGCCCCGAAGCTGTCGCCGCCTGCAGCCGCGCCGCCATCTTGCGCGCCTGCAGCGGCGGCACGCGCGTGTCCAGGTCGCCCTGGGTCAGCATCACCGCCGGGTAGGCCACCCCGTCGCGCACATTCTGGTAGGGGGAAAATCTCCGCAACACCTCGAACTCCTCGCGCACCGCCGCATTCCCGTATTCGAGGAGGGCCGGCATGT
Source organism: Gemmatimonadota bacterium (assembly GCA_022822325.1). Taxonomy (GTDB): domain Bacteria; phylum Gemmatimonadota; class Gemmatimonadetes; order Longimicrobiales; family Gaopeijiaceae; genus Bin94. The sequence goes on along the minus strand of JAJEBW010000042.1, from coordinate 59,787 downwards.
TGTTGGCATGAGTGAACTGGTGGAAGCGCACCATGTCGAGGTCGGGCAGACCGCAGAAGACCGCGCGGAAGAGCTCCGGCCGTTTGGTCAGCGCCGCGCCCACCAGCAGTCCGCCATTGCTGACGCCCCGGATCGCCAGGCGGCCGGGGTTGGTGTAGCCGCTCGCGACCAGCCACTCCGCCGCCGCGATGAAGTCGTCGAAGACGTTGGGCTTGTTCTCGAGCATTCCCGCTCGGTGCCAGTCCTCGCCGAACTCGCCGCCGCCGCGCAGAGTCGCCAGGGCATAGATGCCGCCGCGTTCCATCCACGCCGCCGCGTTTGCGTTGAAGCGGGGCAGATTGTTGACGTTGAAGCCGCCGTAGCCATGGAGAAGCGCGGGTGCGTTGCCGTCGGGCACAAGTCCGCGCCGGTGAGCGAGATGCATGGGCGCGCGGGTTCCGTCGGCGGAGGTGTACCAGACCTGCGTCGTCTCGTAGCCGGAGCCGTCGAAGGGCACGGCCGAGGGGAGCCACGGCTCGGTTTCCATCGTCTCCAGGTCGATTCGCAGAATGTGGGAAGGGGTGACCAGCGAGGTGAGGGCGAGCAATCCCGCGCCTTCGCCCCAGGAGCGCAGATTCGCAACGTGGCGCTCGGGCAGGGGGATTTCGCCCGTCCGGTTGCCCTCCAGGTCGTAGCGCACAATCCGGCTGCCCACATTGTGCAGGTAGTCGGCGTAGATCTCGTCGCCGATGAGTTGATAGCCGGTCAGCGGATCGTCGCCTTCGCCAATGACCTCGCGCCAGTTGGCGGGATCGCGACGGTTCAGGTCGACGGCGAACAGGCGATTGTTGGGCGCATCCACATTGGTCAGAAGCCAGAGCTCGCCGCGCACGAAGCGGGGGCTGAAGCGGGCCGGAGCGCCGACGATGAGCGGTTCGGGTTCGCCTCCGCGCTGCAGGTCCTGGATGTACAGATCGGTGCGGGCCCAGCCGTGTTGAACGGAATAGACAAGGTAGCGGCCGTCTCCGCCGGAAGCTGCGGTGCCCGGGGTCGTGGGGCCGAGCGTCGCGTTGATGAACTTCTCGGGGCCGTGTCCTTCGCCGAAGAGCTCCCGGTCGTCGGCGATCTCGTCGCCGAGGGTGTGGTGGCGCACGCGGGGCCCGATCTCGCGCGACCTCCAGGTGTAGTAGAAGCCGGCGCCCTCCGGGTCGAAGAAGGTGGAGCCGTAGAGGAAGGTGGGAAGACGATCGGGCATATCCTCTCCGGCGGCCAGGTCGCGAATGCGGATCTCGACCTCGTCGCGGCCGCCATCGCGGACCGCATACATCATCAGCGTTCCGTCCGGCGAGAAATCGCGGATGCTCACGCTGGTCGTTCCGTCGGGATGAATGTCGAGCGGATCGACCACCACCTCGAAATCGCCATCCGGATCGATCGGGTCGCGCTCGGGCTCCCCGGGTGCGGGGCGGCGGTGGATGGCGGCCACCTCGCGTCCCGGCCGCCGCAGACTGAAGTACTCGAAATCGCCGGCGCGGCGCGGAAAGATCGGACCCTGCACATCCATCAGCTCGCGCAGCCGCCCGGCCAGCTCGCTCCGAAGCGGGGTGTCGCCCACGACGCGCTCGGCGTAGGCGTTCTGTTCCGCGATCCATGCGCGCGTCTCGGGGTTGTCCTGGTCCTCGAGCCAGCGGTAGTCGTCCGCGAACTCGACGCCGTGCAGCGTGTCCACGACGGTGTGGCGCGCGGTGGAGGGGGGCGGGGGCCAGGGGTCGCAGGCGGAGGCGGCCAGGAGAAGGGCGGGAGCGACGAGGGGCGGGGCGCGGAGAATCCGGGGGAAGCCGGTCGTCGCGCGGGCAGGAGCGCGCCGAAGGGAAGGGGCGGGGAAGGGAAGGCGGGTCATGACGCGAAGCTCTCGGATTCGGTGCCTGGGCGGGAGGTTGGAAGGTGCGGCCCGGCAAGGAGAAGCGGCAAGCGGACGCCCGCTGCGTCCGGGAAGCTGCCCGCCGCCGCCGATCCACGCCCGCCCTCCGCGAATCCGCGCGTTCGGCCCGCGATTGCCGCGGAAGATCGCCGACTCGCGAAGCGGGGGCTAATGCCAGCGCCGCTGCGACGACTCGACTCTGTACAGGATGTAGTCATGCAACTCCTGCGCCCTTCCCGCTTCGAGGTAGGGCAAAACGATCTTGCCGCAGGCCAGACGCACGATCAGGGTGGCCAGTCCCCGGCGCCGTTGCAGCGGCGACCGCTTCACCACCGCGGCCTGCGCCTTCCGCATCAGGCAGGCCTCCACCGTGGTTCCCAGAAACCCCCGGCGGCTCGCCAATCCGTCGTCGTCGTGCAGGTAGCCCCGCCGCCGCCAGAGCTGCCACCCCAGGAGCGCCGCCACCGGAGCCAGCGCAAGCCACCAGGTCAACCACTGCGCAACCCACCCGTCCCCCGCAGGGCCCGGCGGACCCCACTCGGCGAGGGCGAATCCGAGCGCCGCGCCCCCAACCAGCCAGATTCTCATCGCCAGCGCGCGAATGTACCAGGGCGACACCCTCCGAAAGCGTCCATCTCCGGGAAGAACCGCGATTCCCCGCCCTTCGCGCCCGAAGGCCAGCCGCCCCAGCTCCTCCGCCGAACGACCGCCCAGCACCGGAACTTCGAGAACTTCGGCAAGATTGAGCGCGCCGGGACTTCGCCCGCCCTGCGCAACCAGGGTCGCCGCCGGCAGCGCCCGCATCCGGAACTTCCCGAAGCAGCGCAGCACGAGATCCTGGTTCACCGTCAATTGCTGAATCCGGGGAGTGCGAACGACGATCTCCCGCTGCGTGAGCAGACCGGCCCGCGAGCGAAAGGTTCCCCCGCCGATGGCGCTGCCGTCGTGCCAGAGGGTGAAGTTGTGATGGCGCAGGAAGGCCGCCGTCGTCGTTTGGACGAAGGCCGCCGCGAGAAGGAGAAAGACCACGACGACCACCAGAGCGAGCTGCAGGAACGCCCCCAGTTCGGCGAAGGTGCCGGCCGCGCTCTCGACTCCGCTGGCCAGGAGCTCCAGGACCGGTTCGAGGCCGGGGCCGGGCGAGAGCAGATCGGCGACAAGGCCGAAGATGGCCGCCATCACGATAAAGTTGCGGTTGGCGAGTCCGATGCGGACCATGTCGGCGGGACCGAGTCCGAGAAGCGTCCTTCCCCAGCGATTCGAGCCGTTCGCACCCGCCTCGGCGCCAGGCGACCGGCCCTCCAGCCCGCCGGAATCCGGGTCCTCCTTCTCCGCGCGCGACGCACCGGCCCGATTCCCGCCGCCGCCCGCGCCTTCCTCCGCGCCGATCCGGTCCGCGTCCTTCCGCCGCCGGGCGACTTGCGTGCGCAACCGTTGCGCCACCTCCGTCCTGACCGAGGGAAGGCTGCCCTCCGCCTGCGCCGATCCCGAGGTGTCGAGCGTCACCGTCACCAGCCCCACGATCCGGTCCACCAGGGAGCGCTCGACATTCATCCCCTGCACCCGGTCGAAGGGCATGTCGAGGGTGGACTTGCGAATGAATCCCCTGCGAACGAACAGCCGGTCGCGGGCGATGAGGAAGCGGAAGCACAGCCACTGGACGACCGCGTAGGTCGCCACCGCGACGACGATCAGTCCGGCGAAGATCCAGAGAAAGACGACGAAAGAGCGCATCTGGCCCGGGTCGTCGCGCACCGTCAGGAAGAGGGCCAGCCAGGGCAGCGCCGCCGCCTGGAGACCCCGCACCACATGCCGAACCGTGCTTCCCGCGAAGAAGAGGATGGCGAAGGGCGAGGGTCGCTGCCATTCCTCCGCGCCGGAGTTCGCCGGGGGCGGCGCCGGGTCCGGCGGGATTCGCTTCACCGATCGCCTTCCGCGCGGACAGTCCCTTCCCCCACCTTTCCTTCCCCCACCTTCGCGGGCGCAACCGATTCCGTACCCTCCTCTTCGCGCCCGGTCGCCGCGGCCGACTCCTCTTCCCCCTCCTCCCCTCCCGTCTCGATCCGCTCCGAGATGTAGATGCGCAGCCGTTCGGCCGTCTTCCGCCCAAACCCGCGAATCCTCTGCCCGGAGTGGGCGCCGGCCGGAAAGACCGAGACGCTGGCCAGACCGAACCACCGATCCAGCGGCGTGCTGTCGAGCTTAGTGTGCTGCACGCGGTTGAAGGGGAAGGCCCGCACCGAACGCCAGAAGACGCCCGATCTGTAGAGGATGTCCCTCTCGCGCACGATGTAGCCGCGGCGCGGAACCGAAACCAGAGGCCAAAGGATCGACCAGAGCGCGAAGACGCCGAAGAGTGCCCAGATCAGCGGAGGCGCCCAAGGGACCTGTTCCCAGATGACTCCGAAGTAGTGGATTGCGCCCCACGCCGCCGCAATCAGGATCGCCCGGAAGAGGGCTCCCAGTTGGAGACGGCGCGCGAAGCGGGGGTGAAGGGGGTTCCAGGCCAGCTTCTCGGTGCCGGGCAGGGAATCCAGGGGGACTTCCGGGTTGACGAACATGCCGTGGGCTCTCTCCATGACAGGCGAATCGGTTGGTGCGACCGGGCGGCGGTCCTACCGTCAGCGCCGGGGCCGTATCCGGGTGCCGGTCCTCTCCGTCAACGTCCGGAAAAGGCCGCTGATGCGTGCGGTCGCGGGCCCGGGCCGGCCGCTGCCGATGGTGCGTCCGTCGATCTCGGTTACGGCGGCCAGTTCGCCCATGGTTCCGGTGCAGAAGGCCTCGTCGGCGCGGTAGGCCTCCGCAAGCGAAAGGTCTCCGACGCAGTGCGGAATGCCGTTGTTCTCGCAAAGTTCGAGCACGGCGGCGCGGGTGATCCCCTCCGGACAGGCGACCGCGTGGCCGGTCATGACCACGCCGCCCTCCACGACAAAGAAGTTGGTCGCGTTCGTCTCGGCAATGAAGCCGCGGGGATCGAGCATCAGCGCGTCGTCGGCTCCGGCCGCGTTGGCCTCGATCTTGGCCAGGATCGACTGAAGCAGATTGGCGTGGTGGATCTTCGGGTCGAGCATGTCGGGGGCGAAGCGGCGCAGCGAGCTGGTGATCAACCGGATTCCGGTGCGGTCGTAGACCGGCGCCTTGTGCTCGGCCAGGACGATGAGCGTCGGTCCGGACCGGTTCAGACGCGGATCCATCCCGCTCGTGCACTTGACGCCGCGGGTGAGGGTGAGGCGGATGTGAACGCCGTCTCGCATCCTGTTGGCGGCGAGGGTGCGCCGGATCTCGGCGATGATCTCGTCGTTGCCGGGGATTTCGGCGAAGGCGAGCGCAAGCGCCGAGGAGCGAAGCCGCGCGAGGTGTTCCTCGAGCCTGAAGATGCGGCCATTGTAGAGACGGAGTCCTTCCCACACCGCGTCGCCGCCCTGCACCACCGAGTCGAAGGGACTGACGCCCGCCTCGTCGCGGTGCACAAGCTTGCCATTGACATTGACGATCAGGTTGCGGTTGCGTTCGTCGAAGGATTGGAGCATGGGATTGGTTGCTTGACCGTTGGTTCAGGGGACTTGCCGGTGGACGAGGGGTGGGAGCGGTTGGCGGACGGCCAGCTCGGTCCACATCGCGGAGTGATCGCTCATCTTCTCGCGGTGCCAATCGTGGCGGTACCCGCTGTCGACAACCGAGAAGTGCCGGGAGACGAAGGTGTGATCGAAGCAGCGGGCCGCGCCGGACTTGCCGATGATCCGATGGGTGTGATCGGGGTGGGGACCTCGACGCCGTGCCTGTCGCGGTAGGCGTCCCGGAGGCCGTGTTGCGACTGTCCGGCCAGGACGGAGAGAACACCTTCTCTCCAGTCGTCCCCGCCCCAGGGCTCGATTTGTCCCGAGCTACGGAAATGCTCCGGCTCGTTGAAATCGCCCGTGAGCACTCGGGGCGCGTCCGGAGCCTTGCGCAGGGACTCCGCCAGGACATCGAAGGTGTCGATTTTGCCCCATCCGTAGGTGGTTCCATTGGGAATATGGGTGGTAAGGACATCCACCGGCCCGAATGGCGCCTCGACCACCGCCCGGCAAAGCGATTCGGGGAAGGGCGCTTCGGCTCGCCAGGCATCCGCATCGGGATTCTCGCGCCTGAGCGGCCAGCGGCTCGCGATTACGCAGTGGTGCCGAAATTCGGCTTGAATCCCCTCGGGCATCGGGGAATGGCTGTGGCGAATGTGGTGCAGACCGAGCGAGGCCAGCGCCCGGTTGAGCGTCGTGGCTTGGCCGGACGGGACTTCCTGTAAGGTCAAGACATCGGGTTGGACGGAATCGATGGCGGCCGAAATCTGTTTGAGTCGCTTCGGAATCCTCTTGCCAATGTTCCAGGACAGAACTTTCAAACCGGGTGGGTTGACATTAGGCGGACTCATTGGGTCTCCAGCGTTGTGGTGTGGGAAGGTGGGTTCTTGGTATAAAGACCGCAATGTCGGGATTCGGAAGCATTGCGGTCAAGTCAATACCCTTGGCACGCGCGTGCATCGGCTGGCATCGGCGTCAGCATGGATTTGCCCCCAGCACCCCCCGCAGCGCACCCAGTTCCGGTGCGATCTCGACTGCGCGGCATTGGCGGTGCATCACCCGCGCGATGCCCGGCGGGATGGGGATCTTTTCGCCGATCAGCGGTTCGACGATCTCCGCGAACTTGGCCGGGTGGGCGGTGGCGAGCACGACTCCGATAACGTCCGGTCGCCGCCTGAGTTCGTGGCGGAGCCCCAGAAGCCCGACCGCCGTGTGCGGATCGATGGCGACGGCCCGGCGTTGCCAGAGGTCGCGGATGCAGGCGCGCGTCTCCGCGTCGGACCAGGAGGAACCCGTGAGGATTGCGCCAAGGCGGCCGGGCGGCACAGCGCGGGGAATGTTGCGGTTGGGACCGGAATGGCGGTGGGCGTTGCGGTCGACGGCGCTGTTGGCGCCGTCGTCGGCGAAATCGTCGCTGCCGCCGTACATGTGCACAATGCGGCGGAAGTTGCTGGGATCGCCGACATCCATGGCGCTGGAAATTGTGGCGACCGATGCGCGCGGAGCGTAGCCGCGGCCGCCGAGGTAGTCCGGCACGACCGAGTTCCTGTTGGTCGCGGCGACGAAGCGTGCGAGCGGCATTGCGAGCGCGCGGCGCGCGATGATCCCGGCCGTGAGATTGCCAAAGTTTCCCGAAGGGACCGACACGACAATCTCCGACTGCGGAAATGCCTGTCCCACCTCGGCGAGGGCGTGGATGTAATAGAAGGTTTGTGGCAGAAGGCGCCCGATGTTGATCGAGTTGGCGGAAGTGAGCGGCAGCCGGGCGTTGAGATCGGGGTCGGCGAAGGCCTGGCGCACAAGATTCTGGCAATCGTCGAAGGCGCCCCGCACGGCCACGGCAACGACATTGTCGCCGAGTGTGGCGAACTGGGCCTCCTGGCGCGGGCTGACGCGGCCAAGGGGATACAGCACAACGACGCGGATTCCGGGAACGCGGTGGAATGCATGCGCAACCGCGCCGCCGGTGTCGCCCGACGTTGCGGTAAGGATGGTGATGGGGGAAGGGATGGCGCTCGCGTCCGGCGAGGCGGGGCCCGGGCCGGGGGAAGCCGTGCGCGGCGAAGTCGGCGCGGGGGAAGACGACGGCGGAGCCAGCGCGGCCATCATGCGGGCCATGAAGCGGGCGCCGACATCCTTGAAGGCGTGGGTGGGACCGTGGAAGAGTTCGAGAAGGTGGATGCCGGGCTCGATCTCGCGGATGGGCACGGGGAAGTCGAGGGCGTCCCGGACGACGGCGCGGAGAAGCTCGCCGGGAATTTCGTCGCCGAGGAAGCGACGCGCGGCGAGGGCGGCGCGTCCGGGGAAGCCGAGGTTGGCCAGCGCGGCGCGGTCGGCGGGTGGAATGCGCAGCGGCGAAGCCGGGACGAAGAGGCCGCCGTCGGGCGCCTGACCCTGGAAGAGTGCGTCGCGGAAGGACCAGGTCCGCGAATCCGGCCCGGCGGCGGTGCTGATCAGTCGCATGAAGGACGCGCGGCAGGGCCGGTCTTGCCGGAACCGGAAGGCGGCGCGGACGGCGCGATCACCTGTGCGCCCTCGCGGTTGACGCGCGACACGACCACATCCGCCCCCACCCCCGCCCCCTCCCCGAAGGCGGCCGCCATGGCGGCCCCGGCCGCCTCCGCCACCGCCTCGCCGCGGCACAGGGCGAAGACGGTCGGCCCCGATCCCGACAGCCCCGCCCCCACCGCCCCCGCCCGCGCGGCCGCCGCCCGGACCCGGCGAAATCCCGGCACGAGCGCGGCCCGCACCGGTTCGGCCACCGCATCGTGGAGGCAGCGCGCGATCAGCGCCCAGTCGCCGCGGTGAAGGCCCGCCACCATCCCGGCCGCGTTGCCCCACTGCCGGATCGCGGCCGCCAGCGCGACGCGGCCGCCCAGGATCTCGCGGGCGCGGCGCGTCTCGACCTCGATGTGCGGGTGCGCGATCGCAACCACCAGGTCGTCCGGGGTGGGAATCGAGACCATCCGGGGCGGAATCGTCGCGGGGGCCGCGCCGGGGTCGTGGGGCGATCCCCCGGGGAGCACCAGCACGAAGCCGCCGATCAGCGAGGGGGCGGCATTGTCCGCGTGGTGGGCGCCCGATCCCTTGTGCTCGCCGATCATGGCGCATTCGAGGAGCGCGGTTCGCCCAAGCGGTTGGCCCAAAAGGACATTCGCGGCCACCGCGCCCGCCGCCGCGCTCGCGCCGCTGCCGCCCAGCCCCGATGCCAGCGGAATTCCCTTGTGGACCTCGACCGCGACGCTCGCGGGGGAGCCGGTGCGGTCCAGGACGCCGCGCACCGCCAGCGCCGCCGCATTGCGCGCGGGATCCAGGGGAACGCGGCCATCGTCGCCGGTGACCGTGACCGAGACGATCCCGGGGTCGCCCCCCGGTACGCCCCGCACGACCACCTCGTCGCCGGGACGCTCCAGCGCGAGCCCGAAGATGTCGAAGCCGGGACCGATGTTGGAGATCGAGGCCGGGGCGAAGACGCGGACGGCGCGGGGCGGGGGATGGGCGGGCGGGTCGCGCGGGGAGGTGGCCGCGCCAGGCGCGTTGCCGCTTGCGGCGTGCGCAATCCGGTGGCCGGGTGGGCGGCGGGCCGTCATTCGCGGGACCGTGGCCGGGCGGGGGCGGTCGCCCTCTCTTCCCCCTCCTGCACCCCGGCCGAATGGTCCGGCAAGTTGTGCCCCGTCCGGCGGCCGGAGCGCTCCTCCGCTTCCGATCGCCTGCCCGCCGCGGTCTTGCGAAATGGCATCGTCGCCATTCCCTGAAGGGTCGCCCACTCCCGCCTCTCCATCTCGCCCAGCCCCAGATTGATCGCTCTCGGGTCGGCAACCAGGCGAAAGCTGCCGAAGATCCGGTCCCAGAAGGAGAAGACGCTGGAAAAGTTGGAGTCGGTTTCGGGACGGAAATCGGAGTGGTGAACCCAGTGCATCCAGGGCGTCACGATCAGTCGGCGGAGTTGGCGGTCGATGCTCTCCCGAATCCGCAAGTTGCTGTGGTGAAAGAGGATGACGGGAAGGAGCACCGCCTCGTAGACGACGAGTTGGGGGACGGTCATGCCGATCAGGGGAAGGACGGCGAGGCGTGCGACCGAGGACAGGACGATCTCGCCGGTGTGGAAGCGGAGGCCCGAGCTGGCACTGAGTTCGCGGTCGGCGTGGTGCACGGCGTGGAAGCGCCAGAGGAAGGGGACCTGGTGGTTGAGACGGTGCCAGAGGTATTGCCAGAGGTCGAAGAGAAGAAAAGATGCGGCGAGCGACCAGGCGCCGGTCAGGCCGAGCCAGCGGAGGATGCCGAAGGAGTGGGCGCGGGCCCATTCGGCGACGATCAGGGTGGCGCCGGCGAAGAGGAGCGCGGCGAGGGCGGCGTTGACGATCCCGATTGCGAGGTTTGCGCCGTCGTGGCGGAGGCGCTCGCGGCGGCCCTCGAACATGGGGACGAGCCCTTCGAGCAGCCAGAGGACCGCGAGGGCGCCGCCGGCGAGGAGGGACTTGGAGGCGAGGAGGGATTCGGGCATGTGGGAATCGGACGTTCGCGGGTGGCGCGGGAACATTCGGAGAGAACGAGGAAGGCCGCGCTGGCGACATTGGAAGATAATGGCATCGGATTGCGAGCCGCGCCGGGCCGGGTTCCGGCGGCAGCGCACCGGACGCCCCGGACTCTGCGCGATCCGCCCTGCCGCAACGAAGCGCGTGGTCGCCCCGCGGCCAGCGCCGCAGGCTCGCCATGTGGGGTGGTCGCAGGCTCGGGGCCGGCAAAGGCGGCCGGGTCGGTGCGGCCGTCTTCCGTCCCCCGATTCAAACCCCCAGGGCGCCCGCCGACGCACCCTTGCGCAACCGGATTCCGGCCATTCCCTTCGCATGGTTCGCCCGTTTTCCGGCCGCGTCCGCAACGACCAGGTCCGCGCCGACCGAGTCCGCGCCGACCGAACTTGCCGCGGCCCCGCCGTCCCCCCGAACCGGAGCCTTCGCCTTGGCCGTCCGCCGCCGTCCCCATTCCGGCTACCGCTCGTACCAGTACGTCCGCCATAACCGCGACTTCACCGAATACGACCTGATCGAGGGCGAGTCCCTCTTCGAGCCGTACATCGTGCCGCTCGACCCGGCCGGGGAGGCCCGCGCCGCGGAGCTCGCGGAGCGGATCCTGATGATTTCGCTGCACGAGCACCCCCACCTCTTTCCCGCGCGCGCCGACCAGATGCGCGCCTACGACTCCGAGGGACGCGTGCACACCGCCTACGAGGCGCTCGCCAACTCCTGGTGGGACTGCGTCTTCGACAACTTTCTGGACGGCGCCGCCTGCATTACGTCGAAGAACGGGTGGAAGTGGGACGACGTCATCTACGACATGGGGATGCGCTTCTGCGACCTTGCGCACCAGGACTTCATCGTGAAATGCGAGGGCGTCGACGACATCTACCGGGCGAAGCGGGAGGGGCGGATCGCGCTCGTGGCCGCGCAGGAGGGAGCCGCGATGATCGAAAACGAGCTCGACCGGATCGAGATTCTCTACGGGATCGGGCTGCGCGTGCTGGGGATCACCTACAGCGAATCGAATGCGCTGGGCACGGGGCTGAAGGAGATGCGCGACGGGGGGCTGACCTCGTTCGGGGCCAAAGCGGTGCAGCGGATGAACGACGTGGGACTTGCGATCGACTGCGCGCACGCAAGCGACCAGACGACGCTCGACACGGTGCGGGCGAGCCGCCATCCGATCTTCCTGACCCACACCGGCGCGCGGGGACTCTGGAACATCAGGCGGTTGGCGCCGGACCATGTGATTCGCGCGGTGGCGGACAGGGGCGGGGTGATCGGGATCGAGGCGGCGCCGCACACGACCGTTTCGCCGGCCCATCTGCGGCACGGCATCGAGTCCTTCATGGACCACTTCGAGTATGTGAAGGAGCTGGTCGGGATCGATCATGTCGCCTTCGGGCCGGACACGCTGTACGGCGATCATGTCGGGTTGCACAAGGTGTACGCGGCGGCGCTGTCGATCGAGGAGACGCAGGACGCGGGGGAGGGGGATGCGCGGGTGGGCGCGGCGGAAGACGCTCCGGGCAAGGAGGCTTCGGACAGGGAGGCTTCGCGCGAAGGCGAACCGGCCAGGCACGAACCGCCCACGCACATTCCGGTGGACTACGTGCGCGGAGTCGAGAACCCGACCGAGGGATCGAAGAACATTCTGCGCTGGCTGGTGGGGCGGGGTTACGGCGACGAGGACATCGCGAAGGCGATGGGGGAGAACATCATGCGGGTGCTGAAGGAGGCGTGGCAGTGAGCGGGGGGACGGGAGGGCGCGGTGCGGGGAACGAGGGTCGCCGGCGTGTGCATGCGGCCGGGTCGGACCCGGTCGGAGACGATGCCCCTCGCGCTCCGGTCGTCTCGATGATCCTGATGGCGGTCTTTCTCGTGGGCGGGAGCGTCGGGTTGCTGGCGGAGTGGCCGGCGGGTCCGGGCAACCTCGACTGGGGCGTCTGGGTGGTTCTCTACGGCGGATACGCCTATGTGATCGGCGCGGCTCTCCTTCATGCCCGCACCGGGCGCTGACGGGGAGGGACCGCACGCGATGTCCACGACCCTCGTCTACACCCTCGTCCTCGTCTTCTACTTCCTGGGCCTCATGGGGCTCGGCCTCTGGTTCAACCGGCGCAACCGCTCGCGCCGCCAGTTCTTCCTTGCGCGCGGCGACCTCGGCCCGGCCACCCTCGGCTTTTCCTATTCAGCGACCCAGATGAGCGGCAGCTCCTACATGGGCGCGGTCGGAACGGAGCGCGAACTCGGCTACAACTTCGCTCCGGCGGGGGTGTCGTCGGCGGCTGCGGCCTGGTTCACCTACATCCTGATCGGCGAACGGCTGCGGCGGCTGGCGTCGCGGATCCGCTGCACGACGATCGTGGACGTCTTTCAGGCGCGCTACCCGGGCATGGCGGTGGCGACGACGGCGACCGGACTCATGCTGACGGCCTTCGTTCCGCTGATCGCGGCGCAGCTCAAGGCGGCGGGCAATCTCTTCGAGGTGCTGATCGGGATTCCGTATCTGCCGGCGCTCTTCGCATTCGGAGGAATCGTCATCCTCTACACCGTGATCGGGGGAATGCACGCGGTCGCCTGGACCGACCTCATCCAGGGCTCGATCATGATCGTCGGCTTCGCGGTTCTGGCGCCGGTGGCGGTGGGGGCGGCGGGCGGCTTCTCCGAGATGCACCTGCGCTACGCCGAGTTCAACCCCGACGGAATCTCCTTCCTGGGAGGAATGCCGGCGGTCTGGGTGGTGTCGTCCTTCCTGGTCTGGGGGTTCTTCCAGATCGGCGGGGCGCCGGCGGCGGTCACGCGCTTTCTCATTCCGAAGGACCGGGGGACGCTCCGGCGCGCGCTTGTCTTCTCGATCGCCTTCTCGTCCTTCATCTTCATCGGCTCGACGCTGATCGCGATCGCCTCGGGGGTGCTTCTGCCCGATCTCGAACAGACCGATCTCGCGCTGCCGACCCTCGTGCAGCTCCTTCTGCATCCGCTCTTCGGGGGATTGCTGGTGGCGGCGGTGCTGGGCGCGACGATGTCCACGATCGACTCGGTGCTGCTCCTGGCGAGCTCGCTGGTGGTGGAGAATGTGGTGGCGCCGCTGTCCAGGGGCGAAGTCACGCAGGAATCGGGTGTGCGGCTGGCCCGCTGGATGACGCTGGGGATCGGCGCGGGGGCGATGGTCGTGGCGGTGAATCCGCCCGCCTCGATCCTCTTCATCGTGACGATGTCCTTCAGCCTGATGGCGTCGGCCTTCACCTTTCCGCTGCTGCTGGGACTGTGGTGGCCCCGCGCGACGCGAACGGGCGCCCTGGCCGCGATGCTCGGAGGGGCGGCGACCTGCGTGATCTGGTATTGGCTCGGCTGGCTCGAACACGGCACCTTCGACAACTGGATTGCGGGGCTGTGGCCGGCGCTGGTGGGACCTGCGGTCTCGCTGGCGCTGCTGGTGACGGTCAGCCTGGCGACGAAGCCGCCCCCGGACGAGGTGGGGGAGGTGTTTTTCGGGTGACATCAGAACATGGAAGGCTGCGGCCGATCGCCGCGGCTCAGGCGCAACCCGGATTCAGCTCCCCGGCCCGGTCCGCCGGTAGTGCCGCGCGCGGGCGGCCAGCGCGAAGCCGAGAAAGTACCGTTGCAGCCCCTCCGCCGAGCCCTCGGGGACGTCCGGGTCGAAGAAGAGGCGGCAGAACTCTTCGCGGGCGCGGCGGATCTCCTGGCAGCGGGGGCCGTGCCAGCGCGGATCGGAGGTGGTCAGGTCGAAGAGTTCCAGAGCGCGGGCGAGCGCCGACTCGAATCGCTGAACGTTGCCCGCACGGTGCGCGCGGATGGTGCGTTCGACCTCGCTGCCCACATTCCCGAGCTGCTCCACCAGATCGAGCTCGAACCAGCGGCCCCCGGCCAGTTTCCTGTGGAAGACCCTTCCCATGCGCGTTGTCCTTCACTCCTCCCCGGCGACCACGAGCGACTCCACCACCCGGCGGATTTGCGCGCGGCGCTCCGGATCGTCCACTCCGCGCGAGCGATTTCCGTCTCTGGGACGAATGTTGATCATCGCATCGAACTCGATCCAGCCGGGGCCGTCTTCGCCCGGATAGAGGTTGATGCCCCACAGGTCCTCCTGGCGGGAGCCGCGCGCCAGCAGCAGTGCCTCGTCGTCGGCGTGCAGATCCCCCCCGATCGCCATCACCCCCTGGGCGACGTCCACTACCGCCTTGATCCAGTCGCTCTCCCAGGCATCGGCCAGCTCGGCAACCCGCGAGCGCGTGATCGGCGTTGAGAAAATCTGTCCTGCGGTCATGGGCGGCGCCTCCGGCAGGGCCGTTCCTCCGACTTGGCCTTCCCTTGAGGATGCCCGTAGCTTGGGGCCAGGATCCCAGGGAGATGAAAGCACGCGATAGTATCGCCGGGCCCGCCGCGGCGTCGCAACCTTGTCCTGTCGCAGCGCTTTTCCCGGCCCTCGACTCCCGCATCCGGCGCCGGTCGCCGACCACGTCCCGCGCGCAGGGTCGGCGCGAGCCCGCCAACGAGCGATTCCGCCATGAACATCGCAGGCACCCACTACCGCGCAATCTTCACCCGGGGCGATCCGCCGGAGGTGCGCGTCATCGACCAGACGCTCCTTCCGCACCGCTTCGAGACGGTCGCCCTCGCCACACCCGGCGACGCGGCCCGCGCAATCCGCGAGATGGTCGTGCGGGGCGCTCCCCTGATCGGGGCGACCGCCGCCTACGGAGTTGCGCTGGCCATGCGGTCCGAGCCTTCGGACGCCTCCCTCGCGGCCGCCATCCGCACCCTCTCGGCCACCCGCCCCACCGCGGTCAATCTGCGCTGGGCGCTGGACGGCGCGGCCACCCTTCTCCGTGCGCTCACCCCCGCCGAACGCGCGGCCGCCGCCTTCGATTTCGCGGCCCGGCTCTGCGACGACGATGTTCGCGGCAACCGCGCCATCGGCGGCCACGGCCTCCGTCTCTTTCGCAGCGTTGCGGCGCGCGCGGGCGATGGCGTGGGCGGTTCCGGCCGTCCCCTCAACGTCATGACGCACTGCAATGCGGGCTGGCTGGCCACGGTGGACTGGGGGACCGCGACCGCGCCGATGTACCGTGCCCACGATGCCGGAATGCGCCTTCACATCTGGGTGCGCGAGACCCGGCCGCGGCTCCAGGGCGCCGGACTCACCGCCTGGGAGCTGGGCCAGCACGGCATTCCGCACACCCTCGTCTCCGACGGCGCGGCGGGCCATCTGCTCAGCCGGGGCCGGGTCGATCTGGTGATCGTGGGGACCGACCGCACCACCGCGGCGGGAGACGTGGCGAACAAGGTGGGGACCTATCCGCTGGCGCTGGCCGCGCGCGACAACGACGTTCCCTTCCACGTGGCCGCTCCGGGCCCGAGCATCGACTGGACGATCGAGGACGGCCGCGAGATCCCGATCGAGGAGCGCGACCCGGACGAGATCACGCGGGTGCGGGGAGTGGACGAAGACGGTGTGGAGCGGTCGGTGCGGATCGTGCCGGAGGGAACCCGCGCGGCGAACTACGCCTTCGACCTGACGCCGCGCCGGCTGGTGACCGCGCTGGTGACCGAACGGGGGGTGGTGGCCGCGGAGCGGGAGGCGCTGGGACGGCTCTTCGGACGGTGACCGGACCGACATCCCAACGCACTGGAAGACGCGCAATCCCATGGAGAGAATCACGATGAAATCCCGAATCCGTTTTGGCTCCGGATTCCGCCCGGCGTTCGTTCCGCTCCCGCTGGCGCTTGTCCTTCCCCCGCTGCTGGCGCTTGTTCTTCCGCTGCTGGCGCTTGCCCCAACCGCCCACGCTCAGAACGGGCCGCTGCGGCCGCACGGCGAAGGCCGTCCCCGGGCCACGGCGCCCCAAGCCGCCGCGCAGAGCGAAATCTTCATGCTCGAAGCCGGTCTGGTCGGCGGCAATTCCCTCGCCTGTCCGGGACGCTACGTCGCGATGAATGGACAGGTCGGCGGCCCGGCATCGCTCTATGGCATGGTGGAGGAATACCGCTGCATCGACTTCGCGGGATCGGCGCTGCGCTTCGGTGCCTCCCTGCGGCTGGGACCCGCGAGCTGGCTGGTGCGCCCGGCGGTGCGGGGGGGAGTGGAGTTCGACGGCGGCGACCTCTCCCCCACCCTCGGCGCGAGCCTCACGATGGGGCGCCGCTACGGAGGCCGCGTGGTGCTGCACCGGGGTCAGCCGACGGACAACGGGACGATCGTGCTGGTGCAACTGGGGGGGTATCTGGCGTTCTGAGGGGGAAGCCGGCGTTGCAAGGAGGAAGGTGGCGGACTCCTTCGGCGCGATGCTCTGAAGCGGCGTTCCCCCGGCCCCTGCGCGGGCCGGCCCGGATGGCTGCCGCACGGATCAGGTGCGCGCGCAACCCCCAATCGGTTTGTCTTGCCTCTTTCCTCAGCTTCCCGCCATCGTCAACCTTGCGTACCAGAGCCGTCCCGTGTTTCCGTAGGGCGATTCGGTCGGGTATTCCATCGCCCATATGTGACCGAGGGATTCGGGGGGCAGGCGATTCGGCAGACGGTCCAGCAGATTCCTGGCGCCGAGGCCCAGTGAGAGGCGCTGGCCGATCCGGAGGGTGGACAGGATGTCGAGGAGGGTGGCCGCCTGGATGTCGATCTTCTCGCCGAAGAGGGTGGGGGTGGCGATGCGGCCGATGCGATTGAGACCAACGCGGAGGCCGGGGCCGGAAGCCAGGCGGATGTCGGCGCTGAGGCCGAGCCGTCGGCGCGGTTGGGTTTCCTCGATGATCGTGATCTGGGTGGGACCGATGAAGTCCTCGTTTCGGTTCGCGACGACCTCGGTGCGGTTGGCGTGAAAGCTCGCCGAGAGGTCGGCCGCGCCCCATGTCATTCCGCGGAAGCGCCAGTCGGCGACGAAATCGAAGCCCTGCGTGCGCGTGTCGATGGCGTTGGTCCAGAAGGCGACGGCGTCGACCGGGCGTCCCTGGAAGCGCGCGCCGGGTCGCAGACCGTGGCTCTGGTTAAGGTATTGCGTCAGCGCGAGGGCGTCGGCGACCGCGATGCGGTAGAGGTCGGCCGCAATGGCGAGGCCGTTGCCCGGCATGTAGACGAGGCCGCCGGTCAGGCTCGCCGAGGTCTCGTGGGCGAGTGAACAGGCGCCGAAGTCCTGGCAGGCGACGGGGTCGCCCTCGGGCAGGAAGCCGGTGCTCTGGAGTCCCTCGCTGCCGCCGACGAACCCGATCGTGTTGAAGCCGCGGTGGGCGAGCCGTGGGGCGCGAAAGCCGGTCGAGGCGGCCGCCCGCAGCGCCGCGCCCGATCCTCCCAGCTCGAGACGGCCCGCGATCTTGCCGGTCAACGATCCCCCGGCGTCGGTGTAGCGTTCGTAGCGGAGCGCGCCGCCGAGGAGGCTGCCGGAGCCGGGGCGCAGTTCCATCTCCAGGTAGGCGCCGGCGGCGTTGCGGTCCCGTTCGGCCAGCGCCGCCGAGGAGGGACTGTAGCCCGGGAATCCCTGGGCTCCGCAGCTCGCGACGACCGAGCCGTCCAGGTTCAGGTGGTGCGCGGCCGGAAAGCTGCCGGGGTTGTCGCTGGGTCCGCACGCCCACGATGCCCGCTCGCCCGCCTCCATCCAGTGGGCGTTGCGCCGCCATGCGCCGCCGATCGCGAGGAGGGCGGGGGTGGAGGCGACCCGGGTCTCGCGCGTGGCGTCGGCGTTGAGGGTCCACTCTCTGCCGTTGAGTCCTCCGCTGAAGACGTCGCCGGGTCCGGCGTTGGCGGCGATCGAGGCGCCGTCGGCCCCGGGATTGCGCGCCAGGAACTCGGCGGCGTAGGCCGGATTGAGCGAGTTCGCGGCCCCGAAGGCGAAGCGTCCCTGGCCGATTCCCAGGCTGAGGTCGCCCTGCCATGAGCCGAGTCGGCCCCGCAGTCCGGCGACCAGCGACCCGTCGGAGATATCGGATTCCTCGACGGGAAAGAACCCGTTGGGATGCACATGGCTGACGGAACGCTCGATCCAGTCGGCCTTGCGGTAGAGTCCGTCCGCAACCGCCGCGCGAGCGGTGTATCCCCCGAAGGCGTAGATCTCCGCCGATTCGCCAAGGGGAAGGGCGGCGTTCACCATGAATCCCTCGCTGCGGTAGTCGGGTTCGCCGATCCGTTGCAGGCGAAACGTCTTGCCGCCGTCGGCGCAGGGCCCGTAGGAGGGATGGGCGGCGAAGCAGGTCGGCGCGACGCCGGCGCGGCTGGTCACATCCTGGCGCGCCATCTCGACCGTGAAGTTGAGGAAGCCGCGGCCCAGGGGGACTCCGGCGTTGGCGGCGGTCACCAGTCGCTCTCCGTCTCCGCGCGAGGTGCGTCCCAGGTAGGCCGTCGCATTCGCCCCGCCGGCGTCGTCCTTGAGGACAACGTTGATGACGCCCGCGATCGCGTCCGACCCGTATTGCGAGGCCGCCCCTTCGCGCAACACCTCGATTCGCTTGATGGCATGCACCGGGATGGCGCGCAGATCGGTGCCGGTCGTGCCCTGCCCCGACACCGCGAGAACCTTGGGGAAGGCGACCCCGTGGCGGCGCTTCCCGTTGACGAGCACAAGGGTCTGGTCGGCGTTCATCCCGCGCAGGGTGGCGAGGTGGAGGGCGGCCCCGTCTCCGCCGGAGAAGCGCGTGGAGTTGAAGGAGGGCGCGATGCGTCCGAGCACCTCCGCGAGATCGGTCTCGCCCAGGCGCGCGATCTCTTCGGCCCCGTAGATGTCCACGGGAACGGCCAGCGTCGCGGGATCGGCGACCCCCGCGCGCGAGCCCACGATCACCACGATCTCCTCCGCCGCGAAGACGGTGTCGGGGGGATCCTGCGCAAGCGCCGCGGCGGCGGGGAGGAGGAAGAGCGCCGCGAGGCCGGCGAGATGTCGGAAGGAACGCATGGCGGACGCCCTGTGGGTGACGGGGGACTATGGGCGGAGACGCCCCGGAGCGGCCGGGCCCGGGGGGTGCCGGAAACATATGTCGCCAAAGTTGTCCCATCCAGCCATTCGGATGCCCCCGCGCCCGGTCCACCTTGTGCTCGAACGGGAGCATGGGATCCCCGTCGGATCGAGCGCGACGAACGGTCCCGGTTCCCCCGGCCGGAAGGAGCCGCCTACGATGTCCAGGGCGCCCGCGGGACGCGCGGCACTCGATTACGAACGCACCCGTGCAAAGCACGACGCCGCCTACCGAAACATCTTCGGCCACCCGCGCACCGTGGCCGACGCTCTGCGGGGGGTCGCCTCCAGGCTGGCGCGCCATCTCGACTTCGAGACCCTGGAGCGGCTGCCGGCGGACTTCGTGACCGAAGTTCTGGGGAAACGCCATGCGGATACGCTGTGGCGGGTGCGCACGGTCGGCGATCGGCGGCTGTACCTGCTCGTGCTGATCGAATTCCAGTCCACCGTCGACCGGCGAATGGCGCTCAGGATGATGGATTACACGGCCCGGATCCTGATGGCGCTCAGGCGCGAGGACCTCGGCCCGGACGGGGCCTACCCGCCGATCCTTCCCATCGTGGTGTACAACGGCAGACGGCCCTGGAGCGCGGCGCAGGACGTCCGGCAGCTCTTCGCCCCGGCTCCCGCGGAACTGACTGGAAATCTTCCCAGCCAGCGATATCTTCTGATTGAGCTTCAGAACGTCGAGCCGGCGCGGCTGGCGGACCCGAGCGCGATTGCCATGATGGCCCGGCTGGAACAGGCGCGCACGCCCGATGAACTGGAGGCGGCCGTGATCGACCTGGTTGCCTGGATCGAAGATGCCGGAGCGCCCGAGTTGATCGTTGCCTTCCGGGCCTGGGTCACGCTTGTGCTGGCCCGGCGATTTGGTGCGGAGGAGGGAATCGGCGAGCTGATGCCGACAAGCGAGGAGGAGCTGGACATGACGGAATTCGTGGCGGGGGATCTGTTCGACCGGGTCTGGCAATGGCGCGAAGAGGCCGAGGCTGCGGGGAGGGCCGACGGGATTGCCGCGGGGCGCGCCGAAGGAAGAGCTCAGGGAATCGCTGAGGGGAGGGTGGAGGGAGAGCGGATGCTCATCTGCCGCTTGGCGTACCGGCGGTTCGGCGCCGAGGTGGTTGAGGAGGTTCGGCCGCTGATCGACGGCGTCACCGATCCGGCGGTGATGACCGCGGTGGCCGACGCGGTTCTGGAATGCGCGACGGGGGCGGATTTTGCGGCCAGGACGAAGCGGGTAGTCGCGGCCTGACTTTTCGCGGTCGCCGGTCGCGCGCACTCCTGAAGGCCGCCGCGAACGAGACGGAACGAGCCCCGTCCCATCGCCCCGCTGTCGATCTGCCTACCCGGCCGGAGCGATCCTCCAGATTCTGCCGCGCAACGAGTCGCTGACGTAAACCGCGCCGCCGGGGCCGACCGCCACGCCTGTTGGACGGTTGTCCGCCTGGCTGGACGAGGCGATCTGGCCACCTGCGAATCCATCCGCGAAGACCGACCACTCGCCGGTGGGACGGCCTCCCGCGAAGGGGATCCACACGACGTTGTAGCCGGCCTGAACGGGCGAGCGGTTCCACGATCCATGGAAGGCCACGAAGGCGCCGTTGCCGTGCGTTCCCGAACCGCCGGCCACGATTGCCATCGCGTTGGGCGCCCAGTGCGCGGGCAGTCCGATCGCGGGCATGGCCATGTCGGCGCAGCGCCCCGTCTTCGTCCCGTCTCCCCCGTATTCCGGGGCGAGCACCTTGGCGTTCGTGGCCGGATCGTGGTAGCAGTACGGCCACCCGAAGTCCGCTCCCTCCTCGATCAGCGCGAACTCCT
This sequence comes from Gemmatimonadota bacterium, assembly GCA_022822325.1. Classification (GTDB taxonomy): domain Bacteria; phylum Gemmatimonadota; class Gemmatimonadetes; order Longimicrobiales; family Gaopeijiaceae; genus Bin94. The sequence continues at coordinate 39,038 of JAJEBW010000042.1, read as the reverse complement.
CGGAGGGCTTCTCGGAGCCGTCGCTGTCCGAGTAGAGCGCGGGCCAGAGCTGAGCCAACTGGTCGCGTCCGTGAACGACCGCGAAGAGCTCGCCGGTTTCGGGATGAACCGCGATCGCCGCGGCGTTGCGCACCCCGGCCGCAAAGCGCTCGCCGTCGGACTGCCTCTGCCCGGTGCGGCCGGTCGCGAAGCGCCAGATCCCGGCGCGGTAGGTGCGTTCGCCGCAGGGATCCTTGCCCGCCACCCCGGCCGTGCGCGGAATCTCCTGGCAGGCGTTGGAGGGCGACCCGATTCCGACGAAGATCGTGCCGTCGGCGGGGTGCAGCGCGATGCTCTTCGAGGCGTGGTTGCGCTCGTCGGGAAGACCGGAGACGATCGTTTCGGGTGCGCCGGAGGGCGTAAGCGAACCGGCCGCGAGCGGGTAGCGCAGCACGGCCGTGTTGGTGGCGAGGTAGAGCGCGCCGTCGCCGAGAGCGATCCCGCTGCCGCCCTCGTCTCCCCAGGACTCGGTGCGGTCGGAACGGCCGTCGCCGTCGCTGTCGCGCAGCGCCACCACTCCCCCGCTCTGGCCGCCCCGGTTGCGCACCGCAACGAAGAGATCGCCGTTGGCCGCGACCGCGAGCTGCCGCGCAGCCCCGATCCCGTTGTGGAAGACGCGCGCGCACAGCCCCGGCGGCACCGCGATCGCCGGATCGCAGTCGGGGGTGGTGGGGGGCTGGGCCGGGGGCGGCGGCTGGGCCGTGTCGCCGGATCCGCAGCCGGCTGCGGATGCGAGGAGCAGCAGGGCCGCCGCACGGCGCGATGCGATTCGCAACATGGTTCCTCCCGTTGCATTGTTCAGGGCGGACGCTCTTTCCATTCGGCCGCCGCCTTTGCCCTCACAACGGATTCATGCCGGGCACCGGCATCATCCGGAGCAAGCTCACCATGTCCAAACTACACCGGTCGCGCCTGATCGTCTCCGCGCTCGCCCTCGCCGCCCTCCCTCCCCCCACCCCCACAACCCCCCTCGCCGCCCAACCCACCATGAGCGGCAACCCCTACCGCGCGACCTTCGACTGGGCCAAACTGCCGCCGGGCCGCACCCTGGGAATCGTCAGCGGCGTCTTCCCCGATCCGGACGGCCGCCACCTCTGGATCCTGGACCGCTGCGGCGCCAACCAGTGCGCGGGCACCGGTCTCGACCCCATCCTCAAGTTCGATCTCGAAGGCAATCTGGTCGACAGCTTCGGCGGCGGCCTCTTCGCCTTTCCGCACGGCTTCGCGCTCGACGCCGACGGCTTCCTCTGGGTCACGGAGGGGGGTGCGCACGGCGATCCCCGGGCGGCGCTCGGCGAGTCGATGGGGATGGGCCATCAGGTCTTCAAGCTCACGCGGCGGGGCGAAGTGGCGATGACGCTGGGCGAAGCGGGGGTGCACGGCGACGACGAGACGCACTTCAACGGGCCCTCGGGGGTGGCGATCGCGGCGAACGGCGACATCTGGATCGCGGACGGGCACCGGGGCGGGAACAACCGGATCGTGCGGCTGCGGTCGGACGGCAGCTTCGTGCGCGCCATCGGCGGCGGCATCGGTTCGGAGAGCCGCGAGCCCGGGAGGTTCAGCGACCCCCACGACATCAAGATCGATTCGCGCGGCCGCGTCTATGTGGCCGACCGCGGGAACAGCCGCGTTCAGGTCTTTGACGGCGAGGGCGAACTGCTCCATATATGGACGCAATTCGGGAAGCCGAGCGGCCTCTTCATCGATCCGAACGACATCCTCTACGCGGGCGACGGTCTCTCGGGCGATCTGCGCACCGGACCCCCGGACCCCTGGCGCTCCAACTTCGGGTGGGAGAAGGGGATACGGATCGGCGACCTGAAGAATGAGCAGGCCTGGGTTACCTATTTCATCCCGCAGCACGACATGGACGTGGGGCCCGGGATCGAGTTTCTGGGCGTCGATCTGGAGGGCAGGATCTACGCGGGCGAGATCAACCGGATGCGCCTGGTGCGGTATCTGCCGGTGCGGCCGCTGTGGATCGGGGGGCGGAGGTGAGGGGGTTGCGCGGGATCGCGAGAAGGGGAAGTGTGGGGTGCCCGCCGCCCCTGGCCGCCACGGCATCGACGACCTCGTCGCGCGGGGCCGCCGAACCGGGAAGGGTGGCCCGAGCTCCGGTTGGCTGGACGACGCCATGACCCGAATCCGGGGTTCGTGGATCCTTCGCCAGATCGCGGGCCGCGCCCTCCTTCCGCATCACGTCGTCCGCTGGGTCGGACTTCGCCGCGGGCACCGCCGCGTCCCAACCGTCCATGCAAACGCCCAACTGAGGCTGTACAACCAGATCCTCCCGGGGGACTTTCTGCACTACGGCTACTTCGACGACCCGAAGACGCCCCCCGAAGCCGTCAGCTTCGCCGGGATCGAGCGCGCCCAGCGCCGCTACGCCGAGAAGATCGTCGAGCTCCTCGAGCGTCCCGGCCTCCCCGTCCTCGACGTCGGCTCGGGGATGGGCGGAATGCTCGGCCTTCTTCGCGACCGCGGCCACGATGTGACCGGGCTCACCCCCGACCGCTTCCAGACCCGTCACATCCGCCGCGCCTACCCCGGCGTTCCCCTGATTCAGCGCCGCTTCGAGGAGATGCCCGTGCGCGACCACCGGGGCCGCTATGGCGCCGTCATCCACGCCGAATCGCTCCAGTACATGAAGCCGCGCGAGGTCTTCCCCATCGTCCGCGAAATCCTCGCTCCGGGCGGCGCCTGGATCATCGCCGACTACTTCCGCACCGAGGAACGACAACTCCCCGGCGGCCCGGGAACCGTCCCGGACCCAGGCGAGCCCACGGGCCCCCGCGTCCCGGACGACCATGCAGCCGTCCCGAATCCAACGGCCGGGCCAGGCCCCGCATCCAGGCCGGATCCCGCACCCCCTCGCGCCCACCGCTCCGGCTGGCTCCTCGCCGACTTTCGCCGCCGTCTCGCCGCCGCAGGCTTCGAAATCACCCGCGAGACCGACATCACCGCCAACGTTCTGCCCACCCTCGGCTTCGCCCACCTCCTCGCCACCCGCCTCGGCCTGCCCGCCATCGACTACGCCCGAAACAGGCTGCGGGCAAAATCCCCGGTCCTCCATTACGTTCTTCGCAACATTCTGGCAAGTGCGCACGACGCCGCCCATCGCAACGCCGACATCGTCGATCCGGCCCTTTTCGCCGCAACCCGCCGCTACCTTCTGCTGGCCTGCCGCAAGTCCCGAACCGCAAAACCCTGAACAACCAGAGGGGGAAGGAGGCTCCGTGTCCCCACGCAGATCCCGCATCCAACGCCACCGGCTTCCCTGCAATCCATTTGCGCCTGCGGGATGTTCGGAACGGTCGCCGCGCCTGGCCGCGCCCCGCGCCCGGCACGGTTTGGGGAGTCGTCGCCGGAGGGCCCCATCCGCCCCGCGCCGCTTCGGGCGACCTCTTCCGGCCACCCTCCCGGCCGCCGCCGCCCTCGCGCTCTTCGCCCCCGCCCCCGCCGCCCCCCAGGACGTCACCGTCGTCGATTACGAACCGCGCAACACCCTGGTCGTTCCCGGCAACCCCCTCACCCGCGCGCGCTTCCCCTTCGTGGACATTCACGGCCACCAGCGCGCCGCCGGAATGTCGGCCGCCGAGATGGACGCCCTCGTCGCGGAGATGAACGAACTCAACATGGCGGTCATGGTCAATCTGTCGGGCGGCAGCGGCGCGGGTCTCGCCGCGGGTCTCGAAGCCATGGCCGGGCGGCATCCGTCGCGCTTCGTCTTCTTCGCCAACACCAGCTTCTTCGGGGTCGGCGAGAGCGGCTGGGGCGAAGCGGCCGCCGCCCAGCTCGAAGAGGATGCGGGGAACGGCGCCGCGGGGCTGAAGATCTTCAAGGGCCTCGGCATGGCCGACCGGGACACCGACGGCAACCGGATCCCCGTCGACGACCCGCGCCTGGCGCCGCTCTGGGACAAGGCCGGCGAGCTGGGGATTCCGGTGCTCATTCACTCCGCCGATCCGGCCGAGTTCTGGCAACCCCACGACCGCTTCAACGAACGCTGGCTCGAGCTGCGGCTGCGTCCCCGGCGGATTCGGCCCCCCGACCGCTTCCCCCCCTTCGAGCAGATCATCGCCGAACAGCACAACCTCTTCCGCAACCATCCCAACACCAACTTCATCGCCGCCCACCTCGGCTGGCTCGGCCACGACCTGGCGCGTCTCGGCGCCGTCCTCGACGAAATCCCCAACATGTACGTCGGTCTGGGCGCGGTGGTCTACGAACTCGGACGGCAGCCCCGCTTTGCGCGCGATTGGCTCGTGCGGTACCAGGACCGCGTGCTCATGGGGAAGGATTCGTACAACCAGGAGGAGTTCCACACCTACTTCCGGGTCTTCGAAACCGAGGACGACTACTTCGACTACTACCGGCGCTACCACGCCTTCTGGCAGATGTACGGACTGGGTCTTCCCGACGAGGTGCTGCGCAAGATCTACTACGAAAACGCGCTGAAGGTCGTCCCGGCGATCGATCCGGCGCTGTTTCCGGGGTGAGACGCGATCCGGGGGCGAGGCGCGACTCTTTCCGGGGCGAGGCGCTCTTCGCCATTGCCGTCAGCTTCCTCTCGGCGCCGCACTCCCCGCTCTTCCGGGAGCGTTGCCGGCGGGTTGCGGCGGATGAAATTTCGCCGGTCTCGCCTCCCGCCATGGTCAACCGGTTGATGCCGCAGGATGGCCGGAAACGTTCCGGTTTTGCGCGATTCGTCCACCGTCGGCGCCAACGCAAACGCCGTTCCCGTTGTCCATGTACTGGTGCGGCGCCCGCTTGCCGTCGATCCTGAACAGGACGATCCTGGAGATGACGATCCTGAACAATCAAGCCGGATTCATGGGTCCGGCGCATCACCCGAGATGGAGGAACTCCCCATGCTGACAAGACGAGACTGGGTTCGCAGCACCGCCACCGCCGGCGCGGCCCTCGCCCTTCACCCCGACCTGCTCCGCGCCCTCGAGCGCCAGGAGATGATGACTCGCCCGATTCCCGCCACCGGCGAGCAGGTGCCGATCGTGGGGCTCGGGAGTTCGGCCACCTTTTCGCGGGTGGCGCGCGGCGACGACGTCTCCCAGTTGGCCGCGGTGCTGGACGCCTTCGTGGAGAACGGCGGCACGATCTTCGACACCGCGCCCAGCTACGGAACCTCCGAGGAGGTCGCGGGACGCCTGGCGGCCGATCTCGGGATCACCGACCGCATCTTCTGGGCGACCAAGGTGAATGTGGCGCGGCGCGGGGGCGGAGCGGATCCGGCGCAGGCCCGGGCGCAGATCGAGCGCTCCTTCGAGTACTTCGGCGTGGAGGAGATGGAGCTGATGCAGGTGCACAACCTGGGCGATCTTCCCACTCAGATGCCGATCATCGAGGAGCTCAAGGCCGAGGGCCGGATTCGCTACATCGGCACCACCCTCACGCCGCGCGGTCCTCAGTACGGGGGACTGATGCAGGCCATGCGCGACTATCCGCTCGACTTCATCGGGGTGGACTACGCGGTGGACAACACCGACGCCGCCGACGAGGTTCTGCCGCTGGCGCAGGAGCGCGGGATCGGCGTGCTGGTCTACGTCCCCTTCGGCCGGACGCGACTCTGGTCTCGGGTGGGCGACCGCGAGGTTCCCGAGTGGGCCCGGGAATTCGACGCGCACAGTTGGGCGCAGTTCTTCATCAAGTTCGCCGCGGCGCATCCGGCGGTGACCTGCGTGACCCCCGCGACGAGCCGGCCGGAGCACATGATCGACAACCTGGGCGCGGGGCTGGGACGCTTGCCGAACGAGGACGAGCAGCAGCGGATGATCGAGTACGTGGATGGGCTTCCGCAGGCCGGGTGACCGGAGCGGAGAGTCCGGGGGCGACCCGAGGCTGCGTGCGAGCGACCGCGGGCCGGGCGGAAGCGATCCGCCGGTTCGCCGGGTTCGGACAACGAGTTGAACCGGAGGGCTGAAGCGATGGACCGACGGCGATTTCTCGGAGCGGCGGCGGGGGGCGCGGCCGCGGCCGCCGCGCTGGGGACCGCGGGGTGCGCTCCTCCCGATGGCGGGGCGCCGAACGAACCGGCGGGCTCCGCGGGCAGTGGCGGCGTGCCCCCATTCGAGCTGGACGAAGCCACCGTGGCCGATCTTCAGGTCGCGATGGAGGCGGGCGAGCGCACCGCGCGTTCGATCACGCAGGCGTACCTGGACCGGATCGCGGCGCTGGACCGGCAGGGACCCGAGCTGCGTTCGGTGATCGAGACCAATCCGGAGGCGCTGGAGATCGCCGACCGGCTCGACGAGGAGCGGCGGACAACGGGGCCGCGCGGACCGCTTCACGGGATTCCGGTCGCGCTGAAGGACAACATCGACACGCACGACCGGATGACCACCACGGCCGGGTCGCTCGCGCTGGAGGGGTCGATTCCGCCGCGGGACTCCTTCATTGCGGAACGGCTGCGCGAGGCCGGAGCGATCATCCTGGCCAAGCTCAACATGAGCGAATGGGCCTACTTCCGGGGCGAACGCGCGACGAGCGGCTGGAGTGCGCGCGGCGGGCAGTGCCGCAACCCCTATGCGCTCGACCGGAATCCGTGCGGATCGTCCTCGGGGTCGGGGGCGGCGGCGGCGGCGAACCTCTCCGCGCTCACGATCGGGACCGAGACCGGCGGTTCGATCATGTGTCCCTCCTCGATCAACGGCGTCGTGGGAATCAAGCCGACGGTGGGACTGTGGAGCCGTTCGGGGATCATCCCCATCTCCTCCTCGCAGGACTCGGCCGGACCGATGTGCCGCACGGTGCGCGACGCGGCCATCCTCCTGGGCCCCCTGACCGGCGTCGACCCGCGCGACCCGGCCACCGCCGCCAGCGCCGGCAACTCCCACGCCGACTACGCGCAGTTCCTGGATGCGGGCGGACTGCGCGGCGCCCGGATCGGGGTGGCGCGCAGCTTCGGGGGATTTTCGCCCGATGAGATGGCGCTCTTCGAGGAGGCGATTCGGGCGATGCGCGAGGCCGGCGCCACGATCGTCGATCCGGCCAACCTGCCCGACGCCGCCTGGAACGACGAGCAGCCGCTGATCGTGCTCGAGTACGAATTCAAAGCCACGATGAACGCCTACCTGGCCACGCTGGGACCGGACGCCCCGGTGAAGACGCTGGCCGAGATCATCGACTTCAACGAACGCAACGCCGACCGGGAGATGCCCCACTTCGGGCAGGAGCGGCTGATCGCATCCGAAGCGCGCGGCCCCCTCGCCGACCCCCTGTACCTGGAGGCGGTGCGGTCGATTCAGCGCGGCGCCCGCGAGGAGGGCATCGACGCGGTCATGAACGAGCACAGCCTCGACGCGATCGCGGCGCCCACCCGCAGCGTGGCCTGGAAGACCGACCATATCGTCGGCGACCGTCTGGACGGCGGATCCAGCGCGGGACCGGCGGCAATCGCGGGCTACCCGGACATCAGCGTCCCCATGGGATTCGTCTCGGGTCTGCCCATCGGCATCTCCTTCTTCGGCCGCCGCTGGAGCGAACCCAACCTGATCCGCATCGCCCATGCCTTCGAAGAGGCGACCGGCCACCGCGCTCCGCCGACCTATGCGGCCACTCTGGGGTAGAGGCCGGTTCGGCCCGGGCGGTCCGACGAATCGCCTTCATCCACCGACTCTCGACCGAGCCCATGACGTGAACTTCCTGCGCAATCTGGCCGGCGTCGTGCTGGGCGTTTTCACCATGGCGGCGCTCACCCTCCTCCTTCCGATCCTCATGTGGCTTGCGCTGGGTCCCGATGGCTCCTTCCGGCCCGGAAGCTGGGAGGTCTCGGGCGCCTGGAACGCCGGCTGGATCGTCGTGGCCTTCGTGGCTGCGCTCGCCGCCGGATTCGTCTGCGACCGGGTGGCCGCGGGCCGGATCGCGCTCTGGATCCTGATTCTCCTGACGCTGGCGGGAGGCGTGTACTCGGCGCTCTTCTACATGCCCGAAGCGGTCGGGGAAGTGCGGCCGGACGACGTCGCCATCTTCGACGCCATGGCCGCCGCCCGGCGCCCGATGTGGATGGCGTGGCTGAACCTTCCGCTGTCCGCGGCGGGACTGGTCCTGGGGGCGCGGCGGAGGGGAAAGGACTGATGGATCCGGGGCGCGGGGCGCGCTGTACGGGGCACCGCCTTCGCTCGACTCCGGTTCCGGTTCGCCCGCCGTCCGATTCAGCCCGACCGGAATCCCGCCACCCGCAGGATTGTTCCGTCGTGGCTGGCGCGGATGTGATTGTGTCCCGCTTCGGCGCCGCCCGGGCCCTCCGACCGCCAGGAAACGAGCGCTTCGCCCCGGCAGATTCCCGGCTCGCCGCCGGGCTCGATCTTCCAGCCGGGCATGAAGCGGTGGCAGTTCCCGATGTGGAGATTGAGCCGTTCGATGCCGCGCGCGACCGCCCAGTCGTCCTGGAACTCGATGCTTGCCGCGCAGCAGTCCCGCAGAGCGGCGAGGCGGCGATCGGGATCGGCATCGTTCCAGGCGGCGAACCAGAGGGGGAGCGTGCGGGCGAGTCCCGCCGCGAGATCGGCCCGGTTGGCTTCCAGCGCGAGCCGTCCCAGGTGGAATCGCCATCCGTCCTCGTGTTCGCGCGCGAGCTGCCGCGACGGGAAGCCGCTGTGACGAAGTCCGACCCGGCACCCGGCCGGCGAATCCTCCACCCGAATCTCCACCAGCGACGAGCCCGCGGGAAGGTCGGCCGCCTGCGGTCCCAGCTCGGAGCCCCAGGTGATGGCGATCGCGCGCTCCTCCGATTCGCTTCCGCCTTCCTCCACCCCTTCCACCCGCACCACTTCGCCTGCCAGCACCACGCCGAAGTTCGGGAAATCGGCCCGAAAGGGACTGCCCGCCCGCGCCTCCAGACTCACCTGGCCCTGCATGAAGGCCGAGAATCCTTCCCCTGTGGAGACCATCGTCCACACCCGGTCGGCGCTCGCCTCGATCTCCAGCGACAACTCCACCGCCGCCGTCCTTCCCTCCGGTCCCGCCTTCGCCACTGCCATCGCGCGCGCCCCTCCTGAAACCCGGTTGCCTGGAATCTCCGTCAAAGCTACCCTCTTCCACGCATTCGGGGGACAACGGCAGGTGGAAGGGGCGCCCGGGCGAGTCGGCCGGATTCCCCGCTTCCCGGGGACTCGCCGCCAGCGCAAAACCCCAAGGAGAGCGACATGATGCAATCACTGGCAAAGAACATCGGCGCCGCGGTGCTGGGCTGGATCGTCATGGCCGCGGGCGTCTTCGGCCTGATGACGGTCATGTGGTTCCTGATGGGCCCGGACCGCGCCTTTCTGTCCGGGAGCTGGGAGGTGACCTGGGGCTGGCTCCTCGGCTCGATCGCGATCGGTCTCCTGGCGGGCGTTGCGGGCGGTTTCGTCTGTTCCCGGATCGCGGACCGCTGGGGAGTCGGACTCCTCGTGGCGCTGGTCGTGGTCCTCGGGGTGCTCGTGGCGATGGGCAGCATGGAGATGACGGGCATCGAGGGAGTGGCCGAAGCCGATCCCGGGCCCCGTCCCGACGATGTGGGGATCTTGCAGGCCATGCAGTCGGCGCGGCAGCCCCCCTGGCTCACCTGGCTGAATCCGCTTCTGGGAGCGGTGGGCGTGATCGTCGGATCGCGCAGGAAGCGGCCTCCCGTCGAGTAGGAGTCGTGCCCGGCGCTCGCCCGTCCGCCCGGTCCGCCGCCCTTCCATGACCCGGAAGCCGTCCGCAGGGGAGATTCCGTCGCGTCCCGGCGGCGCTTCCGCCCGGCATGAGCGCTCCTTCGACCGCTCCATCGTCGAGGGCCCGATCGGTTCCGCGGTCTGGAAGCTCGCCTGGCCCACGATGCTGCAGAATGTGATCGGGGGATTGCAGGGCATCGTCGATCACGCGATGGTCGGCAACTACGTCGGCTACGCCGGCAATGCCGCGATCGGCGTCTCCTGGCAGATCTTCCTGGTGGTGCAGGTCTTCATCGGGTCGCTCTTCACCGGAATGGGCGTGCTGGTCGCGCGCTTCGCGGGGGCCAACGAACCGAAGAAGGTCAATCGCGCGGTTCAGCAGGCCTTCCTCACGGCGGCGGTCATCTCCGTCGGGATCCTGGCGCCGGTCGGCTATCTCCTCGCGCCCACCCTCCTGGACCTTGTGCATGCCACCGACGCCGTGCGCGCCGAGGCGCTTCCCTACATCCGCACCATGTTCCTCTTCAGCTTCGGCATGATGGTCTTCTTCATGCTGGGGGGCGCGCTGCGATCGGCGGGGGACGCGAAGACGCCGCTCAGGCTGGGAATCTGGCTGACGGTCCTCAACCTTGCGCTCAATGTGATTCTGATCCGGGGAGCGGGACCGATCCCGGCTTTCGGCACTCTCGGCGCCGCAATGGGAACGGTGATCGCGGGGGGAATCCTGGCGGTGGCGGCCGCGGCGGCGCTCTTCGGCGGACGGTGGGTGATTCGCCTGGAGCGCGGGACGAGTTGGCGTCCCGACTGGAAAGTCATTCGGCAACTCTTCCGCTTCGGACTGCCCGCCGGGATCCAGGGGGTGGCGATGAACATCGGCGGCGTCATTCTCCTCGGCTTCATCGGGTCGCTGGCGACCAGCGCAGAGGCCCAGGCGGCGTACTCGGTCGGCTACACGCAGCTCTTCTCGCTGATCACCTGGACCTCGGTGGGGCTGATGGGCGCAACGGCGGCGGTGGCCGGACAGAATCTGGGCGCCGGCCGTCCCGAGCGATCGGTCCAGGGGGTGCATGCGGCGTCGAAGATCAGTGTGGCCGTGGCGGCGGCGGTGGGGCTTCTCTTCCTCCTCCTGCCCCGGCCGTTGCTGGGCGTATTCGGCATGAACGACCCGGTCGTGACCGCGCTGGGGACCCAGCTTCTGGCATTCCTGAGCCTGTCGGGCGTCTTTGTGGCGGTGGCGCTGGCCTACACCGGCGGCCTGCAGGGAACCGGCGACACGCGGGGCCCGCTCTACATCTCGGTGATCTCGCAGCTTGTCCTGCCGCTCGGGATCTGCTGGGCGGTTCAGGCGACCGCGGGACTGGAGGCGCACCACATCTGGCTGGCGATTCTGATCGGGCATGTGACGCGGTGCGCACTGAGCATGGCGCGGTTCCGGCGGGGAGCGTGGCGGGAGATTGTGGTGGAGGGGTAGGGGGGCGGCGAATCCGGCGGGTAGCGGCGCCGTCCGGCAGTTCCGCCGATCCGCCCGATGGCGCGCCCTTCGGCCTGCGCATGCCGGACGCTCCCGTTGCGTCGACAATGCCGTTGAGGCGATGTTTCGTGCGAACCCATCCCTGATGAACTCGCCGCTTTTCGGTCACCGTCGGGAAGTAGCGCGCCCCGAAATGCCGCACGCACGAAGCCAGCTCGCACTGGGAATCTTCCTCGCTCTCGGCTCCCCGGCCCTCTTCGCTCAGGAGGTGATCGAGCTTCCGGCCGAAGACCGGATCCTCGAGCTGGAGTTCGAGGAGCTCTACCGGGTGGGGTCCGTCAGCGGGGACGAGTGGGAGGTGTTCGGCCGGGTCAGCGCGGTCGGCTTCAGCCAGTCCGGCGAGCTTTACGCGATGGACGACCAGGGCGCGCGAATCGTGATGGTGAGCCGGGAGGGCGAGTTCGTTCGCGAGTTCGGACGGCTCGGCGATGGGCCGGGGGAGTTTTCCGAGAGCAGCAATACGGCGGTCGGATTCACCGTGCTCCGCGACGGGCGCGCGGTGGTGTTCGACCCGGGTCACCGCGCATTCCAGTTGTTCGGGCCGGATGGCGAGTTCCGGAGACGGGTGCGCATGCCCGGCGACGCGATGTCTCTGATCATCCGAACCATGGCGCCCGCGAGGGACGGGCAGAACGTCATTACGACAAACCTGAGCGTTTTCGACCCGGAAAGCTCGTCCGACGACTCCGAGCCGCCATTTCGTCCCGTATATCGGTTGGTCCTCACCGGAGACGAGGCTGTGCCGGACACGGTGATCGAAGCGTGGCGGCCACCGGGAGACCCTGGCGCCTTCGGGCCCGTCCTGGCGGCCGGAGCGCTTCCGGATGGCGGGCTGGTCTACACCGACTCGTCCGCCTATGCGATCAAGGTGGCTACCCGGAGCGGAGAGCTGACGCGGGTTCTCACGCGGCCATTGCTGCCCGAAGCCGTCACCAGCCGCATCAGGGATGAGGAGATCGAACGCCAGTTGGAGGAGGTCGAGGAGCGTCTCGCCGGATCGAGCGATCCGCTTGCCGAAGTGCGGGCCAGACTGGGACGCCGCCGCATCGGGAACATGGAGTTCTACCATGAGGTGCCCGTAGTCCGCACTCTGCGAACGAGTTGGGAGGGGACGATCTGGGTGCGCCGGCGTGGGGACGATCCGGCCGGCGACGGCCCCATCGATGTGCTGACCCCCGATGGCCGCTACATCGGGACTTTGCCGGCGGGCGTGATCGAGATGCCCGACGCCTTCGGGCCGGACGGGCTGGCGGCGTTCAGGGAGCGCGATGAATTCGACGTGTCGCGCGTGGTCGTGCGGAGGCTGCCGGCCGCGGTGCGGTGACAAAGGCTCCCGGCGAGTTCACGGCGCGCGGTCTGGCGCTTTGGCCCCGTTGCCCCACACCTTGCAGGCGACCTTCGGCATTCAGCTTCCCGCTTCCCCGCCGCACGGAGCCTTCCCCATGCCCACCCCCCGCCTCCCCGCCCTTCCCCGGGTCGCATCCAGCCTCCTCCTTGCCCTCCTCGCGACCGCCCCCCTGCTCGCTTCCCCCCTCTCCGCCCAGACGCGGCGACCCTTGGCGATCGAGGACTACTACCGCCTCAAGAGCGTCGGCGGCCCCGCCCTCTCGCCCGACGGCGCCCGCGTCGCATTCGTCGTCACCTCGGTGCTGGAGGATCGCAACGAGCGCCACAGCGAGATCTGGATCGCGAATGCGGACGGCTCCGGCGAACCCGCGCGGCTGACCAGTCCCAGCTTCAGCGCCTCGGGACCGAACTGGACGCCGGACGGCAGCCACCTCTACTTCTCGTCGCGGCGGCCGAACCCCGCCGGCGAATCCGGGTCGGGGCCCTGGTTCCTGGCGATGGACGGGGCCCGGGGCGAGGCCTTCCGGATCGAGGGGCTGGCCGGGTCTCCCAACTTCAGCCCGGATGGCCGCTGGATCGCCTTCACGCGCGCGGTTCCCCCATCCGGCGAGCGGCCCGAACCGAGCTACGACAGCGATTTCGCGCGACGGACGGCCGAGCGCTTCGACGGGCGCATCTACGACTGGATGAACTTCCGCTTCGACCGGCGCGGCTACCTGCCCGATCCGCGCGATCCTTGGGCGACGCCGCCGCGAGAGATCTTCCTCCTGCCGGCGGAGGGCGGCGAGGCGCGACAGCTTACCCAACTTGGCGTGAACGCCTCCGGGCTCGCGTGGAGTCCCGACGGGAGCGCGCTTGTCTTCACCGCCGATGCGCACCAGCGCGACGAGCACAGCTACGAACGCGCCGACCTCTGGGTGGTGACGATGGACGGAACCACAACGCGGCTGACCGACGACGAATACAACTATTCCTCGCCCGGGTGGTCGCCCGCGGGGGACGAGATTGTGGCGCGGGGCAACGAGGGTCTGGATGTGATCATTCGCGAGGGGCGCGACCGGGGCGCTTCCTCCGAACTCTTCGTCCTCGATGCCCAAACGGGCGAACGCATACGCAATTTGACCGCCGACTGGGATCTGATCCCCGGCGGCCCGACATGGGCGCCCGATCGCCACATCTATTTTCAGGCAGGCGTCCGCGGCAATACTCATCTCTTCCGCGTTGCGGCCGGTGGCGGGACGGTGGAACAGCTCACTTCGGGGGACCGGCGCCTGGGCTCCTTCTCCTGGTCGGCGGACTTCGGGCGCATGGCCTACACCGCGACCGACCCGACGCACCCGTCCGACGTCTTTGTGGCCGAGCTGGCCGCAACCGGGGAATCGGGGATGGGGACGCGCGACGAACGCCGTATCGGGAACGCCAACGACGCGCTTCTCGCCGAACTCGAACTCTCCGCGTCCGACCGGCTTCTCTTCCGCAGCGAGGACGGAACCGAGGTGGAGGGATGGATGCTGCCCGCGCTCGGATACGGCGACGGGACCGGGACGGCAAGCGGCTTTCCGATGATTCTGGTCATGCACGGCGGACCGCACGGCGCCTACGGCAACGATTTTTCCTTCGACCGCCAGCTCCTGGCCGCCCGCGGCTACATGGTCCTCTACACGAACCCTCGCGCCTCCACGGGCTACGGCGAGGATTTCCGCTGGGGAACCTGGGGCGGCTGGGGATTCCGGGACTACGAAGACGTCATGGCGGGGGTGGACCACGCGCTGGACAGCTACAACGTCGACGCGTCGCGGATGGGCGTGACCGGCTACTCCTACGGCGGCTACCTGACCAACTGGGTGATCACGCAGACGGATCGCTTCGCCGCGGCGATTGCGGGCGCCTCCATATCGAATTGGGTCAGCGACTACGGCGTGGCCGACATTCCGCGCACCAAGGAGAGCGAGTTCTACGGGCCGCCGTGGGAGGAGCGGGGACTGGAGAACCTGCTGCGCTCCTCGCCGATCGTTCATGCAAAAGGGGTAAGCACGCCGACGATGTTTGTGCATGGCGAATCGGATCACCGGGTGCCGATCGAGGAGGCCGACCAGATGTACGTGGCGCTGCGCAAGCAGGGCGTTCCCGCAAAGTTCGTGCGCTACCCCGAATCGTATCATGGCGGCTGGACCCCCTGGCGAACCGTTCACCGCACCTGGATTCAGCTTGAGTGGTGGGATGAATGGCTGGCCCGGCGGCCGGCGTCGGATTGATCCGCGAGGGGACCGGCGCGAAACGGCGAACCGGGCACGGGTCAGGGGAATGCCCGGCACAGGACGGCCCCGGCCCTGCGCCCGTCGTCTGGCCGGACGGGTGCCGGGCGTCCATCGCGGCGCAGGTCGTCAAACGGACCTGAGGGGAGTCGCGACGGGAACGAACACCGTGCGCGCGCAGACCGATCCGCTGACGATTCCGAGGTGCATCGACATCTTCGGGACGGATGGAGCGTAGGGGACGGAGGTGGGCGGGACTGCACCGGCGCGCCCTCCAGGGTCTCCCGAATGCGTGGCGCTACGGAATGGCAAAATCGTCCGTCTCCCGGGGAGATGCGATCGCCCGAACGGTTCCGCCCTCCACCCGCATCCCAACCACATCGCTGCGCCCGTCAAATGTGAAAGGCCACCTCCCCACGCTGCCGCCCTCCAGCCGCACCCGGCGGATTCCCGCCAGCGTCAGCGGCTTGCCCGGAGCCAGTTCGGCCGGTCCCGTCACCTCGTAGAGCCATGCCGCGCCGGATTCCCGCGAGGTGACATGGTACTCGCCGAACTCCAGGGTGAGCGCGACTCCTTCGTCGAGCCCGACGCCCACGACGGGGCCCTCGCCACGATCCGCCAGAAAGCGGGCCAGGAATGCGAGGAGCCGTCCTTCCCGCGATCGCTCCATGAAGTGGCTGTCCACCAGAACACCGGCCAGCTCGGGTTGTGCGAAGGCCGGGCTGGAGATGCTGACCTCGCTGCGCATCGGGTCGGCGAGTGCTTCGGCCGAGGTGACGGTCCCGTACCGCGCGTCGAAGGCCCCTTCTCCCAGCGAGACCGCTCCCGCGCTGGTCCCTCCCATGGCCCGGTCCCGCTGTGCCACCGCGGCAAGGGAGTCGTGCAGGGCGGCCGGCCAGCGGCCCAGGTAATTCCACTGGTCGCCCCCGGCAAGCCACACCGCTTCGGCACGGCCCACCCGGCACAGCACCGCCGGATCGGCGCCCGCCTCGGGGTTGCTGGTTCGCACCGTGACCACCGTTGCCGGCGTCAGGCTGGCCAGCGAGCCGATGAAGTACTCCGGGTAGCTGGTCAGCGAACCGCTTGCGCGCAGGATTACGATGTCGCCCGCGAACGACGCCTCGACGAACAGCCGGGCCGCCACATCCTCCTCGCGGCCGCCGCCCATCAACACCAGGCGCCGTTGCGGGATCCGGTGCGTGTCGTCCCCGGTGCCCGCGAAGCCGCCGATCTCCACGCCAGGACCCGGAGCGGGGCAGCGGTCGACATCGTCGGGATCGAGAGGCGGAACCAGGCCGGAGCCGGGTCCGACACAGGAAGACACACCCGCAATCGCGGCCAGGGCGAGCACGCGGGCGCGCGGGGTTCGGCAGGGGACGGGAACGCTCAGGTCAGCCGCCCGTCCCGCTGCAACTTCTTCACGACCGCCCAACCCAGCCCCTCCGTCACACTTGCGGCCACGGCGGCCCGGATCACATTCCCATAGACTGGCAGCCAGCGCAGCATCAGGTTCGCGCCGCCCCGGCCCACGATTCTCCCGAGCGAGGCCCAGAGAGCGGCCCGCACCGCCGAATCGGTCCACGGGACCTCGAATTCGTCGGCAAGGGCCGTAATCATCCCCACCTGGATCGGCATGATCGCAACCGCGTCCGAACCCGGAATGATCGCGACCGCGGCGGCCGCCCCCGAAGCGGCCGAGGCCCCGTGAATAATGGCCGAGCATCGTTTGTCCCGGTCCGGGATCCGCTTTCTGAACTCATCCTTGATCTTCATGCGCTGCTCCGGTTCGGTTGGGCGAGGGGCGGGTCAGTGCGGCATTTCCACGAATTTCCGAAACTGGGCTCGGGATCCCTCCCGATAGCCAACCACCTCCGGGCAGCGCGTCTCGCACGAGCTGCTTGATCATGGCGTCCAGTCCGGCGCTCGCGAAAGTGAGCATGGCGCGGAGGAGTTCGACATGGGTTTCCCCGTGGATTCCTTCATCGACTTCAGTGCGTCCCCAGACATCCAGGAGACTGCTGGCCGTGCGATGCGCGCTCCGCAGAATCGAGGCTGATTCGTCGCAGAGCGGATGAAGGGCATCCGACGGACGGCAATCCAGCGACCGACGGAGTCGAACAAGTAGTGAACGAACCTGTCCTCTGACCGGGATTCCATCTCTTCACCTCGTCTGCTGGTCACGATCCCAAGCTAGTCGCCAGCTCCGGCCCGGTCAACGCGCACGATCGCCCGTCGCCCCCCTCCCCCTCAACTTACAATCCTCCCCCGGGGCGGAAGGGCCACCGCGGGCAGTCCCATCCCCTCCACGGCCTCGTTGAAGCGGCGGAGTTCGTTTTCGAGCAGATCGTCGTAGCGGGCGCGGACGACGTCCCACTCCTCCATCAGCGCGTCGAGACGTTCGAGGGTGCCCGGATGCGGCGCGCCCTCGGCCCCGCCGGAGATGTAGCCGTCCGTGCCGGTGATTCGCCCATAGAGTTCCAGCCACTGGTTGTCAAGGCGCGGGGCGAAGCGGATTGGATCCTGGGCCGACTCGTTGCGCGTCTGCATCAGAAGCTCCGTGACCGCGGTCGATTTCTCGGCCAGAGTGTCGGCCAGGGGCTGCAACTCGTTGTCGCGATTGGCTGTCCGGGCCCGCTCCATTACCGCCTCCACCTGTTCGCGGATGGCGGCCAGCTCCTCGATGGTCCGGGAGATCGAGTTGATCGAATCGCGCGCCAGCATCGCGACGCGGAACTGTTCCCGGTAGCTTGCCACGGTGACTTCCGGGATGCGCGGGTCGGGCAATAGCCGAAAGTCCCGTTCCTGCGTCACGTCTCCCACGGTCAGCCGCACCCGGTAGCGCCCCGGCGGCGCCGTCACTCCGCCGCTGTACCCCCAGGTCACCGCGCCCTCCGGCAGATCGGGTCCCGGATAGGAGATCGTCCAGGCGATCCGGTTCAGCCCCGCCGCCTTCGCGATCCGCTCCCCGCCGCCGTCGGCCGCCGCCGCCGAATCCGAGGCGAAGAGCCGCACCAGGGCCCCGTCCTCGTCCAGTATCTCCACGCGCAGCACTTCGTCGCTCTCCTCGGCCAGGTAGTAGTGGATCTGCGCACCGGTCGGCGCCGCCTCCGGGTTCAGTTCGGCCAGCCCCGCAGCCCCCGAATTCGTCAGTCGGCGGGTGTCGCGCGGCGTGAAGAGATGGATCCCGCTCGCCGTTGCGGCCTCGATCTCGCGCAACGGACTGATGTCGTCCAGGATCCAGAAGGAACGTCCCTGGGTGGAGACGATCAGATCGTCGTGCGCGACTCGCATCCCCGTCACCGGCGTGACCGGCAGATTGCGCTGGAAGCTCTGCCACGAAGCGCCCGCGTCGAAGGAAACGAAGACGCCGTACTCGGTGCCCGCGAAGAGCAGCCCCTCGTGTTCGGGATCCTCGCGCACCGTGCGCACCGGGTGGTCGTCCGGGATGCCGGTCGTGTTGAGCGTCCAGCTTGCGCCAAAGTCGTCGGTGCGGAAGATGTAGGGCTCGAAGTCGTCCAGACGGTAGCGCTGCACGGCCAGCCAGGCGCGTCCCGGCCGATGTTCGGAGAGCTCGATCTCGTCCACCGTTCCCAGCTCCGGCATTGCCGCCGGGGTGATCTCGGTCCAGCTTGCGCCGCCGTCCCGCGTGACGTGGACCCGCCCGTCGTCGCTTCCCGCCCAGATCTCGTTCGCGTCGAAGGGCGACTCCGCCAGCGAGAAGACCACATTGTAGATCTCGACCCCGGTCACGTCGGCATTGATCGGACCGCCCGCCTGCTCCTGGTGCGCCGGATTGTCGGTCGTGAGGTCCGGACTGATCGTCTCCCAGCTCGCTCCCTCGTCGCGCGACCGGTTGACATGCTGCGACCCATGATAGATGACCCGCGGATCGTGCCGGCTGACCAGCATCGGCGATACCCACTGGAAGCGATGTACAAGATCCTTCGCGGCCATGCCGAGCTGCAACTGCGGATAGAGCATGATGTTGCGACGCTGCCCGGACTCGAGATCGTAGCGATCCATGACCCCGCCGTAGCAACCCGCATAGACAATGTGCGGACGGTCGGGATGAAGGGCGATCGGACCGGTTTCGCATCCGCCCACATTGAGCCAGTGCTGCTTGGGGTACAGGGTGTTGACATCCGACCAGGCGGGAACCGAGATCGTCGTGTTGTCCTGTTGCGCGCCGTAGAGCCGGTAGGGGAAGCCGTTGTCGACGATCACATCGTACAGCTCGGCCGTCGGCTGGTTGAAATAGGTGGACCATGTTTCGCCGCCATTTACCGTGACCTGCGCGCCGCCATCGTTGGCGACCACCATGCGGTCGGGGTCGGCGGGATGAATCCAGAGATCGTGCACATCGCCGTGCGGCACCGGAATCACCTCGAAGGTCGTGCCTCCGTCGACCGAGCGGTACAGCGCCGTGTTGAGCGCATAGACGGTGTTGGGGTCGACCGGATCGGCCTGCACATGCGTGTAGTACCAGGCGCGCTGCCGCAGTTCGTTGTCGGAGTTGGTGCGCTCCCAGCTCTCGCCCCCGTCGTCGGAACGGTAGACGCCGCCATCGGGCTCGGCCTCGATGATCGCCCAGACGCGGTCCGGGTCCGCCGGCGAAACGCTCACCCCGACCTTCCCCACAATCCCTTCGGGCAGACCCCCGCCGAGCTTCGTCCAACTGTCGCCGCCATCCACCGAGCGGTAGACTCCGCCCTCCGCGGCCCCCGAGATCAGCGCCCACGGCTTGCGCTCGCCGCGCCACATCCCGGCAAACAGAATGCGCGGATTGGTCATGTCCATGGTCAGATCGGACGCGCCGGTGGAGTCGTTCAGCGCCAGCACATGCTCCCAGCTCTCTCCGCCGTCGCGCGAGCGGAAGATCCCCCGCTCCGGGTTCTTCCCGAAGGGATGGCCGAGCGCCGCAGCGTAGACCAGGTTGTGGTCGCGCGGATGCACCTCGATTCGCCCGATCTGGCCGGCTTCGCGCAGCCCGACGAAGGTCCAGCTCCGTCCCCCGTCCACCGATTTCCAGGCGCCCCGTCCGGCCGAGGTGTTGCCGCGGATGTCCATCGATCCCTCGCCCACATAGATCACATTCGGATCCGAGGCGGCCACGCTGACCGCGCCGATCGATCCCCCGAAGAAGCCGTCGGAGATGTTGCGCCAGCTCGCCCCGTTGTCGTCCGACTCCCAGACGCCGCCGCCGGTCGTGCCCATCAGCCAGAGGTCCCGGTCGGCCAGGAAGCCGGTGGCCGCCGTCGAGCGCCCGCCGCGATAGGGCCCTGCCATCCGGTAGCGCAGATCCTTGAAGGCGAGGGTGTCGATCCGTTGGGCGGCAAGAGGGGCGGGGGAGGGGAGGAGGGGGGTGGGCGCGGGCGGGAGGGGCGCGAATGCAGCCGCGAGAAGGAGCGCGAACCGGGAGGGGAGGCGGGTGCCGGGAAGGCGGGTGGGCATGGCGGGGTCCGTGGGTGGTGGGGAAGGGGATATGGGGGGTTGAAGGACGAGCCGAATCAATCTGACTCCACCTGCGGCGCGGCGCGACGGGCGGGCGGCCATGGCCGGGCTTCGCCTGTTGACGGGCCTGCGGTGGCGCGGCGCCCGGCGAGCCCCTTGATTGGGAGGATGACGCGGCGCAAATCGGCCGGTGCGGCGAACGCGCCCACGGTCGCTCGCGAGCCCGCCGCGAAGATCCCGAGTTTGCCGTCCGGCGTCCCCGGGGTCGGGATGCCAACGGCAGATGCCGTCGGAACAAGGAGTCCGGTCCATGCTCAGATCTGCCTGTCTCGCCCTCGCTGCCGCCATCCTCCTCGCCACGGGCCGGCCGCCGCCGCAGACGCCCGAATCCGTCCACATCTCCGCGGCCGACATCCAGGCAACGATCGCGGCCGCGCCCGCGGAACGGGTCAGCGACCAGCAGATCCGCCACATGGACGCGGGCGGATACAATGTCGGGGTGGGAGTCGTGCAGCGGCCCCCTTTCACCGCGCTTGCCACCGCGCCCGGGGCGATCCAGCACCACAACCAGACCGAGGTCTACTACATCGTCGCCGGGCGGGGAACGATGGTGACGGGCGGCGAGCTGAGCGGCGGCCGCGCCCTTGATCCGGAGGGCCGCACGGTCCGCACCCTCACCGGGCCCAGCTCCGTTGGCGGCATCACGGGCGGATCCAGCCGCGAGGTCGGACCCGGCGACATGGTGATCGTGCCCGCCGGATCGCCGCACGGGTTCAGCGAGATCGCCGAGACGATCACCTACCTGGTTGTGCGCGTCGATCCCGATCAACTGGTGGAGCTGAAGTAGCCGCCCGCCGCGTCCGCCTACGTTCATCGAAGCGGCGGAGCCGGGGGTTCGAGGGTATCAGCTCCCGCCGGCGACGAACTTCTGCACCCGGCGCCCGGTCGAGGCCTCCCCCACATAGATATTGCCGCGCGAATCCACATCCATTCCGTGCGGCCGAATGAACTGCCCCGCCTGGCGTCCGCCTCGGCCGAACTCGCCCACCACCTCCAGATCGGAGCGGCGCAGAATCCACACCTTGTGATTCGTCCCGTCGGCAAGGTAGAGCCACTCCTGGTCTTCGTCGGGCGAAAGCGCGATCACGAAGGCCGAACCGGAGGCGCGGGTGAGCGGCGCGATCGTCTTTTCGGTCACAAAGGCGCCGTCCCGCCGGAAGACCTGGATGCGGTTGCCGCGCCGGTCGGCGACATAGAGCAGCCCGTCGTTCGATCCGGCCAGGTCATGTACGGTGGAGAACTGGGGCGGGAGCGGGAAGTCGGCGGTGCGGGCGGCGTAGTCGTAGGAGGACTCGTCGTCGGGAGGCTCGCCGTAGGCGCCCCAGTGGCGTATGTAGTCGCCCGTTTCGCCGTCGAAGACTACGACGCGCCGGTTGCGATAGCCGTCCGCGATGAAGACCTCGTTGGTCGCGGGATCGACCCAGATGCCGGCCGGACCGCCGAGCAGAGCCGTGTCGTCGCTGCCGCCGTTCTGGTCGTAGCGCCCGAGCGTCATGAGGTGTTGGCCATCGCGCGTGAACTTCATGACGCGGTGGTGGCGGTAGCTCCCGATCCAGACGAAGCCGTTGTGGTCGATGAAGAGCCCGTGCGAGTTCCGCGGAAACTCCGACACGTCCTGGGTGGCCGGATCTCCCCATCCCTGAACCACGTTCCCCTCCGCGTCCAGCTCGATGACGACCGGCGCGGGCACGCAGCATGTCCCGATCGGCGGATCCTGCACGGCCGCAATCTCCTCGGGGGTCAGCGTCTCGGGCAGGTGCGTGATCCAGACATGGTCCCGGTCGTCCACGAAGACCGAGGTGATCGAACCCAGGATCCAGTCGTTGGGAAGAGGCCGGGGCCAGGATGGGTCGACCTCGAAGGCGGGGGAAGCGGAGGTCGAAGCGGTGGCGGTCGGCGCTGCGTCCGCGGCGGAGTCGCTTGCATCGGGGGTGCAAGCCGCGACGAGCGCGAGCGGCGCGCCGGCCAGGAGACGGGCGAAGGGCGTGGGGTGGGGGCGGTGCGGCATGGGACCTCCGGGTGACGACGGTGCGGGGTGTGCCCTGGTGGCAATCTACGGTTCCGGGTCGGCCGGCGCCCGCCGCGCAGGATCGATCCCGGTTCCGAACCCCGTCGCTTCCGCAAATCCCACGGGACCGACCCGGAGGCTACCCCGAATCGGACGGATCGCCCGCTCCCGTCATCCCCTCCAGCCGTCCGGAAATCTCCTTCAGGCGCAGCCACTGCTGATAGTGGAAGGGAAGGAGCATCATCGATTCCATGAACTCGAAGACGTACATCACCACCGCGAAGATCGAACCGTAGTC
Organism: Gemmatimonadota bacterium; assembly: GCA_022822325.1. Classification (GTDB taxonomy): domain Bacteria; phylum Gemmatimonadota; class Gemmatimonadetes; order Longimicrobiales; family Gaopeijiaceae; genus Bin94. The sequence goes on along the minus strand of JAJEBW010000042.1, from coordinate 16,393 downwards.
CATGGTGCGTTCGGCGGCGGCCGCGACCGCGTAGATCATCAGCGCGGTCATGAAGATCCAGTTCACGCCGAAGTTCGCGGCCTCGAGGTCCGAGAGACGAATGTTCCATCGCATCACGCGGCGAAGATGGCGCGCCACGCGGACGGGATTGCCGGAGTGCACAATGTCCACCCGGCGCTCCTCCTCGTCGTTCAACCCGGTGTTGTAGCGAACGGTCAGGCGGCCGGAGAGCGCATAGAGGGTGACGGTGGCGACGCTCACGATCAGGCAGCCGACGAAGATGGGAAAGTTGAGCGATGCGAGGATCGCCAGCGTTCCCGCCAGTCCCAGGACGCTGACCACGAGCTGAGGGAGGGAGTTCTCGAAGAACTCGACGATCTCCCGGAGCATTCCGAGGCGCGCGGTGCGGGTGGAGGTGGTGTTGCGATTGGCCTGCGCGACCATTTCCTCGCCCAGGGTGGTGTAGATGCGGGCGTAGGCGCGGCTGTCGACCAGACGGCGCAACACGGCGACCGCCATGGCGAAGATGCCGAGGGCGCCGAGTTCGTAGAGGCCGCGGGCGGAACCGGCCAGCACGCTGTCGATGGCGCGGCCGATGAAGAGGGGGAAGAAGATCCACCCGGCCGATTCCACCGTGACCAGAGCCAGCGTCAGGAGGTAGCGGCGCGCAAAGCGGCGGAAGAGGGTTTGCATGGGGGAAGGAAGGCCGCGAGGACAAGGGGAGCGCGCGATCGGGGGAGGGTCTGCGAATCGCGGGCGCGGGCGGGTGAAGACCGGGAGGATGCGGTCGGCGCCGATCGGGCCGACAGGGGCGAAGAGGCTCGCGGGGGTAGAGGAGGCGGTGTGGGACGATGGTCGGCGCGGCCGCCGGGGGCGACCGCGGAGGGCGGGCTAGAGGTTCCGTTCGGCCTCGGGTTGTCCCTGGAAGTGGACACCGGCAGCCTTCGAGGAATCAACCCTCTGGGCGGGCGCTTCGCCGTCGCAGGTCTCCGCGACGGGAGCGACGGGAATGGGCCCCCGTTCCCGCTCGGCTGCGGTCAGACGGATAATCCCGTCCGCGCCGAAAATCAGTCCGAGCGAGAGAGCCAGTCCGAGCGTCGAGGTCCGGCGCCCGATTCGTGACCTGATGTGCAGTGTCGTCATGATTCTTCTCCTCCCGGGTTTCGTGTCCGGCGCCGTGGCGTTGTGCGCACGGATCGGGGATCAAGCAAAAATCGTGCCGGAAAAGTCCGCCGCCTCCGGGGCGTGAGCGATGGGATATGGCTTGGAGCCTTGCGGAACTCCGGCGGTTGCCCGCGGTTATCTTCCGGCTCCGGTCTTCCATCCGTCTCCCATTACGGAGGAATCATGACATTTGCGTCAGAGGGCACGGTCGCGGCCCTGATTCTGCTCCTCGTCGCGGCCGCCTCCCCATGCGCCCGGGGGCAGTCCGGTGCGGAGAGCCGGCCGGATTCGGAGACGCGCGCGGGGCTGACCTCGGTTCCGGGCATTCGCGTGGGCCATTACGGCTACCCCGGCGCGGCCACCGGCTGCACGGTCATTCTGGCCGACGGCGGCGCGATCGGCGCGGTGGATGTGCGCGGCGGTGCCCCGGGAACGGTCGAGACCGATCTGCTCAACCCCGTCAACATGGTGCAGGAGGTCAACGCGGTGGTGCTGGCGGGGGGCAGCGCATACGGGCTGGCGGCGCGGGAAGGGGTCATGCGCCACCTGGAGGAGCGCGGCGAGGGCTTCGCGGTCGGATCGGGGATGGTGGTGCCGATTGTGCCCGGCGCGGTGATCTTCGATCTGCGGGTGGCCACGGCGCGGCCCGGTCCCGAGTGTGGACGCCGCGCGGCGGCCGCCGCAACCGACGGCGTGGTGGCCGAAGGGAGCGTGGGAGCGGGGGCGGGCGCGACGGTGGGCAAGTTGCGGGGAATGGAGAGCGCGATGAAGGGGGGAGTGGGCACGGCGGCGATCGCGCTGGAGGGAGGACTGGTGGTCGCCGCGCTGGTGGTGGTGAATGCGGTGGGAGACATTGTGGATCCCGCGACGGGGAGGGTGGTGGCGGGGGTGCGGGGCGCGGGGGATCGCCTGGTGGATGCGCGCCGGATCCTGCGGGAAGAAGCCGTTGAACCGTCGCCGGGCCGGAACACGACGATCGGGGTCGTGGCCACGAATGCGCGTCTGACCCAGGCCGAGGCCACCAAGGTCGCGCAGATGGCCCAGGACGGAATCGCGCGGGCGATCGTCCCCAGTCACACCCCCGGCGACGGCGACGCCCTCTTCGCCCTGGCCACCGGAGGGCTTGCCGCCGAGAGGGACAGCGATGGCTTCTCCGTCAGTCAGGTGGGGGCCCTCGCCGCCGAAGCCGTTGCCGACGCCATCCTGCGGGCGGTGCGCAAAGCCCGGGGCCTTCCCGGTCTTCCCGCCGTGCGCGACCTGCCTTCCCCCTCCCCCCCCTTCCGCTGACCGCCGCCCCGACTCGTCTCGCCATGCCTCCCGGCCGCCCCCTTCGCCGCCTCCCCGGCCCGGCCACGCTCCCCGCGCCAGGCCGCCCCCTCGCCTGAAGCCGCGGCCAAATGCTCCCCGGCCTCCTCCTCTACGTCGTCCTCATCACAGCGGTCGGGCTCGCGATCGGACGGCGCGTCTCGGGCAGCGGCGACTTCTTCGTCGCGGGCCGCGCCCTCGGTCCAGGGCTGATCTTCGCCACCGTCCTCGCCGCCAACATCGGCGCGGGCTCCACCGTCGGCGCCGCCGGCCTCGGCTACCGGAACGGCCTCGCTGCCTGGTGGTGGGTCGGCTCCGCCGGAATCGGCACCATCCTCCTCGCGCTCTGGATCGGTCCGCGAATCTGGCGCGTCGCCCGCGACCACTCGCTCCTCACCGTCGGCGACTACCTCGAACACCGCTACGGCCCCCCGGTCCGCCTGGGCATCGCCGTCCTCCTCTGGTTCGGCGCCCTGGCGATCCTCGCGGCCCAGCTCATCGCGATGGCCTGGATCCTCGAGGTCGTGGCGGGGGCGCCGAGGTGGCTGGGCGCTCTGGCGGGCGGCGTCGTCATGACGATCTACTTCGCGGCGGGCGGCCTGCTCAGCTCGGCCTGGGTCAATCTGGTGCAGCTCGCGGTTCTCGTCTGCGGCTTCCTGATCGCGCTTCCGGCGGCGCTCTCGCAGGCGGGCGGCGCCGATGCGGTTCTCGCCCATGCGCGCACCCTTCCGGGCCACCTCGATTTCATGGCCAACGGCGACTCCGGCTGGATGTATCTGACGCTCCTCGTCCCCGCCTTCATCGTCTCTCCCGGCCTCTTGCAGAAAGCCTTCGGCGCCCGCGACGAACGCGCCATCCGCACCGGCCTCGTCCTGGCGGGACTCGCGCTGACGCTCTTCGCCTTCCTTCCCCCGATCCTGGGAATGATCGCGCGCCTTGCGGCCCCGGGGCTCGACAATCCCGAGACCGCGCTCCCGGTCATCCTGACGACGGGCGTTCCCCCCTGGATCGGAATGCTCGGGCTGGCGGCGGTCCTTTCGGCCGAAATCAGCTCGGCGGACGCGATCCTCTTCATGCTCTCGACCTCGCTTTCGCGCGACCTCTACCGGCGCTTCGTCAACCCGGGGGCCAGCGACCGGCAGCTTCTGCGGGTGGCCCGGCTGGCGGCGGTCGCGGGCGGAGGCAGCGGCGTTCTCCTGGCGATCCTGTTGCCGAATGTCGTCGATGCGCTGACGATCTTCTATTCGCTCCTGGGAGTCAGCCTCTTCGTGCCGGTGGTCGCCGGGCTCCATTCGCGGCGGCTGGGGGTGGGGGAAGCGCTGGCGGCCGCGGCGGCCGGCGTACTTGCGCTGCTGGTTGCGCAGAGCGCCCGGGATGGCGGAGGATGGATGGTTCCCTCGGCCTGGGGGCTGGCGTCGGCTGCCCTCGCCTGGGGACTTTGGCACCTGGCCCGGAGATGGAAGGGAGGCGCGGCATGACGGAGCGCGATCGGACGGAACGCACATGAAGTCGAGCCCCGGCGAGGTCCTCCGCTACCCCGAGATCCGCACATGCGAGATGCATACCGGGGGTGAACCGGTCCGAATCGTCACCGGCGGCTACCCCCCGGTTCCAGGCGCCACGATTCTGGACAAGCGCCGCCACGCGCAACGCCGCCTCGACCACCTGCGCCGCTTCCTGATGCACGAACCGCGCGGCCACAACGAGATGTACGGCGTCATTCCGGTCGAACCCGATCACCCGGAGGCCGACCTCGCGGTCCTCTTCTGCCACAACGAGGGCTATTCGACGATGTGCGGCCATGCCACGATCGCGGTGGCGCGCTGGGCGGTGGACACCGGCGTCGTCGCGGCGCGCGAACCCCGGACAACCGTGCGAATCCAGTGTCCCTGCGGTCTGGTCGTCGCGCATGTGCATTGCCCGGGCGGCCGCGCGGGAGCGGTCCACTTCGAGAGCGTTCCCTCCTTCGCTCCCCTCCTCGACGCAACGCTCCAGCTTGATGGCGCGGGCAGGATCGCGGTGGACATCGGCTACGGCGGCGCCTTCTACGCATTCCTTCCCGCCTCCCGCTTCGGCCTCGATGTGCGCACCTCTCCGGCCCGTAGCCTGGTCGACGCCGCCTGGGCGGTGACCTGCGCCGCGACCGCCCAGCTCGACCTGGAGCACCCCGAACACGAAGAGCTTTCCTTCCTTTACGGCACCATCCTCACCGATGGCGGCATGGGCCGCGACCGCCCCAGCGCCAATGTCTGCGTCTTCGCCGACCGCCAGGTGGACCGCAGCCCGACCGGGAGCGGGGTGACCGCGCGCATGGCGATCCAGCGGGCGCGGGGACAGGCGGGGGTGGGAGAGGAACGACGCTTCTCGAGTGTGACGGGGGCGGTCTTCAGCGGCTCCATCGTGGGGGAAACGCAGGTGGGGGAGTTCGATGCCGTGCGCGTCCTGGTCGGGGGCGAGGCGCACTACACCGGCGAAGCGCGCTTCCGGGCGGAGGCGGGTGACCCGCTGCGCGGGGGGTTTTCGGTCCGGTAGGGCACCTGTACATCCTCCTGAATCCCGACATCCTCCTGAATCCCGACATTTCCCACTGGCGAATCGCGAAGCACCGGCTGGCGGAAGCGCAGGGGCAGGGGCGGGAACGAGGCGCATGACGCCGGACGATCCGGCTCGCGACCGACCGCCGGTCCTCGATTCGACTCCGGGCGTCGCCCCCATGCGACGACGCCCCCGGGTTCCGCCGGAGCGCTTCTCGGCTTTCCCTCCTTTCGCCGCTCGCAGCCGCGGGCTACTCTATTTCGCCATGAACCGCAAGCGATTTCTGGAAGTGGCCGGACTTGCCTGGGGCGCCGGGATGGCCTCCGCCTGCGCCCGGACCGACCGCGATCCCGGCGACGCTTCGGATTCCGCCCTCCACCCCCCCCTTGAACGGGTCGGGCTTCAACTCTATACGGTGCGCTCGCTGATGGCCGCCGATCTCGCGGGCACCCTGGATGCGGTGGCGCGGGTCGGCTACCGGGAGGTGGAGTTCGCGGGAACCTTCGGACACCCCCCGGAACGGGTTCGCGCCTGGCTCGACGCGGCGGGGCTGACCGCGCCGGCCGCCCACGTCGGGATGGAGGAGTTGACCGGCCCCGGTCTGGACGCCGCCATCGAGGCCGCCCTTGCGATGGGTAACCGCTGGCTGGTCCTTCCCTGGCTGGACGAATCGATGCGCACCGCCGAGGGCTACCTTCGCGCCGCCGACATCCTCAACGCCGCCGGGGCCCGCACCGCCCCGCATGGAATTCGAGTCGCCTACCACAACCACGCCTTCGAGTTCGATCCGCTCCCGGGCGGCACGACCGGCTTCGCGCTCCTCGCCGATGGCCTGGACGCCGCGCTCGTGGATCTGGAGATCGACCTGCACTGGTCCGCGGCGGCGGGCGCCGATGCGCTCGATCTCTTCGACCGCTGGCCGGGACGCTTTCCGCTGACCCACCTCAAGGGGCTGGCCGCGGATGGAGGAATGACCGAAGTGGGCGCGGGCGTCATCGACTGGAGCGAGATTCTGGCAGCGTCCGGACAGGCGGGATTCGAGCACCATTTCGTCGAGCACGACAACCCGGACGACCCCCTTGCCTCGGTGACGGCCAGCTTCCTATATCTCACCGGCCGAGCGTAGCCGTCCGCGGATCCCGCCGCCCGGTCCCTGTCCGGGGACCGCCGCCGGCCGGTGGATTCAGCGGCGCCCACGGGCGTTCCCTGTTGCGCCGTGGCCCCGGCCGAACATCGCGCAGGCTCAACATGCAGGAGAACCCCGAATGAACGAAGCTGCCATGGCGGCCCGCGCCGAAGACGCCGCCCTGAGTCCCCAACGCCTCTTTGCCGGAAGCTGCATGGCTCTGGTGGCGACCTCCGTGGCCTTCGCGACGGTGGGCGCGGTGATGTTCGATCTGAAGGGCGCCTTCGCGCTCAACAACGCGCAGGTGGGCTGGATCGGGGGCGCCGCACTCTGGGGATTCGCGGTCTCGCAGGTGGTCTTCGCGCCCCTTTGCGACACGCTGGGGATGCGTTTCCTGGTGCGGATGGCCTGGGTCGGGCACCTCGCCGGGGCGCTGGTCATGATCTTCGCGACCGGCTTCGGGACGCTCTTCGCGGGGGGACTCGTGATCGCGATGGCGAACGGGCTGGTCGAGGCGGCCTGCAATCCCCTTGTGGCGGCGCTCTATCCGGAAAAGAAGACGGTCAAGCTGAATCAGTTTCACGTCTGGTTTCCCGGCGGGATCGTGCTGGGGGGACTGGCGGCCTACGCGCTCGACGGCATGGGAACCGGGGACTGGCGGATCAAGATCGCGCTGATCCTCATTCCCACTGTGATTTACGGCTTTCTCCTTCTGGGACAACGCTTTCCGGCGACCGAGGGGGTGCGCGCGGGGGTTTCGATGGGCGGAATGTTCCGCGCGACCTTCGCCACTCCGCTCATGTGGTTGATGCTCCTCTGCATGGCGATGACGGCGTCGATCGAGCTGGGGCCGGGCCGCTGGATACCGGCGGTTCTGGAGGCGGGGGGGATGGCGGGGATCCTGGTGCTGGTCTATATCAACGGGATCATGGCGGTGATGCGCTACCTCGCCGGACCGGTGTTGCACAGGCTGTCGCCCACCGGGATTCTGCTGGCTTCGGCGGCGCTCTCGGGCGCGGGGCTGCTCTGGCTGAGCTACGGCGCCTCGGTGACCTCGGTGATCGCCGCGGCGACGGTCTTCGCGCTGGGGGTCTGCTACTTCTGGCCGACGATGCTGGGATTCGTCTCGGAGCGCATTCCGCGCAGCGGCGCCCTGGGGCTGGGGCTGATGGGGACGGTGGGGATGGCGACGGTCGGGCTGGTGACCTCGCCGCAGATGGGGGCGATCGCCGATCGCGCCGCGCACGCCGGTCTGGACGAAAACCGGGTCGTGCTGGTGCTGGTGAATGCCGGGGGCGCGCTGGAGGCGCAGTCGCTCAGGACGCCGGGTCCGGAGGGGGACGACCTGCGGTCGGGGCTGGCGCTGGTGGCGGGGGCGCTCGAGCGCTACGAGGCGGAAGGGACGTTGCCGCCGGTGGAGACCGCGGGCGCGCTGCGCGGCTTCATCGAATCGGGATCGACGCATCCGGCGGTGGAGGAGGCGCGGGCGATCCTGGGACCGGCGGAGAACCGGGGCGGACTGATCTCCTTCCGCTACATCGTGCCGCTGAGCGGGATTCTGGTCCTGGTCTTCGGCGCGCTCTTCCTGCGGGACCGGCGGCGCGCGGAGGAGGCGGTCGGGTGAGGGAGCGGTGGTAGGGGCCGGTGGAGAGGAGGCGAGAATGCGGGCGTGCGCGCGGCTGGACCGGGTCGGCGGCGCCGGCGGGGAGCGTACGGTCTTGTGGCGGGAGGCGCGGGCGCGGATTGGTTCCGGCTGCCGCCGAAGGTGTCCGCCGTGAGCCATTCACCGCGCAGGATTCGCTACGGGATGGTCGGCGGGGGTCCGGGGGCCTTCATCGGGGCGGTGCACCGGATGGCCGCCGCGCTCGACGGGGAGTGGGAGCTCGTCGCGGGCGCCTTCTCGTCGCACCCGGAGCGCTCCCGCGAACAGGGGCGGGCACTGGGACTGGATCCCGGCCGCGTCTACGATTCCTGGCGCGAAATGGCCGGGCGGGAAACCGCGCGCCCGAGCGCCAGCCGCATCGACGCGGTCGCGATCGTCACCCCCAACCACCTCCACCACCCCATCGCGGCCACCTTCCTGAACGCGGGCTTCCACGTCGTCTGCGACAAGCCGATGACCACCACCGCGGCCGACGCGGAGGAGCTCTGCCGTGCCGTGGAGCGCACCGGGCTCGTCTTCGCCCTGACCCACAACTACACCGGCTACCCGATGATCGCCGAGGCGCGCGAGATCGTGCGGTCGGGGCGGTTGGGGCGGGTGCGGAAGGTGGTGGCGCGCTATCTGCAGGGGTGGCTGGCGACGCGGCTCGAAGCGACCGGTCACAGGCAGGCCGAATGGCGGCAGGATCCGGCGCAGGCGGGACCATCGTCGGCGGTGGCGGACATCGGCACCCACCTGGACAATCTGGTGCGGCACGTGACCGGGCTGGCGACCGCGGCCGTCTTCGCCGACTTCGCGACCTTCGTGCCGGGGCGCGAGCTGGAGGACGACGCGACGGTGCTGGTGCGCTTCGCGGGCGGGGCGCGCGGCGTCTACGCGATCAGCCAGGTGGCGACGGGCGAGGAGAACGGGCTGGCGCTGCGCATCTACGGCGACCGCGCGGGGCTGCTCTGGAGCCAGGAGGAGCCGAACCGCCTGGAGATTCTTGCCGCCGACGGGCCGCGCCGAACGCTGACCCGCGGAGGAAGCGGCGTGGGAATGGCCGCCGCGCGGGCGACGCGGTTGCCGCCGGGGCATCCGGAGGGATTCATCGAGGCCTTCGCGAATCTGTACCGGAATGTGGGCCGGGCGATTCGGGGAAGGGGATCGGGGGACGAAGGGCGGGACCGGTCCGATGGGGGCGACGCGACTCGGGGCCGCGCGATGAAGGGGGAGGGGGACGGACGCGGCTTTCCCGATCATGTGGACGGCCTGGCCGGAATGCGCTTCGTCGAGGCCGTGGTGGAATCGGCGGCGGTGGGGGGGTGGGTGGCGCCGGCCACCGGGACCGCCGCGGCCGGGGGGGCGGGGGACCGCGGGGCGGCGGCCCGGAGGACGGTCCGGTGAGCGCGCCGCGTCCGGTCACCCTTTTTACCGGGCAGTGGGCCGATCTGCCGCTGGAGGAGCTCGCCGCCAAGGCCGCGCTCTGGGGCTACGACGGCCTCGAACTTGCCTGCTGGGGCGACCATTTCGAGGTCCAGGCCGCCCTCGCGAATCCCCGGTACTGCGATGGCCGCCGCGAACTCCTTGCCCGCCACGGCCTTCGGGTGCACGCCATCAGCAACCATCTGGTGGGCCAGGCCGTCTGCGACCGCATCGACGAGCGCCACCGCGCCATCCTGCCCGCGCGCATCTGGGGCGACGGCGACCCGGAGGGGGTGCGGCGGCGCGCCGCCCGCGAGATGGCCGACACGGCGCGCGCGGCGGCCCGGCTCGGCGCATCGGTCGTCAACGGCTTCACCGGCAGCTCGATCTGGCACCTCCTCTACTCCTTCCCCCCCGTCCCCCCCGCCTGGATCGACGACGGCTACCGCGACTTCGCCGACCGCTGGTCCCCCATTCTGGATGTCTTCGCGGAGCACGGCGTCGATTTCGCGCTGGAGGTCCACCCCACCGAGATCGCCTTCGACACCGCTTCCACCGAGCGCGCGCTGGAAGCGATCTCGCGCCACCCCGCCTTCCATCTCAACTTCGATCCCAGCCACCTGGCCTACCAGGGCCTCGACCCGGCCGCCTTCGTCCGGCGCTTCGGCGACCGCATCCGCCATGTCCACATCAAGGACGTCTGGTGGTCCGGCCGGGACGCCGAGGCGGGTGTCTTCGGCGGCCACACCGAGTTCGGAGATCCGCGTCGCCACTGGGATTTTCGCTCCCCCGGCCGCGGCCGCGTCGATTTCGAGGCGATCATCCGGGCGCTGAACCGGATCGGGTACCGCGGTCCGCTCTCGGTCGAGTGGGAGGACTCCGGGATGGACCGCGAACACGGTGCCCGCGAGGCCTGCGCCTTCGTCCGCACACTCGATTTTCCCCCGGCGCGCACCGCCTTCGACGCCGCCTTCACCGACTAGAACCGCCCTCGCCGACCGGGGACGCCTTCACCGACCACGGAGGAACAGCTCCATGGAAACGCCGGAAACGAACCGATTCTCGATCGCCGCCCGGACGACCCGCCCCCGGACGATCCGCGCCCTCCTCCTTGCGGCCGCGCTTCTCGCGGCGGCCGGATCGCTGCCCGGGGCGCTCCCCGAAACCGCCGGGGCCGCGCTTTCCCTCAAGGCCCAGACCACCGCGCGGAACACCCTCACCGAGGCCGAGCGCGCGGCGGGATGGCGGCTTCTCTTCGACGGCACCCTGAATGGCTGGCGCGGCTACCGGGCGGACGACGTTCCCGCTTCGTGGTCGGTCGCGGACGGCGTTCTTGCCTTCGCGCCGGGCGGCGGAGGCGGCGATCTCGTCACCGTCGAGAGGTTCGGCGACTTCGAGCTGGCCTTCGAGTGGCGGGTCGGGCCGGGGGGGAACAGCGGCGTCTTCTACCGGGTTACGGAGGAGGAGGTCGCCCCCTACTGGACCGGCCCCGAGTACCAGATCCTGGACAACGGCGGGCACCGCGACGGCCGCACCCCCGAGACCTCGGCGGGATCCAACTACGGACTGCACGCCCCCCGCCGCGACCTCACGCGCCCGGCAGGCGAATGGAACGCCGGACGGATCGTGGTTCGGGGCGACCATGTCGAGCACTGGATGAACGGCGAGAAGATCCTGGAGTACGAACTGCGGTCGGAAGAGTGGCGCAACGCGGTGGCGCGCACCAAGTTTTCGGATTGGCCCCGCTACGGCATGGCCGCACAGGGTCACATCGGACTTCAGGATCACGGCGATCCGGTGTGGTACCGCAAGATCAGGATTCGAGAGGAGCCCGAACGATGATGTCAGCGAACCTGAATGGAGATTCGATCCGCATCCGCGAGAATCCCCGGCGAAGGAGGGTCGGCGTCCTTGCGGCGGCGCTCTTCGGCGCGGCGGCCGGCGTTGGCTGCGGCGATTTCGCGCTGGAACCCGACGCCCTTCCCGCTTCGATGTTCATCACTCCCGCCGACACCCTGATCATCGAGGGCGACCGGACGAAGCTCACGGTGAATGTGCTCGACGAGAGCGGCAATCCCATTCCCGGTCCCCCCGCCTGGGCCCCTCCCGACTGGCATGTGCAGGGCCGCGCGCAGGCGATCGAACTCGAATCCGACGGGACGGTCACGGGCCTGGGCGGCGGCGATCTCCGCATCATCGCGCGGTCGGCCGATCTGGAGGCGTGGACGGGACTCAGAATCAATCCGGAGAGCATTCGTCTCTCCGCGGGCGCCGCCTATCTCAACCAGGCGATCCAGAATCTGGAGGGAAGCGTTCCCATCCTGGCGGGCCGCGACGCCATGCTGCGCGTCTTCGCGATCGGCGACGAGACCAGCTTCTACCAGCCCAATGTGGCCGCGACCTTCTACCGCGACGGCGAGGTCGTGCACTCCACCTACATGACCCCCCTCTCCGACGTGCTGCCCCACGCGGTGGAGGAGGGACGGATGGATCGTTCCTACAACGCGCGAATCCCGGGCGAGGTGCTGGAACCGGGGACGGGCGTGGTGATCGAGCTGGATCCCGAGGGCGTCGTACCCACCGATCCCGGCAGCCCCACGCGGATTCCCGAGAGCGGCGTGCTGGATCTGGGGGTGGTGCGGCTGCCGGTTCACATTCAGACGATCGTTCCCACCCTGCTGTCGCTCAGTCCCGACGAGCGCGTCTTCGCCTGGACGAACGGGCTCACCGCCGAGAGCGAACAGATGCAGATGGCGCGCACCTTGCTGCCGATCGGCGACATGGAGGTGCGGGTGCACGAGACCTTCACCACCGATGTGGATTTGACGACGGGGACCGGGTGGAGTCGGTACCTGAGGCAAGTCGAGTTGCTCTGGCGAAGGGAAGGCAGCGAAGGGTACTACTACGGCGTGGTTCGGTTACCCTCAGGATCGCGATATGGGGGACTCGGTTACGTTGACGGACGATCCGTCAGCGTGGGCGCCGACCGCGAGAGCACCTTTGCGCACGAGCTGGGGCACAACATGAGGCTGCGCCATGCTCCCTGCGGCAGTGCTCCCGGCCCGGATCCGAGCTATCCGTATGACGACGGCGAGACGGGAGTCTGGGGCTACGACCTCAGGCGCAATCGGCTGATCAATCCAGAGCAGTACCGCGACCTGATGGGGTATTGCAGTCCCGACTGGGTGAGCGACTATCATTTCGTCCGGGCCTACGAACACCGGGTCGAGACCGAGACGGGGTCGGCGGCGGCCGCCCGCACCGACCGCCAAGCGCCGGAACAAGTGTTGCTTCTCTGGGGCGACGTTGGCGACGATGGGGTCCGCATGGATCCGGCCTTCCTGCTGGAGAGCGAACCCGCGCTGCCCGAGGAGCCCGGTCCCTACCGCCTGGAGGGGATCGGTCCGAATGGCCAGACCGTCTTCTCCTTTGCCTTTACCCCCTCGCCGCTGGAATACGGCGGGGCGAGCTTCGTCTTCCTCGTGCCCTACGACCGAGAGCGCGACGGGGCGCTGGAGCGGGTGGCGCTGTGGGGGCCGGCCGGCCGCTTCGAGCTGACCGCGGGGAGTTCGCCGCCGATGGCGATCGTGCGAGACCGCGAGACGGGGCAGGTGCGGGCCTTCCTGCACGATTGGAGCGGGGGGATGAACCTGGTCGAGGGCGACACCGAGATCCTGGTCAGCGATGGCATTCCGGGGGGTGCGAGGTGAGCGCCGCAGTCGGCAGGGGATTCGCGCTCGCCGCCGCGATTCGTTCCGCCGCCATCCTCGCCGTCGCGTCGTTGGCCCTTGCCACCGGCGAACCGCTCGCCGCGCAGCCGCCGCCCCCGCCCTCCGCCGCGAATCCGGGCGGGCTGTCCGGACTTCAGGTGGAGGTGCGCGGGGGACTCACGGTCGGGAGTCATTCGGCATCGGCCGCCGCGCTCGACATCGCGCCCGAGCTCTCCTTCGAGGCCCTGGTCAAGCGGTCCTTCACCCCCAGGCTCTCGGCCTTCGCCGGCTTCGTGCGGACCGCCTTCGGCTGCGAAGAGGGCTTCTGCCGCGACAAGAACATCTCGATCGTCGGCAATCACGGCGCGCTGGGCGGCGAGCTCAACTACGGGACGCCGTGGCTGCGCGGGGCGCTTCTCGTCGGTGCCACTCGGGCGGGCGAGGAGGGCGAGGATCCGGAGATCGGGGTGGGCTTCCAATTCGGCGCCGGACTCGCGATCGGGGCCGGGACCTTCCGCTTTTTGCCGGGCGTCTCCTATCGCTGGCTCTCCGCCAACACCGCCTCCGCCAGCGACCACGCCTCTGCGCTCACCGTCGAGCTCGGCTTCGGGTACGCGCTGGGAGGAGGTGGGCCCTGAAGCGCGGTCTTCTCCTCGTTCCGGTCCTGCTCGGCGGCGGTTGCGGCGATCTCTCCTTTGAACCGACAAGCAAACCGGTCGCGCTCGAGATCCTGCCCGCCGACACCATGCTGATGGTCGGCGAGACGGCGCAGTTCCGGGTGCGCGCGCTCGACGCCGCCGGGGACCCGATCGAGCCGTTGCCGCACTGGGTTCGTCCCCAATGGGAGAGCGGGGGACCGGGCACCCTCGAAATCTCCCGGGATGGAACCGCGCGCGCCCTGGCCTTCGCCGAAACCGAGGTCTCGGTCAGCCTCTCGGGGCTTCGCGCCCGCACCACCGTGCGCATCAATCCCACCCGGCTGCGTCTCTCGGCCCCGGTCTGGTACATCACCCAGGGAGTCCAGAACCGGGCCCGCGGGGTGCCGCTCATCGCCGGCCGCGACGCTCTGCTGCGCGTCTTCCTCACCGGCGACCGCCCCAGCTTCTACCAGCCGCGGGTCGAGGCGCTCTTCTACCGCGACGACGCCCTGATCCGCAACGAACTCATGGAGCCCGCCTTCCGCCTCCTGCCCACCGAGGTCGACGAAAGCCGACTGGACCATTCCTTCAACGTGCGCTTGCCGGGCGCGCTCATCAATCCCCGTTTCACCTTCGAGATCGCCTTGGACCGAGACGGCGCCGTGCCGCTGGCGCCGGGGAGCAAGCGGCGCATCCCCGAGCAGGGACGGCTGAGGATCGAGACCGTGAAGATGCCGCGCTTCGACCTGGTGCTGGTGCCGATCGTGCAGGCCGCGAATCCGAACGACGACGTCCGCCGCTGGGTCGCCGACGTGACGCCCGAGAGCGAGAAGCTGAGCGTGGCGCGTTCTCTGCTGCCGATCCACGAGATGTCGGTGCGCATCCACGAGGGCTACGTCACCAACGCCGACCTGGCGACCGGGGCCGGCTGGGGCGAACTGCTGGGCGAGCTGGTCTATCTGCGGATTCGCGAGGGCGAGCGCGGCTACTACTATGGCGCGCTGGATCTTCAGGCGGACGCCATCTGGGACGGTCTGGGCCAGATCGGCTACCCGGCCAGCGTGGGCGCGGCCGATCCCGTCACCCTGACCCACGAGCTGGGCCACAACCTGGGGCTGCGCCACGCTCCCTGCGGCGGGGCGACCGCGGCCGACGCGCGCTATCCGTACCACGGAGGCGAGATCGGGGCCTGGGGGTACGACTTCGCGAGCGGACGCGTGGTGAGCGCCGCGCTCTACAAGGACGTGATGGGCTACTGCGACCCGCAATGGGTGAGCGACTACCACTTCACGCGCGCGTTGGGCTTCCGTCGCTCCCGGGAGGCGGGACTGATGGGGGGTGGGGGGAGGAGCGGCGTCGCGGGGGCGGGTCTCCGGCTGGGGGCCGGGATGACCGGCGGGGCCGACGGCGTCGAGCGGTCGTGGCCGGCGGGTGCGCGCGCGGAAACGACTCCGGATGGGCCGACTCTCCTCCTCTGGGGACGAAGCGGTCCGGACGGCCTGGTCCTCGATCCGGCCTTCCATGTCGATCTGCCGCCGACGCTGCCCGCTTCCGAAGGCCCCTACCGGCTGACGGGCGTCGGTCCCGCGGGCGAGCTCCGCTTCGATTTCCGCTTTGCGATGCGCCCGCTCGAACACGGCGGCGGCCACTTCGTCTTCGCGGCGCCCTTCGACCCCGACCGCGACGGCCCCCTGGCCGAGATCGTGCTGACCGGTCCGGGCGAATCGGTCACCCTGGACGCGCGCACTTCGCGGCCGATGGCGCTGATCACCGACCGGCGCGACGGAAGGCTGCGGGCGGTGCTGCGCGACTGGCGGGGAAGCTGGCCGCGCGAGCTGGGGCTGGCCGCGGGCGATGCCGAGATTGCGGTGAGCGAGGGGTTGCCGTTGCGGTAGGGGGGCGGGCGGTCACGGTGGACGCCCGGGCGGATGGTCCTCGTTTTACGTCGATCCGAGTCACGAGACTGCGACCGTTCCTCGCGCTCCCAACGGAACGATAGGTTCTTGAGCGCTTTTGCTCAATAACATATCATTCCATCCATGCGATACCTGCCTCCCTACCGGCGCCCTCACGTGGCCCGCCTGACCACCCTCCTGAAGGAGGATGGGCCGATGCGGCTGGTCGCCGTCACGGGTCCAAGACAGACCGGCAAGACCACCCTGGTCCTGCAGGCGCTCTCGGACCTCGAAAAGGACGGTGTTCCATGCTGGTACCTGCCTGTCGACGACCCAACGCCCGACAAGCCGCCACTCGGCATTCCGCCTGCCGTTCATGTCCTGGTCCCTGGGCAAACGCCCGGACCGGAGTGGCTCGTCTCAAGCTGGGAACGCGCCCGCATCGCTGCGGAACATTCTTCCCGCGGCATCGTGATGGTGCTCGACGAAATCCAGCGAATCCCGAACTGGTCCGGGGTTGTCAAAGGGTTGTGGGACAGGGATCGACGTACCGGCTGTCCACTGCGCGTGGTGATCCTGGGCTCCGCCCCGTGGGCGATGTTGACGGGAATCCATGAAAGCTTGGCAGGCAGGTTCGACCCATTCCCCGTCGCGCACTGGTCGCTCGACGAAATGCAGCGTGCGTTTGGAGTGGCGCTCGACGAGTACATCTTCTTCGGAGGCTATCCGGGCGCCGCCGTCCACATCCGCAACCCAGGCAGGTGGCGGGGATACGTCAGGCAGGCCGTGGTGGCCCCGGTCGTCGAACGGGACTGTACCGGTTCCGGTTTCCTGGACAAGTGGACGGCCTAAACATCAGGCCGCCTTTCTGCTGAGCTTTTCGCGGGCACGGGCCGGGGTGATGTACCCGTGCCGCTGCAGAAGCCAGCCGTTGTTGTAACGCTCGATGAAGT
>JAJEBW010000010.1 GCA_022822325.1 Gemmatimonadota bacterium | reverse complement strand
ATCCGCTCCGGGTTAGTCGGTCCCTAAGCCGAGGCCGAAGGGCGTAGGCGATGGGAAACAGGTTAATATTCCTGTACCGTTCAGGTAGCGTTCGACCATGAGGGGGGACGCGGGAGTGAAAGGACCGTCGGGTGGTGGAATATCCGATGTAAGGTGGTAGGCGATGAGGGGGGATAAAAGACTCCTTTAGCCGAGCGCCGATGCCGAAGGGACAAAAGTCCCGCAAAGGGTCCGTAATCATGCCGCCGAGAAAAGCCTCGCATGGGAGGTGCCTGGACGACCGTACCGCAAACGGACACACGTAGGCGAGGCGAGTAGCCTAAGGTGCTCGAGTGATCCGCGGAGAAGGAACTCGGCAAAATGTCCCCGTAACTTTGGGAGAAGGGGAGCCTGCAGTAGGTGAACCACGATGCGTGGGGAGCCGAACCAGGCCGCAGAGAATCGGCCCAAGCGACTGTTTATTAAAAACACAGGTGTCTGCAAAGTCGGTTAAGACGACGTATAGGCACTGACGCCTGCCCGGTGCCGGAAGGTTAAAGGGAGGTGTTAGAGGAAACTCGAAGCTCTGAACTGAAGCCCCGGTAAACGGCGGCCGTAACTATAACGGTCCTAAGGTAGCGAAATTCCTTGTCGGGTAAGTTCCGACCTGCACGAATGGCGTAACGACTTGGGCGCTGTCTCCTCCGCGAGCTCGGCGAAATTGGAGTATCGGTGAGGATACCGATTACCCGCGACAGGACAAAAAGACCCCGTGCACCTTTACTGCAGCCTGTCATTGGGTCTTGGCTTTGCATGTGTAGGATAGGTGGGAGACTGCGAACCGTTTTCGCCAGGGGACGGGGAGTCGTTGGTGAAATACCACCCTTACAATGTTGAGGCTCTAACCCAGGGGAGTGAATCCTCCTCGGGAACAGTGGCAGGTGGGTAGTTTGACTGGGGCGGTCGCCTCCCAAAGAGTAACGGAGGCGCGCAAAGGTTCCCTCAGCGCGGTCGGCAATCGCGCGAAGAGTGCAAAGGCATAAGGGAGCTTGACTGTGAGACCGACGGGTCGAGCAGGAACGAAAGTTGGCCTTAGTGATCCGGCGGTTCCGAATGGAAGGGCCGTCGCTCAACGGATAAAAGGTACGCCGGGGATAACAGGCTTATCGCCCCCGAGAGTTCACATCGACGGGGCGGTTTGGCACCTCGATGTCGGCTTATCGCATCCTGGGGCTGAAGAAGGTCCCAAGGGTCGGGCTGTTCGCCCGTTAAAGCGGTACATGAGCTGGGTTTAGAACGTCGTGAGACAGTTCGGTCTGTATCCGTCGTGGGCGTTGGAGTATTGAGGGGAGCTGCTCCTAGTACGAGAGGACCGGAGTGGACTGACCACTCGTGTACCGGTTGTTCCGCCAGGGGCATGGCCGGGTAGCGACGTCGGGAAGGGATAACCGCTGAAAGCATCTAAGTGGGAAGCCCCCCCCAAGATGAGTACTCCCAGACATCAGTCTCAGAAGGGCCGTGCGAGACGAGCACGTTGATAGGCGGCAAGTGGAAGCGTGGCAACACGTGTAGCTGAGCCGTACTAATGGCCCGAGAGGCTTGACCAGCATCCTCCTTCACACACATTTCCTGCACGCACGGTACCGGAGGTTCCGGTGCTTCCTTCTACCTGTGACATTGGCTGGTGGCCAGAGCGCAGGGGTTACACCCGATCCCATCCCGAACTCGGAAGTTAAGTCCTGCCGCGCGGATGGTACTGCTGGGGCGACCCGGTGGGAGAGTACGTCGCTGCCAGCCAGTTCTTGCCGGAGCGCCCCATCTTCTTCACCCGTTTGAGGATGGGGCGCTCTTTTTTTGTCCCCGGGGCCGGCCCTCCCTGCGGGTCGCCGGATTCAGAAGGCTTCGCACGGCCTGGTGCGGATCAGGGGCCCTCATCACGGCTCCGATCACCGCGCACCCGGCCGCCCCGGTCTCGAGCACGGCGGCCGCGCGGCCAACGGCAATCCCGCCGATCCCGACGACGGGCACCGGAACGGCATCCGCAACGGCCTTCAGCCGGTTCAATCCAATCGGCTGGCCCGTTCCCGACTTGGAGTTGGTAGGGTAAACGGCGCCGCACCCGATATAGTCGGCCCCACTGCGCACTGCATGGCGGGCGGTCGCGGGTTCGTCCGCGGAGAACCCGATGACGAAGGGAGGGGGAGCGATCCGACGAGCCGCGGCGACCGGAAGATCCCCGGGTCCCAGGTGGATGCCGTCGGCCCCGGCGGCGAGGGCCAGGTCAAGGCGGTCGTTGACGAACAGGAGTGCTCCGGCCTCGGCGGTGAGGGCCCGCAGATGCCTGGCCAACGGGAGCGCGTCGCGAGGAGGGAGCCCCTTTTCCCGCAGTTGCAGAGCCGGAGCGCCAGCACGAATCGCTTCCCGGGCAATGGCGGCGACAGTTCGTGGCCGAGCCTGCGCGCGATCGGTGATCACGACGAGGCGAAGGCGGCGGCGGAGCTCCCGCACGGCGGTTCCATCCCCCGGCGACCGTGGCGCTCGGGTCAAGGATCAATCCTGAAAATGGCGGGTGCCGCCGTGGTCGGGCACGCTCGTGGCCGCTGCGGCCTCGCGCCGAACCCGGGCCCGGGCCCGCAGATGTTCGTCGTGGGTACGGGTGAAGATGTGTGTGCCGTTCGGTTCGGCGACGAAGTAGAGGTAGTCGGTGTCCGCCGGACGCAATGCGGCATCCAGCGCGGCACTCCCGGGCGCCCCGATCGGACCCGGGGGCAGGCCCGCCTGGGCATAGGTGTTGTATGGATGATTCGCCACCGAATCAATCGCCGCATAGAGCAGCCGCGACCGGTGTCCGCCAAGCGCGTAGAGGACCGTCGGATCGGCTTGCAGGCGCATTCCGATTCGGAGCCGATTGTGAAAGACGCTGGAGATGGTGGGCATCTCGTCGGCCTGGCGCGCCTCGGCCTGGATGATCGAAGCGAGCGTCACGGCCTCGCCTTCGGACATTCCGAGTTCTTCCAGACGCTGGCGTCGTTCGGCGGTCCAGTAGCGGCGATAGCTGTCCGTCATCACCGTCACGACCGTCTCCAGGGCGATTCCTCTGGCGAATCGATAGGTGTCCGGAAAGAGGTATCCTTCCAGCCCGGGTCCCGGCACCCCCCACTCGCCGTGCAGTTCGGGATCGCTCAACCGGTCGGCCACCGCGGCGGAATCCAGGCCGGTCGCCTCCGCGATCCGCGAAGCCATCGACTGGATCGTGTACCCTTCGGGGATGGTCATGGGCCAGGTGACGACGCGGCCGGCCGTCAGGACTTCGAGGAGTTCGCCGATGGGGGCGCCGCGCTCGATGCGGTAGGTTCCGGCCTTCACCGAACGGTCGAGTCCCCGCAAGCGCGCGTAGAGATGGACGAGGCTCCGGTAGCCGATCGCCTCGTGAGCCTCCAGCGAGTCCAACACCTCGGAAAAGGTGTCGCCTTCCGGGATGTGAAGGGTGATCCGGCCCGGCGGAAGCGACCGGCAGGACAAGGAAAACGCAAGCAGGCAGACCGCCAGGAGCGCCCGTACGCTACCTGGACGCCGTGGAGGTTTTCCCTTCGGCGCGCCCGCCGCCCGATGCCGCCGAGTCGAGCCAGTCCTGCAGGATGATCGCCGCCGCTCCGGCATCAATTCGCCCCTTCTCCTCCTTCGACTTCCTTCGCAGTCCGATGGACCGAATGCGCGCCTCGGCCTCTACCGAGGAGCAGTGCTCGTCGGCAAGGAAGACCGGGAGCCCGCAACGCCGCTCCAGTCCGGCTCCGAAGCGCCGAACCTCCGCAACCCATTCGTTTTCCGCTCCGCACTCGTCCAGGGGAAGTCCCAGAACCAGGGCTTCGGCTTCGTACCGGTCGGCCAGCCGTCGGATCTCGCGGAAGGGCGGCCGCTTGCCCCGCCGGCGCACCAATGTGGTGACGGGCGTGGCGAGGGTCCCCGTGCGATCGCTGCGCGCGACGCCGATGCGACGAAGGCCGTAGTCAAGCGCCAGAACCCTCCGCGGCACGGAATCCGACGCGAGCCGCCGATGGGGAGTGGCCCCAGGCCGGGGATCAGCGGGAGTCGCGGGAGGGTCTGCGCCGCCGTTTTTCCTCGCCATCCGCATCGTCGCCGGACTTGAGAAAGACCTGAACGACTCCGTTCGATCCTTCCTCGCCGTACTGCGCCTTGGCCGCCTCTCCCTTGACGATCTCGACGCGGTCGATCCGGTCCGGCGACAGGGAGTTCAGCGCCTCGCCGTAGTCGTCCATGCGAACGCCGTCGACGTAGACGATGGGCTGGTTGTCGTCCAGGCCCTTCTGGCCACTGACCACATAGGCGACCGACGCCGTCCGGTTCCCGCGCGCGGCGGCCCTCAAGACGATGACCTTGGCCCGGCGCGTCTGCGCGGCCGACTCGGACGCCTTGAGCGTGAGTCCCTGCAACGCCTCGAGACGCGCCTCGATCTCGCGCAGCTGCACCGCCCTGCGTTCCAGGACTTCCTCCGGGATGCCGCTCTCCATCTTCGTCGGGCTTGTCCGGAGCACCGTCATGATCGCGACGGTGCCCATCACGCCGAGCATGGCCGAACCGGCGATCAGCGCCAGGAGTCCCCAGTGGCGCTCCGCGCTGCCAGTTTGGCGATTCCCATTCTTCATTTTTTCGACTCCTTCCTCTCCGCGATTGCCCGCAAGAGGCATACGCTGACAGATTCCCGCCCGGGTTCGCCCGGGTCTCGTTCCCGGGATACGCCGGACGACGCATGAGCGAATCTAGTAGATTCCCGGTCCCTTCCGCCAGAAGCGCTCCGATTCCAACGCCAGGAGGTAGCCGTCTTGTCCGCATATCGTCACGCCCGGGTTCCCCCGGATGGAGAGAGGATCACCGGCGCGACCGACGCCCTGGCCGTCCCCGCCCGGCCCGTCATCCCCTTTGTCGAGGGAGATGGAATCGGTCCGGACATCTGGGCGGCCACGCGGCATGTGGTCGACGCCGCCGTCGCGAGCTCCTACGGCAGCGCCCGCGCCATCGCATGGATGGAGATCTTCGTCGGCGAGAAGGCTCGCGCGCGGACCGGCGAATGGCTGCCCGGCGAGACCCTGGAGGCGCTCACCGAGTTTCGGGTCGGGATCAAGGGGCCGCTCACCACTCCCGTCGGTGGCGGAATCCGTTCGCTCAACGTCACCCTGCGACAGCTCCTGGATCTCTACTCCTGCATCCGGCCGGTCCGATGGATTCCCGGCGTGCCCTCTCCGGTGAGCGAGCCGGAGAAGGTGGAGATGGTGGTCTTTCGCGAGAACACCGAAGACGTCTACGCGGGGATCGAGTGGGAGTCCGGATCGGAGGAAGCCGAACGAGTGCGCGATTTCCTGCGGGAGGAGATGGGCGCGCCGGTGCGCGAACGCAGCGGTCTCGGTGTCAAGCCGATCAGTCCCTTCGGCACCCGGCGGCATGTGGCGGCGGCCATTCGCTACGCCCTGGCGCGCGGGAAGGACTCGGTGACGCTGATGCACAAGGGCAACATCATGAAGTTCACCGAGGGAGCCTTTCGCGACTGGGGATACGAGGTGGCGGCGGAGCTCTTCCCGGACCGGACGATTCCCGAGTCGCGGCTGTGGGAGGGCGAGGAAGCCGGGAACCGCGTGGTGATCAAGGACCGAATCGCCGACTCGATGTTCCAGCAGATCCTCCTGCGTCCGGCGGAATACTCCGTCGTGGCGACGCCCAACCTCAACGGGGACTACCTTTCCGATGCCTGCGCGGCGATGGTTGGGGGACTGGGAATGGCGCCCGGGGCGAATGTCGGCGATTCGGTGGCGCTCTTCGAGGCCACGCACGGCACAGCGCCGAAGTACGCGGGACGCAATATGGTCAACCCGGGGTCGCTGATCCTCTCGGCGCGCATGATGCTGGAGCATCTCGGCTGGAACGAGGCCGCCGCCGCCATCGATCGCGGCATGGAGGGAGCGATCCGGGAGCGCATGGTGACCTACGATCTGGAGCGCCAGATGGAGGGAGCCACGAAGGTGTCCACATCGCGATTCGGCGAGATCGTCGCCGCGAACATGTAGCCGCGAACGGAGAGAAACCGAGACAATGCGCCTGGAGAGCGACACCGGGGCTCCGGAACGGATCGAGACCCCGTTGCTGGTGGTCCTTGCCCCGTCGGACAGACCCCTGACCGAACTGGTGCCGCTCAGCCGGCTGACCGGGGGCGTGCTGAGCCACGCCATCTCCTCCGGCGACTTTCGGGGTCGCAGCCGGGATCGGTTTCTGGCGTACCGGCGCGGGGGAAAGCGCGGGCCGGAGCGGATCCTCTTCCAGGGGATCGGGCCGGTCGACGATCTCGCCGACGCGACGCTGCGCGAGGCCGGCGGGAGAGCGGTCCGGGAGGCCGAACGGCTTCATGTGTCCTCGCTCGCGATCTATCTCGGGTATCTCGGCCGGGAGCTTGCTCCGCGCTGGATCGAGGCGGTGGCCGAGGGGATGGTCCTCTCGTCGTGGCGCTACGACGAGCTGCGATCGCGGTTGGATGCCGGTTCCGGAGAGGGAGAGGAGGAGCGGCCGCCGCCGGTGGAGGTCGGGCTTGTGGTCGCGCCGCCCGACGCCGAGCTGGTCGGCCGGGTGCGGATCGGGCATGCCTTCGCCAGCGCGGAGAACCGGGCGCGAACCCTGCAGGCCCGTCCCGGCAACCTTGCCAATCCCTCTCAGTTGGCGGCCGAAGCCGTACGCATCGCGGGCGAGGGCGGACTCGACCTGGAGGTTCTCGGCCCCGAGGAGATGGAAAGCCAGGCGATGGGCGCGCTGCTGGCGGTCGCGCGGGGATCGGACGAGGAGCCGCGCCTGATCGTTCTGTCGCACAACGGGGGCGAGGCCGGCGCTCCTCCGGTCGTGCTCGTGGGGAAGGGCCTGACTTTCGACGCCGGGGGAATCTCCATCAAGCCGGCCAGGGGGATGGAGAAGATGAAGTACGACATGTCGGGGGGCGCCGCCGTGCTCGGCGCCATGCTGGCGATCGGCAGGCTGGGCGTCGGGATGAATGTCCTGGGCCTGGTGCCCTGTTCCGAAAACCTCCTCAATGGATCCGCCACGAAGCCGGGCGATGTGGTCTTCAGCCGGGCGGGCAAGTCGATCGAGGTGATCAACACCGATGCCGAGGGACGCCTGATTCTGGCGGACGCGCTGCACTACGCCACCGACTGGAGTCCCGCGGCGATCGTGGACTGCGCAACGTTGACCGGGGCCTGCGTGGTGGCGCTGGGACACCACCGCTCCGCCGTCCTCGGCAACGACGACGAGTTGGTCTCCGAGATCCGCGCCGCCGCCGACCGCGCCGACCAGCCCTGCTGGCCCCTGCCGCTGGACGACGCCTATCGCAGGCAACTCGACAGCACGGTGGCGGATCTCCGCAATGTCGGGGGACGCCCGGCCGGAACCATCACCGCAGCCTGCTTCCTTTCGGAGTTCGTGGGAGACGTTCCGTGGGCGCACCTGGACATCGCCGGCACGGCATACGGGAAGACGACAAGGTCCTACCTGAGGGATGGACCGAACGGGTCCCCTTGCCGATTGCTTCTCGAGTGGGTGCGGGCGAGGGCCGGGTTCTGACCGGCTCCGCGCGGGCTGCGGCCGGCCGGGCGAAGATTGCGCGCCGAATCATGGTCGCCCCGCTCCTGCTGGCGGTGGCCGCGGCCGGGAATGCACCTGGCGCGGTTGCGCAGGAACCTCCCGACACTCTTCCCGCGGATACCCGGCCCCCTGCGGCCGACTCGCTGGCCGGCGACACCCTGTCCGCCGAGAGCGACTCCGCTCCTCCGCTTCCGCCACTCCTTCCCGCCATGCCCGATCCGGCTCCAGCCGGTCTCCCGACGGGAATCCGGGAGTGGAATCGCGAAGAGTTGCTGGGCGCCCGCGGCCAGACGCTGTGGGAGCTCCTCGCCGAGGCCCCGGGTGTGCTGGCCATTCGCGGGGGCGACTTCGGTTCCCCGGTCGCGGTGGTTCCTCATGGGTACGCGGGCGGCGCCATTCGCGTCTACCTCGACGGCGTGGAACAGCTCCCGCTCGAGGGTTCGATTCCCGACCTGGCCCGCATTCCGGTCTCGGGGCTGGAGCGGGTGCGCATGATCCGTCGTCCAGGAGGGCTCGAGATCCATCTCCACCGCGAGGATCACGCCGGGCCGGAGGCGTTCACCCTGATCGAGGCGGGAACCGGCGATCTCGACTCGAATCTGCTGCGCGGCACCTTTTCCTTCCCGCAGGTCGTGGCCGGCAAGGCGGCGCTCGCGATCGAGCGGCTCGACACCCGGGGCCGAGAAATGCCGGGGGCGGTGACCGGAGCCTGGTTCCGCTACAGCCTCCACCGCGGCGACAGCGCGGGCATCCGCTTCGAGGCGAGACGAATGGCCACCGAACGGACCGGGCTGGACGACGCTCCGGGCACGGTGACTCGCAGCGACCGGACGCTTCAGGGGGTCTGGGCGCCCTTTCCCTGGATGCTGGCCGAGGCGTGGACGACGCGGGGTTCGCTGGCGACGGGGGATTCGACCGAAACCTTTCCCTTCCTGGCGGAGTCGCGCGGACAGGAAGGCGGGCGACTCTCCTTCCGGCGGGGTCCGGTCTGGGGACGCGCCACCGCGCGCTGGAACCGCGGAACGGGCCTTCCGGAGCGGGAGTTGGCGGCAGAGCTCTCGGGTGTCTCGGAGCGTTGGGGGGGGGTGAGGGCAGGCGCGCGCCGGGAGCGCTGGGGGGAGGAGGTGGGCGTTTCCTTCGACCTCAACGGCTGGTTCACGCCGATCCCCCACATGGCGGTCTTCGCGGAGCGGGGAGGGGGGAGGCGGGGAGTGCCCTGGCTGAATCCGTTGCCGCCCGAGCAACCCGACAGCGCCACCGCGGATCCGGACAGCGCGACGAGCGATCCGGAGGGGGACTCGGCGGCGGTTGGGTCGGCCGGTCGCTTCACCGACCGCACCGGGTTACGGATCGGCGCGCGCGCCCACTGGCGGGGATTGGAGGTGTCCGGGGCCAGAGTGTCGGTCGAGGCGGACTCGATCTGGCCGACCGGGCTTCCCTTCGACCGCGGCGGTCTGGTCCGGACGCAGCCGCGCCGCGAGGGTTGGGAGCTCTCGGGAGCGGTGCCGCTGCGGCCGGCCGGTCTCTTCTTCGTTGGGGAAGTGCAGCTCTGGGATCCCGCCGATTCTCTGGAGACGCTCTACTTTCCGGAGCACAGCTACCGTGGCGGCCTGTCCCTTCACCGGGTCTTCCGCGAGAGCCGCAACTTCGAGCTCTGGGTGGATCTGGGGGCCGAGGGACGGGCGCCGATGCGGGTGCCGCAGGGGGTGCCTCCGGAGCCTGCGATCGAGGACTCCTTCCTTTCGGCCGCGCCGCCCGGGTCCTTCGACGACGATCCGGCGCTTGTTCCGGACCAGGTGCCCTTCTACCAGAGCTGGTACTTTCGCCTGCAGATGCGCATTCTGACCATCAATATCTTCGCCACGGTCGACAACCTGTCGCTCCGGCGCGGAAATCGCGATGTCCCGGGGAGGCTGCTTCCCGGAACCCGGGCCTTCTACGGCGTCCGCTGGATCTTCCGGAACTGACCCGATGATTCGCAGCATGACCGGCTACGGAGCTTCGCAGGTGGAGATGACGGGCGGGGAGGCGTTGCGCGCCGAGATCCGGACGGTGAACCACCGGCACCTGAAGGTGTCGGCGAGTCTGCCCCGCGGCTGGGACGAGCTGAAGCCACGGACGACGACGGTGGTGCGGAGAGCGCTGGCGCGGGGATCGGTCGCGGTGTCGGTGCGGGTGGACCCGGCGCGGGAGGAGGCGCAGGGCGCGCCCTCCATGGACATTGAACGGGCCGAGCGCTATGTGGCGCTGCTCCGCGAGGCGGGCTCCCGGCTGGGCCTCGCGGGCGAGCCGGATCTGGGTCTGGTGGCGCGCCTGCCCGGAGTGATGGGCGCCCGGGACGCCGCCCCGGTCGGGCCGGCTCCGGATGCGGGAGCGCTGGAACAATGCCTGGATGCCGCCCTTGCCGCAGTGGTCAGTATGCGGTCTTCCGAGGGACGCCGGCTGGAGGAGATCCTGCGCGAACGGATCGCCGCCCTTCTGGCGGAGGTCGATGCGGTGGAGGCGCGGGCCCCGGTGAGATTGGTGCGGGAACGGGACCGGCTGCGAGGAAGGGTGCGAGCCCTCAGCGAACGGACCGAGGTGGACGAAGACCGGCTCGCGCGCGAGATCGCCTATCTGGCCGAACGGTGGGACATCGCGGAGGAAATCGCGCGGATCAGGTCCCACGCCGTCCTCTTCCTCGACACCCTCGGCGGCGACGGCGACGGCAGGGTCCGGGCGGTCGGCAAGCGTCTGGGGTTTGTGGTTCAGGAGATGAACCGCGAGGCGGCTACCCTGGGCGCCAAGGCCAACGACGCGGCCATCGCCGCTTCGTCGGTCGCCATGCGCGATGCCCTTGAGCAGTTGCGCGAACAGTTGGAGAATGTGGAATGATCGGGGGGCCGGTGGTGCTGGTGGGGCCTTCGGGGGCGGGCAAGACGACCATCGCGCGACGCATCGTGGAGCGGCGTCCCGACCGCTTCTTCCTCTCCGTTTCGGCCACGACCCGGCGGCCGCGTCCCGGGGAGGTCCACGGCGCCGACTACCACTTCATCTCGCCCGCACGGTTCCGCGCGATGATCGCGGCCGGCGAGCTGGCGGAATGGGCCGAGGTGCACGGCGAGCTCTACGGAACCCCGGTGCGTTCCCTTGAGCGCGACGATCCCGCCGCTCCGGTTCCCATTCTGGACATCGATGTGCAGGGAGCCCGCCAGGTCGTCCGTCGCCTTCCCCACGCCCTTGCGATCTTCGTCGTTCCTCCCGGTCCCGATGTGTGGATTGAACGGTTGCGCGGACGCGGCACCGAGTCGCCAGGACAGCTTCGCCGCCGGTTCGACACCGCCGTCCAGGAGCTCCGGGCCATGTCGTTTTTCGGCAAGTGGCTGATAAACAACGATTTGGAGGAATCCGCCGATCAGGTGCTGGCCATGGTCGAAGGCACCCGGCACTCGACGGCGGAGGAAGGTGTGAGTATCCTTGTCAGCAGGTTGGAGCTTGGAGCCCGCGCAGAAGCCGCCCGCCTCGCCGCGACGGCAAGACCTGGCGAAGATCCAACGGACGAATCCGAGAACGCAGGAGCGCGAACCCGATGAGAGTCTTTACCCCCGACGAGATCGCCGAGAACAACCAGAGCAAATACCTGGGCGTGCTCGTGGCCGCCACCTACGCGCGCGAGTTGAACCGCCTGCCGCGCGAATCCCGGTTGTTGGGAGACCAGAAGAAGCTGTCGACGCGCGCCCTCGAGGCGATTACCTCGGGCCAGGTCGAGTACCGGCTGGTTCGGCACCGGCGTCCGGAAAACGAATAGCCGCAGGTGTCGCCGGGAGAATCGGATCGGGAGCGAGCCGGTCCGAGGGTGCGCCGGGCCGGTCCTCCCTGGGAGGGCAGGCGGATCGTGCTTGGCGTGTGCGGAGGGATCGCTGCCTACAAGTCGGTTCGGATCGCACGCGACCTGACCCTTCTCGGCGCCGCCGTCGACACCGTTCTGACCGAGAGCGCACGCCGTTTCGTGGCGCCCCTCTCCTTCGAGGGGGTGACCGGGCGGGGACCGCACATCGATCTCTTTCGGGTGGGCGGGGCCGCGTTGCACATCTCGCTGGGACGAAGGGCCGATTGCGTCTGCGTCGCGCCGGCGACCGCCGATTTCCTGGCCCGGGCCGCGTCGGGGCGCGCCGACGATCTGCTGACCACGATCCTTGCCGCCACCGGCGCACCGGTGGTTCTGGCGCCCGCGATGAACGACCGGATGTTCGCCGATCCGCGAACCCGCGCGAATCTGGCGCAACTGGACGAGATGCCGGAATTTCGCAGAGTGGGTCCCGCCGAGGGGGCGCTGGCGGCGGGGGAGGGAAGCGGACCGGGCCGGATGGCCGATCCGGAGGACATCGTCGATGCGGTGGGAAGGGTGGTGGGGGGCGGGGGGGCGCTTGCCGGGTTGCGCGTGCTGGTCACCGCCTCGGGGACGCGCGAGCCGGTCGATGTCGTTCGCTACCTGGGGAACCGCTCCTCGGGCCGCATGGGGTATGCGCTTGCGCGTGGAGCCTGGCTGCGCGGAGCCCGGGTCACACTGGTCTCGGGTCCGTCTGCGGAGCGCGCGCCGCATGGGGTGGAGGTGGTTCCGGTCGAGACCGCCCTGGAGATGCGCGACGCGGTTCTGCCGAAGGCGAGCGGCGCCGACGTCGTGATTCATGCCGCGGCCGTGGCCGACTATCGCGCGCGCGCGCCCCGCAACCGCAAGATTAAGCGCTCCCGAATGGGATCCGAGATCTCGCTTGAACTCGTCGCCAATCCCGATATCGCGTGCGAGTCCCGCGCCAGGATGAAGTCGGGGGCGGTGGCGGTGGGATTCGCGCTGGAGAGCTCCAAACTGCTGGAGCGGGCCGAAGAGAAGCGGATCCGCAAGGGATTCGATCTGATCGTGGCCAATCCGGCCGGAGAGGCAGGCGCCGGATTCGAGTCCACGACCAACCGGGTGACCATTCTGGCGGACGACGCACCCCCGCGCGAGCTTCCCCGGATGGACAAGTTCTCGGTGGCGTGGGCGATCCTGGATGCGGTGGAGGCGCGTCTGAAGGGCGGGTCCGGGTGACCGGCGCGGCGCGCGCTCTGGCGACCTATCTGGATCAGCGGCGCCGGATGGGCGATCCGGGGATCGTGCCGGAAGGATTCGGTCCCGGCGAGTTGGTGGAGCTCCTGGCCACTCGGCGCGCCCCGGCCGGTGCGCGCGGCGACGGCGCTTCCCCGGATTCGATCGCCTCGCTCTCCGGCGACCCCGTCGCCGGGGAAGCCGGCTACGAGGAGCTGCGGCGGATGGCGCTCGGATGCACTCGTTGCCGTCTCGCGGAGGGCCGCACCCAGGTGGTTTTCGCCGACGGCAATCCGAAGGGACGCCTGATGGTGGTCGGAGAGGCGCCCGGGGCCCGCGAGGACCGGACCGGACTGCCCTTCGTGGGGCCGGCGGGCAAACTCCTGGATCTGTTGCTGGCCGCCGTGGGTCTCTCGCGGAGGGATTCGGTCTACATTTGCAACGTCGTCAAGTGCCGTCCGCCGCGAAACCGCAACCCCCGGGCCGACGAAATCGAGGCGTGCGCGGGTTTTCTGCGCGGCCAGATCCGGCTGGTGGCGCCTTCGGTTCTGCTGGGCGTCGGCACCTTCGCGGCCCAATGGCTGACCGGACAGTCGCGGCCGATTGGCAAGCTTCGGGGGACGGTGTACCG
This sequence comes from Gemmatimonadota bacterium, assembly GCA_022822325.1. Taxonomy (GTDB): domain Bacteria; phylum Gemmatimonadota; class Gemmatimonadetes; order Longimicrobiales; family Gaopeijiaceae; genus Bin94. The sequence continues at coordinate 38,575 of JAJEBW010000010.1, read as the reverse complement.
TTACGAGGGCGTGCCGCTGGTCGTTACCTATCACCCTGCCGCGCTGCTCCGAAACCCCGGTTGGAATCGTCTCTGCTGGGACGACCTCCAGCTTCTCTGCGAGCTCATCGATCGGTCTTGACGGCGGGTCGCTTCCCCCGCTGGAATCGCTCGCGTCTTCCCCCGGCCCCGACGCATTCACCGCCGCGAGGCCTCGAATCCTCCATGAGCAAGACCCTCTCCATGAGCAAGACCTTCTCTTGAGCGAATCATCCCCCTCCCCGCCCCCAGGCGTCGGCGACAACGCCCGGTACGACCGCGAACCCCCCTTCTCGCCCGAAGCGGAGGCCGCCGTCCTGGGGGGCATCCTCATCGACGACGAGGCAATGGCCCGGGTGGCCGACGTGGTGGACGACTCGATGTTCTACCGGGAAGCCCATCGCCGCCTCTTCCGCTCGATGTCGCGCCTTTTCGAACGCAACCGGGTGATCGATCCGATCACGGTTTCGGAGGATCTCAAGTCGGTTGCGGAGCTCGACGGCATCGGCGGTTGGGACTACCTGTCTTCGCTCCTCGACGCGGTTCCCACCGCCGCCAACATCGAATACCACGCCGGGATCGTTCGCGACAAGGCGCTCCTGCGCAGACTGATCGACGCCGGCCAGGAGATCGTTCGCGACGTCTACGAACCGGGCGATCGTCCGGTGGAGGAGATTCTGGATGGGGCGGAACAGCGCGTCTTCGGCGTTTCTCAGTCGCGGGGGCGCGATGGTTTCATCTGGATCAAGGAGATCCTCTGGCCGACCTTCGAGAAGATCGACGAGCTTCAGGACAGCGCCCAGGAGGTGTCGGGTCTGGCCACCGGCTTTCGCGATCTCGATCTGATGACCACCGGACTGCATCCCGGCGACCTGGCGATCGTGGCGGGGCGTCCCGCGATGGGGAAGACCTCGTGGGTGCTGAACGTGGCCCAGAAGGTGGCGATCGACGCCAGCGTTCCGGTCGGAGTCTTCAGTCTCGAGATGTCGAAGGAACAGCTCGTGCAGCGTCTGCTTTGCGCCGAAGGCCGCGTCGACGCCCAGCGCTTGCGGCGGGGGAAGCTCGACGCGGACGAATTCAAGCAGCTCGCCCGCGCCGCGGGCTACCTCAACACCTCGCCGATCTGGATCGACGATTCGGCGACCGGCAATGTCCTCGAAATGAAGGCCAAGGCGCGGCGGCTCAAGGCCGAGACCCGCGATCTGGGTCTGATCATCGTCGACTACATGCAGTTGATGAGCGGGGGTTCGCGCAAGGAGAACCGGGTGCAGGAGGTGTCGGAGATCTCCCGCGGGCTGAAGGCGCTCGCCCGGGAGCTCGAGTTGCCGGTCATCGCATTGAGCCAGCTTAGCCGGGCCCCCGAGCAGCGAACCGACCGCCGGCCGCAGCTCTCCGATCTGCGCGAGAGCGGCTCGATCGAACAGGACGCCGATCTGGTGATGTTCCTCTACCGGCCCGAGTACTACCAGGGACCGACCGACAAGGACGGCAACTCCTTGGAGGGGAAGGCGGAGCTGATCGTGGCCAAGCAGCGCAACGGACCCACCGGCACCATCGAGCTGTATTTCCGCAAGACCTTCACCCTCTTCGAGTCGGTGACCCACGACGAGCCGCCCGAGGGCGCGATCTGATGAAACCAGGCGGTCTTCCCGGTGCGGCGGAGGCGGTCCCGGCCCCCCGGACCGCGACCGTGGCGGTGATCGTTCCGGCCGCGGGGAGCGGTGCGCGCATGGGCGAGGTCCGCAAGCCCTTCCTTGAGCTGGGGGGCCGAACCGTCCTGGAGTGGGCGCTGGCCCCATTCCTGGCCCGCGACGATGTGGTCGAAATCGTGGTGGCGGCGACGGAGGACGCATCCGGCGTTGCGCGGACCGATCCCCGGGTGCGGGTGGTGGCGGGTGGGGCGAGCCGGTTCGAGTCGGTCGCGAATGGAGCGGCGGCGCTCCGTGCGGGGGCTTCGCTGGTCGCGGTTCACGACGCGGCCCGGCCCTTTCCTCCCGCCGCCGCCATCGACGCCTGCATCCGGCTCGCGGCCCGGGGAACCGGTGCGGTCGCGGGAATCCCCGCCATCGACACGATCAAGCGGGTGGACGCGGAGTCCCGCATCGCGGACACGCCGCCGCGCGCGACGCTGTGGCATGCCCAGACCCCGCAGGTCTTTCCCCACTCGCTCTTTCGCCGGGCGGTCGAGCGCTGCCGGTCCAATGGGACGGAGCCGACCGACGACGCCTCCATGCTGGAAGAGATCGGCGCGGAGGTGCGCATGGTCGAGGCCGCGGCGTCCAACTTCAAGATCACCCATCCCCGGGATCTGGCGCTGGCGCAAATGGTCGCCGCGGAGCTGTCGCAGTGACGCCGGCCCCTTCCCCCCCACCCGGCCCCGCGCTGGATCCTCCGCTGCGCGAAGCCTTGCGCCGCCTGGAGCGCGGCGAGGTCATTGTTCACCCTACAGAAACGGTGTATGGCTTCGGCGGCTTTCTCGAAGACGGGGCGCTCGCCACGCTGCAAGCTCTCAAGGGGCGCACGCGGGGCGGCTTCGTGGTGCTGGTTTCCCGGCCGGGCGCGGTTGGGTTGCGATTGGGAGAGGTGGGCCGCGCGCTGTCCGATGCCTTCTGGCCCGGGCCGCTGACGCTGGCGGTCGACGATCGCGCCCGCCGCTTTCCTCCCGCGGTTCGAGGGTCGGATGGTTCGGTCGCCGTGCGCATGCCCGGACACGAAGGCCTGCTTCGCCTCCTCGCCGCCGCCGGTCGCCCCATGACCTCCAGCTCCGCCAATGCGCCCGGGTTGGAGCCGGCGCTCACCGTGCGCGATGCCCGTGCGGCGGCCCGCGCGCGTGGCCACGACCTCTTTGCCCTCGATGGCGGGCGTCTTGCGGGGGGCGCCGCCTCCACGATCGTGCGGGTGGGCCCGGGGGGCGCGAAGCTGATCCGGGAGGGCGCGATCCCGGCGGCGCGACTGGACGCGGTCGCGGCGGTGGATCGATGACGACCGGGGGCGGCGGCGGGGCAGGGGCGAGGGGGCGTCTGGGACGAGCGGGACCGGGTGGGTCCGGCCGCCACTTCCTGCTCACCTTCGTATGCACCGGCAATACCTGTCGTTCGCCGATGGCGGAGGCGATCGCGCGCCGGATCGCCGCCAGGGCAGGGATCGCCACGATCCGGGTGGGATCGGCCGGTACCGATGCCTGGCCGGGGCAGCCCGCGAGCGAGGGGGCCCTTCGAGCCGCGAGCGGGGCCGGACTGGATCTGACGTCGCACCGCGCGACCCTCCTGACCGCCGAAGTGGTCGCCGCTTCGGATCTCCTGCTCTGCATGGGAAGGAGCCACCTGCGCCGGGTCGAGGAGCTCGGCGGCGCCCAAACCGCTCGCCTTCTGACCGAGATGGCGGGCGCGGCGGGCGACGTTCCCGATCCCTTCGGGGGCAATCAGGGGGTGTACGATGCGGCCTTCGCCGAGATCGAGCGGATGGTGCGCGGCGTGCTCACCGGAGCGGATTCGGCCAGGGGAAGGGATGCTGCCGACAAACCCGCGGTCTATGCGGTGCTGGGGGATCCGGTCGCGCACTCGCTTTCGCCGACGATTCACAACGCAGCCTTTCGCGCTGCGGGCCGCAATGCCCACTACATCGCCCGGCGGGTCTCGGCCGGGGAGTGCGGCGCCGTTCTGCGCGAGCTTGCCCTGGTCGGCGGCGGCGGGAATGTCACGGTTCCGCACAAGGAGCGGGTGCTTCCCTTCCTGGATCGTTGCACCGAGGCGGTCGAAGCCACGGGCGCGTGCAACACCTTCTGGGCCGAAGGAGGCCACGTGTGGGGGGACAACACCGATGTGGCGGGGTTCCTGCACAGTTGGAAGCGCCTGACCGCCGACGCCGGCGACGATCTGGATGTGTTGCTCCTGGGCGCGGGAGGCGCCGCGCGCGCGGTCGCGTTTGCGCTCCTGCAGTGCGAAGAGGTGGGGCGAATCCGGGTGCGGAACCGGAGTCCCGAACGGGCCCGCGCGTTGCTGCGCCACTTCGCGGATCCCCGGATCGCGTCCGCCCCGCCGCCGCCGGCATGCGCCCCGGACATCGTCGTCAATGCGACCTCGGTGGGGATGAACGGTCGTCGTTCGCCCCTGGATCTGGCTGCCCTCCGCCAGGCCCCGGCGCGCGTCGCCGACCTGGTCTACGCCCCCGTGCTGACGCCCTTCTGCAACCAGGCGCGTACCATGGGGGCGAGTGCCGTCGACGGACGGGAGATGCTGGTCCGTCAGGCGGAAGCGGCCTACGCGCGGTGGTTCGGCGAGCCACCCCCGAAAGGAGCGATGTCACGAGCACTGGACTAGCCGCGGCATGGATCGACTACCTCCTGCCGCCCGCCTGCGCGGGATGCGGCGGAAACGCCGCCGAGGAGGTTCGGGCCGGCGAGGGACCGGTCTGCCAGAACTGCCGCATGGGATTGCCATCGGTTCCTCAACCCTCCTGCACGCGTTGCGGAGCGCCGATGGGAACGGGCGAGGCTCCTTCCTGTCTGGAGTGCGCCGAATGGCCCGAATTGCTGACGTCGGCTCGTTCGGTCTGCCTCCTGCAGTCGCCCGCCCGCGAGCTCGTGCATGCGCTGAAGTACCACGGCTGGCGCACGGTTGGCGAGTTCATGGGACGGGAGATGGGACGGTTGGCCACCGCGGAGGAGCGGCGCGCCGACTGTGTAATTCCCATTCCGACCTCCACCCGGAATCTCCGCCGCCGAGGATACAACCAGGCAGAGGTGATCGCGGCGGCCTTCGCCCGGGCCCTCGATCTTCCTCTGGTGGCCGGCCTGGGCCGGCGCCTTCAGAAGGGAACCCAGACGACCTTGAACCCTATGGAGCGACGGGCTAATGTCAGTGACGCCTTCACCCTGGCCGGGAGCGCCGGAGAGCGGGTGCGGGGGCGGCGGGTGCTTCTGGTCGACGATGTGATCACCACCGGCGCCACCATCCTCGCGGCGGTTCGCGCTCTCGAAGTCGGCGGTCCGGCGTCCGTCCTGGGCTGCGCATTCGCGCGCACCGTTCCCATATCCATCGATCACATCTGACCCTCGCGGCGCCCCGGCGCGCCCCGGCCCACACCGTCATGCCCACACGAGTCGCAATCAACGGCTTCGGCCGCATCGGAAGAAACGTTCTCAGATCCGCAGGGAAGTCCGGCGATCCTTCCCTCAGGATTGTCGCGGTCAACGACCTTGCCGACGGCGCCACCCTGGCCCACCTGCTGCGCTACGACTCCGTCCACGGGCGCTATCCCGGTTCGGTAGAGGAGACCGCGGACGGGCTGATTGTGGATGGCGAACCGGTCCGGGTCCTTGCCGAAAGGGATCCCGCCCGGCTGCCCTGGGGCGACCTCGGCGTGGATGTCGTCGTGGAATCCACCGGCCGGTTTCGCACCCGCGAGGCGGCTTCCGCGCATCTGGAGGCGGGAGCGGCCAAGGTGGTGATTTCGGCGCCGGCCAGCGAGGAGGACATCACCATCGTGATGGGGGTCAACGAGCGCCTCTACGATCCGGCGCGCCATCACATCGTCTCCAACGCAAGCTGCACCACGAACTGTCTGGCTCCGGTCGCGAAGGTGCTGTCGGACGAGTTCGGTTTCGTGCACGGCCTGATGACGACCATTCACGCCTACACCGCCGGCCAGGCGATTCTGGATGGGCCGCACAAGGATCTGCGGCGCGCGCGCGCCGCGGCGGTGAGCATGATTCCGACGACCACGGGAGCGGCGCGGGCGATCTCCCTGGTGTTGCCCGAGTTGGAGGGGAAGCTGGACGGCATGGCGATCCGGGTGCCCACACCCGATGTTTCGGTGGTCGATCTCGTTGCCGAAGTGGAGAGGGACACCGATCGCGAAGCGGTCAACGAAGCCATGCGGGCCGCGGCCGCGGGAGCGCTGGCGGGCGTCCTGCGCGTGGAGGATCAGCCGCTGGTCTCGGTGGACTTCACCGGCGAGGGGGCCAGCTCGGTGGTGGATGCGATCAGCACCGCGGTGATGGGCGGGCGCATGGTCAAGGTTCTGGCCTGGTACGACAACGAATGGGGGTATTCGTCGCGCGTGGTGGACCTGGTGCGCCATATCGGCGAGCGGCTTCCCTCCCGGTGAGCAGGCACCGCCGCCTGGCCGGAGCCCGCGCATGACCGGTCCCGGCGACAACCGGTCCGAATCGGCCGCGCCGTCGGCGGATGCGCCGCCGCCACAAGGCGAATACGGCGGGAGGGCGTCGCTGCGCGAGTTGGAGACGGCGTCGCTCGCGGGATCGACCGTTGCATTGCGGGTTGACTTCAACGTTCCTCTGCGCGATGGCCAAATCGCCGACTCCACCCGCATCGAACGCTCCCTGCCGACGATTCGGCGCCTGGCCGAGGCCGGGGCTGCGGTGATCGTCCTCTCCCACCTGGGCCGTCCCGGGGGACGCCGCCGGCCCGAGCTGACCCTGAAGCCCGTCGCGCGGTGGCTGGGCGAGGAGATCGCGGTTCCGGTGCGGTTCTGTCCCCGGGTGCGCGGAGCCGAAGCGCGCCGGGCGGTGGCCCGAACCGCCCCGGGCCGGCTTCTGCTTCTGGAGAACACCCGGTTTCTCCCGGGAGAGACGGCCAACGCGCCGGAGCTGGCAGCCGAGTGGGCGTCGTGGAGCGATCATTTCGTTCTGGACGCCTTCGGGACCGCGCACCGCGCTCACGCATCCACCGACGGCTTGCCGCGGGCGGTGCGGCGCAAAGGCGGCAAGGCGATGGCCGGCCTCCTGGTGGCGCGCGAGCTGGATGCCATGGACAAGGTTCTTCGCAGCCCCCGCCTTCCCTTCGTGGCCGTGATGGGCGGAGCCAAGATATCCGGCAAGATCGATGTCATGCGGGCGCTCCTGCCGCGGGTGGACGATCTGCTCGTGGGCGGGGCGATGGCCAACAACTTCATGCGAGCGCTGGGATTGGAGACCGGAAATTCGTTGGTGGAGGAAGACCGCGTCGCCCTGGCCGCGGAGCTTCTGGAAGCGGCCGGACCCCGCCTCCATCTTCCGGTGGATTTCCGCGTGGCGGACGCGCTTGAGCCCGAAGCCGCAACCCGAATCGCCGAACGCAGCGACGTCCGGGCCGGGGAGGCGATCGGCGACGCCGGGCCCGCGACGACCCGCCTCTACGCCGCCCGGATCCGCGAGGCCGCGACGATCCTTTGGAATGGTCCCATGGGGATCTTCGAAGTGCCGGGATTCGACCGGGGCACGCGCGCCGTGGCTCTGGCCGCCGCCGATGCTGCGGACCGGGGCGCCACAGTGATTGTGGGTGGAGGCGACTCGGCCGCCGCCGCGCACAGGTCGGGGGTCGCCCGGCGCCTGACGCATATTTCAACCGGCGGTGGCGCATCGCTCGACCTGCTCGCCGGAAAGTCGCTGCCCGGGCTGGCGGCGCTCTCCCCCCGCGGCGACGCGCCCGTTTCGGGGTAGCCCGCAAAGCCGCCCGTTGCCCAGGTCCCCCAACTGCGAGGAAGGTTCCATGACGAAGGTGGTTGCCGCCAACTGGAAGATGCACCACGGTCCTCGCGAGGCGGCCGGTTTCCTGACCCGCTACGCCGCCCCCGCTTCGTCCCGCGTCCGCACTCTCGTCTTCCCGCCCCATCTGTCGATCGCTTCGGCCCTGCGTTGCGCGCCGGCCGCGGTGGAAATCGGCGTCCAGAACATTCACTGGGAGAGATCGGGCGCGCTGACCGGCGAGGTCTCGGCCGAGATGGCCCGCGAGGCTGGCGCCACCCTCGCGCTGATCGGGCACTCCGAGCGACGCCACCTCTTCGGCGAATCGGACGCCGATGTGGAGCGAAAGGTCCGCGCTGCGGCGCGGGCGGGATTGGTTCCGGTCGTCTGCGTCGGCGAACTCGTCGAGGAACGCAGGGCGGGGAAGCTGAACGAGGTGTTGCGCCGTCAGGTGGGCGCCTTCGTCGACGCCCTCGCGGGCGCGAAGGAATGGATGGTCGCCTATGAACCGGTTTGGGCGATCGGCACCGGCGAGACCGCAACTCCGGCCGATGCGACGGAAGCCCACTCGATCGTGCGCGCCGCCCTGGGCGACCGGTCCGGCTGTCCCATTCTCTACGGGGGCAGCGTGAAGCCGGCGAATGCGCGGGCGCTGATGGAAGCGGCGGAGGTGGACGGGGTGTTGGTCGGGGGCGCCAGTCTGGACCCCGTCGTCCTCGCCCGGATCGCGGAGGCGGCAATCCCGGTCGCGCCTTGACAGGAAAGGCGGGCCGGGGCAGATTCACCGGTTCGCGCGGAGCGGATCTCAACTCTCGGGTATGCAAGAATGTATGGATTTCTGCTAACGCTTCTGGTTCTTGACGGCATCTTCCTCGGCGTCGTGATCCTGCTGCAGGCGGGGAAGGGCGGCGGTCTCGCGGCCATGGGCGGAGGCGCCGCCGCTGCGGATGTGCTGGGCGGGCGCCAGGCCACGACCCTCTTCACCCGCGCAACCTGGATTGCCGGGAGCGTATTCATGACGCTCTCGCTCGTTCTCGCGATCCTCTCCTCGCGTTCCCAGGCGCCGACCTCCGTGCTCGACGACCTCGCCAACCCGTTGACCACGACGCCCGAACCGGTCCTTCCGGAGATGTCGCCGGCTCTGGAGGTGATTCCGCCGACGGAGGAAACGGAGCCGCCCGGGACGGAGACTCCACCCGGGGAGCCGCCCGGCGAGGAAGTTCCCCCACCTCCCGGAAGCGCAGGCGGCGCCGACATTCCCGGAGTCTGACGAGCCCGGACGTGCGGGGGCTCGCCGGCATCCCGAGGGAGGCGCTGGAGGATCTGCTCTTTCAGTGCCTGCAGGGGAAGCTCCTGGAAGAGAGGTTGCGCCGCTCGGACACTCCGCAGGTCCTCTCCGGCGCAACGCGAGAGATCGATCTGCGGGGAATCGCGATCGCGCGCGCCATGCGCCGCACCCGGGATGGAAAAGGGGACCTGTGCTTCCCCGGCCCCCTCGCGCCCGGACCGGCGCTGGCCTTTGGGGCCACCCCGCTCGAATACCTCCGGCATGCGGCGCGCACGCGCACCAGTCCGGCTTCGGCGCGCAGCGGCGGCGACAGTTGGACCGATCTGCGACGCGGGATCCTCGGGTGGAGCGGCCGGCCGGGAATGATGACCCAGGTCGTCGCCGGAGCCGCGCTTGCCTTCGCCCGCCGGGACGCCGACCGCGCGGCCCTCGCCTTCGAGTCCTTCCCGGCGCTGGACAGCGGTGGATGGCACGAGGGGATGAGTCTGGCCGCCGCGCAGCGGGCGCCGGTCCTGGTGGTTCTCGCGGGCCGAGACGACGGCGATCGGCGGTCCACGACCGGGAGCATCGCGCGCGCCTACGGAATCCGCGAGATCCGCGCTCCCGCCAACGACCTGGCGTCGCTCTTTCGGGTCGCTTCCAGGGCGCGCAGACGAATGGCCGCGGAGGGCGGCCCCGCGCTGATGAAGCTCGGTCTCCTCTCGGCCGGCCGCCGCGGCGCGCTCCTTCCCCAACTGCGGAAGCAGCTTCTGAGCGAGGGCCTCCTTCTCCCGAGCGAGATCGACGCCATTGCCCGCACCGCCTCCGCCGGCGTGAGCCAGGCGCTCTCGCGGATTTTGCGGGAGGGAGCTCCCGAGCCTGAGGACGCCCTGGTCGCCGTTCGGATGGACAGCGCTCCCCTGCATCCCTGGACTCGCATGAGGTCGCCGAGCCCGGAGGGGTCGAGGGTGCCGTCGAAGGAACCCGGAGCCGTGCATGTCCACTGATCTTCCACCCCAGGTGGGCCGCACCCGCGCGGGAGAGCCCGCCACCTTCCTCGAAGCGGTGGCCGAGGCGCTCTGGGAGGAGATGGAAAGGGACGACCGGGTGTTCCTCATGGGAGAGGACATCGGCGCATACGGCGGCGCCTTCAAGGTGACCCGCGGATTCCTGGATCGCTTCGGACCCTCGCGCGTGATCGACACCCCGATCTCGGAGGGCGGATTCACCGGCGCGGCGGCCGGGGCCGCGCACATGGGGCTGCGTCCGGTGGTGGAGATGCAGTTCATGGACTTCATCTCGCCGGCCTACGATGTCCTCACCAACTACATCGCGACCTCGCTCTACCGCGGTTCCGGTCCATTGCCGCTGGTCGTGCGCGGTCCCGCGGGCGGAGGCAACCGCGGCGGCCCCTTCCATTCCCAGAATGTGGAGATGGCCTTCTTTCACACGCCGGGACTGAAAATCGTCTATCCTTCCACCCCGAGCGACGCGAAGGGACTCCTCAAGAGCGCGATCCGCGACGACGATCCGGTCCTCTTCGAGGAACACAAGGGCCTCTATCGCGCGCCCTTCTGCCGCGAGACGCTGCCCGCCGCCGACCGGGTCGTTCCGATCGGGAAGGCGCGGGTGGCGCTGGAGGGCGAGGATCTGACGATCGTGAGCTACGGGCTGATGGTCCACCGCTGTCTGGAAGCCGCCGAAGCGCTGGCGCGGGATCGGATTCGGGTGGAGGTGATCGATCTCCGCACCCTGCTTCCCCTGGACGAGGAGGCCATCGCGGCCTCGGTGCGAAAGACGGGCAAGCTCCTGATCGTGCACGAGGACACGCGAACGGGAGGGATCGCCGGCGAGATCGCGATTCGGATGAACGAGCGCGCCTTCGAATGGCTTGACGGACCGATTCTGCGCGTGACCGCAATCGACTCTCCGGTGCCCTTCAGCGGGGAGTTGGAGGACTATTTTCTGCCCACGGCGGCCGATGTGGCGACGGCCGGGCGTTATCTTTTTCGATATTGACCGCGGACCCAATCCAGCGCTGGGAGAACAGGCGATGTCCCGTAACGAAGCGTCCCGAATCGAAGTTCCGATGCCCCAGATGGGGGAATCGATCGCTGAAGGGACCGTGTCCCGGTGGCTCAAGGCGCCCGGCGACGCCGTCGAGCGCGACGAGCCGATCCTGGAGATCTCCACCGACAAGGTCGACGCCGAGATTCCCGCGCCTGCGGATGGGGTGCTTGCCGAGATCCTGGTGGCCGAGGGCGAGACGGTGGAGGTGGGAACCGTGGTGGCCCGCATCGCCACCGGCGCGGCGGCTGCAGCCGCGCCGGTGGCCGCCTCCCCTTCGGCGGCGGTCGGCGATCCGGCCCCCGCCGAAGGGGAGGCGGTTCCGGCCACCGCGACCGCCGCCAACGGCGACCCCGGCGATCCCGGCTGCACCACCACCAGCGAGGAACGGTTGCGGACCCGGTCGACCCCGGTGGTGCGGCGCATCGCCCAGGAGGCCGGAGTGGACATCGCCGCCGTTCCCGGCACCGGCTACCAGGGCCGGGTCACCAAGCAGGATATCCTCGCGTACATCGAGAACGGCGGCGCCCCGCCCACCGCCGAGCCGGCGCCGGCTCCATCGGCCGCGCCCCCGCCCACCGAACCGGCGCCGCCCCCGGCTCCGGCCGCCGCGCAGCCGCCCCCTTCGGCTCCCGCTCCCGCCCCCACCCCTCCCCCTGCCCCCCGGCCCGCCCCTCCCCCCGCCCCCGCCATCCCGGCTGCCGCGCCAAGCGATCTCTGGAAGCGCTTCCAGCGGGAGGTCGAACACCCCGTCTTCCCGGTCCGCGAGGGCGACCGCGTCGAGACGATGGACAAGATGCGGCGCCTCACCGCCGAACACATGGTTCTGGCCAAGCGCATTTCGCCGCACGTCCACTCGATCATCGAAATCGACTTCTCGGTGGTGGACCGCATTCGGCGCGAGAACCGCGAGAGGTGGGCGCGGCGCGGCGCAAAGGTCTCCTACACCGCCTTCGTGGCCTGGGCCTGCTCCCGCCTCCTGCGGGAGTTTCCGTCCGTCAACGGCACCATCTCCGGCGAGAACATCATCTATCGCGGCTCGGTCAACGTCGGCATGGCGGTCGATCTGAACCCGGGACTCATCGTGCCCGTCATCCACGACGCCGACGACCTGAGCCTTACCGGAATCGCGCGGCGGATCATCGACCTTTCGGAGCGCGCGCGGTCCCGGTCGCTTTCCCCCGCCGAGATCCAGGGCGCCACCTTCACCATCACCAATCCCGGCGTTCTCGGCACCGTGGTGGGAATGCCCGTCATTCCGAAGGGAACCTCCGCCATCCTGGGCACCGGCGCGATCGAGAAGCGCGTCGTCGCGGTCACCGATCCGGATTCCGGCCAGGACGCGGTGGCCATTCGCAAGCGGTCCTTCTTCTCGCTCGGGTACGACCACCGGCTCGTGGACGGCGCCGATTCGGCGCGCTTCCTCTCGCGGCTGAAGGCGCTGCTGGAGGACTTCCCGGAGGATGCGTAGACCCGGACCTTCCATGCTGTCCCGGGAGATCCCGCGGGGCGGCGGCCCCGTGCGCGCGAGTCGGCGCGTTCCTCCGGAGGGTGGGCGGCCGAAGGAGCCGGCGATGTGGGGCGCGCGCACCCTGGCGGTGCGTTATCCGGGCAGACTGCGCTACGGCGAGGGGGTGGCGCTCCAGGAAGAACTTGTCCGCCGCCGCCGCGACGACCTGCTCGACGACACCCTCCTGCTGCTGGAACACGCTCACGTTATCACTCTGGGCTCCTCCGGGCGCGACCGGCATGTCCTCCACTCCCGGGCCGAACTCGAAGCGCGCGGCATCGAGCTCCACCGGGCGGGCCGGGGGGGCGACGCGACCTACCATGGCCCGGGCCAGCTCGTCGGCTACCCGATCCTGGATCTCAAACCCGACCGCAAGGATCTGCACGCCTACCTGCGCGCCCTGGAAGAGGTCCTCCTGCGGACGCTGGCCGCCTTCGGGATCCGGGGACGACGCGATTCGTCCGCCACGGGGGTCTGGGTCGACGAGGCCAAGGTGGCGGCGATCGGAATCCGCGTTTCCTCGGGCTGGATCACATCGCACGGCTTCGCCCTCAATGTCGACACCGACCTCTCCTACTTCGGCGCCATCGTTCCCTGCGGACTTGCCGGACGCCCCGTCACCAGCCTCGCGCGTCTCCTTGGACGCCCGGTCGCCCCATCCGAGGCCGCGCCGGCGATCGTGAGCGCGATGAGCTCCGTCTTCGGCTACGGCTCTCTCGACGACTCCGGCTGGAAGGGCTCGATCACCTCCGGATAGCGTCCCTCCGCCTGTTCCTTCTCCAGCCACTTCGGGTACCCCGACGCCGTCGGTTCGTGCGAACGCAACTGTTTGGCCGCCGCCCGGCGCGCCAACGCATCCACATACTCGTTGCGAGGGTCGCCCGCATGTCCGCGAATCCACACCCACTGCACCTCGTGCCGCGCCGCCAACGAATCCAGCTCCCGCCACATCTCCACATTCTCGATCGCGCCGCCCTTCCGCTTCCAGCCCCTGCGCTTCCAGCCCGGCATCCACTGCGACGCGCCCCTGACCAGGTACTGCGAGTCGGAGACGAAGCGCACCCGGCACGGCCTCCGCAAAGCCCCGAGCGAGAGGATCGCGCTGGCCAGAGCCATCCGGTTGTTGGTCGTAGAGGGCTCCGAAGTCCACAGATCCCGTCTGGCTGCGGCGGCGCCCCGGCGGTACTCCAGGAGCGCGGCGGCTCCTCCGGGGCGGGCCCGGCCCCTGAACTGGTTCCCGAGGCATGACTCGTCGGCGTGGATCTCGACGAAGGGCATGTCGTTCTTCCCCCGCCGGTTCCCGCTTCCATTGCGGTTCCGTTCCTCCATTCCCACCTCCGTCCTTGCCGGTTCCTTCCCCCTCCGGCCGGCGCCCGCCTCCCCGGCCCCTCCCGCGAGGCCGCTCCGGAGCCTTGATTCCCGCCGATTTCGTTACATTCCCGGACCGAACCGGCGGCGGACGCGACCCGGCTGGAGCGCGGCGGCTTCCCCGCAAGTTACCGACTTCACGGATTCACGAAATGCCCAGAGGAATCTCCGCACAGGGCGCCCATGGCGATTCGCGCCTCCCGGCCCGCCTTCTGCTCGAGGATGGGAGGGAGTTCGCCGGAATGGCCCTCGGCGCTCCCGGCGTCGCGATCGGAGAGGTTGTCTTCAACACCGCCATGACCGGTTACCAGGAGATCCTGACCGACCCGTCCTACTGCGGGCAACTCGTGGCGATGACCTGCCCGCTCATCGGAAACTACGGAACCAGTCCGGAGGACAGCGAGTCGGCCCGGCCCCAGGCGGCGGGGTTCGTCGTGAGGGAGGCGTCGCGGATGGCGTCTTCGTGGCGCAGCCGGACGTCGCTCGCGGATTACCTGGCCGATCATGGAGTGGTCGCGATTCGCGAGGTGGATACGCGGGCGCTGACCCGGCACATCCGCAGCCGGGGGGCGATGCGCGGGGGAATCGCGGCGATGGCGGTTCCAGCGGAGGAGTTGCGCGAACGGATCCTGGCGCACCCCCCGATGGAGGGGCTGGAGCTGGCCTGCGGCGTCTCCACGACCGAGCCGTACGAAGTGGATCCCGCCCACGGAGAGCTTCGCTTCCATGTGGCCGCGCTGGACCTGGGGGTGAAGTCCAGCTCGCCGCGCCTCCTGGCCGAACGGGGGTGCCGGGTGACGGTTCTTCCCTCGGAGTGGACGGCCGACGAGGTGCTCGAGATGGATCCGGACGGTTTCTTCGTCTCCAACGGTCCCGGCGATCCGGCGGCGATCCGGCGCGTGGCCCGGGAGATCCGACATGTGGCCGAACGGGGCGTTCCGGTCTTCGGGATCTGTCTCGGGCACCAGTTGATCGCGCGCGCCTTCGGGGGCACGACCTTCAAGCTTCCCTTCGGACACCACGGGGCCAACCATCCAGTGATGAACCGCGATCGCCGCACCGTCGAGATCACCTCCCAGAATCATGGCTTCGCGGTCCGGGGCGCCATCGGCGACGGCGTCGAGGGAGCGCCCGGCCTGCGAGTCACGCACCTCAACCTCTACGACCGGACCGTCGCGGGGATCGCGCATCGCCGCCTCCCCGTGATTGCCGTGCAGTACCACCCCGAAGCCGCCCCCGGGCCGCACGACAGCGCCTACCTCTTCGACGCCTTCATCGGTCTCATGCGGGACCGCCGCTCGCCTGCCCGGGATTAGCGCGCGCGCCCGGTTCGCTTACGTTATCCGTTCCGCGGTGCGCCACCGTTCCCTGGCCGGTCCCGCCGGCGTCCACTTCGACATGGATCCTCCCGACACGCCAAGGACGCGTCTTTCCGACTCTCGTGTCCTCAGGCGCATCTCCCGTTACATGCTCGTCGCGCCCCCCCGGTCACACGCCCAGGCTCGTCTTCCCGGAACGCACGCATGTCTCCCCCGGTTCCCACCAGCCCGAATTCACCATGATGCAGTCAGATTCTCCGAACTCGTCCAGACGCCGACCCAGGGCGGCAGCCCGTGCGCTCGTCATCGAAGGAAACACCGTGGAGGGAGGCGGCTCATGACCAAGGCCGATCTCGTCGAGCAGGTTGCCGAGGCAATAGGTCCGGGGGTGACGCGAAGGGACTGCGCGCTCGTGGTGGACGGGTTCCTCAATGCGGTGAAGCAGGCGCTGGCCCGCGGCGAGCACATCGAGATTCGAGGATTCGGCACCTTCAAGGTCCGGCGTCGCAGGGCGCGGATGGCGCGCAATCCGAGAACGGGCGAAGCGGTGGCGGTGCCCGCGCGCTGGGCTCCGGCCTTCAAGCCGTCGCGTCTGCTGCGCGGCCAGGTGGAGCGTCTCGACGAGGATGGGTCGCCGGGAGGCGGCCATGGGCATTCCCGGTGAGCGAGGGTGACGACCGATGGAGGTGACCGTGTTGCTCTTCGCCGCGCACCGCGAGCTGGCCGGGTCGGGGAGCACGGTGGTGTCGTTGCCGGAGGGAGCGACCGCGGGGGCCCTCCTGGAAACGCTGAGGGGGCGGGGGGGTGGGTGGACGCAGTTGCCGGCGCGGTCGGCGGTGGCGGTGAACCGGCGCTACGCGACCGCGGACACCGTGCTGCGCGAGGGGGACGAAGTGGCGCTCATTCCACCGGTGGCCGGGGGCTGACGCGATGATCTGGTCCGACGTCCTCCTGGAGCCCATCGATCCGGCGGCGGTGCTGGACCGGGTTGGCGATCCCCGCGACGGGGCCGTTGTGCTCTTCCTGGGGATCGTTCGCAACGCCAACGAGGGGCGTCCCGTGAGCGGAATGGAGTACGACGGCTACATCGAGATGGCGCGCGAACAGCTCGCCGCCATCGCCGGGGAGGCGGCCGAGCGCGCCGGCAGCGACCGGGTGGCCGTGGCCCACCGGCTGGGCGCCCTTGACATCGGCGAGGTCAGCGTGGCGATCGCGGCCTCCACCCCGCACCGCGCGGAAGCCTTCGACGCGGCGCGTCATGTGATCGAGGAGATCAAGAAGCGGCTGCCCGTCTGGAAGCGCGAGCACTACCTCGACCGCGAGGCCGCCTGGCTGGACGGCCGCCTCCCCGCCGCGGCGGCAAGCCGATGAGCATGGCCACGACCCTTCCCGCGGCCGCCCGGCGCGGAGCCGTCCCGGAAATGGTGGACGGTTTCGGCCGCTCGATCGAGTACCTGCGCATCTCCGTCACCGACAAGTGCAATCTGCGCTGCGTGTATTGCATGCCCGAAGAGGGGCTGCCCTGGTTGCGCAAGAGCGAGATTCTGGACTACGAGGAGATCGCCGAGATCGTGCGGGTGATGGCTGGAATGGGTCTCAAGCGGTTGCGTCTGACCGGAGGGGAGCCCCTCGTCCGCAAGGATCTGCCGCGGCTGGTGGCCATGCTGTCGCGGATTCCCGGAATCGAGAACATCGCGCTCTCGACCAACGCGGTGCTGCTCGCCCCGGTGGCGGCCGCCCTGAAGGAGGCCGGCGTCGACCGCGTCAACATCTCCCTCGATTCGCTCAGACCCGAACGCGCCGACGTCATCGCCCGCCGTCCGGGAACGCTGGCGCGGGTGCTTGCCGGGCTGGACGCGGCGCAGGCGGTGGGGTTCGATCCGATCAAGATCAATGTCGTCCTCATGCGAGGCGAAAACGACGACGAGATCGCCGACTTCGCCGAGCTCGCCCGAGACCGTCCCTTCCACGTTCGCTTCATCGAGGTCATGCCCACCGAGTCGAATCTGGAGCTGAGCGCGTCGAACTTCCTTTCCTGCGACGAGGCGCTCGAGGCGGTGCGCCAGGTCGGTTCGCTGGAGCCGGTTCCGGGTCCCCCCGGCAACGGTCCCGCCCGCTACTTCAGCTTTCCGAACGCGCGCGGCACCATCGGCGTCATCACCCCCATGAGCCACAACTTCTGCGACCGCTGCAACCGGATGCGTCTCACCGCCGACGGACAGTTGCGTCCCTGCCTCTTCGGAACCATCCAGACGCCGCTGCGCGACCCGCTCCGCCAGGGCGGGGATATCCGGCCGCTGATTCGGCACACGCTGCGAATCAAACCCGAGAAGCACCTTCTCGTCCAGGGATCGTCGGAGGGGTCCGGCGGACTCATCGCTCTTTCGCAGACAGGCGGCTAGCCCGGATTTCTCGCGCCGCCGCTCGCGCGAACCCGCGGGGCCGCAAAGTTGCGGTGGCAGCCTGCGAACCGGGAGGGCGAAGAGGGGGTTGCGGCAACCGGGCCCGCGAAGCGCCGGGCCGCGAGGAGATCCCGTCCCTCCGGCCACGCGTTTTTCGCTAGCTTTCCCGGGCCCGCCCTTCGCGCATCGGCGAGGGGGCGTTCCGAGTCCGGGGCGCCGTCGTCTCCAGCGTCGGCAACCGGGTACGGAAGGGGCCCTGACAACAGCCAAGGAGCCAGGACAAGAGAATGTCGGCAAGGAAGATCACCGTGGTGGGAGCCGGCCATGTGGGCGAGGCGTGCGCCCAGCGGCTGGCCGAGAAGGAGTTGTGCGAAGAGGTCGTGCTGATCGACATCCTGGAGGGGATTCCCCAGGGGAAGGCGCTGGACCAGTGGGAAAGCGCGCCTGTGGAGGGATTCGACACCCGGGTGACGGGGGCGAACGACTACGGTCCCGCCGAGGACTCCGATCTCTTCATCGTGACCGCCGGGATCGCGCGCAAACCCGGAATGAGCCGCGACGACCTCTTGCGCACCAATGCGGGCATCGTCCGTTCGGTCAGCGCCGAGATCGCCCGGGTGGCGCCCGAGGCGGTGGTCATCGTGGTCTCCAATCCCCTCGATGTAATGGCCTGGGTGGCGAAGGAGACGACCGGATTTCCGCGCGAGCGCGTGATCGGAATGGCGGGCGTCCTCGATACGGCGCGCTTCCGGTCCTTTATCGCGCTGGAGCTCGATGTGAGCGTCGAGGACATCCAGGCGATGGTCCTGGGGGGGCACGGCGACACCATGGTTCCCCTCGTCTCCTGCACCTCGGTGAGCGGGATCCCGGTCTCGCGCCTCATTCCGCCGGAGCGGCTCGCGGCGATTGTCGAACGCACTCGCAATGGCGGCGCCGAGATCGTCGCGCACCTCAAGACCGGCAGCGCCTACTACGCCCCCTCCGCGGCCGCGGTGCAGATGGCCGAAGCGATCGTGAGGAACAAGCGGCGCATCCTGCCCGCTGCCGCCTGCCTCGAGGGCGAGTACGGCCAGGAGGGAGTCTACCTGGGGGTTCCGTGCAAGCTGGGCGCCGGCGGACTGATGGAGGTGCTGGAACTCGAACTCTCCGAGAGCGAGGCCGAGGCGCTGGCGCGGAGCGCGGAGCATGTGCGCCAGGTGATGGCCCGGCTCTGATTCCGCAGGAGAAGCCCCTCCGGCGCGGTCCCCCTACGGTCCGCTGAAGATCCGGGGGTCGATCTCCGGGTTGAGCGCGAAGTCCGAGGTAACCAGGACCTTCCACACCCGGCCCTCCGCATTCAGGTGGACGCGGCGTCCGGCGAAGATGTAGCCGTCCACCTCCCGGATGTCTTCCCAGAAGGTGCGGCTGACACTCTCGCGGCCCTCCTCGCGGTATCCGATCGAGACCGGCATCGCGCGGCCCTCGGCGAAGGTGTAGAACCAGGTGTCGTTGTGGTCGCCGACATCCTCGCCGAAGGTCACGCGCACCCGGTGGTTCCCCTCGGCGTCGGCGCCGTCGTAATGAAGGAAGACGCCCGGGTCCAGGAGCTTGAAGGGCAGCGAGATCCAGTAGACCACATCGCCGGCCACATAGCGGGCTTCGTCGTAGTCCTTGTCGCCGGGGCCCAGGGTGCGACCATTCATGACCGCCCACTGGCGCGCGCCGTCGAATCCGTGCTGGATGAAGTCGTCTCCCTCCCAGCGTTCGATCCGCGCGACCTCTCCGGTCTCGAGGCGGGCGAGCTTCACGTAGCGGGGCCGGGTCCGGCGCAGCCGTCCGCTGGCCGGATCGTGGATCTCGGTGGTCAGGGTGTAGCTCGCGCTCCGCAGCCGCGAGTAGGTGTCCATTCCGCCCAGCGCCTCGATCCAGCCATTGACCAGCGCCGCCGCCATCTCGTTCCCGGCCGGCTTCCGGTTCTCTTGCCGCCCCCTTGCCGCGAGGGTCAACCCCAGGGCCACGACCGCCAGCGCGGCCAGCCCCGCCGCTCGTCCCCAACCGGCCTTCGCATTCCGATTCTTCATTCCGCCAACTCCCGCGTGATAGCTTTCCTGCAGGCGCGGACCACGCCGCATGGTCCAGGTCTTCGCGCCTCCCCCTCGCCCCCTCCTCCGCCCCGGCAGAGGCACCATCATGATACGCTCAACCGGCCGCCGCCGCCCCCCGTCTCCCATCCTCCCCGAGCTGGCGGCGGTGGGGGGGAAGGGTCGTGCGCGACCGGTTCGGGGGGATCGAGTCGCTGATGCGGAGCGGGCCGACTTCGCCTGGGCGCAACCATTTCGGCCGGGCGGAAGGCGCGACCGCGCGGTGGACGGCGCTGGCGCTGGCCGGGGCCCTTGCGGCGGCGGGATGCGGAGGCGGCGAGGGACCGGCCGAGCCCGAGCCCCCGGCGATCGAGAAGCTGGTCTTCGCGCCGGAACTGGGGGTGGAAATTGCCCGCATGACCCGGCTTCCCTCCGGCCTCTACATTCGCGATCTGGAGCTCGGAGAGGGCACGAGGGCGCAGCAGCAGGTGGGGGTGCGCTTCAACTTTCAGGGATGGCTGCACGACGGCGTCCCGGTCGACCGGGGCGTCTATCCCGCCAATCGCTTCCAGCCCGGCGCGATCCTCGGCGTCGACGGCGAGATCTACTACCTGCTCGGCAGCGGGCAGACGATCGCGGCCTGGGATCTGGGCCTCGACGGGATGCGCCCCGGAGGCGTGCGCCAGCTCGTGGCGCCGCCGCGGCTGGCCTTTGGCGCCATTGGTTCGCCGGATGGGCGGGTGCCGGGAAACGCGGTTCTGGTCTATCGCATGGAGATGATCGCGGTGGAGCCCTGAACGACCGGCGCGCGGGGATCCGGCATGGGAGCCGCTCCGCGCACGATCCAAAAATCCCGGCGTCTTCGCAGGGATCCGTCCCGGGTCCGGCCGCTACAGCCGGGGAAGGGTGACCCCGGTCTGGCGCTGGTACTTCCCCTTCCGGTCCGCGTAGGCCACCTCCGGCGGTTCGTCCCCCTGGAAGAACACCAGTTGCGCGATTCCCTCGTTGCCGTAGATCCGGGCCGGCAGCGGCGTCGTGTTCGAGATCTCCAGCGTCAGGAATCCCTCCCAGGTCGGCTCCAGCGGCGTCACATTCACAATGATCCCGCAGCGCGCGTACGTGCTCTTGCCCACGCAAAGCACCAGCACATCCCGCGGAATCCGGAAGTACTCGACCGTGCGAGCGAGCGCGAAGGAGTTCGGCGGAATGATGCACTCCGGTCCCTCCACATCCACGAAGGAACGCTCGTCGAAGGACTTGGGATCGACCACCAGGTTGTGGACGTTCGTGAAGACCTTGAACTCGCCGGCCACCCGAATGTCGTAGCCGTAGGAAGACAGTCCGTAGGAAACGCTCTTCCCGCGGACCTGGGCGGGTTCGAAGGGCTCGATCATGCCCTTGTCGCGGGCCATTCGGCGGATCCAGAGGTCGTTCTTGACGGGCATGACGGCAGGCGAGGACGGAATCGGGGGAGGCGCCGGGCAGGACGCGATCGGGGAAGCGGGCAAGATAGCCCTCCACCGGCGTGCGGGGGAACCTCGTCGTCCCGCGCGGGGACGGCGCCGCCAGGCGCGAAACCGCCGGAGGGTCCCGAACGTTCCCGGACCATTTGCCGCCAGAGCTTGAATCTCCCGGCGCGCGCGCATATCTTTGCAGCCGTCGATTCCGCCGCTCGTGAAAGCTTTCACAAGCGCGCCGGAGCGGGCGGCCCCCCGGCTTCCCGGCCGTCGGCCAACGCGGCCGCGGACGAACCGGGCCCGAGGAAGGCGAGATTCCAGGAGAGACATGGCCAGGTCCTACATACCGCTCCTCATCATCCTGGGCGTCACCGTGCTGAACGCGGTCGGGATGGCCGTGCTCTCGCACGTTCTCAACCCCCGCCGTCCGACGCCGGAGAAGTCGATGCCCTACGAATCGGGGATGATCCCGCTCGGCGACACCCGGACCCGCTTCTCGATCAAATTCTACATGGTCGCCATCAGCTTCATCGTCTTCGATCTCGAGACCATCTTCCTGGTCCCGTGGGCGGTGCAGATGCGCGAACTCGGCTGGGGGCCCTTCGTTGCGGTCTTCCTCTTCGTCGTCGTGCTCGCGGTGGGGCTGTATTACGAATGGAAGAAAGGCGGACTGGAATGGGAGTGAACCAGAGCGGCCTGCCACTTCTGGGCAGTCCGGCGTTCGTCACCACGCGGCTTGACTTCGTGGTGAACTGGGCTCGCCGCAACTCGTTGTGGCCCATGCCCTTCGGAACGGCATGCTGCGCGATTGAGATGATGGCGTCGGCGGCCAGCAACTTCGATCTGGCGCGTTTCGGCATGGAGCGCATGTCCTTCAGTCCCCGCCAGGCCGACGTGCTGATCTGCGCGGGACGGGTCCCTTACAAGCTGGCCCCGGTGCTGCGCCGGATCTGGGACCAGATGATGCAACCGAAGTGGTGCATCTCGATGGGGGCGTGCGCATCCTCCGGCGGCGTCTTCGACGTCTACTCGATGGTGCAGGGGATCGACACGATCGTCCCGGTCGACGTCTACATTCCGGGGTGTCCGCCGCGTCCGGAGGGACTGATCTACGGCCTCATGATGGTGCAGGAGAAGATCCGGCGGGAGAGCCTGGCCAACCACGCCGAGCTGCGGGCCGAGGATCCGCTCGCCGCCGGGCGTCCGCGAGCCGGCGACCAGGAGGTGGCCGATCTCACCGGTCCCTTCGGAAACTCCACCGACCAGAATCGGGTGAGCGGCCTTGTGGCCACCGACGCCGTGCGGAGATCGGAGGACCGCCTTCCTTGAATCCCTTCGATCTGGTCGCCCAGGGGCCGGCGCCGTCCGGCGATGCCACGCGCGCCGAACGCGGCGCGAATGAGGCAGAACCCGGCAACCCCACCGTTTCGGCGTTGCGCGCTCGCTTTTCCGACGCGGTGCTCGGCAACTCGGTGACCGCCGGCGACCAGGACGTCGTCCATGCCGATCCGGCGCGCATCGGCGAGATCCTGCGCTGGCTTCACGATTCTCCCGCCGAGCAATATGACCACCTGGCGGACCTGACCGCGGTGGACTATGGCGGCGGCCGGCCCATCGAGGTCGTCTACCAGCTCTGGTCGATTCCGCACCGAAGGGCGTTGCGCATCCGGTGCGCGCTTCCGCTGCATGCCCTTGAGATCGAGAGCGCAACGGGGATCTGGACGGGGGCCGACTGGCTGGAGCGCGAGGTCTTCGATCTCTTCGGCGTCCGCTTCGCCGGCCACCCCAATCTGCGCCGCATTCTCATGCCGGACGACTACGGCGAGGGTCATCCCCTGCGGAAGGACTTCCCCTTGCGGGGCCGCTTCTCCCGCGCCGAACAGACGCGTCGCGCGCTGAACCAGGATCCGGAGTCCTACTACGTTCCCGGCGAAATCGGCGATCGCGTGCCTCAGGTGGTCGCCGCCGAACCCGGCGATCCGTCGCTCGCGGAGGAGGATCATGGCGACGAGGACGATTGAATACGGAGTTGGCCGGAATCCCGAGATGGGACCCGGCGGCACCCTGGCGGCGAGCCCGACCGAACCCTTCGACGCTCCCGAACCCGATCTCGGCTCCGAGACGATGCTTGTCAATGTGGGTCCGCAGCACCCGGCCACGCACGGCGTCCTGCGCCTCATCGTGGAGCTGGACGGCGAAACGGTGGTGAATGTGACGCCCCGGCTCGGCTACCTGCACTCTTCCTTCGAGAAGCTCGGCGAGTACCGCACCTGGAATCAGATCGTTCCCCTCACCGACCGCATGGATTACCTCGCGCCTCTCATCTACAACTGCGCCTATGTGATGTCCGTTGAAAAACTTATGGGCATCGAGGTAACGGAACGCTGCAAGGTTGCGCGCGTCATCTGCATGGAGATGGATCGCATCTTCTCGCACCTCCTCTGGCTGGGAACCTGGTCGATCGACGTGGGCGCCTTCACTCCCTTCCTCTACGCCTTCCAGCAGCGCGAAAAGGTGTACAAGCTGCACGAGGCGCTGACCGGAGCCCGCATCACCACCTCGGCGACGCGGATCGGGGGAATGATGGCCGACCTGCCGGAGGGCTGGACGCAGGGGGTGCGCGAATTCGCCGACAACCTTCCGGCCACCCTGGACGAGATCGACGGGTTGCTGCGCCACAACGCCATCCATATCGGACGCACTCAGGGAATCGGAGCGATCTCGGCCGAGGACGCGGTCAACCACGGGCTGACGGGGGCGAATCTGCGAGCATCCGGCGTGCCCTACGATGTGCGCAAGGACCGGCCCTACTACGACTACGAGAGCTACGACTTCGAGGTCCCGATCGGTTGCCATGGCGACTGCTACGACCGCTACCTCGTGCGGATGGAGGAGATGCGCCAGAGCATTCGCATCCTGCATCAGGCGCTCGACCGGCTTCCCGGCGGCCCGATCAATGTGGAGGACCCCCGGGTCAGTCTGCCCTCCAAGACCGACTGCATGTCCGACATGGAGTCGATGATTCATCACTTCAAGCTCGTCACCGAAGGAATCCCGGCGCCGGATGGCGACTGCTGGTTCTCGGTCGAGGGCTCGAAGGGCGAGCTGGGGATGTACGTGGTGGGCGACGGCGGCCCCAAGCCGGTCCGCTGGCGCATCCGTCCCCCCTCCTTCGTGAATCTCTCGGCGATTCCAAAGCTGAGCGAAGGGCACCTCATGGCGGATCTGATCGTGATCAATGCCAGTCTGGATATCGTGCTGGGAGAGATCGACCGGTGAGCGAGACCCCCTTCCGCAACCCCGGCTGGGCCGGAAACACCGGCGAATTCGAGCTCAGCGAAGCCGATGTGCGGGGTTCGGCGTTCGTGGGAAGGCGTCCGCCCGAGGGAGTCCATCCCTCCACCTCCGCCAGCTACCCGTTCATGCGCGTGGAACGGGATCCGGGGGCGAAGCTCTTCGATGGCCCCTGGCGGGAGCGCTTCGAGAAGATGCTCACCCGCTATCCGACCGCGATGGCCGCTCTCCTGCCGACCCTCAACCTGGCGCAGGAACTCCGAGGCCACATTTCGCCCGAAACGATGGACGAGGTGGCGGGGCTGCTCGGTCTGAGCAGCGCCTACGTGCGCGGCGTGGCCACCTTCTACACCATGTACAACAAGCGGCCCGTCGGTCGCTATCTGATTCAGGTCTGCACGAACATCTCCTGCAGTCTCTGCGGGGCCGACGAGGTGCTTGCGGCATTCCTGAAACACGTCGGCGCCGAGCTCGGGGAAAACTCGAGCGACGGGAACTTCACGGTCGTCGAGGCGGAGTGCCTGGCGGCCTGCGGCTTCCCCACCTGCGTGCAGATCAACGAACGGTACTTCGAGGACGTGTCGGCGGGCGATGTGCCAGCCATCCTCAAGCGCCTGGTCAGCGAACTGGAAGGCGAGTAGCGCGGGGGCCCCATCCCCGCAGGACGGCACCTTGGCATACCCTTACCGACACGAGAGAGAGACCCGGGTCCTGAGCGAGGGCTTCGGCGATCCGCGGGCGCGCACCGTCGCCGGCTGGCGGGAATTCGGAGGCTACCGGGGCATTGCCCGGGCGCTCGAGATCGGGCGCGCGGAGACGATCGACGAGGTCCGGCGGTCGGGATTGCGCGGGCGCGGCGGAGCGGGTTTCCCGACGGGACTGAAGTGGTCCTTCATGCCGAAGGATGCGCGCCGTCCCCACTACCTGCTCTGCAACGCCGACGAGTCCGAGCCCGGCACCTTCAAGGACCGGGAGATCATCCGCTGGACCCCGCATCAGTTGATCGAGGGCTGCCTCGTCGGATCGTACGCGATCGGGGCCTCCCACTGCTACATCTACCTGCGCGGCGAGTTCTTCGAGTCCAACCAGATCATGGCGCGGGCGCTCGAGGAAGCCTACCGGGAGGGGATCGTCGGAAAGGACATCCTTGGGTCGGGCGTCGACATCGACATTACCCTGCACGTGGGCGCGGGCGCCTACATCTGCGGCGAAGAGACCGGTCTGATGAACTCGCTGGAGGGTCGGCGCGGCGAGCCTCGCATCAAGCCGCCCTTCCCGGCGGCGGTGGGCGCATTTGGAATGCCGACGACGATCAACAACGTCGAGACCCTGGCCGCCACCGCCCACATCCTGCGCCACGGCGGGGACTGGTATCGCCAGTGGGGGACCGACAAGAGCCCGGGCACCAAGCTCTTCTGCGTCTCCGGGCATGTGAACCGCCCCGGAAACTACGAACTGCCCCTCGGTTTTCCGCTCATGGAGCTGATCGAAGACATCTGCGGCGGCATGCGCGAAGGCAGGGCGCTGAAGGCCGTCATTCCCGGCGGAAGCTCGGTTCCGGTCATGAGCGCGGACGAGTGCCGCGACTGTTCTCTCTGCTACGAAGGGGTCGAGGCCGCCGGATCGATGCTCGGCTGCGCCTCGGTCATCGTGATGGACGAGACGGCCGACATCGTCAGGCAGGTCCGGCGAATGGCGCAGTTCTATGCGCACGAGTCCTGCGGCCAGTGCACGCCCTGCCGCGAAGGAACCGCGTGGGCGACCCGGATTCTGCGCCGCATCGAGGACGGGCGCGGGACGGAAGACGATCTCGACACCCTTCTCCAGATCTCCGACCAGATGACCGGGACCACCATCTGCGTCCTCTCCGACTCGCTCGCCGCGCCGGTGATCTCCTCCATCCGGAAGTTCCGGGAAGACTACCTCGCCCTGGTGCGGCGCGGAGAAAGGGTGGGGGTCGCGTGAACCGATCCATGAACGGGCGGACCCATGGCGGAAGGCAAGCCCACTGCGGAGAACAGCATGGCCAGTAACGGTCGCAAAGCCGATACGGTCACCCTGACCATCGACGGCCGCGAGGTTGCGGTTCCCCGGGGAACGTCGCTCCTGCAGGCCGCGGCGGCGCTGGGGATCGAGGTCCCGCACTACTGCTATCACCCCGGGCTCTCGGCCCCGGCGCAGTGCCGGATCTGTCTCGTGGAGGTGGAGGGCGCGCCCAAGCTTCAGCCCTCCTGCGTGACGATCGCCCAGGATGGCCAGACCGTCCACACCGATAGCGAGCTGGCCCGGGGGATGCGCCAGGGGGTGCTCGAGTTCTACCTGGTCAATCACCCGCTCGACTGCCCGATCTGCGACATGTCCGGCGAGTGCAGTCTGCAGGACTACGTCTTCGCCGAGGGACGGGAGCGCGGCCGCGCGCAGGAGCCCAAGCGCGTCTTCGGACGCGACGACTTCGGCGGGGACGTCCTCTATTACGGCGACCGTTGCGTGATGTGCACCCGCTGCGTCCGCTTCATGGACGAGGTCGCGCGCGATTCGCGGCTGACGGTGGTGGAGCGGGGCGACCGGGCGGTGATCGACACCTTCTTCGACAGCGGTCTCGACGGCGCCTCCTTCGCCGGCAATGTCGTCGACATCTGTCCGGTCGGGGCGCTGGTTTCGAAGGACTTCCTGCACAAGGCCCGCGCCTGGGATCTGGACCATGCGCCCTCGGTCTGCCCCAACTGCTCCCAGGGCTGCAACATCGAGCTCCACACCCGCGACAACCTCGTGCAGAGATTGAAGCCGCGCGAGAATCCGGAGGTCAATGGCCATTGGATGTGCGACTACGGGCGGAGCCGGTATGAGTGGATGAACCGGACGGGACGGATCGAGAGACCGGCGATGGGACGGGGGGAGGAACGGAGCGAGGCGGACTGGCCGGGGACGCTCGAAGCGCTGGCGGCCCGGCTTGCCGGGAATGAAGGGGAGATCGCGATCGTGGCTTCGCCCTTCTGCTCGGTCGAGGCGCTCGGCGCCCTGTCGCAATTGGCGAAGGAGGCGGGCGAGGCCGCCGCGGCGGTCTTCCGGTCGCCGCGCGCCGGGGACGAGGATCCGCTGCCGGGATTTCCCCTCCTGGTTCGC
Organism: Gemmatimonadota bacterium; assembly: GCA_022822325.1. Classification (GTDB taxonomy): domain Bacteria; phylum Gemmatimonadota; class Gemmatimonadetes; order Longimicrobiales; family Gaopeijiaceae; genus Bin94. The sequence goes on along the minus strand of JAJEBW010000010.1, from coordinate 11,225 downwards.
CGCCGCGATCTTGCTCCCAATGTGGACGGGGCGCGCTTGCTCGGCTATGCGCGAACCGGAACCGACGACGGGTCGGGCGGTCTGGACGAGGTGGCCGCGCACCGCGGCGTGGTCTTCGTGCTCGGCGACGACCTGAACGACCAACCGGACGATTTCGGCGCCGCGGCCGATCTCTTCGTCTATCTGGGGACCTTTGACAGCCCCGCGGCCCGCAACGCCGACTTCGTCCTCCCCGTCACCACCTTCGCCGAAGAGGAAGGCACCTTCGTCAATGCGCAGCGACGGGTGCAGCGCTTCGGCCAGGGGCTTCGGGCGCCGGGTTCGGCGCGGCCGGCGTGGCTGGTGCTCGGCGCGCTGCTCGCCTTCCTGAAGAGCGGGAAGACGCCCGCGAATGCGGCGGAGGCCTTTGCCGCCCTTGCGGACGAGATCCCGGCGCTGTCCGGAATGAGCCACGAATCGATCGGGCCCGGCGGCGTCCGGCTGGAGGCGGCTCATGCATGAGATGGACCAGCTCTCGACTGCGTGGTTCTGGATCGTGGGGGCCATCAAGGTGCTGGGGGTCTTCACGGTCGTCATGCTGGCGGTGGCCTACATGACCCTGGCGGAGCGGCGGGTGTCGGCCTTCATCCAGGACCGCCTGGGGCCGAACCGGGTGGGGCCCTTCGGGCTCCTGCAGCCGATCGCCGACGGGATCAAGAACATCATCAAGGAAGAGACGATGCCGGGGACGAGCGCGAAATTGTACTTCGTGCTGGGACCCGCGCTGGCCATCATGCCCGCGGTGGTGACCTTCGCGGTAATCCCCTTCGCGGCCCCGCTGCCCACGCCCATCGGCCGGGTGGACATGATCGTCGCCGATGTCCCGATCGGGATCCTCTACATCCTCGCGCTCTCCTCGCTGGCGGTTTACGGGATCGTGCTGGCGGGCTGGGCCTCGAACAACAAGTACGCCTTCCTGGGCGGGCTGCGGGCGTCGGCTCAGATGATCTCCTACGAGGTGGCGCTCGGACTGAGCGTGATCGCGGTGCTCCTGCTCGCCGGGAATGTGACGCTGACCGAGATGGTGGCCCAGCAACAGCAGATGAAGCTGTGGTTCGTCCTGCCGCTCTCGCTCGCCTTCATCTTCTTCGTGATCTCGGCGCTGGCCGAGACCAACCGGCTGCCCTTCGACATGCCCGAGGCCGAATCGGAGCTCGTCACCGGCTATCACACCGAATATTCCGCCATGAAGTTCTCCATGTTCTTCATCGCGGAGTACTCGCATGTGCTGACCGCTTCGGCGCTGATGGCCACCCTCTTCTTCGGAGGCTGGGACATCCCCTTCTGGACGGGCGACGACATGTTCTGGCACGAAGGCCGGCTGGTTCGCGGCTTCGACGACGCGGGCGCCGCGATTCCGGCCACGCCGAGCCTCCTGATCACCCTCCTCACCCTCGTCTCCTTCTCCGCAAAGACGGCTTTCTTCGTCTTCCTCTACATCTGGATCCGCTGGACGCTGCCGCGCTTCCGCTACGACCAGGTCATGCACCTGGGTTGGAAGGTGCTGCTGCCCGCAGCGCTCGGCTATATCGTGCTGATCGCGGGCGCCATGCTCGTGCTCGATCAGCTCGGCGTGCCCTTCGGTCGGCTCTACGGCCTCGTGCTGACCGGAATCAGCGGCGCGACGACGATCGCCTTCCTCTTCTTCGTCGACCGCGACCGCGTTATCGGCGGCGCCCACGGGAATCGAGCGGTCGCGCGCCGCCGGGCCGCCTCCAGGGTGGGTGGTTCGGAGCGCCGGGCGGTTTCAGGTTGAACGGGAGTTCCCAACCATGGCAATATCGGTCAAGGTGATGCGCCGCCCGGAGCCGGGCCGGACATCCTACATGCGGGCGACCCTCAAGGGTCTCAGCCTGACCTTCAAGCACCTCCTCAAGGTCGACAAGGTGACCCTCCAGTACCCGGAGGACCAGCCCGAACTCCACCCCCGCTGGCGCGGCACGCACCGCATGGAGGTGCACGCCGACGGCCGTCCCAAGTGCGTGGCCTGCGGACTCTGCCCCACCGTCTGTCCGGCCAACTGCATCCGCCTGGTGGGCGGAGAGGACGACCAGGGGAACCGCTATCCGATCGTCTACGAGATCGACGAATTCCGCTGCATCTTCTGCGGGATGTGCCAGGAGGTGTGCCCGGTGGAGGCGATCCACGTGGGCCGCCACTTCGAGAATGCCGAGTACACCCGCGACCGCTTCGTCTACGACCTGGACCGTCTGATGGAACAGGACCACCCGACGACTCTCCTCTGGGATCCCTCCGACTCGCGCTCCGAATGACCGAAATTCTCTTCGTGCTCTTCGCGTTCGTCGCCGTGGGCGGAGCGATCGGGGTCGTGATCAGCCGCACCCCCGTGGCCAGCCTGCTCTTCATGGTGACGACGCTCGCCGCCGTGGGGGGGATCTACATCCTCTTCGAGGCGCACTTCCTGGCGGCGATCCAGGTGCTCGTGTACGCGGGCGCGATCATGGTGCTCTTCCTGTTCGTGATCATGCTCCTGAACCTCGGGCACGACTATCGCGCCGACCTGAAGTTCGGTCTCTGGTCGCTCATGGCGCTGGTGGTTTCCGGGCTGACCGCGGGGATCCTGGCGAGCGGGTTCGTCTCCCTCGACGACAACGGGATTCGTCCCGGCGGGGCGGGTGTCGCGGCCGAACTGGATGCGGCTCTGATCGAGAAGGGCGCGGCCGGGATGATCGCCGAGCCGCTCTTTACCGACTATGTCGTGGCCTTCGAGTTGGTGGGCCTCCTCCTCCTGGTCGCGATCGTTGCCGCCGTCGTCCTCGCCAAACCGCGCACCTGAGCCCAAGGGAACCCCGTCATGCTCTCCCACGCCCTGATGCTGAGCGCGGCGCTCTTCGTGATCGGAACGCTCGGCGTCGTCGTCCGCAGGAACGCGATCATCATCTTCCTCTGCATCGAGCTGCAGCTCAATGCGGTGAATCTGGCTTTTGTCGCGCTGTCGCGGTACACCGGAATCGAGGGACAGCTCTACGTCTTCTTCGTGATGACCGTGGCCGCGGCCGAGGCGGCGGTGGGACTCGCGATCATCATTGCGATCTTCCGGCACTACAAGACGGTCAACGTGGACCAGTTCAACCTCCTGAAGTGGTGATCCGATGGAATTCGCCGCATTCGCACCCGGGCCTTACACGGTAGTTCAGGATCCGGCAGTTCAGGAGGCCGCGGGTTGGGAGCCCTTCCTGCCCGGGCTCCTTCTCCTGCTGCCCCTTGCCGGGTTCATCGCGAATGGCTGGCTGGCGCTGCGGGCGGCCTCCCGGTCGGCGAGCGCTCTGCGGACCGGCGCCGATCCCGATCCCTTCCAGGGCGCCACCCCTCCTCGCACCCACAGGTGGCCGACCTGGATCGGCCCGGGGGCGTTGCTCCTCGCCTTCCTCGTGGCCATGGCGAACTTCGTGGGGATGTCCGGCGCGGACCTCCACGCGCCCGTCGTGGTGCCCTACTGGAGCTGGATCGCGACGGGGTCGCTGGAAATCAGCGCCGCGATTCAGCTTGACCAGCTCTCGATGCTCATGACGCTGGTCGTGACCGGGGTCGGCTTCCTGATCCATCTCTTCAGCGTCGGCTACATGCGCGAGGATCCCGGCTATCCCCGCTACTTCGCCTACCTGAACCTCTTCGTCTTCTTCATGCTGATCCTGGTGCTCGGCGCCAACTACGGCATGATGTTCGTCGGATGGGAGGGCGTCGGGCTGTGCAGCTATCTCCTGATCGGATTCTGGTTCACCGACCGCGAAAAGGCCGACGCCGGGAAGAAGGCCTTCATCGTCAACCGCATCGGCGACTTCGGCTTTCTCGTGGCGATGTTCCTGCTCTTCGGGGTCTTCGGCACCCTGGACTTCCAGACGATCTTCGCCGGGGCGGAACAACAAATGGTCGCGGGAGGCGCCACCGTCACCCTCGTTACCCTGCTGCTGATGCTCGGGGCCGCCGGCAAAAGCGCGCAACTTCCCCTCCACATCTGGCTCCCCGACGCAATGGCGGGCCCGACGCCGGTCTCGGCGCTGATTCATGCGGCCACGATGGTGACCGCGGGGGTCTACATGGTGGCGCGTTCCTCCGTGCTCTACGCGATGGCCCCGGCGAGCCAGGCGGTCGTGGCCGGAATCGGAGTGCTCACCGCCCTGGTCGCGGCGACGATCGCGCTGCGGCAGCACGACATCAAGAAGGTGCTGGCCTACTCCACCATTTCGCAGCTCGGCTTCATGTTCCTCGGGGCGGGAATCGGCGCCTTCACCGCGGCCATCTTCCACCTCATGACCCACGCCTTCTTCAAGGCGCTCCTCTTCCTGGGCGCGGGCGCTGCGATCCACTCCATGCACCACGCCCTGCACCGCGCGGGCAGCCATGCGGACCCGCAGGACATGCGCAACATGGGGGGACTGAAGACTCCCATGCGCACCGCCTGGATCGCGATGTGGATCGCCACCCTCGCGATCGCGGGGATCTGGCCCCTCGCCGGCTTCTTCTCGAAGGACGAAATCATCTGGTACACGGCGGCGTGGGCGGGCGCGCCGGACAATCCCTTTGGAGGACTGTACACGGTCTACTGGATCGTGGCCATCCTGACGGCGATGCTGACGGCCTTCTACATGACCCGGCTGATGGTGATGACCTTTCACGGTCGCAGCCGGGTCGGAGCGCAGGCTCGCGCCCATCTGCACGAGGCGCCCCGCGTGATGACGATTCCGCTGATCGTCCTCGCGGTTCTCTCGGTCTTCGGCGGATGGATCAATGTGCCCGCGGCCCTGCGGGAATCCGTGCCGGGGCTCTATGGCGTCCTCCCGATGAGCGAATGGCTGCATCACTGGCTGGAACCGGTGACTCACCGGGCGACGGAGCTGCAAACGGCCGCCCTGGGCGACAAGGCCCATGCCGACCCGCTCGCGGGACTGGGCGAGGTCGCGTGGGCGCTGATGTCGACGCTGGCCGCGGCGCTGGTGGTCGTCTGGGCCTTCCGCCGTCTGAGCGCGCGCCGTTACGCGCCCGCCGCCGAGAGCGGCCCCCCTCCCGGAGGGCTGCGCGGCTTCCTCGCCAACAAGTGGTATTTCGACGAGATCTACGACCGCGGGATCGTCCGGCCGCTGGTGGCCCTGTCGCGCTGGTGCTGGAGAGCGGTGGATGCGGCGATCATCGACGGGACGGTCAATCTGGTGGGATACGCAACGCGCCTCGCCGGCTTCGCGGCCAGCCTCTTTCAGACCGGGCAGGCCACTACCTACGCCTTCGCGCTGACCCTGGGGGTGCTGTTGATCCTCGGGGCGGCCGTGCTCCTGTGACGATGACATGACCGACTTTCTGGCTTCGCTGCCGCTTCCCTATCAGGACTGGGCTCTGCACGCGCTGATCTGGTTGCCGCTGGCGGGACTGCTGCATGTCGTGGCGGCGCCGGCGGAAAGAGCGCGTCATATCGCCTTTCGCTGGTCGGCGGCGGTCTTCGTCGCGAGTCTCGGGCTCTGGTGGGCCTTCGATCCGGGCCCGGGCGGCTTCGCGCTCGAGTCTTCCGCCTCCTGGATCGATTCCTGGGGCGTTCGCTATGCGCTCGGAGTGGACGGAATTTCGATCTTCATGGTCCTGCTCACGACTCTCACCACCCCGATCGCCATCCTCGGCGCGTGGAACTACATCGACAAGCGACGCAAAGCCTTCTACTCCCTCATGCTGTTGCTCCAGACCGGCGTGACCGGCGTTTTTCTCGCGACCGACATCTTCCTCTTCTACGTCTTCTTCGAGCTCACCCTGATTCCCATGTATTTCATCGTGGGGATCTGGGGTGGGGAACGGCGAATCTACGCGGCCGTGAAGTTCTTCCTCTACACGGCGGTTGGCTCGTTGCTGATGCTGGTCGCGATCCTCTACATGTACTTCGCCTCGGGCGCCGAATCGTTCAGCTACCAGGCCTTCCTGGCCACCGAACTGACGATGCGGGAACAACTCTGGCTCTTCGCCGCCTTCGCGCTGGCCTTCGGGATCAAGGTGCCGGTCTTTCCCTTCCACACCTGGCTTCCCGACGCGCATGTGGAGGCGCCCACGCCGGGTTCGGTCATCCTGGCGTCGCTCCTGCTGAAGATGGGAACCTACGGATTCCTCCGCTTCCTCCTGCCCTTCTTTCCCGGCGCCGTTCAGCATCCGACGGTCGTGGCGATCATGCTGGCGCTCGGTCTGATCGGGATCGTCTATGCGGCGTGGGTGGCCGCGGTGCAGCCGGATGCGAAGAAGTTGGTCGCCTACACCTCGGTCGCCCATATGGGGTTCGTCGTCATCGGGATCTTCGCGCTCACCGTCAATGGGCTCCAGGGGGGACTCATGGTGATGATCAGTCATGGGGTGTCGACCGGCGCGCTCTTCCTGCTGCTGGGCATGATGTACGAGCGCCGCCATACCCGCCTGATCGAGGACTTCGGCGGAATCGGACGCGTCGCACCGCTCTTCGCCACGGTCTTCGTCATCACCGCCCTGGCCTCGATCGGCCTTCCGGGGACCAGCGGCTTCATCGGCGAGTTCCTGGCCCTGATCGGCGTCTTCGAAACCCATGCGGTGGTCGCGGTCGTCGCGACGACCGGCGTGATCTTCGCGGCCTACTACATGCTGCCGATGGTGCAGCGGATCGTCTTCAACCCGCTCGACAATCCCGAGAACCGGGCCTTTCCGGATCTGTCGCGGCGCGAGAAGGTGGTGCTCGGTCCGTTGGTCGCGCTGATGATCTGGATCGGGGTGCATCCCGCGCCCTTCCTGACCCGCATGGAGCCGAGCGTGGGGGTCGTGCTGGAAAGGGTGGAGGCCGCGCGCGTGGGCATGGGTGGCCGGGCCGGGGCGATGGAGGCGGTGGCCGATCCGGATGTGGAAGGGGGGCGGTTCCGGGTGGACGAGGCGCCGGAGGAGGAAGGCGCCGGGTCCGATGAGGCTGCGGCGCCGGCGCGGGGATTGGCAGCCCGTGGACAAACACCGAGCGGCATTCGAGCGGCGATGCATCCACGCTGGAACGCTGCGCTCTGCGTTGCTCCTTGCCCCAATAGCTGGGCTATTCGGGCTGCGGCGCGCCTTGCCTGCACGGCGCCTCGCCGCTCTCGGTGCGCACCCGGCATTGTCCACGGACTGCGAGACGCGGGTACGGAGGAGGGCTGATCGCAATGGTGCTCGACTACTCCTCCGGATTCCACTACCTCCTGGCGCTCCTGCCCGAGGTCGTTCTCGCCTGTTGGGGAATGCTTGTCCTGATCCTGGGCGTCGCCCGCAAGGGCGCGGAGAGCCGGGCGCAGGAGATCGGATGGCTGTCGGTGGCGGGGCTGGCGCTCGCCGCCGTCGCGAATGGATGGCTCTACTCGGGGGTGGCGGAGGCCGGGGCGGGGGGGATGGTCGCCGTCGACCGCTTCAGACTCTTCGCCAACTGGGTGCTTCTCCTCGCCGCCGGGCTCTCGATCATCGTCTCGCTCGGCTATGTGACCCGGCAGAAGTTGCAGGCGGGGGAATACCATGCGCTGATCCTCTTCGCGACCGTCGGGACGATGTTCATGGCTTCGGCGCGCGATCTGATGGTGATCTTCCTCGGCCTCGAGCTCATGTCGATCGCCGTGTACGCCCTGGTCGGCTTCAACCGTCGCGACCGCCGCTCCGCCGAAGCCGGGCTCAAGTATTTCCTTCTGGGCGCATTCGCCACCGGCTTCCTGCTCTTCGGAATCGCCCTCGTCTATGGGGCGGCCGGGAGCGTCAACATCCAGTCGATTGCGGAAGCCATCCGCGCCGGCACGGTCGCCAACGCGCTGATGGCGCCCGGGGTCGCGCTGCTCGCCACAGGATTCGCCTTCAAGGTTGCCGCGGTGCCCTTCCACATGTGGACGCCCGACGTCTACGAGGGCGCGCCCACGCCGGTGACTGCCTTCATGGCCACCGCGGTCAAGGCCGCCGCCTTCGCCGCATTCCTTCGGGTCTTCGTTGTCGGCCTCGGCGACCTCCATGGGCAGTGGTGGGCGATCCTCTGGTGGCTCGCGGCGATCACGATGGTGGCGGGCAACGTGGTGGCTCTGGTGCAGGCCAATGTCAAGCGCATGCTGGCCTATTCCTCCATCGCTCACGGAGGGTACCTGCTCGTGGCGGTCGTCGCGGCCAACGATGCCGCCATCGCCGCGCTGCTCTTCTACCTCCTGGTCTACACGGTCATGACGATCGGGGCCTTCGCGGTCGTCGTCACCGTCGGAAATCAGACCGAGCGCAACAATCGGATCGACGATTTCGCCGGGCTGGGGTGGCGTCGGCCGATCCTTGGCATCCTGATGACCATCTTCCTCCTGGCTCTGGCGGGCTTTCCCGGCACTGCGGGTTTCATCGCCAAGTACCAACTGCTTCTCGGCGCCGCCGAAGCGGAACTGTGGGTGCTGGCCGTCGTGCTCGTGCTGACCACGGTCGTGTCGTACTGGTATTACCTGCGGGTCGCGTGGTTCATGTGGATGAAGGAGGGTGGAGCGGAGTTGCAGGCCTCGGGTTCGGGAGGGGGCTCGCTGGCGACGCACATCGTGCTGGTGGCGGGCGCCGGCCTGATTCTGCTCGCGGGCGTCTTTCCCGATGCGGTGCTCGATCTGGCCCTGGGATCGGTCGAGGGACTCCGGCAGTTGGCGGGCGTCTCTGCGCCGGCTCCGTGAACGCTCCCCGGCCCTCCTTCGCCTCGATGAAGCCCAACCCGCGGATCTTCCGCAAGTACGACATTCGCGGCATCGTCGGCGTCGATCTGGATCCGACGGTCGCGCGCGCGGTGGGATGCGCCTACGCAGCCGAGTTCGGGTCGTCGGCGGCGGGCGCGTCCCGGATCGTGGTGGGAGAGGACAATCGCCTCTCGTCGCCCGCACTGCGGGAGGCACTGGTGGAGGGACTGCGCGCCTCGGGGTGCGAGGTGACCGAGCTGGGCACCGTCCCCACGCCGGTCGCCTACTTCGCTGAACACCACTTCGGGGCCGACGGCGCCATTCAGGTCACCGGATCGCACAATCCCCCGGAGTACAACGGGATCAAGATGACCTTCGGGCGGCGATCGGTTCATGGCGAGGCAATTCAGCGGCTGCTTGGCCGCATCCGGAGGCGCGACTTCCAACAGGGCCCCGGACGAACCGAGAAGCGGAGCATTCTGCCCGCCTACATTGCGGATCTCGGTGAGCGCTTCCGGCTGGCGCGACCGGTGCGCGTGGTCGTGGACTGCGGGAATGGCGCGGGCGCGGTGGTGGCGGTCGAACTTCTCAGGACGGTCGGCGCGGAGGTGATTCCCCTCTACTGCGAGTCGGACGGGACCTTTCCGAACCACCATCCCGATCCCACCGTCGACGAGAACGTCGTGGATCTGATTGCGGCGGTGCGCCGGCATGACGCCGAGGTTGGTATCGGCTTCGACGGGGATGCCGACCGGATCGGCGCAGTGGACGACCAGGGCCGGGTGGTGCGCGGCGACCTGCTGCTCCTGCTCTTCGGACTCGATCTGCTGCGGCGGCGGGGAAGGGGAGAGACGCTCGTCTTCGATGTGAAGTGTTCTCAGCTTCTGCCGGAGGTCTTCGAAGAGGCCGGGGGCGTGCCGGTGATGTGGAAGACCGGCCACTCCCTCATCAAGGAGAAGATGAAGGAGACCGGCGCCGCCATCGCGGGAGAGCTCTCGGGTCATATCTGCTTCGCCGACGACTACTACGGATTCGACGACGCGCTCTACGCCGCCTGCCGTCTTCTCGCGTTGCTGGCCGCTTCGGATCGGCCACTGTCGCGGATGACCCGGGGATTTCCCGAATACCGCTCCACACCCGAGATCCGGATCGAGGTCCCGGAAGAGGCGAAGTTCGGGATCGTCGCGCGCGCCCGGGCGCACTTCGCGGCTCGGCGCGAGGTGATCGCGGTCGATGGCGTCCGCGTCCTCTTTGGCGACGGATGGGGGCTGGTGCGCGCTTCCAACACCCAACCGGTGATCGTGGCCCGCTACGAGGCCCGTTCGGCGCGCCGGCTGGAAGAGATTCGGAACGAGATGGAAGGGTGGATGCGGGATCAGGGCGTGCCGGTCTGAGGCCCATTTTCCGTCGTTGCCGCCGTCTTCGTGCGTTCGTTTCCGCCCGGGCGGCACTTGCGACGGAAACGGCCTCTACCCCTACGTCAAGGACCGGAACCCGCAGGTGGATTCGGCGGCTCGTCGTCCGGGGCCGCAAGCGCGAGATCGGTCTGGGCAGCGTTGGGCTCGTTTCGTTGGCCGAAGCCCGCGAACAGGCGTCGGCGAACCGGAAGCTGGCCCGTGCGGGCGGCGATTCAGCTTGGGCGCTTTCCGTGATTTGGGTGTGAGTCCCTCTGCACGGGCGCCTGGACGGGAAACCGGGCAGCCGGTCATCGCGTACCGGTCATCGCGTACAAGCACCGCGGAAGAGAGAGCGAAGAGCAACTCTCCAGCTATCCGACCGCGTCTACTGGCTAACCCGGATTTCTCACACAATGGCCGAGTGACGACCTGAGAGCGGGAGTTGGGGCGCTATTGCGGTAGCGCACCGTGATCTGGGGAACGGAGTGCCCGTGGAGGCGCCGGATGGAGTGATGTGCACCGGCGATTCAGTTGAGAGAAGGCCCCCGGGTGTCCGTAAGGCGCACCGGTCCCACGGCGTGGCCAGAGAAGAAGTCCAACCGGGGGCGGGAGACTACGCTCGTAATCGGGCGTGGACCCGAGCGAAGGCATCGGCGTAGGGATGCGCGGAATCCATGGCGGCCCTGACTCGTCGCACCGAGACGGTGACGCGGGCGCCGATCTTGAGGAGCTTGAGCCGGAGCGTTCCGGCGGTGGCGCGGGCCACGCGGGTGCCGGCGAGCGCGCGCCTGAGGACATCGAAGAGGATCGACGCGAAGGCGGAGAAGAGGAGGCGGAGCCACAGCGCATCCTGCAGCCCCCCGGCCAGCGCCACGAAGCTCTCCCCGCCCAGCACCACCGCGGCGTGGCAGAAACCCGAGTGCTCGAGCCGGAAGTGGTACAGCTTGTGCGCCAACGGCTTGCCCGCAACCGTCACGCCCAGCCCCGTCGCGTCCGCGAAGTCCGACAGGCCGCGCCGCCCCGGCTCGTGCCTCTGCCGGAAGATGATCTCCCGGTCCGGCCCGTGCTTCGCCTTCCACGCCCGCACCCGCCGCTCCAGCGTGCGCCGTACCCCCGGATGCAACTCCGGATGCCGCCG
>JAJEBW010000045.1 GCA_022822325.1 Gemmatimonadota bacterium | reverse complement strand
ATTTCGGGGAGAACCAGCTATCTCCGAGCTTGATTGGCCTTTCACCCCTATCCACAGCTCATCCGAGCAGTTTTCAACCCACAACGGTTCGGGCCTCCACCAGGTGTTACCCCGGCTTCACCCTGGCCATGGATAGATCGCCTCGGTTTCGGGTCTACCCCCATGCACTCGACGCCCTCTTCAGACTCGCTTTCGCTTCGGCTTCGGACCTGAGGCCCTTAACCTTGCGCATGAGGAGTAACTCGCCGGATCATAATGCAAAAGGCACGCCGTCACCCGCCTCCGTCATCCGAAGAGACGGACCGGGCTCCGACCGCTTGTATGCACACGGTTTCAGGATCTGTTTCACTCGCCGTCAGGCGTTCTTTTCACCTTTCCCTCACGGTACTCTCCACTATCGGTCACAGACTCGTATTTAGCCTTGGAAGATGGTCCTCCCGGATTCAGCCAGGGTTTCACGTGTCCCGGCCTACTCGGGGTCCGCATCGGCTCGTCTACCGGCATTTCGCATACGGGACTCTCACCCTCTTCGGTCGTACGTTCCAGCACCGTTCCGCTATGCTTTCGCCTCGCCTGATGATACGGCCCCACAACCCCCGGCCGGGTCTCCCCAACCAGGTTTGGGCTCTTCCCATTTCGCTCGCCGCTACTCCGGGAATCTCGCTTGATTTCTTTTCCTCCAGATACTTAGATGTTTCAGTTCTCTGGGTTGGCCCCCCGCAGGGTGACGGGATCGACTCCCGCCGGGTTTCCCCATTCGGACACCCCCGGATCGATGCTTGCTTGCAGCTCCCCGAGGATTTTCGCAGCTTGCCACGTCCTTCGTCGCCGGTCTGTGCCAGGGCATCCGCCGTGTGCACTTTCTCGCTTGACCAGCCCTCCCTTCCCTGACCCACCCCCGCGCAGCCGACTTCTACCGTCGGGCATTTCGCGGACCCGGGTCGCAGTTCGTTCGGGCTCGTCCACCGTCGCCTTTCCTACAACACACGCTCGGCCACTCCACCCATCAATCTCCATGCGAAGATCGGTTCCGGGCGAGCGGCAGAGCGACCTAAGGCTCTGATGCTTCCTTCTACCCTGATTTTCAAGAATCGTCGCTCGCTCGTCGCAGCATCCCGACCCGTCCGGGCCGATGTCGCAGAACGACGGTGAGCGGAAAGATTTAAAAGGTAGTCAAATTTCGGAGGAAGTCAACCCAGACCCCGGGATCAAACGGAGCGGGGCTTCTCGGCGGCCAGGGAGTCCCTCCGCTTCCTCGCACACTGCGACCCCGCCAGCGCCAGGAATTCGCTCAGCGCGTCCTTCGAAACCGCGAAGGTTCCCAGGGGCGGATCGCTCCGGCGACCGTGCCAGTCCGATCCCCCCGTCTTGAGCAGTCCCCAGCGCCGCGCCTCGGCCAACACCAGGTCGCGCACTTCGGTTGGCCAGGAACGATAGACCTCCAGACCCTTCAGCCCCGCATCGACCATCGGCGGCAACAGTTCATCCAGCAGCGCCACCGGAGGATGCGCCCACACCGGCACCCCGCCGGCGGCGAGCACCGTCCCGATGACCTCCTCGGGCGTCGGCGATTCCACCAGAATGTGTCCCGGCGAGTCGTTTCCAATATATCGGTCAAATGCTTCCCCCGAACTTTTCGCATGCCCGGCGGCGACCAGGGCCCTTGCGAGGTGCGGCCGGGTGTGGGGAACCCGGTGGTCGTGCCGCTGGGCATCCACCTCCCGCATCGTGACTCGAACCCCCGTCGCGCACAGGCGGGCTACCATTGCGGCCATCCGATCGCGCCTCCGCTCCCGGAGAAGCCGGTAGTGACCGGTCAGCGGCGCTGCTTCCGGATCCACGAAGTAGCCGAGCACATGGATGGACTGGCCCTGCCAGCGCGAGCTCAGCTCCACCCCGGGGATCACGCGAATGCGACCGGCGGCGGCCTCCTGGGCCGAACGCACCCCGCGGGCGTTGTCGTGGTCCGTGAGAGCGATGACGTCCAGTCCTCCGGCCACGGCGCGCTCCACGACCTCCCTGGGCGACATCCGCCCATCCGACGCGGTGCTGTGCATGTGAAGGTCAATGCGCATGGCGGGATCATGGAGGACAGGTGGGCCGGAGATGGCAGACGGGCGGGGGTCAGGCCGGGCCGACGCGGTCCGCAAGAACCACGATTTCGTTGGCCTCCACCTTCATCACGCCCCCGGAAAGCTCGAAGGACGAAGCGGCCGCATCTCCCGGATCGACATCCAGCGAACCGGTTCCCAGCAGAGTGAGGAAGGGAGCGTGGTGGGGAAGGATGCCGACGCGGCCATCCCAGGCCGGCGCCACGACCGATCGCGCCTCGCCGTCGAAGACCACTTTCGCCGGCGTCACAACCCGCAGCTTCATCGACGCAGCCATCGCCGGTCAGATCTCCACGCCCATCTCGCGCGCCGCATCGACCACCTCGTCGATTCCGCCCTTCATGTAGAAGGCCTGCTCGGGGAGATGATCGAACTCGCCGGCCGCCACCCGCTCGAATGACTCGATCGTCTCTTCCAGCCGCACGTAGCAACCCGGAATGTTCGTGAAGGCTGTGGCGACGAAGAAGGGTTGGGAAAGGAAGCGCTCGATGCGGCGGGCGCGGCCGACGACAATCTTGTCCTCTTCGCTGAGTTCGTCCATGCCGAGGATGGCGATGATGTCCTGGAGATCCTTGTAGCGTTGCAGAATCTCCTTCACCCGCCCGGCGACCTCGTAGTGGCGGTCGCCGATGAACTGCGGATCGAGGATTCGGGAGGAGGAATCGAGGGGATCGACCGCCGGGTAGATTCCCTTCTCTGCAATGGAACGCGAGAGCACGGTGGTGGCGTCCAGGTGGGCGAACGCCGCCGCCGGGGCCGGATCGGTGAGGTCGTCGGCGGGGACATAGATTGCCTGGACCGATGTGATCGACCCTTCGCGGGTGGAGGTGATTCGCTCCTGCAGCTCCCCCATCTCGGTCTCGAGAGTGGGCTGGTAGCCGACCGCGGAGGGCATGCGCCCGAGCAGCGCCGACACCTCCGAACCCGCCTGGGTGAAGCGGAAGATGTTGTCGATGAAGAGGAGCACGTCCTGCTTTTCGACATCGCGGAAGTACTCGGCGATGGTGAGGCCCGAGAGGCCGACTCGAAGACGCGCGCCCGGAGGCTCGTTCATCTGACCGTAGACCAGCGCGGTGGATTCAAGGACTCCCGACTCCTTCATCTCGATCCAGAGGTCGTTCCCCTCGCGCGTGCGCTCGCCCACCCCGGAGAAGACCGAGCGACCGCCGTGCTCCATGGCGATGTTGTTGATCAGCTCCATGATGATGACGGTCTTGCCGACTCCGGCGCCGCCGAAGAGCCCCGTCTTGCCGCCCTTGACATAGGGGGCGAGGAGGTCGACCACCTTGATTCCGGTCTCGAAGATCTCGGTCCTGGGCTCGAGGTTGTCGAAGCGCGGCGCCAGCCTGTGGATGGGCCAGCGTTCCACCGATCCGTTCGCTTCGCTGCCGACGACGGGTCCCTGTTCGTCCACCGGTTCACCCAGGACGTTCAGGATCCGACCAAGCGCCGGCTTGCCGACCGGCACCGCGATGGGCCTGCCCGTGTCCTCCACCTCCATGCCCCTCTGGACGCCGTCGGTGGAACTCATCGACACGGCGCGCACCTGCGAGCGCCCGATGTGCTGTTGCACCTCGGCCACCAGGTCGATCTCCCGGCCGGATTCCGTCACCGCGGCCAGCTTCAGGGCACTGTGAATCTCCGGCAGGCGCCTCTGGTCGAATTCGACGTCCAGTACGGGCCCGATGACCTGGACCACTCGTCCGATGTTCGGCTCAGCCATCTCTCATTCTCTCCGGCCGCGGGGTGGCGGCGCAATCTTTCGCTCGATGGGACACTGCTTGACTGGGGATGTTGACTGGGGATGGGGAATCCGGCTCCAACGGGATTTGAATCACTCGAGCGCGGCCGCGCCGCCCACGATCTCGGCGATCTCCTGGGTGATCTGCGCCTGGCGCGCGCGATTGTAGCTCCGGGTGAGATTCTCGATCATCTCTCCCGCATTGTCGGTGGCGCTCTTCATGGCGGCGCGACGAGCTCCCTGCTCTCCGGCCGCGTTCTCGACCAACGCCCGATACACGACGCTGCCGAGATACCGGGGCAGGATGCGGCCCACCAGTTCGGCGGGCGGCGGAGACACGATAAAGCCATCGACCGACCGTGCGTCCGTGCGGGGAACCACCGGTAGAATCCGCCGAATCCGGGGCGGTGTGGACATGGCCGAACGGAACTCCGAACTGATCATCTCCACCGCGTCGATCTCCTCCGCCTCGAAGGCGTCCCGGAGCGGTCCGACCAGATCCTCGGCGTCTTCCGGGGTGGGACGGTCGCCGATTTCGGTGTTCGCGCGCGCGACGGGCTGACCCCGAAACTCGAAGTAGGTCAGACCCTTCTTCCCGGCGATGTGGAGTTCGGCTTCGACCCCTTCCGCCTGCAGAGCCTCAATCTTCGATCGCGCCTCGCGAATCAGATTGGCGTTGAAGGCCCCGCAGAAACCGCGGTTTGCCGTAAGGAGCAACACGGCCACACGACGGATCGCCGCCGGTTGGCGCAGCAACGGATGCTCCTGTTCGAGGCCGGGCGCCCGCAGGCTTCGCAACAACTCGTCCAGCGCGTCGCCATAGGGCCGGGCCGCCGCCATCCGGTCCATCGCGCGCCGCAGCTTCGAGGTCGCCACCAACTCCATCGTCCGCGTGATCTTGCGGGTGTTGCGGACGGACTTGATCCGCCTCAGGACTTCGCGTGCCTGCGCCACCTAGCTCACCCCCCCATCGGCGCCGACGCTCTCCGCCGCGAAGACCTCGTTGTATTCCTCGATGCAGGAACGCAACCGCCCCTCGATGTCCTCCGTCAGCCGGCCCTCCTGGCGAAGCCCGATCAGCACGTCCTCGAAACGGTTCTCCATGAAGGACAGGAAACCCCGTTCCCAACCGCGCACGTCGGCAACATCCAGGTGATCCAGAAAACCGTGAGTGACGGCGTAGATCGACACCACCTGCTTCGCGACCGGAACCGGCTGGTACTGCGGCTGCTTGAGGATTTCGACCGTGCGCTGGCCACGCGCCAACTGCTGCTGGGTGGCGTCGTCGAGGTCGGACGCGAACTGGGCGAAGGTCTCCATGGCACGGAACTGGGCGAGATCCAGCCGGAGACGTCCGGCCACCTTCCGCATCGCCTTCACCTGGGCGGCGCCGCCCACCCGCGAGACCGAGATCCCGACATTCACCGCCGGCCGTACTCCCGAGTTGAAGAGGTCCGGTTCCAGGTAGATCTGCCCGTCGGTGATCGAGATGACGTTGGTGGGGATGTACGCCGACACGTCGCCGGCCTGCGTCTCGATGATGGGCAGCGCAGTGAGGGATCCGCCTCCGAGCTCGTCCGAGAGTTTGGCCGCCCGCTCCAAGAGTCTGGAATGAAGATAGAAGACGTCGCCCGGATAGGCCTCGCGCCCCGGTGGCCGGCGCAGAACCAGCGAGAGCTGGCGGTAGGCCTGGGCCTGCTTGGACAGATCGTCGTAGATGACCAGAGTGTGCTTCCCCTGCCACATGAAGTACTCGGCAAGGGCCGTCGCCGAGTAGGGCGCCACGTACTGCATGGGGGCCGGATCCGAGGCGTTCGCGGTGACCACGACGGTGTAGTCCATGGCGCCGTGGTGCCGAAGAGTCTCGACGACCGCCGCCACCTTGCCCGCCCGCTGTCCCACCGCGCAATAGATGCAGATGACGTCGGTGTCGCGCTGGTTGATGATCGCGTCGACGCCGATCGCGGTCTTGCCGGTCTGGCGGTCGCCGATGATGAGCTCGCGCTGCCCGCGCCCAATCGGAATCATGGCATCGATCGCCTTGACGCCCGTCTGCAACGGTTCCTTGACAGGTTGCCGCTTCACGATCCCGGGGGCCACGACGTCGATCTGGCGCCGGGCCGAGGTGGAAATCGCGCCGTTGCCGTCGAGCGGATTGCCGAGAGGATCCACAACCCGTCCCAGGTATCCTTCGCCAACCGGAATGTCCAGCACGCGACCCGTTCGCCGCACCTGGTCGCCCTCGTGCAGTCCGGCCCACTCGCCCAGGACCACCGCGCCGATGTTGTCCTCTTCCAGGTTCAGCGCGAGCGCGGTCACGGTTTCCCCGCTATGGGCCGCCGTGATCTCGAGCATCTCGCTCGCCATCGCCCGCGTGAGTCCGTAGATGCGCGCCACGCCATCCTTGACTTCGAGAACCTCGCCGATGTCTTCGGCCTGAAGCGCGTCTTCGAAACTCTCGATCTCCGCCAGGAGGACGCTCTTGAGTTCGCCCGCCCGGAGCTGGGAATCTGCCATTTGGCCTGTTCTTTCCTGTCTGTGACTCGTGCCTATCCGTGACTCGTGACCATCTGTGACCTGTTCAATCCCGAAGCTCCGCGCGCATCAGGGCGCGCCGCATCGCCTCGAGCCGCCGCTTGATCGATCCGTCGTAGAGGGTGTCCCCTTCGCGAACGACGATTCCGCCGACGATCCGCGGTCGCACCCGGATATCGAGAAGGACCTCTGCGCCGAAAGCGTCGGACAGACCGGTCTCCAGGATCTCGGTCTCGGCCGCATCCAGGTCGCGCGCCACCGTCACCTCCATGCGACGAATTCCCTCGTGGCGGTCCACCAGAGAGACGAAGTCGCGCATGATCGCCGGTATGAGCCGTTGCCGGCGCCGATCCATCGCCGCCATCAGAAACCGGAGAAGCATCGGCGGGACGAAGAAACGCACCGCGCGCGCAAGCGTCCGCTTCCGCTCCTCCGCCGAAATCCGCGGCGTGCCGAGAAATCGCTGCACGGCCGGATCGTCCGCAAGCGTCGCGACCCCGGCCGCGACATTGCGCCAACCGGACGCTCCCCCGTGTCGCTCGGCCAGTTCGAAGAGCGTGTCCGCGTAGCTCCGAACCACGGTGTCCTCCCTCACGCGCGCGCCCCTTCGGACTCCGCCAGCTCCTCGATGAACTCCCTCGCCAGCTTCCTGTCGCGCTGCGCGTCGAGCCGTTCGCCAAGGATCCTGGAGGCCACCGCCAGCGCCACGTCGACCGACTCCTGCCGCACCGCATCGATTGCGGCCTTGCGTTCCCTTTCGATCTCGTTTCGCGCGCCCTCGATCATGGTTCGGGTTTCCTCGCGCGCCCGCGCCTCCAACTCCTTGCGGAGCGTCTCGGCCGCCGCCCGGCTCTCGGCCATGAGCCCCTGCGCCTGGCGTCGCCCTTCGGCCAACTGCTCCCTTTGCCGGGCGAGCAGCGCTTCGGCCTCGTCGCGCTGGCGTCTGGCCTCGTCGATGTCGCTCTGGATCCTCTTCTCGCGCGCGTCAAGGGCGGCAAGCATCGGTTTCCAGGCAAAGCGGCCGAGGATGAAGAGCAGCGTCAGGAAGGTGAGGAGCGTCCAGACGGCCATTCCCGGATTGACGCTGAAGAGACCGCCCCAGTCCGGAGTCGCCTCCTGAGGAGCGAACACTAGACGAACTTGAAGAGGATGGCCACCAGGATCGCGACGAGCGCCGCGCCCTCGACCAACGCCGCCAGGAGGATTGCGATGCCTCGAATCTCACCGGACGCCTCCGGCTGCCGCGCGATCCCCTGGGTGGCTCCTTCGCCGATGCGGCCGATCCCGAGCCCGGCCCCGATGGCGGCCAGACCGGCTCCGATGCCGGCTCCGAGCAGAGAGAGCCCGGTTCCCATGGCTTCGGTGCTTCCCTGGGTGGCGTCCTGGAGCACCGTGATGGCTGTGTCGAACATGGATGTCTTTCCTTTGTCGCTTGAGTCGCGGGAGGTGGAGCGAGGATGCGCCGGAGCTGGCCGACGGTTCAGTGTTCGTGTTGCATCAGTCCGATGAAGACGGCTGACAGCATGGCGAAGATGTAGGCCTGAATGACGGCGATCAACAGCTCGAGCAGGAGAATCGCCGACACGAGCGCGTAGGATCCGGCGGCCACAGCCCACTTCACGATGGCGATGTGGCCGAAAAGGAAGATGAAGCCGAGCAGAGAGAAGATCAGCACATGCCCGGCCGTCATGTTCGCGAAAAGCCGGAGCGCGAGCGCGAATGGCTTGATGAACTTTCCGAGAAGCTCGACCGGCGTCATGATCAGCAGCATCAGGTATTTCATACCGCCGCTTACCCCGGGGGGAGCGTAGAAGATCGTGCGCATGTACCCCGCAGGCCCCAGCGCGCGCAGCCCGGACACCTCCGTTATCAGGAAGGTGACGACCGCAAGGGTGGCGGTGACGGCCAGATTCCCGGTCGCCGACCCGCCCCAGGGCACCAGTCCGAGCAGATTCATGACCAGGATGAAGAAGAACAGCGTCAGAATCAGCGGTACGAAGCGCCGGTAGCCGTGGCCGATGTTCTCCTTGCAGACATCGTCGCGCAGGAAGACGACGACGCCCTCGATCGCATTGGCCAACCCCCGGGGCGCCCGTCCGGGCCCTTGCCGGGACACGGTTTGCGCGGCCAGCAGAGTCAGCGCGGCGGTAATCGCCGCGGCCAGCAGCAACAGAACGACATGCTTGGTGGGCGACAGGTCGACCGTGGCGGGCCCCACATGGAAGACGGCCCAGTCCCAGTGCGGCAGGTGCACGGCGCCGCCGGGCAGCTCCATCTCGGGAGCATCCAGGATGTGGTGCCCGAGCATGGCCCCCAGATCAAAGGGGCCTTCGCCGTGCCCGTCGTGGTCCTCGGTCTGCACGCCGTGAGACTGGTCCTGCGCAGCCCCTGCGCCTTCCTGGCCGCCAACCCCTTCCCAGGCGGGCAGAAGCGCCGCCAGCAGCCCCACCACCCGGAACCAGCGATTCACGATGCAGCCGCCTTCGCGCCTCGATCGGGGCGACCACGGGCTCTGCGGCCCTCGATGGCCGCTTCGCCCAGCAGCACCGCCAGCATGAATCCGCCCAGGGCAAGCAAAAATGGAGCTGCGGCAAGTCGTTCCGGAATCACGAACAGCGCCACCGCGAGAGCCAGCACCCCAACGCGCGCCGCGAATCCGGTTACGATTGCGGCCATGAACCGGTCGTCGCGCTCACGCCACCGGCGGAGGATGAAATGGAGCGGCAACTGGGTGCCGAGGACGACGAGCCCGGCAACGAGAACCGCCCCCTGGACACCGCCGTCGGCGAACAGCGCAGCGCCCGTCGTTCCCAAAAACACGACGCCAACGCAGAAAGCCACAAAGGAACGGGAGCTCCTCACTTTCCCTCTCCGAGAGTGGGCTTCGCTTCCGGGCCCCGGGCCCGCTCCGCCGGTTCCGCCACCACCCTCATATAGATCGTGGTCAGACCCGCGGCGAATCCAAGGAGGATTCCCAGGATGAGCAACAGTGGAACCGTATCGAATCGACGATCCAACTCCAGTCCGCCCCATCCGAAGAGCAGCATGGTCAACAGCCAGCTTACGCCGTATCCGGCCATCCGGCCCGCCTCCGCGCGGGAAGAATGCACGGACTTGCTGCGCGGCTCTCTCAAACCGGCCTTCCTCCTGTCCACCGACTCCCCAAGGCTACGTCCCGGCCCCTCGCCGGGCCGGGCGGACTCTCTCCGAACGGCGAGAAAGCTAACGCTTGTGAATTTTTTCGCAAGCTCCCCCGCCGCAAAGCTCCCCGGCCGCAACTCCGGGAATCTTTCCGCGAAGCTCCCCGACGCCTCGCCGCCACCTTGACCCCGGAAAGCCGCGGCGCGTATCTTCGGCCTCCTTTCACCTTGCATTTCCGCCAACCATCCGGAACGGGCATGACCCTTACCTCTTCCCCCGCGCTTCCCGCCCCCACCCTGACCGCTTCCCCACCCCTCTCCGGCGACCGCGATGTCCAGCTTCTGCGCCGGGCGGGCGAGATCGGCGACGAGCTGCGGAGCGCGGTGGAACGTCGCATCGTCGGGCAGCAACACATCGTGGACAGCATTCTTACCGCCATGATGGCCAACGGCCATGTCCTCCTCGTGGGGGTTCCCGGGCTCGCCAAGACGCTGATCATATCCACCCTCTCCGAGGCGCTTCACCTCAAGTTCAGCCGCATCCAGTTCACACCGGATCTGATGCCCACCGACATTACCGGCACCGAGGTGATCCAGGAGGACAAGGTGACGGGGGAACGGGTCTTTCGCTTCGTTCCGGGTCCGATCTTCGCGAACATCGTGCTGGCCGACGAAATCAACCGGACGCCGCCGAAGACCCAGGCCGCGCTGCTGGAGGCCATGCAGGAGCGCGATGTGACGGCCGCCGGGAAGACCTATCACCTCGATCCCCCCTTCTTCGTGCTCGCCACGCAGAATCCGATCGAGCAGGAGGGCACCTACCCCCTCCCCGAGGCCCAGCTCGACCGTTTCATGTTCGACCTCCGCATCCACTACCCAAGCCGCGAGGAGGAGGAAAAGATCGCAACGCTCACCCGGGAGGTGCAGGAGATCGAGATCGAGCCGGTCGTGCACGGCTCCGAGATCATCGAGTTGCAGCAACTGGTTCGGCGGACGCCGGTTCCTCCTTCGCTGGTGAGCTATGCGGTCCGCCTGGCGCGCTCGACCCGTCCCGGGGGCGACGAGCAGGCCGCCGTGGCGAAGCGCTACATCAGTTGGGGCGCCGGACCCCGCGCCTCGCAGTACCTGGTGCTGGGAGCCAAGGCGCGCGCAGTCTTCCGCGGCGCACCCGTCCCGACCATTCAGGATATCCACGACATCGCGCCCTCCATCCTCGCCCACCGCATCGTCATCAACTTCGATGGCGAGGCCGAGGGCCGGACCACCCGCGACGTCGTTGGCGAACTGCTCGGAGAGAGCAGGAAATGGATCTAGAGGCGGCTTCCTCCGACGACGGACCTCCGAGTAGCAACCCGCTGGTGCGATGGCGCTGATCGCGGGACTCTCGGCCGCCTTCGCCCTGCTGCTCCTGGCGGCCGCGGCGCTGACCGCCTCGCTGTCGGCGGTCCTGAAGATCGATCCGTCGCGCGCGCGCATCCTGGCCGAGGAGGGCTTCGCGGGGGCCGGGGCGCTGGCCGATTTGCGGGCCGAAGGCGAGACTCCCACGGCCGTGCTGGGTGCGTTGCGCGCGATTTCCAGCCTTGGCGCCACGGTGACGGGGGTCGCCCTGGTGGCGGTGCTGTGGAGCGTGCAGGGGCTCTGGATCGGCGGACCGCTGGTCGTGCTCGGCGTGCTGCTGACCGGAGAGCTCGGTCCGCGGGCGCTGGCGAGCAGACGACCCGTTCGGCTGGCGCTGGCGGCGGCGCCCCGGCTGCGAACCGCGGCGCGGATCTTCCGGGGAGTGCTCTTTCCCCTCATGGCGCTGGGCCGCGCGCTGGGGCGAAGGCCGCAGCCGGACGAGGGATCGCCGGAGGAGCGGCAGGTGCGCGAGGCCATTGCGATCGGAACGGGGGAGGGAGTGGTGGAGGCCGACGAGAGTCGTCTGATCGAGCGGGCCTTTCGGCTCGACGAACTCGACGCGCGCGACGCGATGACCCCGCGGGTGGACATCGTCGCCTATCGCGATTCCCGTCCGCTCGCCGAGGCGCTGGCCGAGCTGGAGTCGCTGCCGCACTCGCGGGTGCCGGTCTATGGCGAGAGCATCGACGACGTAACGGGAATCCTGCATGTGCGTGATGCCTACCGCGCCTATGTCGCCGGACGCCGCCGCACGACGCTGGGCGCACTGGCCCGCGACGCCATGTTCGTGCCCGGTTCGCTCTCGTTGGCCAAGCTGCTGGCCGAGTTTCGCGCGCGCCGCATGCATATGGGAATCGTCGCCGACGAGTTCGGAGGAACCGACGGCCTCATCACCCTGGAGGATGTGCTCGAGGAGTTGGTCGGCGAGATCGTCGACGAGACCGATGTGGACGAGGATCCGGTGACGCGCCTGGCCGACGGCGCCATCCTCGCTTCCGGCGCGGCCGAGATCCGCGAGATCAACGAGCGCTACGGCCTCGGGATCCAGCCGGGGGAGCACCGCTCCGTGAATGGATTCATCATCGAGGAGCTCGGCCAGGTTCCGGCCGCCGGGGAAACCTTCCGCAGCGGCGGCGTCGAGATCAGGGTCGTCGAGGCAACCGACACCCAGGTCGTCCGGGCCCGCCTCCGCTCCGTCCCCGCCGGGTCGGGCTGATGCCGCTTGTCCTGCCCTTCGGCGGCCTTCGCCCCCGCATCGCCGGGTCGGCCTTCGTGGCTGCCAACGCGGTGGTCGTCGGCGACGTCGAGATCGGACGCGAGGCGAGCGTCTGGTTCGGGGCGGTGCTGCGCGGCGACGACCCCAATCACGGGATTCGCGTGGGTGCGCGCGCGAATGTCCAGGACAACGCGGTGATCCACACCAGCGCGGCCGGTCCGACGGTCATCGAGAGAGAGGCGACGATCGGACACGGCGTCGTCATGGAGAGCTGCCGGATCGGGCGCCGCGCCGTCGTGGGAATGAACGCGGTCGTGCTGCAGGGCGCCGTGATCGGCGAGGGATGCGTTGTGGCCGCCGGGGCGGTGGTGAAGCCAGGCGCCCGCATCCCGCCGCGCCGGCTCGTGGCGGGGGTGCCGGGAAGGGTGCGGACGCTGGGGGCGGGGGCGGCCCGGTGGACCGAACGGAGCGCCGAGCACTATGTGGATCTGAGCCGGAGGTATCGCGCCGACCGTCGCTGCGAACTCTGTGGGGGACCCGCCCTCGAGCGCCACTGCAAGATTCTGTGCCTGAACTGCGGCTTTCAGCGCGACTGCGGGGATCCGTAGGAGGGGGAAGTCTCCAGGGACCGGGGCCGCCTTCCCCACGCCGGCATCGAGACTTTGACGGGTGCGCCCAATCGTCCATCTGTCCCTTTACATCCCCAGCAGTCCCCCGTACCACGCCGCGAGCGCCGCGCCCCAGTTGTAGGCGATTGCGGCTCCGAGGGCGAGAAAGATCCCGAAGGGAACCGGCCGTCCCGAACGCAGCGACACCGGTCCGTAGATCAGGGCGCCCAGGAGCGACCCCGCAAAGAGGGTGACCACCACTCCCCATGGGCCCAGAAAGGCGCCCGCCATCGCCATCATCTTCACGTCGCCGCCGCCCATCGCATCGCGTCCAAGCGCCAGCCTGCCAAGCTCCGCCACGACCCAGAGCAGCCCCAGACCCAGCGCCGCCCCCAACACCGCATCCCTCGCCTCCGGCCCCCCGGCAAGGGGCGCCAGCGCGATTCCGATCGCCGCGCCCCCGAGCGAGAACTGATCCGGAATCGTATAGGTGCGAGCATCGGCGATGGCGACGCCAAGGAGGATCGTCAGGAAAAGGCTCCCCCGCAGCGCCTCCCACTCCAGTCCCCAGCGCGCCGTCATGCCTGCCCACACAAGCGCCGCAACCGCTTCCACCACAGGGTATTGCAGGCTCAGAGCCACACCGCATCCCGTGCATCTACCCCGGACCAGCAGATAACCGAGGAGCGGAAGATTCTCGAACCAGCGGATCCGTCGCTCGCACTGGACGCACCTTGACGGAGGCGCGAACACCGACATCCGCACCGGCCAGCGCATGACGCAGACATTCAGAAAGGATCCCACCGCGGCGCCGACCAGAGCGGCAATCGCCAGGGTCAGCGGATCGTGCACGAGGATGGGACCGGTCATCGCATTCGCCGGGTGAGGAGGTAGAGGAGGATCGAGCCCGCCACCGCAACGTTCAGGGAATCCGCCCCGGCCGCCTGCGGCAGAGCCATGGTGCGGGCCCGGCGCCAGGTGCGCGCCGGAAGCCCGCCCGTTTCGCTTCCCACTGCCAATATCCAGGAATCCAACGCCGCCTCCTCCAATGCGCCTTCCACCGCTTCGCCCCCGGGATCGGCCAGAAGCAGCGTCGCGCCGTCGGGAACCCCGGAGGGTTCGGCCGGCGCCCTGACCAGGGGCACATGGAAGACGGCGCCCGCCGACGCGCGCACCGCCTTCGCGTTCCAGGGATCCACAGTACCCGGACCGATCAGCACGCCATCAAGACCGAAGCACCAGGCCGAGCGCACGAGCGTTCCCAGGTTGCCCGGAATCGCCACGCCGAGCGGCCACAGATAGCGACCCCGCTCAAGGGGCCGCGGCTCCGGCGGGGTCGTGCGGACGCAGGCCAGGACGGCTTGCGGGCTCTCCGTCGAGGCCAGGGCGCGCACCTCGCGGTCGGGCGCCACCCGGGCTTCCACACCGCGGCGGCGACACTCCTCCAGCACCCTTCCACCGACGCGGGGGCGGGCAGCGCACTCGCTTCCGACCAGAACCCACCGCACCTCCAGCGGCGACGCCAACGCCTCCAGCACGACCCGCGGACCCTCGGCCAGCGCCAGTCCCTCGCGCTCGCGAGCCTTGCGGCCAGCCAGCCGCCGCGCCATCCGGGCCCGGGCCTTGCCCACCCCGGCGGGGGCGCTTTCCTTCCCCCTCACCCCTCCGCTCCCGGCGGGGGAACGGGCCGAACCGAATTCGACGGAGCCGGAATCCGATGAAGCCGAACGCACCCCCTCCCGTCGCGCTCACCATCGCCGGCAGCGACAGCGGCGGCGGGGCCGGGATTCAGGCCGACCTCAAGACCTTCCACCAGTGGCGCGTCTTTGGCGCGTCGGCGGTGACCGCGGTGACCGCCCAGAACACGGTGGGGGTGCAGGCGGTGGAAGCGCTGCCAACCGCGCTGGTGCGGGCGCAGATCCGGAGCGTGACCGCCGACCTTCCGGTGGCGGCGGTGAAGTCGGGGATGCTCGCCAACCGCGAGATCGCGCGAACCGTGGCGGAGGCGGTGCGCGCGCACGGGCTTCGGCGCTATGTGCTGGATCCGGTGATGGTGGCGACGAGCGGCGACCGGCTCCTGGAGCCCGCGGCGGTGGAGTCGATCCGCGAGGAGCTGGTGCCGCTGGCCGCGATCGTCACCCCGAACTGGCCGGAGGCGCGGCTCCTCACCGGTGTGCGCCGCAATGGCGCCGAGGGGATGGAGGAAGCCGCGCGGGCCCTGGTCGAGGCCGGAGCGGGCGCCGCGCTGGTCAAGGGCGGTCACCTTCCCGGCGACGAGGTGGTCGATCTCTACCTGGATGCGCGGGGCGTCCGGATTCTGCGCGGACGCCGGATCCGGACCGAACACACCCATGGAACCGGATGCACCCTCAGCGCCGCGATCGCCGCCGGGCTGGCCGCGGGCGGGCGCATGGAAGAGACGGTGGCCGGGGC
This sequence comes from Gemmatimonadota bacterium, assembly GCA_022822325.1. Lineage (GTDB taxonomy): Bacteria > Gemmatimonadota > Gemmatimonadetes > Longimicrobiales > Gaopeijiaceae > Bin94. The sequence continues at coordinate 69,155 of JAJEBW010000045.1, read as the reverse complement.
GGTGCGGTGGGTGCGGACCGCGATCGCGAGGGCGCCGGGGCTGGGGACGGGGCGCGGTCCCCTCGATCACTTCGCCGAAATCCCGGGCCGGGTGCGCGGAGGGGGGAGCTTGGAGACCATCGTCTCGAGCAGTCTCCCAAGCGACGAACCGGCCTCCTCGCCGTAGCGCAGCACCTCGGCATGGTCAAGCGATTCCATGCCGAGGCCCGCCGCGCGGTTCGTGATGAGCGAGAAGGCGACGACCCGCTGGCCGCCGGCGCGCGCAGCCACCGCTTCCGGAACGGTCGACATTCCCACGGCGTCGGCGCCGGCGGCCCGAAGCGCCAGGATCTCGGCGGGGGTCTCGAAGGCGGGACCATGCACGGCGGCGTAGATGCCCCGGGGCAGCCGGATGCGCAGCTCCCGCGCCACCGACTCGGCCAGCGTGCACAGCGATCGACTGTAGGGGCGGCTCATGTCGGGGAAGCGCTCCTCGCCGCGCCGGAGAGGCCCCGCCAGGGGAGCGCGAAAGAGGGCGCCGATGTGGTCGTCGATCAGCATCAGCGACCCCGGGACCAGATCGGATCGAATTCCCCCGGCCGCGTTGGTGAGCGCCACGATCCGGGCCCCCAGGGCGCGGCCCACCCGCACCGGGGCGAGCACCGTCGCCGCTCCGTGCCCCTCGTAGTAATGAAAGCGTCCCGACTGGACCAGAACGGGAACCCCCCCGAGCCCTCCCATCAGGAATGCGCCGGCATGTCCCGCGACGGTGGCCGCCGGAAGGCCGGGAAGCTCGCCGAAGGGAACTTCGACCGGATCCTCCACGCGCGCGGACAGCGTTCCCAGACCGGATCCCAGGACCAGGTGCACCCGCGGCCGCAGACCGCCCCGCTCGCGCAGAATGCGGGCGCACTCGGCCACGGAGGCGTCGTCTCCGGGGAGCCGCACCGTGCCTGTGCCCGTCATCTCCGGCCCAACCTCTCCGATCGATCCCGTCACCTCAGATCAGCACCCCCGCGATGGCCGCCGTCATGAAGGCGGCGAGCGCTCCCCCGATCATCGCGCGGAGCCCCAGTTGCGCCAGGTCGCGGCGGCGGTCTGGAGCGATTCCCCCGATTCCCCCGATCTGGATGGCGATCGACGAAAAGTTGGCGAAACCCGAGAGCGCGTACGCGGTGATGCGCGCGCCCCGCTCCGTGAGCTCTCCGCCGGCCATCGCCTCGGCCAGCCCCAGATAGGCGACGAACTCGGTGGCCACCGTCTTGAGTCCCATCAGCGAACCCACGAGACGGGCATCCTCCCAGGGAACCCCCATGATCCAGGCGACCGGACCCAGCAGCCACCCCAGGATCGCCTCCAGCGAGAGTCCTTCCACCCCCACCAGTCCCCCCGCCCAACCCAGCACCCCGTTCAGGAGGGCGATGATGGCCAGGAACGCCAGCAGCATCGCGCCGACATTGAGCGCCAGCGTCAGCCCCTCGCTAGCCCCCCGCGCCGCGGCCTCGATCACATTCACGTCGGGCCGCTCGACCGGCGCCTCGACCCCTCCGGCGGTTTCGGCCCGCTCCACCTCGGGAATCATCAGCTTGGCCACCACCAGCGCCGCCGGAGCGGACATGACCGAAGCCGCCATCAGATGCCCGGCGATGTCGGGAAAGTGCCCGGAGAGCATGCCCGCATAGGCCGCCATCACCCCGCCGGCGACCGTGGCGAAGCCGCCCGTCATCACCGCCATCAGCTCGGAGCGGGTCATGCGGTCGACGAAGGGCTTGACCAGCAGCGGCGCCTCCGTCTGTCCCACGAAGATGTTGCCGGCCGCCGAAAGGGTCTCCGCGCCGCTGGTCCCCATGGTCCGCTGCATCAGCCACGCAATCCCCCCGACCACCCGCTGCATGACGCCGAGATGATAGAGCACCGTCATCACCGAGGCGAAGAAGATGATCGTGGGCAGGACGTTGAAGGCGACGAAGGCGCCGGAGCGGGCCACCATGCGACCCTCCTCCACGAAGCCGCCGTTGCCGGGCTCGCCCGTTCCCACCGGAAGATTGTTCCACACGAGATCGCCGAAGAGGAAGCGAGCGCCCTCCAGGGTGAAGCCGACCGCGGCCAGGATCGCGTCGTTGGCGGCGGCGAAGATCCCCTCTCCCAGCGGCGTGCGCAGGATCACGAGCGCAAAGACGAACTGAAGGACCAGTCCCCAGATCACCACCCGCCAGGGAATCCGCCGCCGGTTGACGCTGATCGCCCAGGCCGAGGCCGTGAGGAGAAGGACGCCCAGAAGCCCGCGCAGTCGCGCAGCCATGTCGCCGGCGCCCCCCGGTTCCTGGAGGAGCGTCTCGGCCATGGGGGCGGCGGAGGCGGAGATCGCGCCGGTCAGGGCGGCGGCATCGGCGGCAAGCTGCATGGATCAGGGGACCCCGCTGGATCGGAGGGAGGCTGGATCGGTCGGAGGCAAGGACCGGGTCGGAGGAGAAGATACCCCCGCGCCCCGCCCGATCGCCGCAACCAATATCTCTTCCCGACGACCGTCCGGCCAGATTGGCCGAGGCCGGGGGGCGTGGCTTCGGGACCAGCGGTCCGGGCGGCGCGCCGATCCCCGCATCCGGCCAATGCGGCGGATCGGACTCCCGGATCGCGCGGGAGGTTCCGGCACGCCTCTTGCTAGCCCACCCGCGAGTTTGCGCGGACCGATCCGGACGCCGCGTCCATCCCCGACCAGTCCCCACACCAACCGCCGGCCAGACGCCGCGGCGGGAAAGGAAATCCGTCGAATGAGCAAGATCATCGGCATCGACCTGGGCACCACCAACTCCGTGGTCGCCGTCATGGAGGGCGGCGAGCCCACCGTCATCCCCAACTCCGAGGGCGGCCGCACCACCCCCTCGGTCATCGCCTTCGCCAAGGACCAGGAACGGCTCGTGGGCCAGGTCGCGCGGCGGCAGGCGATCACCAACCCCGAGAACACCATCTTCTCGATCAAGCGCTTCATGGGCATGCGCCACTCGGAGATGGAGGCCGAGCGCAAGCGCGTTCCCTACGCGGTGGCGCGCGACGGAAGCGACCGCGTCGTCGTCAACCTGCCCAACGCCGGCAAGAGCTACACCCCGCCCGAGATCTCGGCGGTCATCCTCCAGAAGATGCGCCAGACGGCCGAGGATTATCTGGGCGCCTCGGTGAGCGAAGCGGTCATCACCGTTCCGGCCTACTTCAACGACGCGCAGCGGCAGGCCACCAAGGACGCGGGCAAGATCGCGGGCCTCGAGGTCAAGCGAATCATCAACGAGCCCACCGCGGCCGCGCTCGCCTACGGTCTGGACAAGAAGAAGGACGAGAAGATCGCGGTCTTCGACCTTGGCGGCGGCACCTACGACATCTCGATCCTGGAGATCGGCGACGGCGTCTTCGAGGTGAAGGCGACCAACGGCGACACCCATCTCGGGGGCGACGACTTCGACCAGGTCCTCATCGACTGGCTCGTCGGCGAGTTCAGGCGGGACCAGGGGATCGATCTGTCGCGCGACTCGATGGCGCTGCAGCGTCTCAAGGAGGCCGCCGAGAAGGCCAAGATGGAGCTCTCCTCCACCTCCTCGACCGACATCAACCTGCCCTTCATCACGGCGACCCAGGAGGGCCCGAAGCACCTCAACTACACGCTGTCGCGAGCCAGGTTCGAGCAGTTGGCGGAGCACCTGATCCAGCGCACGATCCCGCCGATGCGCAAGGCGCTGGATGACGCCGGGCTCGACCGGGAGGAGATCGACGAGGTGGTTCTGGTGGGCGGCTCGACCCGGATTCCGAAGATCCAGCAGGTTGTGGAGGAGTTCTTCGGGCGGGAGCCGCACCGCGGGGTGAATCCCGACGAGGTCGTGGCCGTGGGCGCGGCGATTCAGGGCGGCGTCCTGGCGGGCGACGTGAAGGACGTGCTCCTTCTCGACGTTTCCCCGCTGTCGCTGGGAATCGAGACGCTGGGCGGGGTGATGACGACGCTGATTGCCCGCAACACCACGATTCCGACGCGCAAGATGGAGGTCTTCTCGACCGCCGAGAACATGCAGACCACGGTCGAGATCCATGTGCTCCAGGGCGAGCGCAAGATGGCGATCGACAACCGGACGATCGGCAAGTTCCAGTTGACCGGCATTCCGCCCGCGCCGCGGGGGATCCCGCAGGTCGAGGTCACCTTCGACATCGACGCCAACGGCATCCTGCATGTGACGGCGAAGGATCGCGCGACCGGCAAGGAACAGAAGGTGCGGATCGAGGCCTCGGGCGGGCTGAGCGACGCCGAGATCGACCGGATGGTGCGCGATGCGGAGGTTCACAAGGAAGAGGACGAGAAGCGGCGCGAGGAGGTGGAGGCGCGCAACAACCTGGACGCGCTGATCTACCAGGTCGAGAAGGACACCGGCGAGTGGGGCGACAAGGTCTCCGAAGCCACCCGCGAGCGGCTGGACGAGGCGCTGGAGCGCGGGCGCGAGGCGCTGAAGAATGGCGACACCGCCGCGATCAACGAGGCCCGCGACGCCCTCATGCAGGCCTTCACCCAGGCGGGCACGGAGATGTACCAGGCGCAGGCGGCCGAGGCCGGGGGAAGCCCCGCGGAGGCGGACGACGAGCAGGCCGGGCAGCCCGCGGAGGACGACGACGCGGCGGGATCCGAGGACGATGTGATGGAGGCCGACTACGAGATCGTGGACGACCGGCGCGACCGGTAGCCGCCCATCGGCATCGTCCCGGGGCGAGCGCGCGCGGGACATCGGGCATGACGGGAAGCGGGGCGGCAACCTTGCCGCCCCGCTTCGCATCGTACCTTGTTCGGCCGCAGCCGGGAGAGCGGCGCATCGCCCGAGGAGAAACCACGAATCAAACAGGGAGGGATAACATCGATGTACGATCCACTGCGAGTGAAGGCCGGGGTCGCCATCTCCGTGGCGGCATCCTTTTTGGCCGGGCTGGGAATCGCCTCCCGGTTCGACCCGCCCCGCCCCGCCCACAGTCCCCCGACGTTGCAGACCGCGCCGCCGGTGGCCGACGCGGCGGTGCAGCCCGCGCTGACGCTGAGCGAGGCCTTCGTGGCCGTCGCCGACGCGGTGACTCCCGCCGTCGTGCGGATCCGGGCTACCCGGCAAAGGGCGGGCCGCGACCAGCTCTCCGACGAGATCAGGGAGTTCTTCCGCGCGCCCCGCGCCGATGCGCCGCGGATCAGCGGGGGCAGCGGCTTCATCCTCTCCGAGGACGGCTATGTGCTGACGAACAACCATGTGGTCGAAGACGCCGAGGAGATCACCGTCTGGCTGCTCGACGGGCGCAACTTCGCGGCCGAGATCGTCGGGACCGACCCCACGACCGACATCGCCGTCATCCGGATCGAGGACGGCGCGAATCTTCCGGTGGCCGCGCTGGGGTCGTCGGCGGAGGTGCGGGTGGGGGAATGGGTTCTCGCGATCGGCAATCCGGGGCTGACCGGCAGCGCCAGCCTCGACTACACCGTCACCGCCGGGATCGTCTCGGCGGTCGGGCGTTCCCTCAACCTGATCAACCAGACCCTTGAGCAGGAGGACCGGGGCCGTGCCATCGAGGACTACATTCAGACCGACGCGGTCATCAACTCGGGGAACTCCGGGGGACCGATGGTCAATCTGCGCGGCCAGGTGATCGGAATCAACTCCGCGATCGTGAGCCGCACCGGCGTGTACCAGGGCTATGGCTTCGCGATTCCGATCGATCTGGCGCACCGGGTGATGGACGACCTGATCGCCTACGGCCGGGTCCGCAGAGCCTACCTCGGCGTCAGCGTGGAGACGATCGACATGGAGATGGCCGAGCTCCAGGATCTGCCCGATGTGGGGGGCGCGATCGTGAGGGACGTGACGCGGGGGGCGGCGGCCGAGGACGCGGGCATCCGTATGAACGACGTGATTCGCGAGGTGGATGGGGAACGGGTGCGTTCCGGCAACGATCTCCAGCACAAGATCGCGCTGAGGTCGCCGGGGGACCGGGCGCGGATCAGCATTTACCGCGAGGGCCGGGCGCGCGAGGTCACGGTCGAGCTGCGAGAGCTGCCGGTGGCCGACGAGGTGGCGCGGGCGCCTGCGCGGTTCTCCCGAACGGCCGACAAGATCGGGATCGTCGATGTGGTCGAGGTCACCCCGGAGTTGGCCGAGCAGCTCCGGCTTCCGAGCGCCGGCGGGGTGGCGGTGGCCGAGCTTCAGCCGAATGGACCGGCCGAACGACGGGGAATCAGGCAGCGGTGCGTGATCACCGAGGTCGGCGACGCCCCGGTGGAAGACGAAGACGATCTGCGCGACGCCCTGGACGCGGTGGGCGCCGGAGAGGTGGTCGGGGTGACGGCCACCTGTCCGCAACCGAGCCCGACGCCCTCCGATCCGCCCGTGTGGCAATCCAGACTCTACGCGATTCGCGTTCCAAGGTAGGGACGCCCGCTTTTCGGGCCAGAAGGCCGCTGCGCCGCGATTCCTCGCGGCGCAGCGGCCTTCGCAATTCCCGGCAGGGGTTACCTTACTTTTGCGATTTGCCCCTTGGGCCCCGCGGCGGAGGGATTCCGCCGGGAACTCTCCCGGGGCGCGGTTTTGTTCATGGATCAGGAGCGAAAGTGGCGGAATTGGCAGACGCGCAAGACTTAGGATCTTGTGGCCACGGGCCGTGGGGGTTCGAGTCCCCCCTTTCGCATGGCGGACCCGCCCGGTGAGCCGGCCGGCGCGGGACCGGGGTCCCGGCGCGGTGCGCTTCACCGCCACCCGGGGCGAGCGCTGCCGCTTCAGAATCGATGTGGAGGTGCCGAGCGAGTACTTCGCCGCGGTGCGGGACCGCGTCGTCGCGGAGTTCATGGGACGGGTCCGGCTCAAGGGGTTCCGCAAGGGCCGCATCCCGGCGGGCGTCGTGATGCGCCAGTACGGACGCGAGATCTTTGACGAGACCTGCAAGCGCGTCGCCAGCGAGGCGAGCGAAGAAGCGATTGCCGCCGAGGGGCTGACCCCGGTTTCGCAGGTCCATCTGAACGATCTGAATGCGGGCGAGGACGAGGCCACCGCTCTCACCTTCAACGCAACCTTCGAGGCGCTGCCCGAGATCCCGCTGGAGCGACTGGGGGGCTTCCAGGTTGAACAGCCGGCCGCCGAGGTTCCGGCGGGCGCTCTCGACGAGCTTGTCGACGACATTCGGCGGAGGAATGCAACGTGGCGGACGGTCGAGGAGGGAAAGCCGGTGGACGGGGATTCCGTCTCGGTGCGGGTGGCCGCGCTGACCGAGGACGACGGCGCCAACTCCGAGGTCCGCGAATACGACCTGCTCCTCGGCGAGGATCAGGCGTTGCCCGGGATCGAGCGGGCGATTCGGACCCTTGAGCCTGGGGAAGCGGGGGAGTTCGACGTTGCCTTCCCCGACGATCACCCCGACCCCGAACGCGCCGGGACGCGGCACCGCCTTCTGATCGAGTTGGCGTCGAGGCGCGTGGCGGCGCTCCCGCCGCTGGACGACGACTTCGCGCGGACGGTCTCCGATGCCGACGACCTCGAGAGTTTGCGCGCCTTCCTGGGAGCGAAGCTGGCGCACGAGGCCGAGGCGCGGGCCGAGCAGGAGCTGCGGCGGCGTCTCGTCGATCTGGTCGTGGAAGCCAACCCCTTCGATGTGCCCGACGCGCTGGTCGACGAGCGCCTGGACCGGATCTTTGCGGACAACTCCAGGGAATTGGAACCCGGCGCGGAGGAAAAGCTGCGCAAGGGCCTCCGCCCCGCCGCGGAGCACGCTCTCCGCCAGGATCTTCTCATTGAGAGGATTCTCGACGAGCACGAGCTGCGCGCACCGAAGAGCAAGGTGGAGGAGGTGGTTCGCGCGATCGCCGAGCGGGCCGGCGAATCACCCTCCGCGATGCGGGCGCAAATGAAGCGATCCGGGGATCTGGAACGGATCTGGAGCCGGATCACCGACGACCGGCTCTTCGGATTCCTCAAGGAGAAGTCCCGGATCACGCAGGCGGCTCCGGCCGCGACGGAAGGCCCGCCGACCGGAATACACCCGACCGGAGACTAGACGCGTGTCAACCTATCCCCCCTATGTCATCGAACGAACGAACCGCGGCGAACGCAGCTACGACATCTTCAGCCGCCTGCTCATGGACCGGATCGTCTTTCTGGGCACCGAGGTCAACGACCAGGTCGCGAACATCGTCGTGGCCCAGATGCTCTTCCTCGACGCCGACGACCCCGAACGCGACATTCATCTCTACATAAACTCGCCCGGCGGAAGCGTCTACGCCGGTCTGGCCCTCTACGACACGATCAACCATCTGCGCGCCTCGGTGGCGACCTATTGCGTGGGAATGGCCGCCTCGATGGGAGCCCTTCTCCTTTCGGCCGGGGCCCGCGGGAAGCGCAATGTCCTGCCCAATGCGCGGGTCATGCTTCACCAGCCGTCGTCGGGGTACCGGGGCACCGCCGCCGACATCGAGATCGCCGCGCGCGAGGTTCTGGGCACGCGCGAACGTCTCAACGCGATTCTGGCCGCCACCACCGGGCAATCGGTCGAGCGAATCAACGCCGATGTGGACCGCGACCGCTGGATGAGCGCCGAGGAGGCGGTGGCCTACGGACTCGTCGACCGGGTGCTGGAGAGGGAGAACGAGATCGCGGCGGCCCGCGGAAAGGAGAACCCCCATGTCGCCCGCTGACAATCACCTTCGCTGCAGCTTCTGCGGAAAGTCCAAGGAGGCGGTTCGGAAGTTCATTTCCGGCCCCTCGGTCTACATCTGCGACGAGTGCGTTCTGCTCTGCAACGAGATCCTCGCCGAGGAGGAGGAACGCGAAACCCGGGCGGCGCCGGCGACGACCCTCAAGCCGGCCGAGATCAAGGCGGTCCTTGACGAATACGTGATCGGACAGGAGGAGGCGAAGCGATCGCTTGCGGTTGCGGTCTACAATCACTACAAGCGCGTCCACGAGGGCGACAAGCTCGGCGGGGTCGAGATCGACAAGTCGAATGTGTTGCTGGTGGGTCCCACGGGGGTCGGCAAGACGCTTCTGGCGCAGACTCTGGCGCGCGTTCTCCAGGTTCCCTTCACGATCGCCGACGCGACCACGCTCACCGAGGCCGGCTATGTGGGCGAGGACGTCGAGAACATTCTGGTCCGGCTCCTGCAGGCCAGCGACTTCAACATCGCCGATTGCGAACGCGGAATCGTATACATCGACGAGCTCGACAAGGTGGCGCGCAAGTCGGAGAATCCCTCCATCACCCGCGACGTCTCTGGCGAAGGGGTGCAGCAGGCGCTCCTCAAGATCCTCGAGGGAACGGTGGCCAACGCTCCACCCCAGGGGGGGCGCAAGCACCCGCAGCAGGAGTACATCCAGATCGACACCACGAACATTCTCTTCATCTGCGGAGGAGCCTTCGAGGGCCTGGAGAGAATCGTGGAACACCGGCTGGGCAAGCGCGCGATCGGCTTCGGCAACGAGGTCGCGAAGGACGACGGCAACAACCGCAACGGACCCGGCCCCGGCGACGACAAGGTCAATCCGCTCGACTGGCTCGAACCGGCGGATCTGCAGCGCTACGGGCTGATACCCGAGCTGGTGGGGCGGCTGCCGGTGATGGTGGCGCTGGAGGAGCTCGACGAGGACTCGCTGGTGCGCATCCTGCAGGAGCCCCGCAATGCGCTGGTGAAGCAGTACGAGGCGATGTTCGAGCTTGAGGGGATCGGCCTGACCTTCGATCCGGGCGCGCTCCGCGAGATTGCGCGGCGGACGATGCGGCGCGGCACGGGGGCGAGAGGGCTGCGGGCGGTCATGGAGCGAATCATGCGCGATGTGATGTTCGAGTTGCCTTCCCGCAACGATGTGCGGGAGGTGGTGGTGCCTCCGGAGTGCGCCCGCGGTCGCGTCCCGCCCCTCCTGGTCCTCCGTCCGGAAGCGCAACGGAAGGAAGCGTAGCCGCCGGGCGGCCGATGGCTACCTTGCGCCGGATCGACGGCTCCTGCGAGATACCAGCCGAGCTTCCGGTCATCGCTCTGCGCGACCTGGTCTTCTTTCCGTACATGGTGTTGCCGCTGCTGATCGGCCGGCAACCCTCGGTCGCGGCGCTGGAGGACGCCGAGGCCAATGGCCGGGTGGCGCTGTTGCTCACCCAGAGGGATCCCGCAACCGAAGATCCGGCGTGGAGCGATCTCTACGGGGTCGGCACCGTGGTGAGGATCGTGCAGCTCGCGCACCTGGCCGATGGCACGACGCGGGTCGTTCTCGAGGGGCTGGGCCGGGCGAAGGTGGTCCGGCATGTCCCGTCGGGCGGGGGATTTCGCGCTCGCGTCGCCCTGCTCGCCACCCACGAGTGCGAGACGGGGACCAGCCTCGATTCGACCCTGCGGGCACGCGCCGCCGAGACCACCCGGCTCTTCGAGCGCTATGCGATCCTCTGCGAACAGATTCCGAAGGAGGTGCCCTCGCTACTGGCCGAGATCAGCGACCGCGTCCGCATCTCCCATATCATCGCCGGCCACCTTCAGGTTCCCGGTTCCGAGAAGCAGGAGCTGCTGGAAACCACCGAGGTGCAGAGCCGTTTCGAGATGCTGGACGCGCTCCTGCTGCGCGAGCTGGAGCTGCTCAGGATCGAGGACCGGCTGGACCGGCAGCTTGGCATCTTCGGAGACCCGGAGGAGGACGAGGAATCCCTGCCGCGCCCCGATCCGCTCTTTCCCCGAGGTCCGGCCCCCGATCCGGAGTGGGTGGAGCTGGAGACGGCGATCGAGCGGGCGTCGCTGCCGCCCCGAACGCGGAGGCGGGCAAAGCGGGAGTTCGCGCGGCTGCGCGGGATGAACCCGGTCGCGCCGGAGGCGTCGGTCATTCGGACCTATCTGGACTGGATCCTGGCCCTTCCCTGGAAGACCGAGACCCGCGACCGCCTCGACACCCGCGAGGCCGCGCGCATCCTGGAGGCCGCGCACTACGGACTGGACGAAGTCAAGGACCGCATCCTCGACCATATCGCCGTGCTCTCGCTGGTGGGACGGATGCAGGGGCCGATCCTCTGCCTGGTCGGTCCGCCCGGGGTCGGCAAGACCTCGCTGGGCCGGAGCATCGCCCGCTGCCTGGAGCGGAGCTTCGTGCGGGTCAGTCTGGGCGGGGTGCGCGACGAGGCCGAGATCCGGGGGCACCGCCGGACCTATGTCGGCGCCCTTCCGGGGCGGATCCTCCAGGGAATGCGCCGGGGAGCTTCGCGCAATCCGGTCTTCCTGCTGGACGAGCTGGACAAGCTGGCCGGGAACTTCCAGGGAGATCCCGGCGCCGCGCTCCTCGAGGTCCTCGACCCCGAGCAGAACCGGAGCTTCACCGACCACTACCTGGAGCTGGAGTTCGATCTCTCCCACGTCCTCTTCATCGCCACCGCCAACACCCTGGGCGGGATCCCCGAGCCGCTGCGCGACCGAATGGAGGTGATCCGTTTGCCGGGCTATCTGGACACCGAAAAGCGGGTGATTGCGCGGCGCTTTCTCTGGCCCCGGCAGGTCGAGCGCCACGGCCTGGGAGCTCGCGATCCGGGGATCTCCGACGAGGCGATCGATCGCATTGTGGCCGCCTACACGCGCGAGGCGGGGGTGCGCGAGCTTGAGCGGCGTCTCTCGCGGGTGGCCCGCAAGCTGGCCCGAAGAGTGACCGAGCTCCAGGAGCCGGCGGCGGGCGGGTGCGTGGAGGCGGGAGAGCTGGCCGCGCTCCTGGGTCCGCCGAGCTATCATCCGCAGCGCCGGGAGGAAGGAACCGACCGCGCCGGAATCGCCTGCGGGCTGGCCTGGACATCGGCGGGCGGCGAGGTTCTGGAGGTGGAGGTGGCGGCGGTTCCCGGGACCGGGCGGATTCAGTTGACCGGCACCCTTGGCGAGGTGATGAAGGAATCGGCCTTTGCGGCGGTGACCTACGCCCGTTCGCGCGCCCGTTGGCTCGGCCTGGATCCGCGCTTTCATCGCGAGCTGGACATCCACATTCATATCCCCGAGGGCGCGACCCCGAAGGACGGACCGTCGGCGGGAATCACGATCGCGGTCGCCCTGATCTCGGCGCTGACCGACACCCCCACCCGGGCCGACCTCGCGATGACCGGCGAAATCACGCTGCGGGGCCGAGTGCTCGGAGTCGGAGGGATCAAGGAGAAGGCGGTGGCGGCGCGGCGCAGCGGGATCCGGCGGATGCTGATGCCGGCGGCCAACGCGGTGGACACCGAGAGGATTCCCGGCGAGGTGCGGAAGCGGGTGGAGATCGTGACGGTGGAGACGATGGACCAGGTGCTGCGGGAAGCGCTGGTTTCCCGGGAGGAGCCCGTCGCGCGAGACGACGATCCCGGCGAGACGGGCAAGCGCTTTCTGGTGAGCTGAGAATCCGGTGTGCGCGTCCATCCCGGTCCGCCGGAGGGATCCACGGCCATGATGATTCGGAGTGTGGAGTTCGCGGGGGCGATCGCCGCGCCGGGCCAGCCCTTCCCCTCTCCCCTTCCCCAGATCGCCTTTGCGGGCCGCTCGAATGTGGGCAAGTCGTCGCTGATCAACCGCCTGCTGGGACGGCCGCGACGGCGCATCGCCCGGGTTTCGGCCTCGCCCGGGAAGACGCGGGAGCTCAACTTCTACCGGGTGAACGGGTCGTTCTGCCTCGTGGATCTGCCGGGATCGGGATTTGCGCGCGTGCCGGCGCGGGTGCGCGAGGAGTGGCGCGTTCTGGTTCGCTGGTATCTGGCGGAGAGCGCGCCTCTGCGCGGCGTGGTGTACCTCGTGGACGCGCGCCATCCGCCGAAGGACGGGGACCGGGAATTCATGGACCGGCTTGCCGAGGTGGCCGTGCCGACGCTGATTGCGCTGACCAAGGTGGACAAGTTGAGGCCGAGCGTGCGCGAGAGAGGGGAAACGGCGGCTCGCGCCGCGAGGTCGCTGGGTGTGGACGAGGACCAGGTGGTCGAGAGTTCGGCTCGAACCGGCGAGGGAGCGGCCGCGCTCCTGGAGGCGATGGAGGCGTTGCTGGCGCTGCCTGCGCGACGGGCGGGGGCCGGGCGCGCGGAGGGGAAGCCGTGAGGGCGGCGGTGGTCGTGGCGGTGGCGGTGGCCGGACTCCTGCAGGGGTGCGCGGCGGCGGCGCGACCGGGTGGCAGTGCGGGGAGGGGGGCCGGGGGGATTCAGGCGGTGGCCGGGCCGGTGGCCGGGCGCGGAAGTCTGCGGCAGGAACAGATCTCGCTGCGGCTGATGGCGGAGGGGGTGCGGGTGGAGGTCACCCCGCTGGCCGGTTGGGTTTTGGAGGCGGCGGCGCCGGACGCCAGGCAGCGGCTGGAGCGCATTGCCGAGGCATACCGTCCCGAGGGCGCGGCCGAAGGGGCGGTTCTCTTCCTGGTGACCTTCTCCAGCGTGGAGGGGGACCGGGCCTTCCATCCCGACGAGTTGCTGATCGTCTCGCGAGGGTTGCGCGAACGCCCGGCGGCGATCCGCGCGATCACCCCCGGCTGGGGAACGCGACTCCTGGCCCAGCAGGAAAGCGCGATGGCCGTCTACGCCTTTGGCGAATCGGTTGACCTCGCGCGCGACCTCGTCGTGTCCTACCGCGGCGAAGAGGACGGGTCGTGGACGGAGGTGTTGCGCCGCGTGGAGGCCGAACGGGCCCGGGGGCAACGCACCCGAAGGAACAGCGAGAAAGAGCAGCGAATACAGCGCCGGAGCGAAGCCGGGCGTCGTCGTCTGCGCTACCCGGCGGGCTGCCTGAGCTCGAACTTGCGCACCTTGCGATAGAGGGTTCGCTCGCCGATTCCCAGGAGCCGCGCGGCCTTGCGCCGATTCCAACCGACCGAATCGAGCACCGTCCGAATCACCTCGCGCTCCATATCCTCCAGCGTCATGCCGGGACGGTAGGCCACGGTCCCCTCGCGAGCTGTCGCCTCCCCGGGCGCCGAGAACCCGTCCCCCGCCTCCGCCGCTTCCCCATCTTCCTCCGGACCGTTCTGCGGCGCCGCTTTCCCTTCCTCCGCCGGATCCTCTCGCACCCCGGCCTCGCGCGATGGCTCCGGCTCCGGCGCCCGGCGGTCCCGGCCGGGCTCGCGTCGACCTGCGACTTCCTGCGCCGGGATCTCCTTGGAGATTCGCGATGGCGGGGGCAGCAGCGCCCGTTCGTCCCCCTCCTCCTCCTCCTCCCTGAACCGCTCGAACTCGCGCCGCAGATCCTCGATGTCCACGCGCATCTGCATCATCGTGCGGAAGATGAACCCGAGCTGCGGGCGCAGCGACGCGGCCGTTCCCCCCTCCTCCCGCGTCACCCCCCGGCCAACCGGAACCAGCGCCATCCGGCTGTCGCCCGACCGCACGTCGGCGGGGATGTCGTCGGCGCGGATTTCGCGGCCCGGGGTCAGGACGACCATGCTTTCGACCAGGTTGCGGAGTTCGCGCACATTGCCCGGCCAGCGGTGCCGCACCAGGATCCGCATCGCCTCGGGGGAGATCCCGGGGAAGGGACCGCGATCGTGGCGCTCGCTCGCATCGCGGACGAAGGCGTCGACGAGCAGTGGGATGTCCTCGGGGCGGTCGCGGAGCGCGGGCAGGGCAATCGTCAGCACGCTCAGGCGGTAGTAGAGATCCTTGCGGAAGGCGCCGAGCGGAACCTGTTCGCGAAGCCGCTGATTGGTTGCGGCGATGATGCGCACATTGACCCGAATCAGCTTCTGGCCGCCGACCCGGTGGAACTCCTGCTGTTCGAGGACGCGCAGGAGGCGGGTCTGGGTCCGGAGGGGCATCTCGCCGATCTCGTCGAGGAAGATGGTGCCGCCATTGGCCAGTTCGAAGAGCCCCTTGCGCATGTCGATCGCGCCGGTGAAGGCGCCCTTTTCATGGCCGAAGAGCTCGCTCTCGAGGAGGGTTTCGGAGAGGGCCGCGACATTTACGGGGATGAAGGGTCCCAGGCGGCGGCGGGAGAGGGCGTGGACGCCACGGGCCACAAGCTCCTTTCCGGTGCCCGATTCCCCGGTGACGAGGACGGTGGCGTCGACCGGGGCGATCTGAACGACCCGCTCCATGACCTCGAGCATCGCGTCGGTTTCGCCCACGATGCCGGTCGCGCGGCGGAGGCGGCGGCGCTGGATCGCGCGGATTCCGACCAGGACGATCTCCTCCGCGTCGGCGGGCGCGGCGAAGGTCGCCGAGAAGGCGGAGGAACGATCTGGCGGCGCATCCGGCGAGAGCACGGCGAATGCGGGAACTTCGGCGGCGGCGGCTTCCGCGGCCTGTCTGGAGGCGGCCTCGCTCCCGACTCCCCCGGTGAGGACCAGGAGCACCGGATCGGCCACGTCGTGCACCGACTCGCCCGGAGTGAGAAGCTCCACCCGGTAGCCCTCGTGCCGGAATCCGTCGCGCAGCTCTCCGGCGAGCGGCAGATCGTGCGTTGTGACCAGAACGCTGTCGGCCATGGCGTCCCACTCCCGGACGGGTCCGTTTACCTCCGGATCGAGCCCCCGGCGTAGAAGGGAGGACGCTCGGTGCGCCCGGCGACGATGCGGTTCCGGATGCGAATCCCGATCCCGGTCCCCGGCCGCGCCAGAGCGGCGGGGAGGTAGCCGAGCGCGATGCCGTCGCCCAGGGTGGGGCTGGCCACCCCCGAGGTGACGGCGCCGACCTCCTCGCCATCGTGGACGATGGGGTAGCCGGGCCGGGGGAAACCGCGTTCGGTGAGGCGGATTCCGGCAAGACGACGTTCCACGCCCCGCGCCTTCTCCGCCGCGAGCGCCGCGCGGCCGATGAAGTCGCCCGCGTCCATCCTGACGATCCACCCGAGGCCGGATTCGAGCGCGCTGTGGTCTTCGTCGAGATCGTTGCCGTAGAGGGCGTAGCCGACCTCGAGGCGGAGGGAGTCGCGCGCGCCCAGGCCGGCCGGGACGAGGCCGTGGGGTTCGCCGGCCCGAATCAGGGCGTTCCAGACCTGTGCGGCGGCGGTGGCCGGGAGGTAGAGCTCGAAGCCGTCTTCCCCGGTGTACCCGGTCCGGCTGACGACGCCCCCCACCCCCGCCACCTCGCCCTCCGCAAAGCGGTAGTACCCGATTCCATCGAGATCGGAATCGGCGAGCGGCGCGAGAATTTCCTGGCTCTTCGGCCCCTGCAGCGCGATCAGGGCGGTGTCGTCCGAGTCGTCGGAGATCTCGACCTCGAATCCGGCGGCGTGCCCCAGCGCCCAATCCAGATCCTTCTCGCGGTTGGATGCGTTCACCACAACCATGAAGCGGTCCGCGAAGCGGTAGACGAGCAGGTCGTCGAGCACCCGGCCCGCCTCGTTGCAGAACGCCGAATACTGCGCCTGCCCCGGAACGATCCGCGACACGTCGTTGACCGTCAGGCGTTGGAGGAAGCCCTCCGCCTCCGCCCCGTGCACGGTGAACTCGCCCATGTGCGACACGTCGAAGAGCCCCGCCGCGGTCCTCACGGCCGCGTGTTCGGCCCGGATTCCGCGCGGGTATTGGATCGGCATGGCGAAGCCCGCAAAGGGAACCATGCGGGCCCCCAGAGCGAGATGAGCGTCGTGAAGCGGCGTTCGTTGCAACGGCATGTCGGAGCCTTCGGGTTCTGGCGAATGGGAATTCAGGAAACGGCGCCCAGGAGATCGAGCAGGATCGCCTTGATGGTGTGCAAACGGTTCTCGGCCTCGCGGTAGATGCGCGAACGGGGACCGTCGATCACGCCGGCCGCAACCTCCTCGCCCCGGTGCGCCGGAAGACAGTGAAGGAAGATACCGCGCGGATCGGCGAGATCCATCAGCGCCTGATCGACCTGCCAGCCGCGGAAGGCGGCTTCACGCTCCTTCTGCTCGTCCTCCTGGCCCATCGACGCCCACACGTCGGTGGTGACCACATTGGCCCTCTCCGCTGCCTCGCGCGGAGACCCGACCCGCTCCACATCGGCCCCGCCGTCCAGCGCCCGCGCCAGAATCGCTGGATCCGGTCCATAGCCGGGCGGACAGGCGAGCCGCAGCGAAAACCCCAACCGTTCCGCGGCGTTGATCCAGGAGTTGGCCATGTTGTTTCCGTCCCCGATCCACGCCACGCGCGCGGCGGCGGGATCTTCGTCGAACTCCTGAACGATCGTCTGAAGGTCGGCGAGGATCTGGCAGGGATGAAGCAGATCGGTCAGCCCGTTGATCACCGGCACTGTGGCCGCGCGCGCCAGCTCTTCGACCTCCGCCTGCGCGAAGGTGCGAATCAGAATCGCGTCGACGTAGCGGCTCAGCACCCTGGCGGTGTCCCGAATGCACTCGCCGCGTCCCACCTGGGAATCGCGGTCGGAGATCATGATCGCGTGTCCTCCCAACTGCGCCATTCCGGCCTCGGCGCTCACGCGGGTGCGGGTCGAGCTCTTGCGAAAGATCATTGCCAGACAGCGCCCCGCCAGGGGACGGCCGCGCAGATCGCCCTCGCGCAGACGCCGGGCCAGATCGAGCAGATGGCGAAGGTGGGCGGCCTCCAGACGGGAGAGATCGATGAAGTGGCGGGTCTCCCCGGGGCCGGCCGGGTCTCCGGGGCGGCGTTCTTCGGCGCCGCTTCGTTCCGCCGGACCATCGCGCTCCGCCGGGGGGCGGCCGCGGTCGCTGACTTCCTGGGTGGCGCCGGACATGAAGAACTCCGCTGCTGGCTGGCGAATGGAAGCGGCTACAGGATGTAGCGGCTCAGGTCGTCGTCGGTGACGATGCGGTCCAGCCGTTCGCGCACGAACTCCGCCGTGACCACGACGGTCTGGTCCCCGCCCTCGTCGGGAAGGTCGAAGAGCAGATCCTCGAGGAGGGTGGTGAGGACGGTGCGCAGGCGGCGGGCCCCGATATTCTCGAGCCGGTCGTTGAGGTCGGCGGCCACCCGCGCGATCTCGCCGATGCCGTTCTCGGTGAACTCCACCTTCGCGCCCTCCGCCTCCACCAGAGCCTGGTACTGGCGGACGAGGGCGTTGCGGGGCTCGCGGAGAATCCTCACGAACTCCGGCGCTCCCAGACTCTGCAGCTCCACCCGGATGGGAAAGCGGCCCTGCAGCTCGGGGATCAGGTCGCTCGGCTTGGCGACATGGAAGGCCCCCGCCGCGACGAAGAGGATGTGGTCGGTGCGGATGAAGCCGTAGCGCGTCTGGACATTGCAGCCCTCGACGATGGGGAGGAGGTCGCGCTGAACCCCCTCGCGGCTGACGTCCGGTCCCGCGCCCCCCCGCCGTCCCGCCACCTTGTCGAGCTCGTCGAGGAAGACGATCCCCATCTCCTCGGTGCGGTCGAGCGCCTCGTTCACCACCTCGTCCATGTCCACCAGACGGTCCAGCTCTTCCTGGAGGAGGATGCGCCGCGCCTCGGCAACGGTCACGGTGCGCTGTTTGCTGCGCTTGGGGAGGATGTCCTGCAGCATCTCGGTGAAGTTGAGATCCATCCCCTCCATTCCGCCCATCGGGAACATCATGCCGCCGACGGTGGGCATCTGCTGCACGCTGATCTCGACGTTGCGGTCCTCCAGGCGACCGCCCTGCAACAGCTTGCGGAGCTTCTCGCGGGTTCGGCGGCGGCGGCGCTCCAGGGCGGGATCCTCGCTCTCCGCACCGGCTCCATCGCGTACCCCTCCGGGCCCCGCGACGAAGAGACGGGGTCCGGACTCCGCGGACGACGATTCGGCTTCCACCTTCGCGCCGTCGCCGGATTTCGAGCGCTGCGCCGTCCGTTTGGGGGGATTGGGCAGAAGGAGATCGAGAATCCGCTCCTCCACGTTCCGTTCAGCCTCCTCCGCCACCTCGTCCTCGCGCGCGGTGCGCACCATCGATACGGCCGTGTCCACCAGATCCCGCACCATCGACTCCACATCGCGGCCCACATAGCCGACCTCGGTGAACTTCGAGGCCTCGACCTTGACGAAGGGGGACCCCGCGAGCCGGGCCAGGCGGCGGGCGATCTCGGTCTTCCCCACCCCGGTCGGTCCGATCATGATGAGGTTGTTGGGAAGGATCTCGTCGCGCAGCTCGTCCTCCACCTTCTGCCGCCGCCAACGGTTGCGCAGCGCGATGGCCACGGCCTTCTTCGCATCGGACTGGCCGACGATGTACTTGTCGAGCTCGGCAACGATCTCGCGGGGCGTGAGCGGTTCGAGCCAGTGCGGGGGCTCGGAGAGGAGCTCGTCGACGGGATCGGCGGGGGACGCGGCCGCGGGAAGTTCGGTGGACGAGTGCGCGGGGGTCATACGGGTTTCAGCTCCAGCAGGGTGATCTCGCGGTTGGTGTAGACGCAGATGTCGGCGGCGATCTCAAGGCTGCGGCGAGCAATCCCGGCGGCGTCCAGTTCGGGATGGTCGTAGAGGGCGCGGGCGGCGGCCAGCGCGTAGGCGCCCCCCGACCCGATGGCGAGGATCGGGAGATCGGGCTCGATCACATTGCCGTCTCCTCCGACCAGGAAGAGGTGATCGCGGTCGGCCACCACCAGCAGCGCCTCCAGGCGGCGCAGATAGCGATCGGTCCGCCACTCCTTGGCAAGCTCCACGCAGGCGCGCGGCAGATTGGAAGGCCACCTCTCGAGCTTGGCCTCGAGGAGGGCGAAGAGGGTGAAGGCGTCGGCCACCGCGCCCGCGAAGCCGGCCAGAATGCGATCGGCGGCGAGCAGGCGCACCTTTCGGGCCGCCCCCTTGACCACGGCGTCGCCCATCGTGACTTGGCCGTCGCCCGCCATCGCGACTCTGCCGTTGCGCGCAACGGCGATCACGGTGGTGGCGTGCATGGGGGCGCCGGGCCGAAGGCTGGAATGGGTGTAGGGCGATGGGTCGGGGGACATGGGGAGATCATGCGGGTCGGCGGCGAGGGCGGGTCCGGAGGGGAGCGGAGCCGGATTCGGAGGAAGGGGAGCCCGGGGCTCGGAGGGAGGGAAAGATAACGCGCCGCTGTGCGGTGCGGGGCAGGGCCGGTGCGCGAGGCGGGCTCATGCACGCGGATGCGAGTGGGAATAGACGCGCCGCAACCGTTCCCGCGAGGTGTGAGCGTAGATGCCGGTGGTGCCGAGCGAAGCGTGGCCGAGAAGTTCCTTGACCGCCATGAGGTCGGCGCCGCCGTCGAGCAGATGGGTGGCGAAGCTGTGGCGAAGGGAGTGGACGGAGAGATTGGATCGCTCGGCGAAGCGGACCAGCGCATCGCGGACGGTCTTCTGGATGTAGCGGTCCGTGAGGCGTCCGCCGTGGCGGCCGACCAGGAGCGCGTCGCAGTCGGGAGCGGCGGCTTCGGCGCGCCGGGGAAGGTAGTTGCGGATGGCGCGGGCGGCCGCTTCGGTGATCGGCACGATCCGTTCCTTGCGCCCCTTGCCCATCACCCGCAACTGATTGCGGTCGAAGTCGATGGCCGCGAGGTCGAGGGAGCGGAGTTCGGCGAGGCGGAGGCCGCTCCCGTAGAGCAGTTCCAGCGCGGCGAGGAGGCGGGTCGCGGGGAGATCGTTGCGTTCGGCGGCCGTCTCGGTCGCGTGCCGGAAGAGGGCCTCCATCTCGGGGAGGCGCAGGTGGCCGGGCAGAGTGCGGTCCCGCCTGGGACCCCTGACGCCGCGCAGGGGGTTGGCCGCGACGACGCCTTCGCGGTGCAGATGGGCGAAGAAGGAACGCGCGGCCGACAGCTTGCGCGCGATGGTGGCCGCGGCCAGGCCCCGTCGGCCCGCCTCCCCAAGGAATGCGCGGACCACGCCCCGGTCGAGTTCCTCCCATTCCCAGCTCTCGCGACCCAGGTAGACCCCGACAAAATCCTCCAGATCGCAGAGGTCGCGCCGATAGGCCGCAATGGTCCGGTCGGAGAGATTGCGCACCACCTCGAGGTGGTCGAGAAACCGGGCGATCTCTTCTTTCATGATCGCGCTCTCGCCGCCGGACCCGCCGCGACCTCCACCGTCCCGCGCTCCGACCACGGCTGGTTCCGCGCCGCCGGCCCGCATCCGACGACGGTCGCTCCCCCGGTCCCCGGCGACCCGTTCAGCGCGACCTCCGAACGGCGGCGCCCCTGCGCGACCGGCGCTTCCCCTTTGGGGCGCCCTTCTTCGCACCGGCCCGTTCCCTCTTCGCGGCCAGCAGCGCGGCCGCCTCTTCCAGTGCGATCTCCTTTGGATCGGTTCCCTTCGGAAGGCTTGCGTTGACCCTTCCGTCGGTTGCGTAGGGTCCCCATCTGCCCTTGCGGATCTCGATCTTCGAACCCGTAGCCGGATCGGCCCCAAGCGACCTCACAACCGCCGGTCCGCGGCGGCGCGACTTCTTCTCCTGGGCGAGCAGCGCCGTCGCCTCCGCCAGCGTGATCGTGAAGACCCGGTCCAGCGACTCGATCCCGCGCGCCTCGCCCCGCTTCGCATCGGCCGGCTTGACAAAGGGACCGAGGCCGCCCACGGTGGCGACGATTTCGCGCCCGGTGGCGGGGTCCTTCCCCAGCGAGCGGGGCAGCGAAAGCAGGCGAAGCGCATCCTCCAGCGTCAGATTGTGGCGGCTCCAGTCCCGCGGCAGACTTTGGGTTCGGCGCCCCTTCGTCCCCCGTCCTCCTTCGCCCATTTGGAGATAGGGACCGTAGGGGCCGGACTTTCCGTAGATCGGCAGTCCGCTCTCGGGATCGGCGCCGATGAGCACGTCGCCCGCCGACTCGATCAGCTCCGCGGCGCGTTCCACCGTCAATTCGTCGATCAGAACGTCGTCGGGAACGCTGGCCGTCTCCCTGTCGCGCCCCTCGCCGCGCTCCAGGTAGGGCAGGCGCTTTCCGATGCGGATGCGGATCGGCTTTCCGGTGCGGGCACAGTCGCCCAGAGCGATCACGGGATACTCGATCGCGTCCTTCCGATCCTCGATCTCGGGCTTGAGTCCGGGTTCGTCGCCGCTGCCCCAATAGAAGTGGCCCAGGAAACCGCTTCGATCCCGGTCGCCCGCGGCAATCTCGTCGAGGTCGTCCTCCATGCGCGCGGTGAAGCCGGTGTCGACGTAGCGGGTGAAGTGGCGGCACAGCAGATCGTTGACCGCCATGCCGACGAAGGTGGGAACGAGTCCTCCTGAGCGCTTCTTCACGTAGTCGCGGCGGCGCAGCTTCCGGAGCGTCTCGGCGTAGGTCGACGGGCGGCCAATCCCCTTCTCCTCCAGCCGCTTGACGAGAGAAGCCTCCGAATAGCGCGCGGGTGGCCGGGTCTCCTTGCCCTCCGCTTCGACCCCGAGGAGAGTCGTTGCGGTCCCCGTCTGGTCCTCCGCTTTCCCCGCTTGCCGGGCCAGGGTCGCGGCACGGGCGTGAACGAGCGCTCCGGTCTCGAGTGCAGGCAGGCGCTGGTCGCTCGTCCTGGCGTCGGGAGCCACGCGGAGAAAGCCGGGAAAACGGACCACCGACCCCGTCGCGCGGAAGATGTGTTCGACGCCCTCGATGTCCGCCGCGAAGTCGATCGTGGTGCGGTCCACCTGTGCGTCCACCATCTGGGAGGCGACGGTGCGAATCCAGATGAGGCGGTAGAGCTTCAGCGCATCCGCATCCAGAAAGCGCGCCATCCGGTCCGGAGTGCGCGAGATGTCGGTGGGCCGTATCGCCTCGTGGGCCTCTTGCGCGGATCGCGAACGGGTGCGGTACCGCCGGGGTCCGTCGTAGTAGTCCTCGCCGAAGGCCGTCCGGATGTGCTTCCCGGCGTCGGCCAGCGCCCGGTTCGAGAGCGTCAGCGAATCCGTGCGCATGTAGGTGATGAGCCCCTCGCGCGCGCCGCCGCCGATCTCGACTCCCTGGTACAGGTTTTGCGCGATCCGCATGGTGCGGTCGGGGGACAAGCGCAGCCGCCCGCTGGCAACCTGCTGGAGCGTGGAGGTGGTGAAGGGCGGAGGGGGCCTCTGGCGACGCGTCTCGCGCTTTACCCCGGACACCCGCCACGGCGTCGCCGCGAACGCCGCCTCCGCCGCGGCGCCCGCTGCGTCGGCATCGAGGACGACCGCCTTCTTCGAGGCCAGGAGCTCGCCGGTGGAGGAATCGAAGAAGCTTCCCGAGTTGGCGATCCGCTTGTCCCCGGCCTGGATCAGTTGCGCCGGAAACTCGCCCTCCCGCGCGGCGAGCGTTGCCCGAACCACCCAGTAGCGGGAACGCTGGAAGCGACGGCGTTCGGCCTCGCGATCGAGGATCAACCGCAGCGCGACGCTCTGGACCCGCCCCGCGCTCAGCCCGTAGCGCACCTTTCTCCAGAGGACCTCGGAGAGCTCGAAGCCGAAGAGGCGGTCGAGCACCCGGCGCGCCTCCTGGGCCTCGACCAGCCGGCGATTCACCTCGCGGGGGTTGGCGAGCGCACTGCGAATCGCCGAGCGCGTGACCTCGTGAAAGGCGATGCGCTTTACGGGCACCTTCGGCTTCAATGTCTCGACGAGGTGCCAACTGATCGATTCGCCCTCCCGGTCTTCGTCGGTGGCCAGGAGGATTTCGTCGGCCCGGCTCATGACCCTGCGCAACTCCGCGATCTTCTTGCGGCTCTGTTCGGGCACCACCCAGACCGGCCGGAAGCTCCCCCCGGTGTCGACGCCGAGCTTCGCCCAGGGTTCGCCGCGGATCTCGCGGGGGGTGTCGCTTGCCTTCGTCGGCAGATCCCGGATGTGGCCGTTCGATGCCTCGACCCGATAGTCCGCGCCCAGGAATCGTTCGATCGTCTTCGCCTTGGCGGGCGACTCCACGATGACCAACTTCACTTCGGATCTCTCCCCTGGTTCCACTTCCATGAATCGGTTTCCAGACTCGCCAGCACCTCGCGCGCCACGGCCCGCGGCGACTTGCCCTCGGTGTCGATCGCAGTGTGGGCCTGCGCGTACCAGGACGTCCGTTCACGCAGCAGGGACTCCGCAACCGCCCGCGGATCGGGCACCTCCAGCAGGGGACGGATATCGTCCGAGGCCGCGATTCGTTCCAGTGCGGTCCGCGCGCCGACGCGCAGCCAGACCGTGGTCGCCCCCGCTCCAAGCCGATCGAGGTTCCCGGGTTCGGCCGCCCATCCTCCGCCCGTGGCGATCACCGCGCGGCCCCGGGCCATGAGCTCTCGCGCCACCGCGGCCTCCACCCGCCGAAACGCGGCGAGGCCACGGTCCCGCACAATGGAGGCCACCGGGGTTCCTTCGCGGCGCTCGATCTCGCTGTCGAGATCGTAGAAGGGGCGGTCCGCCTCCCTGGCCACGAGCGCGCCCACCGTGGACTTCCCCGCTCCCATGAAGCCGATCAGCACGACGGTCCCGTCCATGCCGGGGCCCGGATTCCGAGGTGGATCGCCGCCTGCAACCCGACCCTCCGGCGCGGCGGTCACCGTGCCTCCCCGGTGCGCGTTCCGAAACCGCGCGTGGCCAGCCGCTTCATGTAGCCCTCGAAGTTGCGCGCAAGCTCGGTGAGCGAATCCCCCCCGAACTTCTCCAGAATGGCGTCGGCCACGACCAGCGCCACCATTGCCTCCGCGACCACGGCGGCAGCCGGGACGGCGCAGACGTCGCTCCGCTCCACCGTCGCCTCCCGCGTCGATCCGTCTCGCAGGTCCACGCTGGGGAGTCGCTTGCGCAGCAGAGTCGAGATCGGCTTCATGGCGCCGCGCACCACCAGCGGAGAGCCGGTCGTGATCCCTCCTTCCAGACCGCCCGCCCGGTTTCCGGCCCGCCCGAAGCCACCGGACCGGGAGGCGTCGTCGTCGCGCAAGATGGCGTCGTGCACTCGGGATCCCGGCCGGGACGCATTGGCCAGCGCCGGTCCGATCTCCACCCCCTTGATCGCGTGAACGGACATCACGGCCTGCGCGAGTCGTCCGTCCAGCTTCCGGTCCCAGGAGATATGGCTGCCAAGTCCGACCGGGAGGCCGCGCACGACCACCTCGAAGCAGCCGCCCAGGGTGTCGCCCTCCCGGCGCGCCTCGTCGATGGCCGCGATCATGCGGGCTTCGGCCGCCGAATCGAGTGTGCGGACGGGCGAGGGATCGGAAGCGGCATTGAGGTCCTCGGGCAGGGGGTCGGGGTGGGCGGCCTCCACATCGCCGATGCGGGTGACATGACTTCCCACGGTCGCGCCGAGCACCCGCCGCAGAAGCAGCCTGGCAACCGCGCCGCACGCCACCCGGGCCGCGGTCTCCCGCGCCGAGGCCCGTTCCAGGATGTCGCGCGCGTCCCGCCGGTCGTATTTGAGAACCCCCGCCAGATCGGCGTGGCCCGGCCGCGGCAGGTAGACCGGCCTCAGCGCCTTCGGATTGCCCTCCGGATCCGGCGGATGGTGCGACATGGCCGTGGTCCAGTTCTTCCAGTCGCGATTCCGGATCAGAAGCGAGAGGGGAGAACCCAGGGTGACGCCAAGCCGGAGTCCCGAGACGATCTCGGCGCGGTCCGATTCGATCTTCATTCTTCGGCCGCGGCCATGTCCCCCTTGCCGGCGCGCAAGATCCGGGTCGATGTCGGTCGCCGGATCCAGCGGCAATCCCGCGGGCAACCCCTCGACGATGGCGACGAGGCCCCGCCCGTGGGACTCGCCGGCGGTGTGAAAGGAGAGACGGGAAAACGGCATGAGGTCCGGGGAGAGAGACTCGGCTGCGGGTGGAGTGGAGGACGGGACGGTGCCCGGACTCGGCGCCGGGCGCGCCTACATGGATAGCCAATGCTCCCGTCATGGGGAAGCGTCTCCCACGATTGTCGGCGTCACCATGACGAGGAGTTCGCGGCGGATGGCCGACTCTCTGCGGGAGCGAAACAGCCATCCCAGGAGTGGAAGATCCATCAGCAGGGGGATGCCCGAACGCACCTCGCCCAGCTCGGTCACCGTCAGCCCTCCGATCGCGACGGTCTCGCCGCTCTCCACCAGAATGCGCGATTCCGCCTTCTGTCTGCGAAAAACGAACCCCACGTCGGAGGGAGCGATGTCCGCCGAAGAGCGCTCGGCCGCCAGCTCCAGGAGGATGCGATTCTCCGCGGCGATGCGCGGCGTGACTTCCAGGATCACCCCGGTCTCCTTGTAGTCGACGGTGGCCACCGGAAAGGCGCCCTGCACTCCGCCCTCGCCGCCGGATTGGGACTGCGCGCCCGCGTCCAGCACCCGGACCGGCGTCTCCTCTCCCACGACCACGCGCGCGGTGCGGTTGTCCATGACGCGAACCGAGGGCTGCGCCTCGACTTCGGTGAGCTGCGCCGATTCCAGGGCGTCGATGAAGCC
Organism: Gemmatimonadota bacterium; assembly: GCA_022822325.1. Classification (GTDB taxonomy): domain Bacteria; phylum Gemmatimonadota; class Gemmatimonadetes; order Longimicrobiales; family Gaopeijiaceae; genus Bin94. The sequence continues at coordinate 43,034 of JAJEBW010000045.1, read as the reverse complement.
GACCAGCGTGTGCCTGCCCGCGACCAGGGTGGTCAGCAACGAGAGCGTTGGCCCGGCGACCCGGTTGGTTGCATTGCCGAGAGCCGCGATCGAGTTGCCCCCGAGCGCCACGACGTCGGCGCCGGTGGGGACGGATTCCTCCGTGAGATCGATCTTGCCGTCGCCGTCCAGATCCTTGGCTCCGGCATTGAGGAGGTTGAGCTGATTGCCCTCCAGATCCTTGAAGTCGTAGGTGATCCCGAGTCCCTCGAGCTCCGTGCGATTGACGAAGACGATCTTGGCCGCGATGTCAACCTGGCGGACCGGCCGGTCCACCGCCTCCACCAGCGCGCCCACCTCGCCAAGGATGCGCGGAATGTCGGTCACGACCAGGGTGTTGGTCTCGAATCCGGCCGACGCCCGCCCGCGCTCGGACAGCAGGGGAAGCGCCATTTCGTGCAACTCCCCCACACTGGTCCAGCTCGCCGGAAACACCTCGGTGCGAAGCGGCAGCACGGCTTCGCGTTCGAAGAGCCGGGTCGCCTGCTCGACCAGGATGATGCCGGTCGAGTCCTCGCGGAAGACCAGTCCGTGCGCTTCCAGCAGGGCGCGCAACGCCACATCCCAGGGCTGGTTGCGGATCTCGGCCGACAGGATGCCGTCCACCTCGGCGCCGGGCACGATCGAGCGGTCGGCGAACTCGGCGAAGGTGAAGAGAACCTCGCGAATCGGAGTGTCGACGAAGGTGACCGTAACGGGTGCGCGAAGGGGCTCCGGCCCAGGCGGAGGATTCTGCGCGGGGGCGCCGCCTGGCGCGGAGACTGCGCCGATGGCCGCCAGATGAAGGAGTGCGCGGCGCGTCATCGCGGCCTCCTCTCGCGGGATCTCTCGGGCAGATGGATCGCGTGGCGGAGAGTTCCTCCGGATCCATCCGCCTCGATCACCACCCGGTCGGCAAGGATCCGGGCCAGACGAACTCCGGCGCGGCTCTGGCCAATGCGCAAGCGGATGGCTGCCATTCCCCCGGGGCGGGTCGTCGCCTCCGGTCCGGCAAGCAGCGCGATCCCGAGATCGGAGCGTTCCGGATGGTGGATGATCCCGAGAAGCCGGGCCGGTGGAGACGGCGCCGAGACGCCTTCGAGAGGATTGCCGAGCTCCGGCGTGGGCAGGAATGGATCCCGCCGGCCATCGTGCTGGTAGCGAAACCATTCGCGCTCGTAGCTCAGAGCGCCCGGGTTCGGCTCCGGCGGCTGGTCATCGGCAGGGGACGCTTGCCCGTTGAGGGCGAGGGGTCCGGCCAGCGTCGCAAGGAGAGCGCCGAGGGCGGGGAAAGGCAGGCGGCCCGCGCCTTGGCGAGATCGGATTGCGGGAGCGAGTGGCTTGGACGGCGGCGGCAGCGTGACGAGGCGGACGCGCTCAGGACGCTTTGCCCCGCCGCCGCTTCGGCATTGCCGGGACTCGTGCGCGTGGTCGGCGGGTCGTCGAGCCACCGCGATCCTTCGGGCCCGTTGGGTTGCGCGAACGGGGGGCGTGGGAAGTGGGGAACATCGTGTCATGGTGGATTCGGCCTCACATGGGTGCGAATGATGAATTCGGCCAGGACGGCTTCGGCGGGAACCGGCTCGTCGCCGGGGGATGGATGGATGTGGAGGTCGCCGGGAACCAGGATGCGATCCAGCGAGGCGATCGCGGTGATGAAGGCGGCGATCTCGTGGTAACCGCCCCGGGCCGCGATCCGGTAGCTCCAGGTCGCATAGGGTTCGCCGGGCAGGGGGGGTTCGGGACGGAGCAGCGTGACTGTAACGCCGACCCGCGCGGCCTCGGTCGAGATCGATTCCAGTAGCGCCGGCAGTTCGCTGGCCGCCGGAATGAGGGATTCCAGGTGCGTGAGGTGGCGGCCGAGAAGGGGGTTGCGGTCGATCTGCGATGGTTGGCTCCCGACAACGGTCGAAGGAAGGCCGGGACCCGCCCGCAGATGCGACTCGATTTCCTGAATCCGCGCCTGCACGCCCTCCGCGCGCTCCCGCCTGGGCACATGGATCCAACTGTGAACGAAGTAGAGTCCAACCAGCGCCAGAGTCGCCGCGAGCATCGCGCCCCGGCGGGCAGGGTCGGTGGGAAGGCCGACGATCATGGCGCTGTCCGCCCTGGATTCCGAAGGTCGAGCACGTCGGGCGGAGCCTCCTCCGAGTCCGCCTCCAGCACGAAGCGGTAGCGGGAAGAGGGAGGCTCGCCGCTGCCGCCCAGGTGGACGGCCTCGGTGTTGACAAGATTGACCTTTTGTATGAAAAAGGATGCCTCCAAACGGTTCCAGTACTGGGTGAGGGTGGAGTTGTCGAGCGCGAAGCCCTCCACCCGAAAACGGGTCGGAAGCACGGCGTTCGGATCTTCCGCATCGACGGCCGGCGAGGTCCCGGCGATCGCAGGATCGGGGACCGGCATCACCTCCGAGATTGCGCTGATCCGGATGCCGCCGGGCAGTGCGCGAGAGATCTCGTCGAGCAGGTGCGGCCACCGATACCGACCCCGGTCCAGACTCTCGATCCGCAGGATCCGCGCCACAAGCGAGTCCCTCGTTCGGTCCGACTTCTCCCGGACGAGAGCCGCTTCCGCTCCTTCGATGGAATCCGCAAGTGCATCCTGCAGTTGGGCTTCCATTTCCGGCTCCAATCCGGCGCCCAGGCGAATCAGGTGAAGGGAAAGCCCTGCCGACCCCAGCGCTACCGCGACTGAGCAGAGCAGCCACGGATCGAACCGGGCGGTGGCCAGGAACCGCGGGATGGCACGAGGCCGGACGGACGCGCGACGCCCCCCCTCCTTCCCCGGAAGCAGATTGATTTCGAGCACTGAGTCCTCCTCTAGGCAGGGATGCGCAGCGCCAGACCCATGGCCTGGAAGAAGAGCGGCGAGGTCTGCGCGAGATCGTTGCGACCGCCACCCCCCGAAGGGACGTCGATCCGCGCACAGGGATTGACAACGTGCGTTTCCATCTTGAGGCGTCGCCCCAGGAACCCGGCCACGCCCGGCATGCATCCGCCGCCGCCGCTGAGATACACCCTCCCCACCCCACCACCCGGCCGACGGGTTCCGACGACCGCCCGCGCGCGCTCGATCTCCACCGCAACCACATCCGCGCCGGTCTCGAGCGCTCGGTCGAGCCCCTGCAACTCGCGCCGGTTCAGGATGACCTCGTCCGCCCACCTCGGGGACAATCCATAGACGCGTTCCAGGAGCTCGCGAAATCGCCGCAATCCGAGGGGCAGATCGCGGATGAGGAGCGGACGACCATCCAAGAGAACGATGATGCTGGTGATTTCGTGGCCGACATTGACGAGCGCCACACTGCCGCCGCGAGCGCCCGGGTAGTTGTGCGCAAGGGCGTTGCAAAGCGCGAGCGCCTCCGAGTCCAGCAACGAGACGCCCAATCCGCATTCCTGCAGCAGGGCGACGCGGGCGGCCACGCTCTCCCTCTTGGCCGCGACGAGAAGCACCTCCGCCGGCCCGTCGCGGGAAACCGGACGCAACGCCTGGAGATCCAGATGCACGCCTTCGAGGGAAAAGGGGATGTGTTCGGCCGCGGTGCGCCGCACCTCCCGGGTAGCCTCCTCCGCACTGGACGCCGTGGTTTCCACGGTCTTGACAAAGACGCTGTGACCTCCGAGCGCAGTCGCGACAGAGGCCGACTGGAGACCGGCTTCCGAGGCCAGATCGCGAATGGCGGCGGCTACCTGGTCCCTGTGGACGATCTCGCCGTCGACAACCGATTCCGGCGGAACCGGCCCGGCAATGGCGCGGCGCAACGCGGGCCGGTCGCCCCCGTGATCGAGCTCGACCAACTTGATCATTCCGCGACCGACATCCAGTCCGATCGTCGTTCGCTTCTTGCCGAAAATCCCCATTATTCCTCCTCCCTGCGACCGGGGGCCGGTACCGCGGCGACCGGCATCAACCACGACCGCGCATCCAGCGGAACCGGACGGTGAAGTGAACCGACATTCGCCAGCGATCCCAATGCGGTGCAGGCCGATCCGTCCACAAGCGATCCGGGAGCAAGAGCGACCGTGCCGCCCGCCCGAATCAGTCCGCGGACGGTTGCCGATCGCTGCACCTCGACATTCCCCGACGCCAGCACCAGACCGGACCAGTTCGCCCCCGCCGAGAAGGTCAGATCGCCGAGAACCGCGAGCACGCCGGCATGTTCCCGGCTGATCACCGCGTCGCCGTCGTGGAAGACCAGGCCGGACCAGCATGCGGTGCATCCGGCGGCGGCGAGGGGGACGGTCTCGACGGCGGCGTGGTCGGCCAGCGCCCGCAGCAGCCGCGGACCCAGCCATCCCAACCGGATCCTCCCCAGATCGGAGTTCGCCTCGGTGGCGCCCCAGACCGGCGGGTTCGGGAGTGGACGAGAGGCGGGAAAGAACGGGCCCGGCGAGGCCGCAAGCGCGGGCAGGTGCCCACAGGCCGCCACCCCACGCCGCGGATCCAGCACCGAGGTCGTGTCGACCCGAGCTCCCGCCGCGATCCGGACCGCTGGTGCCTCGATCGCCGCCCGATGGGTCGCGACCCGGGACGCGGGATCGATCCACCAGACCAGGCGCCCCAACCGCGCCCCAACTCCGTCGCTGGTGCGAGCCTCGCCAAGGAGGAGATGGAACTCCGGCCCGAGTCGATGGTCCACGACGCGGGTCGCCAGGTGATCGCCCAGCCCACGATTCAGCAGAACCGTGGCGGTATCGCCGACCCGTGATCGCGGCAACCCCGTCGCAAGGTCGAGAACCCGGTCCAGGGCGGCCCGGGCGCCCGTACGCGCTTCGTAGACCCGGCCGGAGACGGCGGCGGCTCGCAGTTGTCCGAGCGCCGCGATCATGGCGGTGGATGCGATTGCCCCGAGCAGCGCCATCGCCACGAGAACCAGCGCCAGCGCATGGCCGGCCCGACTGTCCGCGGCGGCCGTCATCGTTCCAGCCCCCGGTGAGTCCAGGATCGACTGCGCAGCGAATCGCCGCCTTGCCACCAGGAACGCACCTCCAGGACATTCGGGTTTCGGATCTCGACCCGGGTCGAGTCGGTGTCGATCGATGCGGTGGTAACGGGCTGCCAACCCGCGCGGCCGGGGCGGTAGCGAAGCGTGCCTCCCGCGAAGCGATACGCGCCCCGCTCAAACCAGAGGGCGGCCAGGGCGCCCGGGCGGGGAGGATCAAGGACCAGTGCCTCGGTGGCGAAACCCGGCGGCGGTCGGCACGCCCCCCCGGCCGCGCTGCCGCGCCGCGCGATGCGCGAGACCTCCCATCGCCCCGACGCCGCCAGAACCAGCGCCGAATCCTTGGCGGGATCGGGAGCCCGGAATCCGGAGAGAGCGGCGAGCCATGCCGCGCCGTCCTGGCTGTGACAGGCCACCGCCACGCCCCGAAATCCACGCAGGCGCAGCGTGTCCCCATCCAGGAACCAATCCATCCCACCCCTTCCCTGCCCCGCCTCGGTCGCGAGCAGGTGACGAACCAGCCGCGCCTCATCGAGGACCCGCGCCTCCCGCACGACACGGCTCGCGACCGCGCTCTGAACCGCGACCACCCACCAGACCACCTGGATCACCAGAAGCGCCAGCGTGCCCGCGACGATCGCCTCGGCCAGGGCGAATCCCCCACTTCCCCGCATATGCGCCGACCCCCTCATCGGTCGGTTGCGCGCGGGGCGAGGGTGGAGGCAACCGCAAAGTGCACCACGACGGAATCATCCAGGGCGATGTGGTCGAAGCGCGCCCAGCTCTCGCCGGGACTCGCCGCCAGCTCCCAACTCAGTGTGCCCAGTGGGTGCGCGCGCGCGCCGGCATCCGGACCGGTGGACATCCGCGCCGAATCCACGAAGCTCTGCAACAGCTCGTAGGCTTCGTCCAGCGCCCGCGCCCGAGCCAGCGTCCGGGTGGCCGCGATCGTCAGCGAAGCCACGCTCATCACCGCGATCCCCGCCAGCGCCATCGCGACGATGACCTCGACCAGGGTGGTCCCCGACCGGTTCATCGCCGCGAAGCCCTTCCCAGAGAGGAAATCACCAACCGGCGCTCCTCGCCCGCGCGGGTGAAGCGCAGCGTCTGGCTCGCGACCCACCCGAGCCCGAGCGGTCCGAAGCGGATCCGGCTGACGGCGCGGTCGCGCGAAAGATGCAGTGCGACCCCGCCGGGACCCAGAGCGACGGAAAACACGGTGTCGCCCGCCGACGAGAACACCTGCCCACGCGCCGGCTCGGTCGTGAACTCGACGGTCGCGCCGCCTTCGCGAATCGCCGTCCAGCGCGCCTCGACCAGCAGCCGGGCCGCGCTCTCCACCGCCTGCCGCAGAAGCAGCGCGTTCCGGGCGGCCGACGCGGTCGCGACGATGGGGGGAGCCAGCACCGCGACGATCGCCAGCGCCAGAGCGACCTCCAGCAGCGAGGCCCCCGCGCGTGGCCCGCTCCCCCCGGGGATCCGCACTGCGGACGGAGTCGTCAGTCCGTGCACTCGACCTGGCCCTCCGCCGTCGGAGTGGTGGAACCCAGAGTGGGCGCGGTGGCGTCGCCATAGAAGACCACGCAGCCCTCCGCGGCATCGAGGGCATCGTGAGTCGCTGTAGCCGACCAGCCGGTGGAGGATGCATCCAGGGTGACGTTGACCCCATCCGAAGCGACGAAGCCGAGCGTCGCCGCCGATGCCGAGTAGGTGTAGTTGCCGGCGTGATGGAGCTCCTGGAGCGCCGCCACATTCCGGACATCGGCCTTCATCGCGGCGTAGTAGGCCATCTCGCGCGTGGCGGAAAAGCGCGGAACCGCAATGGCCGCCAGGATCCCGATGATGACGAGGACGATGAGGAGTTCGATCAGGGTGAAGCCGCTTCTGTCAGACATGTCTCTCTCGCTTTCTCTGAATGCCTTGACCCCGTCCGCCGGGGCCGTTTCGGGTGCGGCGACATGGTCGGCGAATTCGATGGGCATTCAAATAGCGAAATCGGCCAACTTCCGGATCGGTATTTGCAGCACTGTCGGTTGCCTGGGATTCCATGCACGGCGTTCCCCGGGCGGTTCCCGTTTCATGAACGGGATGCCGGTGGACGGGCTGGGCTCCTCCGGAACGACCCCGACCTTCCGTCCGGTCTCGTCGAGACATCGACAGGCGTCCTGGCGGCGTGCCTGCCCAGGGGGGTGTTCCGCCGCTTCGTCACCCTGGCTTGCCGCCGGCCGCGTTCACGTGGATCGGGTTCATGTGGACTTGCGGGCCCCGCGGCGACCTGGCGACGCCAACCGACTTCGCCGAAAGAGTCGGTCGGGCAATTCAGGTGCGAGATCAGCGATGGTCCACGGTACGTGCCACCCGAAAGCCCCGGCTGCCTCCGGCGACCGGATGATCGGCCCGATAATCGAGTCCCATGTTCCCCCCGGTGCGCGTTGCGGCACGCACGGTCCAGGTGTAGTGGGACCAGCCGCCACCCCGCCAGGTGGCTCTTGCGCATTCGCCGTCCGGCCATCCCGCCGGCGCCTCAAGGCGCGGCGACCCGTCGGTCGGATGGCCGACATGGGTATCGTGCCAACAGTCCGCGACCACTTCGGACACATTCGAGAGCATGTCGTGCAGGCCCCATGGATTGGGTGGAAAGGAGCCCACGGGCGCAGTCGAGCGATCGTCCCATGCGCTGCCGCATCCGTTGCAGACGGCCCGCCCGGCGCCGAGCTCGTCGCCCCACCAGCGGGCGGTGTTGGTGCGGGCGCGCGCCGCGTATTCCCACTCGGCGCTGCTGGGCAATCGGTAGGCTTGCCCTGTCAGGTCGCGCAGCCACGCCAGAAACTCTTCGGCATCCAGACGGGAAACGTGGATCACGGGCCGGTTGCCGCGCCCAAACCCCCGGTCGGTGGGCTGGTGGGTGCATCCACCCGCTGCGACGCACTGTTCCCACTCCTCGAAGGTGACTTCGTACTTTCCAAGGGCGAACGGTTGCGCGATCTCCACCTCCAGCCGGGGCATCTCGCTGTCCCTCGCAAGCTGTGGCCGGTTCGGATCCCGGCTCAATCCAGCCCGCTCCTCTTCCCCCTCCGCTCGCCCCATCAGGAATCGACCCGACGGCAGTTCCACCATGAGGGGGCAAAAGGGGCAATCCCGGAATTCCCGCAGGCCCGCCGGGTTGGGGGACTCGGGACTACCGGTCGGCGTGGGTTCCACCACCTCCTCCGATCCTTCGACCGCTCGCGGCCTCGCTGCTTGCCCTGCCCCGTCCGCCCGTGCCTGAATCCCGGCAGACAGCGGTTCGTCGCGAATTTCGTGGACCGAAGCCCGCAACGTTCCGGTGGACGATTCCAGGCGCAGCCCGACGAAGCGCGATTCGGAGAGGAACGCGACGGGCAGCGCGTCCGCCATCGCCGTCCCCAGGTATTCGCCTCCGGCGTCCAGGATGTCGATCGCCTCGGGCAACAATCCGCCAATCCTTCGAGCCACCCAGACCCTGCCTCCGGGGTCGACCGCCAACCCGATCACCGGCGCCAGTTCTTCCGCATGACCCACGGCGGCGACAAGCTCCTCGGCCGTGACGTTGCACTGCCTCATGAACGCGCCGTAAGGGCCGGAATCGATCCGGGTCGCCGCCACGGCCATTTCGCGCGTTGCCGCGATCGGCGCGACCGGGCGGCGAACGCTCCTCCGCAACGCACCGTCCGACCAGGTGTCGATTCGGTAGCCCAGGCCGTGCAGATAGTGGAACTCGCGGTCGGCGGGGGTCCAGACCAGGTCCGGCGACAAGACGCGGGGCGCGGGCAGGGTCCCACAGGGCAAACTCGCCAGGGTCATCTCCTGGGTGACTTCATGGATGACCTGCCTTCCTGCGGCTCCCTGCACCTCCAGCCGTTGCTCGACCACCGTGCCCGCGTTCCCCGAAGAGGCGATGGAAGTGAAATGGCCGGGTCCGAGAGCGAAGGCAAACCCCCTGTAGTCGGCCGGCATGCGTTCCTCGCCAAGGAATTCACCGTCGGCGGACCATCGGCTAAGGACGGCGCGCCGTGGGTCCAATGCGACCACCACCTCGGCCCGTCCGGCCAGTCCGCGACAGGATTCGTCGTCGCACGCCTCGATTGCGAGCGCGCCGGGAAGCAGGAATTCCCCCGGACCCTCTCCGAACCGTCCCAACTCGCTCAGGAATGCGCCGTTGGCGTCGAAGACGGCGATTCTTCCGCCCGCCGCATCCGCCACGAACACGCGTTGCGTGGCCCGGTGCGCCACGACCCCCCATGGACGCGGAGAGAGTGCGTCATCCGGCGTCGCGAGGTCGGCCATGCGAACGATCCGCCCGTCGAAGGGACGGTCTTCCATGTGGTTTTCGATGATGGCGACGTTGGCGGAATCGCGGTGGATGGCGGAGTTCAGGTCGCTGGCCGGGTCCCCGCGGCAGGACAAAGCCGTGAGAAGGATCAGGGCGGACACCGGGAACGACCCCTTCCGCAGGATGGAAATCCCGGTCGCAGTGCAGCGCTCCGGACGGGATGGCAGGCGTCCGCCGGATCCCGGCCCGATCATCCGGCCGCGTTCCGCAGGCCCGGCCGAACGATTCACGCTCATGGGCGAGTCCTCCCTCGGGCCGGTGGATGCGCGTTCCGCGGATTGCGACCCTTCCAGGGCCTCGCCCGGGGCGGCAGGAGGCTGCTGCGCGCGATGAACCAGATTGCGGCCACGCCGTCCTTCCATCCGATCTTCTTGCCCTCGGCGTAGGAACGGCCCCGGTAGGGGATCGGGAGTTCCAGGATGCGCGCCCTGGCCTGCGCCAGCCGGGCCGTGATCTCCGGTTCGATTCCGAAGCGGTCGACCGTAAGGGGCAGCGATTGGAGCAGGTCGGTCCGGATCATCTTCTGGCATGTCTCCATGTCGGTGAGCCGGAAGCCGGTGAGGCAATTGCTGAGAGAGGTCAGCGTCCGGTTGCCGAATCGGTGCCAGGAGAAACGCTTGCCTCCTGGTGGACGGGGGGCGAGAAATCTGGAGCCGTACACCGCTTCGGCCGCGCCCGCGGCGATGGGGGCCAGAAGGAGCGGTATGGCGCCCGGGTCGTACTCCAGGTCGGCGTCCTGAACGACGACGACGTCGCCGGTGGCATGCGCGAAGGCGGTGCGCAAGGCCGCCCCCTTTCCCCGGTTGCGATCGTGAAAGAGGAGTTGGCCGATCAATCCCTGGTCGCGAAGACGGGGAAGCAGCTTGCGCGTACCATCGGTCGAGCCGTCGTCCACGACGATGATCTCCATGGAGACCGGAACCTCGGCGACGCTGCGGAGAAGCCGCTCGACGGTGGCCGCCTCGTTGTAGACCGGAACCACAACCGATACGGTGAGTTGCGTGGAGAAATCCGCCGAAGCGTCCACCTTCGTCCTCGCCACCCGCCCCGTCTCTTCCTCAGGCATCGGTCCGCGACCGGTTGCCGGTCTCCAGCCGGACCGGGTGCGCGCCTATCCGGGCGACGGCGGGTTCACCCGGATGATCTGTCCCGGGTAGATGCGATTGCCGCTCAGTCCGTTCATGGAGCGAAGGCGTTCCACGCTGGTGCCGTACATCGACGCAATTCTCCATAGCGAATCCCCCGGAGTGACCTCGTACCGAATCACGCCGGGACTCCCCGGGCCGCCGGCCGACTGCGCCGCCCGCAGATCCGGTTCCGGCTCGCGGTTCTCCAACTGGGCCACGTACGCCGCGTAGGAGCGCGTGTAGACCGCAATGTGATAGTGGGGAGGACGACGTTCCCGCGTCGCCTGCACGGTGCCGTTGCGTTCGAGATGGAGCAGCACATCCTCCAGCCAGCTTCGGCAGGCGCGCACATTGCTGCGCCGGAGATCCACGGCCATTCCCCTGGGGTGGACCGACAGCGGCGACGAGTTTCGGGGCTGCCGGTCCAGGGGACGGGTCAGGCTCGTCACCACAAGCTGTTCCCCGCAAGCGCGCCGATATTGCCGGGCCAACCTCTCGACGAAAAGCCTGACCTCGGGGCGCGCGTAGGGAAAGCTGACCTGGTGAAGCGTGTAGTCCGCGTTGCCCGGAAGCCGAACGAGGAGTCCCAGCTCGACGAAGCGCATGACGTGAGCGGCGTTCCGCAGGGGGGTGTAGTCGTACTCGATCCCCTTGTTGAACTGCTCCTGCATGCTGGAGCGGCCACCGGTCAGGCTCTGGGCCCACCCCTGGACCGGAACCGCAAGGAGCGCCGCCGCAATCCCGAACCGCAGAAGCGTCCCCGGCCGGCGTCCGTCGCCGAGCGCGGAGGAAGTCCCTGCGCGAGTCGTCGTCCGGTTTCCCATTTCGGTCTCCTGGTCAAATTTCGGCCGCACCTGACGAAGGGTCGGTAAACATATGTTTTCACCCTCATCCGCGCCAATTCGCGACCACGGCGCTGACCCCGTTGATCGCGAGCTGCACCCCCACCACCATCACCAGAAGCCCCATGATGCGGGTGACGACGTTGAGGCCGGTGCGTCCCAGTGCATTGAGAGCGGCCGGGGCGAGGAGAAGGCAGGGAAGCGCAACCGCTCCCACCAGCGTCACGGCCAGATAGACGGTGCCGATCTGCACCGGGTTCGCGGCCTGGCCGACGAGAGTGATCACCGTCACCATTGCGCCCGGCCCCGCCAGGGTGGGCAGTCCCAGTGGGATGATCGCCACATTCTCGCGGCCGGCGGCTTCGTCCTGCTCGCGCCGCGTCGTCTTGACCCGGGAGCGGCGGGCCTGCAGCATGTCCGAGCCGATTCCGAAGAAGATGACCCCCGCGGTAATCTGGAAGGCCTCGGTGGTGATCGCGAAGAAGCGCAGGATCGACGCACCGGCCAACGCGAAGACCAGCATCACCACGACCGAGGTCAGCACGGCCATGAATGCGACCTGACGGCGTTCGCGCACGGCCTGGGCCGCGGTCAGCGAGGCGAACATCGGCATCGCGCTGAGTGGATTGTACACCATCAGCAACGAGGTGAAGGCGACAACCGCGAAGGAGACGTCGGAACTCATGGGATCGCCGGCGCGCGGTTCCGCCTGGAGGGAACCGGGGCGCGAGGGAAGAAGGTGAGGGTCAGTCGGCCGCGTCGGCGAAACGATCGCCCGCCACCGTCCAATTCACGACCCTCCAGAAGGCGGCGACGTAGTCGGGACGCCGGTTCTGGTAATTGAGGTAGTAGGCGTGCTCCCAGAGGTCGAGGCCGAGGATGGGGGTCCGCCCCGCCATGACCGGGGTGTCCTGATTGGGAGTGGATGCGATCCGGAGGCCGTCGCCGCCCGCAACCAGCCAGGCCCAACCGCTGCCGAAGCGTCCCATCGCCGCGGCCGCGAACTGGCGCCGGAAGGCGTCGAGGTCCCCGAAGGACGCGTCGATCGCCTCGGCGAGCGCTCCTTCCGGCGCGTCGCCGCCGCCCGGGGCCAGGATCTGCCAGAAGAGATTGTGATTGACGAAGCCGCCGCCGTTGTTGCGCACGGCGCCCCGAATGGAGTCGGGGAGGGCGTCGAGGTCGGAGAGGAGCGCCTCGGCCGACAGCCCATGGAGACCGGCGTGGTCCTTGAGGGCGGCATTCAGGTTGGCGGTGTAGGCCGCGTGATGCCGCCCGTGGTGGATCTCCATGGTGCGAGCGTCGATGTGCGGTTCGAGCGCGTCGAAGGGATAGCCGAGAGCAGGGAGTTCGAAGGGGTAGGCCACGGTGGCGACTCTCCAGTGAGGCGGGTTAGCTTGGAGGCCCGGCTTGATCGCCGCGCCTGTCGGTGAGGGGAAGGTGAATTTGACCGGAGACACGATGCCGAGGCAAGGGCCCCGCACGATCTTCCTGGTCGATTGCGACAGTTTCTTCGTGCAGGTGGCGCGGATGGAAGACCCGGAGGGGGCCGGGAGGCACCCGCTCCTGCTCGTCGGGGGACGGAGCGGTCGCGGGGTGGTGACATCGGCGTCGTACGGCGCGCGCGAGTACGGAGTGCGTTCGGGAATGCCCACCGCGCGCGCCCTCGGGTTGTGTCCGGAGGCGCTGGTCGTGCCGGTGCCGCGCGGAGCGGTCGGGGAACGCAGCCGGGCGGTGAGGACGGTCCTCGAGGAGCTCTCGCCGGTTGTGCAGCCCGCTTCCGTCGACGAGTTCTACCTGGACTTCACCGGGACGGAGCGGTTGTTGAAGGGCGAGGAGGCGGCCGCGACGGCCGAGCGGATCCGCCGCGAGGTGCGCGACCGAACCCGGGTGACGGTGTCGATCGGGGGCGGCAGCCAGCGTCTCGTGGCCAAGGTCGCGACCCGTCTGGCCAAGCCCGACGGGGTGCACATCGTGCCGGCGGGCGGCGAGGCCGGCTTCATGGCGCCCTTTCCGCTCGAGGCCCTGCCGGGGATCGGGCCCGCCTTCGTGCGGCGGCTGCGGAAGAAGGGACTCCGTAGCTGCGCCGATGCCGCCGCGGTCGAGCGCGCGTGGCTGGAACGCTGGTTCGGGAGTGCGCGGGGGGCCTGGCTCTGGGAACGGGTCCGCGGGATCGATCCGAGCGAGATCGGCGTTCGCGAACCGCGGCGGTCGATCAGTTCGGAGCGCACCTTCCACAGCGACCTCCAGGACGACGACGAACTCGAGCGTCGTCTCCTCCAGCTCAGCGCCGGGGTCGGCGCCCAGCTTCGCCGCGCCGGACTCCGCGCTCGCACCGTGACCGTCAAGCTGCGGGATCATGACTTCAGGACCCGGCAGGCGGCGAGCACCCAGCCCGAGGGCATCGAGACCGATCGCGCCATCTTCGCGACCGCCGCCCCCCTCCTCCATTCGCTCCGCCACCGCCGCCGCGCACCGGCCCGTCTCCTGGGCGTCGGGGTCGCCAATCTTGTGCGCCAGGCGGAGAGCGCCCAGCGGGACCTCTTCGGCGAGGCCCCGGCGCTCGAATCGGAACGGGATCGGACGATCGCCCGCGCCGTCGACCGGATCCGCGAGCGCTACGGCCGCGAGTCGCTCCGCCCTGCGCGCACCTTCTCCCAGGGCCGGCGATCGAAGTAGCTGCGCGTCATCTCCCCGACCTTCGGGGCCAGGATCGCCAGTGCGATCAGATTCGGCCAGATCACGATCCCCAGAAGCACGTCGCCCATGGCCCAGATCACGCTGAGCGGCAGCAACGCGCCGACGAAGTGAACCCCTACGAAGATGATCTTGTAGGGAATCACCGCCCCCGCCCCGAAGAGGTAGTTGGCGCAACGGTCGCCGTAGTAGCTCCAGGCGATCGCCGTCGAGATCGCGAAGAGCAGCACCGAGAAGAGAACGATGTAGTGTCCCCAGTCCCCCAGCGGCGCGAGCCCCTGCCGGAAGGCCGCCATGGTGAGGGGCGCCCCGCTCTCGACCGCCATTCCGTAGAGCGCGGTGTGCGTGCCGCCGTCGTCGCCGGCCGCCATTCCGGCCTCCGGATCGATCGTTCCGCTGAAGGGCCGCGTCTGCGCCACGTCCACAAAGAGCCGCTCGATGGGAACTTCGTGCCAGGAGAGCTGCGGATCGGTCGGTCCCGTCGCGGCGTGATAGCCATCGTCGATCCGGATCGGCAGGTCGGAGGCCACCTCCATCGAGCCGCCGTCGAGCTGCACCGCGCGGTAGGAGAGATCGCCCCCGCTCAGAACGACCTCGGTCTCGAAGCGGGCGTTCCATACGCCGGTCATGATGACGAGCAGGCCGGTCATGGTGCAGATGATGATCGTGTCGATGAAGGGTTCCAGGAGCGCGACCACCCCTTCCGAGACCGGTTCCTCGGTCTTGGCCGCCGAGTGGGCGATCGGCGCCGATCCCTGTCCGGCCTCGTTCGAGAAGAGTCCCCGCCGCACCCCGTACATCAGCGTGACCAGGAAGGCTCCGGTCCCCGTTCCGGCCACGCCGGCGGTCGGGTTGAAGGCCTCGCGGAAGATCAGGCCGAAGGTGGGGAAGACCTCCGCGGCGTTCATCGCGATGACGATCAGCGCGCCCGCGACGTAGATCAGCGCCATCAGCGGCGCGAGCACCGCCGTCACCCGTCCGATCCGGCTGATCCCGCCCAGGATCACCGCCGCGACCACACCCGAGGTCAGCAGGCCGCTGACCCACGTGGGAATCCCGAACTGCGTCTCCAGGTTGTCGGCGACGGTGTTGGCCTGAATTCCGTTCCCGGTCAGGAAGGCCGTAATCCCCAACACGAAGGCGAAGAAGATCGCCATCCACTTCCAGTTCGGTCCCAGCCCGCGCTCGATGTAGTACATGGGTCCGCCGGAGACCGTGCCCGCCCATTCGCCCTCGTGCTCGCGGACCCGGTAGCGTTGCGCAAGGGTAACCTCGGCGTACTTGGTGGCCATCCCCAGCCCCGCCGTGACCCACATCCAGAAGAGCGCGCCCGGACCGCCCCAGTGGATCGCCAGCGCCACCCCGGCGATGTTGCCGATCCCGACCGTCGCCGAGAGCGCGGTGGTCAGCGCCTGGAAGTGGGTGACGTCGCCCGCGTCTTCCGGATTGTCGTACTTGCCGGTCGCGACCGCGATCCCGTGCCCGAGCCGCGAGAGCTGGATGAACCCGAGCCGCAGCGTCAGGTATCCGCCGATCCCCAGGAGCAGCATCACCATGAAGGGAATCTTCTCGCCGCCGACCGAGATGCCGGCCTCGACCACCCAGGCGGTCAGGAAGTCGGTGACGCTCTGGACAAAATCCATGATGTGGGGGCTCCTTGGGAGGGAGGGGCGCGAATTGATTGGGAAGCGCGTTCGGATGTGCGCGAGCGGAGTTCCCCGCGGGGATCCCGAACCACCCCGGCGAGCGGCGGCGGAAGGGAAGCGGGAAGCACCGGCCCGACGGCGCGCAAGCTACAGTCGCCGCCGGGACGGATGCAACCTCGAGCGCCGCGGAACCCGTCAGGCCACCAGATTCATCATGTCGAGGATCGGCAGGTACATGGCGACGATCATCCCCCCCACCACCACGCCCAGCACCACGATCATCACCGGCTCCACCGCGGCGATCAGCAGATCGAGCGCGGCGTCCACCTCGTCGTCGTAGAAGTCGGCGATCCGCTTCAGCATCTCGTCCAGGCCGCCGGTCTGCTCCCCCACCTCCACCATGCGCACCACCATCGGGGTGAAGGCGCCCGAGGCTTCGAGCGGACCGGCGATCGTCGCCCCGCCCGCAATCGATTCCCGGGAGCGGAGGACGGCATCGTGAATCACGCGGTTGCCGGCGGTGTGCGCGGTGACCTCCAGCCCCTTCAGAATCGACACCCCGGAGGCCACCAGCGTCCCCAGCGTCCGGGTGAAGCGCGCCACTCCGGCCTTGCGCAGCACATCGCCCACCACCGGCAGCGCCAGAAGCAACCGATCGGTCGCCAGCCGTCCGCGCGGAGACCGGCGAAAGCGCAGCGCCGCCAACGCCAGGAGGACCGAGGTCCCCGCCAGCGCAGCCCAGTTGCGCTGAAGGAAGCCGGAGGCGGCGATCACCAGCCGGGTGGGAAGCGGCAGCGCAACCCCCGCCGAAGCGAACATCTCCTCGAAGGTGGGGATCACGAAGGCAAGAAGGACGCCGACGGCGAGCCCGGTCACGACGAGGATCAGCGCCGGATAGATCATCGCCGCGCGCACCTTGCGAGCCAGCGCGTTGCTCTTCTCCAGGAATCCGGAGAGCCGGCCCAGGATCGTGTCGAGCGCGCCCGCCGCCTCCCCCGCGGCCACCATATGCACGCTGAGATCCGAGAAGACTCGCGGGTGGCGACGCATCGCCCCGGCCAGCGTCTCCCCGGCCTGGACATCGCGGATGAGGCCGCCGATCACGTCGCGCAGGACCCGGTGCCCCGTCTGTCTTCCGAGAATCGCCAGACTGGAGACGATCGGCAGCCCCGCCTCGATCATCGTCGCGAAGAGGCGCATGAAGACCGCGATTTCGCGGGGCGGAACCCGCTTCACGACCCCCATCCCCCCTCCTCCGTTCCCGCGACGAAGCCGGGAAGGTCGTCCGGCGCCCGTTCGCCCACGGCTCGCAGCAGTTCGCCGGGATCCGGACTGACCCCGAGCACCGCCTCCAGCGTCGCGTCGCCATTCAGATACAGCGCCCCGAGAGCGTCGTTGAGAGTGCGCATTCCATGCCGCCGTCCAGCCTGCATCAAGGAACGGATCTGGTGCGTCTTGCCGTCGCGAATCACCGCCCGCACGGCTGCGGTGCAGACCATGACCTCGACCGCGGCCACTCTCCCGCTCCCTCCCCTGCGCGGAACCAGAAGTTGGGTCGCCACCCCCTGCAACACCGCCGCCAACTGTGCCCGCACCTGCCCCTGGCGCTCGGCCGGAAAGGCGTCGATCACGCGGGTGACGGCGTCGGAGGCCGAATTGGTGTGCAGGGTCGAGAGGACGAGATGGCCGGTCTCGGCGATCGTCAGCGCCGTCTCCATCGTTTCGGGGTCGCGCATCTCGCCGACCAGAATCACGTCCGGGTCCTGGCGCAACGCCTGCCGCAACGCAAGACGAAAGCTCGCGGCGTCCCGGCCAACCTCGCGCTGGTTGACGATGCAGCGCCGGTGCCGATGGACGAACTCCACCGGATCCTCCAGGGTGATGATGTGGCCCGGACGCGTACGGTTTATGTGATCGACGATTGCCGCCAGGGTGGTGGACTTGCCCGAGCCGGTGGGACCGGTGACCAGCACCAGACCGCGGGGAAGACTGGCGAAGCGGTGCAGAACCGCGGGCAACCCCAGTTCGGACAGAGGCGGGGTGCGCTCGGGGATCTGCCGCACCACGATTGCGGCCTGTCCCCGCTGGCGGAAGCAGTTGCCGCGGAAGCGCGCGAGTCCCGGGATCTCGAAGGCGAGGTCGATCTCGCCCCGCGCGGCGAAGTGACCGCGCTGTTCCGAATCGAGGATGCAGCGGGCGAGGCGGTCGGTATCGGCGGGTTCGAGCGCGCGGCCGTCCCCGGTCTCCGCCTCGGTCAACTGTCCGTCGATCCGCAGGCGGGGCGGGGTGGCCACGGTCAGGTGCAGGTCGGAGGCGCCCCGGCGCGCCATCTCGCGCAGAAGCGGTTCGATCTCTCCGAGCCCGTCCGCGGGGGCCGTCTCTTCGCCAACGAGCGGGAGGACCTCTTTGGGAAGAAAGCCGGTCCGGGCGCTCATCGGTCCACCCTGACGAGGGGAGCCACCCGCGCGAAGGTTCGCTCGCCGACGCCCGAGACCTCCATGAGCTGGTCCGGCGTGCGGAATCCTCCATTCTCTTCCCGCCAGGCGACGATCCGGCCGGCCGTGACCGGCCCGATTCCCGGCAGCGATTGCAGCTCTTCGGCGGTGGCCCGGTTGAGATCCACCACCACCCCCCCCGCCCCGCCCCCGCCCACCCCCTCCGGCGCGGCCCGCGCGCGCACCGGCGCCCGCACCGCCGCGGCCACCTTCAGGTGCGGCCGCAACCTCTCCACCGAGGCGGGTCCGATTCCGGGCACCCGCGCCAGCTCCTCCACGGTGAGAAAGGGACCGTGTTCGTTGCGGTTCTCCACGATTTGGCGGGCGCGCGACGCCCCCACCCCCGGCAGCCGGTCGAGGTCCACCTCCCCGGCGATGTTCGGGTCGATCGTCTCGCCCGGCTCAAAGGGGCGACTGCGCCGTTCCCGGTCCTCCAGCGCCGAATCGCCCGCGGCGAGCAGGCTGTCGGCGATCGATCCGCGTTCCCCGAGGGGCGCCTCCGCCGGTGCGGGCGCGACCAGGAACCGGACCAGCGCGGCTCCCGCGAGCAGCAGCGCCGCCCCCATCATGCTCTTTCGTTCCCTCTCCGTCATCGACTCCTCCCCGAGCTCCCTTCGACCATGAATGAAATCGGCGAGAGACAGGGTCGGCTCTTTCGATGGGCGCTTCCATAGCCAGATCGGCCAACTTCGCTTTCGGGCCGCGCCGCCCCGCTCCTCGCACCGGCAAGGCGCCGCCCAAAGGCGCTCGCCGGACGCGCGGATTTCGCGGAAACGCAGGGACCGCGTCACTGGCTGCGGCCGACCCTTCGGCGCTGCGGGAAATGCGGGCTATCGGTCGCGCGGCCCCGGCGAGTCCCCACCCGGCAGCACCGCCGGCGTCAGCAGAAAGCGGCCGAAGAGATTGAGCTGGAACCGGGTGGAGCCGGCGCGCAGACCCACGAAGGAACGCCGGTCGAGGTAGCGGACCCGAACCCCGAGCTCGAAGTCCCGGACCGAGGAATCGACCGCCAGGGAGACGTCGCGTTCGAGCTGGTCGATGAAGGCCACGCAGGCGCTCTCATGACTGGTGACGCGGCACTGGCGCTCGTCGGTGTAGCGAAGCTCGACGGTGAGGCGCAGCGGAGCGCCCCGGTCGCGGAAGGCGCCGAGGGGCGAGCGAAGACGGGCCGATCCGACGAGGCTGTGGGAGGCCGCCGTCCTGCGGGTGTCGCCGGTCGGATCGCGGGCGTCGCCACGGCTGACCCGGCCCCGGTACGCCATCGTGATCCCGCGCGCGAGGGCGGCGGTCGCCGAGAAGGGAACTTCGCGGTCCTGGCGGTAGCGGTCCTGGAAGGCTCCCACCCCGAACTCGAGCCGGCGTTCCTCCTGCCGCAGCCCCCCGCTCAGCGAGAGGCGCTCCACCGCGCCGGACAGCGGCGGGGGAAGCGGCACGCGCCCGATCGAGGCATTCAGGTCGGGCCAGACGGTGCGGCTCACCCGGCGGTCGGAGCGGGTGTCGAGCGTCTCGGCGAGGGAGCGGTCGTAGCCGATGCGGACCGACGACGAGGCCGGAAGACGGAGGCCGCCGCGCACCGTGGCCCGGTCGCGTTCGCTGAAGGTGGAGGCGGTGTCGGGGCCGATGGCGAGGAAGCGTTCGCGGCCGCCCCAGCCGAGCTCGTCGATCCAGCCGGGCTCGACGGCGTCGCGGTCGAAGCGCGAGGTCACCCCGCTGGCCACGGTGATCGAGAGCGGCTCGAAGACGCGGGCCCACCAGTCGCGGGCGCCGTCCGGGCGGCCGTTCGGAGGGGGGGAGGCGCCGGGCAGGCGAGAGGGATCGAGGGAGAGCGAGGCCGTGAGGTTGCGCTGTCCGTCCACATTGCGCAGCAGCGTCGGGGCGCCGGCGGGGGGGGCGGGGGCGACCAGGTCGGCGTTGCGGCGCGAGAGATGAATCGTCGTGAGCTCCACTCCGGTGCGAGCCCACTCCGGCAGCCGGGGACGATAGGCCAGCCGCGTGCGCAGGTGCCGGTCCACCTCCCAGCCGAAGTCCATCCCGGCCGCGCGCAACCGCTCCGCGGCCAGGAGCTCGCGGGTGGCCGCATCGGAGGAGAGGCGCTCCACCGCCAGGAAATCGCGTCCGCTCAGCAGCTCCGCCTCGGCGGTCACCGATTCGATCGGCCGGAATGCCACGCGCGCCCTTCCGGTCAGCCGCCGCCTCGGCGCCTCGGTGGGTTCGACGAAGATGTCGCCCCCCGTGCGGATGATCCGGTCGAAGCGATGGATGCTCAGTTCGCGTCCGAACAACTCGCTCTCCAGGCCGAAGCTCTCCGGAGTCCAGCGGAGCCGCGAGCGCGCCACCCGCTCCTCGAGAAAGCCGGGCAGCAGCCACCGCGCCAGCGTCCCCAGCGGGCCGGGGAAGATCGCCAGCTCGCGCCGCCCGGGCTCCACCGCGTAGCTGAGGAATCCATCGATTCCCCCGCCTTCGCTCTCCGTCGTGATCGTGTTCAGCGACGAGCGCACCACGCCCGCCCGGAGCTCCAGCCTTCCGGGAAGCCCTCCTTCCCCCTCCGGCGTCCTCCGGCGCAGCGCAATGTCGAGTCGCGTTCGGGAGAAACCGGGTTCGCGCACCCCCGGCAGCGCCGTGGCCCGCACATCGCTGTTCCGCAGGAAGATCGGCGCATGTCCCTCCCGTTCGTGGCTGACGGTGAGCGGCGCCTCCAATCCCCAGTCCCCGGGCGCCAGACGGCCGAGCTGCAGGGTGGTGTGCACATTGAAGGAGCGGTCGTTCTGGAAGGTGGGCTCGGTGCGAAGCTGGCGGAAATACCCGCCCCGGTCGCGCCACGAGGCCCGCGCCTGGAGAAATTCCCCGCCCAATATCTCTGCGTCGATGGCGGAAGCGACCCCGGGATCCCGAATTCCCCGGGCCAGACGGAGCTCGTCGATCCAGACCTCGCCGGAGAAGGGGGCTCCGGTCCGGTTGTGGACCCCGATGCTGATTTCACGGACCGAGGCCAGGTTGGGCGCGCGTCCCCGGTCCTGCAGGAAGATGGCGTGGGTGGAGTCCGCCGACCAGAGAATCAGAGGGGGATCCGAGGGAAGCCGGGGCTGGCGAATCAGCTCCTCCTCGGCCTCGCGCCGCAGCCGCAGCCACTCGTCGAAGTTGACGACGACCTGGGGCAGCCACTCGTTCTCCCGCACCGCGCCCGGGTTGGCCACCGGGGTCAGGCGCGTGCGGAAGAGGTAGAAGTTGCCGGCGTCGCTTCCCACCTTGACGAAGAAGTAGGCCGGCACGGCCAGCCCGAAGTCGCCGCGCGCCGCCGCCACCCACAGTCTGGCCTCCCGGTAGGAGAGAAAGTCGCGCGGCCGTTGCGGAAAGCGGTTGTAGACCTCGACCCGGTCGTCCGGCGCCACATCGTCGAAGGAGATCGCGAGGGAGCGTTCGTTGAACTCGACTCCCTGGCCCCCGAAGGCGACGGTCGGATCGTCGAGCTGTTCAATCACCCCCGGGGGGGATGCGTAGGCGTCGCCGGCCGTGAGGCGCGAAACCGGCCCCACCCCGAGGCGTCCCTGCACCGAGGCGGTGTCCCCCCCCAGCCCCTCCAGCACCCCTGTTGCGGAGCGCTTGATCCAGGTCGATCCCACGATCGCCATCCGCGTCAGGGCGAAGGCGTCGTTGCGCCGTCCGGTCACGGTCAGGCGGAGGTGTCGCACGGCCCGCAGCTCGGCGTCGCCGATCCTTCCCCCCAGGTCGATTCCCGCCAGACCCCTGATCGGCACCCGGTAGAGGCGGAAGGCGGTGCCGGTTTCGTGGCGGTCGCGAACGAGGTAGCGCGACGATCCATTCAGCGGAATGACGAAGCGGCGATAGCGCTCCAGGGTGTCGAGATTGCCGTCCTCGTCGAGATCCTCGGTGTCGGGATGGCCGTTCCCGCGCGTGCAGTTGGCGTTCGGGTCGCCGAGCGGATAGATCCGTCCCCGTTCGGCGAAGCAGGATTCGTCCCACACCCCTCGCCCGTCCGTCACCCGCCCCCACACCTCCCCCCGCCTCGGATCGGCCTCCTGGTCGAGCACCCCCTGCCCCCAGGGAATGTGCACCGTCGGCTTGATCCCGTTGGCGGCCCCGGCGGTGTCCACGAAGAAGGCGTCCTCGCTCACGGTCCCCAGATCGAGGACCAGCGTCAGGAACTCTCCGTCGCGCGCGTAGAACTCGATGAAGTCGCTGCGGGTGAGATCGGCGCCGGTGGGACTCAGGACGGTTGTGATCGACGACCATCCGCCCGCGCCCTCGCGGTCGCCGCTCGCGGGACGGAAGCGCACGAAGAGACCGGGATCGCGCAGCGCGCTGCCCGTGACCCGGATCCGCTGGTCGATCTCGGCCGGATTGAAGCCCTCGAAGACACCCAGGCTGTCGCCCGCCACATCCTCGCGAATCCAGGCGTGCTGCCAGCTCAGCGCGGCCAGCGAGCCCTCGTCCAGGGTGGCCGGGAGCGCCGCTTCGGCTCCGTCGCGCCAGGCCGGACGGCTGCCCCGCCTCCAGTCCCGGGCCCGGAGCGAGAGGGAACGGCTGTTCTGTCCGTCGAAGTCGTCGACATAGACGGCGCCCTGCCGGTTGGGATCGGGCAGCGAGAGCGCCGCCTCGCCGGTGATGTGAAGCGAAGAGCGCTCCTCGGGCCCGATCGCCGACACCGCCTCCAGCGCGCGAGCGAGAAGCGGCGCGTCCAGATCCAGATTCAGGTGCGCTCCCCCCAGCCAGACCGCCCCCGCCTCCAGCCCCAGCCGCGGCCGACGCAGCAGCACGCTCTCGGTCTGGTAGAGACCCACCACGTTCGCGGCGCCGTAGTCGCCCATCTCGTAGCGCGCATTCAGCCCGAAGACCGACGAGGGCGCCACCCGGAAGAAGCTGCGCTGCTCCCACGAAACGTCCAGCACGCGCCCCGGGTTCGCCGCCAGGAGCGCGCCCGAATCGATCAGGACGAGCTCGCCCAGATCGTAGTCGATCCGGTAGTCCACGCCGCGCACCAGCGGCCGGCCCTCCAGACTCGCCCGTTCGGTCCCCTCGCGGATGCCCACGGCGCCCAGCGCGAAGGACGACGCCGGTCCCTCGCCCCGCGCCTCGTACACCAGATTCAGCCGGAAGACGCCCCCGTTGTCGCGCTCGAAGGGATCGGGATCATGATAGATGCGGCGGTTGCGATTCGTTCCCAGGATGCGGGCGGCCTCCTCGGCGCCGATGCCGTGGGTGGCGAGCGGAGGGGGCTCGGCGAAGGGCTCCAGGGTGGGGAAGACGACGAAGGCGCCGGAGACGGGGGGCTGGTCGTCGAAGGATTCCAGGGCGGGATGGTAGATCTGCGAGGGATCGATGCGGTCGACGGGGGCCTCGTCGTCCAGCCCGAAGAGCCTCAGCCAGGTGATGTCGTCGCCTCCGGGCCGCCGCGCGAAGGTGCGTCCGGCGCTCTCCTCGCCGAGCGAGATCGCCAGCTCGACCGATTCGGCATCGATTTCGGCCGCCGCCGAGACGCGGTAGATCTGGCGCATCTCGTGGGGCCAGGTGGGGCGTCCGGGCTGGTGCTCGGCCGAGGTCGCGCGCAGCAGGCGCAGTTGGGGCCGCCGTCCGCGAAGGTAGTCGCCCTCCGGGTTGTAGCTGCCGATCGTGTCGCCCGACTCGGTGAGATAGGTGACGGCCAGCGCCTCGTCGGCGGCCAGCGGGGTGCGGAGCGCCACCCAGAGACCGCTCGGATGGACCACGAAGTCAAGTCCCGGTTGGAGATAGCGGAACCACGCCGATTCGGTCACCGTGTCGGGCCCGCTCGCCGCCACCGCATCGGCCTGGATATGGCCCTCGACCTGTTGGCGGGCGTAGGCGCCGGACTCCGAACGATAGAGCTGGATCGGTTCTGCGCCGGGCAGGAGCGCGGCCGGGGCGTCGGAGCGAGAGAGCGAGAGGGGGTCGATGTGCGGGGCGCCGGCCAGCGCATGCGGATCGACCAGAAAGAAGAACTGGCCCCTGACGTAGTCGGCGTCGTCGAGCGCCAGGGTGTCGGCGCGGGCGTAGCCGCGTCCGGATTCCTCCAGCCGGAAGCGCCGCGACGTGACCTCGCCATTCTGCTGGGCCCACACCGAACGCAGATCGACCGGCCCCGCCCGCATCGCCGCCTGGAAGCCGAAGTTGCCCGTCGGAACCGCGCCGGCGAGGAAGTGCGAAGGGGGAAGACCGAAGTCCACATCGCCCAGGTCGAGGTGTTGCAGGATCTCGTCCGGGCGGCCCCGGTAGCGGACGTTGACCCGGTTGGCGCCCTGAAACTCGCGGGTCTGGTCGTAGTCCACATCGACCTCGAGCCGTTCGGCGATCGTTCCGGTGGCCAATGCGGCAAAGCGGAGGTCGGGGGAGAGGCGGGGCAGGAGCGAAACCTCGCAGGTCGTCTGGACCGCTTCGTCGCAGGGCCGGTAGCGGGTCCAGTCGCTGCCGAGCTGGCCGCTGCCGCGCAGCGAGAATGCGAGATCGGCGAGATCGTTCCGAAAGCGCAGCGAGTCGGCCGCGAGGGCGGGGGGAAGGGAGGGGGGGATGGGGGTGGGGATATCGGCCAGGGAGATGGCGCGACCGAAGGCCCCCAGGCGTAGCGCGACGGTCGGGAGGGGGAGGGCGAAGCCTCCCGGGCGGGGCGGAGGGGGAGGCGCCTCCACCGGGGCGACCAGGCGGGCAACGGGAATCCGGGCCATCCCCAGGAGGACCGAGGGCGGAGGCGGCGGCCGTGCCGAGCCGAGTGGAAGCGGGGG
Source organism: Gemmatimonadota bacterium (assembly GCA_022822325.1). Classification (GTDB taxonomy): domain Bacteria; phylum Gemmatimonadota; class Gemmatimonadetes; order Longimicrobiales; family Gaopeijiaceae; genus Bin94. The sequence continues at coordinate 18,167 of JAJEBW010000045.1, read as the reverse complement.
ACCGCGCAGCTCGGGGATCACCCAGAGGGCGGTGTCGAGCCGAAGCGCATCCAGCCGGACGGCCTGTTGCTGCGCAGGGGCCGCGGTCGCGCCGGTCGCGAGCGCCAGAGCGAACCCGGCCGCCCGCAGCGCGCGCCTTCGCAAGCGCGATCCTTCGCGGGCCGCCTCTCGCGGATCCCCTCTCATGGGCCATCTTTCATGGGACGGCTCTCGCTCGCTAGCTTTCGGGGTGCGCCCTCTCATGGGCCGCCTCTCGCGGGCTCCCCTTCCCCGGCCTTCCATTCCGCTCGCCCGGGCCCCGCGGCCCCGCCGGACAACCGCACGCGCATCCGCCGCATCGAAGGCGCGAACGGGAGGGCCCGCGGACCGCGACGCCCGCCGCACCCGGCAATCCACTCTTCCAGCCGACCGAAGATGACCATTCTGACCCGCTACCTGCTGCGCTCGCTCACGGGTCCCTTCCTCTTCTCCTTCACCCTCCTGACGGGACTGCTCTTCGTCAACACGGTGGCGCGGCAGCTCGAGGACTGGGTCGGCAAGGGTCTTCCCCGCGAGATCATCCTCGAAGCGCTGGTTCTGTCGCTTCCGCACACGGTCGCCGTCACCCTTCCAATGGCCGTTCTGCCCGCGGTGCTCTATGCCTTCGGCGAGCTCGCCACGCACAGCGAGATCGTCGCCATGTCGAGCAGCGGGGTGCGCCCGCGCCGGATCTTCCTTCCGGTGCTGCTCTTCGGAGCCGCGCTCACCGCAACGACCTTCTACTTCAACGACCAGGTCCTCCCCGAGGCGAATCACCGCCTCAAGAACCTTCGCAACTCGATCCGTCAGAAGAGTCCCACCTTTCAGCTCCGTGAACAGGCGGTCAACCGGATCGAAGCCGAAGACGGCCTCGGGCCCTGGTTCCTGGTTGCCCAGACGATCGACCAGGACTCGTCGGTCATGACCGGGGTGACCATCCATGATATGAGCAGGCAGGGAATCCGGCGCACTACCTATGCGGAGCGCGGCCAGGTGGCGCTGAGTCCATCCTTCACCGATCTGCACCTGCGCCTCTACGACGGCCGCACCTACGAGGTGGAAAGCGGGGAGCGGGGAACCCTGGAGGCGGTTCGCTTCGACCGCCAGCTCCAGGTCCTGCGGGGAATCGGGAACATCTTCCAGGACGCGAGCAGCGACCAGCGCAGCGACCGCGAGATGTCGGTGGCGATGCTGATCGAATCGGCGCGGGAGAGGAGCGAGGAGCTGGATGCGGTTCGCGCGGACGGCGCCGCCGGGGCGATCCATGCCGTGCAAAGGGCGCTGGGACGGGGAGCTTCCGCCGATTCGGCCCGCGCTGCCGGACCATCCCTGGCGAAGAGCCTCGCCGTGCCCGGTTCCGGAGTCCTCCCCACCGACGATCTCGCCCGCACCCTGGCCTCGGCCGCCCGCACCAACGCCGCCCGCGCCGGGGCGCTGAGCCGCCAGATCAACCAGTACAAGGTCGAAATCAACAAGAAGATGGTGATCGCCACCGCCTGCCTCGTCTTCGTCCTGGTGGGGGTGCCGGTGGGGATTCGCTTTCCGCGCGGCGGGGTAAGCATGGTGGTCGCGGTCTCGGCGGTCGTGATCTCGGTCTACCAGTGGGGACTGACGAGCGGCGAGAAGTGGGCGGATCGCAACCTGGTCGATCCGGCGCTGAGCATGTGGGCGCCGAGCATCGTCTGGTTCGCGCTGGGCACGCTGATGGTCGCGCGGCTCGGAAGCTGGATCGCCTCGGCGCGCGGAGGCGGACGCCAGGAGATGGCGAATCTGCTGCGGCGGCTGGCCGCCTGGAGAATCTTCCCGCGGCGGTTGCGGAGGCGCGAAGGGATGGAGACGGCCCGATGATCCGCACCCTCGACCGCATGGTGGCATCGACCTTCGCCTGGATCTTTGGCGTTGCCGTGGCGAGCATTCCGATCATCTTCGTCCTGGGCGACCATTCGGAGCGCTCGGGGCTCTTCGCGGACCGGGAGCTTACGATCGCCGACCAGGCGCTCGGATACCTCTACATGTATCCGCACTTCATGGTGTGGTCGGCGCCGATCGCGGCGCTGGTCGCGGCCGTCTTCACCGTCAACTCGATGACCGTTCACCGCGAGATCCTGGCGGCCAAGGCCGGGGGCATCTCCTTCCACCGCCTGATTCTGCCGCTCTGGCCAGTCGCGCTGGTCCTCACCGCGGGCGTCTTCTTCCTGGGTTCGGTGGTTCCCTCGAGCAATCGCCGCGCCGCCGAGGTCTTCGGCGACCGCGAGGTGCGGAGCGACTGGCGCAACAACTTCGTCCATCGGACCGAGGCCGGGGAAACGCTCAGCATTCAGCAGCTCTTCGTCTCGAATCGATCGATCGACCGGGTTCTGATCGAGAGCCGCGACGACGACGGAGCGTTGCGCCATGTATGGGCCAGCCAGGGATTCCACACCGCCGCGGAGGGATGGCTTCTGCAGGACGGCATCCTGCGCGTGATCGGACCCGATGGCCGCGAGGCCTCCTATACCTTCGACCGCTACCGGCGGCCGGGGTTGGCGGCGGCGCCGGAGGAGCTGCGCGACGAACCCGCCAACGAGGACGAGATGAGCTACGAGGAGCTGGGGAGACGGGCCGCGGCGATCTACCGTTCGGGGGGCGATCCGGGCGAACTCCTGGTCAAGCGCGACCAGAAGCTGTCGATCCCGGCGGCGACCCTGGTCATCATGCTCTTTGGCGCGCCCCTCGCGACCACGGTGAAGAAGGGCGGAGCGGCGCTGGGTGTGGGGGTCTCGCTCGGATCCACCATCCTCTATATACTGTTGATGCGGGTCTTCGGCGCGATCGGGGCGGCGGGCGCCCTGCCCCCCTTCTGGGCGGCCTGGATTCCGAACTTCGTCTTTCTGGTGATCGGGCTGCTCCTGCTGGCGCGGGTGCGGACCTGAGGCGGGCGAACCGTCCCGACCCGGGCCTGCGTCCCTTTGCGACAGGATTCCTCACCGGGAAGGAGACCCGGGGGGATAGCGCCATTTCCCAATGGAGCAAGTGCCATGAAGGAGCAAGTGCCATGACAAGTGCAATGACAAGAGCGATGAAGAGTCCGTTCCTTTCGGCTTGCGTTCCGCTCTTCGCGCTCGCCGGCGCCGCGGGGGCGCAGGAAGCCATCCGCGTGGACACGCTGCCGGGGGGACGGGTCGTGGTGTCCAATCCCGATCTGCCGGGGCTCGCGGGGGTTCAGGCCCCGACGCTGGTGGAAGACCTGAGGATCGGATCGCTGGAGGAAATCTGCGACAGCTTCGGCCGGGCGTTTTCGATCGCGGTGGACGGTTCCGGGCGCATTCATGTGGCGGACTTTCAGGTGAACGAGATCCGCGTGTTTTCGGCCCAGGGAGAGTGCCTGGGGACGATCGGAAGAAATGGCGAGGGTCCGGGCGAGTTTTCGATGCTGGCGGGAATCGCCTGGCAACCTTCGGGCTTCCTCTGGGCGATGGATGCGATGCACCACCGCCTTACCGTCTTCGATGCCGCGGGCGAGACCCTCGCGACGCAGCGTTTCGGGTCGGGGCGCGCCGCCAGTCTGCCGTGGCTGGCATGGGTGGATTCCGCGCGGAGCTTTCACCTCTGGCACCCGGACGAAAGGGCGATCGTGAGGTACGCTCCCGGGCCGGAGATCGTGCCGCTGGACACGCTCGCGGTGCCCAGGATCGAGTCGAACCTCCCCCTGCGGACGCGCGGCATGCGCGGCGTCGACGCGCAGAGCCGCGTGATGACCGTTGCGCCGACCCCTCATTCCCCGCGGATCGTCTGGACGGTGGGCAACAACGGCAATCTCTGGCTGGCGCACACCTCTTCCTTCGAGCTGCACGAGACGACCTGGAGCGGCGACACGATTCGCACGGTGCGGCTGGAGCGGCCGCGTCCCCGGCTGGAGGGCCGGGAGCGCGACAGCATCGCCACCGCCCGGGGGATTCCCGCGCGGAGCCTGCCGGAGCACAAGCGCATCCTGCAACGATTTTCGGTGGGCGCCGACGGGTGGATCTGGGTGGAACGCGGCGAGACGCCGATTCGAGTGTGGGACGTCTTCGACGAGCGCGGCCGCTACCTCGGGCCGGTCGCTCCGCCCGTGCCGATCGAAGACGAGCCCTTTCCGGTCTTTGGAGACGGAACCGTCACGGCGGTCACCGAGGACGAGCTCGAGATCCAGTATGTCGTGAGGCTGCGGGTCGTGCGCTGATCGCCGTTGTCCATATGGACAGGTGAACGGACTGTCCGACATTCGGCCTGAATCCGGTCCCGGCGCGCCCACTGGAACGCTCTCGCCGGGTCAGGGAATCTGCGCCAGCAGCCCGGGCGCCAGCGTCCCGGTGCAGATATCCTGAACCGGTCCCCGCAACCCCACCCTCCAGTCGGCCGAAACCGTCACCTCCATCGCGCCCCCCTCCATCGCGACGGTGGCGCGGCCGGGCGCCAACCGCCCCGTCCTCACCGCGGCCGCCACCGCCGCGCAGGCCGAGGTTCCCGACGACAACGTATGTCCGACGCCGCGCTCCCAGATCCGGATCCGAAGGCGGCGACCGCGCGGGGGCTCGGCGAACTGTACATTCGTTCCCTGCGGGAAGGCGGGGTGCGTGGCGATTCGCGGCCCCAGGCGCACGATCTCGCCCCGGGTCCAGCCCTCGCCAAAGATCACCGCGTGCGGATTGCCGATCGAGACCGCCACGGCCCTGACGACGCGCTCCTCCTTCTTTGGCCGATCGACCGCCAGGCGGACCCGGCCGTCCCGTCCGACCGCACCCGGCGCAACGAAGGGCGGCCCAACCGGGAACTCCGCGCGCTCCATCTCCACCGCGGCGTCGCGCACTCCTGACTGATCCGCCGCACCGACCCGCATCTCGACCCGGTCGCCGCCGACGCGCACTGGAAAGGGGTCGCCGCCGACCTGACGCCGCCGTCGCAGCCACGCCGCCGCGATTCGCAGTCCATTCCCGCTGCGCTCGAACTCGCCCCCGTCGGGATTGAACATCCGCAGCCGGACCGGCCCCACTTCCCCCGTCCCGGGCAACGCCGCGCCCACCCCTGCGCCCTCCGCAACCGCGACCTCGCCGCGCCCCATCCCCCTTCTCCCCGCCTCCACCACCACGATCCCGTCGCTGCCCACGCCCCGGCGCCGATCGCAGATGCGCCGCACGGCCTCCGCGGTCAGCACCGGACCGTCGCCCTCTTCGAAGACCAGGTAGTCGTTGCCGTGGCCATGCGCCTTGAAGAAGTGGGGACGAATGCGCGGCCGCGGCCGGTTCGTCGTCGCCCCCGCGGAGCCTTCCGGCCCGGCCCCGGCGCCGATCCGCGACGCACCCGGCGACGCACCCGCCGCTGCCAGACCCGCGCGCGCCCCACCCGCCGAGTATGCCGTCGTTCCGCCCTTGCGACCCGCGCCCGCCCGCCGCTCCGCGAAACCCGCTCTGAAACCTTTTCGCAACCTTTTCTCCCCCTCCCTCGTCCTATCGGCCCGTTGCGGAAAACCGCCCTTCGGCCCCGTCGCGGAAACCCGGCCGCCCGACAAAATCGCCGGGACGCGCCGCCGGGGACGGATCGCCGAAGAGAAACTTCGCCGGGGCGCCGCAACGCTGACAACAGACGACATGGATGGGCCCGGGAGGGTTCGAGAAGGGGGAGGGGTTGACGATGGACGTGGTGCATTTCTCGACGTGGGTGCGGGGGCTGGGGACGAGGATGGGTGTGCGGGGGGCGGTGTGGTGGCTGGGCGGAGCGGTGGCGGTGGTGGGTGGAGCGCCCCAGGCCCTCCCGGGTCAGTCGCCCGAAAAGGCGGCCGTTGCGACCGCCGCCGGGACGCGCGCGGCGCCGCCGTCGTTGCCGGCTCACAGGCTGGGCGGAGCGGAGCCCCGGATCGACGGCCTTCTGGACGAGGCCGACTGGGCGGCCGCCGCCGTCGCGCGGGACTTCGTGGTCTTCGAGCCCGACGAGGGTGCGCGTCCCTCGCAGAGAACCGAAGTCCGGGTGCTCTATGGCGCCGAGGCAATCTTCGTGGGCATTCGCGCCTTCGATTCGGCGCCCGACTCGATCGTGGCGCAGTTGGCACGCCGCGACGACCGGCCGCACTCCGATTGGGTGGACGTGGTGATCGACAGCTACCACGACCGCCGCACGGCCTTTCGCTTCGGGGTCAATCCGGCGGGGGTCAAGTCCGACGGCTACATGTACGACGATGTGCAGGAGGACGACGCCTGGGACGCGGTCTGGGAGGTGGCGACGCAGACCGACGAGGAGGGATGGACCGCCGAGTTCCGGATCCCGTATTCGCAGTTGCGCTTCGACGGAGCCGCGCGGCAGACCTGGGGAATCAACTTCGCCCGCTTCGTGGCCCGGCACATGGAACGCAGCCTCTGGGCCCCGATCTCGAAGGGCGACGGCGCGCTGGTCTCGCGCTTCGGCGAGCTGGAGGGGCTGCGCGATCTCTCGCCCCCGGCCCGCGTGGAGGTCATGCCCTACTCGCTCCTGCGGATGGAGGCCGCGCCCGGGAGCGCCGCCGATCCCTTCCACGATCCCCGCGATCTCTCCTCGGCGGCGGGCGCGGACGTCAAGTACGGGATCACGACCGACCTCACCCTCGACCTGACGATCAATCCCGACTTCGGGCAGGTGGAGGCCGATCCGGCGCAGGTCAACCTCACCGCCTTCGAGACCTTCCTGCCCGAACGACGGCCCTTCTTCGCGGAGGGATCGAACATCTTCGCCTTCCGCTTCTCGGAGGGCGACGGCGACATGGCCAGCGAGGGACTCTTCTATTCCCGGCGGATCGGGCGGGCGCCGCGCGGCCGGGCACGGGGCGCCGCCTACGCCGACGCGCCGGAACGGACGCGGATCCTGGGCGCCGCCAAGCTCTCGGGGAAGACGCGGTCGGGTTGGTCGATCGGATTGCTGCACGCGCTCACGGCCCAGGAGAATGCGCAGACCGCCGACGCATCGGGACCGCTCGGAGACCAGCTCGTCGAACCGGCGGGGCACCATGGAATGGCGCGCCTGGTCCGCGACTTCCGCGATGGCCGGAGCGCGGTCGGCGTCATCTCCACCTGGACCGCCCGCGACCGGAGCGGCGCCGCGGCCCTCGATCTGCACGACCGCGCCTACACCGGCGGCATCGATGCGCGGCACCGATTCGGCGATGACCGCTTCATGTTTCAGGGCTACCTCCTGGGTTCGACGGTGCGCGGCTCGGCCGAGGCGGTCGCTCGCACCCAACGCTCCCCCGCGCGCTACTTCCAGCGTCCCGACGCCGGTCACACCGAGTTCGACCCCGGGCGCACCTCGCTGGGCGGTTGGGCGGCTTCGGCGCTCTTCGGCAAGCTCGCGGGCGGGTTCTGGCGCTTCGCCGGCGGCGGAATGGCGCGCTCGCCCGGCTTCGATTCCAACGACCTCGGCTTCATGCGCGAGACCGACTTCGTCAGCCCCTTCGTCTGGGTCGCCTACCAGCACTACCAGCCCACCGAGCATCTGCGAAGCTGGAGCGTCAACTTCAATGCCTGGACTCCGTACAGCCTGGGCGGCGAGGCCTTTCAGAAGGGCGCCAACGTCAACGGCAACGTGACCTTCAAGAACTTCTGGGGCGCCTACGCGGGAGCGATGCGCGAGAGTTCGGGACTGAGCAACGCCTCGCTGCGGGGCGGCCCGATGCTGCGGCGGGACCCGTCGTGGGGCGGGTGGTTCGGGATGTGGACCGATTCGCGCAAGGCGCTGCAGGTGGAGGCGGGGGGAAACTGGGGGGTGAACCCGGACACCGATTCGCACCGATTCGGGGCCGACGGCAATCTGCGCTGGAGGCCGTCTTCGCGCGCAACGATCTCCGCCGGACCCTTCGTCAACTGGACCGACGAGGGCGTGCAGTGGGTGGGAAGATTCCCCGTCGCCGGCGATTCCGACCTTGCCGACACCGGTCTGGAGGCGAACGACTACCTCTTCGGGCGGCTGAACCAGACCACGGCCGGGCTGACCGCGCGCGCCGACTGGACCTTTTCGCCGACGCTCTCGCTGCAGCTTTACGCGCAGCCCTTCGTCTCGGCGGGCCGCTACGACGACTTCCGGCGGGTGGAGGAGCCCCGGGCCGAGCGCTTCGCCGACCGCTTCGCGCCCGTGGGCACGCGCGCCGACGGTGAGGGTTCGCTCCTGGCGGACATCGACGGGGACGGCAGCGAGGAAGCCTTCCGGCGACCGGACTTCAGCTTCAAGCAGTTGCGCTCCAATGCGGTGCTGCGCTGGGAATACCGGCCCGGCTCGACGCTCTTCGTGGTCTGGTCGCAGGGACGCGATCACTACAGCCGCGACGGCGCCTTCTCCTTCCGCAACGACCTGGGCACCCTCTTCGACCAGCCGGGTTCGGATGTCTTCATGGTGAAGCTGAGCTACTGGCTGGGATAGGCGGACGGGACCGTCGGGATCTTCGACCGGGGGACGCGCCTGGTCCCCCTTGTCGCGACCGCCACGCCTCGCCAGCTTTCCGGCATGACCCCGCTCGACGGCCCTCGCACCCCCCAACCACCGCCCGATCATGGCGCGGCCCCGGCTCCCGCGACCTCCCGCGCGGGAAACGCCCACCGCGATGGTCGGCGGTCCGTGGATCATGCCGCTCGGAGTGCGTCCACTGGCGGCCAACCCGCCGCCCCCCGCTTCGTGGTCGTGGTCAAGGACGAATGCGAGACCTGCCACCTGGTCCTTCCCGTCCTGCACGAGATCGCGCATTCCGGCCGCGACCTCGCCATCGTCTGGCAGGACGACGGCGCCTTTCTCGGTCCCGGGCTCGCGCCCCTCGCCGTGGACGACCGCGCCCTGGAGCGCTCCTTTCGCCTCGGCATCGAAACCGTCCCGACGCTGATCCGGATGGAGCCGGGGATGGACCCGGCCGCTGCGCCGCCGCCCACCGCGCCTGGCGACCGCGCACCGCACCCTGCCGACGAAAGGGAGAACAGCCCCGACGCTGCGTCCCGAACAAGCCTCGCACCCCCAACAAGTCCCGCGTCCCGAACAAGCCTCGCGCCCCCAACAAGTCCCGCGCCCCGAACCAACCGCGCGTCGCCAACGAACGCCACGTTCCCGACCCACCAGGCGTCCCGAACCGGCACCGAGACCGGCCGCGCCATCGGGTGGATCCGCGACGACTGGCGCGCGCTGACCGGAATCGCCGACCTGGGCGAAGGCCTCCCGCCCCACCGTCCCGGGTGCGGCTCGCGAACGCAGGAGCCCGGGATGCGCGAGCGGCTGACGGTGCGCTACGGCGAGACGGGGATCCGCGCGCGGAGAGTCGAGGCGGCCCCCGAGACCGATCCGGTCGAACTCTGCTACGATCGCGGCTGGACCGACGGCCTGCCCGTCGTCCCCCCGACGCCGGAACGAATTCTGCGAATGCTGGGCGGCACGCGGCGCGACCCGCATGAGGTGGTCGGCCTCATTCCCCCCAAGCTGGCGCCCTGCACGATCGAGAAGGCGGCGATCAATGCGGTCATGGCCGGGTGCCGCCCCGAGTACCTGCCGGTGGTGCTGGCTGCGCTGGAGGCCGCCCTCGATCCCGGTTTCACCCTGCACGGAGTGACCTGCAGCACCTGCCACTCCGGCCCGGTCATCATCGTGAACGGACCGATCGCGCGGCGGATCGGGATGAATGCGGGGCTGAATGCGCTGGGACAGGGCAACCGCGCCAACGCGACGATCGGGCGGGCGGTGAATCTGGTGGTGCGCAATGTCGGCGGCGGGCGTCCGGGCGAGATCGATCGCGCGACGCTGGGATCGCCGGGCAAGTACACCTTCTGCTTTGCCGAGGACGAGAGCGACCCGCATTGGGAACCGCTTTCCGTTTCGCGCGGAGTGGCGCCGGGCAGGAGCGCGGTAACGGTGTTCGCGGGGGAAGGGGTTCAGGGCGTAAGCGACCAGAGGGCGCGGAGGCCGGGCGAGCTCACCCGGTCGCTGGCGATGGCGCTGCGGGCGGTGGGACACCCGAAGCTCTGCGAATGGGCCCCGGCGGTGCTGGTCATCTCGCCGGAACACTATGCGACCTACCGCGAGGCCGGATGGACGCGGAGGCGGATTGCCGATGCGCTGCACCGCGAGCTCGTCGTCAGCGGCGAGGAGGTGATCGTTGGAGCGCGGGGCGTCGCCGAAGGAATGCCCAGGTCGCGCCGGGGCGAGCGGTTGCCGAAGTTTCACCGGGAGGGCCTGCTCCTGGTCCGGGCCGGGGGTCCGGCGGGACTCTTCTCGGCCATCCTCTCGGGCTGGCCCGGCGGCCGCCTCCTCGAGGAATCCCATCCCGTGACGCGAGAAATCGCCGACTGACCCCGCGGCGGCGCACCTCGCCCGCAACGGCTTCGAACTCGCCGCACCGGCCTGCCACCATCCACGACACGGAACGAGCCCGATCCCATGAACGCTTCCCCCACCCTCCTCCACGACCCCACCTCCGAGACCGCCTCCGCGCTACGCCCCCGCCGCTCTCCCCCGCCCTCTCTCGATGGCAGGACGGTGGCGCTCTTCGACATCGGCAAGGCGCGCGCCGACGAGTTCCTGGATTATCTCCAACCCCGGCTGCGCGCCCGCGGCATCGCGACCGCCCGCTTCGCGAAGCCGACCAACGCCAAGCCCGCCACCCCGGCCATCGTCGGGGACATCGCCGAGGGGGCGGACGTCGTTGTGGAGGCGCTGGCCGATTGAGGATCCTGCACATCATGCGGTCTGCATGACATCAAGGCCCTGGACGATCTCGGCATCCCCGGGGTCCTCGTCGCCACCACCGCCTTTCGCGATGCGGCGGCCCACCAGATTCCATCGCTCGGCTTCGAGCCCGCGATCGTGTGGGTGCCGCACCCGGTTCAAAACCGGCGCCCCGGGGAGTTGGAGCGGATGGCCGCCGACGCGGTGGACGAGATCGTCGCGGCGCTGACGGGGAGCGAGTGAGGCCGTGCGCTCCGCATCCTGACTCTCCGGAACCAAAGGAACCGCCGGCCAGGAAGATCGTGCGGTCCGGTGCCGGCCCAGGCTGGAAGGCTCGGTGGCGGGGATTGTCAGGCCAACTCGATCTCGCGGCCCCGCTTTTTGGTTGCGCGAACGGGTGACACGAGAGACGCGGGCGGTGCGGGAATCGGACGCCGACTCAGCTCCGGTCGAAGGCCAGGACGAGCGCTTGCTCGGTATTGGCCATCGTGCGCGTCATGATCAGGCGGTCCCCCACCACTTCGAGCCTTTCGCGAACCGACCCGCCGGACACCACCTGGTGACGCAGCGAGAGCATCCGTCTCTCCCACTCCAGACTGGTGCGCACCCGATGCTCGCCCTCGCGCATCTCCACCTCGGAGCCGTCCAGGGGAACGTTCAGCGTTCGTCCCGGGATCGGGGTGTAGACCAGGCCGCTCTCGTCCAGCGAGAGGATCAGGGTGGCGGGACGACGGCGCAGCACCTCGATCGTCGTCCGCATATGCGCCACCGAAACGCGGCGCGACTCGATCATGCGACGGTACCTGCGCATTTCGCGGGACTCGTTGCGCGAGATGTCCGCGGTCGGGGTCTCGTCCGGGACCCCTTCGAGCTGGTTGGGGATCTGCGGCGTGCTGGTCGATTCGTCGAGTTCCCATCGTCCGGAGTAGGAGGCGAAGAGCGAGGAGGCGGCCTCCCCCGAAACCGGCGGACCGCTGCCGCCGCTCGCGCAGCCCGAGGCGAAGGGAAGGAGAAGGGGAAGCAGGGCGAAGGCGCCGGCCAGCGGCGAAGACCGGGGGCGGGAGACGCGCACCGGGCGAACGGCGCCGGATCGGGGCTTCAGGAACCGGGTCTCGACGACCTGGGATGGACGAGTCATTCGGGGAAGTCCTCCGGGGTCAGCGGGAGAAGGAGTCAACGGATCAGTCACCTCCGGCGAAGCCGCTCCGACGGGTGGAGATGGCCGTTCCGCACGACGATCCTCACATCGCGGGTGGCGCGAATGTCGGCCAGGGGGTCGCCCCCGATCACGATCAGATCGGCGAAGGCGCCGGGCGCGATCACCCCCAGGCGTCCCTCGTATCCCAACTCGCCGCCCGGCGCCGAGGTCGCCGCTCGCAGCACATCCACCGGGGTCATGCCACCGTAGCGAACCATCGCCTCCATTTCAACCTGGAAGCTCAGCCCCGGCGGATTGATCGGCGCATCGGTCCCCACGATCACCCGTCCCCCCGCCTCCAGCGCCCGGCGCGGCAGCGAAGCCATCGCTTCGACAAGGCGGCGGGCGAGAACCGGGTCGGCGGGCGGGCGCGCGGAAAGGGGCGCCCAGGGGAAGAAGGCGTCGACGCGCGGGTCGTCGAAGAGGGAGGGATCGTCGATGGCGAGGAGGCCGTAGGCGCCATAGATCCCGATCGTCGGGGTGATCGTCATCCCGGAGGCGGCGAGAAGATCGACCACGTCGCCGTAGCTTCGCTGCAGTTCGGAAACCTTGGTCGAATAGCCGCGGCGGCTCGTGCCCCGCACATGCTCGACGCCATCCGCGCCGAATGCCACCGCCGGATAGAGCTCGTGCGAGGTGACCGGAAGCCCCAGGGCGTGAGCCTCGCGGACCACCCGCCGCTGCACCGGATCGGGGAGCCGCACGTAGGTCTTGACGAGGTCGTAGCCGAGTTCGCGCGCATTGGCCATCTCCAGTTCGACCTGCGCGGAGCCGCCCAGCGCCGGAGCGCCGGGGTAGTAGATGCGACTGCCGTCGATCGTGCCGCCGGTCCCGAACCAGCGCGGCCCGATGCGTCTGCCGGATTCCCCCGCCTCGCGCAACTCCGCGCTCTCGTAGGGGTCGCAGGCCGGACAGCGCACCGATGTCACCCCGTAGGCGAGCCACACCCGTCCGGCCTCTTCGCCCCCGGCGATTCCCCCGTGCGCGTGCATCTCGATCAGCCCCGGCATGACCACGGCGTCGGTCGCGTCGAGCACGCGGCCGGCGGTGCGGGACGGGTCGCGGTCGGCGACTTCGGAGATTCTGCCCTCGCGAACGACGATATCCACATCCGCACGCAGCGCGCCGGCGACTCCATCCCAGATCGCCCCGGCCCGGATCAGGAGCGATTCGGGCGGGCGGGCCCGCTCCCAGCGAAGATCCAGGGGAATTTCCTCGATGGCCCCGTCGAGGAGACCGACGCGCCGCAGGCGGCTTCCCGACAGGTGGACGATCGACCGGGAATCGCCGGTCCAGGTGGGATCGGCCGCCGCATCGTTGGTGAGCCGCCGCGCGGAGCCGGTCGCGTTGCCCTCCGCATCCACCGGGACCGCCCACAGCACGCCCTCCGATACGTAGGCCATCCAGGCGCCGTCGGGGGACCGAACCGGCCCGTCGGCGCCGCGCGTTCCGACCGAGAGCCCCGGCAGATCGAGGAAGCGCTCGGCGGGCGCATCCTGGAGCTCGCACATGACCGGCGGGGGTGGCGCGGCCCGAAGGACCAGCGCGCGATTCACCCCCTCGCGAAAGCGCGCCGAGTAGCGCCAGTGCGTCGAGACCGCCACCGATTCCCCATCGGGCGACCAGGTGGGACGACCGGCGCCATTGAGGCCCGCCCGCAGGGTGCGCGCGCGCCCGGTGGCCGGCTCGAGCACCCGCACCCCGACCTGGTATCCCGAACCGACGAAGGCGATCCGCTCCCCATCGGGGGACCAGGAGGGCAACGTTGCGCCCGCGCCCTCGGTAATGCGCTCGATCGCGCCGTCGGCGGGGTTGAGAAGGTAGAGATCGAGGAGCGCAGGCGAATCGGGAGCCTCCTCGGCGGCGGGGCCGGATTCCCGCGCGGGGGCGCCGCGGTCGGAGACGAAGAGCAGGCGGGAGCCGTCGGGAGACCAGGCGGGATCGGTCTCGACCGAGGCGTCGTCGGTGATGCGCTCGGCGCCGCGGCCGATGGTGTGAATCCAGAGGTCGCCGAGCGCCGAGAAGGCAATGCGCGTGCCATCGGGCGAGACTGCTGGAGAAACGATGCCGAGCGCGGCAAAGGGCCCGGGAGCGGCGAGGTCGCGGGGACGGCGGGTGTAGGGTGGACGCTCCAGGGCAACGGTGGCGGCGAAGGGAATGTCGCGCGGGGCGCTGCCGTCGGCGGCCCGGTGGCGGATGCGGCCATCCGCGGTATGGAGGAAGCCGCCGGGGGTGGCGGAGGGGCGGAAGGGGAAGACGTCCTCCGACGGGTCCGTGAGGGTGGTCGCGAGGGCGGGTTGCGCCTCCGGGCCCGGTTCCGCGTCCACGGCCCGCAGCGCCGACCGCCCGAAAGAGATCCGGTTGAAGATCACTGTGCCGCCGTCCGCGCTCCATCCCGGGGCGTTGAACTGCGCATCGGACTCGTCCGGGCCCGCTCGCGCCAGGACAATCGCCTCCGCCCCGCCCCCCGTCTCCAACACCCGGATCTCGGCCACCGCGCCCGCACCCCCGGCCGCGTAGGCAATTCTGTCGCCCGACGGCGAGAAGGCCGGCCCGTACTCGCTTCCGGGCGCATCGGTGATCCGTTCGGGCGCGCCGGGGATTCCGCCCGCCACCGCCACCGTCCAGATGTCGTAGCTGCCGCCCCGGTCCGAGCTGAAGGCAATCCGGTTCCCATCCGGCGACCAGTGCGGCTCGCGGTGGTCCCAGGGGCCGCGCGTGTGGCGGCGCAGATCGTCGCCATCGGGCCGGACGCTCCATATCTGGTAGTTGCCGTCCCAGTAGGCCTGGAATGCGATGCGGTCGCCGCCGGGCGACCATGCGGGTTGGCGGGCGTCGCCATCCGGGTCGGTGAGTGCGCGCGCCCGGCCGCCCTCGGCGGACAGAACCCAGATGCGCCCCAGGAGATCCATGGCAAGGGTGCGGCGATCGGGCGAGAGCGCGGTCGCGAGATTGGTTCCCTCGGTGAGGGTGACCTGGATGGGAGCCGACAGGGTGCCGGCGGCGGCCCGTTGCGCCCGCATGGGGGAAGGCCGGAGGAGATCGGCGGCCGCGATTGCCGACAGGAATCCCGCCAGCGCCGCCATCCGCCGCCAGCGCCGCCACGGCGGGAGCCGGCTCCATGCCAATCGCGAGGAACGGGTCCGGGAGGACCGGCCACCGCAAGCGCGCGACCGACCCGGCCGCCCTTCCATGCCGCCGGGCCCGCAGAGGAGGCCGCCGCTCGCGCGCCGCCTGCCCGCAGGGAACTCCCGCAGGCTTGACGGACGCTCGCGCCGCCCCGTCTCTGCGCCCGCGCCCGCCGCCGTTGCCGCCATCGTCGCGCTTTCTCCCCCCCTGGGGATCCGGATTCAGGGAATCAGGTTCCGCCGCGCCGTGTTGCGCACGATGAACAACCCGTCGCCTGTGCTTGTCATCACAATCACGCCGCTCGCGAAGTAGGGATAGTTGCTCCACGAGGCGCCGCCGTAGGGAGAGTTGTCGAAGTAGGCGATCTCTTCCGGTTCGATGCGATTGGTGATGTCGAGGATGCGCAACCCCGCGCCATAGTTGGACTGGTACATGAGGTTGTCGCGGATGTACAGGTTGTGATCGGTGTCGGGGGTTTGCGCAATGTACTCGCCCGCGAGGACCGGTTCATCGAGATCCTCGAGGTCCCAGATCAGGGTGCGCGTGCCCTCGACCAGGCCCTGCGGCTCGTCGCCCTCGTCGTTCATGTAGAAGAAGCGATGGTCCTCGGTGAGCCAGCCCTGGTGCGCATAGGCCACATTGGGGTAGTCGGCGATCGAGATGGAGACGGGGTTGTCCTTGTCGCTGACATCGCTGATGCTGAGGGCGGTCTCGTTCGAGCCGAGGCAGATCTCGCGGCCCTGGTACGCTTCGTCGGGGCCATGGTAGACGACGCATTGCGCATCGTGGGAGTACCCCGTGCCGCGCCGCCCGGTCTCGCCATCGAAGAAACAACCGGCAAAGGCGGGCCGCCCGGGTTCGCTCAGGTCGAGCATGTGCAGACCGCCGCCGCAGGTCTCACCGCCGCCGCTCGCGCCCACCACGAAGGCGAAGCCGGTCTGCTCGTTGAGGACGATGTTGTGCGCGCTGTTGATGCCCTCGTAGAGGAAGTCGGGCTCGAAGGTCGGAGGATCGCCCGCCACATCGCGCAACCGCCGCAGATCGAAGACCTGGACGCCATGCGCGCCCGCTCCGTCGGCCACGATATAGGTGTGATCGCGGTAGACCTTCATGTCGCGCCAGGCCGCGCTGCGGGATCCCGGGGTCTTGGGCAGGTCACCGAGCATGACCGGGTTGTAGGGATCGGTGAGATCGACGAAGGCGGTGCCGTCGGTGCGCCCCACGATCGCGATTTCGCGACCGGATTCGGGATCGGTCCAACCCCAGATGTCGTTGAGGCGCGATCCCCGCCCGCCGGCCATCTCGTTGATCGGCAGGAAGGAGATGATGTTGACGTTGTCGCAGTCGTAGCCGGCGGCGGCGTTGTCCTCGCACTCGATCTCGTCGTCGCGGCCGACGATGGCGGGGAGGCCGCGGTGTTCGCCCACCACCAGCTCGCCCGGGGTCCACATCCCGTCCTCCGCGCGCGCCATGAGAACCGCGCCCCCGGCCCGGCCATCGATTCCGCCCGCGCCCACCACGGCCACCTCGTCCGCGATTGCAACCGAAGCGCCGAAGGAGGCGGCATCGGGAAGACCGTCGTGCGTGACGCGGGTCGCGCCGCTCCAGCCGGAACCGGAGGGATCGGCGGCAAAGCGATGGATGGCGCCGCCGCGGCCGTTGGTCCCTGGAGCGCCGACCCAGAGGACATCGCCCTCGAAGCCGATCGCGGCGCCGAACTGATCGAATCCGTCGGCGTGGAAGGGACGCAGCGCACCCGCGCTCTCCCAGCCGCCGTCCGTGTCGTCGAGGCGGTAGAGCGCGACCGCGCCCGCGCCGCCCGCCCGCGGGGCGCCGACCAGCGCCATGGATCCGCGGACCGCCATCGCCGAGCCGAATCCGGCGTTGTCGGCGAACTCCCCGGCGTCGAGCCGTCCCAGGGGCGCGGCCGCGCCGGTGGCGGGGTCGATCCGGAAGGCGTGAAGCTCGGGCGGGTTGCCGCGGCCGGGAGTGGTGGCGACGAGCAGGGAGCTTTCGTGAAGGGCAAGTTGGGCGCCGAAACCGGGGGCCGCATCGTCGCCGGGTTGCACGATGCTCCGCGACATCCAGCCGTCGCCGTCCCGCATGAAGAGGTGAACCGCGCCCGCGCCGTCGTTCTCGCCGGGAGCCGCCACGGCAAGCAGGTTGCCGTCCAGGGCCAGAGCCGCGCCGAAGTTGGCGTCCTCCGCGGGCATTTCGGCCTGAAGCCGCAGCGTCTCTCTCCGGCCCGCTTCGCCGACGAGGGGAGGAAGGGGACGTCCGAATCCGCTGTACAACACCACCGCGCCGCGTCCGCCATCCAGGAGGGGCGCCCCGACCGCGAGGAGGTCCGCGCCTGCCGCGAGCGCGTGCCCGAATCCGTCGGGGGGATCGGTCACGGGGGAGACTGCGAGCCGTCCGGCTTCGGTCCAGCCGCCATCCGCGCGGTCGTAGATGTAGACGACCCCGGGCATCGTGCGGTTCCCGGGTTCGCCGATTGCAGCCTGTCCGGACAGCGCGACCGCCGCGCCGCCGAACTGCTGGGCGGAGAGGGGGGACGGGGCGAGAGCGCCCGGCACAGGCGCGAGAATGGCGAGGCAGACGCCGCCGAGAGCGGCGATGGCGGGACGGATGGAGGTCATGGCGGGCTTCCTTCCTTGGCGAGGCGACGAGTTGAATACGAAGCGGGGCGCAGGATGCAAGGTAGGGTTGGACCGGCGTGGAGAGAAGGGCGGGACTTCCGGGGCGCGGGGAACCGCTCGAGCCCGTCCGCCGAGCTTCTCTTCGGCTCGCCCGACAAGCTGTCCCATTTCGACATTCCCTTGCCAGCGGAATTCGCCGATCGTGTCCCGGCGCCCACCGACGCACCCGGTTCGACGCCCCAACCGACCGGCCGGACCCGCCACCCGACACGAACCCTGAAGAACCATGCCGGACCAACCCGCCCCGCCCCGGCGGCCCCCGCACGACGCCGCCTACAAGAGGCTCTTCCGCCACCCGCGCACCGTCGCCGACACCCTTCGGGGGACCGCCCGCGGCCTCGTCCGCCACTTCGAGCTGGAATCCCTCGAACGCCTCCCCGCCAGCTTCGTCACCAGGCGCCTCGGCCAACGCCACACCGACATGGTCTGGCGCCTCCGCTCCGCCG
>JAJEBW010000022.1 GCA_022822325.1 Gemmatimonadota bacterium | reverse complement strand
CGCGAGCGGGTTCGACATCGCCCCTCTTCCGATTGTTGCCGCCAGACCGGCGACTGTGGGGGCGTGTCAGGCACGGCTGCAGTTGTCGATGTGATTCGTCCCCAATCCCGCCCGGATGAAGCGCTGCATCATGTAGGCGGCCTCGTGGGGCGCGCGTCCGGAGGCGATTCCATAGACGGCGTGCCGGCCGTGATGCTTCACCACTTGCTTGAGCTTCCCGGCGGCGCGGTCGAGCGCTTCCTCCCACGATGCGGGGCGCAGCTTGCCAGACTCCTCGTCTCGCACGAAGGGGGTGGCGAGGCGATCCGGATGACCGACGAAGTCGAAGGCGAACTGTCCCTTCACGCACAGCGACCCCTCGTTGGCGGGCCCGTCCATGGCGGGGAGAATGCCGACGATCTTCTCGCCGCGGGTCATGACATCGACCGAGCAGCCGACGCCGCAGTACGGGCAGACCGTGCGGGTGGTCTCGGTCTCGCCCGGCACGTCCCTGTTCGCCAGCGCCTTGAGATCGCCGAGCGCGCCGGTGGGGCAGGTCTGGATGCACTGTCCGCAGAAGGTGCATGCCGAGTCCTTCAGCAGGCCCCCGAATTCGGTCGTGATCTGCGTGTGAAAGCCCCGGTTCATCACCGAGATCGCGTAGTCGCCCTCCTGTTCGGCGCAGACGCGCACGCAGCGGTAGCAGGAGATGCAGTTGTCGTAGTCGCGCTTGATGAAGGGATTGTCGTCGTCGTCGCGGCTGTGGCCCGACCGGGCCCCCTCGAAGCGGCCGCTGCGGGCGTCGTAGCGGTCGAGCAGTTCCGCCATCTCCTGGCTCGCATAGCCGTGCATGGGGTCGACGTCGGTGTCGCGGTTTTCCGAAGCCACCATCTCCATGAGGATGCGGCGCTGCACCTCGAGGGCGGCGGAGCGCGTGCGCACGATCATCCCCGGCTGGGCCTCCATCGTGCACGACGCGACCGGATTGCGCGCGCCCTCCAGTTCGACCACGCAGAGCCGGCAACCCCCGAAGGGCTCCAGGCGGGGGTCGTAGCAGAGGGTCGGGATCTCCTTCGCATTCCGCTCCGCGACCTCGTAGATCGTCTCGCCGCGTGAAAAGGCGACCTTCTCGCCGTCCAGCGTCATGCTGAGCGGGCGGTTCGCGCCAGTCGCCGGTCGGGCCCCGGACGCCGGAGTGCCGTTGCGTTTCATCGTTCCTCCTGAGCTGCCACATGGTCGCGCACGCGTTCCGGAAAGTACCGGATCAGACTCTCGGTCAGGAGTGGAGCCGCCTGGCCCAGCCCGCACGCGCTCGTCTTCTTCATCACTTCATTCAGGTCGGTCACCTCGTCAACCCATGCTTCCACCGTCCGCGGTCCCCGTCCCTCCAGCCGCTCCACCAGCCGCTGCGTTCCGATCCGGCAGGGGAAGCACTTGCCGCACGACTCTTCGGCGAAGAACTCCATCGACTCGCGGGTGACCCGGATCATGTCGCGCGAATCGTCGAAGACCATGATCCCGCCCGCCCCCAGGAAGCTGTGCTTTGCACGAATGGAGGGCTCGTCAAGGGTGACGTCAAGGTCGGCGCCGGCCAGGAATCCGCCCGAGAGACCCGCCATCGTCACGGCCTGAATGGCGCGTCCGGCGCGTGGACCGCCCGCCCAGCGGTGCAGCAGCTCAGCCAGCGGAAGCCCGATGGGGACTTCGTAGTTGCCGGGCCGCGCAATGTCGCCCGAGAGGCTGATCACCTTGGTGCCGGCGTGGTCTCCCAGCCCGAGTCCGCGGTACCAGTCCGCGCCATGCACGATGATCGGGGGCGCCGAGGCGAGCGTTTCGACGTTGTTCACGACGGTGGGCAGATTGTCGTAGCCGTGCGTGACGGGGAAGGGGGGGCGATTGCGCGGGAACGGATGTTTCCCCTCCAGCGAGTTCAGCAGCGAGGTCTCTTCGCCGCAGATGTAGGCGCCGGCGCCGCGGCGCACCATCAGGTCGAAGGCGAATTCCGTCCCCAGGATCCCGTCGCCCAGCAGCCCCGCCGCCTCCGCCTCGGCGATCGCGCCTTCCAGGATGTCGAAGGTCTCCGGGTACTCGTAGCGAAGGTAGATGAAGCCCCGCGCCGCCCCGGTCGCGTAGGCCGCGAGCGCCATCCCCTCGATCATCCCGTGGGGATCGTGGTCCATCAGCACCCGGTCCTTGAAGCACCCCGGCTCGCCCTCGTCGGCGTTGCAGACGATCGTCTTCGGCCCGCCCGGCGCGTCCGCCACCGCCCGCCACTTTCGCCCGGTGGGGAATCCCGCGCCGCCGCGTCCCGCCAGCCCGCTCGCGTCGATCGCATCGATCACCTCGACCGGGGTCATCCCGGTCGCCGCCCGCTTCAGCGCCTGGTAGCCGCCCTGGGCCCGGTACCCGGCCAGCGTCGCCCGCCCGGGCTCGCGAATCCCCGCGAAGACGCACTCCTCGATCCCCGCCGGAGGAGGAGGCGGCAGCGGCGACGGCCCGCTCGCCAGCGTACTGGCGGTCCGCCCGGTCAGCACCGTTCCCCGGTGGATCACCGGCACCGGCTGGTCGCAGCGCCCGGGGCAGGGCATGGCCTGGGGATCGTGTCCGGCGGCGCGCAGGCTGGCAGTCAGCACATCCGAACCGCGCATGGCGCAGACCGGGCCGTTGCAGACCCGGGGTCGGTCCAGTCCGCCGGGGTCGCGCGAAAAGTGGTGGTAGAAGGTGACCGTGCCAAAGAGATCGGCGATCGGGATACGAAGTCCCTTCGAAATCGCCCGCAACGCCTCCTCCGAAAGCTGGCCGTCGCGTTCGTGCAGGGCGTGAAGGAGCGGCAACAGCGGCGCGGGCTCGTCCTTCCAGCGCGCCAGGAGCTCTGCGTTGGTCGGGTCTGGCATCGAGTGGCCGGGTTGGAGGGGATTCGGGCTCGGGACCTGCGAAGCCCGGGAGCCGGACCGGGATTTGAGGTCGCATCGGCGCCACAATAGATATAGGAACGGGACAGCCCGCAAACCGGAGATGGTCGCCGACCGTCGCCGCGTTCGGGGGCGGTGGCCCTTCGCAATGCATCTCCGGCGGCAGGAGCTCGATTCGATTGGCGACGATTTCCAGGCGCAGGGCGGTTCGGACCCGGGTGGGGCGACGACGGCGCGGATGGTTCAGCGAGCGGAGCGACAGCGTGGCCGTCGAGGAGCCGATGGAGGTGCGTCTGGAGGTGCCGGCCAGGGGAGGGACGCGCGAACATCCCGTCTCGGTGACGATGCGCACCCCGGGCGACGACTTCGAGCTGGCGGCCGGCTTCCTCTTCACCGAGGGGGTGGTGACCGATCCGCGCGCGCTGGCCGATGTGCGCTACTGCCGCGAGGTCGAGCCCCAGGAATACAATGTGGTCACCGCGACGCTGCGCGACCCGGGCGCCTTCGACGCGGCGAGCCTGACGCGCAACTTCTACGTCACCTCGTCCTGCGGGGTGTGCGGCAAGGCCTCGCTGGAATCGGTCGAGGTCATGGGCTGCGCGGCCGTTCCCGACGGTACCCTGCGGATCGACGAATCCGCGCTGCGCGCGTTGCCCGATCGTCTGCGGACGGCTCAGCACGTCTTCGAGCGGACCGGGGGCATCCACGCGGCCGGGCTCTTCGACGCGGTCGGCCGGATCGTCCTGGTGCGCGAGGATGTGGGACGCCACAACGCGGTGGACAAGGTCGTCGGCGCGCTGGCGCTCGCGGGCGGCTTGCCGGGGTCGGAGCGCGGGCTGGTGGTCTCGGGACGGTCGTCCTTCGAGATTCTGCAGAAGGCGGCGATGGCGGGGTTCCCCATGGTGGTGGCGGTGGGGGCGCCCTCGAGTCTGGCGGTCGTCTTTGCGCGGCGCTTCAACATGACTCTGGCGGGATTCGCGAAGGCCGACGGCTTCAACATCTACAGCGGCGGCGAGCGGATCGCCGGTCTGGAAGGGGTCTCCGGAGTGGAAGAGGTCGCTGAACCGGAAAGGGGTCGCTGAATGAGTCTCCTCGGGGCCATCCTGGCCGGTGGCGGAAGCAGGCGCTTCGGTTCGCCCAAGACGCTGGCGCGGCTGCACGGCCGTCCCCTTTGGCAGGTCGCGGCGGAGAGGCTGCAGGCGGTGTGCGACGATGTGGTGGCGGTGGTGAATCATCCCCGGGTGGCCACCGAGGTGGAGCTGGAAACGCTGCCCGACCGGAGACCGCTGATGGGTCCGCTGGGAGGGATCGACGCCGCGCTGCACCGGGCTCTCCGGGATGGACACCGCGCGATCCTGGCGCTGGCCGTCGACATGCCCTGGGTGGGGACCGGAGCGTTGCGGCGGCTGGCCGATTCCTGGAGGGAGCATGGCCGTACCTGCGTCCCCCGCACCGGACCGCCCTGGGGTCTGCACCCCCTCTGCGCCATCTACCCGATCGAGGCGCTGAATCCGCTGACCGACGCGCTTGCCCAACGCGCCCTGGAGAGCGGCGCCTTTGCCCGTTCGCTCGATCCGGTCATGGTCGACACCGCCCTGACGGCGAACTGCTTTCGCAGCGTGAACCGTATGGAGGATCTGCCGCCCCCGGCCATCTCGATCATCGGGAACAAGAAGTCGGGGAAGACGACGCTGAGCGTGGGCCTCATCGCCGAGCTGGCGGCGCGCGGCCGCCGGGTGATGTCGGTGAAGCACGGGCACCACTTTCGCCTGGACACCCCCGGCACCGATTCCTGGCGGCACCGGCACGAGGGACGCGCCGAGCGGGTGCTGCTGGCCGGGCCCACCGAGTTCGCGCTGGCGGGCAATTGGGGACCGGAGGGCGACCCCACCCTGGATCTGCTCCTGAGCCGCCACCTGGCCGAGGCGGAGATCGTGGTGGTGGAGGGCTTTCGCGATGCGCCCGTGCCGAAGATCGAGATCTTCCGCGCCGCTGCGCAGCCGGAGCCGGTGGTGCCGCCGGAGGAGAGCCGCGACCGCCGGGTTCTGGGGGTGGTGACCGACCGTCCCGAGCTGCCCTGGACCGTTCCCGTCTTCGACGCCGACGCGCCGGACGTCGCGGCCCGCGTCGCCGATCTGGTCGTGGGGTGGTTGCTGTGAGCGGCTCCGGCCGGCTCGTCTCGCTGGACGCATTTCGCGGTCTGGCGATCGCGGGCATGATCCTGGTCAACAATCCGGGAAGCTGGGCGCACGTCTACCCGCCCCTCCTCCATGCGACCTGGCACGGCGCCACCCCGACCGACCTGGTCTTCCCCTTCTTCCTCTTCGCCGTCGGGGTGGCCCTCTCCTTCTCCTTCGCGGCCCGCGCCGCCCGCGGAGACACTCGCTCCCAACTCTGGCGCCATGTGGCTGTCCGCGCGCTGATCCTCTACGGGCTCGGCTTCCTGATGACCGCCTGGCCGCGCTTCGACTTCGCCACCGTTCGGCTGGTGGGGGTGCTGGCGCGCATCGCCATGGTGTACCTGGTTGCCGGCGCCATGGTTCTCTTCCTGTCGCGACGGGCCATCTTCGTGGCCGCCCTGGCGCTGCTCTTCGGCTACTGGGCGCTGATGACGCTGGTTCCCGTCCCCGGCTTCGGCGCGGGCGATCTTTCTCCCGAGGGCAATCTGGCCGCCTGGCTCGACCGCATCGTTCTGGGGCCACACATGTGGAGCGGCGGCGGCGGCATCTACGACCCCGAAGGGCTGCTCAGCACCCTCCCGGCCGTGGCGAGCGCCCTGGCCGGACTCTTCGCGGGGGACTACCTGCGCTCCGGGAGGGCAGCGCCGGGAAAGCTACTCGGGATCGGGGCCGCCCTGGTTCTCGCCGGACACCTCTGGGATCTCGTCTTCCCCATCAACAAGCCGATCTGGACCAGCTCCTATGTCGTCTACACCACGGGCTGGGCGCTCCTGGCGCTGGGGGCGCTGCACTGGACGATCGACCTGCGCGGCCGGCGTGGCTGGGCCCGTCCCCTCGTCGTCTACGGCAGGAACGCGATCACCGTCTTCGTCGCCTCGGGAATGCTCGCCAAGCAGTTGATCCTCTGGCGGGTGAGCGACGGAGCCGGCGGCACGACCTCGGCATACAACCGGATCTACGAGACCGCCTTCGCCTCCTGGGCGGGACCGCTCAACGGCTCGCTGGCCTTTGCGCTGGCCACGGTGCTGCTATGGCTGGGCATCGCCTGTGCCATGCACGCACGCGGAATCCACCTCAAGGTGTAGCCCATCCCTCGCGCCACCGGTTCCCGCAAACGAGCCGGGCCGCATACGTTGCGCCGGCGAAGCGATGCGGGGGATCCGCCCTACGCGTCCGAATCCCCGTCCGTGGAAGGACCCGCAACGGAGGGGAGGGAGGCCTGGTCCGCTCCTCGCTCCAGCCTGGCGTCGAACTCCGCGCCCTCCGCCAGCCGGGCCAGCGTTCTCTGCATGTCGTCCAACTGCTCCTCCAGGATCGCCAGACGCCGCTCGGCCAGCCTGTTGGCCTCCGCCTTTTCCTGGCCGCGCAGATAGCGATCGAGCACGCTCACGACCGGCTTCAGCGCGTAGCGGAGCGTCATTCCCGCGACCGGAATCAGGACGATCGAAGTTCCCATGATCACGGCGACGAGTCCCACGACGTCAATTGGCAGAACTTCCATTGCCTTCCTCCTCCCTTCCTCACATCGACGTTGGCGGCGGATTCTCGAGGGCGACGGCTCCGCGGGCCGGTCCGGTCATCGCCGTTCGACGGGGAAGGCGACCTGGTAGCCCTCCCAGCGCAGCACCAGGGTGGCGGCATCGTCCGAAGCGTTCTCGAAGCTGAAGCTCATCCGTTCGGTGTGATCGCTGGCCGAAGCCATGCCCGTTCCGGCGGAGACGTTGTTCGCCATCACGCCGTCGTTGATCGGGATTCCCCAGCGCTCCACCGCGGAGTTGAAATGCACCTCCCAGCTCATTTCGCCCGGCACCGTGTAGAAGGAGTACGAACCGGCGTCGAGTTCGGCGCCGCCCACCGTGGCCGCGAAGGAAAGCTGAATGGAGGTGGCCTCGTTGGCGCCGGTCCGCCAGGGTGCGCCGAAGGGATGGAACTCGTCGTTGCCGACCAGGGTGCGTCCCCGGGCCGAGGGAGCGCCGTAGCAGACCTTCACCATGTCGCCGCCCATCGTGACCATGGCCGAGTCGAGGGGGCTGGGGCGGTCGGCGGGATTTTCGGCGCGCGACCAGCAGCTCTGCGCGTCCAGCGCGGCCGGGGCCACGGCGAAGGCAAGGGCCAGGGTCGCTGCGGCGATCGTCGGGGTTCCATTTCTCATGGTCTGATTTCTCCTTTGGGGGTTTCGTGCACCACTGCGGGGTTTCGTGCACTTCAATGTTCTGGTGCGCTCCATGATTCGGGCGCGCTCCATGATTCGATTGTGCGCGTCCGGCGAAGTCGCGGGCAGGGGGAATATGCACGCAACCGGCGGAACCGTCCACAATCCGCAACCGGGGCTGCCCAAAGCGGGAGTCGCGCGCCGACCGCCGGCCGCGTCCGCGGGTCATCCCCCCGATGGACCCATCGCACTCCGACCGGTGTACCGGAAACGATGCCGAAGAAGGCCGCCCGGGGATCCCTCCAGCTTCGCTTCCCGGATCGCTCGATCCTGCGCTTGACCTTGCGGATCGAAAAAATATACATTACCGACCTTATGGCCGCATTGATTCATTCTGGCCATGTGATTCGACTGACCATATGATTTCAGCGCCACATGATTCAGGAGAGCCCTGACGTTGGCGTTGGCGGGCTGGCCGGGATTTCGGTCCCGGGAGCCGGTTCCGCCGCGCCGCGTTCGGGCTCAAGCGTGTCGGAAACCCCGTCCGAGGAACCAGAACGGAGAAAGAGGAAGATGAGGAGTCGGCTACGGAACGGAATTACAAGTCGGGGACTGCTTGCCATGGCCGCGATCGCGGTGGCGGGCGGCCCCTTCCTCGCGTCGAGCGCCGAGGCGCAGGCTGGGGAGCCCCTCACCGTCATGGTGACGAACCTCAGGCCGCTCGAGGACGCCGACAAGGACTTCGGGCGCGACTTGGCGAAGGAGTTGCGCGACCTCATCAGGGCGACTCCGGGCTACGAGCCGCTCGATGAGAAGGTCGTGCGCGACGCGGCCCGGCAGTACGACATCGAGTACGACGAACTCGACTGCGTCCTGTCTCTCCAGATGGCGGGGCTGGTGGGCGCGCGCGTCGTCTTCTGCGGCAACTCGACCGAGAACCGCGACGACCGGACCTTCACCCTCACGGGGATCCAGTTCGCGGAGCCGGGCGGAACCAGCTTCACGATTGACGACCGCATCTGGGACCGCGACATGGCCGAGGAGGCCGCGCAGGCGATCGCGCAGGAGTTCAACATCTTCCTGGAGCTGCAACGCGCGGCGATCTTCTGCGGCGACTACTTCGAGTCCGGCGACTGGGACGCATCCGAGCAGAACTGCCTGAGAGCGCTGGAGATGAACCCGGACGATGCACTGGTCCGCTTCGTCTACGCCAATGTGCTCAAGGAAAAGGGGCAGACCGAGGCTGCCTACGCCGAGACGCAGCGGGTGATGGAGCTGGATCCGCTTCACGAGCAGGCGCTGCAGTTGGCGGGATTCCTGGCGGCGACGCTCGGCCATGACGAAGAGTCGCTCGAGCACTACAAGCAGTTCCTGGTGCTGAATCCGGGGAATGTGCCGGTCCGCATACGCATCGCCTACGATCTGGCGTCGGCGGGCAACCCGGAGGGAGCCGTGCTCCTGGCGGAAGAGGGCCTGGCGATGGAGGCGGACAATGTGGACCTCCTCCTCCAGCACGGTAACTTCGCGATGGCGGCCGCGCAGAATCGGGTCGCCGACGCCGAGCCCAACGCTCCGCTTTCGATGGAGACGGCGCAGCTCTACCAGAAGGCCCTGGGATCCTACGAGACGGCCTACGCGGAACTCGGCATCGAGATGGAGAGCGACTACCTCCGGCGGATGATCGTGGTCAACAACGAGTTGGGTCAGCTCCAGGAAGCGATCTCCATGGCGCGGCAGGTGCTGGAGACGCACGACGAAGAAGCCCAGTTCTGGTCGCTCTACGCCGATCTGCTCAATGAGGACGGCCAGGTGGACGAAGCTCTGGTGGCGCTGGATGAGACCGCAACGCGCGATCCGGCATTCCAGAATGTCCGGGGTCGCCAGGGGCATTGGCTCGTGAACGCAGGGCGCGCGGACGAGGCGCTTCCCTACCTGGAGCAGGCAATCGAGACCGGCGAACGCTCGGCGGACGACGTCTCGCGGATCTTCTTCGCGGATGCGGTCAACAACGGGATCAACGCGGATCCGCCGGACCTCCCGTACGCGCTGCGGCTGATCGGGATCGCGCGGACCATCGAGGCCGAACTCTCGGAACCGGCGCTCGCTCCGATCGATTTCTGGGAGGGGTACGCGCTCTACCAGGGGGCCGACGTGGCCTACAAGGCGTTGGACACCTCGAACCGGCAGGCCGCCGTGGCGCTTGCGCACAGACTTCTGCCCGATCTGCGGAGGGCGGCCAATCTCTTCGGGCTCCCGCGGGTGGCCGACTACGCCGCCACCATCTCCGGCGTCCAGCTCCAGGTCTTCCGCGACGCGACGCAGCAGTACATCGAGATCCAGGAGAGAACGATCCAGCGCGGCTCCTGAATTGCCCGCTCCGGGCTGACCTGGCGCCTCTTCGGCAAGGGGGCGTCGCGGGGACGACCAATCCCTGCGGCGCCCCCTTTTTTTTTGCCCGGAGCCCCCGGAGACTCCCGGCGGCCGGTCCATGACGGACTGAAAATTCGTCGGCCGATTCGTCGCCCTGGCTCGCCGCCCGGGCCGTCCCGCACCCGCCCTCCGCAAGGAGACACGCGCCGCCGATCGGTCGTCGGCCATCTCCTCCCGCGCGCTGCGATTTCGCCCCTGACCGGGGGTGGTCCGTACCCGCTCCTCTTGCGAAAGGGGGCGCCGTTTCTTCCGAAAGGGGATGCCATTTCTTGCGAAAGGGGACATGAGTGTATTAAAGTGGGAGTCCGTGGGATAAAATGGGATAATAGACCATGTCCGGATTTCTCGGCCGACACGAATGTCAGATTGACGCGAAGGGACGGGTGAGCTTCCCCTCGCCCTTCCGCCGCACCGTCACGTCCGGACCCCTCGTGCTCCTGCAATGGCAAACCACTCATCTCGACCTGTTCCCCCCCGAAACCTGGCAGGAAATCCAGAAGAACCTCCTGGCCTACCGGAAGGCCCGGCGCGATGGCGGCGCCTACGTCAGACGGGTCACGGCCAGCGCCGTGGAGGTGGAACCCGATGCCCACGGACGCATCCGAATCCCCCCGTGGCTTCGCGAACGGGCGGGGCTCGACGATTCGGTGCTCTTCGTGGGCGCTCTGGACCGGATCGAACTCTGGAATTCCTCCCGCTTTGACGCGCTTGAGCCTCCGGAAGACGGAGAGGACGAATTCGCCACGCAGATCTTCGGCTAAGGAAGGGGGGTCGCAGATGCGCTCCCAGCCATTTCACCGACCGGTTCTGGTCGACCAGGTTCTCCACTACCTGATCGGCCGAGGGGAAGGAGCGGAAGAGGAGGCCGCCGGCGCGCCCTATCTGGATGGCACCGTCGGCGGTGGCGGTCATGCGGCCGCGATCCTCGCGCGCTGCCCTCGTTGCCGGGTGGTGGGCCTCGATCGCGACCCGGAGGCGCTGGCGGCGGCGCGCTCCCGACTTGCGGATCATGCGGACCGGGTGCGCTTGCGGCGCCTCTCCTTTGCCGCCCTTCACGAAGACGCGGACTTGCGGGTGGCGGGGCTGGCGGGGGCGCTCCTGGATCTGGGGGTGAGTTCGTGGCAGCTCGATCGCGATGCGCGCGGCTTCACCTTCCGCCAGGGGGCCCTGCTCGACATGCGGATGGATCCGGACAGCGCGCTGACCGCGGCGCGTTTTCTCCGGGAGGCGACCCGGGTGGAGCTGGCGGCCTCGCTTCGGGATGGTCAGGCCCCCCGTCCGGCCGCGATCGCCGCGCGCATCGTCCAGCGCCGCACCAGGCGTCCCCCGCGCACCAGCGACGATCTGGTGGCCGTGCTGGAGTCGGTGCTGGCCCGCCGCTCGACCCATGCGGAGAAGGCCCGGCTCTTCCAGGCGCTTCGGATTCGGGTCAACGACGAGATCGAGAGTCTGCGCGCGGCGCTCCCCGCGATCCGCGATCTCCTGAATCCCGGCGCAACGGTCGTGGTCATCGCCTATCACTCGCTGGAGGACCGGGTGGTCAAGCGCGCCTTCGGCGACTGGAGCGATCCCGCGCGCCGCCTCCCCCCCCGCCTCCCCCTCCCGGCCACCGCGCTGGCGCCGCTGGGAACGACCCTGACCCGGAAACCGGTCACCCCCGGCGCGGCCGAGATCGCCGCCAATCCCCGGGCCCGACCCGCGCGGCTGCGTGCCTGGAGGAGGGCGGCATGACCAGGAAGCGGATCATTGCGCGCGCCATCCTGGCCGTCGTGGCGGTGCTGGCATCGCTCACCGTCGTGGCCTGGCGCCAGTCGGCCGCCCGCGCGGTGCTGGCGGAGCTGGATGCGGTCGAGCGCGAGTTGGCCGAGCTGGCCGAGACGCGGGCAGAGCTGGAGCGCGCCGTGAACGCCATGGAGGCGCGTCCCTGGGTGGCGGCGGAGGCGGGGCGGCGGCTGGGAATGCGTCCGCCCACCGAGGACGAACTCGTCATCACCTCCGGAGACCGGCGATGAAGGCCCGGGCGAGGGAACGGACGCGGCATGGCCGGATTCGCAGTCGGCGTGGCCTCCTCCTGCTCGGTTGGCTCGCGCTGGCCGGGATCATGATCGCGCGTCTCGTCGAGGTCCAGCTCCTGGAACGGCAGGCCTGGGCGGACGACGCCCTGCGGCAGCACCGGCTGACGCGCGAGGTTCCCGCAACCCGCGGCCGCATTCTGGACCGAAATGGCAGCGAGCTCGCGGTCAGTCACTGGCAGGCCCGGGTGGTGATCGCGCCGCACGAGATCGAGGACTTCGAGGCGGTCGGGTCGGCGCTGGAGACGCACCTGGGGATTCCGCTTCCCGCCGCAGCCTCCTCGCCCGGCGCGGAGAGGCGCTGGCACTTCCTTCCGGGACGGTTTTCCACCACCGAAGTGGCGTCCCTACGCAGGCTGCGCGGCGTTCACATCGAGCGCGAGCTGCAACGGCTCTACCCCCACGATGCCCTCGCGCGCGGCGTTCTCGGCGCGGTCGTCGACGGGGTGGGCGCGGGCGGAATCGAACAGGCGATGGATTCAATCCTGGCGGGACGGAATGGGCGCGAGGTGGTGGCGCGCGACAACGAGGGCCACGAAATCCCCGGCAAGGCGGTCACGATGTCGCCTCCGACGGCGGGGCTGGATGTGGTCCTGACGATCGAGCAGGATCTGCAGGCGATCTCGGAGAAGGCGCTGGCGGACGCGCTGGCATCGACCGGGGCCCGGGCGGGCGACCTCGTCATCACCGATCCCCGCACCGGCGAGATCCTTGCCATGACCTCGGTGGACGGCGCCGGACAGGCCACGCTGGCGGCGGTGCACACCACATTCGAGCCCGGCTCCACGATCAAGCCCTTCACGACCGCGGCTCTCCTGCGCCACGATCTGGCCCTCCTGACCGATACCGTCGACACGCAGGAAGGATGGTGGCGGGTCCATGGCCGCACCATCACCGATGTCACCGCAGGCGGATGGATGACTCTGCACGAGGTGATCCAGGAGTCCTCCAATGTCGGGATCGCCCGCTTCGCCGAACGACTCTCTCCGGGACAGCAGTACACCGTGCTGCGCGACTTCGGCTTCGGAACCGAGACGGGCGTCCTCCTGCCGGGCGAGGTGGCCGGGACCCTCCGTTTGCCGGGAGAGTGGTCGGCGACCTCGGTGCACTCGCTGGCCTTCGGGTACGAGATCGCGGCGACGCCGCTGCAGATGGCGCTGGCCTACGGGGCGCTCGCCAATGGCGGATTCCTGATGGAGCCGCGCATCGTCCGCGAGATCCGGGACGCTCGCGGCGAACCCGAGCGCTACGGACGGCCGCGGGCGATTCGCCAGGTCGTGCCCGGGTGGGTGACCGAGCAACTGACCCCCGTTCTGGTCGATGTGGTGGACCGGGGAACCGGAACCCGGGCGCGCCTCTCGTCATTCAGTGTGGCGGGCAAGAGCGGCACCGCGCGCGCGACCGGGAGCGATGGCCACTACGAGGAGGGAGCCTACTACGCCTCCTTCGGGGCCTACTTTCCGGCGGAGGATCCCGAACTCCTCTTCTTCGTGCGGCTGGACCGCCCCGACAGCGCCTATTACGGCGGAGAGACGGCCGCTCCGGTCATGCGGTCCACCCTGCAGAGTCTGCTCTCGGCCACGCGAATTCCCATTGATCGCGGCAAGCTGGCGCGGGTCCGGCGCGATCGTCCGGTCCCCGCCCCGGTTCAGCCGCTGGCGCGCTTTGCCTCGACCGATCTGACCGATCCGGAGGAGGGCGGTGGCGGCGAAGCGACGATCCCCCGGAGCTCGCTTCCGGCCCGGCCGAAGATGTCGGCGGTTGCATCCGCACGGCCGCTCGTCCTCCCCGATCTGGAGGGGGCGACGATGCGGGTGGCGATGCGGCGACTGCACAAGATGGGATTGCGGGTGCGTCCGGAGGGCGGAGGAAGGGTGGTGGCGATCATTCCGGGCGAAGGGATGGAGGTTGCGGCCGGCGACACCATCCGGGTCGTGGGGGGGAGGTGACCGTGAGTCTGGGCCAGGTGATTGCCGCGCTGACCGAGGCGGGAGTCGGGGTGACCTCGACCCTGCCCGATGCCGCGACCCTCGAGCGGGTGAGGATCCGGCGGGTGCGGAACGATTCGCGCCAGGTGCGGCGGGGCGACCTCTTCGTGGCGTGGCGCGGCGCGGCGCACGATGCGCACGACCACCTCGGCGCGGCCACCGAGGCCGGAGCGGCGGCCGCGATCGTGGAACGGCCGGCCGGACCGGCGCGACTGCCGCGCATCCAGGTGGACAATGCGCGCCGGGCGGCGGCGGTCGCGGCGGACTTCGTGGCCGGGTCGCCCTCGCGCGCGCTGCGGCTGGCGGGCATCACCGGAACGAACGGCAAGACGACGACCGCGCTCCTGCTCCGCGGCCTCCTCGCCGGCGACGGTCCCGCGGCGGCGATCGGCACCCTGGGGGTGGTCGGGGCTGAGGGGCGCGTCGCCCCCGGCACCGAGGGCCTCACCACGCCGGGACCGGTCGAGCTTGCCAACCGGCTGGCGGCTCTGGTGCGGCGCGGCGTGCGCAGCGTGGTCCTCGAAACCTCGTCCCATGCGCTGGACCAGCTTCGCCTCGACGGCCTGCGCTTCGATGTGACGGCCTTCACCAACCTTACCCGCGACCACCTCGACTACCACGGCAGCTTCGAGCGCTACCTGGCGGCCAAGGCGCGGCTTCTCGAGCTGGGCAAACCCGGGGCCGTCGCGGTCGTCAATGCCGACGATCCCGCCTGGGCCTCCCTTCGCCCCACCGGACCGGTTCTGCGCTACGGGATGACCAGAGGCGCGGCGGTCACCGCCGAGAAGGTCGAGCTGACCAGCCGGAGCTCCCGCTTCATTCTCGTCGCGGAGGGCCGCCGTCTGCCGGTGCACCTTCCGCTTGCGGGGGACTTCAACATCTCCAACGCCCTGTGCGCCGCCGCCTGCGCCCTTGCTCTGGGGCACGATCCGGCGGCGGTCGCCCGGGGACTGGACGCCGCGCAGTCCGTTCCGGGACGGCTCCAACGCCTCGCCCGCGATCCCTTCGACGTCTTCGTGGACTTCGCGCACACCCCCGACGCCCTCGAAAAGCTCCTGCGCACCCTGCGGCCCCTCGTCTCCGGCAGGCTGATCGTCGTCTTTGGCGCGGGCGGCGATCGCGATCCGACCAAACGCGCCCCGATGGGGGCCGCCGTCGCCCGCCACGCCGATCTCGCGGTCATCACCTCCGACAACCCGCGCACCGAGGATCCGGCGGCGATCGTGGCCGAGGTGGCGGCTGGGGTGACCGGGCTGGATTCGGCGAAGCGGCGGGCCGAGCGGGTCGAGATCGTGGACCGGCGCGAGGCCATTGTCTGGGCGCTCGGCCGGGCCGGGCCGGGCGATCTGGTTCTGCTGGCGGGCAAGGGGCACGAGGAATACCAGGTCGTTGGCGACGAAAAGCGGCCCTTCAGCGAACGCGAGATCGTGCGGACGCAACTGGAGGGAGGGCGGCGATGAGCGGCTTCCTCTGGAACGACCACGAGGTGCGGACGGCGCTGGGACTCGGCGACGGCGATCCGCGGCGGCGCTACCGGGGCATCTCGACCGACACGCGCACGCTCCGTCCCGGCCACCTCTTCCTCGCCCTCGGCGGCGACCGCTTCGACGGCCACGACTTCATTGCCGAGGCGATCGCGGCCGGCTGCGCGGGCGTTGTGGCCGAGCGCGCGCCCGCGGCCTCCTCCATCCCCTGCTACCGCGTCGGCGACACCCTGGAGGCGCTCGGACTACTGGCCCGCCACCGCCGCCGCGCCACCCGGATCCCGGTCGTCGCGATCACCGGATCCTCGGGCAAGACCACGACGAAGGAGCTCTTGGCGGGGGCGCTCTCGCCGCGCTACCGGGTGCACGCCACGGCGGCCAACAACAACAACCGGATCGGGGCGCCGCTCACGATCCTGGCGCAGCCCGCCGACGCCACCGCGCTGGTGCTGGAGCTGGGCACCAACGAACCGGGCGAGATCGCCGCCCTGGCCCGCATCGCCGAGCCCACCGTGGCGCTGGTCACCACCGTCTCCGAGACCCACATCGAGCGGCTGGGTGATTTCGAGGGGGTGCTGGCCGAGAAGCTCGATCTTCTGCGCGGCCTGGCCAGGGGGGGAAGGGCGGTGGTGGGCGACGAGCCGCCGGAGCTGGCGCGGGCCGCGCGCCGCATCGATCCGGGGGTCGCCGTGAGCGGGTGGTCGGAGCGCGCCGATCCCGGCTTCCGCGTGCGGGACGCCGATCTCCGCGGCGATGGCAGCTACGCCTTCGCGTGGGGAGGGCACACCGTCGAGATGAGGATTCCCGGGGCGCACAATGTGGCCAATGCGCTCCAGGCGCTCGCCGTGGCGAGGATTCTGGGGGTGGGGGACGGGGCGGCGGCGCGGGGGGTGGCGGGGGTCGGGCCCGCGCCGATGCGGGGCGAGGTGCGGCGGCTGGGAAGCCTGACGCTTCTCCTGGACTGCTACAACGCCAACGCGGCCGGGACGCTGGCAGCGGTCCGCACCCTCGCGGAGATGGACGCGCCGGGCCGCCGGGTGGCCGTGCTGGGGACGATGCTCGAACTCGGCGAGCGCTCCCACGCGATCCACGCCGAGACGCTGTCGCGGGTGCTTCGCAGCGGCATCGACCGTTTCGTCCTGACCGGAACCTTCGCGCGCGCCGCCCGCCTCGGCGTTCAGGACGAGCGCATCCACCTGGCCGATGACATCGACGACCTCGCCGCGCGCCTTCCCGCCCTGACCCGGTCCGGCGACACGATCCTCCTCAAGGCCTCGCGCGGAGTCGGGCTCGAGCGCGCCCTGGGATCGCTGGAGGCCCGCTGATGCTGCACCGCTTCCTCGCCGGACTCGACGATCTCCACATCGTCTTCAACCTCTTCAACTACCTGACCGTGCGTTCGGCAGGGGCGATGGCGACCGGATTGATCGTCACCCTGCTCCTGGGCCGGCCCTTCATCGCAGCGATGCGGCGCCGGGGAATCGTGGACGCGCCGCGCAGCGCTCTGGACCGGGGCGACGCCGAGGGGCGCAAGGCCAACATGGGCGGGATCCTCATCGTGGGGGTGGTGACGCTCTCCACCCTCCTCTGGGCCGAACTCGGCAATCCATATGTCGTCATCGCGCTCGCGGTCATGCTCTGGATGGCGGCGATCGGCTTCCTCGACGACTACCTCAAGATCGTGCGCTCCTCGCCCCGGGGACTCGTGGAACGCTGGAAGTGGGCGGGTTCGATCGCGCTGGGGCTCGGACTCGGGCTGTATCTGGTCCTCCTGGGTCCGCCGTACCCCCTGGGCGCGACCGCCACCAACCTTCCCCTCGTCGACGAATGGGTGCTGGTCTTTCACCCCGTCACCTATGTGCTCTGGGTCACCTTCGTGCTGACCGGCGCGACCCATTCGGTCAACCTCACCGACGGACTGGACGGACTGGCGCCCGGTCTCTCGGCGATCGCGGTGGGATCCTTCGCCGTCTTCGCCTACCTGATCGGCCGGGTGGACGCATCCGCCTACCTGGGGCTGATCTACATCCCCGGCGCGGGCGAGCTGACGGTCCTGGCGGGCGCGATCACCGGCGCCGCGCTCGGATTCCTCTGGTTCAACGCGCAGCCGGCCCGCGTGATTATGGGCGACACCGGTTCGCTGGCGCTCGGGGGCGCGATCGGGGTCATCGCGATCCTGCTCAAGGCCGAGCTCCTGCTGGTGGCGGTGGGGGGCGTTTTCGTGGCCGAAACGGTCTCGGTCATCGTGCAGACGCGCTGGTTCAAGTACACGAGATGGCGGTACGGCGAGGGTCGGCGGGTCTTCGGGTGCGCCCCCATTCATCACCACTTCCAGATGGCCGGATGGAAGAACGAACAGATCGTGGTCCGCTTCTGGATCCTCGGAATTCTCTGCGCGATGGTGGGCTTCGCGACCCTCAAGCTGCGCTAGGAGGGGGAAGTCGAGAGGTGTGAACGGACAGCGGGAAGAGGGGCAGCCGGAACGAGTTGCCATCATCGGGCTGGGGACGAGCGGCGAAGCGGCCGCGCGACTGGCCCTGGCGAAGGGAGCAGAGGTACATGTCACGGACAAGAACAACAATGACGCAACTTCAGCCCGTGGTGCAGTCCTCCGCGGACTGGGAGCCGAGGTCCGGCTCGGAGAGCATCGCGTGGAGGAGATCGCGCGCGCCGACACCGTCGTCGTCAGCCCGGGAATCGCCCCCGGGGTCCCCATCCTCGCCGCCCTGCGCGCACGGGGCGTCGATTGGGTATCGGAGCCTGAATTCGCCGGTCGGTTCCTTGGCGCGCCACTGACAATCGTGACCGGCACGAACGGAAAGACGACCACCGCGGCGCTGGCGGCCCACCTTCTGGCGGCTGCAGGGGTGAATGCGGCGCTGGGGGGGAATGTCGGGGGGGGACTGGGTCCTCCGGCCTCGACGCTCGCCCTCATGGAGCCCGCGCCGGACCGGATCGTCCTGGAGCTGTCGTCCTTTCAGCTCGCCGACACCCGCGCCCTGACCCCCGATACCGGGGTGATGACCAACCTCGGCGTCGATCACATGGATCGCTACGCCACCGTGGCCGACTACCACCGCGACAAGCGGCGACTCTTCGAGGCGGGAAGCCCGCGCACGACCTGGGTGCTCAATGGCGACGACCGGGCCGTGCTGGCGATGGCGGAGGGGTTTCCCGGACGACCGGTTCGCTTTTCGGTGGAGGAGGCCGCGCGCCCGGGGGCCTGGCTCGCGGGGGACGCCTTTCTGGTGGAGCTGGGAGAAGAGGGCGCCGCCGCGCCGGTGCGGGTGGCCGAACGGAGGGATCTTGCCCTCCTGGGACGACACAATGCGGCGAATGCGCTGGCCGCGCTCCTGGCGGCGATTGCGGCGCCGGAGGCCGCTCGCGCGCTGGTGGCGGAGGAGGGGGCCGCCGCCGCGCTCCGTTCCTTCCCGCCGCTTCCGCATCGTCTCGAGCCGGTTGGGGCGGTGCGCGGGGTGCGGTGGGTGAACGACTCGAAGGCGACCAATCTGGGCGCCGCGCTCAGCGCGGTGGAGAGCCTGGAAGGCCCGCTGGTGCTGTTGCTCGGCGGCAGCGACAAGGGGGAGGATTTTCGCGGTCTCCTCGCCGCGAGAGGGCGGAGGGTGCGGGCCGCGGTGGCCTACGGGGAGGCGGGGGGGCGGGTGGTGCGCGAGCTGGCATCGGCCCCGTTCCCGGTTTTGCGGGTGCGCGGTTCCTTCGCGGAGGCGGTCGCGGCCGGGCAGCGGGCGGCGCGGCCGGGCGACACCCTGCTCCTGGCGCCGGCCTGTTCGAGCTTCGACATGTTCGCCAACTACATGGAGCGCGGCGATGCCTTCCGGCGCATGGCGCAGAGGGGGGGCAGGACGGGATGATGGCCGGAGCCCGCAGGGGGCGGTCGCGCCGCGGATTCTGGGCGCTCGACGTCGCGGCCCGCGCCCGCGCATCGCGTCCGGAAAGAGGGCTTCCCCGCGGATGGGAGGCCGGCGCGCTCGCGACGCTCGCGATCATCCTCATGGCCTTCGGTCTGATCACCCTGCACAGCGCCAGCTCGGTGATGGCCAGCCAGGGCAATCTTCCGCACTACTACTACGTCAGCCGCCAGGCGATCGGGGTCCTGGTGGGCCTGGTGGTGATGGTGGCGCTGTCGCGCGTACCCACCGATTGGTGGAGCCGGTCATCCCACATCCTTCTTCTCGGTTCGATTCTGTTCCTCGCGCTGGTCGTCCTGCCCGGAACCGAGGCGATCGCTCCTTCGGTGAATGGCGCGCGGCGCTGGCTGGATCTGGGAATTCGCTTTCAACCCTCCGATCCGGCCAAGGTGGCGGTCGCGGTCTGGACGGCGTCGGCGGCGGTGCGCAAACAGGATCGGCTCCGCAGCCTGAGCCGGGGACTCGCTCCATTCCTGATCGTCTGGGCGGTTGTGGTCGGCCTGGTCGCCCTCGAACCCGACCTCTCCACGGCCCTCCTCATCGCCGCCCTGGGAGTCTGCGTCGTCTTTGCCGCCGGTGCGCGCATCGCCCACTTCGTCCTGCTCGCCGCCGCCGCCGCGCCGCTCGCCATCACCATCCTGACCTCCGGGTACCGGCGCGCTCGCTGGGAAACCCTGCTGCTCAACCCCGGATCGGTGCCGGAAGGGGGCGCCTACCAGAGCTACCAGAGCTTGCTGGCGATCGGATCGGGGGGACTGACGGGCGTCGGGTTCGGCGAGGGGCAGCAGAAGTTCGGCTTCCTCCCCGAGGCGCACAACGATTTCATCTTCGCGATGATCGGAGAAGAATGGGGATTGGTGGGGACGATGGCGGTCATCCTCTGCTTTGTGGCCTTCGTGGCGATCGCCTTTCGCATTTCGCGCCAGGCGCAGGATCTCTTCAGCCAGCTTCTGGCGGTGGGACTAGCCACGCTGATCGGACTCCAGGCCTTTCTGCACATCGGGGTCGGGCTCGGGATGATGCCGGCCACCGGGCTGTCGCTTCCCTTCATCTCCTACGGACGAAGCAATCTGGTGACGATGCTGGCGGCGGTGGGGATTCTCCTTGCGATTGCGCGCGAAGGGTCGGTGAAGCGGAGGCGGGCGCGGGCGCCGACGGGAGCTCCAGCGTGGTAGCCCGCGGCGCGGCGTCCCGGTCGGGGCAGGGGGATTGCGTCCAGGTCGTCTTTTCGGGCGGCGGAACGGCGGGCCACTTTCACCCGGCGCGCAATGTCGCCAAGGCGCTGACCGAGATCCTTCCCGGCGCGAAGCCCTACTTCGTCGGTTGCGAGGGCCGGATCGAGGCGCGCGAGTTGCCCGCTCTCGGATATGAACATCGGCTGTTGCCGGTGGCCGGACTGCGCACGGGGCGCGGGAGCGGTTTGCCGGCGGCTGCGGCGGGAAATCTGCGGGCGCTCGCACTACTTTTAATGGGGGTGTGCCGGCTCCTTCCCGATCTGCGCGAGCGCGAGGTGCGGGCGGCGGTTCTGACGGGAGGCTACGCCTGCGCACCGGCGGGAATCGCGGCCCGTCTGCTGGGGATCCCGGTCGTGTTGCAGGAACAGAACACCCACCCGGGAAGAACCACGCGGTTGATTGCGCGCTGGGCCCGGCAGATTCATGTCGCGAGCCCGGAGGCCCGGGACGCCCTCCCCGCGACCGTGCGCCACCGGGTGCGGGACAGCGGCAATCCCATCCACCCCCTCCCCCGTCCCCCCGACCGCGCGACGGCGCGTCGATCGCTCGGCCTCCCCGCGCGCGGCCACCTGGTTCTGGTCGTGGGCGGCAGCCAGGGCGCGCGCGGCCTGAACCGGGCCACCCTCCAGGCGCTGCAACGCGGTCTTCCCGAAGGCGGCCCCTTCGTCCTCTGGATCGCCGGTCCGGCGCACCACGAAAGGATGGGCGCGAAGCTGGGCGGCGCGGCGGACGAGCGCTTCCGCATCGTTCCCTGGCTCGATCCGGCGACGATGTACCGGGCGCTGGCCGCCGCCGATCTGGTCGTTTCGCGGGCGGGCGCGATGGCCACCTCGGAGTTCCTCGCCTGGGGATTGCCGGCGATCCTGGTTCCCCTGCCCACCGCCGCCGCTGACCACCAGACGGCCAATGCGCGCGCGCTGGAGGCCGCGGGGGCCGCCCTTCACCTTCCCGAAAACGACTATGCCGGCCGTCCTCTCACCGGCGAGCGCCTCTGGGCGGAGGTGGACGGCCTCCTTGCCGACCCCGGCCGGCTGGCCTCGATGTCGCGGGCAGCCCGCGCCCGCGCCCGCCCCGACGCCGCCCGCGCGATCGCCGCATCCGTCGCGGAGCTGCTGCGATGAACGCGCCCGCGACCCTTCGTTCCCTTGCCCGGAGCGGTCCCGTGCACTTCATGGGAATCGGCGGCGCCGGGATGGCCCCGCTGGCCCAGATGCTGCACCTGGACGGCGCGACCGTAACCGGCTGCGACCTGCAGGAATCGCGCACCACCCGCGCCCTCTCGCGGCTCGGAATCCCCTGCGCCCGCGGCCACGATCCCGCGCACCTCGACGGCGCCGCCGCGCTGGTCTTCACCTCGGCGATTCCGCCGGACCACCCCGAGCTGGAGGCCGCCCGCCGCCTGGGCATCCCCGCCATGAACCGTGCCCGCGCACTCGGCCAGTGGGTGAACGAGGGACGGGTCGTCGCGATCGCGGGAACCCACGGCAAAACCACCACCACCGCGATGACCACCGCCATCCTCGAGGCCGGGGGGCTGGATCCGACCGGAGTGGTGGGGGGCGAGGTCGCCGCGTGGGGGGGAAATCTGCGTTCCGGCGACTCGGATCTCTTCGTGGTGGAAGCCGACGAGTTTGCCCGCTCCTTCCTTCAGCTTCGCCCCTCCGTCGCCGTCGTGACCAACCTGGAGGCCGACCACCTCGACATCTACGGCGATCTGGCCGGGGTGCGCGCCGCCTTCGGCGAGTTCGTGGACCGCCTCGCGCCGGAGGGAAGGCTCTGGATCTGCGGCGACGACCCGGGAGCCGCGGCCGCCGGCGTGCGGGGAGGCGGCCGCACGCGCAGCTACGGGCTGGCTCCGGGCGCGCAACTTCGCGCCGTCCGGCTCGGGTGCGAAGGCCGGGGCAGCAGCTTCGCCATCGTGGAGCAGGGCGCCCGCGCGGGTCGGTTTCGGGTCGCCGTGCCGGGTGCGCACAATGTCCGCAATGCGCTGGCCGCCGTTGGGGTGGCGCGCACGCTCGGGGTGGGATGGGGGGCGGTGCGCGAGGGGCTGGCCGCATTCCGGGGGGTGGCGAGGCGCTACGATGCGCTGGGCGGCGCGGGCGGGGTGGAGGTGGTGGACGACTACGCGCATCACCCGACCGAGATCGCCGCGACGCTGCGCGCGGCCCGCGAGGCGAACCCGGGGCGGCGGCTGGTGGCCGTCTTTCAGCCGCACCTGTATTCGCGCACCCGGGACTTTCACCTGGAGTTCGCGCGGGCGCTGGGCGAGGCGGACCGGGTCTGGGTAACCGACGTCTATCCGGCGCGCGAGGCCCCGATCGCGGGCGTGAGCGGCGAGATGATCGCGGCGGCCGTGGATGGCGGAGCGTCCCGCGTGACCTACCACCCCGAGCTGGACACCCTGTCGGCCGCGTTGGCGGCCGCGCTGGGCGCGGGGGATCTGTGCGTGCTGATGGGAGCCGGATCGATCGAGTCGGCCGGGCCGAAGCTGCTGGCCGCCCTGCGCGACGGGGAAGCCGTTGGCGGGGAGGGGGACGGGTGAGGGCGGGGGGGGCGGTGGCGGTGGTGGTGGCGGTGGCCGCGCTGGCCTTCGTAACCGCCATGCTGCCGATCCGCGAGGCCGCGCGACGGGCGCTGGAGGAGGAGGCGGCGGCGAAGCCTCTGCCGCAGAGCCCGGTTCCGGTCGGTCTGGTGGCGCGCCCGGTCGCGACCCCGGTCGACCGCCGCGGCGACGAAATCGCGATCGATCCCTCCACCACCGTCCTCGACCTTCCCCTGCTCCGGGTCGCCGCACCGCGCGCGGAAGCCCTCTGGGGCCGCCGCGTTCTGGCCCGCGACGCCGACACGATCTCCAGGGTGGCGCCGGACGTTTTCGCCGTCATCTCCGAGGCGTGGATCGACGACCGGGAAGCCGTCCTCTTCCTTCTTCTGGGCGAGTCCAGGCTCCGCATCCGGTATCATCCGCCGATGACCGGCCCTCGCCTGCGCGCAGCGGTGGTGGCGCTCAACGACGCCATCGAACGGCGCGAAGACAGGATCCCCCGCGAGATCGATCTCCG
Source organism: Gemmatimonadota bacterium (assembly GCA_022822325.1). Classification (GTDB taxonomy): domain Bacteria; phylum Gemmatimonadota; class Gemmatimonadetes; order Longimicrobiales; family Gaopeijiaceae; genus Bin94. The sequence goes on along the minus strand of JAJEBW010000022.1, from coordinate 26,340 downwards.
CTTCGCCGACCAGGTCGTGGTGAGGACGCCATGAGATCGGCGCTGATCTGCGGACTTGACGTCGGGTCCACCCGCACCCGGGCCGTCATCGGTGAAAGCACGCACGAACACCGTCGGCCGGTGCTGCGGATCGTCGGCATCGGATCGACGATCACCGAGGGCGTTCGCAAGGATGTCATCACCGACCTGGATGCGGCCACCGAGTCCATTCGCGGCGCCGTCGAGGAGGCGGAAACGATGGCGGGCGCGCGGATCGATCGCGTTCATGTCGGGATCGCCGGCGATCACATCGGCGTGGAACACTCCGTCGGCGTCGCGGCGGTGGAGAGCCCGGAGGTGCGCCCCGAGGCGGTCCGCCGAGTCAACAAGGTGGCGTGCGCCGTTCCCCTTCCCCACGACCGCGAGATCATCCACGCCATACCCCAGCAGTACCGGCTCGACAACCAGTGGGGCATCCACGATCCCGTCGGAATGAACGGAACCCGTCTGGAGGCCGAACTCTGCCTGGTGACCGCTTCGTCGGCGGTGGTCGGCAACCTCGCCAGGGCGGTGGAGCGGGCCGGCTATCGCGTTCAGGACCAGGTTCTGGAACCGGTTGCGGCCGCGCGCGCCGTGCTCGCCGAGGACGAAAAGGAGCTGGGGGTGGCGCTCCTGGACATGGGCGGCGCCTCCACCGGAGTCGCGCTGTACTACGAGGGCCGCACGATCGACCTGATGGTTCTGCCCTTTGGAGGATCGGCCATCACGAGCGATCTGATCCGCGAGTTTTCGGTCCCCTTCGTCCAGGCCCGGCGCCTCAAGGAGGAACATGGCGCGGCCCATCCGGGAGCGATCGACCCCTGCGAGCAGTTGCGACTCCGCTCCCAGGGCGGTTCCCGGGCCGAGCTGCCGCGTGCGCGGATTGCGGTGGTCATCGAGCGGCGGCTCCGGAGCATGTTCCGGGAGATTGCGCACCGAATCGGCAAGAGCTGCGATCCGGGGGCGCTGGGGGCGGGGATCGTTCTGACCGGGGGCGTCGCGGCGACTCCGGGAATCAGCGTGCTGGCGGGGGAATGCCTGGGTGCGGGAGCCCGAATCGGCGTTCCCGGAGACGGATTTCGCGGCGCTGCGGACCCACTGGCCCGGGCCGGATTCGCCACGGTGGCCGGACTGGCTCTGCACGGAGCGGATCGCTACCGGGCCACCGGGCAGGGGGGGACCACCCGCGTCTCCGGAGTCGCCACGCGCGTAGGCGCCTGGCTGAGGGAGTTCTTCTAACGAACGCGGCGCTCCGCAAACGGTTCCGGCCGGCGGGCCGCAGGATGCGCAAACCGGAGAATCACACTACAATGGGGCGCTGGCCCCGGAGGAGAGAGAAGATGTTCGAAGTGCAAGACATTCCTCGCAGACCCGCGCAGATGCGCGTCATCGGGGTCGGAGGTGCGGGCGGCAACGCCGTCAACCGCATGATCGACGAGAACCTCGAAGGGGTCGAATTCATCTCGGCCAACACCGATGCGCAGGCCCTGGCCCGCTCGCGCGCCCCCGTCTCCATTCAGCTCGGCAAGAAGCTGACCCGCGGACTTGGCGCCGGTGCGCGTCCGGGAATCGGGCGGCAGGCCGTGGCCGAGGACGCGGCCGAGGTTCGCCAGGCGCTCGACGGGGCCGACCTGGTCTTCATCGCGGCCGGCATGGGGGGCGGAACGGGAACGGGCGCGGCTCCGGTGATCGGCGAGATGGCTCGCGAGATGGGGGCGCTCACGATTGCCGTCATCACCCGGCCCTTCTCCTTCGAGGGGCAGAAGCGGATGCAGCATGCCGATCAGGGGCTGGCCGAGCTCCGCCGCTCCGTCGATACCATGGTGGTGGTTCCCAACGACCGGCTGCTCACCGTGGTGGAGAAGGGCACCTCCTTTCAGGACGCCCTCAAGAAGGCCGACGAGATCCTTCTGCACGCCACCCAGGGAATCAGCGATCTGATCCGCGTCAGCGGCGAGGTGAACGTCGATTTCGCCGATGTGCGGACCATCATGACCGGGTGCGGCGCCGCGCTGATGGGAACCGGCGTGGGCCGCGGAGACGACCGCGCGCTCAAGGCGGCCCGGGACGCGGTCACCTCTCCCCTGCTGGACAACCTGTCGATTCGCGGCGCCGAGGGTGTGCTGATCAACATCACCGGCGGGCTGGATCTGGGGATCGCGGAGGTGCACGACATCTCGACCCTCATTCAGCGCGAGGTTGGCGACGAGGCCGAGATCATCTTCGGGACCGTGCAGGACCCGGCGATGGACGGAATGGTTCGGGTGACGCTGATCGTGACCGGTTTCGACGAACCCGAAGAGGAAGAGAAAGAGGCGCAGGCGTCCGAGCAGGTGATCCGTCCGGCCTTTGGCCAGGAACGGATTGCGGCGCGCACGGTCGCTCCGAAGGTGGCGGTGGCGGGCGGCGGTTCGGCGCAGGCGCTGGCGACTCCCGGAACGGAACGGGTGGAGGCGCAGCCCCCGGTCCAGCCGGTTGGCATCCGTCCTCCGCCGCGCAGACCCGTGGTCGCTCCCGGGGGGCCCCGCATGAAATCGAAGGCCGCCGAGCCCGCGGGCGCCGGCGACAGAACCCCCAGGAGGACCGTGCGCGGAAGCGGAAATGATATCTTTCGCTTCCAGGAAATGGAGTTGCCGACCTTCATCCGGAGGGTAGACGCCTGAAGACCGATTCCTGGAAGATCCGAGTCGCTGTGGCCGGCGCGATTGTCGTGGCCGGCGTCCTGCTCGCGGGAGCGTTGCGGACCGGCACCGAGGTGCGGAGCGAGATCCCGATCGAAGGGGTCTTCGCGGAGGCGCCCTTTCGGGAAGAGGTGCGCGAGCTGGCCTTCGGGACGACGCTGGGCCAACTGTTGCGCGAGGCCGGACTGGAATCGAACGACCACCACGAGTTCCTCCTCGCCTTCCGGGAGCACGGAAGTCCGCAGCGTCTGCGGGCGGGCGCCGATGTGATCTTCCGCCGCCAGGGTGAAGAGGAGCGGATCGACCAGGTCCAGGTCGAGCTGGACGCGGACCGGCGGGTCGTCCTGCGACGCGACCAGGCCGGCCGGTGGCAGGCCGGCCTGGAGGTGTTGCCCACAATGGTCGACACCGTCTATGCGGTCGGGGAGATCGCGACCAGTCTCTGGAACGCCATCATGGACAGTCCGGAGCTGGATGCGGTGCCGCGCGGCGACCGCAGGAATTTCATTGACGATCTCGACCGGGTCTTCCAGTGGGAGGTCGATTTTCACCGCGAGATTCAGCCGGGCGACAGCTTCCGCTTCGTCGTCGAGCGGGTCAAGAGGCCCGACGGCAGCATGAAATCAGGGCAGCTCCTGGCCGCGGAGCTGGTCAACGACGGCGATCCCCATCACGCGATCTGGTTCGACCCGAATGGCGACGGCGAGGGGAGCTGGTACAACCTCGAGGGCGAATCGGTCCGCAAGGCCTTTCTCCTGCGTCCGCTGAAGTTCAGCCGCATCTCCTCGCGCTTCACCATGAGCCGCTTCCACCCCATTCTGCGGCGCTGGCGGGCGCACCGGGGCGTGGATTACGCGGCGGATGCGGGAACCCCCATCGAAGCCACGGCGGACGGAGTGGTGACGCGGCGCGGCTGGAACGAGAGCTACGGGCGGGTGATCGATCTGCGGCACGGCAACGGCATCCTCACCCGCTACGCCCACATGCAGGGCTTCGCGCAGGGGACCGAGGTGGGATCGCGGATCCGGCAGGGGCAGGTGATCGGCTACGTCGGGATGACGGGAATGGCCACCGGTCCCCATCTGCACTACGAGATGCACACGCGCGCCGGTCCGGTCGATCCGCTTTCGGTCGATCTTCCCCCCGCCGAACCGGTTCCGGCCGAGGCCCTTGCCCAATGGGAGCTGATTCGCGACGCGCACCTGACGCTCCTCATGCGGCTTCCCGGAGCCGACCTTCTGAACTTCCGCTACGCCGACCAGCAGTAGAGCCGGTAGCGCGGGGACGTTGACGGGCGGGTGGCCACGCTGCTTCTGATCTCGACCTTTCTGGTGGCGGGAGGGTTTTGCGCCTGGATCTATCTGCGCCGCGAATTTGCGGTGCGCAGCCGCCCATTCCTGCTTGCGGCGAGGCTTGTCGCGGTGGCGGGAGTGGTCGTTCTCCTCTGGAATCCGACGCTGAACACGGGAAGGCGCCAGGATGCGCCCGAGTTGGTGGCGGTGCTGGATGCGAGCGCGTCGATGGCCGCCCGGACCGCCGACGGGGTTTCGGTCTGGGATCTGGCCCGCGAGCGAGCCCGGGCGCTGGCCGGCGACGGGGCGCGCATTCTCGTGGCCGGACGGACGGTGCGCGCGGTCGAGCCCGATTCGCTGGACGCGCTGACTCCCTCGGGAACGGGATCGCTCCTGGCCGAGGCGGTGACGGTGGCGGCCGAGGCCGGCGCGCGCGAGGTGGTTCTCGTCACGGACCGCAGAGTTCAGGATCCGGTGGCGACGGCGCTGGTGGGGCGGAGGCTGGGGGTGTCGCTCTCGGTGGACGTGCCCGGCGAGGCCGCTCACAATGTGGGGCTCGCGCGGCTGATCGTGCCGGCGACCGTCGCGGGGGGCGAGGTGGTCGAAGGGAGGGTGGAGATCGAGGGAAGCGCGGAAGCCGACTCGGTTACGGTCGTGATTGCGGTCGATGGGGAGCCCGCGCGGACGCTGCGGCTGGAGCTCCCGGAGGACGGCGTCGCTCGCGGGGCCGGCTTCGAGCTCGCGGGAATGGCCGACCCGGGAAGCTACCGGGTGACGGCGCGCATCGAGGGGGCGGACGCCTTCGGGCCGGACGACGAACGCGCCGCGATCCTGCGCGTCGATCCGGAGGAGACGGGGGTGCTCCTGGTTTCCTTTGCGGCGGACTGGGAGCCGCGCTATCTCCTGCCCGTTCTCGACCAGGTGACGGGCCTTCCGGTGAGAGGATTCGTGCGCACCGGACCGGATCGCTATCACCCCATGGACCCGGTGGTGGCGGGGGAGGCTCCCGCGATCGACGGGGAGGCGCTCGGACGCATGTTGCGCCGCGCCGAGATGGTGGTGGCGATGGGTGTGGACGGGGACGCCGCAGCCGTGCTCGAGGCGGCCACCGCGCGCACCCGGCGGATGCTGATCTTCGCGCGCGACGGGGCGGGGGCGGGGTTGGGGGGGGTGGCCGCGGCCGCTCCCCTGGGAGGAGAGTGGTACCCCGACGCGCCGCCGCCGTCGCCGATCGCGGGCGAGGTGGAGGCCTTCGAGGCCGCGGGTCTGCCGCCCCTTGCCGATCTTCTGCCCCTTGCGGGGACCGCCGGGACGGCCGCGCTGACGCTCCGCCGGGGTGGGGCGGGGGAGGCCGCGCCCGCGCTCGTGCTGCGGACGGAGGGGGGGCGGCGGACGGGGGTGGTGCTGGCCCGCGGCTTCTGGCGGTGGGCGTTTCGGGGCGGGGAGGCGCGCGAGCACTACCGCCGGTTGTGGGCCGCCGCGGCGGGTTGGCTCATGGCCGACGAGCCCCTGGCCGCCGGTCCCGGCATCCGCCCCACCCGTCCCGTCCTCCCCATGTCGGCCCCGGCCACCTGGATCGCGCATGGCTACGAGGGCGAAGAGATCTCGCTGCGCGTCACCGGCGCGGAGGGCGCCGCAGTCCTCGATTCCACCTTTTCCGTACCCCCCGGCGGCGCCTTCGCCACCCCGCCGCTGGACCACGGCGGCTACCGATATGCCGTCGTCGTTGCCGCGCCCGCGAACGCATCCTCCGCACCGGCCGCCTCCGACACCCTCGCGGGCAGCTTCGAGATCGAATCCTTCACCCCCGAGATGCTGATCCGTCCCACCGACCCCGCCGACCTCTCGGTGCGCGCGGCCACCGATCGCGTGCTCGCCACCGCCAGACGCCCGCTTCGCACCTGGCCGATCGCCTGGCTTCTGGTCCTGGCCGCGGTCCTGGCGGAGTGGATCGGCCGCCGCCGCGCCGGACTGCGGTAGAGATCCATGGCGAAGCGCGGTTTCTGGTCGCGGGCCATCCGTCGCGTCATTCCGAATGCCTTCACCCGGATCGACGCCGACAGTCTGGAGGAGCTGGAAGAGCGGATGATCGAGGCCGATTTCGGGGTCCGGGCCAGCATGCGCTTCGTGGAGATCGTCGAGACGGAGGCGCGGAAGGGGAGGGCGAAGGACGAGCGCTCGCTGGGACGCATTCTGGAGGGCGCGCTGCGGGAGGTCTTCGCGGGCGATGGCTCCGAGGCTCTGGCCGGGGCGAGCGACGGGCCGACCATTCATCTCGTTGTCGGGGTGAACGGGGTGGGCAAGACCACCACCGTCGGCAAGCTCGCACACCGCTTCAGGCGCGAGGGGAAACGGGTTCTGGTGGCGGCGGCCGACACCTACCGGGCGGGCGCGGTCGAACAGCTCGAACGCTGGGCGGAGCGCGCGGGCGCCGAATTCGTGCGGGGACAGCCGGGCGGAGATCCGGCCGCGGTGGCCTTCGACGCGATCGGGGCGGCCCGGGCGCGAGGGATCGATGTGGTTCTGGTCGACACCGCCGGCCGCCTGCACACCCATGGCGGACTCATGGAGCAGCTTGCCAAGGTGAACCGCGTGATCGCCGGACAGCGGCCGGGTGCCCCCCACGAGACGCTCCTGGTTCTCGATGCGACGGTGGGCCAGAACGGGCTGGTCCAGGCGCGCGAGTTCTCCCGCTTCGTCGATGTGACCGGAATCGTGCTGGCAAAGATGGATTCGACGGCGCGCGGGGGAATCGTGGTCGCGTTGCGCGAGGAGCTCGGCATTCCGGTGCGCCTGATCGGGACCGGCGAAGGGCTTCGGGATCTGGAAGCCTTCGACCCGGAGGAGTTCGTTGCGGGCCTGCTGGCCGCCCGCGCATGAAGGCCCTGCACCGCCTCGACATGCCCGTTCAGTTCCTGAAGGGCGTGGGTCCCCGGCGTGCGGTCTCCCTTCAGCGCATGCAGATCCTCACGGCGCGCGACCTTCTCTACCATGTTCCCCGCCGCTACGACGACGCCTCGACCATCACCCCCGCCGCGAAGGCCCGGGTCGGGAGCGAAGCGACGGTCGTGGGACAGGTCCGCAGCACGGGCGTGATCCCGACTCGCGCCGGCCTGCGCATCTTCCAGGCCGTGATCCAGGACGCCTCGGGCTTCATCACCTGTTCCTGGCCGGGGAAGCCCTGGGTCGAGCGCAGCGTCCAGAGGGGCGACCGCCTCCTGGTCACCGGACCGGTCCGCTTCTTCCATGGACCGCAGCTTCAGCCGCGCGAGTTCGTCGTTATTGCGCGCCGCGACGAGGACGAGCGGGCGACCTCCGTGCGCGAAGGCGCGGCCGCGACCGCGTCCGGGGTGATCTTCTCCACCTACGCGGCCTCCGAAGACCTTCCCCAGTGGGTCTTTCGCCGCCTCTTCGATCTCAATCTCGACCGGCTCCTCCGCGATGTGCGGGCCGAGGAATACCTGGATTCGGCCGCGCGCAGCGAGCTCGATCTGCCCGAGCTCTCGGCCGCGCTCGACGCCCTCCACCGCCCCGCCACAATCCCCCGGAAGGACGCCGCCCTCCGCCGTCTCGCCTTCGACGAGCTCTTCCTGCACCAGCTCATGCAGGCCCGCGTTCGTCACCAGGCCACCGCCGAACGACCCGGAGTCTCCCTCAGGCGCACCAACGATCTGATCCGCGTCCTGCACCATTCGCTGCCCTTCACCCTCACCGGCGCCCAGGCGCGCGTCCTCCGCGAGATCTTTGCCGACATGACGTCGCGGCGGCGGATGAACCGGCTCCTGCAGGGCGATGTCGGTTCGGGCAAGACGGTGGTGGCGCTCTTCGCGATGCTGCTGGCGGTCGAAGCAGGTTGCCAAGCCGCGCTCATGGCGCCCACCTCGATTCTGGCCGAACAGCACGCCAAGGGGATCGGAAAGCTGCTGGAAGCTCTGCCCTGCACCCTCGAACTCCTCACCGGAGCGGCAACCGCGCGCCGCCGCAGAGAGGCTCGCGCCCGCATCGCCGCCGGAGAGGCGCAGATTGTGGTTGGAACCCACGCCCTGATCCAGGAAGGAGTGGAGTTTCGCAGGCTGGGGTTGGCGGTGATCGACGAGCAGCACCGCTTCGGGGTCCGCCAGCGGATGGCCCTTTCCGAGCGCGCGCCCTCCGCCGACACCCTCCTCATGTCGGCCACCCCGATCCCGCGTTCCCTCGCCATGACCCTTCACGGCGACCTCGATCTGAGCATCATCGACGAGCTTCCTCCCGGACGCCGGCCGGTCGCCACCCGCATCGCCGGGCCCGGAAAGCGATCCGCCATTTACGACGAGCTGCGCCGCCGCCTCGACCGCGGCCGCCAGGCCTACCTGGTTTTTCCGGCCATCGAGGAATCGGAGCGAAGCGATCTCCGCGCGGCCGAGGCCGAGTTCGAGCGGCTCTGCGCCGAGGACTTCGCCGGGCGACGGCTGGCGCTTCTGCACGGCCGCCTTCCCGCCGAGGAGAAGGACCGGATCATGCGCGGCTTCCAGCGCGGCGCGATCGACATTTTGGTCACGACGACCGTGGTGGAGGTGGGGATCGATGTGCCCAACGCGAACACGATGGTGATCGAAAATGGCGAACGCTTCGGATTGTCGCAGTTGCACCAGCTTCGCGGCCGCATCGGGAGGGGGGAGGAGGGGGGGCTCTGCGTGGTGATCGCCGACGCCGAGACAGATCGCCTGGCCGCCTTCGCGCGCACGACCGACGGCTTCGAGATCGCGGCCGCGGACCTGCAAATCCGGGGCCAGGGGGATTTCTTCGGGGCCGACCAGCATGGCCACACGATCGAGCTCCGCTTCGCCGACCTCTTCGAGCACCAGGATCTGATCGGTCCGGCGCAGGAACGGGCCCGGCGCATCGTCGACGACGACCCCGAGCTGGCCGACCCGGCCAACGCCGTCATCCGCCTTCAGCTCGACCGCCGCTTCGGCGAACGCGCCCGCCTCTTCGGGGTCGGGTAGCCGCGGCCGGCTTGAATCGCACCCCTCATCGGACGACCTTCCCCCGCCCGCCCCGGCCCCGCCCGCACAGGGCCGGACTCCCTCGCAGACACGCCGCCGCACCCGGACGGCATCCCCCCGCCCCCACGCCATGACGCCCCCCTCCGATTCCACCCGCCCCGCCGGCCCATCCACCCCCCCCTCCCCCGAAGCCGACCCGCCCCCACCCCCCGCCACCGTGCGCGCGCTTCCCGGCCATGTCGGCGGCGAGGTCGCCCTTTCGGGCTGGGTGCAGGCGCTTCGGGTCCACGCGCGCGTCGCCTTCGTCATGCTGCGCGACGGCACGGGAACGGTGCAGTGCGTGGCGGTCCGCTCCCAACTTTCCGAAGAGGACTGGGCTCTGGCCACGACCCTCGGCCAGGAGGCCTGCGTCGAGATCTCCGGCTCCGTCCGCGCCGACGCTCGCGCCCCGGGCGGCCACGAACTCGCCCTTTCCGGTCTCCGCCTGATCGGCCCCAGCGAGGACTTTCCGATTCAGCGCAAGGAGCACGGCGTCGAGTTCCTCCTCGATCACCGTCACCTCTGGCTGCGCTCCGGCATTCAGCGCGCGGGGCTCCGAATCCGGGCCGAGGTGGAACAGGCGATCCACGACTTCTTCTACGAGCGCGATTTCGTGCGCATCGACACCCCCATCCTCACCGGCGCGATCGGCGAATCGGCCGGAACCCTCTTCGAGACCGACTACTTCGGCGACCCGGCCTTCCTGGCGCAGACGGGGCAGCTCTATGTCGAGTCCGCCTGTCCCGCCTTCCGCAAGGTGTACTGCTTCGGGCCCACCTTCCGCGCCGAAAAGTCGAAGACGCGCCGCCACCTCACCGAGTTCTGGATGATCGAACCCGAGGTGGCCTTCGCCGACTCCGACGACAACATGGATCTGCAGGAAGCACTCATCTGCCACCTCGTCGCCCGCGTTCTGGAGCGATGCCCGACCGAGCTGGATTTGCTGAAGCGCGACCGCGCCGTCCTGGAAAAAGTCCGCCCGCCCTTCCCCCGAATCAGCTACGGCGAGGCGGTGGAACGGCTGAATGCCGGGGGGCGCGACTTCGAGTGGGGACGCGACCTGGGCGCCGTGGAGGAGACGACGATCTCGAGCTGGTACGACCGGCCCGTCTTCGTCTACAACTATCCGAAGGAAGCCAAGGCCTTCTACATGAAGGAGAATCCGGACGATCCGCGCACGGTGCTCTGCAACGATCTGCTGGCGCCGGAGGGCTACGGCGAGATTGTCGGCGGAAGCCAGCGCGAAGACGACCTGGACCGTTTGCAGGCGCGCATCCGCGAGGAGAAGCTGCCAGAGGAGGCCTATGGCTGGTACCTCGACCTGCGCCGCTACGGAACCTTCCCCCACTCCGGTTTCGGTCTCGGGCTGGAGCGCACCGTGGGGTGGATTGCCGGGCGGCCGCACATTCGCGAGCTGATTCCCTATCCGCGGCTGATCAACCGGCTGACGCCGTAGCCCCGGTGGGCCGGGAAGCGCGAAGGCGCCGGAAAAAAGGATCTTCCGGGGGAAGGAGCTTCTGCCCAATGCGCGCGGCGCCTTTTCCGGCCGAACCGGTTGCCGCCCCGGCGACCGTCGAGCCTGCGGGGAGGGGGCCGGGGGCCCGACTCCCCAACCGCGTGGGCCGCGGCGGTCACGCGATCGCAACAGCCCCGACCGCCTCATCCAACCGATGAAGACCCGCATCGTCATTGACCTGCGCGATCGCCGCCCCATCTGGGAGCTGCCCGAATGGGCGCGGCGCGAGATCAGGGCGGCGCTGCCGGCGGGCTGGCGGGTTCACTTCATGGAGACGGCGTCCGATGGCTCCGGCGACGGCGCGGGGCAAGCGGGCGAGGAGCTGCTGGCCGCGGTGGCCGATGCGCGCGTCTACATGGGCTACGGGATCCCGGCGGAGGTGTTGGAAAACGCGCCGCGGCTGGAGTGGGTGCACTCGGGGGCGGCCGGGGTGGCTTCGTCGCTGCACCCCGCCATGCTGGCCAGCCGCGTCCTCTTCACGAACTCGGCGGGGATCCACGCCGTGCCGATGGCAGAGACGGCGATGGCGATGATCCTCTACTTCGCGCGCGGCTTCGACATGGCGGTGGCGGCACAGCGCGAGGGGCGGTGGGCGGCGCGGGCCTGGTGGCGGGCCGATGCGCCGGTGCGGGAGGTGGGCGGGGCGAAGGTCGGAGTTCTGGGCTACGGCGGAATCGGGCGCGAGGTGGCGAAGCGGGCCCGGGCGCTGGGGGCGAAGGTGACCGCGGTGAGGCGGCGGCCGGGCGTGGAGGCGGAAGCCGCGGGACCCGAGGCGGTGGCCCTGGCGGGGGGCGGAGCTGCGGGCGAGGTGGTGGCCGCGACGGAGGTGGTGGTGGGGAAGGGGGGGTTGGGCGGGGTGGTGGCGGGGTCCGACTATCTGGTGCTCTGCCTGCCCGAGACCCCCGAGACGCGCGGAATCCTGACCCGGGAGCGGCTCTTCCGCATGAAGAGGGGATCGGTGCTGATCAATGTGGCGCGCGGCCGCCTGGTCGACGAGGAGGCGCTCCTCGACGCGCTCGGACCCGCCGGACCGCTGCGCGGGGCCGGACTGGACGTCTTCCACCGCGAGCCGCTGCCCGCCGGCCATCCCTTCTATGCGCACCCCGCGTTCTCGTCACGCCGCACGTCTCCGCCACCACGCGCCGCTTCTGGGAGCGCCAGACCGAACTCATCGCCGACAACATCGGTCGCTTCGCGCGGGGCGAGTCGCTCCGCAATCTGGTGGACAAGCGCGCGGGATATTGACCGGGATCGCGCACAGGTCGGCCATTCCAAGTTCGGTAATTCCGAGTCCGGCCATTCCAAGGCCGGCAATGCGCCGATCGCCGTCGCCGACTCCCCGCCGCCCCTGGCCCCGAACTCGCAGGCGCGTCGCCGCCCCCATCACCCGCGGAAGTACAGGTACGCCAGCAGGATCATCGCCAGAACCGCCACCGAACCGATCACGTCGCGCCGGTCCCAGCTCCCCCGCGACTTCGCCCGATGCTCGTCCGTTGCCGTCGCGTAGGTCAGCCCGGAGATCCGTCCGTACGACGGCGCCTCGGTCAGGTAGCTCACCGCGACCATCACCGCCACCGAGACCGCGAAGATGAAGAGGCTGTAGTACTGGAAGTAGATGTTGTTCACGATCCAGAGGAACGACCCGGCATCGTAGCCGGCCTCGAAGCCGGTCATCCCCATCGAGACCGGGGTGTCGACCGCAAGGCGGAACGCCCCCAGCGCGAAGCCGACGACGAGCGCCGCCAGGCATCCCTTCGCATTCAGCCGCTTCATGAATACGCCGAGGAAGAAGACGACGAAGATCGGCGGCGCCAGGTAGCCCTGCACCCCCTGCAGGTACTGGTATAGGCCCCGCGACCCCTGGATGACGGGGATCCACAGAAGCCCGATCAGCACCATCGTCGCGGTGGCCACCCGCCCCACCCAGACCAGCCGCCGCTTCGACGCGCCCGGCCGCCACTTCTGGTACAGGTCCATCGTGAAGAGGGTGGACGACGCGTTGAACACGCCCGCCAGCGAGCTCATCAACGCGGCGAGCAGCCCCGCCACCACCAGCCCCCGCACCCCAACCGGCAGGATGCTCATCACCAGGAGCGGGAAGGCGGCCTGCGCGGCGCCGGGGATCACCTTTCCCTCCGCGTCCACCATCTGGTTGAGCGCGCCGTAGTCGCCCGTCCGGGCCAGCGCCAGCGCGATCATCCCCGGAACGATGAAGATGAAGACGGGCAGCAGCTTGAGCATCCCGGCCAGAATGCTCCCGCGGCGGGCCTCGGTCTCGTTTCGCGCCCCCAGCGCCCGCTGCACGATGTACTGGTCGGTGCACCAGTACCACAGTCCGATGATCGGCGCGCACAGGAGCATTCCCGGCCATGGGAAGTTTCCGTTGAAGTACCACGCGATCCGGTTCGGCTCCATCACCGGCGCCCACGACCCCTCCATCCCTTCGGGAATGATCGGCTTCCACAGGTTGAAAAGGTCCGGATCGAGCGCCTCCCGGAGTCCCCCCCAGCCCCCCAGCGCGCTCAGCCCGAACCAGGTCAACAGCCCCGATCCCACCACCAGCACCAGCGTCTGCAGCGCCTCGGTGTACGCGACCGCGCGCATTCCCCCCGCGACCGTGTAGATCCCGGTCAGCACGATCACGACCAGCGACCCCACCCAGAAGCTGTTCAGCGCCCACGGCCCGAACTGCACCTGCACATCCGGCAGGAGCGTCGCGAAGACCACCCCGCCCGCGAAGATCCCCACCGCGATCTTGGTCAGCACGTAGCTCACCAGCGAGATCAGCGAGAGCGCCCAGCGCGCGGCCGGCGAGAAGCGTCGCTCCAGGAACTCGGGCATCGTGTAGACGCGCGAGCGCATGAAGAAGGGGACGAACACCCAGGCCAGGATCAGCAGGCACCACGCGTGCAGCTCGTAGTGCGCCAGCGCCACCCCGTCGGTCGCCCCCGATCCGGCCAGCCCCACGAGGTGCTCCGAGCCGATGTTCGAGGCGAAGATCGAGGCGCCGACGATGAACCACCCGAGGTTGCGGTTGGCCAGGAAGTAGTCGTCGGGGGTGTCCCTGCGCCTGCGGAAGACCCATGTGGCCAGCCCGCCCACCAGGCCGAGGTACCCAAGGATGATCAGCCAGTCGAGGGTCGCCATGGGGTTCCTTTCGAGGCGGTCAGCCCTCCCCGTTGAAGCGCCGCTGGCGGAATTCGTCGATGCGCCATCCCGTTCGGATTACCTTGCCGCGCCGATGGTCGGCTCGTCCGCATCGGTCAGGGCGCGGGCGCATGGGTGCGTTGCCGGGGTGCGGGCGGGGAGGGGGAAGGGGACGAGCGCGATTGCCGGGAGGGGGTGGCTGCCGGGAGGGGGTGGCGTGAATCGAACGCCCATGGAAATCGAGCGCCCATGGAATTCGCCTGCCCCGCGGGGGACCGGACGGATCTTGCGTGGAAGATGAAGCTGCGCGAAGCCCGGCCGCAACTCCGACCGAAACCGTCCGCGAAGAATCGGGCGTCACCCGATCCCGGCCTTCACCTCCTCCCAGATGCGGTCGAGCTCGCCGAGCGGGGTGCCCGGCATGGGCAGGCGGCGCTTCCGGGCGATCCGCTCCACCTCGGCGAAGCGCGCCTCGAAACGTGCCGTGGCTCCGGCAAGGGCGGCCGCCGGATCGATCCCGGTCATGCGCGCCACATTCGCCACCGCGAAGAGGAGGTCGCCCAGTTCGTCGGCCAGGGGCGAGTTCGCGCGCTCTTCCCGACCCCCCGCCGCCAGGGATTGCGCAACCGCCGCTTCCACGGTCGCGCCCGCCGCCCGCCGCCCTTCCCCCCCACCCCCCGCCAGCGCCGCCGCCACCTCCTCCGTCTCTTCGCGCACCTTCTCCAGCGCCTCCGCCGCCTCGTCCCAATCGAAGCCCCTGCGGCGCGCCCGCCCCTGAACGGCCACCGCGCGTCCCAGCGCACAACCGGCATCCCTTTTCGCCGGTCCGGGATCGCCGCATCCGGAGTCGCAACCGTGATTCCCTCTCGCCGGCATCGCCCTTTCCGTCCCTTCCAATGACGCTTTCCGTCCCTTGCCAATGACGCTTTCCGTCGCTTCCAATGACAGAATAATGATCACGCGGGAATATTATGGCTCATGGCCACCCAACCCCAACCCGCTCCCCCCGAGTCCGGCAACGGCGACCGCGACCGCGCCTGGATTGAGGTGCGCTTCGGCGCCATGCTGCGCAATCTCGAGCGCGTCCGCTCGGCCGCCGGGCCCGGCATCCGCCTCATCCCCATGGTCAAAGCCGACGGCTACGGACTCGGTGCCCTCCGCTGCACCGCCGTCATGCACCTGGCCAGTCCCCTCGGATGGGGCGTGGCCACCCTGGCCGAGGGCGAGGAGCTCAAGCGCCGCGGCGTCCCCGAACCGGTCATGACCTTCACCCCCCTTCCCCCCGCGTCCCTTCCCCGCGCGGTTGCGACCGGCCTGATCCCCGCCATCTCCGATCTGGAGAGCCTTGCTCTCCTCCGCGACCTCGCCGACTCCGCCCCGGGTCCCATCGACTTCCAGATCGAACTCGACACCGGAATGGGCCGCGCCGGATTCGATCTCGACCCCTCCTCCGCATCGGCCTGGCGCGCCGCCCTCCGCCAGACCCGCGGCTCCGGACTCCGCCTCTTCGGCGTCTTCACCCACCTGCACTCCGCCGAAGCCCCCCGCCCCTCCGCCGCCCGCGCCCAGATCTACCGCTTCGACACCTTCATCGACGTCCTGCGCCACGACGGCCTCGTCGGCCCCGGCACCGCGATTCACTGCGCCAACAGCGCCGCCGCGATGCGCTCCCGGCTCCGTTCCCGCACCGCCAACGCCGTGCGTCCAGGGATCCACCTCTACGGAGCCGCCGCCGGCGCGGAAATCCCTTCCCCCGAACCGGTTGCCGCCCTGCGCGCACGCGTTCTCTTCCTTCGCAGCGCCGCCCCGGGAACGACGCTCGGCTACGGCGCCACCTACCAGGCCAATGGCAGCGAACGCTGGGCCGCGGTGGGAATCGGCTATGGCGACGGCCTCCCGCGCGCGCTCGGCAACCGCGGATTCGTCCTGGCCCGCGGCCGCCGCCTGCCGATCATCGGACGCATCTCGATGGACACCACCGTCGTGCGACTGGGCGACTGCGATCTCCGCCCCGGCGATGTGGTTACCTTTTTCGGCCGCGATGGAGACACCGAACTGCCCCTGGAGGAGGTCGCCGGGCTGGTGGGCGCGATTCCGTACGAGATCCTTACCGGGCTCTCGCCGCGGCTGCCCCGGGTTCCGGCAAAATGAGAGATGGATCCGCTTCCCCTCGACCGCCTGGCCGACCTTGCGCGCGCCATGCTTCCCCGCGCCTACGCGCCCTACTCCGGATTTCGGGTGGGGGCCGCGCTGGAGTCGCGGTCGGGCGCCGTCTTCACCGGGTGCAATGTCGAGAATTCCTCCTACGGGCTCACGATCTGCGCCGAGAGGGCCGCGGTGGCGCGGGCGGTGGCCGAGGGTCACAGGCACTTCCGCCGTCTGGTGATCGCGACCGAGACCGAGACCGCGGTCGCGCCCTGCGGGGCCTGCCGCCAGGTGGTCGCCGAGTTCGGGACCGACACCGAAATCCACAGCTTCGGACGGAGCGAGAGCCGTCGCTGGCTGCTTCGCGAACTGATCCCGCACACCTTCGATCTGGCCCCGCGCGAAGGGTCCACCCCGCCGGATGCGTCCTCCGGGTCGCTCGTCCCCGCATGCGCCGGGCCGGAGGAAACACCCCTGGAGGCGAAGAAATGACCCCCGGGCCACCTTCCAACCGAGGTCGGGCGGTCCTCCTCTGCGCCCTGCTCCTCGCGGCCTGCCAGGAGGCGCTTCCCACCGCCGAGAGCGACGATCTGGTCCGGTCCGGCGTCGCCATCGAGGTCACCATGCCCGCGCGCGACTTCCTGGACCGGGTGCGCGTCTACGGCGGGTACGGCCGCCCGGCCGAGCTGGGCGGCGGGTTCATCGCGCACCGCTATGGCGGCGGCGCGGCCGGAGAGGAGGCCGGGCTGGAGGCGGCCACCCTGCTGCGCTTCGGGCGCTACCCCCTCTTCGCCACCGTCACCGACACCGCGGGCACGGCGCGGCCGGATTCCTCCCTGACCTTCCTCTCGGGACGGATCGTGGCGCGCTTCGACACCCTGGGGAGCGTCCACGAGGGCCCGGTCACCATCCGCGCGCACGCCCTCGCCGAGCCCTGGGACGGCCTCAGCGCGAGCTGGCGTCACGCGATCGACACGGTGCAGCACCAGGTGGCCTGGTCGGCGCCGGGGGGCGGCGAGCTGCGCGAGCTCGGCGAGGTCGTCTGGGATCCGGCCGCCGGCGATTCGGTCTCCATTCCGGTCGATTCGGCGCAGATCGCCGCCTGGTCCGACACCACCGATCTGGCGCGGGGCGTTCGCCTGGCCGCCGGCACCCCGGGCGTGCGCCTTCAGGTCGTCACCTCGCTGCTGCGGCTCCGCACCCTTCCCAGCCTCAACCCCGACACGATCATTCAGGTGCTGGCCACCACCGAGAACACCACCTTCATCTTCGATCCCCTTCCCCCCCCACCCGCCGCGGGCATGCGCGTCGGGGGCGTGCCCGCCTGGCGCAGCGTCCTCGATCTGGACATTCCCGCCACCCTGACCGGGCCGCCCTCGCTCTGCGCCGAGCTGGCCTGTCCGGTGGAGATCACCCCGGACCACCTCTCCTACGCGGGGTTGCGTCTCACCACCCGCGTGCCGCACCCCGCCTTCGCTCCCTCGGACACGATCAGCATCGACGTGCGCTCCGTCATGGTTCCCGCCATCCTTCCCAAATCGCCGCTGGGCGAATCGCTTACCGGCGTCGCGGGGGTGGTTCTCGCGCCGGAGTGGTTCGCGCCGCCGGGGGGCCACATCGTCGAGGTTCCGGTGACCGGGCTGGTGCGCGACCTGCTGGGCGATCCGGGGGAAGGGGCGGATCCGGTGAGCAGCACGGTGGCGCTCCTGTCCAGCTTCGAGCCGCTCTCGCTCGAGTACGCCTCCTTTGTGGGGCTGGGCGAGACGGGGGCGGTGGCGGGGGAACCGGAGCTGCGCCTGATCCTCAACTTCTCGCGGGGGGGCTCGTGAGGGGTCGGGGCGGGGTCGGCGCGGTCCTTCTGGCGTCGCTGGGCCTTCTCTCGCCGGCGGGTGGCGCGGCGGCGCAGTCCTTCCTGGGTTTTCGCGCGCTCGGCGTTCCCGTCGAGGTCGGCAACGGCCGCCAGGCGGGGCTCGGCGGCGTCGCGATCGGGTTGCCCGGGGCTTTTGTCTCGCCCACCGACCCGGCGGCGGCGGCCCGGTTGCTCCTGCCCACCGTCACCGCGTCGATGCAGCCGTCGTGGGGCGACTTCGAGTTCGGCGACCAGGGCGGCACGACCCGCACCACTCGCTTTCCCCTGATCGCGATCGGCTACCCCGCCTACGGGCGCGGCGTCGTCACCCTGTCGCTGGCCGGTCACATGGAGCGAAGGTGGTCCGGGGTGCGCAACCGGCTCGTGACCCTCGGGGACGCGGATGTCTCCGTCGAGGACCGCTTCGAGACCGACGGCGGCACCTCGGTCGCGCGGGTCGGGTGGTCGCAGCCCCTCGGCGACCTGCTCTCGCTGGGGTTCAGCGCGGGCCGCTATGTCGGACGGCTCAACCAGCGCTTCGACCGCACCCTCGATTCCACCTATGTGGGGCCCGACGTGCGGCCCTACCGCGAAGACTCGCAGTGGTCCTACAGCGGCTACACCTTCGCCGCCGGCTTCGGCTTCGATCCGCACGAACTGATCCACATCGGGGGCGCGGCCGAGTTCTCGACTGCGCTGGCGGAGAATCCCGGCGACGAGACCACCGGTCCCGAGAGCCGCTACGACGTTCCCCCGAGATTCCTGGCCGGCGCCTCCGGACGGCTTACGCAGCGGCTGCTTCTCGCGGCTTCGGCGGTCTACCAGGACTGGTCCGGCGCGGGCGGCTTCCCCGACGGCGTGCTCAGCGGGCGCAACCTGGGTTGGGGCGCGGGAATCGAGTGGCGCATGGTCGAGCGCGAGGTGCGCAGCATTCCCCTGCGGATCGGCTATCGTCGCGGCGCGCCCCCCTTCCGCTTCGAGGCCCGCGATCCCCTGGAATCCGCCTTTTCGGTGGGGCTGGGCATCAACTTCGTCGAGATTGAGGGACAGCCCCTCGGGTGGGCCGACATCGGGCTGGAACGGGTTCGGCGCGACAGCCTTCCCCTGGCCGAGAGCTTCTGGCGGGCGACGGTCTCGCTTGGCATTTCGAGCTCCTAGAGGGCACCGCCATGCGCGTTCACTTCAGGACCTTCGGCTGCAAGACCAACCAGTACGACACCGAGCGCATGCGGCAGGCGATCGAGACGGCGGTCCCGAATGCGCGCGCGGCCGCGCTGGACGACGCCGAGCTTTGCGTGGTGAACACCTGCACCGTGACCAGCCAGGCCGACGCCGATGCGCGCCGCTTCATTCGCCGGGCGGCCCGCCGCAGTCCGGGGGTGCGGGTGGTGGTGGCGGGGTGCTCGGCGGTGTTGCGGGCGACGGACTACCGCGCCATGAAGGAGGTGGGGGCGGTGGTCGAAGGCCACGATCCGAATGCTGTGCTGGCGGCGTCGCGGCGGTTGATTGCCCGTGGCGGGCGCCCCGTCCGGGATCGCGCGGTTGCCGGCGGCGAGTCCAGCCCCCTCCTTTCCCTGCGCCGCGCCACACCCCTTCGCCGTCGCGCCGGCGCCACTCGCGGCTGGCTCAAGATCCAGGATGGCTGCGACCGGAAGTGTTCCTTCTGCGCCACCCGGCTGGCCCGGGGCGCGAGCCGCAGCCGCCCCCCCGGCGAAGTCGTCGCGGAGGCCCGAATCCTGGCGCGCACCCACCCCGAGCTCGTCGTCACCGGGGTGCACATCGGTCACTACGGCCGCGATCTGGATCCGCGCGGCTCCCTCGCCGGGCTGGTCCGCCGCCTCCTGGACGAGGTTCCCGCTCCGCGCTTCCGGCTCGGCAGCATCGAGGCCACCGAGGTCGACGACGATCTGATCCGCCTCCTCGCCGAGGCGCGCGGCCGGCTCGCCCCGCACCTGCACATGCCGCTGCAGAGCGGAGCCGATCCGGTGCTGCGCCGCATGCGACGCTGGCACACCCGCGAGCAGTACCGCCGCCGCGCCCTCGATATCGCCGCCGCGGCCGGGCCGATCGGGTTGGGGGCCGACGTCATCACCGGCTTCCCCGGCGAGACCGAGGCCGACCACAACGCCACCGTGGCGCTCGTCGAGGAGCTTCCCTTCACCTACCTGCACGTCTTTCCCTGGTCGCCCCGCGCCGGCACCGTGGCGGCAACGCTTCCGGGCCGCCTCCCCGAGCGCATCTCGTGGGAACGCGCGCTCGAACTTCGCACCCTGGGCGCGGTCAAGGGCGAACGCTATGCGCGCAGCCGGGGCGGTTCCCGGGTGGAGGTGGTGATGGAGGGCGATCGCGGCACCGCGCTCACCGGCGACTATCTCCGCGTCCGCGTGGGGTCGCGGCTCCAGAAAGGCGCGCAGCCGTCATGGGACGCGCAGCCGGCGCAGCCGCTGCGGGACGCCGGGCGCATTCACAGCGGACGCCTCTCCCCCGACGGCCGCCGGGTGGATTTCGCCGCCGCCGCGCCCGCCGCCGAAGCCGCATCCGCGCCGTCACCCTTCATTCCCCCACCCGCCAAGGCCGCCCGCGCGAACCGCCCACCCCTGGAATCGGGCGCGCAGCCGCTCGCGGAGGTCACCGCATGAAGGCCTACGTCGAGAGCTACGGCTGCCAGATGAACATCTCCGACGGCGAGCTCATGGAGGGGGTGCTGGAGGCGCGCGGCTACGAGATCGTCGATCGCCCGGAGGGGGCCGACGTGGTTCTGGTCAACACCTGCGCCATCCGCGAGCACGCCGAGAGACGGGTGCTCGGGCGCGTGGGGCAGCTCAATGCGATCAAGCGCGAACGGCCGGGGATGGTCCTGGGGGTCACCGGCTGCATGGCGCAACGAATGGGCGACGATCTCCTGGCGAGGGCGCCGCACGTCGATCTGGTCATGGGGCCCGACGGCTACCGCTCGCTGGGCGACGCGCTCGACCGGATCCGGGGCGACGGAAGCCGGGGCAATGGACGCCGATCGGTCGCGGGGAATGGCGATCGCGGCCGGGTCGCGGATTCCGGTCCGCCGCCGGGGCGCAGACGGCTCTCGGTGCTCGATCTCTCGCTCGACGAGAACTACCGCGGCCTCGAACAGCGCCGCCGCTCCGACATCACCGCCTGGATTCCGATTCAGCGCGGGTGCAATCACCGCTGCACCTTCTGCATCGTGCCCTATGTGCGCGGCTCGGAGAAGAATCGCGATCCCCGCGAGGTCCTGGCCGAGGCGGCGCAGGCGGCCCGGGGCGGAATCACCGAAGTCACCCTCCTGGGGCAGACCGTCAATTCCTACCGCCGCGGCGACTGGTCCTTCGCCCGTCTGCTCGAAGGGGTGGCGCGGGTTCCCGGAATTCGCCGCGTCCGCTTCACCTCTCCGCACCCCAACGACGTCACCGAAGAGCTGGTCGAGGTCATGGCGCGCGAGCCCGCCGTCTGCGAGCAGTTCCATCTGCCGGTTCAGTCGGGCAGCAACCGCGTCCTGCGCCGCATGCTCCGCCGCTACACCGCCGAGTCCTTCCTGGAAAAGGTCGATCTGATCCGCGGCGCCCTCCCCGGCATCGCGCTCTCCACCGACGTGATCGTCGCCTTCCCCAACGAGAGCGAGGAGGACTTCGAGCAGACCCTCGATCTGCTGGCCCGGGTCCGCTTCGACGAAGCCTTCACCTACAAATACAGTCCGCGCGAGGGAACTCCGGCGACGCGTCTGCCGGCGCGCCAGTTCATCGACGACGAGATCGCGCAGCGGCGGCTCGAGCGGCTGATTGCGCTGACGCGGTCGATCCAGCGGGAGATCAACCAGGGCGAGGTGGGCCGCGTGGAGGAGTTGCTGATCGAGCGAAAAGCGCGCAGCGAGGGGATGGTCCTGGGGCGGACGCGGCGGGGCAAGGCGGTGGTGGTGGAGGGTGGGGAGGAAGAGATCGGACGCTACCTCACGGTTCGGCTCGCGCGCACGACCGGTCCGACCTTTGTTGCGGAGCGCCTGCGGGATGCGCGGGCCGCGGGCGAAGGCGTCGGCGGCCATCTCGTGGGCGGCCGGCGAGCCGCAAGCGAATCCACTGTGCACGACCGGGCGGCGGCGGGAGTTCCGGGGTGAGCCGGCTCCTGGTTCTGGCGGGACTGGCGGCGATCGTCGCGCTCGGCATCGGCTTTGCCATCGCCAACCGGGGCAACGAGGCGATCGTCGGGCTCGGGTTCGTCACGCTGCGCGCCGTTCCCGTCGCTTTTGTGGCCTTCGGGGGAATGGTCGTGGGAATGGCCGTCGTCCTCGCGGCGGGCATCCACGCCGATCTGCGGGTTCGCCGCCTGCTTCGCGAGCGCCACATGACCGCCAGAGAGGGAGAATCGCTTCTGGAGTGAGAGACTCGCCGCCGATCCTCTGGACGGCCGTGGGCTTCGCCGTCGGCGCGGCCATCAGCACGGCAATCGGCTTCGACCGAACTCTCGGCTCCATCCTGGTCGCGCTCTGTCCGATCCTGATATGGCGCGGTCCCAAATCGCGCGCAATTCCCTTCGTGCTGGTGGCGCTGGCGGGTCTGGCCTGGGCAACCGGTGCGCGGCGAGCGGCCGAGCGCTGCCTTCCCGGCCTCCCCGATGGCGCGCCGGCCTCGGTCACCGGCTACTTCATCCGCGTCAGCGAGGAGGGGGCCTCGACTCTGCGCCTGAACTCCGGCGACCCGGGTTCCGGCCGGACATGCCCCGCCGACGTGCGCGTGTACAGCCGCAGCGGAGCGCCCCCGGAGGCCACGCCGGTCCGGGTGGAGGGACGATGGATCCGCTCGCTGCGCCCAGACGGCACCGAAACACTGTATTTAAGTGCGAACCAGGTGAAGGGGACCGAATCCGCGGCGCCGGTTCCCTGGAGCGCCCGCATGCGCGCGCGAATCCGTGGCCGGGCGATGGAGGCGCTCGACCGGAGACTGGCGGACCAGGCCGGGGTCGCCTCGGCGCTGGTGCTGGCCGACCGCGACGGAATTCCCCGCGAACTCATCGACGCCTTCGCGCGCTCCGGCACCGCCCACCTGCTATCCATCTCCGGGTTCCATGTCGGGGTGATCGCCGCGCTCCTGGGCGCCCTTCTCTCGGCCACCGGACAGCCGCCCCGCCGCCGCGCCCTCTGGGTGGCGATCGGGGTTTGGAGCTACGTCCTCCTGATCGGCGCCCCCACCTCGGCGACCCGCGCCGCCTGGATGACCACCGCCTTCGTCCTGGGACGGCTTCGCCATGCCCCCGCCCGTCCCCTGGGCGCGCTCGGCCTCTCCATGCTGATGATCGCGCTGCTCCGGCCCGAACAGGTTGCGGGCGCGGGATTTCAGCTCACCGTCACGGGCACCGCCGGAATCCTGATCATGACGCGGTGGATCTTGCGGCACTGGCCGGAACATCGCGGGCGCGGACTCATCGCCTCGCCGGTCGCCGCCGGAATCGGCGCCTCGGTCTTCACGGCTCCGATCCTGGCCTGGCACTTCGGGCAGATCCCGCTCCTCTCGCTGCCCTCGTCGATCCTGCTCACGCCCCTGGTCGCGGCCGCCGTGCCGGGGGTCATCGTCGCGATCGTGCTCGATGTGCTGCACATCCCCGGGGCGGGGGTGGTGGGACTGGGGGCGCAGGGCCTCCTCGACGCGGTCACGCGCTCGGCCGCCTGGCTGGGCGGGCTGCCGGGAACGGTGGCGCTCCTCACCCCTCGCGAGGCCGCGCTCCTCACGGCGGGCGCGCTGATGCCGATGGCGCTGGGCCATGCGCGGTGGCGCAGCCGGGCCGCGGTTCGGGCCGTCGTGTCGGTGCTCGCGGCGCTGGCCACCCTGTGGGCCGGGCAGGCGGCGCTCTCGCTGGCGGGACGGGGAACGTTGCAGATCGTCGCGATCGATGTCGGGCAAGGAGACGCGATCGCGATTCGCACGCCACGGGGCCGCTGGCTCCTGGTCGACGCGGGACCGCGCGGATTCGGCGGAACCGACGCCGGGCTCACGCGGGTGGTTCCCTACCTTCACGGGCAGGGCGCGCGCCGTCTGGAGGCGGTCATCCTTTCGCACCCGGACGAAGACCACGCCGGGGGACTGGGAGCGGTGTTGCGCAATGTGCGGACCGAATCGGTGTTGGGTCCGGGGCTGGGCGGGGGGCAGGCGGGACAGATGGATGGGCTGGCCGAGGCGCAGGATGCGGGAATTCCCTGGCGGCGCGCGGTCGCGGGCGATTCATGGACGATCGACGGGGTGGTCTTCCGCGTCCTGAGTCCGCCGCGACCGGGAGAGGGAGAACCGCTCGATCCGGACGAACCAAACGAATGGTCGGTCGTCCTTCACATCGAGTTCGGCGAGTTCTCGGCGCTGTTCATGGGCGACGCCAGCGACGAGGTGGAGCGCCGCATCCTGGACCGGATCCCCGACGTCACCCTTCTCAAGGTCGGCCATCACGGCAGCGTCACCTCGACCTCGGAGGCCCTCCTCAATGCGGCTTCCCCCGCCTACGCCCTGATTCCGGTCGGTGCGCGCAACCGCTACGGCCACCCCGATCCGATCGTGATGCGGAGACTTGAACGGGCCGGCGCCCGAATCTACAGAACGGACCGCCACGGGACCGTCACCGTGACCGCCGAGCGCGATGGCCGGGTCAGGGTGCGGGGAAGGGGGGAGAGATGAATCGCCCGTCCTTGCCCCCCGCCCCCCGGCCGTGCGATCTTCCGCCCCATGCGAAGCAAGGTCGTCACCATCGATCGCCACATCATCGACGAGGAGCGAAGGTTCCCCGGCGCGTCGGGGCGCTTCTCGGCTCTGCTCTACGATATCGCGCTGGCCGCCAAGATCATCTCGCGCGAGGTGAACATGGCCGGGCTGATCGATGTCCTGGGCCGCACCGGCGAGCGCAATGTCCACGGCGAGGAGATCCAGAAGCTCGACGCCTTCGCCCAGGATGTGATCGTCAAGGCGATGGACCACGCGGGACACCTCTGCTGCATGGTCTCGGAGGAGTGCGACGAGATCATCGCCATCCCCGACCGCTTCGACATCGGGCCCTACGTCCTCCTCTTCGATCCCCTCGACGGCTCGTCGAACATCAATGTAAACGTGTCGATCGGGACGATCTTCTCCGTCCACCACCGCGTCACCCCGCGCGGGCGCCCCGGCCAGCTCGCCGACTGCCTCCAGGAGGGAACGCGCCAGCTCGCCGCCGGGTACATCGTCTACGGCTCCTCCACCATGCTCGTCTACACGACGGGAATTGACCAGGGAGTGCACGGCTTCACCCTCGACCCCTCGATCGGCGAGTTCCTGTTGAGCCATCCGAACATCCGCATCCCCGATCCGCCCGCCCGCATCTACTCCGCGAACGAGGCCTACTACGCCCGCTGGTCGCGCCCGCAACAGCGTCTGGTGGATCATTTCCGGGGATTGGACGGCGACGGCGGGGGCGGCTTCAAGTCGCGCTACATCGGTTCGCTGGTCTCGGATTTTCACCGCACCTTGCTTCAGGGGGGGATCTTCATGTATCCTCCTGACCGGACTTCGCCGGGCGGAAAGCTGCGGATTCTCTACGAAGCGGCGCCGCTGGCGATGGTCTGCGAAGCGGCGGGGGGACGGGCCTCGGACGGAGCGCGCGACATCCTGGGAATCAGGCCGACGGGCCTGCACGACCGGACGCCGCTCTATCTGGGATCCTCGAACTTCGTGACGCTGGCGGAGCGCTATCTGGCCGGTGGCCGGGAAGGCTCCGCGCGAGGGCCGGATTTCCAAACGAGCCGGATTTCTGAACGAGGAGGGTCGGATTCCTGAACGCCTACCGATTTCCGGGCACCCCCAACTGTGTCCCGGAGCTGTTATCTCATTGCATGTCAGGAACTTGCGTCCCCTCCGCTTTTCGGCACTCTTCTTGCAACTACCCGCATCCGCCCGAAGTGCGGGCACCTTTGAAATCCCTGACTACCGTCCCAGGCCACGGTCCGGGGCGCGAAATCATAGATTTTCCTGCCATTCCGATTCTCGTCGGCACGAGGCCGTGAGAAGGAACGGAATGGCAAACCTTCCATCCAAGGGGAATGGATGACCAGCATGAACAGACTCAAGCTGCTTGCGGCGGTCGCCTTGCTCGGAATCCCTCTCGCTGCCTGTGAGGAGACGACTCCTCCTCCGCCGGTCGGTTCGATCGGCGGGCAGGTCTCGATCGAGGGAACAGGGATCGACGGAGTGTCGGTCAACCTGAGCAACGGCCAGACGCAAACCACCTCCGGTGGCGGGAACTACCGCTTCGACAATGTCGAGGGCGGTGCTTACACCGTCACAATCAGCGGCTATCCGTCCGACGCGACCTTCGACGCCACCTCTCAGGCGGCCACGATCGCATCGGCGGATCAGTCGATCACCCTCAACTTCTCCGGCTCCTACATCAGAACCGCCAGTGTTATGGGGACGGTAACTCCGGTCGTTGCCACCGGTAACTGGTTGTAGGGTAAACAGTTAGGTGATCGTGCAGCTCGTTTGTCCATCGGTTTATCCCACACCCGTTCCACGCTCTTATGCCTGTATTTGCGGGCACCAGAGCGAGGTGGTTGTACCGGTCCCGGCACGCCGGGACACAAGTATTTCCTTCCCCCGGCGAGGCCGGGCGGGAGGTCTCCGCTCCTTCCCGCGCGGTGCGGGGAGGG
>JAJEBW010000049.1 GCA_022822325.1 Gemmatimonadota bacterium | reverse complement strand
CTCAACCGCGGCCCCCGGAGCCCCCGCCGGCCTCTTGGGCCCCGTTTTGGCACTCCGCGGCCTTCCCGGGCCGTCGGCCCCCCGGCTGCAATGCCTCCCTCTCCCCGTGTCCCTCCGGCCCGCAGCCGCCCTCCCCCGTTTCCGTCACCCGCTATGCGCTTCTGCGGCGCAAGCTCCTAGGAAAACGCCCGCCGCGCCACCTCCGCCCCGATCGCCACATCCTGCACGGCCACGCCAACCGACTTGAAGAAGGTCAGTTCGCGGCCCGCGGCGCCCCCGGGCGCGGCGCCGTTGACGATCTCGCCCAGCTCGGCGTCGATCGGATCGGGGGGGAGACGGCCCTCCGCGACCGGAATGATCAGGTCGCCCGCCTCCTCCATGACGGCCGCGCGGTCTTCCACCACCACGCGGGCTCGCTCCACGACCTCGCCGCCGATCTCGCGGTGGTCGGGCAGGAAGCTGCCGCTGCCGCTGACATGGGTGCCCAGCGCCAGCCCGGTTCCATCAAAAACGGGGGTGCGCGAGGTCGTGACCGCCACAATGACATCGGCGCCCCGCACCGCTCCGGCCGGATCGGCGATCGCGCGCGCCTCGACGCCTTTCAGGGAGGCCGCCAGCCGCCGCGCCGACTCCCCGCCCCGCGACACCACCCGCACCTCTTCGATTGGACGGACGGCGCGGATCGCCTCGATCTGGCGGGGAGCCTGCGCGCCCGCGCCGAAGATCGTCAACACGCGCGAGTCCGGGCGGCTGAGGAGCCTGGCCGCGAGCCCGGCCGCCGCCGCTGTGCGAATCGCCGTCAGTTCGCCGGCGTCCATGAGGGCGGTGGGGATCCCCGTCTCGTCGTCGAGCATGAGGATGACGCCGCTGATCGAGGGCAGACCGCGCCGCCAGTTCTCCGGGAAAATCGAGACGATCTTGGCCCCGCGCTCTCCCGTCGCGTCCCCCCGGCCCGCACCCCCGTCGCCGTCTTCCCCCTGCGCATCCGGCCGCGCCGAACCGAGCCGCGCCGGCATGAAGAGCGTCGTCCCCCTCCCCCCGGCCAGCGCCACCCGCACCGGCATCTCCGCGCGGCCCGCGGACAGCGCCCCGAAGGCCCTCTCCATCGTCTGAATCGCCTCTTCCATCGTGATCAGAGAGACGATCTCGTCGCGGCTGATCAGGCGAATGTTCATTGCGGCCCACTTTCTCCCTGGCGGCGAGGACGTTCTCTTTGGCGACGAGGACATCTTCTCGGTCCACGAAGGCACCCCCGTCCGCGCCCCCACCGACTCGTCGTCTTCCTCCCCCGGGCCTTGCGGCGGCGGGCGTCCCCCGGCCAGTCCGCGAACAATGCCGCTCGGCGATCGTCCACCGCCGCTAATCCGCGGTCACCCGGCCCAGGAAGGCCCGCACGCGGTCGTGGCTCTTGAGGACCATCACCGTGCCCGGCGCCTCGCGCGCGATCCGTTCCGGAATCGTGCCGAAGAGGATGCGGTGCGAGAAGCTGTCCTCGGAAGCGCCCACCATGACGGCGTCGAACTCGGCGGCGGCGCCCACAATCCCCCCCACCACCCCGCGTCCCCCCAGGACCCGCGTCGCCACCACCGCCCCGTCATCCAGCCCGGCGCGCTCCCCGGCCAGCCGCTCCTCCGCCTCCGCCCGGCGCGGCTCCGGCGCGGAATCGGCCACGAAGGCCGCGAGAGTGACCCTTCCCCCATCCCCCGCCAACCCCACCGCGTAGCTCTGCGCCTTGCGCGCGTGTCGTCCCCCGGCAGTCGGCAGAAGAATCCGCCTCGGCACGGCGCGCTCCGGCCCGAACTTCACCAGCAGAATGTCGGCGCGGCCCAGTCGCACCACATCGTCGGTCACCTCGCCCAGGATCTTTCGCGCGGTCGTCGTGAATCCCTTCCAACCCAACAGGATCAGGTGGGATCGGTTCTCGCGCGCGGCCTCCAGGATCGCCCGCGCCACATTGTGCCCCACCCGGATCTCGGTCGCGACCGGAACGCCGAGCTCCTCCTCCAGCGCCTGCAGCCGCTCCAGTACCGCGGCCTCCTCCTCGATCTCGCGCCGCGCCATCTCGGGGGGCAACTGGTCCGGCACCTGCACGACGCGCAGCACGGTGATCTCGCCGCCCCGTCCCCGGGCCAGCGACGCCGCGATCCGCAGGAGAGGGCCGACCGTGTGGGGATTGTGGACGGGGAGCAGGATGCGAAAGGAGGCGGTGCGCGGAGATGCCCGCAGCGCGACGATTCTGGATTCGGGACCGGCGGCGGCGGGGACGTCGAAACGGGCGCCGCGCCAGGCCGCATAGGCGAAGAGCCCCGCGGCGAGCGCCAGGATGCCGAGGATGACCGGCTGAATGTGCCCCTGGGCGGGAATCTGGAGGATGAGGTAGATGTTGGCGGCGATTCCGAGGCCGGGCAGAAGCGGCACCAGCGGGACCCGGAAGGGACGCTCGATGCGGGGAAAGCGGCGGCGGTGCACGATCAGCGCGGCGTTGACGAGGCAGAGCGCCAGCAGAAGCACCAGGTTGGCGAAGTGGGCGAGCTCCTCCAGTGGAAGCAGCAGGGCGAAGGCCGCGATCGAGCCGCCGACCGCCAGGAGGGCGACGCCCGGGGTGCGGGTGCGAACGCCGACCCGGCCGAAGACGCGCGGCAGATGTCGCAGCCGGCTCATCGACAGAGCGACGCGCGACCCGGCCATGATCGAGGCGTTCGAGGCCGAGATCATCGAGAAGAGGGCGCCGCCGACGATCACCGCGCCCCCGACCGGACCCAGGAAGGCCCGCGCCGCGACCCCCATCGCCGCCTCGGTGTATTCGGTCAGCTCCGCCGCCACCACGACCAGCACCACCAGCGCGTAGAGAGCCGTCACCACGATCATCGAGATGAAGATCGCGCGCGGAATCGTCTTCGTGGGATTGATGACCTCCCCCGCCGAGGCCGCGATCGCGGAGAAGCCGAAGAAGGTGATGAAGACGAGCGCGGCCGTCGAGGCGATCAGCGGAAGGTCGTTGCTGAAGCGGGCCGAGACCGCCGCCGCGTCGAAGCTCCCGAGTCCGCCCGCGATGAACCAGACCAGCAACACGATCTTGGCCGCGGTGACGACGATCTGGAAGGCGCCGCTCTCCTTCGTCCCCTTTATGTTGAGGAGGGTGAGGGCGGCGAGGAAGACCAGTCCGGGGAGGGCCTCGGCCGGAAGATGCCAGACGAATTCGTTGAAGTAGACCGACAGGCTGGCGATGTAGAAGGCGCACGACGAGGCGTAGCCCAACAGGATGCACCACCCCACCAGGTAGGCGAGCAGCGGGGGGAAGCTCTTGCGGGCGTAGAGGTAGCCCTCGCCCGAGAAGGGGTAGATCGAGCTGAACTCGCAGTAGGTCAGCGCGGTGAAGGCGGCCACGAGAGCGGCCAGCAGGAAGGACGCGATCGCCGCGCTCCCGACGTACCCGACCGCGAGCCCCGAGAGGGTGAAGATCCCGGCGGCGATCATGGTGCCGGTCCCGATGGCCAGCGCCGAGACCAGCCCGAGATCGCGGCTCAGACCGGCGGCGTGGGAGCGCTCCGAGGCGGGTGCGGAACCCTCTTGGGAGGGGTCGGTCACGGTTGCGGCGCGCCGACCGGGTCGAGCAACGCCCGCACGTCCTCCTGAACCTCTTCCTCCATGGGCTGGAAGGGACCCGTCCACTTGCGCACGATGAGCCCCTCGCGGTCGATGAGGAAGGTCCCGGGAAGACCCAGCAGGAGATAGGCGTCCATGATCTCCCAGCTCGGCTCGTGGTAGACGGGGAAGGTGATGCCGGCTTCCTCGGTGAAGGACTCGATCAGATCGCGCGAGCCGCTGTCGTCGACGCTGACCCCCACAACCTGGAAGCCGCGGTCGTCGTAGGCGTCGTGAAGCTGTTGCAGGGCGGGCATCTCCTCGCGACAGGGCGCGCACCAGGTGGCCCAGATGTTGAGCATGTAGGGCGCACCGGCCAGATCGGCGCTCGCGACGGCGTCGCCCTCCAGGGTCATTGCCTCGAAGGGCGGCGCCACGCTGCCGACCTCGGGCGCGGGGCGGTCGCCCAGGCAGCCCGCGGCGAAGAGCGCAAGGACGGCGGCGGCAAGGGGGCCGCGAAGGATGGCGGGCGAACTATGGCTCACGAGTGGCGACTACCCCTTCCCGGGCTTCGATTCCGGATGGCGGATGGCTGCGGTCCATCCGACATGGCTGCGGTCCATCCGAAAAAGGTAATGAAAACAAGGTAATGAAACCCTCCCGTTGGCGACCAGTCGCAAGCGGCGGATTCGGCGGCGCAGGCGGCGGGTCCCGGGGCGCGGGCGCACGGGGCGGTGCGCGAAATCGCGCGTTGACAAGCGACGGAGCGGCGTTCCGGGCCGCCATCGCCTCGCAGAGACGAGAACGGCCGGATCGCGGGGTCCCGAGCGGCGGCTCGCCCGCGGGAGCGCGCCAATGGCGGCGTTGTGCCGCGCGCGCCGGAATTCCCTCTGCGGGCGATCGGTGGCACATTGAAGGGGATCCGGGGCGCGGCTCCGCGGCCAACCGTTGCGAATCCCGCTTGCGTCCAAACCGGTAGTCCCCGGAGTCTGTCATGCAGTCCCCGGCATCCGGAAGCGGACAGCGCGCCGGCAACCGAACCGACCGTTGCGCCGGACGGGGAATGCACGCGCCAAAGCAACGAGGAGCAAGGAGACCGGAATGGCGGAAGGAATGGTCGAAGGGCGGAGCCGGACGGGAAACGCGCCGCCCCCGTGGAGACGGAAGGCGGTCTTTCTTGGCGGATTCGCGATCTATTTCGCGGCGCTCTGGTTGCTCTGGGAGACTCCGGCGATCTATCCGCTGAAGATCTTCGTGGTGATGCTGCATGAGATCAGCCATGGAATCGCGGCGGTGGCCACCGGTGGAACCATCGACAAGATCGTCCTGAACCAGTATCAGGGGGGCGCCTGCCACTGCCCGGGGGGAAACGCCTTCATTACCCTCACGGCTGGCTATCTCGGCAGCCTCCTCTGGGGCGTGGCGATCCTGGCGGCTGCGGGGGCGCGGCGGATTCCGGCGCAGCTTCCCGTGCTTCTGATCGGGGTGCTGGTGGTGGGGCTCACGGTGCTCTACGTGCGCGACAATCCCTTTGGAATCGCCTTCGGAATCGGATTCGGACTGGTGATGATCCTGGCGGGCCGCAAGCTGGGCGATGGCGTCAACCGGATGCTCATGACGACGCTGGGGTTGACAAGCTGCCTCTACGCGATTCTCGACATCAAGAGCGATGTGCTGGATCGTCCCCACCTTCGTTCCGACGCCGCCATGCTCTCGGAGCTGACGGGGGTGCCGACGACGACCTGGGGGATCATCTGGATTGCGGTGGCGGTCGCGGTGAGTCTCTTCGCCTTCGGCCGCGCCTACCGGGCCGCGTAGAGGAAGGTCCGCGCAGGACGGGCGCAGGACGGGCGGTTGCTTCCTTCGCCGGACCGGCGCTACCTTGTTTTTGTGACCTTTGGTTCTTGTGACCGTTACCATGGGGTCGCGCCCGCCGCCGACTCGCTCGGCGGTCGGGCAACCGCAGGACAGGCAGGACCGGGCTCCCGCAGAATTGCGGACCCGTGCACCACAGGCATTCCGCCCAAAGTGGAACCCGCAGAAAAGGAGGTGATCCCTTGACTAGTCCCAGTACCCAGCCCAACCCGGCAAGGGCAAGCGATCGCCGCTTCGGCAACTAGGCCGAATCAACGATCCAGCCGTTCGCGCCGCAGGCGGTCATCGCGCCGGGTTGCGGTCGGTCATCGCCCCCGCAGGTCCAGGAATCCTCCCGGGTCTGCGGGGGCTTCGCTTTACCCGTCGGGAGGATCCCTTCATGCATGACCCGATCCGGTTCGAATCGAGAGTGTCCCCAATGCCGGTCCTGGCCGCACTGGCCGCGCCTCTCGCGGTTCTGGCCGCCTGCGCCCCCGCGGAGGAGCTGCCGAACGCCGGAGCCAGGGGCGACTTCGCCGCCGAAGCCGCCCTCTTCGAGGAGAGCTGCGCCGACTGCCACACCGACGCCGGAATGGGCCGCACCCCGGGGGTCGGACTGCTGAAGACCCTTTCGCCGCGCGCCATCGTGGCCTCGCTGGAGAACGGGGTCATGCAGGCCGAGGGCGCCGATCTGACCCGCGACGAGCGGGTGCGCCTGGCCGAATACCTGACGGAACGCGCCTACGCCGCCGAACTGCTGCCCGAGACGGCCTTCTGCGCCGACGCGGGGTGGAGAGCCTTCGATCCGGCCGCGACGCTGTCGATGGGATTCGCGGGGAATCTCGCCGCGACCGGCTTCCAGGACGCCGCGACTGCGGGAATCCGGGCCGACCAGGTGCCGAATCTGGAGCTCCGCTGGGCCTTCGCCTTCCCCGATGCGGGCGAGGTGCGCACCCGGGCCACCGCGATCGGCGACGCCGTGCTCGTCGGCGGGCCATTCGGCGAGGTGCTTGCCCTGGACGCCGCCACCGGGTGCGTGCGGTGGAGCTTCGAGGCCGACGCGGCCGTGCGAGGGGCGGTGCTGGCGGGGCCGGGGCCGGAGGGGCGCCCTGCCGCCTTCTTCGCGGACTTCCGCACCAACGTCTATGCGCTCGACATGGCGACCGGCGAGGTGCTCTGGCGCTACCGGGTCGGCTGGCACGCGGCCTCCAACACGACCGGCAGTCCCGCGCTGCACGATGGCCGCCTGTTCGTCCCCATCTCGTCGTGGGAGGTCGCCATCGCGGGCGATCCCCGCTACGAATGCTGCACCTCTTCGGGCGCGGTCGCCGCCCTGGACGCGCGCACCGGCGACGTTCTCTGGTACCACCGCGTGATCCCGGGCTACCCCGAACCGGCGGGGACGAATGCGATCGGAACCCGGCTCTGGGCGCCGTCGGGAGCCCCGGTCTGGTCCAGTCCCACCATTGACGCCGCGCGGGGCCTGATCTATGCAGGCACCGGCGAGAACTACACCCGCCCGACGACCCCCGGCAGCGACGCGATCATCGCCCTCGACATCGAGACCGGAGAGCTCGTCTGGTCCTTCCAGGCCACCGCCGAAGACGCATTCAACATGGCCTGCACCTCGCTGCGCAACCGCCAGAACTGCCCCGCCCCCCCGGGGCCGGATCTCGACTTCGGCATGTCGCCAATGCTGGTGGAGCGCCCCG
This sequence comes from Gemmatimonadota bacterium, assembly GCA_022822325.1. Classification (GTDB taxonomy): domain Bacteria; phylum Gemmatimonadota; class Gemmatimonadetes; order Longimicrobiales; family Gaopeijiaceae; genus Bin94. The sequence goes on along the minus strand of JAJEBW010000049.1, from coordinate 35,767 downwards.
ACGGCCGCGAGATCCTGGTGGCCGGGCAGAAGTCGGGGGTGGTGTGGGCGCTTGATCCGGATGACGCGGGGACCGTGCTCTGGTCGGCGACGGTGGGGAAGGGCGGGGCTCTGGGGGGAATCCACTGGGGAATGGCGACCGACGGCCACCTCGCCTACGCAACGGTTTCCGACCGCGATGCGGTGATCGTCGACGTTCACCCCGAACGCGGGCCCTCGCCGGGTCTGTACGCGCTCGACCTCATGACCGGCGAAGTCGTGTGGAACGCCCCCGCGCCGGAAGACGGTTGCGCCGGCAAACGCCGGTGTTTCGCGGCCTGGTCCGCCGCGCCGTCCGCAATTCCCGGGGTGGTCTTCGCGGGCGGACTCGACGGCCACCTGCGCGCCTACGCGGCCGCCGACGGAGCTCTGATCTGGGACTTCGACACCACGGAGGTTGCCGAGACGGTGAATGGGGTGGCCGGGCGGGGCGGAGCGATCGACGGCCCGGGTCCGGTCGTGGCGGGCGGGATGCTCTTCGCCAACAGCGGCTACTCCATGTTCGGACAGATGCCCGGCAATCTCCTTCTGGCGTTCAGCCCGAGGTAGCGGCATATTGGCCGTGCGCGACCCCCACCGGGCCATGCGCAAGCCTCAGCCCGCCATGCGAACCCTTATTCCGCCATGCGAATCGTTCATATCTCCGCTCCCGGCGCCGCCCGCCGCCGAATCGGCACCCGCGCCGCGCTGGCCCCCCTGGCCGCGCTCGGTTGCGTCCTCGCCGCCTGCTCCCCCGAGTCCCCCCTTCCCCGCACCCCCTCCGGCCACCCCGACCTCAACGGACTCTGGCAGGCGCTCGGCAACGCCCACTGGGACATCGAGGCGCACGCCGCCCGACCCGCGCTCGCCATGCAAAGCGGCCCCGTCGTTCCCGTCCCGGCCCGCGAAGTCCTGGCGCTGGGGGCGGTCGGATCGGTCCCATTCGGCTATGGCGTGGTGGAGGGGGGCGAAATCCCCTACCTGCCCGACGCCCTCGCCCGCCGCAACGAGAACCGCGAACGCTGGCTCGAGCGCGACCCCGAGATCCGCTGCTATCTCCCGGGCGTTCCCCGCGCCACCTACATGCCCTTCCCCTTCCGGATCTTCCAGAGCAAGAGCAAATTCTTCATCGCCTACGAGTACGCCGGCGCCATGCGCGAGATCTACCTGGAGGATCCCGGACCACCGCAGGTCGATTCGTGGATGGGACAGTCGCATGGCCGCTGGGAGGGCGACGCCTTCGTGGTCGAGGTCACCGGCTTCAATGGCCAGACCTGGCTTGACCGCGCCGGCAATCACCATGGACCGGGGCTGAGGGTCACCGAGCGCTACACCCTGGCCGGACCCGATCACATCTGGTATGAGGCCCAACTGGACGACCCCGGCACCTATGCGCGGCCCTGGACAATCCGCATGCCGCTCTATCGCAATATCGATCCCAACGCGCGACTTGGACAGTTCAAGTGCGTGGAGTTCGTAGAGGAGTTGATGTATGGCCATCTTCGCAGAAATCCGATCGCGCCTTAGCCGGGTTGCGGCGGGCAGAGAAACGACAGGTTGGGGAAACAAGCTCGACCGCCCCGGCACGGCTCCCCCGGCCACGCCCGCGGCGAGCGGCCATCCGGTTGCGCCTGCGGGATTCGCGGCCACCCCTTCGCGCCCGGCGGCAGGCGACCGAAGGCCCGGCGCCATGATCCGCGGACGACTCTGCGCCGCATTGGCCCTCGTCGCGATCGCCTCTCCCGCACCGTCCACCCTGGCCGCAAAGGCAAGCGGCGGTTCGGAGTCCGCGCCCGCAGATGCAGGCCACCCCGGCCAGGAGAACGCCCGGTCCGCGCAACCGGCCGCCGCGCCGTCCGACTGGACCGTCCCCCGCACCGCCTGGGGCCACCCCGATCTGCAGGGCAACTGGTCCAACGCCACCGTCACCCCCATTCAGCGCCCCGAGGGCCAGGGACCGGTTCATTCCCCCGAGGACGTCGCGCGCATCGAGGGACGGGTGCAGGGCGCGATCGCCAACCGCTACGCCGACAGCGACCCCGATCGCGAGGCCCCGCCCGTCGGAGGCGTCTTCACCGGCGACCCCCGCTTCGACGCGGCTTCCGGCGGCACCGGCGGCTACAACGCCTTCTACATCGACGCCGGCGAACGCGTGGCCATCTTCAATGGCGAGCCCCGAACTTCGCTCCTCGTCGATCCCGGCAACGGGCGGCTACCCCCCCTGACCGACGAGGGCCACGCGCGCCTGGCCGAACGGCGGCGTCTTGCACAACGCTTCGGCGCCTACGACAATCCCGAGAACCGGCCCCTTGCCGAGCGCTGCATCATGTCCTTCGGCTCCAACGCGGGCCCGCCGATGCTCCCCAACTACTTCTACAACAACAACTACACCATTGTGCAGACGCCCGATCACATCATGATCATGACCGAGATGGTGCACGACGTGCGCGTCGTTCGCATGGGCGAGCCGAAGCCGCTGCCCCCGCACATCCGGCCCTGGATGGGAGACTCGTGGGGCCGCTGGGAAGGCGACACCCTGGTTGTCGAAACCACGAATCTTCACCCCAACCAGACCTTGCAGGGCATTCCGCCCTCGGAGGAGATGAGGGTCACCGAGCGCTTCACCCGGGCCGGCGAGCATGTCGTCAACTACGAGTTCACCGTGGACGACCCGGCGATGTTCGAGCGGCCGTGGAGCGGCGAGGTGCCCTTTACGCGGCTGAACGGTCTGGTGTACGAATACGCTTGTCACGAAGCCAACTACGCGCTCGAGAATGTGCTGCGGGGCGCGCGGGCGCAGGAGAGGAGGCAGGAAGGATGAACAGGATCGGCGGCCAGAGGTTGAACGAACACGGGTGGAAGGGCAACGGGACCGGCAACGGGGGGAACCGTGCCCGGCGAAGCCTGAGTCGCGGACGAAGGGCGGTGCAACGCCATGCGACTCCGCTGCCGGCGCTGGCCGGTGCAGTCCTCCTCGCGGGCCTGATCGCCGCCCCGGTGATCGCGCATCATGCCTTCGGCGCCGAGTTCGACCGCAACGCGCCGATCCGGCTCCAGGGCAGGATCGTCAAGCTGGAATGGGTGAACCCGCACACATGGATCCACCTCGAGATCGAGACCGAGGAGGGCGCAACCGAGCTCTGGGCGGTCGAGGGGGGCACCCCCAACGTCCTGCTGCGCAGAGGACTCCGGCGCGACTGCCTCACCCCCGGCACCGAGATCATCGTGGACGGCTACCAGGCCAAGGACCATTCGCTGAAACGCGCCAACGGCCGCGACGTCACCTTCACCGACGGCAGCAAGATCTTCCTGGGCTCGTCGGGAACGGGGGCGCCCTACGAGGAGGATCTCCTGAAGGCGCGGCGGGAGCGGGGGCGGTGCTAGGCATGGAGGTGCTGGTGGGAGTCGCGGGCGCGCATCTCGTCTGACCGCCGCCTCCGCCAGAGGGGAACCCAAGCGGATTCCCTTGCCAATCTCGGGATTCGGAAGGGCGCAACCATTGCGAGGCAGGGCGCGACCCGCTTGCTCATTATTGATAATGGATTATCATTACGGATCAGGCACTCGCATCCTCTCTTGTCAGTCCAGGCCGGGAGGGGCGCGAGTGCGACCGGTCGGTCGCGTTTGGGGAATGACCCGCGCACGACTCACCACCTGCCGATCCGCAAAGAGACATGAAATGAAGACAGGGAGCGAAGAGACACGGAACTGGAGCGCACTCGACGACGGCCTCGCCGCTGCGCTGAAGCCGCTCGCGCCGCCGCTGGCGATCTGGTTCCGCGACGACGGCCGGGCTCGACCGCGCGATGGCGCGCTTCGCCTCGGCGGACGCGAAACGGTGCGGGTGAGCCGATGACGAATCGAACCCGGACACTCGACGTTGTCATCGTCGGCGCCGGGGCCGCGGGTCTCGGCTTTGGCGTGACGCTGCGTCACCTGGGAATCGAGAACTTTGCGATCCTCGACCGTGCCGCCATCGGTGCCTCGTTCCTGCGTTGGCCCCGGCAAACGCGCTTCATCACGCCGTCGTTCGCCAGCAACCAGTTCGGCCATCTGGACCTGAACGCCGTCTGTCTGGAAACCTCGCCGGCCTACTCGATCGGCGTCGAGCACCCCACGGGGGTGGAGTACGCCGCTTATCTGCGGGGGGTTGCGGAGCATTTCGAATTGCCCGTGGCGACCGGGGTCGACGTGCTCTCGGTCGCGAGGAGAGCGCCGCACAATCGGTTTCGGTTGGAGACGAGTCGCGGCGACGTCCGCGCGCGGTTCGTGGTCTGGGCGGGCGGCGAAATGCAGTATCCGCGGACCGGCGGCTTCCACGGCGCCGATCTTTGCCTGCACTACTCCGGGGTGACCTCGTGGAACGATCTCGGCGGCCACGAGAGATGCATCGTCGGCGGCGCCGAGAGCGGCATCGATGCCGCCGTCGCGCTGGCCGCCGCCGGCCGGAGAGCCGTCGTCTTCGACCGGGACGAGCCGTGGAACCGACATGGTTCGGACCCCAGCCAGCTCTTGTCGCCCTTTACGCGGATGCGCCTGAATTCCGCCGTCGATTCGGGTCGGGTTACGCTGCGCGGCGGCCGTGCCGTCACCGGGGTTCGCCGCAACGGCAACGGCTATCGGTTGGCGCTCGAGGACGGCGACGTCATCGACTGCGCGGAGAAGCCGATCCTGGCCACCGGATTCGTCGGTTCGGCGCGCATCGTTCGCTCCCTGTTCGATTGGCATGACGAATACTCTCCCCTGCTGACGGAAAACGACGAGTCCACCATCACGAGGGGGCTCTTCCTGGTGGGACCGCAGGTGCGCCAGGGCAACCTCGTCTTCTGCTTCATCTACAAGTTCCGCCAACGCTTCGCCGTGGTGGCCAACCAGATCGCCCGCCGCCTGCGCGTGAGCACGGAGCCGCTGGAGTGGTATCGCCGCCACGGGATGTACCTCGACGATCTGTCTTGCTGCGAAGATGCCTGCGCTTGTTGAATAGGTCCAGGTCCGCCCTGGGGCCGTTCTGGGCGCTGCTGCTGTTGTTGGCGCCCGTCTGGGTCGCGGTTGACACCGCCAACCGTCTCGCGGATCGAATCGACCCCTGGGTTCGCGCCCGGACCGAGCCGCTGACCGAGTTGCTGACGAGCTGGCCGCAGCCATTTGCGGAGATCCTGGCCGGCGACTACGGCTTTGTCACGATGGGGCCGCTGCTGCTGGTCTGGGCGACTCCGGTCGTCGTGCTCCATGCGCTGCTTATGGGCGCGTACAGGTCGAGCGGCTTGCTCGACCGCCTGACAACGGCCATGAATCCGTGGCTGCGGCCGTTCGGCATGACGGGCCGGGAGCTGGCGCGGGTCGTGATGGGTTTCGGCTGCAACGTGCCCGCCGTCATCAGCGCGCGCTCGTCGCCGGCCTGCTCGCGTGGCGCATGCGTTTCGGCCATTGCCTTCGGTTCGGCCTGTTCGTATCAGTTGGGAGCCACGCTGGCGGTCTTCGCGGTGGCGGGACGAACCGGGTTGGTCGTGGCCTACCTGCTGTACCTTGGCGCCACGACCGTCGCCTACGCCCGCCTCACCGCGCCGCGAGCGGCTCGTTCCACCTTGAACGTGCTGTCGATGCAAAGCCGGGCATTCCTGGCCTGGCCGCGCCCCGGAGCCGTCTGGCTGGAGACGCAAGGGGTGATTCCGGAGTTCTTTCGCAGGGCCTTGCCGGTCTTCTTTCTCATCACGGCCGCGGCGTCCCTGTTGCATTGGCTGGGCGCGCTGCAAGCCGCGTCGACCGTCCTCGAGCCGGCGATGGCCATCTTTCGATTGCCCTCTGAGGCGGCCACGGCGGTGGTCATGGCGAGCGTGCGCAAGGACGGAATCCTGTTGCTGGCGGAGCCGGGAGTCGCCGCAAGCCTCAGCGCCGTCCAACTGCTGACGGCCGTCTATCTGGCCGGCGTGCTGCTGCCTTGCCTGGTCACCTGCCTGACGGTCGCGCGCGAGCAGGGCGGCGCGTTTGCGCTGCGGCTGGTGGGTCGGCAGGCTGTGGCGGCCACCGCGTTCAGCGCCTTGCTGGCCTGGGGCGGAGCATGGCTGTGAGCCCGATCTCCGGCCCCTGCCGACGCAAGGGACAGGAACTGCTGCACCGGCAGTGCTGGAACTGGGGCCGAGACATCGTGCGCCCGGAAGGCAACCTCCTGCTCGAAGCGGGCTTCCTCAAGGGACGGCCGCCCAGGGGAGAAACGGGATCGAGCTGCTACACGCTCGCGCTGCCCAACGGCGACAGCCTCATGTTGTGGGGGTTCGGCCTCCTGTACGGAACGCCGGAGCAGGGCGGCGTCTATCTCAACCGCTACCGGTTTCGACCCGTCTGGATGCCGTCGGAGACGATCCAGGGACCGATTTGGAGGCCCGACATGATCCCGGCCGGACAGGCGCCTCCGTCGCTCCGCATACCGGTCGACCTGACCGTGGCCGCCATTCGGCGCGTCGCGGACTACGAGGAGTGGGTTCTCGCGCATTGCGGCCTGGAGTATCGTCGGGCCGTCCTGCGTCAATGGAACCGGCCTTCCGAGCAACCGTCGCCGCCAACGCTTCCCCGGGCCTGGCGCAGGCTCGCCGACGCAATCGACGGCCAACCGCGTCCCCGGCACGTTCGGGGGCGGTAGCGGTTCGGCGGCGCCGGACGACGAGCCGCCGAATCCAACTGCCGGTTCGGGTCTCCAGCTCTCGCCCGCGGCCTGCGGCCCGCGGCCCGGGTGGGCGCCGGACCGGCCATGGCGCGGCCGCAACCCCAATGCCGTTGTCCGGTCAGGAAAACCCGATCCAGCGTCCCGCGGCGGCCACGACGAACCACAGAGCCAGCGACACGGCCCCGACGACGCGGTCGGCGGCTTTGCCGGGGTCGTCAGCGGCGGCGCGTTCCCGCCGGGCGACTCGTTCGCGCACGGTGAAGGTGAAGGTCAGCGCCACCGGAAGGGTTGACATCTTGACCCAAAACGACGTGTTGTAGTAGGCCTTGATCGCTTCGGAGAGGAAGAGCGGCACACCCGTCGCAACCATCGCGACCAGGCTGCCGATCAGCCAGGGCCGCGCCTGGCGGGCAAGCTGCGCGACCGGCTGCCCCGTGAGGCCCACGCCGAGGAGCCGGAGATCGACGACGAGGATGGCGCCGCCGAGCAGGCAGAGCCCGATCAGGTGAATAGCCTCGAGGATGGGGAAGGCCCAGACCGATTCGGCGACCGCGCGACCGATCGACGACGACTCGCACCAGCGGAAGAAGGATTCGATCATGGCGCCACGATCCCTTGCCAGGTCACGGACTTTGCCAAAGAGTGGCGCACCGCCGCCGGGCGCCCGCGAGCGGAGGCAACCGGTTCCGCGCCCACGCCGCTACTCGGCCCCCAGGGGGCATCCCGCCAGCCGGTTGACCCAGTTGGGCTGGGGCTGGAGGTCGCAGTCGAACCAGTTGTAGGCGATCAGGCGGCCGGTGACGACAACAAGCGCCCAGGCCGCGAGCGAGACCGCACCGGCGATCCGGGCCGCGCGGGGAGGCTTGTCGTCATGGGTCCAACCGGGGGCCGAGCGGTGGATTCCACGGTGGAAGACGGCCGCGTTGAGGCCCGCCAGGATGAGCACGACCAGCTTGACGCGAAAGAACACATTGTGATAGTAGCGGAGCGGTTGGGAGTAGAAGAGGAGGAGCCCGGTCACCATCATGACGGCGAACCCGATCCGTGTCCAGGGGAGCAACCGTTTGGTGAAGGCGGTGACCGGGACCGTGGGGAAGGCGATGCCGAGGAGCCGGAGATCCATCATGGCGGTGGTGCCCACGAAGAGACCCAGGGCGAGGACGTGGGTTGACTCGACCAGCGGCCAGAGATAAAGGGATTCGAGGAGCGCGACGCTCCAGGGCGTATCGCCGAGCCACTCCAGAAAGCGCTCGATCATGGGAGAAGCGAGGCGCGCGGGGGCGCGGCGATCGTGGGAAGGCGATCGATCATGGGAGAATCGAATCCGCCGACATGGCATCCGCCGGAATCGAATCCGCCAGGTAGTTCGGTCGCAGCGTCTCGGTGGCGTAGACGGCGTGGCAGCCGGTGCAGACCTGGTAGATGTCGCCGCCAGCCTCGAATACCGCGTCGGGGTCGCGCCGCTCCGCCGCCCCCACCGCCCCCCGCCCCACATCGATCATCGCCCGGGACATCGCCGTCCAGTGGCTCTGGCCCTCGGCACGTGCCTCCATAAGGAGCAGATTCCCCGATTCGGCCACGATGTAGGCCGCATTCAGCACCGCTTCCCACTCCTCGTCGGTTCGCGGCTCGATTTTGTGCGTCGCCACCGTGTCCATGATCACTCCGACCGCGTCCCAGTAGATCTCGGCGGCCGGCTCGATCACCGAGAGCATCAGTTGGCGCGCGTCGGCGACCGGCACGAAGGCGGGCGGCTCGCTCTCTTCGGCGCAGGCGCAGAGGAGGAGGCAGAGAATGCACGGCAGGAATGGCGCGCGGCCCGCAGAGAGACGGAGGAAGACGTCGCGCGACGGATTCAACGGGCACGACTCCGGGCGGGATCATGGGATGGCCATTTCACGACAGGCATACTGGTCATGACAGGCATACTGGCGCGCCGGCCCGGTTCGCGAAAGGGCGGCGGCGAACGCACCTTGAATCGCGAGCGCCATTGCCCAGGCGTTCAGGCGCTGGAGTTCGGGCGCGCGATCTCCACCACCGCACCACCCGCAGGGAGAATTCCGAGATGTCCCCTCTTTCCACCGCCGCCGTCCGCATCCGGACTTTCATTCGCTCGGCTCGGCTTTCGGCCCCGGCCCCCCGCCCGATCCTCGCTCCGGCCGCCCGTGAAAAAGTCCCGAGCGGGGTGCGAACGGCGATGCATCCGCGCTGGCGGGCTGCGCCTCGCCGCCCTCGGTGCGCGATCGGCATGATCCACGGACTGATCGCCGCGCTTCTCCTCCCGGGCCCGCTTCACCCCGGCTCGCCGCGCCCGCATTCGCTTCACCCCACTCCATTCGCGACGCCCCCCCTCGCCGCCGTGGCCGCCCCCGCCCCACCCCAGGACCACGGCTGGCCCCGCCACGGCTACGACGACGCCGAGACCCGTTTCAGTCCCCTCGACCAGATCAACGCCGCCAATGTCGGCCAACTGGAACTCGCCTGGAGCTGGGAGATTCCCAAGACCGGAGCGCGGCTCGAGACCACCCCGATCGTCGTGGACGGCGTCCTCTACGGCACCGCCGCGATGAGCTTCGTCTTCGCGCTGGATGCGGCGACCGGCGAGGAGCTCTGGCGCTGGGACCCGGCCATTCCCACCGCCGCCGAGGGGGGACCGCGGGCATGTTGCGGCAATGTCAACCGGGGGGTCGCGGTCTCCGGCCAACGCCTCTTTGCCGGACTGCTCGACGGCCGTCTCGTCGCGCTGGACCGCGCCGACGGCTCCATCCTCTGGACGGTGCAGACCACCCCGGCCGGATCGGACTACACCATCACCGGGGCGCCGCGGGTGGTGGGCAATGCGGTCGTGATCGGCAATGGCGGCGCGGAGTACGGAGTGCGCGGCTACGTCACCGCCTACGATGCGGCCTCGGGCGAGGAGCTGTGGCGCACCCACACCGTGCCGGGCAATCCGGCCGACGGCTTCGAGAGCGAGGCCATGCGCGCGGCGGCCGAAAGCTGGACGGGCGAATGGTGGGTCGCGGGGGGCGGGGGAACGGTCTGGGACGCGATGGCGGTGGACGCGGACGCAGGCCTTCTCTACATCGGGACCGGAAACGGCTCGCCCTGGAATCGCGACAATCGCAGCCCGGGCGGCGGCGACAACCTCTACCTCTCCTCGATCCTCGCCCTCGATCCGGCCGACGGCGCCATCCGCTGGCACTACCAAACCACGCCGGGCGACGACTGGGACTACACCGCCACCCAGCCCCTCATGCTCCTCGATCTGGAGATCGGCGGGCGCGAGCGGCAGGTGATCGTGCAGGCGCCCAAGAACGGCTTCTTCTATGTGGTGGACCGGCTGAGCGGCGAGCTGATCTCGGCCGAGCCCTTCGCCGACGATCTCACCTGGGCCACCCATGTCGATCCCGCGACCGGCCGTCCCGTCGAGACCGCGGGGGCGCGCTACGGAATGACCGGCGAACCGCTCTACCTGGCGCCGGGACCGCGCGGGGCGCACAACTGGCAGCCGATGGCGTGGAATCCGGATGCCGGGCTCGTCTACATTCCCGCGACCAACAACAACTATCTGTACGAAAAGTCCCCGGGCTTCGAGTACCAGCCGGGGGTGTGGAACACGGGAACGGTGCGGGGGACGGGCGGTGGCGATTCGCGCGGGCCGCGGCCGCCCCGGCCGGAGTTGACGGGGCCGCCGAATCTGCTTCTGGGGTGGGATCCGGCCGAGAACCGCGAAGTCTGGCGGGTGGTGGCCGGCGGGGGGCATGGGGGAACGCTCGCGACCGGAGGCGATCTGGTCTTCTGGGCGACGGGATCGCGGCTGGCGGCGCTGGACGCGCGGACGGGCGAGGAGCTCTGGGCGGCGGAGGTGGGGCGGGGGGGCGGCTCCCCGGTGACCTGGGAGGCCGGCGGGCGCCAATATCTGACCGTGGCCGCGGGGCTCACGGCGGGGGGCGGATCGCCCCGGGTGTGGACCTTCGCGCTGGGGGGCGGAGAGAGGGGGGCGGGGGAAGGGACGGCGTCGTCTCGGCCGGAGATCGCCGCCGATCCCGAATCGGTCGGCATGTCCCGGGAGGCGCTGGAGGCGATCGGCCCCGCCATGCAGGCGCTCATCGACCGCGAGGCCACCGCCGGAATCATGACCCTGGTCGCGCGGCGGGGCGAGATCGTCCACTGGGACGCCCGCGGCTGGCGCGTCCCCGGGCTGGATCCCCTCGATCCCAACGACGTCTTCCGCATTTTTTCGATGACGAAGCCCGTCACCAGCGTGGCCGCGATGATCCTCGTGGAGGAGGGCAAGCTCGCGCTCGACGACGAACTGGGCCGCGTCATTCCCGCCTTCGCCGAGGTGCAGGTGTGGGAAGAGGGCGCCACCCGTCCCCCCTCTCGCCCCATCCGGATCCGCGACCTTCTCATGCACACGTCGGGACTCACCTACGGAATCTTCGGCGACAGCCCCGTCGATTCGATGTACAACCGCGCCCTCAACGTCCTCTCGACGAGCGGCGGCGGCGACCTGGAGGCGCGGGTGGACCGGATCGCCTCCCTTCCCCTGGTCGACGACCCCGGCGCCGCGTGGACCTACAGCGTCTCCACCGATGTGCTCGGCCGCGTCGTCGAGGTCGTCTCCGGACAGTCGCTGGACGCCTTCTTCCGCGAACGCATCTTCGAGCCGCTGGGCATGCGCGACACCGGCTTTCAGGTCTCCGGGGGCAAGTCCGACCGTCTGGTCGCGATGGTGCGACGCAACGCGCAGGGCCTTGCGCCCGCCAGCGATCCCGCGAACGATCCGGTCACTCGTCCCCCGGGCTGGCTTTCGGGCGGCGGCGGCCTGGTCTCGACCGCGTCGGACTACCTGCGCTTCTGCCAGATGCTGTTGAACGGCGGCGAACTCGACGGCGCCAGGCTTCTCGATGAAGAGACGGTGCGGCTGATGACGACCAATCGCCTGCCCGCCGAGATGATTCCGATCATGCCGGGGATCGGGGACCAGGGATTCGGGCTGGGATTCGCGGTTTCGGTCGGCGCGGACGAGGGCCGCTACTGGTGGTCGGGGATCGCGAACACCTGGTTTTGGGTAGACCCGGGGGAAGAGATCGTTGGATTCGCCTGGACGCAGCTTCAGCCCTACGGCGCGGCACCGCTGAATCGGATCCTGCAACCCATGGTGAGGGCGGCGATCATCGACGCGAACTGAACGACGGACCCCCCCGGAAAACGAAAGATGGAGGATGCCGATGCCCTGCCTTCCGCAGCGCGCCCCCGCGACGATTCCGCTTCCGACCGCGATTCGACCCGGCGCTCGTGGATCCGCCGCACCCGGATCCGCCCCTCGCGCACCCGCCGGCTTCGGACCCCTCGCTCCCGGACTTGCCGCTCTCGTTGCGCTGGCCGCCTGCGGCGACGAACCCACCCCCCCGCCCCCGCCACCCGTTCCGGCCACCGTCTCGGTCGCGCCCGCCACCGTCGACTTCACGGCGATCGGCGACACGGTGCGGCTCCGCGCCGAGGTGCGCGACCAGAACGGGGCCGTCATGAGCGGGGCGGCCGTCGCCTGGACCAGCCTGCGCCCCGCCACGGCCACCGTCGATCGCGCTGCCGGGCTCGTCACCGCGGCGGGCAATGGCACGGCCACCATCGTGGCGCGGGCGGGCGGCGTCAGCGGCGAGGCCCGGGTTGCCGTGCAACAGGAGGCGGATTCGGTCGAGAAGGCGGCCGGAGACGGCCAGGCCGGTCATTTCGGCGAGGCGCTTCCGGTCAACCCCTCGGTTCGGATCGTGGACGCGAATGGCCACCCGGCCGCAGGGATCGCCGTTGCCTTCGAGGTCGCCGCGGGGGGCGGCTCGGTCTCGCACCCCTCTCTCGTCACCGGCGCCGACGGCATCGCGGCCACCCTCTGGACCCTCGGGCCCGATTCGGTGCAGCGGCTCTCGGCCACCGCCGCCGGGCGCACCGTCGAGTTCAACGCCACCGCCACCCCCCTTCCCCTCGCCATCGTCACCGATTCGTTGCCGCTCGGCCGCGCCACGGTCGCCTACGACGGCGCGTTGCGGGCGCGCGGGGGCACCGGGGCCGGCTATGTCTGGAGCTTGGACGCGGGAACCGAACTGCCGCCCGGGCTCGCGCTCGACGCCGACGGACGCATCGAGGGGCTGCCCACCGCGGCGGGCGACTTCGAGTTCGGGGTGCGGGTCGCGGACTCCGGCGGCGAGGAGGTCGCGGCCGCGCTGGGCCTGACCGTCTGCGAGGGACCGCTGGGACTCGAGACCGGCGAGGTGCGCACGATCGCCCCGCAGGACATCGAGGTCTGCGGCGTCTTTGTGCGGGCGGCCTCCGCGTCGGCCTACTACCGGGTGACGGTGGCCGGACTCGACGCCGATCGCAGGCGCGTCCATCCCGTGACGCTGGTGGCCGAGGCGATTCGCGCACCCCGGGCGATGCGGGTGGCGGCGGGAGTTCCCGCGGCCGCGGCGCCGGAGCTGCGCCCGGTGGTGGCCGCCTCCGCGCGCGAGGGGGGACGGGGCCGAGGGTCATCGGCAGGGGAGCTGGACCGCGAATGGCAGGAGGTCGCCGCCATCGAGGACGACGTGGCCGCCCTGCACAGCCGAATTCGCCAGGACGAGATCGAGCTCTACGAGCGGCTCGAGGCGGAGGGACGACTGGAGGACATGCTGGAACGCGGGCTGCGCGCCCAGGAGGAACGCCGGCGGTTGCGCGACGCCGGACTCGCCGCCGCCCGGTCCAGCACCCGGACCTTCCGTCTGTACGACCGCGAGGGCAGCAGCCGCTGCACCGTCCACCAGCACGTCGAGGCCCGCGTCATCGCCGAGAACGACCACCTGATCGTCTATGAAGAGGTGGATGCGCCGTCGCCGGTGCCGGTCGCCAATGTGGAACGCGTCCTCGACTTCTACAGCGCCCACGGAGCCGAGGTCATCGAACGCTACTTCGGCGGGGTCAGCGATGTGGACGCCAACGGCAAGGTCACCGTTCTGATCGATCCGTCGCTCGAGGGGGTGCGCGCCTTCGTATGGTCGGGCGACATGACCTTCGCCGCAGTCGATTGCCCCTCCTCCAACGAAATGGAGCTGGTGCACATGAGCGCCGGCGGCTTCACGCAGCTCGACGACGACCGCTACTGGGCGATGGGGGGACTCGTCCACGAGGTCAAGCACGTCAGCTCGCTCTACAAGCGGGTTCGCAGCGACGCGCTCCGCGGACGGCCGGAGGGCTGGCGGACCTTCCACCCCACGTGGATCGAGGAGGGCACCGCCGACGTCGCCAAGGAGATGGCCTCGCGGCTGGCATGGGAGCGCGCCGGCGGCCTCCCCGTTGGGGAACGCGCCAATCGCGGCTGGATCCAGGACGGCATGTCGAACATGCGGCCCGATGTCTACGGCGTCTTCGGCATCATGGCGCGGGTCGTGCGCGCCTTGTCGGTCGATCCCAACGCGATCAGCTTCGAGCCGGACGGCCAGGGCAGCGTGTATGGAAGCGGCTGGCACTTCCACCGCCATCTGCGCGATCTCCTCGCCCCCGGCAACGCGGCGGCCACCGGCGCCGACGAAGCGCTGATGTTCGCGCTGAACGACTCTCTCGCGCTTCCCGGGACCGCCGGAATCGCCGAGGCCACCGGACGCTCCATGAAGGAACTCCTGACCAGCCACGCCGTCGCGCTCACCGTGGCCGGCGCCGAACCCTGGCTGCGCGACAACTCCACGCCGCGCTTTCTCACCTACGACTTTCCCACCGCCACCGAGCTCTTCACCAACCCCGACCCCCCCGGTCGCTACCCCTGGCCCGTCACCATGACCGGCGCCGCCGACGACGACTCCGACCCGGCGGTGCCCCTGTCGCGAACCCGGCGCTTCCAGGGCGCGATCGGGGCGAGCGGGGTGCGCGTCTTCGACTTCGAGGCAACGGCGGCGGGCGCGGGCGCGGTCTTCCGCATCGAAACGGGGGCGCCGGTCGCGGTCGTGGTGGCGCGGATCCCCAGACCGCCCGGATTCTGATCTCGTCCGTCCGCGGCATCACGGCTCCCGTGCCGCAAACCGCCAATGAGGACCCGGACCGGCCGGTGAGCAAAATTGCGCATCAGCGTGCCACTCATGTCACGGAAGGGGTGTGGCACACAGGGCAGGGCCCGAATCCCTTCCCTTGGCGCCGTGCGCCTCGCCTCCCCTCCGCGGCCTGCGGCCCGCGGCCCGCAAACGACGCCGGGACAGCCCCGGTGCGGCCGCAACCCCGCTTGTTCCTCCGTTTCTCCTCCACCCGCCCGGACGGCGCCGCCTACCCTTCCCCCTCTAGTTGCTGCGGCAGCGTCTCCAGCTCGACCACCCGAAAACGCCGCTCGCCGACCGGCAGCCGAATCGCCACCTCGTCCCCCTCGCGCGCACCCAGCAGTCCCCGCCCGATCGGCGAATCCAGCGAGATGTGGCCCTTCTCCAGGTCGATGTAGTCGCCCGCCACGATCGTGAAGGTCGTCTCGGTGCCCAGCGGCAGGTTGGCCACCCGAATCCGCGACCCGAATCCAACGCGGTCGGCGGGAATGTCGGTCACGTCGATCTTCGCCAGCTCCGACATCCGCCACGCCAGGTGACCAATCCGCGCCTGCACGAACTGCTGCCTCTCCAGCGCCGACTTGTACTCCGCGTTCTCGCGCAGATCGCCCAGCTCGACGGCCTTGCGAATGCGGTCGGGCAGCTCGACGTTCAGCTCGCGGGTGAGGGTCTCGACCTCTGCGGAGATTTTGGCCTTGATCTCGTCCAGCATGGGGGGCTCCGGGGGGGAAGGGGGGGAAAGGCGTTGGGATGCTTGAAGTTCGGGCAACCGGACCGGCTCGCGGCGGAGAACGGCGGGGAAGGCGAGCCGGGATCGGGAGAAGATGGGGGGAGGAAGCGTCGGCGCCCGGACGCGGTCACGAACCCACGCGGCATTTCGAGCGGCCCACAATATAAAGCCTGCGGGGCTGCCCGGCATGCGCCGGGACGCCCGGGGGAGTGCGGGGCGCGGTGGCGGACCGGGGAGGGTCGGCCGCCCTGGTCGCCCGGGTGGACGCCCGGATCTGGCGTTGCGATCGCGATGGCGGTAGGTTGCGCGCGGCGGGGTCGGTTGGCGGGGGCGGTTTGGAGTCACGCTGGTTGGAGACGGGCGAGGATTCGGATGCTCGACGATTTCATTCACAAGATCGTGCGCAGCCCCGCTGTGCGGATCGGGCTCATCGTTGCGCTGGCGGTCGGCCACCTCATCTTCCGGATGTCGGAAAGGTCGACCCTGGCCCATTCGGTGGGCAGTTTCCTGGTGCTCGGGGCGGCGATCGCGCTCACGATCATCCATATCGGGGTATTTTTTCTTGGGCTGGAGGGCTGGTGGAAGAAGCGCGGAAAGCGTTCGTCTCCGCCTTGACCCCCCGGAGCGCGGCCTCTCGGATTCCCTTCGGGAGGCTCCGCATTCCGCCTGACAGGAGGGAGCGACCCGATGTTGATTGATCTTCTTGTTCGGTATCGCTTTGTGATTTTGGTCACCATTGTAGGAGCGACGGTCATCTTGGTAACCATCGACCCGGGGACACTTGTCTGGTGGACCGCTGTTGCCGTGGCTGCCGCAGGAATAGCGGGCTACCTGTATATCTGCGCGTGGTTTCTCGGTTTTGTGGTCAAGCGCCTGCTGGATGATACCATCAGGAAGGCGATCTCAAAGCGGGACTCCTCGTGAGGCGCGGGGGTTGCGCGGCGACGATCGCTTCAGCCCTCGCCGTTCCCACCGCACACGCCCGGCAGCAAGTCGCCGAGCTTCCCCCCGAAGACCCCTGCTTGCCGCCCCCGCAAGCATCGAGGCGCGCGAAAGGAGCGTTTGATCGATGCATGAGAGACTGTAGCGTACCGTCATGACGAGTCTTCGCGCGGCGTTGATCGCCCTGCTCGCCATTGCCTGTGGTGGGCGGGTCGATCTTCCCGCACCCCTGGAGATCGAGCCCGTGGCTTCCGCTGAGGCGCCGAGCGGCTTCGCGGTCAGCCGTCAGCCCGCAGCGGTAGATCTCCAATCTTTCTTCGGAAGCGCCTCACTCCTCCAAATGCGCGTCGCCCAGCGCACTGCCTTCTGGAAGCGCTTGTTCGCGATGCCATGCGGGCGTAGCTGGCACGGTAAAGCCCTCTTCCCACTGACACTCCGAAAAGAGGTGCTTGTCGATTTCTTGGACCTCATAGCAACGGCCATCCTCAAGGAAGACCATGATGGTGCCCATGTCGTCCCCGTTGGCGGCGGCGCGATCGGGCACGGGTGGCAGGTGGATCGCTGCGACCACCTTCGAACTGATGGGTGTCTTGCCCTTCTTCATTTCTCTACCTCTTGCCTCCCCTTAGCAGTGCCGATGTGTGTCGGAACCCAAAATGTGAGGTGGTACTACTTCGTTGGACAGTCCGAGGGCGAGATTAAGGTGGATTCCGATGGTCTCCGAGGCCCTCGGTGATGCGGTTTGAAGCCGGGGCGAGTTCGGTCGGCCGGGAATCGCCAGGATCCCGGGCCAGCCCGTGTAAACTCCGGCCTCCCGCCACGGTTTATATAACCTCCGTCCGCCGAAGCGGCCGCGGGCGCAAGCGTGCTCGCACCGGTTCGGCTCCATGCGTGGCATCGCGCCGGATCGTGGTCACGACACCTCCGCGCCCTGGCGATAAGCTTCGCTCGCCGAGGGACGAGTGCGGGTGCACCTCGTTGTAGAAGTCGATCCATGAGCCGATGATCCGTTAGGCATCCAGCCCGTCGTGGAGGACGTGATCCCTGCGGTGAGCTACATCAATGTGTTCGACCTTGCGAGAGATGGCCCGCGGCACGCGCTCACGCTCGAAGTGAGGGACAAGGTGATCGGGATGGACGTCCTTGGCGAAGCGCTGGCGGTCCTTGTGGAGCGCGCGGAAGGCAACGGCCCGGCAGTTCGTGCACAAACGCCTGGCGGCATTGTCGAGGGATTGCCGGCGGAGCGCCGCGTGGACTGGTACGATATTGCGGTCGTCGGTCGCTGGTGACCTGCCCTGTCCCTACCGATGTTCGGTTAGTGCGGAGGTCGACCGCCCACGGCCCATCGTAGCGAGAGACCGCCCGGAACGGGAAGCAGCGAGAGACCGCCCGGAATGGGAACAGGCATCCAGATGTCGCGCTTGACCGCCCTCCCGATCACCGCTCCAACCACACCCCCCGACAATCCGCCTACAGCACCCCCTAACAAGGCCGCTAGCGCGTAATTCCCGGAAACTCCGTCGTCCGCAAGCAGGTAGCCGATTCCCGCGTTCACCACCCCCCCCAGGATTCCCCCCGCAACGAGCCCGTACTTGAAGCCACGCCCAGCCTGATGCTCGGCGCCCCGCCATACTTCGAGACTCCCCATCGCGGCGTAGGGTGCATACCCGGAGGACAGGCGCAGCCCGGCGCTGTCGGCTTCGACGACCACGCCGAAAAGTCCGCCCGATACTCTGACTGTGTCGCCCGGTTGCTGCGCGGAGACGGGAGTCGCGGCCAAGAACAGGAATGCTCCGGCTGGGCCGCGCCACGGCTTCGCGATTCGCCCGCGGACCATCGTCGCCAACGAGGCGGTCCTCGTTGTTATCCTGGGACTCTCGGTCCGCATGGATCCAATCCCCTTGTGGCAGACTGACATTTCCCCAAGCAGAAACTCACGCACATCTGCCACGATGTCAATCGGCGCGGAAAATGTCCCGGAGGCAGTGGCTCGATGGGACAACTTCATTTGCGGTGGGCGCTCGGGAAGACCTTCCAGCAGACTCGTTCACCGGAGTTCACGCCGGATTGCATTGTCCGAACGCATAGACCCGCGAAGCGCAAGTGGCTGCCCGAGTGGCGCGACCCTTGCGCGACCTCGATCCCATGCGCAATGTCCTTCCAGGTGAAAGTTCCTGGGTTTTCCTCCCCATTCCGTTCAGGAGTGCCCACATGGCCGCGCCCCACCTCACGCTCGCCGCACTCCCGGCCTTGTTCGCCATCTTGTTCGTCATGGCGTGCGACATCACCGAGGTTGCAGAGCCCTCGCAAGGCAACCCGGACGCCGGACTGGAACTGATGCCCGAGGATCGCGTCCAGGGTCTGATCGACCAACTGTACCTCTCGTTGATTGATCTCCAGAACTCGGTGATTGAGCTCCAGAAAATACTGGTTGCCTATGAGGAGCGAAGCGGCGAACAAAACCGGGAAGGCGACACCGCGCCGACGCATGTACGAATCGTTCCTCAGGCCATCGTGGAGAGCGATTCTCCCCGTGAAGCCGACCTGAAGCTCGCTGCCGAACCGTTGGTGCGGGTGGGCCTGCTCGACGGCCCCGACGAATACCTCTTCGGCAACATCGCGGGCGCTGCGAGGCTCATGGACGGGAGCGTCGTCGTTGCAGACGACCAGAGCCACGAGGTCCGAATGTTCGACGCGGGCGGGCGGCATCTTTGGACCAGCGGACGCGAAGGCGAGGGACCAGGCGAGTACCGGAGGCTTCGGCTGATGCGGGGCTGCCCGGGCGCGGCGGTCGCGATATTCGACTGGAACCAGAACCGGATCACGCGACTCGGCCGGGACGGTAGCGTGATCGACGTGCGGGTGCTCGACGCCGTCGAGGTGAGCCCGTACAACGACCCCACCTGCGCGCCGAACGGCGATCTGGTGTTCGATGAGTGGCCGGAAAGCGAGTGGGATGACGCGGAAGCCGTGGAACCGGGTGCATTCTATCGTTGGAGGATCGACCTGAGATGGATGGGGGACGATGGCGTGGTCACCCTCGCCACGGGCATCCCTGGGGCGGAGCGCTTCAACCATGGTGGCGGCTCCGGTCCGAGAACGTGGGGGAAGGACATGGCCTTCGCGGTCGCGGCCACCGGCGTCTGGTACGGATCGGCCGACGACTACGAAATCGAACACGTCGACTGGACCGGCCGCGTCACGCGAGTCGCGAGATGGGCGGGGCCTGATCCAACGGTCACGCGCGAGCACCTGAATCGCTTCCGGGACGCCTATCTGGCCCGGTACGAAACGCCCGAAGAGCGCCGACGCTTCGAGAGGGAAAGGTGGCCGGAGATTCGGGACGACCTGCCGGAGCGCTTCCCCGCCTATCTGTCGGAGGGGCTGTTGCCGCTGCCGGACGGCAGTCTGTGGGTGGTGCCCCATCCCTGGCGAGACATGGGCGGCGACGAGTTCCACTTGCTGGATCCGGACGGGGTGTGGCTCCATCGCCTCAGGATTCCGGCTGGCCGAACCCTGCTCGACGCGGGGCCGGACTGGGTGCTGCTACTTGAGGAAGGCGAGTTCGACGAACAGAGCGTGGCCGTCTACGAGGTGGCGGAGGGCCCTTGACCCTGCTTCCGAGCCCGTCGCGGGGTCGGATCAGCGACGCGGGTTCTCGATGATGCGGATCGAACACCGGAACCCATAAGGGCACCGCCGAGATCCCGTAACTCGCGAGCAACCGGCCCGGCCTTTGCGGTGGCCGCTCGGACAGACCTTCCAGCAGACTCCTTCGGGGATATCACGCCGGATTGCCGTGTCCCGGAGCGATCTTCCGCGGCCTGCGGCCCGCGGCCCGGGTGGACGCCGGACCGACCATGGCGCGGCCGCAACCCCAACGCCTTTGTCCCCTCGGGCTTCGGAGACCGACGCCCGGACTGGACGTTGCGATCACGACGGTGGCGGGTTTCCCTCGCTCACTCACACTTCCCCGCCAGCGCCGTCACCGCCTCGACCCCGCGCATCACGGCCTCGCGGTCGGCGCCCGTGACGTTGACGTGGCCCAGCTTGCGTCCCGGGCGCGGCGCCTTGCCGTAGAGGTGAAGGCGGGCGCCGGGAATGGATGCCAGCGTGGCCGGGTCGGGTGCGGCGCCGATCAGATTGATCATCGCGGCCGGGCCGGGAACGCGGGGGACGGCCAGGGGGAACGCCGTCACGGCGCGGATGTGGTTCTCGAACTGGCTGGCGTCGGCGCCGTCCAGCGTCCAGTGGCCGGAGTTGTGGACGCGGGGCGCGATCTCGTTGGCCAGCAATGCGTTGCCGCACTGGAAGAGCTCGACCGCGAGGACGCCCAGATAGCCGAGGCAATCCAGGATCCGGGTCGCGATCTCCTCTCCGGCCGCCTGAATCGGGCCCGTGAGACCCGGCGCGGGGGCGTGGCTGACACGCAGAATTCCGTCCTGGTGGCGGTTCTCGGTCAGGGGATAGAAGACGCGGTCGCCGTCGCTTCCGGCCGCCGCCAGGACGCTCAGCTCGCGGTCGAAATCGACGAAGGCCTCCGCGATCAGTCCGCTCCCCAACCGCTCGACCGCCGCCGCGGCCGCAGCCTCCGTGCGCGCGACCTCCTGGCCCTTGCCATCGTAGCCGAAGCGGCGCGTCTTGATCACCGCGGGCAGACCGGTGGCCGCGAGGGCCGGCTCCAGATCGGCGGGGCCGTCGATCGGGTGAAAGGCGGGGGTCCCGATGCCGAGTTCGCGGAACATCGTCTTTTCGGCCAGCCTGTCCTGCGCGACCTCCAGCGCCTTCGGACGGGGATGGACCGGCACCCGCGCGGCCAGCCAGCGCGCGCTCGCGGCCGGAACGTTCTCGAACTCGAAGCTGACCGCATCCGAGGCGGCGGCGAGACGCCCGAGTCCCCCGGGATCGTCGTAGGGCTGCGCGATCACCTGTCCCAGTGCGCCCGCGGGCGGGTCCGGCGCCGGTTCCAGGAAGCTGAAGCGGTGCCCCAGCGGAATCCCCTCCAGCGCGAGCATCCGGCCCAACTGTCCCCCGCCCAGAATCCCGACCCTCATCGGGCGCGCTCACCCCGCCGGGCGCCGGCAGTCCGCGGGCCGCTCCGTCGCGTCATTCGAGGGGCGATGCGTCCACACTGGAGCGCTGCGCTCCGTGTTGCTCCTTGCCCCGAATCCCGATTTGCACGATTGGCCATCACCCTGTCATGCGAGGGAGTTTGACGAGGACCGGCGATTCTCCGGTTCCATAAGGCCGCACAGTCCCGCCGCCATGCGGCCTTCCGTCCCGCCGACGCGACGCCTCGCACACCGGCTTCCCGCTCACTCGGGCGGCGGCACGCTTGGATCGGGATCGGCCAGGACGGCCCGGGTGCGCGCATCGGCCGCGGCCCGCACCGCTTCGCGAATCGTCCGGTCCGAAACCCCCAGGATCCGCCCCGCGAGCAGCGCCGCATTGATCGCACCCGCCACCCCAATCGCCAGCGTCCCCACCGGCACGCCCCCCGGCATCTGCACAATCGAGAGCAGCGAATCCATCCCTCTGAGCGCCCGCGACTGTACCGGAACCCCCAGCACCGGCAGCACCGTCTTCGAGGCCAACATTCCCGGCAGATGCGCCGCGCCGCCCGCCCCCGCAATGATCACCCGCAGACCCCGCGCCTCGGCGTCGGCCGCAAAATCAAAGAGGAGACCGGGCGTGCGGTGCGCCGAAACGACCCGCGTCTCGTGAGGAATTTCCAGCGCGGCCAGGGTGTCGGCTGCGTGCCGCATCGTGTCCCAGTCGCTGCGCGACCCCATGACGACGGCGACGAGCGGAGGAGGACGGGTGGTTTCGGCGGCGGTGGTCGTTTTGGTGGTGAGGTCCATTGCCGGGCCGGGACAGGTATTGGGGGAAAGCGGCGTCGACGGATCCTCCGCGGAGTGCAGGGAATGCGCCGTCAGCCTTCGACTCTGATGGAAATCGGCGGACAAGGCAAGGGACCGGGCCAATTCGTCGCTCGGCCGACGGTGGGACGCAGGGAGGATTGCGGCTTCGCGCCAGGTGCCAAGGGGTGCCGCGGGGCAGAAACCCCGGGGGGATTCGCGTGGCCGGAGTTTGACGCCGACCTTTCCGGCCATCCCCCTACCCCGCCTCCACCACCAGATGCCGCTTCTTCCCAATCCGCACCACGATGTAGCGGCCATCGATCAGATCGCGCGTTTGGACCCGAGCCCGCATCCCCTTCACCCCTTCCCCATTGACCCTGACCCCGCCCCCCCGCATCAGCCGCCGCGCCTCGCTGCGGGACGGCGCCGCGCCCGCATCCGCCATCAGCACGGCCAGCTCGATCCCCGCCTCCAAATCCCCCCGCGCGACCACCTTCGACGGCACATCGGCGAAGATCTCCGCGATGTCGTCGGCCCCCAGTCCCTCCAGGCTCCCCCCGAAGAGCACCCGCGAGGCCCGCTCGGCCCCCTCCAGCCCTCCGGCGCCGTGCACGGCCCGCGTCACCTCGGCGGCGAGACGGCGCTGGGCTTCGCGACGATGCGGCCGTTCGGCGACGGCATGGGCCAGCTCCTCCACCTCGGTCCGGCCCAGCAGGGTGAAGAAACGCAGGTAGCGGATCGCCTCGGCGTCGGGGGTGTTGAGCCAGAACTGGTAGAAGCGGTAGGGCGAGGTGCGCGCCGGGTCCAGCCAGACGGTCCCCTCCTCGGTCTTGCCGAACTTGGCGCCGCTCGCCGATTCGATCAGGGGGAAGACGACGCCGTGACAGCGGGGGCCTCCCATGCGCCGCACCAGGTCGATTCCGGCGGTGATGTTGCCCCACTGGTCCGATCCGCCCATCTGCAGGGTGCAGCCGTGGCGCCGGTTGAGCTCCAGAAAGTCATGGGCCTGCAGGAGCTGGTAGCTGAACTCGGTGAAGGAGATGCCCGAATCCTCGTCGGCGATGCGGCGACGCACCGATTCCTTGCGCAGCATGGCGTTGACGGAAAAGTGCTTGCCGGTGTCGCGCAGGAAATCGACGAGGCGAAGGTTGCCCAGCCAGTCAAGGTTGTTGGCCATGCGGGCGGGAGCGGCGCGCGACTCGAAGTCGAGGAAGGAAGCGAGCTGGCGGTGAATTCCAGCCGCGTTCTCTTCGGCGCGGGCGCGGGTGAGGAGGGCGCGTTCGGAGGCCTTGCCCGAGGGATCGCCGATGAGACCGGTGCCGCCGCCGACCAGTGCGATGGGGCAGTGTCCGGCGCGTTGCAGATGGACCAGTCCCATGATGGGGACGAGCGACCCGACATGCAGCGAAGAGGCGCTGGGATCGAAGCCGATGTAGCCGGTGACCTGGCCGCCGGCGAGGGCCGCGGGCGCGTGTTCGGTTGCGTCGGCGAGGAGGCCGCGCCAGCGAAGTTCGTCGATCATGGGGCGACTCGGTTGGGTGCGGGCCGGGCGTGGGGGGCAGCGGGCCGGGCGTTGGATGCGGGTTGGGTTTCCAGGAGGTCGCGGGCGCGGGGTCTGATCACCTTGCCCGTCCAGGTTCTCTTCAGCGCGTCCACCACCACGATGCGCGTCGGGCAACGGCCCCGCGAGAGCCGCGCGCGGCAGTGCTCGTCGATCCGCGCGGCGTCGACCATTCCGGGATCGGCCTCGACGACCGCCGCCACGACCTCGCCCCATTCCTCGTCCGGAACCCCGAAGACGACCGCATCGCGCACGCCGGGAGCCATCGCGATCACGCGCTCGATCTCGGCCGGGCTCACATTCAGTCCCCCGCTCACAATTGTCGCATCGGCGCGGCCCTCGATCCAGACCCGTCCCCCCTCGTCCACGCGGCCCAGATCGCGGGTGGCGAACCAGCCGGAGGAGTCGGCCGGGAGCGGTTGCGGGCGCGCGCCCGGGGTGGCGACGACGGAGGCGGCAAGGGTGGGACCGCGAACCTGCAGCACGCCGTTCGCATCGGAGCGCACCTGAATTCGGCGCAGGGGACGGCCGGCGGTTCCGGGAAACCGGCGGGCCAGGGAGGGCGGCGCGGTGGCGATCTGCGAGGTCGTCTCGGTCATTCCCCAGGTGGTGGCCAAGGGAAGGCCGGCGGTCCAGGCGTCGCGGAGGAGACCGGGCGAAGCGGCGGCGCCCCCGACCAGAACGCAGCGCAGAGTGGGGGGAATGGAGGCGTCCCGGAGCCGCGCGACAAGACGCCGCAGCATGACCGGCACGACCGCCAGGTGGGTGACTTCGCCGCGCGCGATGGCGGTGGCCACGCCGTCCGGGTCGAAGGCCGGCCAGAGCCGCACCGGCGCCCCCAGCAGGACCGCGCGCACCACAAGGGAAAGTCCGCCGATGTGACCGGTCGAGAGGCAGAGTCCCCAGCGGTCGGCCGGGGCTAGCCGGAGGCGGGAGGCCACGGAGGCGGCGGAGGCCGCGAAGTTGGCGTGCGAGAAGCCGATGGCGCGGGAGCGGCCGGTCGATCCGGAGGTCAGGATGAAGGCGATGGTCGCGGGGCCGCGATGCCGGTGGGGCGCGGCGTTCCGGTGCGGATCGCCTGCCGCGGAAGGTCTTTGGGGACGGGATCCGGGCGCGTCCCGGGCCAGCTCGCGCGCCAGGTCGTCGTCGATGTGGAGCGCGGGATCGACAATCCTCCGCGCGGCCGCCACCTCGCGCGGCGTCAGGCGTTCATGCAAGGGAACCGCAACCCCCCCCGCCCGCCACACCCCGAAGAGCGCGGCGACCGCCTCCATCCCGGGCGTCGCGTGGATCGTCGCGGCGCGTCCCCCCACCACCGCGCCCAGTCTGGCGGCCACCCCCTCGGCGCGCTCGTGCAGCTCCCGCCAGGTCGCGCTTCCCCCATCCCACTCGAGCGCGGGGCCATTCGGACTGCGGGCGGCCCGCCTGCGCAGATGATCGGCCGGCGTCTCGAGAAGTGCGCGCCTCACCGGTCAACTCCCGCCCGCAAGAAATCCCGCCAGCGCCGCCCCCACCCCCAGCCCCGCCCCGAAGAATGCCACCCCGCGCGCCGTCATTCCCAGCGCCGGATTGAGGGTGCGCCGGTCCACCGGCCCGCCGTTCGCGCCGTCCGCCAGGACCGCGATCACCCGCCGCGCCGCCGGGACGCAGGGCAGGAGACCGGCCAGCGCGAGGAGCGTCCAGGGCGACCATCCGAGCGCGCCCACCCCGGCCAACGGCGCCGCCGCCGCCGCCGCCAGCGACAGGAAGTACTGCGTCACGGTGAAGCGATCGCCGAAGCGGACGGCCAGAGTGCGCTTCCCCGCGGCTCCGTCGGTCTCGCGGTCCCGCAGATTGTTGACGACGAGCATGGCCGTGCTGAAGGCGCCGAGCCCCGCACCGGCCAGAATCGCGCTAGGAGACCAGTGCCCGGCCTGCACGAAGTGGGTGGTTGCGGTCGCGACCGGCCCGAAGAAGACGAAGACGAAGGCGTCTCCGAGTCCATGGTAGGCAAGGGGCCAGGGACCGCCGGTGTAGCAGACGCCCATCACCATGGAGAGGATTCCGATCGCCGCGACCGGCCAGCCCGCGATCCATACCAGGTAGATCCCGGTCAGAAAGGCGAGGCCGAGGGCGATCGTCATTCCGCGAAAGACCGCCCGGGGAGGCAGAATTCCCGCCTGCGTCACCCGCACCGGACCCAGCCGCTCGGCGGTGTCGCCACCCTTGACGAAGTCGTAGTAGTCGTTGGCCAGATTGGTGGCGATCTGGATGAGAAGCGCCCCCACGAGCGCCGCCAGCGCGGGAAGTCCCCGGAAGACGCCCTCGGCGGCGGCGAATCCCGTTCCGGCGACAACCGGCGCGGCGGCCGCGGACAGCGTGCGAGGCCGGGTCGCGAGAATCCAGGCGCGCAGAGGACCGATCTCCCGCATCAGGCCAACCCTTCCCCCCCGACCGACCCCCCGGCCACGGGCGCGCAGTGCGGCGTCGCTTCCCGAAATCCCCCTACCAGGGCAGCCATGGGTACTTGCGGAAGTCCGGCTTGCGCTTCTGGAGATAGGCGTCGCGTCCCTCCTGGCCCTCCTCGGTCATGTAGAAGAGGAGCGTCGCGTTTCCGGCCAGCTCCTGCAGCCCCGCCTGTCCATCCACATCGGCGTTGAAGGCCGACTTGAGAAGCCGGATCGCCAGCGGACTGTGGTCGAGGATCCGCTGCGCCCAGCGGTAGCCCTCCTCCTCCAGCTCGCCGACCGGAACGACCTTGTTGACCAGTCCCATCTCGAGCGCCTCGGCCGCGTCGTACTGCCGGCAGAGATACCAGATCTCGCGCGCCTTCTTCTGCCCCACGATCCGCGCCAGATACGACGAACCGAAGCCGCCGTCGAAGCTGCCCACCTTCGGCCCCGTCTGTCCGAAGACCGCGTTGTCGGCGGCCAGGGTGAGGTCGCAGACGACGTGCAGCACATGGCCGCCCCCGATCGCGTAGCCCGCCACCAGGGCGATGACCGGCTTGGGCATGGTGCGAATCAGCCGCTGCAGGACAAGGACATTCAGCCGCGGCACCCCGTCGCCCCCGACGTAGCCCGCGTCGCCTCGCACGCGCTGGTCGCCGCCCGAACAGAAGGCGTACTTGCCGTCCTTCGCGGGGCCCTCGCCGGTAAGGAGAACCACCCCGATCGACGAATCCTCGTTGGCGTCGTTGAAGGCGTCGAGGAGTTCGAAGAGGGTTTCGGGGCGGAAGGCGTTGCGGACCTCGGGACGGTTGATTGCGATCCGGGCCACGCCGTCGCGCTTGCGGTAGGTGATGTCGGTGAAGGATTTCACGGTCTTCCAGGCCGTGGGGGTCGCGCTCATTCGGTAACCTCCGGTGAGGGGGTTGGGCTGCTCGCCGTGACCGGCGGGGAAGGCCGGAGTGCGGTCGGAATCATTCGGCGTTCCTCGGAGCAGGGGGATGGGATTCCTGCCGCGGCCGGCGGAGCGGCCCGGAGGGGGGCGACGGTCACGGAGCGGCTTGCGACTGGAGAATGCGGGACTGGATGCGGTCGATGACGCGACGGCGGACCTCTTCGTGCAGGCGCCGGTTTTCTTCGCGGCGGGTGCGGACCCGGACGACCTCGGCGCCCGGCCGGGTCACCGCGGCGGCGACCGCTTCGCCCAGTGCGCGCGGGGTGTCCGCGTCGGCGAAGGGAAGGCCGTGGAGGCGCGCTGCGTGGCTGAAGTCGAGGCCGTGCGGGGTTGCGAAATACGGTGTGAAGGCCGGTTCGAAGTTTCGGATCGGGAGCATGTGGAAGATACCGCCTCCGTCGTTGTCGATCACGACGAAGACGACGTTGAGACTCCGGTCGCGCGCGGCCAGGAGACCGTTCATGTCGTGGTAGAAGGCGATGTCGCCGATGAGCGCCGCCACCGGGCCGCCGCGTCCGGCCGCGCACCCGAGCGCGGAGGAGACCACGCCGTCGATCCCGCTGGCGCCCCGGTTCGCGAAGACGGCGACGCCCCGGTTCGCCGGGCGGCCGTAGGCGTCCACATCGCGGACCGGCATCGAGGAGGAGGCGAAGAGGGCCGAGCCCGGTGGCAGGGCGTCCAGGAGGGCGGCCGCGTATGCGCCTTCGTGTCCGCGCGGGAGGGTGGCCGGGTCGATGGCCGACCAGGTGGCCGCTTCGAGTTCGCGCCACTGCCGCAGCCATGGCAGCCGGGTGGGGTGGTGGGGACGGGGGCCGCGCGGATCGGGTGGGCGGGTCCGCGACGGTCGCGGGTCGCCCGGCTCTTCCCGGTCCTCGCCCGGGGTCCGGGTTGGCGGGGCCACGGCGGCCAGGCGCCCCAGGAGATCCGCCACCGGCGTCTGCAGGTAGAGATTGGCCAGCCTCTGGTGGTCCTTGGGCCGGGAACCGTCGTCGATGACCACCTGAAAGGCGCCTCGCCAGCGCTCCAGCGCTCCCTCCAGCGCCGCCGAGGTCGGGGTGCGCCCAATGCGGATCACGAGGTCGGGGGTGCAGCGCGCGATCGCCCCGTCGGCGCGGAGAAAGTGGTCGTAGCCGCCCAGAACGGGCGCAGGGGGATCGGTGACCGGGAGAAAGCGCGCACCCGAGAGCGGATCGGCCAGGAGAGGGACTCCGTGCGCGGCCGCAAAGCGCACCGCCGCCGGCCCGGTCCCGTCCGGGTCGCGCGCCGGACCCGCCACCAGGAGCGGTCGTTCGGCGCGGGCCAGACATGCGGCCACGTCGGCCACCTGGGCTTCCCGTTCCCTCGCCGACGGCAACGCGGAGGGCTTCTCCGGCGACGGCGCGACGGCGGCCCCACCGGACCGCAACCCCAAAGCGTTCCCCCCGCTCCCGCCAATCCCGCGACGGCCATCCATTCCCGCGACGGCAATGCGGACGCGCTCCGGCGAGGCGGGCTCCAGCGGTTTGTCGAAGGGAACGTTCAGGTGCGCCGGACCGGCCGGGGGGCCCAGGGCGGCGGCCATGGCGCGCGTCGCCAGAGAAAAGGGAGAATCGGTCCCGGCGGAATCGAGAAGCGCCCGCGACGGCACCGGCAGATCGGCCTCGAAGCGCACCCGTCCGCCGAAGATTCCGGGTTGTTCGATCGTCTGGTTGGCATCGGCGCCGCGGAGGCGCGGGGGACGGTCGGCGGTTAGGAGGACCAGCGGCAGGTCGGAGAGGTCGGCCTCCACGACCGCGGGCAGGAGATTGGCCACCGCCGTTCCGGATGTCGTGATCACCGCCGCCGGACGCCCGCGGGCCCGGCCGTAGCCGAGGGCGAAGAAGCCGGCCGAGCGCTCGTCGAGATGCACCCGGGGCGAGATTCCGCCGATCTTCGCCGCCGCCAGAACCAGGGGGCCGGAGCGCGATCCGGGCGCAATCCCCACCTCCGCAATCCCCCATTCCCGCAACGCCGCGAGGATCCGGCAGGCCCACGCGAGGTTGAGCGTTCCCGGGTCCACCTTTCTCACGCCCGCCCGGCGGCCGCCTCTCTCGGAGCCGTTCCGGGGCCGGCGCGCTCGCCGGTCCGCTCGATCGCCCGCAGCACAGGACGAAACTTGAGCTCGGTCTCGGCCCATTCCAGGGCGGGATCGGATCCCTGCACGATTCCCGCTCCGGCGAAGAGCCGCCAGCGACCTCCGGCGCATGCGGCCGAACGCAACGCGGGCACGAAGATCCCCTTTCCGGCCGCATCGAACCAACCCACCGGACCCGCGTACCAGCCCCGGTCGAAGGTCTCGCCGGCGGTCAGGAGGGAGAGGGCCACATCGCGCGGAATCCCGCAGACGGCCGGGGTCGGGTGCAGCGAGGCGAGGATGTCGAGGAGCGAGACGCCGGGCGGCACCCCGGCCGCAATCTTCGTCTCCAGATGCTGAATCCGGGCGAGAGCCAGAACGTGCGGCTCCACATCGCGCTGCACCGAGCAGCCGAGCCGCTTCAGGCGCGCCACCATGTCGCGGACCACCATGTCGTGTTCGGCGCGGTCCTTCGAGCTGTTGAAGAGATCGCGGGCAAGCTGCGCGGTCTCGACCGAATCGGCCCCGACGGGCGCGCTCCCGGCCACCGCCGTCGCGCGCACCACCCCATTCACCAGCGTGGCGATCGTCTCCGGGGCCGCCCCCACCACCGCCTCCCCCGGCACGGGCTCGAAGAGGAACACGTGGCTGCCATGATTCTCCTCCCAGAGCGCCGTTGCCAGCTCGGCGGGCTCGGTGGCGCAACCGGGTCCCAGATCGATCGCACGCGCCAGAACGACCTTCTCGGCATCGCCCACCCCGATTCGGTCCAGCGTCTGCCACACCATCCGCCGCCAGGCCGCGCGCTTCGTCTCGGGCAGGCGCAAGGAACCGGCGCCCGCCCTGCGCTCCTGTTCCGCGCGCCGCATCCCCACCGCCGCACAGCGCAGATCAGGACCGCCCCCCCGCCCCACCCCGCTCCCTTTCCCCTCCAGCGCCCTGCGCCACTCGCGCCACCTCCCGGCGGCCTCCTCGCGGCTCGCTCCCCGCACGGCCAGGCTGCAACTGCCGGTCTCGGGAAAGTGCTCGATCTCGACCTCGGGCAGATGGAAGAGCGCGGCCGGAAAGGAGGCCCAGAGCGGGTCGGTCCCGCTTCCCGCCGCGAAGGAAAATCCCCCGAAGAGACGCGGCGAGCGCCGTTGGCCACGCACCCCGGCGAAGAGTCGTCCGGCCTCCTCCTCCACCAACCGGAAGCGTGCGGGATCGACCCCGGCCGCACCGTTTTCCACCGCGATCCGGCCCGCCAGTCCCCCATGCGCCACCCAGCGGTTCCCCGAAGCCCAGAACCCGCGCGACCGTCCTGCCAGGAGGCGCAGGAACTCTCCAGGCGAGACCGCCCCCACCTCCTCCCGGACTTCGTGCACGGTAACGCCGCGGCCGAATCTAGGCGCCGTCCACCGCGCCCTGGAGCACAAGCGGTTCCTGCTGCCGCCCGGCGCTGTTGATGTTCGAGACGCCGCAGCCCTGGAGGACCGCCTGCGCATCGGCGCGGCCCGTGTCGGAGGGCGCGATCCGGTCTTCGCCCTGCTCGGGTTCGTCGCCCAGTCCCCCCACGAGGCCCACGTCGTGGTCCGCCACCCGCGACGCCACCACGCGCAGATTCGTCTCGCCGGTGGCCGGATTGTCGAAGGCGGTCGCCACCAGGACATCGTGGTAGGTGTTGCCGGTGACGATCTGCAGCCCGAGCCCCGAGGTCTGCTTGCGGCCGCGCACGAACCCCGCGTCGCTGTTGCCGTCCTCGATCGTGTAGCCGAGGATGTTGAGCTGGGCGACCGCGCACTGGTAGGCGTCCGCGCGCCCGGGCGGGGCCACCCCGAAGAAGGAGATGGGCGCCGCCGAGCAGGCCGGGACGGCGAGCGCGGCGAGGAGAGTCCCCAGACGGAAGGGGGCCGAAGGCGTGGCGTTCTGTCTCATTGCGTCGAATCCTCCTGGCATCAGGAAAGGACAGCGGAACCGGCCAATTGCGCGCGCAACCGAACCAATCCGCAGGGTAAGGTGACCGGCCTCTTGCCGGGGGTCAAGACCATTTGCCAGTTCCGTGCCGCCGCTCGCGCCTCGCTGGCCTCCTCCCCGGCGGCGACATATGTTTCCCCGCATGCGCCCGCCGACCCCGTCCCCGCCCCGGTCTCCCGCCGACCCCACCCCGGTTCCCGAACCGGTGGAGGACCGGCACGATGTCGCGCGCCCGGAGTACTTTCTCAACCGCGAGCTCACCTGGCTGAACTTCAACTTCCGGGTGCTGCACGAGGCCGAGGATCCGCGCACGCCCCTTCTCGAGCGCGTCAAGTTTCTGGCGATCGTCGGGTCGAATCTGGACGAGTTCTTCATGAAGCGGATCGGGGGACTGAAGCAGCAGGTCGAGGCCGGGATCACCGAACGGACGGTCGATGGGCGGACTCCCGGCGAGCAGATCGCGCAGTGCTACGAGGTGGTGCGGACGCTGGAGGAGCGGCAGCGCGGCGCCGGCCACGCCCTCCTCGGGGAGCTGGCGAGCGAGGGAATCCGGGTGGCGGACTGGAGCGACCTGAGCCAGGCGCGGCGGAAGTGGCTGCGGAAGCACTATCTGCGCAACATCTATCCTCTGGTGACGCCGCAGGCAACCGATCCCGCGCATCCCTTCCCCTTCATCTCGAATCTGTCGCTCAATCTTCTGGTCACGTTGCGCTATCCGGACGACGAACACACTCTGGTCGCCCGCGTCAAGGTTCCGGTGGGGGCCGGCATCCCGCGGCTTGTGCGGGTGGGCGACGCGTCGGTCTGGGTGCCGCTCGAGAGCGTGATGGCCAACAATCTCGACCTCCTCTTTCCCGGCATGAAGATCCTCTCCTGCGAGGTCTTCCGCGTCACGCGCAACGCGATCTACGATGTGGACGAAGACATGGCCGACGATCTCCTGGAGCTCATGGAGGCGGGGCTGCGCAAGAGGAAGCTGGCGCCGATCGTGCGGCTGCAGGTTGCGCAAGGGTTCGACGCCAACCGTTTGCAAATGCTGACCAGCGTCCTGGGGCTGCGGGAGGCCGACGTCTTCGAGGGGGACGGACTGCCGGGGCTGCGCGATCTCATGGAGCTGCATCGGCTCGCCCGTCCCGAGCTCAAGGATCTTCCCCATCACCCCTGCGAACACCCCGATCTCCTGACCGACCGCCCGATCTTCGACATTGTCCGCGAGGAGGGGCCGATCCTTCTGCACCATCCCTACCAGGCCTTCGACACTTCGGTGATGCGCTTCCTGCGCGACGCCTCCCAGGATCCCCGGGTGCGCGCCATCAAGATGACCTTCTACCGGATGGCGCCCCATGGCAGCGTGATCGACCACCTTGTGCACGCGGCTCGCAACGGCAAACAGGTTGCGGTCGTGATCGAGCTGCGCGCCCGCTTCGACGAAGCCGCCAACATCCGCTGGGCCAACGCCCTCGCCTCGCACGGAATCCACGTCACCTATGGCGTTCTGGGGCTGAAGACGCACTGCAAGGTCATCCTGGTCGTGCGCCAGGAACGCGACGGCCTTCGCCGCTACGCCCACCTGGGGACCGGCAACTATCATGTGGAAACCGCCCGCCTCTATTGCGATCATGGCCTCCTCACCTGCGACCCCGAGATCGGCGCCGACCTGACCGAACTCTTCAACTACCTGACCACCGGCTACCGGCCCAAGCGCAAGTACTGGAAGCTGCTGCCCGCGCCCAAGTTCCTTCGCCGCGCCATCCTGCAACGCATCGACCGCGAGATCGGGGTGCACAGCGAAGACTCGCCCGGACGGATTCAGATGCAGATGAATGCGCTGGAGGATCCGGAGGTGACGCGCGCGCTGTACAAGGCGTCGGCCCATGGGGTGAAGGTGGATCTGATTGTGCGCGACAGTTGCCGCATTCGCCCGGGGATTCCGGGTCTGTCCGAGAACATTCGCGTGGTGAGCATTGTGGGAAGATTCCTGCAACATTCGCGCATCTACTACTTCCGCAACGGCGGCGGAGAGGAGTACTACATCGGTTCGGCCGACTGCATGGGACGCAACCTCAGCGCCCGGGTGGAGGTGCTTGTGCCGGTCGAATCGCCAGCGCTGCGCAGCGAGTTGCGCCAGGTCCTGGACATTCAGCTCGCCGACCGCCGCTGCGCCTGGGAGATGGCCGCCGACGGCAGCTACACGCAACGAACGCCCGCCGGCAAGCGCGAGAGCTGCACCTTCGAGACGATGATCGCCTGGGCCCATGCCCGCGAATTCGAGGGGACGCGGCTGCGGAGCCGGCTGGCAAGGGGGCCGCGGCTGGTGCGGAAGTGAGGGGAGCGGGAACGCAGTCGCGCCATGCGGGAATCCCTGGATGGGGCGGAGCGCGGGTTGGCGGGAATGGTTGGAGGAAGGGTCAGCGGAGCGCCAGCGTCGCCACGCGCGGAAGGTCCATGTCGTCTCGGGCGACCCCGTAGAGCCTGCCGCCCGCGATTGCCCGCAGAGAGAAGCGCTCGGGGAGGATGACGTGGCGGCGCAGGGGACCGTCGAGGTCCACCTCGGTCCAGTGCTGGCGCTCGTCGCCATGGACCGCGCGGCGCGCCCACACCTTGCCGTCGTCGGAGATGCGCAACTCGGTGGCCACCGACCAGCGAGTCGGCCAATCCCCGAACTCGACCTGTCGCGGAAGGTTCGGCCGTTCTCGGCGAAAGTCGGCCTCGGCTCGCTCCCGGTCCGCCGCGGTTGCCGGCCGCCCCCGGACGCCGATCTCCACCGAGTCCACCGAGAGCCATGGGGATCCGGCGTCCGATCCCGGCGAGTTGGGGGCGGTGAAGACCGTGATCACGCCCTCATGGCCATCCGCCACCACGACGGCGCTGTCGCCCATCGTCGCCCAGGCTCCCCCGTCGCCGAAGTCCGTGCTGAACATCGACATGGCGCCGGCCACCCACGATACGCTGTCGAAGCGCCAGCTCGCGATCGTGTCGGTTCGGGGGTTCCCGGGGGACTCCAGGATTACATTGTGGTACGGATCGCCCCCGACGACGCCGCCAGCGCCGAACTGGTAGAATCCGCGGGTTGCGCTGACCACGGCACCGTTTCGCAGAAAGGCAAGTCCCCCCGACGGCACCGGCCTCCCGTCCCCCGCCGAGCCCCCCACGCGCCGAGTCTCCAGGTGCTCGCCATCCAGGGTGAACCAACTCGTCCGCTGCTGCTGCGCATCCACCACCGAGACGACCGAATCGACGCGCAGCCCGGTAGTCCACATCGAGAGTTCGCCCGGACCCTGGCCTCGCCGTCCGAAGGCCACGACAAGGCGACCGGCGGCGTCGAAGTGGAGGATCCGCCCTTCGCCCGCATCCAGCACCCACACCGCGCCTTCCCGCACGACGATATCCCCAATCCCCCCAAAGAACCCGCCATCGAACTCCGCCGGGACGAGCGTCTCCACCGTGCGACCGGAGAGGTCGGCGACGGGGAGCTGGGCGGTCGCCTGGGTGGGCGATGCGGCGGCGGGCGCGGCGGCGACGGCGATGGCCAGCGCGGATCCGAAGAAGGGTCTCGTCATCGTGTCGCTTCGTTGGGGGAATTGATGGGCGGGTCTTGCGTCGGGCGTCTGTACGCGATTCGCCGTTCCAGCTTCGCGTACGCTTCGTCGCGCAACTCTTCCCTTGTCCTGAAGAGGTCAAAATCCGGCACGCCCACCCGATCGGCCAGCCGCGCCAGGGTCTCGTCATGCGATTCGGTGTTTCCATCGGCAAGAATATGGACGACGGAAGTGCCGCGCGCCTCCAGCTCCCGTGCCACCAGAATCGTCCGGTGACAGTCCAGCGGTTCGCGCTCGGCGCACATGAGGGCGATCGTCATGCGATCGCTTCCCCGTTGCACGCGCCTGATTCCCGATTGGAAGAGCGGCGTCGCCGCAAGCCGGCGGTATGAGACGCGGCCCAACTCGTCGTAGCAACCCGGATCATCGCTGCGGGCCCCGAGCTCCTCGCCCAGAAAGACGTAGCGGATTCCGCACGCGCGCAGCTCGCGGCGCAGGTTTTCCCGGTTGAAGTGGGGCTGCCAACGGCTGTACGGGGTGGAGCGCACATCGGCGACCGCGTCCACCCTGTGGCGTTCCAACAGGGAGACGAAGCGTTCGACGGGATGGTCGGAATGGCCGATGGTGTAGATGGGGCGGGGCGCGGGTGGGCGGGTCACTGCGTCCTTGGGCATGGGTTCAGAAGGGGAGCGTATCGTCGGGAGGAAACGAGCGAGCCTCCCCACGGCCACTCAATTCCCTCCCCTTCTCGTGGTTGTGATGGCCCACCGCACAAGTCCATCGATCCTCCCTCATGACGGGGCTGAACTGTTGGTAGATGGCTCCGCACGAACGCCCGACAGCCGTCTGTTTATCTCGATCGCCAAATTGAGGCTCCTCGCCAAGCAGAATGGGTAGGGGGTAGCACGCTGTCAAGATGGGTAGGGGGTAGCACGCTGTCAAGCGGCTGGGAGGGGCGGGGTGTCAAACCGGA
>JAJEBW010000041.1 GCA_022822325.1 Gemmatimonadota bacterium | reverse complement strand
CAGACCACCCACAACCGCCCCTTCGCCGGATCGAAGGCCAGACGCCGTCCCACCGGAAAGCTCTCGATCACCTCGTTCGCGCCGAGCGGCTTCTTGCAGAAGATGCAGTGCCGGTACATTCCGCTATCCCCCGGTTCGCGCGGGTCGGCCCGGCTGAATCGTCAGGGCATCGATCGCGGCCCCGGTCTGGTTGCGCGAGCGAGCGGCGCAGGAACCGGGGGCTACCAACTCCAGACCGCCTTCAGGTACAGGAACCCCCCGCTGGCTCCAAAGGGCGTCCGCGAGCTGTAGCGGTTCCCCGCGATGGCCCCCGCGTCGGGTTTCTCCTGCGGGTACCGGTTGAGCGCATTCTGCCCGCCGGCCGCGATTGTGGCCGATTCGCCCAGGCGGTAGCTGGCCTCCGCATCGACCAGGTGCGCGCCCGGATACGACCAGTCGTCCTGCGAATCGAACCAGCCCGCGTAGTAGTTCAGCCGGCCGACCGCCGCGAAGGCTCCCCATGCGCGCCGGGCGGCGAGGGTCCAGCGGGTTGCGGGGAGGGCGTCCTCGAGCTGGCGGATGCGCACCTCGTCGAGCACGCCGGGGTTGTAGCGGGTGACCTTCGTGCTCGTGTGGTTGAGCGCCAGGGTGAACTCGGTTCCGGTCAGCGCGGGGGGCGCGAGGGACGCCACGAGGTCCACCCCCTGCGTACGCGTGTCGAACTGGTTGGTGAAAAAGCGGAAGTTGGCCAGGTTGCGGGCGCTCGTGATTCCCTCCGCAATCAGCCGTTCGGCCTCGGCCGGGTCGAGCCGGAAGACCTGGCTCAGCGCGAGCCGGTCCGAGAGCGCGATGCGAAAGTAGTCCGCCGAAGCCGTGAAGCTCCCCGCGTCGAGCACGAGGCCCGCGCTCGCATTGACCGACCGTTCCGCGTCCAGCGCCCGTCCCCCCTCGATCGCGGCGACCTCGGAGGTGGAGGGGATCGTGCCGTTGTTGACCAGCTCTCGCAGATTGCGGTCGAACTCGGTCGAGACGTTGAAGGCGTTCTGCTGGCCCGGAGTGGGGGCGCGAAAGCCGGTGCTCGCGCTGCCCCGCACCGACACCGTCCCCGAGAGGCCGTAGCGCGCGGCGAGCTTCCAGTTGGCGGTGGTTCCGAAGTCCTCGAACCGTTCGGCCCGCAGCGCCGCGGCCAGCGTCCAGCGATCGTCGCGGGCCCGCGCCTCCAGGTCCCCGTAGGCCGCGAAGTTCGCCCGGCGCCAGTCGCCCGCCGCGATGTCGCTGAAGCCCGGAAAGCCGTTCGAGCCCGCGCTGAATCCCTGCGCCGCGAAGGGACCGATCCGCCACGACGCCGTCTCGCCGATCCCGATGCGGAAGCGCTCCTCGCGGAACTCGGCGCCGCCGGCCAGGTTCACCATCTCGCCAATGCCGTAGTTGAGATCGACGTTGAAGTTCAGCTCCGACTGCTCGTAGATCCCCGGATCGAAGGAGGAGGGCGACTCGGGCCCTAGCGAGGCGTTCACCGTGTTGTGGATGAAGAAGTCGATGGCGTTGCGGCCGTAGCCGGCGCTGGCGTCCCAGAGCAGTCCGCCGCGGGTCTGTCCGCGCAGTCCCGCCACCGCCGAGGCGTCCACCGCGTCGCCCCCGAACCGTGGGGTGAAGCCGCCGGGAAAGAGCTCCTGGAAGGTGAAGCAGTTGGGGTCGTCGAAGACCCGCCTGAGCGAGTCCGCCTGGGGCGCGTGGCCGACGATTGGAACGACCGGACAGCCCGCCGAGCCGTCCAGCACCCCGTCCTGCGCGTCGAGCAGATCGCCCACCAGGAGCGTCTTCCCTCCATCCAGGCTGAAGACGCCCGCGCGCGTATTGGGATTGCGGAAGAAGAATCCCCCGGCCACCCGCTCGCTCGCATGGTTGGCGTGGCCGTAGAGCTGCAGGCCGTCGCCGATGAAATGGCCGAAGTTCCCCCACAGCTTGAGGTCGTCGTCGACGTCGTGGGCGCCCCAGATCTGCGCCGGGTCGCGGACATGCGCATTGCCCGCCGCGATCAGCGCCGCCGCGTCTTCGCGCTGCACGCTCCGGTTCGTGGGATTCGACGCCCCGTACTCCGCGCTCAGATTCGCGAAGCCGTTCTCGCCCAGCGGCAGCCCGACGTTTCCGGCGATGGTGTACGACTCGCCGTCTCCCTCGAAGAAACTGCCGGTCCTGAACTCCAGGCTTCCGCCGGAGGGGGAATCCCTGAGGGCGAGGTTCATCACCCCGGCGATGGCGTCGGAGCCGTACTGGGCCGACGCCCCGTCGCGAAGGATCTCCACCTGCCGGATCGCGATCGCGGGAATCGACGAGATGTCCGGTCCCTGCGCGCCGTCGGCGAACCCGCCCCCGATCCAGGTGATGACCGCCGCGCGGTGGCGTCGCTTGCCGTTGACGAGCACGAGGGTGTGATCGGGGGCGAGCCCGCGCAGACTGGCGGGACGAATGATCCTGGCCGCGTCGCCGGTGGCCTGCGGATTGACGTTGAAGGAGGGGATCACCGTGCGCAGCAGATCGTTCAGGTCGCTGTCGCCCTGCTCGGCGAACTCCCGCGCGGGGATCGCGTCGATCGGAACCGCGGACTGCGTGACGGTGCGCGGGCGGGCGCGGCTTCCCACCGCGACCAGTCCCTCCAGGGCGACGGCGCTTTCGACCAGGTCGGCGTCGAGGCGGGTGCGGCGGCCGTCGGCGATGATGACCTGCCTCGTCGCGGGCGCATAGCCGATCAGGCTGATCTCCACGACATGGGCGCCGGCCGGGATGCCCGTGACCTCGAAACGCCCATCGGGACCGGTGATCGCGCCGAGACCGGGACCCGCGACGGCCACCTGCGCGCTCGCGAGGGGCGAACCCGTCGCGGCGGAACGGATGGTTCCCTCGAGGATTCCCTGGGACGACGCGGGGGACGGCAGAAAAACAAGGGCGAGCAGGACCGGAATGCAGGCGGCGAAGGGCGGTCGGCGCATGCGGGGAGGATCGGCTCCCGGCGACTTCTTGCGGAACATGCAGTTGGAGTACATGGGAACCGGCGCTTGCTGAGGCGGTCGTGACGCTCCCCTACGACCTTGATTCCGCCGGCCGGCGGCGTCAAGTTGAGCGAGTCGCGTCCCCTGGGCGCCGGGTTGCGATCCTGGGACGGGCCGGGCACCGGATGCCGCGGGGATTCGGCGCGGAAGCGAACCTCCTGGACTCGGACCGGGGCAGCCTTGCGGAGGCAAACCATGGAGCACGACGACATTCCGGTTGGACGAATACTGACGCGGCGCGAGGCCCTCGCGGTGCTGGGGGTGGGCGGCGGCGCGCTGGCCACGGGCCGGTGGGACTCCAAGGGCGGCGCGAGCCTGGCTCGTCCGGCCCCGGGCCGGGAAGCCGCGGCGGCGCTGCCTGCGTGCGTCGCGCGGCCGGAGCAGACCGAAGGGCCGTTCTTCGTCGATGCCGAGCTCGACCGCTCCGACATCCGGTCCGATCCGGGAACGGGCGCGGTGAGCGAGGGCGTGCCGCTGACGCTCGTCTTCAATGTGTCGGAGATCTCGGAGGGAAGCTGCTCGCCGCTGGCCGGTGCGCTCGTCGACCTGTGGCAGTGCGACGCCGACGGCGTGTACTCCGGCGTCTCCGACGAGGGCGCCCCGGCCGAGGCGAGGGAACGGAAGTTTCTGCGCGGCCACCAACGGACGGGC
This sequence comes from Gemmatimonadota bacterium, assembly GCA_022822325.1. Lineage (GTDB taxonomy): Bacteria > Gemmatimonadota > Gemmatimonadetes > Longimicrobiales > Gaopeijiaceae > Bin94. The sequence continues at coordinate 10,253 of JAJEBW010000041.1, read as the reverse complement.
GAAAACGGGCGGGCGCTTTTCACCACGATCTTCCCGGGCTGGTACCGCGGGCGCGCGGTCCATGTGCACTTCAAGGTTCGCACCGACGTCGCCGGGCAGAGCTACGAGTTCACCTCGCAACTCTATTTCGTCGATTCGCTCATCGACCAGGTGCATGCGCAGGCGCCCTATTCGGCGCGGGGGCGGCGCGACATGACGAATGCGGACGACGGGATCTTCCGCGACGGGGGCGAGGAACTGATGGCCCGCGTGCACGAGAGATCTTCCGGATACTTCGCGACCTTCGACCTGGCCCTCGACCTCGCCGATGCCGAGACCGGCCGTCCCGATGGCGGGCGCGGCCGACGCCGCCGCGGTTCCGGCACGTAGCGCACCAACGCCGGCGAGGCCCCCCTCGGATCATCGCTTCACGCAGCCTCCCGCGACTCGCCGACGCCGGAGCTTCGCCCGCCGTCGCTTCCCCCTCACCCCCCCACCACGCCCAGCAGGAAGGCGCACACCCCCGCCGCGTAAATCCCCAGGATGTACCCCACCACCGCCATCAGCATTCCGATCGGCGCCATCGCGCGGTGGTAGACTCCCGCCACGACCGGTGCGGAAGCGGCGCCCCCGACATTGGCCATGCTCCCGGTCGCGACGAAGAAGAGGGGTGCGCGCACCAGCCGGGCCACGAGCAGCAGAACGCCCAGGTGAATCGCGATCCAGACGGCGCCCGCCAGCAGATAGACCGGCGCGTCGAGGACCGCCCGCAGATCGGCCTGCGCCCCGATCCCCGCCAGCAGCAGATAGAGCGCGGCGTAGCCCAGGTGCGAGGCCCCGACCGCCTCCATCTTGCGGAGCGGGGTGAAGGAGAGAATCAGGCCGCCGGTGACCACGAACAGAATGGCCCAGGTCGTGGCGCTGATGATCGTGGGATCGCCCACCGGGGGAAGCTGTCCTCCCAGCTTCTGCGCCCCCACCGCGCAGGCCATCCCGAAACCAATCATGACGATGGCGTCCCGAAGCGTCAGCGCCCTCCGTTCCCGCTGCACGCTCTGCAACCGGCGATTCGTCTCCTCAATCGCGGCGGTCCGCGCCCGCGTCCGCCGGTCGAAGCGGGCCTGCAGCCCCACCATCGCGATCAGCACCCCCATCCACCCGTACCCGACCACCGTGTCCACCACGATCACCGGCGCCAGCGCATTGGGCGAGGTCCCCACGCTCTCGGCGATCGCCACCATGTTGGCGGTTCCTCCGATCCAGCTTCCCGAGAGGGCGGCGAAACCGGTCCAGGCGTCGGACGGCAGCATGTCGCGAAAGAGCAGGAGCGAAACCGGACCCCCGATCACGATTCCGACCGTGCCCGCCGCCACCATGATCAGCGCCATCGGACCGAGCCGCGCGACGCTGCCGAGATCGACCGAGATCATCAGCATGAGAAGGGCGAAGAGGAGGAGGTAGGGGACCGTCCAGTCATAGAGGGGCGACAGGGCCGGGGTGACGCCTGCGGTGGTGGCCAGCATGGGCAGGAAATAGACGTAGATGACGGGGGGCACGACCTCGAAGAGCTTGCGGCAACGGGGCAGCTCCGACACCCAGAAGACGAAGGCGACGATGGCGGCCAGGAAGGCGAAGACGCCCATGGGATCGTTGATCAGCGCGGTGGATTCGGTCTGCACTTGATTGCCTGTGGTTGGGTGTTGGCCCGTCGTTGGATTCCGGCCCGTCGTTGGACCGCGGCCCGTCGTTGGGCTCCTTCCGGTGGATTCCCCCTCCGCAAAGCTGCGGCCCGTCATTGCATTGGACAAGGAACCCCGACGCCGGACGGCGGGGCGGGTGCGGTCGGCCGGTTGCCCCAACCCCGGTCGGGCGATAGGCTCTTGCAGCGTCCGGCGGGGGAATTCATGGCGCTCCGGAATTCGCGAGGGGCTGCAACCCGGCGGCGGACGCGTTGCGCGACGGCCACGGCGGCCGGTCGTCCGGAGAGCACGATTCCGGGAGAACACGATTTCCGGGAGAGCACGGTATGCGATCCTTCCCCTTCCTCCCTTCTCCGCCTTTCCCTGCCCGCCTTCCCCCCGCCCTCCCTCCCCCTCCCGCGGCGGTCGCGGCGGCGCTGTTGCTGGCGGTCGGCTGCGGCGGCGCCCCGGACAGCGAAAGGGATCCCTTCGGCGCGGCCGCCTGGAGGGTCGAGGGCCCGGAACTCCGCATCGGCTCGCTCGACGACCCCGGCTACATCTTCGGTTCGGTCGCTGCGATGGCGATGGGCCCCCAAGGACGTCTCTACTCCCTGCACCGCAGCGAGGAGGCGGTTCGGCGCTGGAACGCCGACGGAACGCCCGCGGGATCGATCGGGCGCGGAGGCGAAGGGCCCGGCGAATTCACCCGTCCATCCGACATCGGCTTCTTCGGCGATTCGCTCTGGGTGTGGGACGACTGGGTCTACCGGTTGAGCTACTTCGACCTGGACGGCGCCTTTCTGGGGTCGCTCTCGCCGCGCATCGAGCTGGGAACCGGGGGGACGGGATCTCCGCCGCGTCCCGACAGGCCGCTTCGGGACGGGTCGTTCGTCGGCGTCGCGCCGATGGGGTCGGAGGAGATCGCGAAGGGCGCCCTCACCGAGATTCCCTATGTGCGGATGAATGCGGAGGGGCAGCCCTCCACCCCGATCTGGACGCGCCCCGTGGAGATGCACGACGCGCTGGCGATCGCAAGCGGCCCCTACACGCTCTTCCTCAGCCAGCCCTTCGGCGACGACCACCTGGTGCTCACCACGGGCACGGGAATTCTGGTCGCGAACCGGCGCGTCCGGACGGGGGAGGGCGCAGCGGCGGTGCGCGTCACCCGCATCGGTCTCGACGGCGACACCGTCTTTTCCGCGACGGCGCCCTACGAACCCGAGCCATTGGGCGCGGCCCGGGTCGATTCCGTCGTTGCCGGCCTGGCGAGCCAGCTCGAGCGCGCCTTTGACGGCGAGGGCGTCCGGGAACCCGAGATCCGCGCGGCGCTCTTCCGGCCGGACCACCTGCCTGCGGTGAAGGCACTGGTGGAGGCCGCCGACGGCGCGATCTGGCTGGAACGCTTCGACCCCGTCGTGAACGAGGCGGGAGCGGCGCTGACCGAATGGTGGGTGCTGGACGCGGCCGGCGCGCCGCTGGGCCGGGCCTGGACGCCCGCCGGGCTGGACGTGCGGCTGATCGGCGACGACGAGCTGTGGGGCGTCGAGAGCGACGAGATGGATGTACAGTACATTGTGCGGTACCGGCTCGTGCGGGACGGCGACGAGGAGTAGCGCGAGGACGGCGCGGGCGGGAACGGGCGGGATTCACGGAAAGCGCGGTCCCCTGGCACGCGATCCCCGGCAAACGGTCCCCTGGACGCGTTCGCGGAAGGCGGAGGGAAGAATCATGCGACACCGAATCACGATCCACGGACTGCTGGCGCTGGCCCTCCTGACCGGCTGCGCACCGGACCCGGCCGCAGACAGCCAGGCGCCCGGCAACGGCGCGGCGGCGGACGCGGGCCCCACCCACCCCCAGGTCGACGCCATCTTCGCCGACCTCCAGGGCAACCGGCCCGGCGCGGCGGTGGGCGTCCTCTACCAGGGCGAGGTGGTGCACCGCGCGGGATACGGCGCCGCGCACATGGACCACGGCATCCCCATCACCCCGGCCACCGTCTTCGACATCGCGTCGATCTCCAAGCAGTTCGGCGCCATGGCCGCTCTCCTTCTCGAATCGGAGGGCGGGCTCGACCTCGACGCCGACGTCCGCGCGTACGTCCCCGAGCTGCCCGACTTCGGCTCGGTCATCACCGCGCGCCATCTCATCCACCACACCAGCGGCATCCGCGACTGGCCCCACACCATGGCGCTCGGCGGCGTCGGCTTCACCGACGTCATCTCCTTCGAGAAGATCCTGCGCATGCTCTACCGGCAACAGGCGATCAACTTCGATCCCGGCAGCGAGTACGCCTATTCCAACACCGGCTACAACCTGCTGGCGCGCGTGATCGAGACGCAGTCGGGAACGACCTTCCGCGAATACGCCGAGTCCCGGATCTTCGCGCCCCTGGGGATGACCGGCACCCACTTTTCGGACGACTACCTGGAGATCGTGCCGGGGCGGGCCGAGTCCTACGCGCCCGTTGCCGACGATTCCGCCGCCGATGGAGCGGCCGGGGGATTTCAGCGTCTGCCGAACCAATTGACCGCGCTCGCCTCCTCGTCGCTTCACACCTCGATCGACGACTTCATTCGCTGGATGCGCAACTACGAGGCGGGCGAGGTCGGGGGCGGGGGGATTCTGGAGACGATGGTCGAACGCGGCGTGCTGGCGGGGGGCGACACGATCGGCTATGCGCACGGGCTTGCGGTGAGCGAATACCGGGGACTTCCGACCTTCGGGCATGGCGGCTCGTGGGCGGGATACCGCACCAACTTCATCCGTTTCCCGGAGCAGAATCTCTCGATCGCGATCTTCTGCAACGTCTCGGACTGCAACCCGGCGGGACGCGCGCGCAGGGTGGCCGAAGTCTTCGTCGGCGACCGGATGGGGCCCGAACCGGCGGCGCCGGAGCCGGAGGAGGAGACGGCCGACCCCTCGCTGAGCGCCGATCGGTTGCGGGAGTTCGTCGGCGCCTACCGCAGCCCCGAGCTGGACAGCAGCTACGAGATCGAGGTGGACGCCGGGGGACGGCTGGTGGCCCGCCACTGGCGCAACGATCCGAGCGTGCTCTCGCCGACCGGCCCCGACGCCTTCGCCGGCGACCAGTGGTACTTTTCGGAGGTGCGATTCGTGCGCGACGGCAGCGGCGCGGTCTCCGCCTTCACCGTCACCGGCGCCCGCGTCCGCGACCTTGTTTTCCACCGGCAACGCTGAGTTTCCACCGGCAACGCCGATTTTTCCACCGGCAACGCTGATTTTCCCACCGGCAACGCCGAGTCGTCCGACGACGACGCTTCTTCCACCGGCAACGCCGACGCCCCGGACTTCCCCCTTCCTTCCCCCCCACCCCGCCTTCCCCCGTCCCCGTGATCTTTCGCCGCTGGCAACTCATCTTCGTAGGCGCGTACATGGCCGCAATCACGGTCGTCGCCGCGCTCGGCTACCTGTGGATCGAGGGGTGGAGCTGGAAGGACTCGATGTACATGGCGGTCATTACCGTCACCGCGGTGGGCTATCACGAGGTGCATCCGCTCACCGAGGCCGGACGCTACTGGACGACCTTCGTGCTGGCGGGAGGGCTGACCGGGCTGGGGATGTGGTTCGCGATCGTCACGGCGGCGCTCGTCAGGATGGATCTGGGCAACTACGCAAAGGCCAGAACGATGAAGAAGCTGCAACGGATCAGGGACCACATGATCGTGTGCGGGGGCGGCAAGATGGGGGTGCAGATCGCGCACGAACTCCTCGGAGCGGGAGAGAAGTTCGTCGTGATCGAGCAGGACGAGGAGGCGGTCGCGCGTCTGCGCCGGATCTCGCCGGAGGTCCTGGTGCTCGAGGAGGACGCCACCAACGACCGCGCCCTGACGACGGCTGCGGTGGAGCGCGCCCGGGGAATCGTCACCTGCCTCTCGGACGACGCCGACAACCTCTACGTCTGCCTCTCCGCCCGCCACCTCAACCCGGACCTCACGGTGGTGGCCCGCGCGGAGGGCGACGCCGCGATCGAAAAGATGTACCGGGCGGGAGCCGATCATGTCGTCAGCCCGAATGTGACGGGCGCGGTCTGGGTGGCCACCGTTCTGGTGCGGCCCTCGATCGCCAGACTCCTCGACATCGCCACCCCCGGACGCCGGCGGAAGCGCAGGCTCGACTTCGCCGTCGTCGGCGACGCTTCCCCGCTCGTGGGCAGGACGCTGGCCGAAGCGAGCGTTCCCGACCGGACCGGCCTTGTCGTGCTCGCGATTCAGCACAGGGACAGCCCCTCCGACGAAATCGACTTCAACCCCGGCGCGGCCACCGAACTCAGAGCGGGCGACCAGGTCATCGCCCTCGGCGACGACGAGCAGATCGAGCGGTTGCGCAGGTACCTGAGATAGGGGCCAGCCACGCAGGCCCTGCCACATGAGGAGGAGAATCGAGATGCGAAAACGATTGGTCTCCCGCACCCCGGCCGTTCTCGCCGGATGCATTGCCGTCGCCTTCGCCCGCGACTCCGCATCGGCGCAGAGCGGCGCCGTCATCTACGACTGGGCCGCTACCTCGCCGGCGGCAGCCGAGGGCGAGATGGCCGCCGTGCGCGACATCTTCGCGAACCAGGGCCGGGCGCGCTTCATCCTGCACTTCGGCGCCGGAGGGTCGCTGCTGACCCGAATCAAGGAGGAAGAGAATCCCGGCGAGGGGCCGCGAGCGGTATTCCAGCCGACCAGCGCCAACCTCGACGTCCTGGCCACGATCCTGGAGGCCCACTACGCCGACGAGCCGAATGTCTTGCGGGAAGCGTGGATCGGCGAGGACCGAACCTCCGCCGCCAGGGTGCTGAGCGCGGGCGGCGAGCGGTACCGGCTGGAGGGCGCGCCGGTCGAGGTCGCCTGGACCGTAACCGGGGAGTGGAGCGAGCACGCCGGACACCGGGTGAACCGCGCCGTCGGAGAGACGATGGGAATGCAGGTCGAGGCCTGGTTTGCGCCGGAGATTCCCGTGCCCGGCGGACCGGGGCTGTACGGAGGGTTGCCGGGGCTGATTCTGGTGCTGATTCTGGAGGAGGGCCGGATGGTCTGGGCCGCGACCGAGGTGTCGCTGGAGGAGGTGGAGGAGGAACGGATTCGGATGCCCCGGGAGGGGACGGCGATCTCGGAGGAGGCCTACCGGGAGGCGGTCGCCGAGGGGATCCGGCAGGTGCAGCGGTTTATTCGCAGGATGGCCGGCGCGCAGCGTGGGGTGAAGTGCGCCGTCGGGACGCGGGTGAGGGGCCTCCAATGCTACCGGAGTGGGGGAGGCGGTGCGCCGAAGGGCGTGCAGGGCGGTCGCCAGGGCGTCTTTAAGGGCGTCGCGCCGACAGGCGCCCGCCCCACCGGTGGCCGTGTCTCACGAGGGTTTGACTCGCACCGGCTCCGCAGCCTGAACGGCGAGGGCCGCCCTCTCTCCCCCCACCGGGTTTTCGGTTTCGTTCGTTGGAGCTCGGCCGCCGGCCAGGACCGGCTAGTGAAAGTTCCCGAAATCCACCCGCGCGGTTGACCCGTCGCTCCAGTCGATCTCCACCGCCAACGAATCCTCGATCCGCGCGACCGTGACGATGTAGTCGTAGAGGGCCGCGACCCGGGCGAAGGCGGCGGGGATGTTGCCGCACTGGTCGCGGTTCACGAGAAAGCTCGAGATTCCGATCTCCATCCAGGATTCCCGGGAGGACGAGGGGTGCCGGTAGGGAACCAGAAGCGGACCCCCGCTGTCGCCGAAGCAGACGCCCCGTCCCAGGCGCTCGGCGCCCGCGCAGATGACGCGTTCGGTGATGCTCGCGAAGAGGAAGCCGGCGATCTTGTCGCACTGGTCGTTCGTGATGATGGGAAGGGGTGCGCGCTGCAGGATGTCGGTGTCCTGTCCGTCGGTGCCCTCGCCGATCTGGCCCCAGCCAATGGCGGTCGCGGTGTCGCCGGGGGTGGACCAGGCGGGTTGATCCGGAGGCTGGAGGAAGACCCGCGGCCGCAGGTGGGATCCTTCCAGACGCAGCAACGCCACATCGTAGTCGATCGTCTGGCCGAAGCCGGAATGAAAGCGCACCGCCTGCACCGCGACCCGCTCGCCCCCGGAATTCAGGTCGGCGCTCCCGATGAGCACCTCGATGTCGACGGCGGGCGTCCCGGCGACGCAGTGCGCCGCGGTGAGCACGTAGCGGCTGTTGACCAGGGTGCCGCCGCAGAACTGAAACTGGGTGGCGCTGGTGCGCAGCGCGACCTGGAAGGGGAAGTCCGCGATCTCGGCGTCGGTGCCATTGACGATCGCGGCCGTGCGGGGCGGACCGCCGGAACCGGAGCCCGGAGACGCGATCCCCGCGAAGACGCTGCTCCAGCCGAAGTCCAGACGTTGCGCGACGCGGTAGGAGCGGTCGGCATCGAGTCCTTCGAATGCGTAGTTGCCCACGTCGTTGGTCACGGCGAGCGGTTCGCCATTGTCGTAGGCGCCGTCGCCGTCTTCGTCCAGGAACACCACCGCGCCCGGGATTCCTCCCTCGTCCCCGTCGATGGCGTCGTTCAGATCGCGGTCAAACCAGACCAGGCCCCGGATCGCGTTCGGCCCGCCGCCCGCCGCACTCGACACCGTCACCCTGGCGGAGGCCGAATCCCGGCCGTCCCGGTCGTCGCGCACCACAAGTTCGGGTTCGTACAGTCCCGGTTCGGCGTAGCTGTGCGAGACGCGCACCCCGGTGGCGGAGGCGCCATCGCCGAAGTTCCACTCCCAGGCAACCAGGCTGCCGTCGGAATCGGAGGAGGCGGAGGCGTCGAAGCTCACCGTCAGCGGGGCCGTGCCGAGATCGACATCCATGGCGAAGGCGGCCGCGGGAGCTTCGTTGGGCTCCTCGGGGGGAGGCGGGGGCGGGGGCGGGGACGTAGGCGTGACGGGGGAATCCTCGCCGCCGCAGGCGAGGAGGAACAACAGGGGGAAGACGATGCGGGGCGAAGCGCGACCATTTGCGCACATGCGACCAACCTCTTGCGGTAAGGAGACCATCGGGGCGGGCGTGGAAGGCGAGGATACCGGCGGCGCGGGCGACCCGGTTGCGCACCTGCCGGGGGACGCCCTGTGGGATGCCCGCCCGTCTTTCGCGACGCCAGGGCCGGCGCCACTCGCGCGGGAACACCGATTCTACTCCCGGGACAGGCAAAGGGTCCAAAATGGGCGCGGACGGACTCGCACCGCCGACCTCTCTTCGCGAGACCGCTACGAGCCCCTCCGCAATCCGGCCAAGGAAGCTACATGAATCCAGTCAGGACCGCACGATCCCCCCTTCCCGTCCGTTGCGGGGCGCAGCCGTCCCGAGGATCCGGTGGGCAGCCGCGTTGCGCATTGCCTCGCGGCAGGCAATGTCGGGGTGCTCCGGCATCTCCTGCAAAGATGATGGCGGATCCGGCCGGTTCGGCGCTGCCGGGCGATGAACCGCGTCAAATGCGCATTGGACGAAGATCGCGCCGCGCCGCGGTCGTCTGCGCGCCGTCGCGTTTCCGCAGCGCCTCCGGCGTCACCCGGACCTTGAACCCCGCCGTGAATTTCCATCTCTTTCTGACCATCCCGGCGCATCCCCTTGCACCTTGGCGACCGGTTCAAAGAACCCGGACCGCCTCAAGACCACCGACGTGGTCCATCGCTCCGCCCCTCCGTCAATCGTCCCTGGAGAAAATCATCATGAAGTCGTCCCGCAGCCCATTCCCTCTCGCACTCGCACTCCTCGCCTCTCTCGCCGCCCCGCCGGCTCACGCCCAGGACGCCGCAGCCATCTCGGGCGCGCTGGGCGACATCGAGTGGCGACACATCGGTCCCGTGAACATGGGCGGGCGCGTCTCCGCCATCATCGGAGTGCCGGGCGATCCGCGGACCTTCTGGGTTGGCGCCGCAAACGGGGGCGTCTGGAAGACCACCAACGGCGGCGTGACCTTCGAGCACCAGTGGGACGACGAGAACACCTACTCGGTCGGGGCGCTGACGCTCGCTCCCTCCGATCACAACGTCCTCTGGCTCGGCGCGGGCGAGGCGGACCCGCGCAACTCGGTTTCGTACGGCGACGGCGTGTACCGTTCGACCGACGGCGGCGCCACCTGGACCCACCTCGGCCTCGACGACAGCGAGCGCATCAAGCGCATCGTCGTCGACCCGCGCGACCCCGACGTCGCCCTGGTCTGCGCGATGGGCCACGAGTGGGGACCCAACCAGGAGCGCGGCGTCTTTCGCACGACCGACGGCGGGCAGACCTGGGAGCACGTGCTCTACATCGACGAGGACACGGGGTGCTCGGACATGGACCTCGACCTCACCAATCCCCGCAACGTCTACGTCGGCATGTGGACCTTCCGCCGCAAGCCGTGGCGTTTCGACGACGGGGGCAGGGAGACGGCGCTCTACGTCTCGCGCGACGGCGGCGTCTCGTGGAAGAAGATCACCACCACGCCCGACGAGCCCATGGCCCGGATCGGCATCAGCGTGGCGCAGTCGCGTCCGAACATCGTCTACCTGATCACCGAGTACCCCACCGCGGGCACGCTCTTCCGGTCCGACGACTACGGCGAGAGCTGGGAGATGGTCAACGACAACAAGAATCTGATCAACTTCCGGCCCTTCTAC
>JAJEBW010000028.1 GCA_022822325.1 Gemmatimonadota bacterium | reverse complement strand
AGATCGAGAGAATCATCGAACCCAGGGAGCAGAGGAACATGAGCACGCTGATCGAACGCGCCCGCAGATGGGGCGAAGAGGAACGAGCTCAGGCCCGGCTGGAAGGCCGGCGCGAGGGAATGGCCGAGGGCAGGCACGAAGGCATGGCCGAAGGCCGGTTGGAGGGCCGGGCCGAAGGCAGGGCCAAAGGCAGGGCCGAAGGCCGGTTGGAGGGCGAGCGGGCCCTCCTGCGCCACCTCGTTGCGCGACGCTTCGGGAAGGAGACCCTTGACCGGCTGGCCGCGCTGCTCGAAGCCCCCGCCAACGGCGTCCATTTCGCCGAGATCGTCAACGCCGCGGTGGAATGCGACACGGACGAGGCCTTCGTTGCACGGGTGACCGAGATGGCGACGCACTGACGCTCACCCTTCACCCCGCCCCCCCGTCACCGCCCCCAACGCGGCCACCGCCTCATCCAGTTGCCCCGGGGTCAGGTACGGCGCCGGCCCCAGGCGCAGCACGCGGCCGCGATAATCGGCGAAGACGCCGCGACCGCGCAATGCACGGCAAATCTCCCGGGCGCGGGGCGTCCTGAGCGCCAGGAACCCCCCGCGGTCGGCCAGCGGCACGCTCCGGTCGCGCCCGAGCACGGCGGGATCCCGATCCAGCGCGTCCACGCCCGCCGCCAGCCGCCGGATCTGCGCCAGGCTGATCTCGCGCAGACGCGTGGGATCCAGACGCTGCGCCCGAAAGAAGTCGAAGACCGCGGCCGCACGGTAATGGCTTACCGGATCGTAGGTGGATCCGGCGAAGCGAAGGTGGCCCTCGCCGTACGGAACCGCCACGCGACCCGCGCCCCCAGCGCCGGCGCCACCGCCGGAGCTGCCCGTCGCCCTCCCCCGCGCCCGCTCGCCCACCTCGCCGCCAGTCTTCCCGTCCGCCGCCCCGCCCCTTCCCTCCCCGCGACGATCCGGTTCCGCCGCCAGCGTCCCGAACTCGGCGAACCACCCGGTCAGCACGGGCCGCAACCCGCAGTCGCGTGGAAATCGCAGAAAGCAGTTTCCTTCGCCCAACTGGCAGTACTTGTAGCCGCCGCCGACGACGAACGCACCCTCCAGTCCCAGCTTCGGCACCGAAAAGGGCACCGCATTCAGCGAGTGGTAGGCATCCACCAGGAGCTCGGCCCCGACCCGGGCGCAGGCCGCCCCCACCTCCCCCAGCCCCTCCACGATGCGCGCGTCGCGGTAGAGCACCGACGACACCAGCACGGCAGCCGTCCGATCGTCCACCGCATCGACGATCTCCTCGGCAATCGTCGCACCGCCTCCCCCGGCCCCGCCCAGATCCGATTCCTTCGGCCGGGCGCAACCTCTCGCGCCGCCGCCGTCTCGCCCCTTGCCCGCCAGCCCCGTCCCCACCCTCACCACCTCGATCCCCTCGGCCTCCAACCGGTCCAACTGCCGCCGAATCGTGTGGAATTCGCCGTCGGTCGTCACCAGCCGCGGCCGTTCGCGGAGCGGCAACGCCGAGAGGAAGCGGGTCAGGAGCTCGTGCGTGTTCTGCCCCAGCGCGATATGCCCGTCGCTGTCGTCCAGCAGGCGGCGGAACCCGGCGCGCACCCGGTCGGCCATCGCGAAGGCACGCTCCCATTTGTCGTCCACCAGCTCGGCGGCGTCCAGCCAGGCCCGCTTCTGCGCCGCGAAGCCCACATCGGGCCAGGCCTGGTGCGAGTGTCCGGTCAGAAGAACGCGCTCCGAGACCTGAAACCGCGAGTAGTGGCGAGCCAGATCCCCGGGAACGATTTCCGGCCCGGCGCCGCCGTCCGGTTTGTCTCCGCCTTCGCAGGCCACCTCAGCCACCCGCCGACAGAGACCGAGCGGCATTCGCGCGGCGCTTCATCCGCGCTGGACCGCTGCGCTCTGCGCTGCTCCTTGCCGCAACGGCCGGGCCATTGGTCCCCATGTCTCCGCGCCGGGTGGCCGGTGCCGCTCGCCACATCGCCGCGGCGTCGCCCGGAACGCGGCATTGGCGTTCGACGCTTCGCGCCTCGCCGGCCCGAAGCCGCCCCCTCACAACGCCGACCTCATCTCCCACAGATCCGGGAATGCCGGCCTCAGCGTCGTCACCAAGTAGGCCACCCCCGCGCTGTCGCCCGTCCCCGGTTTGTTGCCGATCGTGCGCTCCACCATCTTCAGATGACGGTAGCGCCACTCCTGGATGCCTTCGTCCAGATCGATCATCCGTTCGCACAGATTCACCAGCTCCGGGTCGGTCCGGTAGGCGTCGATCAGCGCCGCCTGCACCTCTGGATCGCTCTGCACCGACCGAGCCGGGTCGCGGTTCAGGGCGCGCTCGGGAACCGCCAGTCCCCGTCCGGCCACAAAGCGCAGAAAGGCGTCCCAGAGGGTCGGCCGCTCCAGCCTGCGCCGCAGCCGCCGCTCTTCCTCCTCGTACGCAAACCCCTTCAGAACCGCCCGGCGCTTCATTCCCAGGGCGAACTCCAGCTCGCGAAACTGCGCCGACTGGAAGCCGCTGGCGGTGTCGAGACGGTCGCGAAAGGACTCGAACTCCACCGGAGTCATCGTCTCGAGGATGTCGAGCTGGCCCACCAGAACCTTGACGATCGAGCGCACCCGCTTGAGAGTGGCCGCCGCCCGCGCGCCCTCGCGCCGCACCAGGAGCCTCTGCGCATGATCGAGCTCGTGGAGGACCGCCTTGAACCAGAGCTCGTGCACCTGGTGGACGATGATGAAGAGCATCTCGTCGTGTTCGGGCGGATCGGCCAGCGGACGCTGCAACGAAAGAAGCTCCGGCAACATCGCGAAGCGCTGGTAGTCCATCGGCGGCCGACCGGCGACTGGTGGTTGTTCGGTCATCGTTCCTTCCGCTCTCCGCCCCGGAAATCGGGGTTCAGCATGCACACCGCCTGCGCCCGCGCCTCCGCTTCCAGCGCCTCGGCCAACTCCAGATGCGCCTCCGCATTCAGCGCTTCCTTGGTCATCCGCAGCGCAAAGGCCGGCCCCCGCGCCATCTCCGCCGCCAGCGCCAGCGCCGCCTTCTCCTCTTCGCCATCGGGCGCCAACCGGTTCAGCAGCCCGATCCGGTGCGCCTCCACCGCGTCGATCCACTCCCCCGTCATCAGGAGTTCGCTCGCCCGCCCCAGCCCGACAATCCGCGGCAGCAACCACGCGGCGCCCATCTCCGCGCCCGAAAGTCCAGCGGGCACAAGGGAATAGGAAATCCGGGCCGACTCCGCGCCAATCCGCAGATCGCAGGCCGTCGCGATCACCGCGCCCGCGCCCGCCACCTGTCCGCCCAGCGCCGCAATCACCGGCTGGCAACAACTCCGAATCGCCAGAGTCAGATCGCAGGCCATCCGCGTGAATTCCAGCAGCCCCTCCAGCTTCCGTTCGCCCAGCGCCGCAATCTCCTCCTCGTCGTTGCCCACGCAGAAGTCGGGCCCCGCACCGGCGATCACGATCGCGCGCACCGCCGGCTCCCCGTGCAACGCCCGCATGGTCCGCCGCAACTCGTCGTACACCGCGAAGGTCAGGGCGTTCATCCGCTCGGGACGGTTCAGCGCGATCCGCGCAACGCCGCTCTCCGGATCGCAATCGAGCCGAAAGCTCCGCGGGGAGGGGTGGAGGGGGGAGGAGAGGGCGGTCACTTCGGCGCCCCGGCCTTCCTCGCGCCACCGGCTCGCGCCCCGGCATGGCAAGCCTGCGGGATTCCCTTCGGCTCCGGCAGCGCCCGCGCCCGACGCCATCGCCCGGCTCCGGTCGCCCCGGTGCGCCGCACGGTCCCCATCTCTCCTCCCACCCCGCCACCGCACCCCACCCCGGTCAGGCCCGCGGACACGGCCCGGCCTCCCTCGCGCCTGCTTCCCGCTGGTTCCTCATTGACCCGGCCTCCGTCCCTTCCGATCGCTTCCCCCTCGCGAACGCCCCGCGTCATGCGCATCGTTCGGAGTTCGCCGTCGCGGCAACGCCGCCCGATTTCGATTATCCTACCCCCTTCGCCCACGATAGTGAACCCGGTCCGCCGCGGGCCTTCCCCGCGACTCCCCTTCCCAGCCCGCCAATCCGCCATGAACGATCCCCTCAGAATCCCCGTGCTCGTCGGTTCGGTTCGGCGCGGCCGCCACTCGATCCGGGTGGCGCGCTTCGCCAGCGACCGTCTCGCGCGGGCCGGCGTCGATGCGCCGCTCCTCGATCTGGCCGAGATCAATCTGCCCATCATGGAGGAACGCCTCCACATGCGCGACGACCCCCCGCCCGGACTGGCCGGGTTCGCCGACTCGATCCGCACCGCCGATGGCGTCGTCGTCGTCAGCCCCGAATACCACGGCTCGATGCCCGGAGTCCTCAAGAACGCGCTCGACTACATTCGCGGCGAGTGGCGGCGCAAGCCGGTGGGAATCGTAACCGTGTCGAGCGGTTCCTTCGGCGGCGTTCTGGTCCACAATCACCTTCAGCTTCTCCTTTTGCGGGTGGGCGCGCTGCCGGTCGCGGGAATGCCGGTCTCGAATGTCGCGGCCAGCTTCGGGGCGGAGGGCGAGCCGCTCGAGAAGCGCTACGAGGCGAACTTCGGGCGCTTCCTGAAGACGCTGCTCTGGTACGGCCGCGTGATCGGCGCGGGCGTGGACGCCGAGCGGAAGGTTGCCGAAAACGGGGCGGGGGAATAGGCACGTGGGATCCTTCTACCTGACGACGCCGATCTACTACGCCTCGGGCGAGCCCCACATCGGTCACGCCTATACCACCATCCTGGCCGATGTCCTGGCGCGCTACCGCCGCCGCGCCGGAGACGACGTCCTCTTCCTGACCGGAATCGACGAACATGGCCAGAAGATCCAGGAGGCGGCCGCGGCGCAGGGGCTTTCCCCCCTCGAACTCTGCGATCTGATGGCGGGCCGTTTCGAGGCCGCCTGGGACGAGCTCGGCATCTCGCACGACCGCTTCATCCGCACCACCGAGCGCGAACATCTGGCCGTGGTGGGCGCGCTGCTCGAACGGCTCCGCGCCAACGGCCACATCTACGAGGCCGAGTACACCGGCTGGTATTCCGTCAGCCAGGAACGCTACTTCACCGAGAAGGAGATCGGACCGGAGCGCGTGGACCCGATCGCCGGCGGACCGGTCGTGAAGATTCGCGAAAAGAACTGGTTCTTCCGCATGAGCCGCTTCCAGGAACGGCTCGTCCGCCACATCGAAGGGGACCCCGGCTGGATCGCGCCGGCCGCGCGCCGCAACGAGGTGCTGGGTTTTCTGGGGCGGCCGCTCGAGGATCTGTCGATCTCCAGGCCGCGCTCGCGCATTCACTGGGGGATTCCCCTTCCCTGGGATCCCGACCAGGTCACCTATGTCTGGGTGGACGCGCTGACCAACTATGTGACCGCCTCCGGCGCGATCGATCCGGCGGCGCCGGCTGCGGAGAGGGGTTTCGGGGAGCTGCGCCCGTCGCGCTGGCCCGCCGATCTTCACCTGATGGGAAAGGACATCATCACCACCCACGCCGTCTACTGGCCCACCCTCCTCATGGGCGCCGACCTTCCCCTGCCCCGCAAGATCCTGGCGCATGGCTGGTGGGTCGTCGGCGACACGAAGATGTCCAAGTCGATCGGCAATGTGGTCGATCCGCTCGCGCTCCGCGACCAGTTCGGCGCCGACGCCGTCCGCTGGTACCTCATGCGCGAAATGTCCACCGGACAGGACGCATCCTACACCGCCGAGCGCTTCCTGACCCGCCACGACGAACTGCGCAACATTCTGGGGAATCTGGCTCACCGCACCCTCTCGATGATCCGTCGCTACCGCGGCGGCGTGGTTCCCTCGGCCCCCGCCGACGGCCTGGAGACCGAAACGGCCGCCGCCCTGGAGGCCTACCGCCGCGGCCTCGACGGCTACCGCCTGCACGAGGGTTTCGCCGCGGCCATGGAGCTCGCGCGCGCGGCCAACGGCTACATCGAGACCCGCGAACCGTGGGCGCTGGCCCGGCAACTCGACCGCGCATCCGACCTCGACGCAACGCTGACCACCCTGGCCCGCACCCTGGCCGTCCTCTCCTCGCTCTTTGAACCGGTCGCCCCGAAGCGGTCGGCGGAACTGGCGCGCCGACTGGGTCTCGATCGGGTGCCGCTTCTTCGCGAGCTGCCGGAGGTGGCGGTCGCCGGCCGGCAGGTCCGGGTGGGGAAGCCGCTCTTTCCTCGGGTGGATGTTTGAGGGGAACCGCCGGGACCGGACTGGCGCCGATGGATGCCTACCCTGTCACCCTGGTCGATCCAGAGTGGATCCTGGAACCGGAAGACATGGGAACGAAGCGGAAATTCTGGTTCCGCAAGCCTGCGGAGTCCGGAGAGGACTGGCTGTTCAAGTACCCGCGACCCGGAACTGGCGAGCATTGGGCCGAGAAAATCGTTGCGGAAGTGGCACACGCGCTCGGTATTGAACACGCGACCGTGGAGCTTGCCGAACTTCGCGGGGAAAGGGGTTCGTGCGCGAAGTCCTTCATCCATGGCGACTTTGAACTGGTCCATGGCAACCAGGTTCTGGAGTGGACGGTGGCCGGATACGATTCGCATCGTCGGTTTGGCCAGTCGGATCACTCGTTCGTCAACATCCGGGACGCGCTCCAAAGGATCTTCGTAGACAAGGGCGCGAGCGAAAGACACCAAACGGCGTTCGCGGGTTTTCTGGTGCTGGACGCGCTTGTGGGCAACACGGACCGGCACCATGAGAACTGGGGGATATTGCGCCGCCGGGACGGTGACCGATGGGTAGGAATCCTGGCCCCCACATTCGATCACGCGTCCTCGCTTGGTCGCGAATTGCTGGACGAGCGCCGAATGCGGACCCTTCGTGGAGGAGATGTGGAACAATACTCGGCCCGCGGACGGGGTGGGGTGTATTGGGACATGGACACGCGTTACGGCCCCAGCCCGCTTGAACTGGTGCGTCGGGCGAGGGCAGAACGCCCGGACCACTTTCGTCCCGCTCTGGAGCGCGCCGCCAACTTGCGCGATGCCCGGGTCCGCGAGATCGTGGAACGGGTTCCCGCCAAATGGATGTCTTTGGCAGCCAGGGGCTTTGCGGTCGCCCTCATCCTGACCAATCGAGACCGGCTTCTGGAAATGCTCTCATGACCAAAACCCTCTTCCTCGCCTGGCAGGACAAGGGCGCGAGCCGCCAGTGGTTCCCCGTGGGGCGACTGGATGGCGATCCGGAAAGGTCCGGCTACCGTTTCCGCTACATCGGCGGCGCCGAGCGGGCACAGGCCGAGGCGGGCTTCCCACTCCTCCTGGAGTTCCCCGAACTCAGGCGGGACTACCGGGCATCGCAACTCTTTCCGCTCTTCCGCAACCGAGTGATCAATCGGCGCAGACCCGATCTCGGGGATCATCTGCGCAGACTTGGTCTGACCACATCGGCGGACCCCTTCGAGGTCATGTCCACCAGCGGCGGCTACCGGGCGACGGACTCCTACGAAGTATTTCCCAAACTCGTCAAGGCGACTGACGGCGGGTTTCGGTGCCGGTTTTTCCTTCAAGGCTGGCGGCACGTCAATCAGGAGGCGCAGAAGCGTTTGGGTACGCTGGAAGGGAACGAGCGACTCGGCATCACGCTTGAGCTGACCAATCCGACCGGCCCCCTGGCGGTCCAGATCCAAACCACGGACTATCACATGATCGGCTGGGCGCCTCGCTACCTTGTTCGTGATCTGGCGGAAGCGATGGCGGACGGCCCCACCGAGTACGCCGCCCGGGTGGTGCGCGTCAATCCCTTGCCCGCACCTTCCAAGCAACGAGTCCTGATCGAGATGACAGGAAGGTGGAAAAGGCATGAACCGATGTCCGGGGAGGACTACCGTCCACTGGTCGGCGACTGAAATCTCGACTCGGCACGCGAACGGATACCGGACTCGTGCCCCGGTTGGATACCGGCCAGTGCAACGGCACCGCCCAACCGATCGCTTCCCGTGGGGTGCGCATGGCCGCGTGCGCCTCTTGGCGCCGATCGTCCTCGCCGCGCTCGTGGCCGGTTGCGCCACCGAGAACCCCGCTTCGGGCAACGCGGACGCTCCGGAGGTTGCCTCGGCCACGATCTCCACCCTGCAGCGGGCGATGGAGGAGGGACGGACGACCTCGGCCGAGCTGGTCGAACTGCACCTTGCGCGCATCGCCGCGTACGACCGGGAGGGGCCGGCCCTCAACGCGATCATTCGGCTGAATCCGCGGGCCCGCGAGCAGGCCGAGGCGCTGGACGACGAACGGGCCGCCGGGAGGGTGCGCGGGCCGCTTCATGGAATTCCCGTCGTCATGAAGGACAACTACGATGTGGAGTGGATGCCGACCACCGGATCGAGTCTGGCGCTGGCGGGGCTGCGGCCACCGGACAACGCCTTTCAGGTCCAACGGCTGATCGAGGCGGGCGCGGTCATTCTGGGCAAGACGAATCTCCACGAGCTTGCCGCGGGGATCACGACGATTTCGTCACTGGGGGGCCAGACGCGCAACCCCTACGATCCCGCGCGCAACCCGGGGGGCAGTTCGGGGGGAACGGGGGCGGCGGTGGCGGCCGACTTCGGCGTGGTGGGCTGGGGCACGGACACCTGCGGCTCGATCCGCATTCCGGCCGCGGTTCACAATCTTTTCGGACTGCGCCCCACGAAGGGACTGTCTAGCATCGACGGGATCCTGCCCCTTGCGCATTCGCAGGACACCGGGGGGCCGCTCGCGCGGACGGCGACCGATCTGGCCATTGCGCTCGACGCAACGGTGGGATTTGATCCGGCCGATCCCGCGACGGCGATCCTGGAGGGACGCCCCTTGCCCAACTTTGTGGAGGCGCTCGATGTCCGGGCGCTGAATGGAAGCCGCGTCGGGGTGCTGACGGATTGGGTGGGGGGCGGGGGAAGCGCGGGCTCGGTCGAGCGGGTCGTGCGCGGCGCGCTGGCGGAGATGGAGACGCTGGGCGCGGAGGCGGTCGATCTGACGATTCCCGGTCTGGATTCGCTCCTCGCCAACACGGGGCTGATCGACTTCGAGTTCAGGTTCGATCTGGAGGATTATCTGGCCACGGTCCCGGATGCGCCGGTCGGGTCGCTCGGTGAGATTCTCGACGCCGGGCTGCACCACGAAGCGCTCGACCGCAACTTCCGCCGCCGCAATGCGCGGGCCACGCGGGAATCGCCGGAGCTGACCGAGACCCTGGCAAGGCGGGAGGCCCTGCGCGCCGCCATCGTCGATTTCATGGACCGGCACGATCTCGACGCGCTGGCCTACCCGACAATGCGCCAGGAAACCGCGCGGATCGGCGCTCCTCCCAGCGGCTCGACCTGTTTTCTGAGCGCACACACCGGGCTGCCCGCCCTCGCCATGCCGGCCGGATTCACCGAAAGCCGCCTCCCCGTCGGGCTGGAGCTGCTCGGACGCGCGCTGGACGATGCCCGCCTGGTCGCGATGGCCTTCGCCTTCGAGTCGGCCTTCCCCACGGCAGAACCGCCGCTTCGCACCCCGCCGCTGGTGAATGGCCGCGCGCCGGAACCGACAAAGATCGTGGTCGCCCCCATTGCTCGCAGCTCGCCGGACGCCGCGACCGGCCCCGAAGGAAATGCAACGGAAACGAACGATTCCCCGCTGGACCAGGGTGCGCGCCCCTGGATCGAGGCCGATCTGGCCATTGACCTGCCCACGGCGACCCTTTCCTACCAAATCGCGGTCAGAGAGCTGCCGCCCGACGACATCTACGGCGCGGTGCTGCGACGGCCGGGAATCGCGGGTGGCGATGCGGGCGCTTCTGGCCGGGAATCGACCCGGGAGAGCGAATCGGGGGAAGGGAACGACGCTGCGGGAGCGGTGGTCGTTCAACGGCTGGCCGGACCCGGAAACCTCCAGATGCAGGGTGCCACAACCCTCTCGCCCCGGTTGCTCCACGAACTGATGCGCGGCCGCCTCGAACTCCTCGTCCATACGCGCGCGGGGACGGTGCGGCGCAGACTCAACCCTGAGTGACCCCGCACCGCTGAACGTCAACGGACTCGACGCCCAGCTCGTCGATCGTCTGCACCACCAGATGGCCGGGAATCACGGCCATGAGAATCTCGCCCGGGGCCAGCGAAACGCGTCCGCCAACCTCTCCCCCCGAATCGACGATGTCCCAGATCTGGTCGCGTCCGTCGGGAGTCCGGCGCACCCAGAGGTGACCCTCCGGCCCACCCATGAGCTGATAGGCCAGCGGGTGGTGCGAGGGAAAATCGACGGTCTGGCGCGCTTCCTCCCGCACGACGTCGAGCACGCCCCGCTGTCCGAAGAGCTCCTGCGGAAACTCGTCCTGCAACCAGTATTCCCTGTCTTCTTCGGTGACCTCGAATCGATCCTCGAAGGTCAGAGGAATCGCGCCGACCAACTCGCCGTCCACACCCAGAATGCGAACCTCCGCGTCCGTCCCTTCCCACCAGGCGACGCCATCGGCCATGGCCGCCCACCGCGGCACCGGCGTGAATGGAGGCACAAGCGTAAAGCCCGGCGGTCCCTCCAGACGAATCGTCGTCCCCCGCTCCCAGGCGATAATCGTGCGATGTTGAACCGAACCGGCGTCGGCGCCCACCCCAAAGGACCAGGAAGCGACCGTCCTCGCGTCGCCCATGGGCTGGCGCAATCCGAAGATGAGCGCGTTCGACTCCGTGCGGCCCGTCCGGGTCGGGCGAAGGGAGATTCCGTGGTCGCGAAGCGCAATCGTGCGCACCAGATCGCCCGCAAGCTCGAAGACCGACACCCGCGCCTGGTTGGCGTCGACCGCGTAGAGATGGTCGCCAAGCAGCGCAACTCCGGTGGACAATTGGAATTCGCCGGGCCCCTCGCCGCTCCGTCCCCAGCTTTGTCGCAGGGCGCCGTCGGCAAGGCTGAAGAGATGGATTCTCGGATCGGAGCGAGCAAGCACGGCCAACAGCGAATCGTTCGCGCTGACTCCCTCGAGCTCGCTCCAGAGGAAGTCGTTGCCGTCCAGGCGGTAGAGGAGCTCTCGATCCATGCAGGCCGGTTGCGCCGACAGGGAGGCCGCCGTCGACAGGGCAACCGCCAGGAAGACGACGACCGGCAAGGCGATGACGCGACGTCGGAATACCATCCTGCTTCTCCCCCATCCAAAAGTGAATGCCGGATTGGCGAGTCGGAAGCACTGCGAAAACTCCCTCGCCGACAAAAACTCCTCGCCGGACCGGAAACTCCTCTTCGGCTGACAAGAAACCCCCGTCGCCGACCCCTGTCAAACCCGGTGGATCACGCCGCGGCGCGTTGCCGTAGATTTCCGCCAGTGGACTCCGGCCGGTCATCCGGCCCGCCCGCCGCCCGCCACGCAATCGCCCACCGCAGGAACCAACCCATGCCCACACCCCCCCGCCCCCTCCCCACCCTCCTCGCTCTCCTCCCGGCCACGCTCGCCGCGCTGTCGGCGCCGCCCGTCCCCCTTTCCGCCCAGCCCCCGGCCCGCATCGCCGCCGCCCTCGAGTGGCGCGGCATCGGCCCCGCGATCACCGGCGGCCGCATCAGCGATGTCGAGATCGTGCCCGGCAGCCAGTCCCACATCTACATCGGCGCCGCGTCGGGGGGCGTCTGGGAGAGCCTCAACCATGGCACAACCTGGACCCCGATCTTCGACGCCCAACCCAATCTGTCGATCGGCGACATCGCGCTGGCCCCCTCCGATCCACTCGAAATCTGGGTCGGCACCGGCGAGGCCAACAATCGCAACAGCTCGCCGTGGGGCCAGGGCGTCTTCCATTCCAGCGACGGCGGCAAGAGCTGGCGGCAGACCGGACTGGAGGAGACGCGCCATATCGGCCGCATCGTCGTTCATCCCACCGACCCGGAGGTGGTCTGGGTGGCCGCGGTTGGACATCTCTTCGGCCCCAACGAGGAACGCGGGGTCTTTCGCACAACCGACCGTGGCGCCACATGGGAGAAGGTCCTCTACATCGACGAGAACACCGGCGCGATCGACCTCGCCATCGACCCTTCCGACCCGGCAATCCTTTATGCCGCGATGTACCAGCGCCAGCGGCGCGCCTGGGGATTCATCGGGGGCGGACCCGGAAGCGGCATCTACAGGAGCGGGGACGGCGGCGACACCTGGCGCGAACTGACCGAGGGCCTGCCGGAGGGCGACAAGGGGCGCGTAGGGCTTGCGGTCTCGCGCAGAACTCCCGGTCTCGCGATGGCGGTGGTGGAGGCGGAGGACGGAGGAATCTTCAGATCCACCGACCGCGGCGAGAGCTGGACGCGCGTCAACGAGCTCAACCAGCGCCCGATGTACTACAGCCAGCTTCGCATCGACCCCAACGACGACGAAACCGTGTACCTGGTGGCGGGTTCGCTGCACCGTTCCGACGACGGCGGCGACACCTTCGCCACAGTCGCCCGGGAGCTTGTGTACAACACCGGCGTGCATGTCGATCACCACGATCTCTGGATCGATCCGCGCAACTCCAATCACATGATTCTGGGGAACGACGGCGGACTGTATTCGACCTGGGACCGCGGCGCCAACTGGAGCTTCATCGCCAACATTCCGATCAGCCAGTTCTACGACGTGGATCTGGACATGGCGGATCCGTACAACATCTACGGCGGCCTGCAGGACAACAACTCCTACCGGGGGCCCAGCCGCACGACGCGCTACCACGGCATCCTCAACCGGGACTGGCAGGTGGTGGACTATGGCGATGGCATGTACGCCGAAACCGACCCAACCGACCCGGGGCTTGCCTACGTCACCTCGCAGAACGCGGGGATCGTGCGCGTGGACATGGCCACCGGCGATCGCAAGGCGCTCAAGCCCTTCCCGCAGGACACGACCGACGAGCACCGCTTCGACTGGAAGTCGCCCATTCTGGTTTCGCCGCACAACCCGGCGCGCGTGTACCTGGGCGGCAACCGTCTCTTCATCTCCGACGACCGGGGCGAGGGCTGGCGCGCCACGCAGGATCTGACGCGGCGGCTTCACCAGGACAGCCTTCCGATCATGGGAATTCTGCCCGACTCGACCACCCTGTCGAAGCACGACGGCGCCTCGGCGTATGGGGAGATCACGGCGGTGGCGGAATCGCCGGCGAGCGCGGGCACGATCTGGGTGGGCGCCGACGACGGATCCATTCAGGTCAGCCGCGACGACGGCCAAAGCTGGACCGACCGGACCGCCAATGCGCTGGCCGCCGCGGGCGCGCCCCCTCTGCCCACCTATGTAAGCTGGATCGAGGCGTCGCATCACGATGGGGAACGCGCCTACGTCAGCCTGGACGGTCATTGGGACGACGACTATTCCCCCTACATCTTCGTCACCGACGACCTGGGCGCGACGTGGCGGCCCCTCGCGCGAGGGCTGGCCAGCGCAACCGTCAATGTCATCCGTGAACACCCGGCCAATCCGAATGTGCTGATCGCGGGCGCGGAAGATGGCGTCTTCGCATCGATCGACCGGGGCGCGGAGTGGGCGCCGCTGGGATCGGGAATGCCCGCCGTGCCGGTGGACGACATCGAAATCCATCCGCGCGACAACGACGTGGTGGCCGGAACGCACGGTCGCGGCATCTACATCCTGGACGACATCGGGCTCATCACGCCGGAGCTGCATGTCGGGAACGACGCGGTCAGCTTGACCATGAGAGAGCCGGACGAACCGGTCTTCGCCTCGATCCGGCCCGTCACCCTCTTCCTCTACCGCAACGATGTGCCCTCGCAGGGACAGGGACTGTACCGCGCCCCCAATCCAGCCTTCGGCGCCTGGTTCGACTATTGGCTGCCCGAAGAGGCCCCGGACGGCGCGCGCATCGCCATACGCGACCCGGAGGGCTCGGTGGTGCGCACCCTGGAGGGCCCCGGCGCCAGAGGACTCAACCGCGTGATCTGGGATCTGCGCCACGACCCGATTCCGCATGACACGACCCGCTACGAGACGCCGACGCTCGACTCCGGTCCCGATGGCCCCTACGTGCTCCCGGGCGAATTCCGCGTCACCCTGGAGGTGGGCGGCCAACGGCGCGAGCAACGGCTGACGGTTCGTCCGGACGAGCGGCTCGCGATTGCGGAGGAAGAGCGGCGGGCGCGGTACGACTTCACCCTGGAGCTGCACGAACTCAAGCGGCTGGCCTACGACCGGGGAGTCGCGGCCTACGATCTGGAGCGCGAAGCGAAGGCGGCGGTCGCGGCGCTGGAGGGTATGCAGGGGGTGGATGAAGACGATCTTGCGCGCGCACGCGAGCTGTCCTCCCGAATCGGCGAGGTGGCCGCGCGGTGGCGGGAGATCAACAACGACGTGCGGAACTGGTGGACCGGATTGCTCGGCAACTTCGACGGCGGCCCCTCCACGACCGGTTCGCTCACCGGGCCGTCGGCGGACCAGCGGCGGCGGCTTGCGCGGCTCACCGGCGATGCGGAGGCTGCGGCGGCGGAGCTGGCGGAGGTGGAAGCCGACGCGGCGGCCGAGTTGCGCGATATCCGGGAAGGCGCGGGGGGCGCCGATTCGCCGTGACGCAATCGTGACATTGCGGACACGACGCCGCTACCCGCGGGCCGCAATCTCTCTGGCGTCCGGGCCGCACCGGCCCGGGGCGGCGCACCCACCGGCGCCGCCGACGCGACCTCAGGCAAGGAACCCGGATGTTCCCGGCGCAACCCACCGATCTGCTTCCCCTTCTCGCCCACCCCCGCCCCGCATCCGCATCATCTCCCCGCGAACTCGCGGGCGCGCTCCGCCGCCTTCATCGCGCCGGGGTAAGGCGGGGCTTCCTTCTGGTGGCGCCCACCCGCCTCTCCGCGACGGCGACCGTGCGCGGCCCCCTCCCCGGCGAGCGCGACGCGAGGTGGTGGGCCCGTCTCTGCGAGCGCATTCGCGGCCAGACCCGCCTCTCGGTCGTCCTGATCGAGGCATCGTGGCGCGGCCTCGACCCCCATGCGGTCCGCAACCGGATGCGGCGCATTTCTCGCCGGGTCGTCGTTCTGGATGACGGGACGCTGCCTGACCGGACACGAGATGAACGGTCACCGCGCGACCGGACACGACGCGCGGAACGGCCGCGGCCGGAGCGTTCGGCCCTCCTCGGGATCGCGCGCGGCCTCTGCACCGGCGACCAGGGCCTGATCGCCGAGGCCTTCGCCACCGGCACCCCCGCCTGCGGTCCCGCCGAGATGGAACGCGCCATCCGGACCGGTAGCCTTGACGAACTCGTCCTCCGCCTCAAACCGGAGACGATGCCCTTTACGGCATAGCGGCGACGCCCCCGGCGGTTCGGCTCAGGAGCGCGCCAGCCCCCACAGCTCCACCGACTCCACATCGAGCTCCCCGGTGCGCTTGCCCAGGATAAAGTCCGCGCCGATCTCGTAGATCGTCAGTCCCGCGGGCGTCTCCACAAATCCCAGCGCCTTGCCTTCCCGGTCGAAGACGGTCCAGAGGGGAGAATCGCGTTCTTCGCCGGGCAGATCGAACTCCCGGACCCAGAGATTGCCCAGCGCGTCGCCCATGATGGCGGAATAGGCGGGGAAGGTCTCGACCAGCGGCACATTGGCGGCCACTTCGAGCCGCGATGCGCGCTCCTCCTCGGGCAGATCGGCGAAGCGTGCGCGGAAGCGCGCGTCCTGCTGTTCCTGCGTTGGCGTGCCGACGGCGTGTTCGCGGCGGACGATGCGGGCAAGGGAACCGTCGGCGGCGAAGGCCCGGATCTCGTAGGTCTCGTTGCGGCCGAATACGACCAGATCGCCCCAAACCGCCGTCGTCGTGGTTTTGCCGAAGGGGTGGGGCAGCAGCAGAAAATAGACCATCCTCTCCCCCTCGTTGGTGTAGCTGTCGGCGAAGGTCTCGGGCCCCGGGTACTCGCCCAGGGAGACGCTCTCGCCCCAATCCGCGCCGACCAGACCGTAGGCATGCTCCCAGCGCGAGAACCCCGCCATGAAGCCGCCCGGCTCCCGGGTCAGGATCGCGTTCCCCGGAAGCACATCGATCATCGCGTGCGGGGTCGAACCGCCGCCGACCTCGGAGATCTCCGGCATCTCCGGATCCTGCGCGTCTTCCCCGCCTGCACGGGTCGCGCCAGCCATCATTCGGGCCATGAACCCCCCAATCTCGCCGGTCAGCGTGCCGGTGCGCCCGTGGTTGCCCGCCAGATCGAAGATCGCGACCCTGCCGCTGGAACCTGCCGCAGCGGCATCGCCCGCGATCAGCGAATCCGGCCCCCAACGATGCACCGTGCCGAGCGACTGAAACTCGCCGGGGCCCTCGCCCTGGCCCGCCCACGCCTCCAGGTAGCCGCCCGCCGAATCGAAGACCAGGAGCTCGTTCGATCCCCCGTTCGCGACCACGATCCTCCCGTCATCCAGCCGGGTCGCGTCGCCGACCTCGTACAACTGGTACGCCGTCTCGCCCTCCGCCGCGCCGAAACGCACGCGCGGCTCCTCGCCCACCCGCCATCCGAGCCGCGAATCGGGCGCGGGCCGGGAACTCTCGACGATCGTGACGCCCGCGCTGTCCCGCACCCCGTATTCGAGCTGATCGGGCCAGTCGGCGGGATTCGGACCCGCCTCGCAGGCGGCCAGCGCGCCGAGGCCAAGCGCCGCGGCGGCCAGCGTCATGGCAGGACGGACGGGAACCGATTTGGCGACTCGACGGAATTCCATCATTCGCTCCTTGCGGTCAGCGAAAACCTGGGGTGACGGGGCGGCGGACATTCGCGCGCACCGGCCTCACCGCCCCCTTGCGATGCACTCGATCTCGACACGGGCGCCGAGAGCCAGGCCGCTCCCCGCCATCGCCGAACGGGCGGGGGGTTCGATCCCCTCGAAGTAGGTGACGTAGACCTCGTTCATGGCGGCGTAGTCGGCGATGTCGGCAAGGAAGACGGTGCACTTGACCAGATCCGCGAAGTCGAGTCCGGCCGCCTCTAGGATGCGCCGGATATTCTCCATGGTTGCCCGGGTCTCGGGACCGACGCCGCCCTCCACGACGCGCAGCTCGCCGCTGGACGGGGTGCCGATCGCGCCGGAGAGGAAGACCAGATCGCCGACCCGAACCGCCGGGATGAAGACCGGGAGCCGCGCGACGCCCTCGGGAACGATGTGCTCGATGGGGACGGGCTGGGTGGGGACGAACTCGGTGGCCGCACCGACATCCCCGGCCCTGTCGCCGCCGGACGGCGATGGGGGACTGCACGCGCCGGAGGCGAACAGCGCAAGGACCCCGACCGCGATAGCGCAGGCGCACCCTGAGACACCGCTCGCCGGTTTGTGCGCAACCGTGTGCCGCAACCGCAATGGCCGTCCTCCCTTCCCCCCGCTCCTGTTTGCGCTTGTGCACCGCGTCGATGGCCGGGAACGATTGTGTGTGGATTTGACCATGACCATTCTACCTTGCATAGCGAATGGCGCCGCCCACGATCGTCATGTCGACGCGCGCGCCGGCCAGCTCGTTGTCGGGGACGGCGAGGATGTTGCGGTCGAGGACGGTGATGTCGCCCAGCTTGCCGACTTCGAGCGAGCCCTTGAGATCCTCTTCGAAGGCCGCGATGGCGTTGTTGATGGTGTAGCTGCGCAGCGCCTCGATGCGCGTCATCTTTTGCTCGGGGTAGTGGATGGCGCCGTCGGCGGATTGGCGGGTGACGGAGGCGCGGAAGCTGGCCAGGGGATCGATGTCTTCGACGGGGACGTCGGTGCCGTTGTTGATGAGGACGCCGGCGTTGATGAATGAACGCCAGAGGTAGGTGCGGTCGCGCGCGCGGTCGTCGCCCAGGCGAAGCGGAATCCAGGGGAAGTCGGAGGTGGCGTGGACGCCCTGCATGGAGGCGATGATGCCGAGCTCGGCGAAGCGGGGAATGTCGTCGGGGTGAACGTGTTGCGCGTGTTCGATGCGCCAGCGGAGGTCGGCGGGGGTGGCGGCGGAATCGAAGACGGCGGCGTAGATGTCGAGGACTTCGCGGTTGGCGCGGTCGCCGATGGCGTGGGTGTTGACCTGGAAGCCGTGCTTGAGGGCGACGTGGGCGGTGCCGGTGATGTCTTCGACCGTTTCGAGGACGAGGCCGACGGAGGCGCGCATGTCGGAGTAGGGTTCGAGAAGCCAGGCGCCGTGCGATCCGAGGGCGCCGTCGATCTGGCGCTTGATGGAGCGGACGGAAAGGTAGTCGTCGCCCTGGGCGGGCATGTAGTAGTCGGCGAGACGGGCGTCCATCTCTTCGTTGGAGTGGCCGCGCACCATGATGTAGAGGCGGACGGGGAGCGCGCCCTCCGCTTCCAGGGCGAGGAGGCGGTCGATGGTCGGGAAGCCGGCGCCCGCATCCTGGAAGGAGGTGACGCCCTTGGAGAGCGCCTCTTCGGCGGCAAGGCGGACTTCGCGGCGGAACTGCGCCTCGATCTCTTCGGCGGTGCGGCCAAACTGCGAGTCGTTGAAGGCGCCCTGGACGGGGCGGTCGGCGGTCTCGCGCAGCAGTCCGGTGAGCTCGCCGTTCGCGTCGCGGACGAGTTCGCCGCCGGGAGGGGGTTCGGAGTCGCGGTCGTAGCCGGCGGCGGCGAGCGCGGCGGCGTTGGCGAAGGAAGCGTGGCCGGAGGCGTGGCCCAGAAGGACGGGATTGTCGGGGCTGACCGCCGAAAGCGATGCATGGGTCGGGTTGCCCTCGACGGCGCCCTCCGGCGGCCGATCCCACTTCTCCTGGTGCCACCCCCGCCCGCGAATCCACTCGCCCGGTTCGGCGTCGGCGACGGCATCGGCCACCATGGCCACGATCGCATCCCAGTTGGCGGCCCCGTTGAGATCGAGGATCGTCTTGCTGTTGCCAAGGCTCATGTAGTGGCCGTGTCCCTCGATGAAGCCGGGAATGGCGAGCCGTCCGTCGAGCTCGACGATCTCGGTGTCGTCGCCGGCGAGCGCATCGATCTCGGCGTTGCCGCCGACCGCGACGATCCAGCCGTCGTCGATCGCGATCGCTTCGGCCATGGCGTTGTCGGCGTTGACGGTGGCGACGGCGCCGCCGCGGAGGATGAGGTCGGGGGCGGAGGGCGGGGGGGTGGCGGGGGCGCAGGCGAGGGCGAGGGTGGTGGCCGCGAGGAGGGGGAGGGGGATGGGGGGGTGGGTGGAAGTCGGGGGGCGGGGGGAGAAAATTGCACGATGGATCATGATATGATTCTCCGGACCGGGGGATGGTGCGGCGGGGATTCGGGGTGCAGCGGGCGGTCGCGAATCCGTCGGGCCGTGTCGCGCAGCCCCGAGGGGCATGGATGCGTACGTGGTCCGATTTTACGGATTGGCAAGGTGGCCGTAAAGTGGAGAATCTCAGCCCTGCGTGGAACCCCGGGCTGTGCGGCCCGGGCAACCGACGGCCCCCCGGACCACCGCCCGTGCGTGCCACTCCACGCCTTCCCGCAGAATGTGCTCGCGCAACGTCCGGTCCCGTATTGTAGCGTACCTAAGCGGATCCACCGAACAGCACTGCGCGCTCCACCCGTTCGTTGGCCGAAATTGCCGCAACGATCGCCTTGCGGTGGACGCGCTGTCGCCTACAGTTCGCCTCTGGACTTCCTACCCCACCGCCGCATGCCACGCCGCCAGCACCTCGGCCTCGCGCTCGGCGGTGATTCCGGCGCGGAGTTCGGCCTGTCGCTCGGGCGGGCGCGAGAAGTGGTACTCCAGGGTGGCGGCGGTCGTGTCGGCGAGGGAGCGGAAGGTCAGGCCTTTCTCGACTTCCGGGGTGAGGTCGAAGCGGGCGAAACCCTCGGCGCCGTCGCGGGCGGGGCGCCAGACCGGCAGTTCGGCGTAGGGGCGCAGGCCGGCGTCGATGGCGAAGTCGGTGTCGACCCAGGTGAAGGTCGTCTCGGCGGTCGTCACGGCGCGGATCCCGTAGAGCAGCTCGGCCATGGGGCGCGGGGTGCGCGGCCCGACCACATTCCAGGTTCCCGATTCCTCGGCCTCGACCATGCGGATCAGCCATTCGCCGAAGTCGCGGACATCGATGATCTGCACGGGATCGGTGCCGTCGCCGGGGGCCAGGACCTCGCCGCCGCGATGGATGCGGACGGGCCAGTAGGTGAAGCGGTCGGTGGTGTCGCCGGGACCGATGATCAGGCCGGGGCGAAAGACCAGGCTGCGGTCGTTGCCGAAGATGTCGCGCGCGTTCTGCTCGGCGAGCGCCTTGGCCAGTCCGTAGGGAAGCCGCTCCGCACCGGGCTCCACTTCCGCGCGCTCGTAGGTCCAGACCGGCGCGTCGATCGTCATCGGAATCCGGCTGGTGTCGGCATAGACCGAGCGCGTCGAGACGAAGACGTAGCGCCCGACCGAGTCCCGGAGCAGGTTGGCGCTGCGCTCGACCCAGGCGGGATTGGTGGCGGAGTTGTCGATCACCACATCCCAGGTCCGCCCCTCCAGCGCAGAGAGGTCGTCGTTGCGGTCGCCGATCAGCTTCTCCAGATCGGGGAAGAGGTGCGGGTTGGTGCGACCCCGGTTGAAGAGGGTGATATCGTGGCCGCGCGCGAGGGCGTACTCGATCTGGTGCGGACCAATGAAGTTGGTGCCGCCGAGAATCAGGATCCGGAGGGGATTGCCCGCCCTCTCCTGCCCGGTTTCTCCCGCCGGAGCGCCGTCGCCGCCCGCGTCCGAGTCGTTCGCCGCGCCGCAACCCGCCAGCGCCACCGATCCGACCCCCGCCGCGAGCGCGCCGCCCGCCACCGCCGATGCCTTCAGAAAGTCCCGTCGATTCGTCGCCATGGTTCGTTTTCCTTTGCCGTTGGCTTTTCTGTGTTTTTGGTTTTCGCGCCCGTCGTCCGGACCCCCGGGACGCCGCCGCATCACCGGTTCGTCAGCCTTGCCGCGTTGTCTTCGCCAGCCCTGCGGATTCGTTTTCGCCCGTCCTGCGGATCGCTTCCCCCAACGCCTTACAGGTCCCGTCTGCGCACAAGGTGAAAGGACAATCCCACGAAGAGCGCCGAATAGAGCGCCGCCGCCAGCAGGAGCATCCACGGTTCCGGCAGCTCGAGCGGACCCAGTCCTCGTTCCGCGCGGGAGGCGTTCGTCCACGCGAGTTCGTTCGCATAGTGAAGATTGGTGTCGTTCAGGGTATCGCTGACGCCGCCCGGCAGAAAGCGGAGGACTCCTTCCGCGCCGCGCCACATGACCTGAATCGCTTCGCTCACAATCGTCTCAAGCAGCCAATACAGTAGGAAGACGCCCATGGCCGGCCCCGAAGCCCGGATCAGCACCGCAACAAACAACGCCGCGCTGCCGAAGAGCACAAGCCGCATTGCGTAGGCAAACATGTAGCCCAGGTCCTCCGAACGGATCAGGGGGGCCTGACCGGCGTCCGAACCCGGCAGCGCGCCCCCGCCGCCGATCAGAAGGGGGATCGCGAAGAAGACCGGCAGGATGGCGGCGAGCACGAGGAGCTTGCCCAGGAGGAATTCCCCCTTGCCCAGGCCGTCGATCACGCTCTGGCGGGCCGTCTTCCAGGTGAATTCCGGCGCCACCAGCAGAATCGTCAGAACCCCGGCCAGCAACGGTCCGAGCCCGGCGGGAATCTCCAGGATCGACTGCCATGCGTCGGGAAGCGCAAACAGGAACGGGTTGTTGGCGGCCGCCCGGAGCGAGGTAAGGGTGAAAAAGACATTGATCAGGATGAACAGTCCCAGAACCACAAGGAAGCTGCGGCTCCTGCGAATCTTGATCGCTTCGACGCGGGCGAGGATGCGAAGCCGGGTCATGAGTCCACCCCCGTCGCGATCTCCGTCATCGACTCGGCGCCGTCGTCGCGGGTCAGCTCCATGAAGGCGTCCTCCAGACTTCGTCTCTGCCGCGCCAGATGGGACAGGTGAATGCCCAGACCGGCCAGATGGCGGTTCAGCGCGGCCAGATCGTCCGACGCCAGCCCCACCAGAACGCCGTCCCCGGTCGCGCGCACCGATATCGCCCCGTCGTAGTCCTCCAGCGCGGCCACGAGCGCGTCTGTGTCATCGGCCCGCAGGAGCGCCGCCGTCTCGCTCGCCACGACCTCGGCCACCGTCCCCGACGCCATGATCCGCCCCTTGCGCACAATCGCCACATGCGTGCACATCCGTTCGACCTCCCACAACAGATGGCTCGACAGAAAGATCGTCTTGCCGCGGTCCGCCAGAATCCGGATGATGTCGCGCACCTCCTTCATTCCCTGCGGATCGAGTCCGTTGGCCGGTTCGTCGAGCACGACCAGCTCGGGGTCGTTCAGCATCGTGGCCGCGAGCGCCAGCCGTTGCTTCATGCCGAGCGAATAGGTGCGGAAACGATGCTTGCCCCGATCGCGCAACCCCACGATCTCCAGACACTCCTCGATGCGCGCGGCTCCGACCCCCTTGATGGCGGCGGCGATCCCCAGGTTGTCGCGGCCGCTCAGGTGGGGATGAAAGTTGGGCGTCTCCAGGGTGGCCCCGACCCGAGCCCGCGCGGCAAGGAGTTCGCGCGGCGCGCCTGCGCCGAAGAGCCGGAAGCTCCCCGCCGTGGGCCGGATGATGCCCATGAGCATGCCGATCGTGGTGGTCTTGCCGCTCCCGTTCGGACCGAGAAAGCCGAATACCTGGCCGGGCTCCACCGTGAAGGAGACCTGGTCGACGGCCAGAACCCCGCCGAAGCGCTTGCTCAGCCCATGGGTGTCGATGACGGCTGTGCGGGCGGTCGTCATGGCGTGACGGTCACCCGCACATAGGCGTTGGTCCAGCAGCACTGATCGCCGCCGGTGCTGTCGTTCGCATCCCAGTTGTCGACGCGCGCGCGAAGCAGATACTCCCCCGGTTCGCTGAAGAGGGCCGTCGTCGCGGCCTCCCCCGTCCCCCCCTCCACCACGATGCGGACCGGATCGAAGGCGACGCGGGCGGCGGGCCCCTGGTGCTTGAACCAGCTCACCGCCACATCAACCACCTCGTTGACCATGTCGTCGGGCGCGCGCACCGAGACCTCCTCGGTCAGGAGGGTCAGCGCGAGCAGCTCTCCCACCTTCGCCCTTCGCGGTTCCGACCACACCCCCTGGACATGCTGGCCGCGCGGCCCGTCGGCGGCGAAGCGCACCAGCGGCGGCACCGATCCCATCGCGCGCGGCCCGTAGTCGAGTTGCAGCGCGGGAACGCCGACCCGGCCCGGAGTCGCGTTGGTGAAGCCGTTGGCGGTGATCGTCCAGACCACCGCCCGTTCGCCGTCCGCGTAGGAGGCGGGAACCGTGACGTGGAAGACGCCCCGGTCGCGGCGGGGACGCACCGGGAAGTGGGTGGGCTGCATCCCGTCGAACTCGGCCGGCTTGATGAAGTTGTCGGGGCCAATCGGAATGTCGAGGATCTGCGCGCGGTTCAGGTTGAAGAAGCCGAAGGAGAGGGTGAAGGTGCCGTCGTCGTTGCGGTACCAGCCCTCGAAGAAGGGGGCCACCTCGTCGCCCTTCGGCAGAATCGGCGCCAGCGGAAGGCGGCGTTGCTGCGCATCCAGCGCGTCGGCCGCGAAGGCCTGCGCCGCGAGGAAGAGCGTGGCCCCAACGAGCATCCGCGCGATCCGGAACTCTTCCCGCGGACCGGCCCCCGACCAACCGATCCTGCGCGCGGGAACCTTCGCCCGCACCCGATTCTCCCTCATCGGTTGCCCGCGCTCCCCGCGCCGTCGGTGGCCAGCCTGCTCTCCCGCTCCGCGACCAGCCGCTCGTAGCCTTCTTCGGTCAGGTGGGTGACGGCCATCCACGCATGCGACATCTCGTCCATCGTCCGCGATCCGCGCGCATACCAGATCTCGGGGTCGGGGGTGAGCTCGTTCTCCAGAGTGTTGTCGTACCAGCCGGTCATGACCAGCACCGTGCCCGTGGGCAGGAGCGGCGCGGCGTCGTCCTCGTAGATGTAGCTGTGGTGCCAGCGCGCGTCGAAGTCGGTGACCATGCTGATCAGCTCAAGCCGTCCGTCGGGATAGAGCGCCTGCACCGACATGGCGTGCAGATGCACATGGCCGTGGGGCTGGAAGCTGTCGAGTCGCACCGGGTGATCCCAGCGCCTGAATCCCTGGGTCATCGCGGTGCCGCCGGGGGGAAGCGCGATGTCGCCGCGCAGCGGATAGAGGCGCAGATCCTGCTGGAACTCGGGCTCGTAGCCCTCTTCGTGGAACCAGATGCCGAGCTCGACCTGATCGCCCTCCACCTCGAATCCCATCGGGTAGTAGTGCGCGTCCCATTCGATCATGTCGCTGGCCTTGAGAAGACGGCCGGCGTCGCGCGGAACGATCTCGCCGATCTTACCCATCGCATACTCGGACAGGCTCTGAATGCGGCGGTATTCGCCCTCTTCGGTCAGCCGCAGGAGCCGCGGAATCGCATGATGGACGATCTGGCGCCCGGCCGGGAAGGAGGGCCGCGTCTCGAAGGCCATCACCCACCTGTCCTCGTCGAGTCCGGACGGCACCCGCGGACGCCACCATGTGTCGCCACCCTCGGCGGGAACGTCAAAGGGTTTGGACTTGATGACATGATCGGGCGGGCCCAGCACATCCTCGAGCTGCCACTTCTGCTCGTTCGGCCACTCGACCGGCGGGGGAAGGTCGGCCGGATTCCCCTCGGGCGCTCCCGCATCCACCCAGGCGGCGAAGGTCTCGATCTCCTCCTCGCTCAGCCGCCAGTCCCCCTTGATCTCCTGGATCCCGACGCCGGTGTCGAGGTGGTAGGGAGGCATGAGGCGCTTCGTGACCAGATCGCGCGCCCGCGACGCCCAGCGGCGGGTCTGGGAGTAGGTCATGAGCGGCATGGGACCGACCGAGCCGGGCCGGTGGCAGATCTCGCAGTTGGCCTGAAGGATCGGCGCGACATCCCGGCTGAAGGTGACCTCGGTCTCGGCGGCGGCGGCGCTGGTCGCGACGGGCGGCAGCGTCTGCGCGGAAATGGGGGACGCGAAGGCGAGCGCGGCGGCGGTCAGCGCGAGAAGGGCGGCGGCGAGGGGGGTGGGGGTGCGCATGGGGATCCTCCTGCAAAAGCGATTACGCGGAGCCGACCCGTTCCCACGCCGGGCGCGTTGCGGCCCCGATCTCCTGATACTATACAATGCGTGCGCACAGGATGACTCGGCAAGCCAGCGCCGGGAATCACGGAACGGCCCGCGGGCTGGCCAATGTGCGTGGCGTCGTGCCATTCGCCGAAGTATAATGGCTGCGGGCATGTTCACCGTTCACCGGGAGGCGACGGCTCCGATGCACTCTCCATCGGAAAAGCGAGCGTTGGCATTGGTCGCGGCGTTGGCCTGCGCGGGTACGCCGGTGGCAGGCCAGGTTGCGCCGACGACATGCCGGACCTCGGCGGACGACAGCCGCTGGCTGGCCGAATCGTACCGCGAGACCCACACCTATGGTCTGGGGGAAGACGAGTGGATCGCGTCCTATGGCGGGCTGACCGCATCGGGCGACACCCTGTTCTTCTATGACCAGATGCGGCCGCGCATCGTCCACCTGTCGGGAGAGCTGGAAGAGCGAGATGCCTTCGGACGGCAGGGAAAGGGGCCCGGTGAGTTCAACTGGGCCGTGCCAATCGTCTGGCTGGACGACGCTGCCGAGGGACATGTGGCATACGATGGACGTCAACTGGTCGTCTACGATCGCAACGACGTGACGTCGTTCGATGCCGCCGGAGAGTTCGGGTGGTCTGCGCGACTACCGTATTTCGGACTGGCCAGAGATGGGGTGGTGTTCGTCAGTCCAATCGACGAGGAGGAGACGGTTTTCGGGGTGGACTTGCTGGCTGCCGAGAGCCGCCGGCTTCAGTTGTGGAGGGTGCGGGAGGCGGACCCGAATCACCGCGAACTCCTCTGGGAAAGGCCCGTCTTCACGCGCGCAGGCGACGCTGCTGCAGGACGATCCGTCAGCTATCACCGCAGGGAGGCGCGATCGTACTGGGCGCGACATCGGGACTGCGTCTTCATTTCGGATGGCGGAAGCCCCTTTCTGTGGATTGTCGATCTGCCGGCCTCGCGGACGGATTCGATTGCCCTTCCGCAGTGGGAGGTGCCGGTGTTCGGAACGCTTCGCTCCGATTTCGGCGTGACGATCTCAAAACCTCTAGAGCCGGGGCTTCTATGGCGGTGGAGGGGTCTCATCGTGGATCCGGACGGTCATGCCTGGCTGCGTGGGTGGACGGAATCCCGCGAAGAGTTCGAGGTTTTTGTCGTCTCGCTCGCCTCCGGAGAATCCCGGCGCATGAATGATCCGCCCGGCTTCCCCACCGCGTTCGGACCGGCGGGCGTCTTCTACACGGCGCGAGTGAATCCCGGGATGGACGAGCACTACCTCGTCAGACTTGAAAGTGAACGGAGACAGGAATGAACAACTCGAAACGAGCCGTCCCCACCCGTCGCGGCTTTCTGGTCGCCGCGGGAACCGCCGGGGCCGGCCTCGCTCTGCGTCCCCTGGAAGCCGCGGCCCGCACGCACGCCGATTCGGACCCGACCGCCAGACCGCGGCCGCCACGGCCGTCCTCCCCCCCCTCCCAAAACAAACGTTTCCTGATCCTGGGCGGAACCGGATTCATCGGCCCGCACACCGTGCGCTACGCCGTCGAACGCGGCCACGAGGTCACGATCTTCACCCGCGGACGCGCCGACGCCGACCTCCCTTCGGAAGTCGAGCGGCTGGTGGGCGACCGGGGCGGCGACCTGACCGCGCTGGAGGGACGGCGCTGGGACGTGGTTTTCGACAACAACTGCCAGAACTATCGCTGGGCGCAGTTGAGCACGGAGCTGCTGAGGGACGCCGCCGAGCACTACATCTTCGTGTCGTCGATTTCGGCCTACGCGATTCAGGGGATGGGCTACGCGAACGCCGGCCGGGTGTTGTGGGAACCCGCGGTGCCCGAGGACTACCCGCGCCACGAACCGCCCGAGGGCTGGCAGGATGGCGACGACGCGCATTACGGCCTGATGAAGCGGCTGAGCGAAGACATTGCGCACGCCGCATTTCCGAATCGGACAACGGTCATTCGCCCGGGGCTGATCGTGGGGCCGACCGATCCGACCGACCGCTTCACCTACTGGCCGGTGCGGATTGCCGAGGGGGGAGAGGTGCTTGCGCCGGGGAATCCGGACCATTCCAACCAGATCATCGACCAGCGCGACCTGACGGAGTGGACGGTGCGGATGGCGGAGGAGGGGATCATGGGCGACTTCAACGCGACGGGTCCGGCGAGCCGGCTTTCGATGGCCGAGACGCTCTACGGGATTCGCGCGGTGACGAGCCGTCCGGTCCGCTTCACCTGGATTCCGGAGGACTTTCTGGAGGCGCAGGACACGCTGCCGTGGCGCGATCTTCCGGCGTGGGTGCCGGGCGACGAGCTGCAATATGTGGATGTGAGCCGGGCGGTGGCGGCGGGGCTGACCTACCGTCCGTTGGCGGTGACGGCGCGCGACACCCTGGATTGGGACAGTACGCGGCCCGCGGCGGAACGGGAGCGGCGGCGGGCGGGGATGAGCCGGGAGAAGGAACGGGCGGTGTTGGAGGCGTGGGGGGCGGCTTAGAGGTCCCCCCAATTCGGCCGACTCCCGAACTGGTTGATCCAGCCGACGACATTTGCCCGCCGAGTCCCTGTGATGTGGATGGCCCGCGTGACCTCCCGGACCGTGCACCACGCCGCTGTCCCGCACGAACATACGCGGGACTTGATGAGGCGCTTTCCGATGTTGGCGTACCAGGGCTGCAGCCGCCGGAGAAGCATCATGTCGACGAGGGTGTCGGTGTAGCGATTCACGGAGGGAACCGAGATCCCCAGGCTGCGTGCCAACTCGGCCGCGTTGTACGGTGATCCCTGGCGGTGGCACAACATCGTCCAGAGTCTGCGCAGGGTTTCGGCGGGCGCCCGAATTCCGGCCTGTGGCAAATCGCGCTCCAGCCAGTTGCGGATGAAGGGGGGGGCACCACCGCGTGGCCAGATCGTCGCTCGCGGCGGTGAGGCTGTCCGGGAATCCGCCTCGCAACCAGAGTCGGTTGAGGTCGGTTGCCGTTTCGAGCGCGTCGATTCCGGGCAGCTCCCGGTAGGCGACCCGCCCCGCCAGCGATTCCGCCGACTGTCGCAGCAGCTTGCCGGACGCCGATCCCAGCAACAGAAAGTGGCCGTGCGTCCGCCCCTCCCGGCGACGCGCATCGATCCGGCCGCGCAGGATCCGGAAGAGCCCGGGCATCCGCTGAACCTCGTCCAGAATGACCAGCCGGTCATGGTTCAGATCGAGATATGCGCTCGCGTCGTCCAGCCGGGCCCGGTCGGCCGGATCCTCTGGATCGAGGTAGATCGACTGCGGAAGCCGACGGGCGATTTCGCGGGCCAGGGTCGTCTTCCCCACCTGTCGCGGGCCGAGGAGGACAACGGCCGGAAAAGCGGCGAGGTCGCGCAGGATGGATGACAGGTGGCGGGCAGGACTGGCGAAATCGCGTGGTCGCGTGTCCCATTATGGGGACTTCGGTGTAGTGGATCGCGGGACTGATGCGGTTGCGCGGGCGCGGGATGGCGGCGCTCCGTGGGCGCCATGGAATCTTCGGCCCGGCGGTTGCGCGGGAACCGGGGGACAGGTCCTTCGGCAACAGGGAGGCGGGATCGACCGATGAAGCGAAAGCAGGGGCTGGGCGCCTTCTGGCAGGAGCTCAGGCGGCGGCATGTCGTGCGAACGGGGGGCATGTATGTGGCCGCGGGGTTCGTGGTCCTGCAACTGGGCGAGATCGTGCTGCCGGCCTTCAACGCGCCGGACTGGGTGCTGCAATCGGTTGTGGTGCTTGTGTTTCTGGGACTGCCGGTGGTGCTGGCCTTCGCCTGGGCCTATGACCTGACGCCGGAGGGACTTGCCAGGACGCGCGAAGAGGGACGCACGCAGGGAAGGATCGCGCCGCGGCTGGCGTTGCTGGCGGTGGCCTCGGTTTCGGTGGCGTTGGGGGCGATCTGGTTCCAGCGCAGCGGGGCGGCGAGGGGCGGGGGGGAGGGAATGGAGACGATCGAAGCCGCGCCGATTCCCACCGCGCGAATGGCCGGACTGGACCCGGACGCGCCCATCACGGCGTTGGCGGTCCTTCCCCTGGCGGATTTCGCCGAGGACGACGATCTCTTCGCCCGCCAGCTCCACGAGGAGATCATCACCCAGCTCAGTCTCCTCACCAGCCTGCGGATCGTGTCGCGCACCTCCGCCGAGCGCTACGCCGATTCGGATATGCTTCTGCCCCAAATCGCCGCCGAGCTGGGGGTGCAGGCCGTCGTGACGGGTTCGGTCGCCATGACCGCCGAGAGCGACAGCGTACGGATCTCGGTTCAGCTTCTGCACGCGGCGACCGATACGCACATGCTGTCGCGCAGCTTTCAACGCGAGATGAAGGACATCCTTCGCCTGCAAACCGAGGTCGCGGTCGAAATAGCGCGCACCGTCCAGGGCGAGCTGGGCGAGGGGGTGACGCGCGAGGTGGAGAGGGTGGCGGAGGTCGATCCGGAGGCGTACCGCGCCTTCCTTCGGGGTCAACGGGCGCTGGAAGGGGGGACGCCGGAGGCGCTTGCGACGGCAATCGATCACTTTGACCGGTCGGCGGAGCTGGACCCGGCGTACGCGCTACCGCTGGCCTGGCGCGCGGGTACGCGGCTGATGCTGGCGAGCGACGACGATGCGCTGACCGACGAGGTGGCGTCGGGGGTGCGCGAGGATCTGCGGCGGGCGGGCGAGCTGGGCGGAGCCGAGGACGAGGTGGCGGCCACGGTGGTGATTCTGCGCGAGAGGCTGGGCGGCGCGACGGCGCGGGTCCGGGTTGATCTGGATGACGTGCTGGCCACCGTCGATTCGGTCGTGGGCGCGGCCGCCGATTCGTTCGCCACGGATTCGCTCCGGCGGCGGCAGCTTCTGGAATCGACGCGGTTCGGGCGGCAGTTCGGACGGCGGTCCCCGCTCGGCGTCGCGATGGGATTCCTGGAGACCGGCCGATTCGACAGCGCGGCGGTGGCCTTCCAGTCGATTCTGGAGGCGAACCCGGAGGTGGTTCCGGCGTGGGTCGGGCTGGAAGAGGCGCATTTGCGACAGGGCGACTACGCGGGCGCGGTCGAGATCCGGTCGGAGCGGATTCTATCCACGGGCGGCGACGAACCGGATGCGCAGGCGGCGGTGGCGGAGCTGAACGCGGCCTTCGACGAAGCCGACCCGGAGAGCTACTGGCGCTGGCGGCACAGCTTCAACGCGGAACGGTCGGCGCGGGGCGAGCGCGTCTCCGACGTGGAGATGGCGATGACCGCCGTCGGACTCGGCGACCACGACGCCGCGCTGGCGCACCTCGATGCGGCGGTGACGAACCGGGATCCGGCGCTGGTCACCCTGCGGACGAGTTCCGTATGGGATCCGTTGCGCAGCGATCCGCGCTTCCAGGAAGTCGTGAGGAGCGTCCGCGAGGCGTGGCGGGGACGGGGCGAGGGCGGCGGGCGGGGGCGGCCGGGGTTGCCGGAGCCGAACTGAGGGCGTCAGCTTTTCGGCTCAGCTCGCATTCTGGAACTGGCGACCGCTGCAGGAACATTGGAGCAGGCCATGAGGGAGAAGGAAGCCATGCGGAAGGCGACGGAAGTCAATGGTGGCGAGGTTGTCGTTCGGCGCAACCCGGAAAGCGATCGGTTTCGGCCCGAGTCGCGCTTCCTCCGCAAGATCCTCGCTGCCGGGCTGCCCGCCTGGCTCATCTCGACCGCCGCCGGCTGCGAAGCGGGACCGGCTCCGGGCAACACGTCGCGCGACAGTCTGGGCATTGCGATCGTCGAGTCGGCGGCGCCGCAGTGGGAGGAGGGGCGTGGATGGCGAATCGACGAGACTCCGATCGTGGACCTCGCGGAGAGCGGGTCCGGCGAGATGCACCTCTTCGGCCGAGTAAGGGATTTTCTGCGCACCGGAAGCGGCAATCTTGTCGTTGCCGACTGGCCCTCCGAGCAGATCCGCGTCTACGGTCCGGACGGCGGCTTCATTCGCGCATTCGGCGGTCCGGGCGAGGGTCCGGGCGAATTCCAAGGTCTGATGCATGTGGTGCTCACCCCGGAGGACCGGATCCTGGGCCTGGGATACATGGCGGGCGGGTCGGTCGCGGAGTTCGATCTCGATTCGGGCCTGGTCGGCACCTTTCGGTTTCTGGAGGGGGCAAACCCGATTCGTCATCCCCTCCCTTCGGAAATCCTGTGGGGAATCGATGCCGGGTACAGCGTGCAGGAAGGCGGACTCGAAGCGGGACTTCAGCGCACGCCGGCCACGATCCTGAACCTTTCCGAGGACCGGACGTCGACGAGGTCCTTTGCCACGGTTCCCGGATGGGAACACATCGTCGTGCCCGAGGGCGACCTCTTTCCGCTGATGCAGCGATCGACGCATGTGGTCCCCACTGCGCAGGGCGACGTTGTGGTGGGTACGGCCGACGGTCTGGAGTACTCGGTCCTGGACGGCGAGTCCGGCGATGCGCGGCTGATCGCGCGCATTTCGGGGATCTCCCTTGCCGTCACCCGCGAAGAGATCGATCGCGAACGGCAGACGCGCATGGGCCCTGACCCGAGTCCCTTCACACGGGACCTTGTGTCCCGCATGCCCGATCCGGACGAGAAACCCGCCTACGAGTCCATGCTCGTGGACGCGGAGGGGAATGTGTGGGCTCCTCGCTGTTTCAAGTGGGCGGGTTGAAAGTGAGCTTGCCGCAGACGAGGTAGGCCATGGCGATGAAGTTCTCGGTGGTGCGGTAGCCGCGCGCCCGTACCTTTGCCGCCTGAACGAGCGAGTTCATGGCTTCCA
>JAJEBW010000008.1 GCA_022822325.1 Gemmatimonadota bacterium | reverse complement strand
CCGAGGGTCGGCACGAAGGCATGGCCGAAGGCCGGTTGGAGGGCGAGCGGGCCCTCCTGTGCCACCTCGTTGCGCGACGCTTCGGGAAGGAGACCCTTGACCGGCTGGCCGCGCTGCTCGAAGCCCCCGCCAACGGCGTCCGTTTCGCCGAGATCGCCAACGCCGCGGTGGACTGCGCCTCCGCCGAGGAGTTCCTGGCACAGGCGGCCGAGATGGCGAAGAGCTGACCTCCGCCGCGCGGGCGAGGGGAAGGACCGCCGCCGACGCCCGGCCTGGCCGAACCGCGGTGGACTTCCCTACCCCAGGATCCGCCCCAGGTCCTCGCAGATGTCCGCCGGATCCTCAAGACCCACCGACATGCGGAAGATTCCGTCGCCGGCGTAGCGCCGGTAGCTGGCCAGTTGAGCTCCGTCGAGGTGGAACGAGCTCTCCATCAGCGTCGGGGTGTCCATCCAGTAGACCAGGCTGCGGTGGTGTCCCAGCGAGACGGCGTAGTGAACGATCCGCAGCCCCTTCGCCATCCTGTCGGCCAGTGCGCGCCCGCCGTCGCCGTTCGGTCCGCCGTCGGCCTGGAAGGTGAGCATTCCCGAGAAGTTGTCCATCTGGCGCCGGGCCAGCTCGTGTTGCGGATGCGAGGGCAGTCCGGGATGGACGACCCGGTCGATTCGCGGATGGGCTTCGAGGAAGCGCGCCACCTCGAGCGAGATCTCCTCGTGCGCCCTCATGCGGATGGGAAGAGTGGCCGCGCCGCGCATGATCAGCCAGGCGTTGAAGGGGGAGAGCACGCCGCCGTGGTGGATGGCCGCTTCGAGCCGGAGCTCGCCGATGTCGTCGCGGCTGCCGAGGACCGCGCCCCCGACCGCATCGCCATGTCCGCCGATGTACTTGGTGAGCGAATGCATGACGTAGTGCGCGCCGAGCTCCAGGGGCCGGGTGGCGACCGGAGTGGCGAAGGTGGAATCGACGGCCACGCGGATGCGCGGATGGGAGGCGGCGATTCGGCCGATCGCCTCCAGGTCGGTGAGGCGGAGGATCGGATTGGCGGGTGACTCGAGCCAGACGAGGCGGGTTTCGGGGCGGATGGCGGCCTCGACATTGGCCGGATCGGAGGTGTCCACGCGGGTGACGCGGATGCCGAGGCGCGGAAGGGTGTCGCGGCTGAGCTCGGCGATTCCGGCGTAGTTGGTGTCGGTCATGATGACGTGATCGCCCGTGCCCAGGAGCGAGAAGAGGACGCCGGTGGCGGCGGCCATCCCCGAGGCGAAGCAGACGCAGGCCTCTGCGCCCTCCAGCGCGGCGAGCTTGGCCTCGAGCTGCGCGACGGTGGGATTCGACCAGCGCGTGTAGATGTAGCCGGTATCCTCGTCGACGCCGTGCGCGGAGAATCCGGCGGCCTCGTGCATGACGAAGGTGGAGGACATCACCAGGTTGGGGGCCGAGGCGCCGGTGGCGGGATCGGGGGATTCGCCGCCGTGAATGGCGGCGGTGCGGAGGCGGAGGGACATGGATCGAGGTCTCCGGTGGGAGATGGGCGGGGGGTGGGATGGGCGAGAGCCGGAAACAATGGTAACATCCGCACGAGGCGGCTTCCCTGGTATTGGGGGCAGTCCGACTGCGAGACCCGTGCGACGCCGACGTGCGACCGACCCGAAAACCGTGTGGGAATGGCGCGCGCGCTTCGCGGTTCGAGATCGGTTACCTGCACTCGGGGTGCGACCACCGGAGCGGTCGCGGCACCGGACGAGTTGACCGACAACGTCGGCAGGTCGCCGAGATGACCGTTCCCGTTGGGACCTTCGTGACATCCGGTGTTTTGCGGGTCGTAGTGGCCGCCCGCGTCCTGTCCGGCCATCCCGCAACTGGGGTTCGCATGTACATGGAACCCGTGCTCGCCGGGGGTGAGACCGGTCAGATTCGGCGTAAAGCGCGCGCCATCGGCCGTCTGCTCGACCCGGATGGAACCGACCGACGCCCCGGACGCCGTCTCCGAGATGTCCACCACGACCGAGTCGCCCGGCGACACCGGGTCATCGC
Source organism: Gemmatimonadota bacterium (assembly GCA_022822325.1). Taxonomy (GTDB): domain Bacteria; phylum Gemmatimonadota; class Gemmatimonadetes; order Longimicrobiales; family Gaopeijiaceae; genus Bin94. Next base: position 65,696 of record JAJEBW010000008.1, on the reverse strand, counting down.
AACCAACGAGCCCCGGTCCCAGCACGAGCACGCCGAGGATCGCCCTGCGCATGTTGCGGAGTGGCAGCGTTGATTTGATGGAAGGCTGCGTTCACTCCGGTTGGGCTCGTATCCGCGCCGCTCTGCGCCCGCAGTCTTTCGACCGCTCGTACGTAGCCGGATCGGGCTCGTCCGGTCCAATGGCAAAGCGCGCACGAGTGGAAGAACCGGCAACGAGCCCTGCATGATGCGACGGCGCTGGGACTGCATCGTGCGGCGCCTGCCGGGCGTGGAACCGCCGCAGTGCACGATCGGGGCCGGGCGGCGGGCGAGCTGATCCCGGGATCCCCGACCCGCGGCCCGAAGCGTTCCCCGCCGGAGGCGAGCGCGGCCGCCAACAGCGGCGTCCCGATCCCGCGGCCGGGAGCATTCTTCCTTCGCGGCGGGTATATTGCAGGGACTCCCTTCGGGGCGCGCCGCCTGCCAACCGAGAGGCCCCCAGAATGCCCGGCATCCTCCCCCGCCCCGCCCATCCGGCCACACTTGCCGCCGCCATCGCATGGGCGTTCGCAGCGGCGGCCATGGACCCCCTCGCGGCGCAGCGGCCCTCTCCGGATCCCGGCCCGGATCCCGCCGCCGGCGCCCGCACATGGACGGCCGGCATCTGGCTGAGCGGCGGACAACTCTGGCCCACCGGACACCTCGCCAAGAACTCCGCCTCGGACAACCCGAATCTGGCGCTACTGGAGGTCGTCTCCGATCTGAACCCCTCGGGCGCCGTCAGCGGCGGCGTCGAGTTTCGCTTCCCCGCGCGCGAGATCAGCGTGCGCTTCGGCGTCGAGCGGTCTCTGGGCGCCGACGTCTCCGGCTCGGTCGCCATCTGCAACCTCTTCACCGGCGAACTCTGCGAACCGATCACCGTTCCGGCCACGGTGCGCGCCGCAAACGCCTCCATCCGCGCGCTCACCGGCTCGGCCAACCAGCGCATCCGGCCCGTGCTCTCGGCGGGACTCGGGCTGCGCACCTTCGCCTACGAGCTTCCGGGCTGCCCACCGGTCTCGGCGACCGACGAATCGCTCGTCTGCGAGGCCGTCTCCGATCTCTTTCGCGATCCCGCTCCGCATGGCTTCCTCCGCGTCGGGGTGGGATTCGAGGGCGGCGCGGGGCCGCTGCGACTCGCGCTGGACGCCATCGGCACCACCGCGTCGTACCAGGGGGGCGCCGACCGCACCGACGGCACCTGGTATCACTCCCTGGGGCTGGAGGCGAGCTCCAGTCTGGCGATCCACTGAGGGAGCCGTCTGGATGATCGCGCTCCGCCGCGTCCGGCCGACCCCGGCACTCGCATTCCCGCTGGCTCCGGCCGCGTTCCTGGCCGCGCTTGAACCGAATCCCGCCACAGCGACCCCGATCGCTTCCCCTGCCGCGGCCCATGCGACCGTCGCTTTGCCGCGCCTTCCCGCGACGCCCGCCACCGCGGCGACGCCCCAGATCCCCATCGCCGACGACCCCTATGAGCGCGGCCTCGCCCTGCTCGGCGACGACCGGGTGGAGGATGCGCTTGCGCTCTGGATTGCCGCGCGCGACAGCCTGGCGGAGTTGGGGGATCAGGACGCCCGCATCGCCACGGCCTTCATTCGGGTGGTGACGGAGGACGAACTCGTGCGGTACGAGGAGATCGCCAGCGTGGTGTTCCTCTGGGGATTTTCCGGGAATCCGGCCGGGGAAGCCGCGCGCGAGGAGATCCTGGCCGAGGGACGGCGCACCTTCACCATTGCGGATTCGGCGGCGGTCGAGTATTGGGAGGGGGTTGGACGCGAAGACCCCGCCGCGCTGGCGCAGGCGATCAAGCGGTTCTGGATCGAGCGCGATCCCACGCCGGCCACCCTTCTCAACGAACGACTGATCGAGCACTGGCGACGCATCGCCTTCGCCCGGCGCAACTTCCGTTACAACAACTTTTCGCCCTACGGCACCGACGACCGCGGCACCTTCTACATCAGGTACGGATCCCCCGACCGGGTGACGCGGGGCAACCTGGGCCCCAGCGGGGCCGACCTGCGCGAGCGCCGCGTGACGATCGACGACCTGAGCGGCTACGACGTGGCCCCCCAGTACGAGCTCTGGCGCTACGCCAACATGCACCCGCCCGACTTCACCTATTTCCTATTCGGCAACACCGATGGCACGGGGCCCTTCCATCATGTCGAGGGCCCGCACCGGCTCCTGCCGCCGTCCGCGCGCCTTGTCTCTGCCAGCATCGACGGGGTTCGTCCCCAGCACTTCATGGAGCTCTTCTACTACCAGGATCTGGCCCGCATGGGGGGACCCTACGGCCTGCGCTACGCCGAGCTGGACCGGCTGTGGGTGACCTCCTGGCCACGGCCGCGTCCCACCGAGGGATCGCTGGAAGCCGCCTCGCGCCGTTTCATCGCGGATGACGAGTTCGCCGCCCGGCAACCGCCACCGCCGCCGATCTCCGAGTTCGACGACCGGCCCCGCAGCGCGCTCTCGGCCCAGGCGGCCCGCATTCTGGACGAAGGGTTGCCGCGGATTCTGGTGATGGCGGTTTCGTCGCCGATCTGGCTGCCCTCGACCCACCCGGATTCGATCGGCGCGAGCCTGGCGCTGGAGGCCTGGACGGCGAGCCACACCGTGATTGTGCGCGACCGCGCCCTGGCCGAGATCGCCCGCGCGGGAATGTTGGCCGTCGACGGCCCCGGCCACCTCTCCACCCTGTTGCTGCGCCACGAGCCCGGCATCCGCCATCTCTCGGTCTCGGCGCGGCACGATGTCCAGGACGATCCCGATCCGGTGGCCAGTCCCGGCCAGGACGCCAGCGAACCCGAGCCCCCCCGGCGCCTTCCCGGCCACGAGTCCTTCGCGGTCGGCGCCCCTCTCCTTGCGGTCGGCGACAGCCCTTCCCCGGAGGCCAGCTTCGAGGCCAGCGACCTGGTCGTCGGGATTGCGCCCCGTCCCGAACTCGATCTGGGCGAGCTTCCGGTCCCGCTCCTGCCCGCCACCCGGTTCTGGCGGGCCGATCTGCTGCGCGTCTATTTCGAGCTCTACCGCGCGGAAGCGCTGGCCGGCCCCGGCCCGGTGGAGGTGCGCATCCATCTCACCCCCGTGTCGCGGGCCAGCCCGGCGATTCCCCTGCCCGCAGCCGAGGAGCTGTATCTGGAAACCGCCGCGATCGTGGTGCCGGTGGAGTCGCCCTCGACCCGCGGCGAACACTTCTTCGACCTGGATCTGCGCAACGAGCTGCCGGGTCTGCTGCATGTCGTGGTGGAGATCACCGACCGGGCGACCGGCGTCACCCGCGTGCGCGCCACCCCGGTGCGGCTGCTGGAGAACTGACCGGCCGATCGCCGCACATCGTCGCTGCGCCCGGGGCCCACCAAATCGCCCGCGTACGGATTCTCCGCGGCCCACGCCGCCAGGACGGGCAGGACTTTGACTTTGAACTGGGGCGCAACCCCTTCGCGTCCCGGTCGGACCGTTTGCTCCGACTCGCGGCACAAGCCGCCTGCCGCGTCCCTGCCCGCCAACGCAAGACGGCCCCGGAAGCATTCTTCGCTCCCGGGGCCGCCCAGGTCCAACTGCCTTTCTTCGCGGACGACCCATCGCAACGAGCCGTCCGCAACGAACCCGCGTTTCACGAGCCCGCAGCCGAAGCGCGCCTCACCGGATCAGGCCGGTGCGCACCTCCAGCATCAGGTCCGAATAGACGGGGCGGAACAACTCGACCACCTCGTCGGGAACGATGTCGGGATGCCACCCTTCGGCATCTGCCGAGCTGACCTCGTTCTCCAGCTCCCAGGTGATGCGATAGACGCTCCCGCCGGCCATCGTTGCGCTCGTGGCGCGCCCCTTGAGGACGATCCGGTTGCGCGCATGGGTGACGCCCCGGATCTCCTCGTCGGCGACGACCTCGCGGTCCATCCAGATCGTCTCGTAGTAGAGCTCGCGCGAGGCCTCCTGGGTGCGCGCGATCTGCAGCGCGTGCTTGCTGACGATCTTCTCCAGACCGGTCTCCAAGGTGGCCCGGGTGACCCGCCCCATGTCCTCGCGCCAGATGTTGGCCATCTGGGTGGAAACCCCGCCGCTGGCGCACGCCCCGGAAAGGACAACGATTGCCAACGCCGCAGGGGCGGCGAGCCACCGGCCCGCCACCCCCACGCTCCGCTTGGCGCGTATCATCTGCGCGCTCCCGGATCCCGGATGTCCTGCGCATTCGCCAGATCCCAGAGCTCGAAGGCCCGCGCCTTGGTGCGCAGCCCCCGCCAGCTCGTGTCGTTGATGATGTCGGGCGCCGTGCTCTCGCCACCGGGCCCGCCGAAGGTGTATATCTCCTGCAGGAGCAACTCCAACTCGCTGCCCGGAACCGGGAGCTGCAGGAAGGTGTGCTGCACCAGGTCGCCCCAGCCGCGGTCGTCGAAGTACTCGGTGGCCATCCCGTAGTGGAAGAGCTCGATTCGCTTCTCGTACTTGAACGTCTCCCAGAGATCGCCGCACGAGCCATCCGGATTCTGCGGCACGCAACGGTCGCCGCCGGGCGCGACCCCGTTGGGATCGGTGAAGGGCGGCAGCTCGCCATTGGCGCGGTACTTGTTCACCGTCTCCATTGCCGCTGCGCGGTTGCCCATCCGGTAGTTGGCCTCGGCGACCAGGAACTCCAGCTCCTTGTTGGTCATGTCCGGCCACTCGGCCACGAAGTTGGCCTGGCGTATCGGATACCAGCGCCAGTCGATGTAGTTGGAGTAGTGATAGATGCCGCGGTCGGCCGGGAAGGGGCTGTTGCCCATGTAGCGGATGTACTTGCCGCTCGTCGTGGGATCGCCCGCGGTGATGCGCCGGTCGTCGGTGTCGATGTCGAAGGGACGCTTGTCGTCTGGTCCGGCGTTGATCCAGGTCTCCCAGTTTCCGGAAGCGTCCGATGGACCGATCGTTCGGTAGTCGATGCGCGCCCACCCGGTGTAGGTGGCGGTGTGCAGCTTGGAGCGGTGCCAGGCCCAGTTGCCGCCCTCTTCGTAGAATCCTGCGTAGTCCTTCGAGATTCCCGGCGAGGCGTCCGCCAGAATGGCGTTCCAGTCCACCGCGTCGCGCTCGGCGGGAGTGCGCGGCACCTGGCTCCGGTAGCGGGCCCGAAAAGCGCGCGCGAACTCGGCCATGTACGAAGCCGACCAGTCGCCATTGAAGCCGACCCAGGCCGACGGGATCGTGAACCCGCCGCTGTTCGCCAGTTGAATCACCTCGGCGAACTTGGTCTCGGCGGCCGCCCACACCTGATCGTACGACACCATCTGCAGCTCCGACTCGAAGTCGGTGGTTTCGTCCACAATGAAGGCCTGGTCGAAGATCAGAGCCATATTGGCGAAGGAAAGCGCCTGAATCAGCTTGCCGAAGGCAATTGCCCGATCGGTGTTGTCCGGGCCGTCGCCCTCCTGGATCCGTACCCCGCCCTCAATCGCGAGGATTCCGTCGCGGACCGCTGCAAGGGAGCGATACGATTGCGACCAGGGCGTGCTCGTCATGCTACTATAGCTGTAGGCCGGATCGTTGTTCATTGCCTTGCGGGGTTCCCACCCCGAGTCGCGCATTCCGAAGTTCCCCCAGGAGGAGGTATGGGCATCCGCGGCCACACTGAGCGCGGGACCGGGGTAGTTCTTGTGGGAAACCGTATACCAGGGCTGGAAACCGCCCGAAATGAGCGCCTCCACATCGCTGGGGCTCGAGATCGCGCGCTCGCGGTCCGGATCGTTGAGGTTGGTCACCTCGAGGTCAACGCACCCGGCGAACAGCGCCAGCACAGCGACCCAGATAGCGCTCCAACCCGTCTTTCTGAACGTGTTGTTCATTTTCTTCTCCCTGTCGTCAATCGATCAGAAGATCAACTGGAAGCTGGCGGTGAGGGTGCGGAAGTTCGGGTACTGGTAGGTGTCGATCCGTCCGATCGCGTCGGAACCCGCGTTTCCGTTGCCGACCTCCGGATCGTATCCGGTGTAGTCGGTCCAGGTATAGAGGTTGCGGCCGATCAGGTTGATCTCGGCGCCGTTGACCCGCCCGCGGAAGATCGCGTCCACGAATTCGGGGGTCAGCGTGTAGCGCACCGAGAGCTCGCGCAGCTTGATGAAGCTGGTCTCCTCAACGAACCAGGCATTCATGGCGTTGGTGTTGTAAAGCCTCTGATAGTAGGCCACCGGCTTCTTCAGGCTGTCGTCCTTGCCGCCCTGGTCCTGGTCGCCGGAGCGGTTCTCGCGGTAGGCCCACTGACGCGTCCGGTTGTAGATGTCGGCGCCGAACTCGCCATCGAAGAGGGTATAGAGGGTGAGGCCCTTCCAGCGGAAGCTGTTCACCAGGCTGAGGTTCACATCGGGGGTGGAGTTGCCCAGATAGAGGAAATCCTTGCAATCCGTACCTCCCTGACGACGATCGGCGCACTCGCCGAACATGCGGATCGGCATTCCCCACTGGAAGGTGTCGTCGCCGGTCTGGCCCTCGCTGTTGGTTCCCCAGAGGCCTTGTCCGATTCCGTCGGTGTAGTTCGCGGAACCGGTCCATACCATCAAGCCGTCGTCGTTGAGCTGGAACTGGTCGCAGGGCGAACCCACCGGCAGATCGTCGCAGCTTGAGGCCCACTTGGCCCCGTAGAAGGCGCCGAAGATCTCGCCGTCGCGGTAGTAGAAGAAACCGCTGCGATAGGGCGGCCGGTCCAGTTGGGTGATCTCGTTGCGGGTACGGTCCACATTTACCCGCACATCCCATCCCATCTCGGCAGTCGTGATGACCGGGACTTCGACCCACGATTCCCAACTGTTGGATTCCAGGGTGCCGGAGTTCTGCCACTGCGAAGAGAAGCCGCCCGCCTTGGGCAGCGGCACCGAGAGGATCTGGTCGACCGACTTGGTGTTGGCGTAGGTCAGGCCTGCACTGACCCGGTTGAAGAGCACCATTTCAATCCCGTAGTCGTTCTCGGTCGATCGTTGCGGCTTCAGGTCCTTGTTGCCCAGGGTGACCGGGGTGATCGTGCCGCCACCTACGCTGTAGGTCTCGTACTGGGCCGCAAAGCCCGGGCGGCGACCCGCCGTGCCGATCGACCAGCGCAGCTTGAATTCGTTCACGGCGTCAATGGGCCACCAGCTTTCCTGCGCCATCCGCCATGCCAGCGCGGTCCGGTAGTAGTTGTGCCAGCGCTGATTCTCGCCGAAGAGGCTTGATCCGTCGCGGCGCGCCAATGCGTCGACGATGTACTTGCCCTTGTAGTCCAGCGCCGAGATGAGGAAGTAGCCCTCGGAGCGAATGTCCCGCAGGTAGGACGAAGCGCCGTACGAATCGGGATTGAGGTTGTTGAGCCGTGGCACGTCGACGGCGATAAAATCTGAACCGCTGGCTGAGAACCACTCGTAGTGAGAACTCTCTTGCAGGTACCGAAGCCGGGTGCGGGTGGCCAGATCGCCGAAGGCCCTGTTCAGCGAAACCGTGAGCTCGCCGTTGATGTTCTGACGACGATCCTGCCTCTTGTTCAACGACCCCGTCACCACATTGCCCTCGGCCGTTTCGCGTCCGGGGGGCGAGAGGTTGGACTGGTAGGTGGCGTTGCGGTCCATCCCGAAGAGACCCTCGACATCCATCCAGGAGAAGGGATTCCAGCGCGCGCTCACGCTCGCCTTCAGGTCTTCGAACCAGTCGCGATTGTCGACCAGCTCGAAGTGATAGAGGGGATTGTCCTGGTTGGAGAGCGGATCCGGATTGACGTAGTAGCAGCCGTCTGCCGGGCAGTGGCGCAGGCCGATCGTGTTGGGATCGCGGCGCAGAAGGTCCACGTAGGGACCCATGAAGGTCAGATCGTAGAAGGGCGCGCTCCCCAGGTCCTCCTGCTCCGACTCGGTGTAGGTGGTGCTGAGCGAAACATTCAGATTGCTGCGCACCTCGTGGTCCAGGTTGACGCGAAATCCCTTGCGCTCGAAGCCGTCATTCCAGTTGGAAAGCACCCCGCGGTCGGTCTGCCACTCGAAGGAGGAACGGTAGTTGGTGTCGCCGTTGCGGCCCTCGACCACCGCATAGTTGGACATGAAGGTGCCCGCCGTATAGACGCGATCCACATGGTTGTAAAGGGGAAGTCCGCTCGGCCATGCCTCGTCCTGGAAGGAGGTGAAGACATTGCTGCCGTTCAGATCCGGGTTGGTCATGTCCGGGTCGGTGATGTCGGGGATCACGTTCCCGTTGACATCGACCAGGTTGCCGCTCGCGTCGGTCCTCCAGGGGTGGTTCTGCGAGAGCTGAATGTCGCCGGCGATCTCGTTCTGGCCGGTTTCGTTGCGCAGAAAAAGTTGATTGTAGTCGCGTCCGCCGAAGCCGGTGCCGCGCTTCGTGCGGATCTGGATCACGCCGTTCGCGGCGCGGGAACCGTAGAGCGAGGCGCCCGCCGCTCCCTTCACCACCTCCATCGACTCGATGTCGAGCGCCATGATGTCGTCCATTCCGGACGTGGTAATGACCCCGTCGACGATGATGAGCGGATCCTGCGAGCCGTTGATCGAGGTCGCGCCCCGCAGCAGGATGTCGCCGGTGGTTCCGGGCTGGCCGCTGCCGCCCACCACCTTGATCCCCGGCACCTTGCCGATCAGGGCGTTCTCCGCCGAAACGGCGGGGACCGGGGTGTTGGCGATGTCGAGCTTCTCGACGGTGAATGGGAGCTTGACCCGGGGCGTGGCGCGGGACACCCCGGTCACCACAAGCTCCTGGACTGTCAGGACCCCGCGGGTCAGCTCCGCGTCGAGAACCGTCGCGTCGCCCGCGGCAACGGTCACGTTGAGGGTCATCGACTCGTAGCCGATGATCTCGAAGGTCACCTGGTGGGAACCGGGCGACACTCCGGTGATCAGGTAGCGCCCCGCCGCGGTGGTGAGGACGCCGCCCTCCGCGTCGTCGAGCCGGGCGACCGCCGACTCAAGGGGCTGGCCCGTCGCGACGTCGGTGACCTGGCCGGTGATGCTGCCGGTCTGGGCGGTGGCGCTGGGGGCGGACAGGACCGCGGCGAAGGCCGCCGCTGCGATCCAGGTCAACACCCCCCCCCCCCAGAGTGCGGACACGGGGCGCTCCCGGGTGAAGGCGCGACCATGGCGCAGGCCGGTGGGAATGAGGTCATACGGGAATCGGTTCATGTCGTCTCCTGAAGGTGTGGGTGCGACCGATTCTGCGGCGGCGCCGGATTGACGCCGCCTCTGCGAGTGCCGTTGTGGCTCTTTGACATCATCTATGGCGCGCGGTTGAGGACCCGCGCACGAACGGTGGCCTGGACCCGCGCTCAGCAGGTCAGGCACCGGTGACTGTTCGACGACCCCAGCTTCTCCAGAAGGACCACGGTGGCGGGGAGCGGCGAGACGCGCTGCACCGGTCCGTTGGCCAGGTCGGCCACCGTCTGCCCGCGCCGGCTGATCGCCCGGACATCGGCGCCGCGCTCCACCAGGTAGATGATGGTTTCGTGGTCGCCCCGGGCGGCGGCGTGGTGGAGCGCGCTGTAGCCGTTGTGGTCGCGCGCGTTGAGGTCCATGCCCAGCTCCTCCACCAGGTAGCGCACGGCGGGGAGCCAGCCGTCCGGGACGTGGCGGTGGGCGTTGCCGGCGAATCCTTCCCCGTAGCCGACGCCGGAAGCGGCATGGATCGGCCAGACGCCGGGCCCGCCCGCCGGGACGGGGGGAAAGCCGGAGGCGTCCGGTTCCAGGGCGCGGAGCGAATCGGCCACCTCGGAGGCGCGGACCAGATCCTGGCGCACCTCTTCGTCCAGTTCGGCCAGAAGCTCGTCGGGGAAGTCGGGCTGTTTATCTTCGGGGAGGTCGTTTCGGACCGATTGCAGAAGCACCGCCTGCGCGGAATCCTCCAGCGACCACCAGGTGGAATCGGAGGCGAGCTGGGTGCGGTTCTGCCGGCGGAGGCGCTCGTCGGTGGAGAGGCGGCGGCGCGGCGGCGGCGCCCGGGTGGCGATCGCGGGATTGGCGCCGTGCTCGACCAGGAGGCGCATGGCGGCGACGTCGGTGGCGTAGGCGGCGCGCCAGAAGGCGGTGGCACCGTCGGTGTCGACGAGGCCGCAGTTGCGGTTGCCGCAGCCGCTGTACTCCATGTACCAGGGGTGAAGGGTGAGCCGCGCGTCGGGGTCGGCGCCCGCTTGCAGGAGCGCGGCCATCGCATCCAGGTAGGTGGCCGTCTGGAGGCCCATCTCCTGGGGCTGGGGGTAGCGGGTGCGGGGCTGCCACCGCGCATTGACCGCGGCCCACAGCGGGGTCGCGCCATTGAGGGTGGAGGCGACGTTGGGGTCGGCGCCGCGGCGGACGAGCTCCAGCGCCAGGTCGAACTGGCCATTGATGGTGGCCATGAGCAGGGGACTGGTTCCGTCGCTGGCCGAGACGCGGTCGATGTCGGCGCCGCCATCCAGAAGCGCGAGGGCGGCCTCGCGGTGGCCCTGGCGGACGGCGTGCAGGAGAGCGGTGAGCCCGCCCTTCGCGGCCACCCGGCGGGGACGGTCGTCGTCGTCTTCGTCGTCCTCGGGGAGGCCCTCGCGGTACACATCCCTCGAGGCCCGCACCGCGGTCTGAAACTCCGACGGCGTCGGCGCGCGGGAGCGCCCCCCGGTGAGCGCCTCGACCGCCTCGGTGCGGCGGCGGCCGGCCAGCCGGTCCAGCTCCGAAAGGGTGGCCAGATCCTCGACCTTGCTCGTCAGATCGGGGTCGGCGCCGGCGGCCAGGAGCGCGCGAATCGATCCGGCGCGGTTCATCGAGGCCGCGAAGATCAGCGGGGTCTGCTCCCAGACGGCGTCGCGGGCATCGGGGTCGGCGCCCTTCGCCAGCAAGGCGGCCACCAGCCCCCCCGACCCCGCCGCGGCCGCCAGGTGGAGCGCGGTGGCCCCGCTTCCGCTCGCGGCCCGCTTCGCGTCGGCCCCGGCCTCCAGGAGCCTGCGCGCGACGGCCTCGCTGCCGGTTCGGGCCGCGACGTGCAGCGGCGTGTAGCCCCCGATCCGCGTGACCGGCTCCAGCGCGGCCCCCGCGTAGAGGAGCATCCCGGCCAACTCCGCGTCGCCGCGCTCGGCCGCCCAGTGCAGCGCGGTCATGCCGTCGCCCTGGGCCGCGTTGACGTCGGCGCCGCCGGCCAGGAGCTCCCGCACGGCGCCCCGGTCTCCGGCCATGGCCGCGTCGGCGACGGGGGAGTCGGTGTGCGGAAGGGTGGCCGCGACGAGCGCGAACGCCGCCGCCCAGACGGCGGCCGCCGCCCGCGCCGCGCGATTTCGTCTTGCCTTCGCTTCGGAACGCACGTTCCGGCGATCTCTCCGTGCCGTCATGGCGGTCACCCCTCCGTGGCCGGGGCCGATCCGGAGACGAGCGAGAACTCGCCGTTGCTGTCGCCGAAGCTCGTCATCTCCATCCCCATCCCATTCAGCGCCCAGAGCATGGCGTTGGCCATCGGCGTGGCGTCGGGGGCCTTCAGGTGCAGCCCTCCCTCCAGGAGTCCGTCGGCGCCGCCCAGCAGGATGAGCGGGCAGCGGCGGTGGTTGTGCAGGTTGGCGTCGGCCATCGGCGAGCCCCACATGACCATGGATTTGTCGAGGAGGCTGCCGTCGCCGTCCATCGTGTTCCGCAACTTCTCGAGGAAGTAGGGAAGCTGTCCCACGCGGTACTGGCAGATCTTGTTGAACTCCAGGACCGCCTCCTCGCGGCCGCCGTGGTGCGAGGCGGGGTGGAAGGGGCGGCTCGATCCGCTCTCGGGGAAGACGCGGTTGTCGGCGTCGCGGCCGGTCTTGAAGGAGATGATGCGCGTCATGTTGGTCTCCAACGCCAGCACCTGGAGGTCGAACATCAGCCGCATGTGCTCGGAGAAGGAGTCGGGGACGCCGGCCGGGGCCTCGGGCAGTTCGCGCTCCTCGCCGCCGGCGTTGCGGGTCTCGATCGCCTCGATGCGGCGTTCGATCTCGCGCACGTTCTCCAGGTAGCGGTCCATGCGCAGCCGGTCGAAGGCCCCCAGCTCGCGCTTCAGCGCCGCGATCTCGCCGGTCATCCAGTCGAGGATGCTTCGGCGCGAAGCCCTCCGCGCGGCCCGTTCCTCCGGCGTTCCCCCCGCCCCGAAGAGCATGTCGAAGGCGACGCGCGGGTCGCGGATCATCGGCAGCGGCTCGTTCGGCGAGGCCCAGCTGATCGTGTCGGTGTAGGCGCAGGAGTAGTTGTAGGTGCAGCCCCCGGCCTGGTCGAGATTCTCGATGCAGAACTGCATGGAGGGGAGCGGGGTGTCCTGTCCGAAGCGCTGCGCGTAGAGCTGGTCGAGGGAGGTGCCGACGAAGATGTCCGATCCCTGGGTCTGCTTGGGGTGCGCCTGGGTGAGGAAGACCGCGCTGGAGCGGAAGTGGTCGCCCCCGATCTCCGGCGTGGTGAAGGCCTCGGCCATCCGGCAGTCGGTGTTCGAGACGATCGTGAGTTGGTCCTGGAAGGGGCGCAGCGAGGCGAGCGCGCTTTCGGGCAGGATCTCGAAGTCCCTGCCGGTGGTGGCGGGCGCGTAGAGGTGCTGCGTGGCCCCCCATTCGTTGCAACCGGCCAGGCCGTGCACCTCTTCGATGCAGATCAGCCGCGTGGGGCCCTCGTCGGGGCGGACGCGGGCGGCGAGGCGGCCGGCGGGGAACATGGCGTCGAGGAGGGGGAGAGCGGTCGAAGCGCCCAGTCCGCGCAGGAAGGCGCGGCGTTCGATGTGGCGGCCGGTGATGAAGTGCATGTCGTTCAGGCTCCGGGTCGGGAGGTGGATTCCGGGTCGGCGCTCTCGGCTCCGTCCTGGGCGGAGACGGCCGCGGCTTTGCGGTAGCGGAAGGCGTCGCTGGCGACGACTCCGAGGATGAGCGCGGAGATGCTGTAGTCGTCGGCTTCGGCGCGGCGCGCGATCTCGCGCACGGTCGGCTGGTCGAAGTGCTCGACGCGGCGTCCCAGCGCGTAGGCCATCAGGTTTTCGGTGAAGGTCCGCACCAGGGGAAGGGGACGCTTGAGGAGGACGGCGGCGAGCTCGGAGGGGGTCTGGACCGGGGTGCCGTCGTAGAAGTCGCCGCGGGTGTCGAGGGGAACGCCGTTTTCGAGGGAGCGCCACTTGCCGGTCACGTCGAAGTTGTCGAGCGCCAGTCCGATCGGGTCCATGAAGAGGTGGCAGGAGCGGCACTGCGGATTGTCGCGATGGATCTCCATCCGTTCGCGGGTGGTGAGCATGCGGCCGTCGAGCGAGGACTCGGTCTCTTCGAGGTCGGGAATTCCGGGGGGAGGCGGGGGAGGCGGGGTGCCGAGCAGCACCTCCATCACCCACTTTCCGCGCAATACCGGCGAGGTGCGGTTGGCCAGCGAGGTGAGGACCAGAATCGAACCATGCCCGAGGAGGCCGACGCGGCGCTCGTCCGGATAGGCGACCTGGCGGAAGTGCGGCCCGGCGACCGGGGGGAAGCCGTAGTGGACCGCCAGCCGCTCGTTGGCGAAGGTGTAGTCGGCGCGGAAGAGATCGAGGATGCTGCGGTCTTCGGCGACGAGGTGGTTGAAGAAGGTCTCGGTTTCCAGCCGCATCGCGTCGGCCAGGTTGTCGTCGAAGTTGGGGAAGAAGTTCGGATCCGGGTGGACCTTGTAGAGATCCTGAAGGCGCAGCCACTGCCCCGCGAAGCGCGCGCCGAGGGCGGCGGAACGGGGATCGGCGAGCATGCGGCGGGCCTCGCGCTCCAGCCCCTCGACGCGCCGAAGATCGTCGGCGGCGGCGGCGCGCAGGAGTTGGTCGTCGGGGGGAGCGCCCCAGAGGAAGAAGGAGAGCCGCGAGGCGAGATCGAGGCTCGACACGGGAAAGACCTCGCCCGGCGCCAGCTCGGCGGGGGCCCTTTCGGTGCGGAAGACGAAGCGCGGGCTCGCCAGCAGCGCCTCCAGCGCCATGCGGATGCCGGTCTCGAAGCCGTCCAGCGCGGCGCCCTCTTCGTAGAATGCCATGAGGCCGTCGATGTCGGGGGCGGCGGCGGGGCGGCGGTAGGCCTTCGTGGCCAGCGCCTCGAGGATGCGGCGCGCGCAGGGTCGCTCTTCGGCGGCCGCGGTGGGGCGGCAGAGGAAGATGCGGCGGCGGGTCGCGTTCTCGGAGACGCCGGAGGGATTGCGGGGCCCGCCGATCGCGAGGTCGCGCAGGTGCGGCAGGGTGGTGATTCCCCCTCCCCCCGATCCCCCGCCCGCCATCGACCAGTCGTGGGGACGGATCAGATCCTCGTAGGGGCCGTCGAAGGGACGGACGAAGGCCGCCGACACGCGCCGCTGGCCCGCCCGCACGAAGATCGGGTCGGTCTGGATCGGGGCCGCGCCGCGCCCGTCGGCCCCCGCGCCGGTGCGGGCGTGGTGCAGGAGCGCAACCCGCTGGCCGTCGATCGAGACGTCGATGTCGTCGAAGCGCGAGTTCGCCCCCGAGGAGAAGCCGAGCTGGAAGACGTACTCGCCGTCGGCCGGGAAGATGTGGTTCACGACCACGCCCCCCCGCGTCCCGTACGGCGCGCCCTCGACCCGGTCCCACGGATGCTGCGATATGTAGTCGGACACCTTGTAGGAGCGGTCCACCGCGGGGGCGTTCCGGTCGCCCACCGCCCACCTGCTGATCTCGGCCGCCGCATTCAGATACGATTCCACCAGCGTCGGCGAGAGCGCCTGCACATCGGCGATGTTGTCGAAGTTGGCGCTCATCTGGTCAAGGGGAAGCCAGTCCCCCGCATCGACCTCCAGCCCCAGCAGGTCGTGGATCGCGCGCTCGTATTCGGCCCGGTTCAGGCGCTGGAAGGTGCGGCTGCCCGGATTGGGCTCGGTGGCGGCCGCGTCGTCGAGAACCTCTTCGATCCGCTCCACCAGGGTGGCCAGGGTGTCGCCCTCGGGACGGCGCGCACCGGGGGGCGGCATCATCCCCGCACGCAACTTTCGCACCATCCGCTCGGCGATCTCGGCGCTCCGGTCGGCCTCCTCCACCACGAATTCCTCGAGCGAGAGATTGCCGTTCAGGCGGCGCTCGTTGTGGCAGCGAACGCAGAACCGCTCGACGACCAGCGTCTCGGTGGAGGGGTCCGGCGTCTCGGTGGAGGAATCGAACGCGCCGGCGCGATCCGGATCGGGGGAACCGGGCCGGATGAGCGCGGCCGTTCGCAGCGCAGCCGGAGATGCGCCCAGATCCCAAACGGCGCCGGCATACGGATTCGAGGGGCTCGGGGTTTCGGCGGCGGGTCCGTCCAGCGACGCGCCCGCCAGGACCAGGCCGCCCAGCGCCAGGAAGAGGGGACCAAATGTTTTCATGCAAATCGGCTCCGAAGGGGGATCACCGCTTGCGAACCATTCTAGCAAGGGAAAGCGTGGCGCGGCAAGTTTGGAGCGGCGGCCCCTCCGGCGGATGGCAAGCGAATTGCGCCGGGCGGGACGGCCCGGGGGCGCCGGGAGGGCGGGACGGAACGATGGGAGAACGCGGGATCGCGGGAGGATTTCGGGATCGAAGGAGGATTCGGTGGAACCGGATAGACGGGGGCAGTCGCGGCAACCGGAGTCGGAGGCGGCCAGGGACGACGGGTCGGCAGGGGAGCGCGGGTCCCGGCCGGGCGATCCGTCCACGCGGGAAGATGCCGCCCGGGAGGCTGCGACGATCGTCAGGGAGCGCTTTGGGATCGAGGGAGAAGCCACCCCCCTCCCCGGGGAGTTCGATCGCAACTTCCGCATTCGCGGACGCCCCGTCGGGTCGGCTGCGCAGGGACGGACAGACGCCAGGGCGGAGGGCCCCGCAAGCCGCGCCGGCCAGGATGGGCCCCACGGCAACCGCGTCCCCCGCGACGATCGGGTCGATTTTGTCCTCAAGCTCAGCCCCGTCTCGCGCCGCCCCGTCCTGGATCTCGCGACCTCGCTCCTGCGCCACCTCGAACCGGCCACCCTTTCTGCGCAAGTCCCCCGCGTACTCGCCCCCCTTCCCCCCACCCCCTCCCCCCGCTCCACCCCCGCCCCGCCCCCCTTCCGGCACGATCCCGCGCCGGAAGGCCGCGTTCTCGGCCCGGTCCCCTTTCAGGGCCGCCCCCACGTCGCCTGCGCGGTCGCCTGGGTGCCGGGCGTCCCCTTCGCCGCCCTGCCCCGCCGTCCCATGGAGGTCCTCGCCGCGCTCGGCCGCCTCCTCGCCGAACTCAATCTGGCGCTCGCCGACTTCGATCACCCCGAGCTCGACCGCGACTTCGCCTGGCGGATGGAGACGGCGCCCGCAACGATCCGCGACCATCTCCCCGACCTCGCCCGGGGACGCGATCTCGTTGCGGCCACCCTCGAACGCGCGCTCCGCCGCCTGGGTCCGGTGCGGTCCGAACTTCCCCGTTGCGTCATCCACAACGACGCCAACGACTACAACGTCATCGCGACGCCATCGCTCGGGGGGGCGCGGCTGGCCGGACTGATCGATTTCGGCGATGCGGCGCGCGGCTGGCGGGTCTCCGAGGTCGCGGTCGCGGCCACCTACGCCATGCTCGAACTCCCCGATCCGATCGCGGCCGCCTGTGCGGTGGCGCGCGGCTACGCTGCGGTCGCGCCGCCGACGGCCGCCGAGTGTCGCGCGGTGGTCCCCCTGGTCGCGTTGCGGCTCTGTCTCTCGGTCTGCGTCCAGGCCCGCGAGATGGCGCGGCAACCGGACAACGAGTACCTCGCGGTGAGCCAGAAGGGCGCATGGCGTCTGCTTCGCCGTCTCGCCGGGACCGACTGGAGGCTGGCGGAGTTTCGCATTCGCGAGGCGGCCGGTCTGACGCCGAATCCGGCCAGGGCGGCGGTCGAACGGTGGATTCGCCGCGCGCCGGAGCGGTCGCCGGTGATGCCGCCGGAGCTGCTGGCGCGGCCCGCGACGGTGGATCTGTCGGTGGAGAATCCGGATCTGCCCTGGCCTGCGGAGGGGGAGGAAGCGAGGACGGCGATCGCGGGCGCGGGCGGACGGAGCGCGCAGGATCGGGGGGTGGGCGCGGGGCCGGGGGACGCCGGGGCGGCGACGACGCTGGCCCGGTGGGTCGAGGCGCGCATGGCCGCCGCGGGAGCGACGGTCGGGGTGGGGCGGTGGGGCGAGGCGCGGCTGCTCTACGATGCGCCCGGGTTCCGCGAGGAGGGGAACGATGGCGAGGAGGCGCGCACGATTCACCTGGGGCTCGATCTCTTCGCGCCGGCCGGGACCCCGGTTCTGGCGCCGCTCGCGGGCGAGGTGGCCGCGGTGGCGGACAACGATCTGCCGCGCGACTACGGACCCACGGTGATCCTGCGGCACCGCGCGGAGCCCGCGAAGCCGTCCCCCGAAGGCAGGCCGGCGGGCGCCCTCGCCGGTCCGGCGGACCCTTCCGGCCCAATGGATTCGACGGATTCGACCGACCCGTCCCACCCGGCGGATTCTTCCCGTCCGGCCAGCGCTGCCGGCACAACCAGCGCTTCGGACTCCGCGGCAACTTCCCGCCCCAGGACCGCCGCCGTCTTCCACACGCTGTACGGCCATCTCGACCGGGCCACTCTGCGCCATCTCGCGCCGGGACAGCCGGTTCGCCCCGGCCAGGTGATCGGGTGGCTCGGCGACGCGTCGGTCAATGGGGGTTGGCCACCGCACCTGCACCTGCAGGTCATCGCGCTGGGCGCCCTCGACGACGATGGGGCGGTGGGCGCCGCAGCCGCCAAAGTCCCCGCGTCGGCCGGGAGTTCCCCCGATCGCGACTCCGCTTCGACCGATTCCGCCAGCCCTTCCCCCGCCAACTTTCCCGGCGTGGCGCTCGAGCGGCTGCGCTCGGTCTGGGAGGCGGTGCTTCCCGATCCCGCGCCGCTCTCCGGGCTCGATCCCGCGACCGCGACGGCCATCGATCCCGCCGATCGCCCCCGGGCCCGCAAGGCCAAGCTTGCCCGGCGCCGGAGCGTGCGGATGGGGCCGTCGCTGAGCCTTTCGTACCGCGATCCCCTGCACATTGTGCGCGGTCATGGCGCCTGGCTCCATGACGACGCCGGCCGCGGCTACCTGGACACCGTCAACAACGTTCCGCATGTAGGTCATGGCAACGCGCGCGTTGCGGAGGCGATTGCGCGCCAATCCCGGATCCTCAACACCAACACCCGCTACCTGCATGAAGAGATTGTGGCGCTGGCCGACGAGCTGCTTGCGCACTTTCCCACTCCGGCCCCGCCCGTCCCGGCGAATGTCGATGCAATCGGGAACGGTCCGCCGGCATCCGATCCGCTCGAGGTCGTTTTTCTGGTTTGTTCCGGCAGCGAGGCCAACGAACTTGCCTTGCGCATGGCGCGTTGCCATACCGGGCGCGAAGGGGTGGTGTGCGTGAAGGGCGGATATCATGGCAACACCACCGGGCTGGTCGAGGTCAGCCAGTACAAGTTCGACGGACCGGGGGGACGGGGGGTGGGGCCGGGGGTGGCGGTGGCGGCGATGCCGGACCCGTACCGGGGGAAGCACCGGGGGGGCGGGGACGGTGGCCGCGAGGGGGGGGGACGGGGGGGGACGATGGGCCGTCTCTACGCCGACGAGGTGGCGCGGGCGGCGGCCGGACTGAACCGACCGGGCGGTCCGGGCGTCGCCGCCTTCATCGTGGAGCCGATTCTGAGCTGCGGCGGCCAGATCGAGCCGCCTCCCGGCTACCTGGCCGCGGCCTTCCGGCACATCCGCGAGGGGGGCGGGGTCTGCATCGCCGACGAGGTCCAGGTCGGATTCGGGCGAGTGGGCGACGCCTTCTGGGGATTCGAGCTGCAGGACGTTGTCCCGGACATCGTCACCCTGGGCAAGCCGATGGGGAATGGCCACCCCGTCGCCGCGGTCGTGACCACCCGCGCCATCGCCGACTCCTTCGCCAATGGAATGGAGTACTTCAGCACCTTCGGCGGCAACCCGGTCTCCTGCGCGGCGGCCCGGGCGGTCCTGGCCGAGATCCGCGAGCGGAAACTCCAGGAACGCGCCCGGCGCGTCGGCAACGTCCTCCTGAAGAGCCTGCGCGAGCTGGCCCGGCGTCACCCCGTCATCGGCGACGTGCGAGGCCGCGGCCTCTTCCTGGGAATCGAGCTTGTGCACGACCGCGAATCCCGCGAACCCTTCCCCCGGGCGTGCAACCACCTTGTCAATCGCGCGCGCCAGTTGGGCGTTCTGCTCAGCGCCGACGGTCCCGGCCGCAATGTGATCAAGATCAAGCCGCCCCTGGTCTTCGGGAAGGAAGACGCGTCGCTGCTTGTGCGGACGCTGGACCGGGTCCTGGGGGAGATGACCGGGTCCTGGGAGAGATGAAAATGGGCGAGAGTCGCGTCGATCAGCCGCCAGGCACCGGATCAGGACAGAGTGCGCCGCCGGGAGTGTCTCTGCGATTCCATGTAGAAGTACAACGCGTGCAGCCTGTTGGGAAAGCGGTATCCACCCCGGACTTCGGGATCGGCCTCAATCGCGCCCAGATCTCTCATCCTGCGCAGGAAGTTGTCCAGAGAGCGCTTTTCCCCGGCATCCAGGCGAGCCAGAATTCGTGATCTGCGGAAGTGCATGCGCGGTCCGTCCGCGATCTGGCGGAGAATTGCACGGTACCGTTCGCTCTGGAGCGCCTTCAGTATCCGCGGCTCCAGGAGCTTGCTGCCGATCACCTCGGCGGCCACAACGATGCCCTCGATGACTTCGCTGCCACTGATCCTCGAGGTGCGCGCCGTCCGCCAGACCGCGTCGCCAAGCTCGTGCGCCAGAACCGGCAATCCGCCGGTGTAGCGAACCAGAATCCCGATGTCTTCGTCGGAAATCGATGCTCTTCCCCGCCGAAAATACTGATGGTAGAAGTCGGCGACCTCATCGTCCGACCACGGCGCAATGTCGACGACGTCGAAGACCCTGGCCAGAGACGGCTGTCCGGCCAGAAGCTCCCTTCGTCTCTCTTCAAGTCCCACAACGACGATGCACAGACCCGCCTCCGGCGCCGAGGTCGCGAACTCGTCCACCGAACTCTTGAGCCAGTTGGCGAAGGCTTCCGATGCGGCCAACCCGTTGATGTCGTCCAACACCAGAAAGATCGTGCGCTTGGGCTTTGGCAGACTGCGCAGGAGGTTTCTCATCGCCGGGACGAAATCGCGGGCCAGCGTCTCCAGATCGCTGCGGGTGAGGTTGAGATCGAGGGTGACGCCGAAGAGGCCCGCGCGCTGGATCCGATTTCCGAGAAAGTTCGTCAACTGCCGATGCCAGGGCTTGTCAACGCTCTCGTTGAGGAGGCGATGAAAGATCCGCCGCAACATTTCGGGGACATCGGCGACGCCCCCCAGATAGACGTGACATCCCACCGCGGCGGAACCCGCTTCGGCGACATCCTGTTCGGCGACGCGTCTCGCAAACGCGGCCAGCGAACTCTTGCCGATGCCCCGCTCGCCGGTCACGAATCCGACTCCAAGGGTACCCCGCGCGCTCCGGCGAACCATGCTGCGGAGTCGTTCGATCTCGCTGCTCCTGCCAACGAAGAACTCCATCGGAACAGGTCGTCCGGGCCGAAATGGGCTGGTCTCTGGATTCACGGGCGCCGCCGGGGATGCGAGGGGCCTTGTCCTGGAACCACAGTATACACCCTCACGGATACAACCGCCGCCGCCCCCACCCCTCCCCTTCCCTCTCGTACAGGAAGCGATCGTGCAGCCGCGAGGGCCCTTCCTGCCAGAACTCGATCGCGTCGGGCACGATCCGAAACCCCGACCAGTGCGGCGGCCTGGGGACGTCCCGGCCCTGGAAGCTCTCATCGGCTCGGCGCACGCGCTCCTCCAGGGTGGCCCGGCGATCCAGCTCGCGGCTCTGGTCCGAGCCCCAGGCCCCAAGGCGGCTCCCGCGCGGGCGGCTGGCGAAGTAGGCGTCGGCCTCGGCGGCGGAGACCGGTTCGACCGCGCCCCGAATGCGCACCTGACGGCCCGGCGGCTGCCAGTGGAAGGTCATCCCCGCGCGGGGGTGCGCCGCCAGCGAGCGTCCCTTGGCCGATTCCAGGTTGGTGTAGAAGACGAAGCCGCGATGGCCGAAGTCCTTGAGGAGGACCATGCGGCCCTCGGGGGTGGCGTCCGGGCCCAGGGTGGAGAGGCAGACCGCCTCGGCGAAGACGATCCGTTCGTCGGCTTCGGCCTCGGCGAACCAGCGGCCGAACTGCTCGATCGGGTCGGGGGAGAGGTCGGCGCGGCGGAGACCGGCCGGGGCGCCGGAAGGATCGCCAACGCTCGTGCCGATGGCCGCCGAACGCGTTTCTCGCGAGGACGCGGAGCCCGCAGCCCCCGGGTCGCCGCCGCCGTCCGGCCCCCTCACCGCGCGCCCTTCCCCTCCCCTCCCACCTGGCCGAGCTGGTGCCGCAACGATTCCTCCAGCCCCTCGAAATCAAAGCGAAAACCGCTCCGGAGCGCCGCATCGGGAACCGCGCGCGCGCCCTCCAGCAGAAGCGCCTGTCCCATCTCGCCGAAGATGCCGCGCACCGCCAGCGAGGGCACCGGCAACAGGGTGGGACGGCGCAGCACGCGGCCCAGCACGGTGGTGAAGGTGGCGTTGGGGACCGGATAGGGGGCCGTGGCATTGACCGGACCGCGCAGCGAGGGGGTCGCGATGGCGTGGAGGATGAGCGCGACGAGGTCGTCGTGGTCGATCCAGCTCACATACTGGCGACCGGTGCCGAGACGGCCGCCGACTCCCATCCTGAAGGGAAGGAGCATCGTGCCGAGCGCGCCCCCGGCGGGGCTGAGCACGAGTCCGGTCCGAAGCTGCACCACCCGCACTCCCGATCGCGCCGCGCGCGCCGCCTCCCCCTCCCATTCACGGCAGAGATCGGCCAGGAAACCCTTCCCCGGCCGGCTCCCCTCGCGCAGCGATTCGGTCCCCCGGTCCCCGTAGTACCCCACCGCCGATGCGGACACCAGCACCCCGGGCGGCCTCCGCATCCGGTTGATCGCCGCCACGATCAGGCGCGTTCCCGTCACCCGGCTCTGCCAGATCGCCTTCTTCTTCGCCGGCGTCCACTTCCCCCCCGAGATGCTCTCGCCCGCCAGGTGCACCACGGCGTCGACGCCCTCCAGGAGGTGCCCCTCGATCCTGCGCTCCGCCGGATCCCAGTAGATCTCGCCCGCCTCCCGATTCGGCTTCCGCCTCACGATCCTCACCACCTCGTGCCCCCCGGTCGTGAGAAAATGACGCAGCGCCGATCCGACCAGCCCCCCCGCCCCCGTCGCCGCCACCCGCAGCCGCCGTCCGCCGTAGCTCGCGTGGCGCGCCATGTCCTGCGCGATTCTGCGGCCCCGGAAGGCGAAGAAGCGCCTCAGCTCGGCCTCGATCGCCGCGCGCGTGAAGACATTGGCGGCGGCCCCCAGCGGCGGCTCCCACTCGATCCGGTCGCGGACCACGGTGGAGTCCTCGCCGCGCGGTTCGAATTCGTGGTCGTGCGTCCAGGACTGGAGCGGTCCGGTCACCTGCTCGTCGCGGAAGAGCCGGTCCTTTCGGAAGGCGGTGTGGCGAACGGTCAGATCGGCCTTGAGGGGGCCCCGGCGAGCGCGGATGCGCACCAGCCCGCCATCGTCGATTCCGCCCTCGCGCGAGAGCACCCGCACATCCTCCCAGGGGGGCAGCAACCGTTCGAGCGCGCCGGGCCGCATGTGCCAGGCGAAGACCTTGTCTGTGGGGAAGGGGAGGACGGCCTCGTGGACAAGTCGGGGCATCGGGTCAAAATCCTCCGCCGCCTGGGGCGTGTGGAGCCTGCGGGGATGCGCTGCCGCCGCGCCACCGGGAATCCGCGATCGCGCTCCGGATCGCTCCGACCCCCGCGGCCGCGCCCCCCGGATGACCGTAGATCGCCGAGCCGGCTACCAGAACCGTGGCGCCGGCCTCGACCAGGGCAGGAGCGGTCGCCGCGTCGACTCCGCCATCGACCTCGAGCGCGATGCGGCCCGGCCGCCGCGATTCGATGAGCTCGCGGGCGCGCGCCACCTTTTCCAGCGAGGCGGGAATGAAGGCCTGGCCGCCGAAACCGGGGTTCACCGTCATGACGACGAGGAGGTCGATCCGGTCCAGGACCTCGGCGGCGGCGGCGAGGGGGGTGGCGGGATTGAGGGCGACCCCGGCGCGCTTGCCCTCGGCGCGGATCAGTTGCAGGGCGCGGTGCAGGTGGGGGGTGGCCTCGGCGTGCACGGTGATCAGGTCGGCGCCGGCCGCGGCGAAATCGGCGATGTAGCGCTCCGGCCGGTCGATCATCAGGTGAATGTCCAGCCTCCGCGAGGTGACGCCGCGCACCGCCCGGGCTATCAGCGGCCCGAAGGTGATGTTCGGGACGAAGTGGCCGTCCATCACATCCACATGAATCCACTCCGCTCCCGCCTCTTCGACCGCGCGGACCTCGCGGCCCAGTCTCTCGAAGCGAGCGCTCAGAATCGAGGGCGCGATCCGGATCATCGCCGCCACCTCCGCCGCACCCCGCCCCGCCCCGCCACCAGCGCCCCCGCGGCCATGCCCAGAAAGAGCCCCGATTCCACCACTCCGGCGCGGCGGCAAAGCGCGTCCTCCAGCGCGGCCGCGTCCGGGATTCCCCCCTCGAAGCGGCAATCGACGATCAGGTTGCCGTTGTCGGTCCGGTAGGGCCGCCGCGCGGGCGCGTCATCCCCCGAATCCCCCGCCCCCTGATCCGGCTCCCCCGGCTGCCCGCCCCGCTCCGGTCCCTTCTCCGCCCCCGCTTCCATCCGCAGACGCGGCTCGCACCCCAGCGCGGCCATCCACTCCAGGTGACTCTCGAACTCGAAGGACGCCACCTCGACCGGCAGCGGCGAGCGTTCCCCCAGCCGCGCCACCTCCTTCGATTCGTCCACGATCGCGACCAGCTTCCGCGAGGCCTGCGCCACCATCTTTTCGCGCAGGAGCGCCCCGCCCAGCCCCTTGATCATCTCCAGACCGGGATCGACCTCGTCGGCGCCGTCGACCGTCAGATCCAGGGGGGCCAGCTCGGCGAGCGCGCCCAGGGGAATCCCGAGTCCGCGCGCCGCCCGCTCGGTGGCACGGGAGGTGGGCACCCCGACCACGCCCGGCAGATCGCCCGAGGCCATGCGCGCCGCAAGGAAGCGAAGGAAGTGCGCCGCGGTCGAGCCCGTGCCGAGGCCCACGCGCATCCCCGGCCGGACCAGAGCGGCGGCCTCGCGCCCAACGTCGCGCTTGAGGTCGTCGGCGGAGGGCGCGGCGGCCTCGGCGAGGGCCGGCATCGAAGCGTCGCTGAGCGGTTGGGGCACGGCGCGGGCAGGTTGGGGAACGGTCCCGGAGGGCGCTTCGCGGGCGGCGGAAACGGCGGGCACTGTGCGGAGCCGGGATTTGCAGAATGGAGCCGGGATTTACAGGATGGGAAAATGTACCATCTTTCGCGGCATGATCATCGTCGCGCGCAAGGGCGTCACGGCCCAGGAGCTGGATTCCATCCGCGAACGGGTCGAACGGCTGGGGCTACGCACCCATCTCTCGATCGGCGAGAGTCGCACCATCATCGGTTGCATCGGCGAGGAATCGCGGTTGCGGAGCGTTCCCCTGCTCTCGATCCCCGGAGTCGATTCGGTGCACCCGGTCATGCGCCCCTGGAAGCTGGCCGGACGGGACTTCGCCGCCGACCCCACCACCCGCATCCAGGTCGGTCCGCATCTCTTCGGAGGATCCGCCTGCCTGGTCGCCGCCGGGCCCTGCTCGGTCGAGGGCGAAGAGATGATGATGGAGACCGGAAGGGCGGTGGCGGGCGACGGGGCCGCACTGCTGCGGGGGGGCGCCTTCAAGCCGCGGACCTCGCCCTATTCCTTCGACGGGCTCAAGGAGGAAGGGCTGCGGATCCTGGCGCGCGTTCGCGAAGAGACCGGGCTGCCGGTCGTGACCGAGGTGCTCGATCCCAGAGACGCCGAGCTGATCGCGGGCTATGTGGACATGCTTCAGATCGGAACCCGCAACATGCAGAACTTCGCCCTCCTGCGCGAAGTCGGACAGTTGCAGCGCCCGGTGCTCCTGAAGCGCGGGATGTCGGCTACCCTCAAGGACCTGCTCCTCGCCGCCGAATATGTGATGAGCAAGGGCAACATGCAGGTTGTCCTCTGCGAGCGCGGCATCCGCACCTTCGGGACCGAGATGCGCAACACCTTCGATCTGGCCGCGATCCCCTGGCTGAAGCAGGAAACCCACCTGCCGGTCGTCGCCGATCCGTCGCATGCCGGGGGACGCCGCGATCTCGTTGCGCCGCTGAGCTTTGCGGCGGTGGCGGCGGGGGCCGACGGACTCATCGTCGAGGTGCATCCCGATCCCGGAAACGCGCTGTCCGACGGCGACCAGTCCCTTGCCTTCGCGGGGTTCACGGCGCTGATGCGCGATCTGGGCGCCTTCGCGGAGGCGGCGGGGCGGAAGTTGTAGGAAACCGGGGAAAGTCCGTAGCCGAAGGGGGTCTGCGTGGGTCCGCGCCCGGGAGGCGCGGCGCCGCAGGAGGCGTGACTTACACGGGGAGGGCGAGCGCGGCCAGAGCGGAGTCCAGGGCGCGAAGCTGACGCCGAAGGGCGCGGGCGGAGGTTCCGCCATGCATATCCCGCGACGCCACCGACCGGTCCGGATCGAAGACCTCCCGGGCGTCGGCCTCGAAGCGCGCGTCGACCGACTGCATCTCTTTCGTGGCGAGGGCATCCAGGGGGCGCCCCGATTCCTCGGCCAGGCGCACCAGCGCGCCCACCGCATGGTGGCTCTCGCGGAAGGGAACGCCGCGCCGAACCAGGTAGTCCGCCAGATCGGTGGCCAGCATGCCGGCGTCGAGCGCGGCGCGGGTGCGTTCGCGCACAACGGTCATCGTATGCACCGCCCCGGCGAGTGCGGGCAGCACCAGCTCCAGGGTGTCCACCGCGTCGAAGACGGTTTCCTTGTCCTCCTGCAGATCGCGGTTGTACCCGGTCGGCAATCCCTTCAGGAGAGTGAGGAGCGCGGCGAGGTTTCCCACCAGCCGTCCCGCCTTTCCCCGGACCAGTTCGGCCACGTCGGGGTTGCGCTTCTGCGGCATCAGCGAGGATCCGGTCGTAAATCCGTCGGCCAGGCGAACAAAGCCGAATTCGGAGGTGGAAAAGAGCACCAGATCCTCGGCGAGCTGCGATAGGTGAACGCCCGTCATGGCCGCGCCGAAGACCAGGCGGGCGCACCAGTCGCGGTCGGCCACGGTGTCGATCGAGTTCTCCGAGATGCGGGCGAAGCCGAGATCGGCGGCCAAGGCGGCGCGGTCCACGGGGAAGGGACAGCCGGCGAGCGCGCCCGCCCCGAGAGGCAGCACGTCGCACTCGCGGTGGACCGCAACGAGATGTTCCAGGTCGCGGACCAGGGGCCAGGCGCGCGACAGCAGCCAGTGACCGACCGGAACCGGTTGGGCCCGTTGAAGATGGGTGTATCCGGGCATCACGGCGCCGGCGTGCTCGCGGGCCCTTGCGGCCAGAGCCTCCGCCAGACCGGCCAGCAGACGGCCTTGCCGCCGGATCGCTTCCCGGCCCCAGAGGCGGAAGTCGGTGGCGACCTGGTCGTTGCGCGATCGTCCGGTGTGGAGCTTGCCGCCGAGCGGCCCGATCGTATCGGTGAGAAGACGTTCCACGAGCGAATGAATGTCCTCGTCCGGCGCGGCGGCGAAATCCCCCGCCCCCCACCCCGCCAGCCGCTCCTCCACCACCCCCAGCCCCCGCGCGATCTCCTCCACCTCGTCCGTGGCCAGGAATCCCGCCCGGCCCAGCGCCCCCGCCCAGGCGCGGCTGCCCCGGATGTCCTCCCGCCACAGCCGCCGATCCACATCCAGCGACCGGTTCAGCGCCTCCATCTCGCCCGAGAGTCCACCCTCGAAGCGCCCTCCCCAGAGCGCGTGGCCCCGCCGGTCAACCGGCGCGTCGCTCATGCGGCGGCCAAGCCCGGCGCGGACCGGCAGGGTGGCGGCGCCGACGGCCACCGTAGCCCGGCGGCCGCAACCCGGTCCCTCATCCGCCCGGACCCACCGACGACGCGGCCACGCCCGCCGCCGACCGCGCCGCAGTCCCGCTCCGCATCGTTTCGGTCCGACCGCGCCGCGCATCCACCTCGCGCTGGGCGGCCAGCGCCCGCTGAGGCAGGCTGAAGAGCTTGACGAAGCCCGAGGAATCCGCGTGCGCATACCCTTCGCTCGCCCCGAACGACGCCAGATCCAGGTCGTAGAGCGACGACGGCGCCCGCCGCGAGAGCACCGAGACGCTTCCCTTGAAGAGCCGCATCCGAACCGAACCGGCGACGCGCGCCATCAGCGAATCGACCATCGCATCCAGCGCCTCCCGCTCCGGCGTCCACCAGCGCCCCTCGTAGACGAGGTCGGCGTATCGAGGTGCGAGCTGGTCCTTGAGCGCCAGGCTGCTGCGCGAGAGAACCAACTGCTCAAGCTCCTGCAGCGCGGCAAGGAGGATCGTGCCGCCGGGAGTCTCGTAGACGCCGCGCGACTTGATCCCGACGACCCGGTCCTCGATCACATCGGCGCGGCCCACCCCGTGCGCGGACCCGGTCTCGTTCAGCTCGGCCAGGAGAGCGCGCGCGGAGAGGGAGCGGCCGTCGATCGCGACCGGAAGCCCCGCCTCGAAGGCCACCTCGATCTCGCAGGGCTCGTCGGGGGCGTCGGCGGGATCGGTCGTCCAGACGAAGACCTCGCGGCCGGGTTGGCGGGCCGGATCCTCGAGCGGACCGCCCTCGTGGCTGATGTGCCAGAGGTTCTCGTCGCGCGAGTAGAGCTTCTCCTGGTCGATTCCGTCGAGGGCGATGCCGCGGGCCCGGGCGTAGGCGAAGGCGTCCTCGCGCGAGGCGATGTCCCATTCCCGCCAGGGGGCGATCACGCGAAGGTCGGGGGCGAGCGCGGCGAAGGAGAGCTCGAAGCGAAGCTGGTCGTTCCCCTTCCCGGTGCAACCGTGCGCGAGGGCCTGGGCCCCGGTGCGCCGGGCGACCTCCACCATGCGCCGCGAGATCAGGGGTCGCGCCATTGCGGTCCCGAGCAGGTACTTGCGGCTGTAGACGGCGCCCGCGCGCAGAACCGGCATGGCGTAGTCCGAGACGAACTCGTCGCGGAGATCCTCGCCGTAGAAGGCCGACGCGCCGGTGGCCAACGCCTTCGCCGCCAGCGAATCGACGCCGCCGCGCTGCCCGACGTCGGCCGCCATGCAGATGACCTGCGCGCCGTAGTTCTCCCGGAGCCACGAGACGATGACCGAGGTGTCGAGGCCGCCGGAGTAGCCGAGGACGATCTTCATGATTGCACTCCCTGGGGGGGTTCGCATTGGGGGACGGCCAACCGTTTGTCCGCGCAACCGCTGCCGCTGCCGCCGATGCAAGATTTTGCGTTGGCTTGCAATTATATGCGAAACCCGCACCGCGTCAACTCGTGGATCGGTCCGCCGGGCGCGGGCGTCCGGCCGTCGGCCCGTGGCAGAAGGCGCAGGACACGGATCGGTCTGCCGGGCGCGGGCGTCCGCGGACCCCTGCAACAAGGATCCCCGCCCCGGCCGCTCGCGGATCCCTTCGCCCCCGTCCCTGCACGCCGGCGACGCGCCGCCGCAATCCGGGCTAACCGCCTCCGGCCGCCAGTTCCCGAAGCTCCGCCGCCACCGCCTCGGCCGCCGCTTCGCTTCGCAGGATGATGAGGACGGTGTCGTCCCCGGCGATCGTTCCCGCCAGTCCGTCGTACTCCTCCCAGTCGATGGCCGACGCGATCGCCTGCGCGGCCCCGCTCAGCGTGTGCGCCACCACGAGGTTCCCCACCACTTCGACCGAGGCCAGGAGGGTGGGCAGCACCGCATCCAGCGGGGGCACATGATCCCACTCCTCGGGCACCGTGTACCGTGGCCCCTCCGCGCCGGTCGCCTTGACGAGCCGCAGATCCCGCACGTCGCGCGACAGCGTGGACTGCGTGACCGCGAATCCCCCGGCGGCCAGGATCTCGCGCAGCGCCCCGAGGTGCGGCACCGCGTTTTCGCGCACGGCCCGCAGGATGGCGGCCTGCCGGCGGCGCTTGTTCCCGGTCGTCAGAAGTCGTAGCGCAGCCGAGTCACGACCAACCGGCCGATCTCCGGCGCGCCCACGAATTCGCGGTGCACATTGTTCAGCAGGTTGTTCGCCGACAGCGAGATCTGCGCGGCGGGCAACGCCGCGATCCGGTAGCCGATCGAGGCGTCGATCACCCCGTAGCCGTCCACATCGCCGATGTAGGCGCCCGAGTTCATCGGAAAGCCGTCGGTGACGCGAATGCGGCCCTGCGCGGTGAAGCCCGAGCTCCGGTCGTCCCAGGTGAAGCCGAGCGATCCCTTGTGGCTGGGCGCGTTGAGCGCGATGTCCTGGCTGCTGCCGCAACTGTCGTCGTTGTTGAAGTCGAAGCACTCCTCGCTGACGAAGGAATAGTTGGCGTTCAGTTGGAAGCGATCCGAGACCAGGATCTCGGCGGCCAGATCGGCGCCGATGTAGTCCACGTCGCCGAAGTTGCGGTAGGTGAGGAAGACGTCGGGCGTGTCGACCTGGTCGGGGGTGACCATGCCCAGGGGGAGGGCGGCGGCGTTGGCGGCGATCTCGACGATCGTCGCATCGCTCAGAATTCCGGCCTGAAGGAGCGGCGCCAGACGATGCCTCAGGAAGTCGGCGACGCCGGCCTGTTCAAAGAACACCGCCGGCGTGACCGGGCTCAGCGGTCCGACGAAGTTCTCCACCTGCGAGTAGTAGAGATCGGCCGCCAGGAGGACGCGATCGCCCAGGAGACCCTTGTATCCCACCTCGAAGGTGTTGTAGATCGTCGAGGTCAGGTCGCCGATATCGGCCGGGCCGCCGCCGGGCACGAAGTCGCCCACCTCCAGATCGAGCGTCTTGAAGATCGTCCCGACCGCGGGATCCCCCGGCGCCGAACCCGGATCCGCAAGGAGCGGCACAATCAGCGCCAGGTTGGGATCCAGCGCCGGAAGCAACTGCAGGAGCGCCGGCCAGAGCGCCACCGCGTTCGCCGGAAGCACCTGTCCCGGCGCGAAGACCGAGCGCATGCAGTAGCCCATCAGCCCGCCGGTCGCCTCGCAGCCGCGCGAGAAGCTGAAGCCGCCCGCCGGCACCCCCAGCGCCCGCACGTCGCCCAGCGACACATCGCCGAAGGAGAGACGCTGCGCCACGATGTCCAGGAAGAGGTTCGTCGAGGTCGGGGTGCTGAAGGCGCGGTTGAAGGAGAGGCGGAAGTTCTGCGCCTCGGCGGGACGGAAGACGAGCGCCGCGCGCGGCGAGATGTTCGGATCGGAGAGCCGGTTGTGGTCGTCGATGCGAATCGCCGTGACCAGATCCACCCGGTCGCCCAGCGAGGTCTCCGAGTGCAGGTAGGCGCCCACCTCGGCGATGATGTCGTCGTCTTCGTTGCGCCCGAAGATGGTGCCGCTGCTCTTCGGTTCGGTGCGCTGCCAGTCCACGCCGTAGGTGAAGCTCTGCCGCGGTCCGGCGTCGAAGCCGTACTGGAACTGCAACGCGATGGTGTTGGACTGGTCCACCACGGGATCGCCGCTGCGGAGCAGGAAGGTGTTGCATGCGGGGCCCCGGCAGGTGGGAACGTCCTGGCCGGAGTTGGTCTGGTTGTAGAATCCCTGGGCGAAGAAGCGTCCCTTCGAAAGCCGGGCCTGGCCGTAGTTGTAGCCCCAGCCCTTCGCCTGCGCGGCGCCGATTCCCGTCATCTCCAGGGCGCTGACCAGACTCGAAGTCCCCCCGTTGAGAACCAGGTTGCCGTCGTCGGCGAAGCGAAAATCCATCCGCGCATCCACCGAGTAGCGTTCGTTGGCGTAGTCGCGCGGGAAGATCTCGACCGGATCGACGTATTCCCAGTCGTTCCCCCGCTGGTACTGCCCGGATATCTTGAAGCCGAAGTTGTCCGAGAGCCGGTGCGCGCTGCGGAGCTGGCCATGGACGAGCGAGCGTTCCCCCCCCGCGATCGAGACCGCCGATCCGGGACGGTCGATCGGCGAGGGCGTGATGATGTGCATGACTCCGTTGGAGGCGTTGGGCCCGTAGAGCGCCGCCCCCGGTCCCAGAGACACCTCGATGCGGTCGATGTCGAGGTCGTTGGTGGGGAAAAGGGAATAGGCGTTGAAGCGGAGCGAGGGGATGCGGGCGTAGCGGTTGTCGATGATGGTGAGCAGCGAGCCGGAGAAGACGCCGTTGAAGCCCCGCGTGACCACCGTGCCCTGGCTGATTCCGGTCTGGGCCGCGTCGATTCCGGGCAGGGCGCGGAGGTGGTCGGCGACGGTGGTGGCGGTGGCGCGCGCGACCTCGTCGGCGGAAACGGTCGTGATCGAGGCCGGGGCGTCGAGCGCCTTCTCCTGGCGGCGCGACGCCGTGACGACCACCGGATTCAGGACCAGCGCGCGCGAACGCATCGCGATCTCGACGTCGGCGGCGGCGCCCGTGCCCACCCCCACCCCGTCCACCCGCGTCGTCTCGTAGCCGATCAGGGTGACCACGATCGAGTAGCTCCCCGGTTCGATTCCCTGCACCTGGAAGCGCCCCTCGTTGTTGGTCCCCGCGGCGAGGCCGGCGCCGAGCACCTCCACCGCCGCGCTCGCCAGCGGCTGCCCGGTCTCGGCGTCGGTGACGGTGCCGTCGATCGTGCCGGTCTGGGCGGCGGCGGCCGGAGCGAGGAACGCGAGGACGAGTGGGAGCGCGCCCAACCGGCGAAGGAAGTCGGTGGCGGGAGCGCTGGGAGAGCGTCGGAGACCGGAGTGGGATGACCGCATCGTTCGTATCCTCCAGGACCGGAGTTGAGGGAGGCGTCCCCCGGTCGCCGCGACCCGGCGAGGAAAGCGACGGCTAAAGGCTCGGGAGCGCTCATGGCCGTGCAATCTGTGATTTCGGGGCCCCTGTGGCAATACTTCAACCCCGGCGGCGACGGGTCGATCTCCGTGGCGGCGCCCGAATCCCCCAACCAAACCTTGAGGAACGGAGAATTTGAAGACCTCGGACGACCAGGGATCGCCCGCGCCCGCCGGAACCGGAACCGGGACGGGAGAGAGCGCCCGGGCGCATCCGGAGCTCCCTCTCTCGCTCGCCGACTTCGAGGAGGCCCGGCGGAGAGTGGCGCCGCATCTGCACCGCACCCCGCTTCTCTCCTTTCGGACGCTGGGCGCGCCCCTGGGGGCCGAGAGCTGGCTGAAGTGCGAGAACCTGCAGAAGACGGGATCGTTCAAGGTGCGCGGGGGACTGAATGCGATCGCGGCGCTGGCGGAGGGGGAGGAGGGGGCCCGTGGGGAATCGGAGGCGGAAGGGATCGGACGGGCGGGCGGGGGAAGCAATGGCGGCCGCGGCCGGACGCCGAAGGGACGCGCAGCCGGAGTGATCACGATCTCGGCCGGAAACCATGCGCAGGCCGTCGCGTGGGCGGCGGCGCGGGCGGGGATCCGCTCGGTGGTGGTGATGCCGGAGGGGGCCGCGCGGACCAAGGTCGCGGCCGCGCGGGGGTACGGGGCGGAGGTGATCCTGCACGGAAACGCGCACGAAGCCTTCGCCGAGGCCCGCCGCCGCGCCGCCGCCGAGGGGCTCGTCTTTCTGCACCCATTCGACGCCCCGGAGGTGATCGCCGGTCATGGCTCGACCGGTATCGAGATCGTGGAGGATCTGCCCGGGCCCGGCGCCATCGTGGTTCCGGTGGGCGGAGGCGGCCAGATCGCAGGCATAGCGGGCGCGCTGGCGGCGACCGGACAGCTGCCCGCGCGGTCCGGTGACGGGGAAGCCCGCAACCGGGGCGGACGCAAGGACCGCGACGACAGGGGGACATCCCACCCCGCCCCCGGGCGATCCTGGCGCATCTTCGGCGTGGAGCCCGCGGGCGCTTCGGCAATGCACCGCAGCCTGGGGGCCGGACGCGCGGTCCACCTCGAGACCACGGACACGATCGCCGACGGACTGGCCGCGCCGATGGCGGGAACGCTCACCTACCGCTACGTGGAGCGCTACGTCGAGGATGTGGCGGTGGTGCGCGACGAGGAGATCCTGGCCGCGATGCGCCTCCTGATGACCCGCGCCGGGATGGTGGCCGAGCCGTCGGGGGCGGCGGCGGCGGCGGCGATCATGGCCGGACGGATCCCGCTCCGGCGGGGGGAACGGGTGGTGGCCGTGGTGACGGGGGCCAACGCCGATCCGGCAATCCTGGCGCGCGCGCTGACCGAGGGAGAGGCCTGGCCCTGATCGAATCGCGCTCGCGGCACGGCGAGGATGCGATCATGAGCATTCCGGCCGCCAGGCCGATGCGCACCCCGGCGGCAGTGGCGAAGCGGACCTGTTCGCGCCAGACTGTTGCGGTCGGCCGCCCACGCCGCCCTCTTCCCCCCCCACCCCCCTTCCCCGCTCCCAAGCCCGGAGACGCCCGCACCGTGAACGCCCTGCGCCGCTACCTGCTTCCCGGATTCGTCTTTCAGTCGGTCGTCATCGCCGGCGGCTACGGGACCGGCCGCGAACTGGCCCAATTCTTCCTCTCCCGCGGCCCGCTCGGCGGACTGCTCGCCATGGCGCTCTCCACCGCCGTCTGGAGCGCGGTCTGCATCGTGACCTACGAGTTCGCGCGCGTCTTCCGCACCTTCGACTACCGGAGCTTCTTCAAGCGCCTGCTCGGTCGCTGGTGGTGGAGCTTCGAGATCCTCTACATGGCGCTGATGATCATCGTGATGGCGGTGATCGCGGCGGCCGCGGGCTCGATCCTGCAGGAGACCTTCCAGGTGCCCTACCTGGTCGGGGTGGCGGGCATCATGCTGCTGGTCGGGGGACTCGTCTTCGGGGGGAATGCGGCGATCGAACGGGCCTTCGCCTGGTGGTCGATGGTGCTCTACGCGGTCTATGCCGGTTTTTTCGTGGCCTGCCTGTATGTCTTCGGTCCGGAGATTCGGGCGGCGCTGGACACCCGCGCGATCGAGGGAAGCTGGATCGTGGGGGGACTCGAGTACGCGGGCTACAACCTGGGAGTGATCCCGGCGGTGCTGATCACGCTGCGCCATCACCGGAGCCGTCGCGACACCCTGATCGCGGGGTTGCTGACCGGTCCGCTGGCGATGCTGCCGGCCTTCTTCTTCTTCATCGCGGTGGTGGGGCAGTATCCCGCGATCGTCGACGAGATCGTTCCCGCCAACCACATGCTGGAGCTGCTCGGATCGCGCGCCTTCCAGATCGTCTTCCAGATCATGCTCTTCGGAACGCTGGTCGAGACCGGCGCGGGGCTGATCCACTCGGTGAACGAACGGGTGGCGCAGGCGTTGAAGGAACGAGGGCGCCGCTTCACTCCGGGAGGACGGGTGCGGCTGGCGCTGGCGGGGCTGGCGCTCGGGGGACTGATTGCGCAACTCGGTCTGACCGACCTGGTCGGGCGCGGCTACGGCACGATCACTTGGGGCTACCTGTTGGTTTTCGTGCTGCCGGTGCTGACCTGGGGGATTGTGCTGATTCGCGACGCGCACCGGTTGGAGCGGTGATGGCGGGGGATGGGCGGGCGGGGGACTGGATCGCCGGCAATGGGGGCGAAGGCGGCTGGATGCGGGGGCGGCTGGATGCGGGGTGGACTGGGCGGATCGGGGACAAGGACCGCCGGGCCGGATGCGGACCGACGGGGACGGGGGATTGAGTCGCCGGGGACGGGGGCGAAGGGAAGATCGGGCGATGGGAGGCGGCGCGGGGAAGCGGGCCGGGGGCGAGCGGTCGGCCGGATGAGGATTGAAGGCGGGAGGATCCGGACGGCGCGGAATCAGTCCCCCTGGATCCGTCGCGAGAGGGCCCGGGTGGCGCGGATTCCCGCGATCGGGCCCAAGGCGAGGATGGCGAAGGCCCACCGCCACCCCACCGCTCCGGCGACCCAGGGGATCGCCTGCACGGTGACCGCGGCGAGGAGAAAGCCCGCGCAGGTCTGAAGGGTGAGCGCGGTTCCGGCGGCGCCCGGCGGGGCCAGCTCGGTGACCATCGCGCTGAACTGGGCCGAGTCGGCCACCACGAAGAATCCCCACACCAGGGTGACCGCCACCACGAGGGGGAAGGGCGCGCCGAAGAGGAACCCGACGACCAGGCAGCAGGAGCCGCTCGCCGCCAGCGCCCGGTTGACGAGCTTGCGCCGCCCGATCCGGTCCGCCGCCCATCCCCCCCACAGGCACCCCAGCGCCCCGGCTCCCAGGGTGGCGGAGGAGGCCAGCTCGACCGGCGCGGCCAGCTCGCCGGATGCGGCCGCCGAAGCCGCGAGGAAGGCCGGCGCCCACGCCCACATGGCGTAGAGCTCCCACATGTGGCCCAGGTAGCCGGCGGTGGCCAGGCGGGTGGGGCGGTGCCGCGCGACCCTCGCGACGAGGCTCCAGGAAAAGGGGGCGCGCGCGAAGCGGTGCGGTCCATCGCGGTAGAAGAGGAGGACGAGCAGGGCCGCCGCCCCCGCCCCCGCCGAGGCGATCGCGATCACGGCCCCGGCCCCCGCGCCCGGGAGGGCGTCGATCAGGTAGGGGGCGGCCTTGCCGGCGGTCAGCGCGCCCACGATGGTCCCGATGGCGAGGCCGCGCGAGGAGCGAAACCAGGTGGCGGCCATCTTCATGGCGGGGGGATAGACCCCGGCCAGGAGGAACCCGGTGGCGAAGCGCAGCGTCGCCGCGGCCGCAAAGCCGGGAGCCGCAAGGACGGCGGCGTTGGCCAGCGCGGCGAGGGTGGCCGCGACGGCGAAGTAGAGGCGCGACCGCACGACGTCGGCGAGGTTGAGGAGCGCGGCGACCGCGGTTCCGGCCACGAATCCCAGATTGACCGCGGTGGCCAGCCAGCCGACCTGGGAGGCCGAGAGCGCCCACCGCGCGCCCAGCTCCTCCGAGACCGCCGTCGCGGTGAACCAGAGCGACATCCCCAGCAGCTCGGCCACCGCCAGGAGCGCGAGGATCCGCCAGCGGCGCGGATCCCTGCCGGAGGTCACCCTCCCTTGCTCTCCCGTAGCCCGGAGCCGTCGGTGAACATGCGCAGCCCGGCCGGATCCAGCCTGATGTAGACCTGGTCGCCCACCTTGGCCGCGAACGCTTCGAGCGCCTGGCGCAGACGTCCCAGCTCGGGCCCGTTCGGGTCGTAGGAACGCCAGATCACCGAGGCGTCGTCCACTTCGGCCGGCGCGGCGAAGGGCACTTTGATCGAATCGTCGGGGCCCACCCCCAGGTGCTGCGCGACCGCGGGGGCGATCTTCTGGCTGTTGCCGCGCAGATGGTGCGCTCCGACCGGCAACCGCAGCACCGGCTTCGCGTCCTCCGTCCAGAGCACGTCGCGGGCGCCCTCCAGGGGACGGGGCGCGGCCACCGGCGAGGCCACGATCTCGACCTCCTCCCCGACGACCCGGAACTTGCGGGTGCTCAGGTAGTTGCGGACCGTCGCGGGGAGCACGTCGAAGCGGCCGGGAATCTCCTCCACCAGCTCCTCGATGTTGGCCCTCCCGCCGGCGTCCTCGATCCGCTTGATCAGGGCCTCGACCACGCCCTCGTAGGGCTCGTCGGTCCAGTCCGCCAGTCCCCACTTGTCCTTGGTGAAGCGCACGAAGAGGGAGTCCGACGAGAGCAGACTCGAGAGCGAAGAGGTGTCGGGAAGGCCGGCCAGCACGCTGATCTCGCGGCGCGTCATCGGTTCCCCGCGCTCCTCCAGGGCAAGGAAGACGCGCGCCCGGCGGGTGTCGCGAATCAGGAGGCGGCCATTGAACCGGGACAATCCGGCATTGCGAACCAGGGCCTCCCATTCGGGGCTCTCCGTTGCGCCGACCGCGTCGCGCAGGGCGGCTTCGTCGATCACGCCGGCGCCGTTCGCGCACTCCTGCGCCCGCATGCGCGCGGCCGCGAACTGTTCGCGAAAGCTGCGGTCGCCCACCACCCCATCGAGGAACTCGTAGCCGCTCTCCGCCATGACCGCGACCTGGGCCGCCATTCGCCACTTCTCCGGAGCGTCGCCCACCAGAAGATCGAGCACCGCCTGAAAGCGATCGGTCGTCGTCGCCGAACCCACCGCGCTTCGCAGCCAGCGCGCCGCGGCGCGCACCCGGTGCCACACCGCCCCCTCCACCGTGGCCCGCAACCTGACCTCGAGCTGGCGGGCCCGCTCCCGGCTCACCCCGAACTCGCTGCCCAGCGACTGGAGCTTGGCGGGATCGGGCGAGTAGGTGCGCTTGAGGGCGATCGTCTGGCGGCGCGCGTCCAAATCCTCGAATGCGCGGGCGAAGTCGGCGCCCATCTCCAGCTCGGAGCGCAACGCGGAGGCGGCGTCCAGCAGGGAAACCCGGTCGGCCACCGCGGCGAGTCCGCTGTCGTCCAGGAGGGTGGCGAAGGAGAGGGAGTGGAGATCGGCGAGGGTCTCGGTCCCATGAACCAGCACGGCGCAGCCCATGAGCCGGTCGATCGCCTCCCGGTATCCGGGGGGGCGTCTGTCGCGGAAGTCGTCGTACATGGGATACAACATTCCCGACGCGGCGCGCTTCGTCAAGGAGGCCGCCCCGCCGCCCCCGCCCCGGCCTTGCCCCGCCGCCGAATCCTCGGTAGCGTCTCTGGCCATGACACACCGCACTGCGCTCCGCACCCGCACCTTCACCGAGTCCGTGATCCGGGAGATGACCCGGGTCGCCCGCCGCCACGACGCCATCAACCTGGCGCAGGGGTTTCCGGATTTTCCCGCGCCGGAGCTCCTCAAGGAGGCCGCCTGCCGCGCCATCCGAGCGGACGTCAACCAGTACGCCATCACTTGGGGAACGTCGGCCCTGCGCGCAGCCCTGACCCGCAAGTACCGCGAATGGTACGGGATGGAGATCGATCCCGAGCGCGAGATCACCGTCACCTGCGGCGCCACCGAGGCGATGGCGGCCGTCATGCTGGCGGTGATCGATCCGGGGGAAGAGGTCGTCGTCCTGGAGCCCTTCTACGAGAACTACGGCCCAGACGCGATCCTCTGCGACGCCGTTCCCGTCTTCCTGCCGCTGGAGGCGCCGCGCTTCCGTCTCGATCCCGACCGGCTTCGCGCCCTGGTCACCCCGCGCACCCGCGCCATCGTCCTCAACACCCCCAACAATCCCTCGGGGCGGGTCTTCGACGCCGAAGAGATGGCCGCCGTGGCCGAAATCTGCCGCGAACGCGACGTCCTGGCGATCACCGACGAGATCTACGAACACATCGTGTACGAGGGCGAACACATCCCCATGGCGACGCTCCCCGGGATGCGCGACCGCACGATCGTCGTCTCCGGACTCTCCAAGACCTTCAGCGTCACCGGGTGGCGGATCGGCACCATCGTCGCGCCGCCGCCCCTCAACGACGCCATCCGCAAGGTCCACGACTTCCTCACCGTCGGCGCCCCGGCGCCTCTGCAGGAGGCCTGCGCCGCGGGACTGAACGAACTCGGCCCCGCCTACTACGCGACGATGAAGCGCGACTACCGCGAGCGCCGCGATCTCCTCTGCGCCGGACTCCGCGAGTGCGGCTTCGGCTGCGAACCGCCCCAGGGCGCCTACTACGTCATGGCCGATTTCTCCGCGCTCAGCGATCTGAACGATGTGGAATTCAGCCGCCTCCTCGCCCGCGAGGGAGGGGTCGCGCCGGTTCCGGGATCCTCTTTCCACCACCGTCCGCAGGACGGCGGCCACCTCGTGCGCTTCGCCTTCTGCAAGCGGACCGAGACGCTCGGCGCCGCCGTGGACAGGTTGCGCGCCTTCGCCAACCGGGTCTGACGCCGCCGGTCGGCCATGCCCTCCCTCCTCGACCGCGTCCCGCGCCGCGTCGCCCGCCGGGGCTTTCTCGCCGCCGGCGCCCTGGCCGCCCTGATGGCGCTCTTCGTGCTCGCCGGAATCCTGATGCCGGGCCGCTTCGAGGTCTGCCGCGCCGCCCGCATCGACGCTCCGCCCGAGCTCGTCTTTCCCCTCCTGAACGACCTCTCCGCCTGGGACCGGTGGACCCCCTGGGGCGAAATCGATTCGCGCATGGAGGGGCCCGCGACGGGACCGGGAGCGCGCCGCACCTGGGACGATCCGCGGATGGGGGCGGGCTCGCTGGAGATCGTGGCCTCGTCGCCGCCCGCCTCGCTTCGCTACCTGGTGGAGGTGGAGGGGGGCGCGATCCGCTTCGAGGGCAGCTTCGAGGTCGCGCCGGAGGCCGGGGGCTCGCGGGTGACCTGGACCGAGAGCGCCGATCTGGGATGGAATCCGCTCCTGGGCTGGACGGCGGGCAACATGGAGGAATCCCAGGGGGAGCAGTTGGAAAAAAGTCTTGAACGGCTTCGGGAGCTGGCCGAGCGCCCGCCGTCCGAAGCTCGCTGACCCCGTCCGCGCGGGCGGCGGGCCGCGCCTGCAACCGCTGAAGGGCGGCCGCTGCAACCGCGCCCGGGAGCGGCTTCCCCCCTCAACGAAGGGCGGCGCTCACCCCTGCAACCGCTGGAGCGCGACCCGAATCAACTCGTCGTTGGAGCGCGTCTGGCGCATCGCGCGCAACAGATCCTCCATCGCCTGCGAGGGCAGCGAATCGGAGAGCTGGCGCCGCATGGCCCGCGACAGACGCAGCGCATCGGGCGAGAGGAGCAGCTCCTCCTTGCGCGTCGCCGAGGCCTTGATGTCGATCGCAGGGTAGATGCGGCGGTCGGCGAGTTCGCGGCTGAGGAGGATTTCGCTGTTTCCCGTCCCCTTGAACTCCTCGAAGATCACCTGGTCCATCCGCGAGCCGGTGTCCACCAGCGCGGTGGCGATGATCGTGAGGGAGCCGCCTCCCTGGTCCTCCTTGATCAGGCGCGCGCTCCCCAGAAAGCGCTTCGGCTTCTCCAGCGAGCTGGCGTCGAGCCCACCCGAGAGGGTGCGGCCGGTGCCCGCCTCGACGGTGTTGTGCGCCCGCGCCAGCCGCGTGATCGAATCCAGGATGATCACCACATGACGGCCCGCCTCCACCCGGCGACGGCAACGCTCCAGCGTCATCTCGGCGACCTGGCAGTGGCGTTCGGCGGTCAGGTCGAAGGTCGAGGCGATCACCTCGCCGAAGCCGCAGGCCTCCATCTCGGTCACCTCCTCCGGGCGCTCGTCCACCAGCAGGACGATGAGCTCGCACTCGGGATGGTTCCTCGCGATTCCCTCCGCGATCGCCTGCAGCACCGTCGTCTTTCCGGCCTTGGCGGGAGCCACGATCATCGCGCGCTGTCCCTTCCCCAGCGGCGCGAAGAGGTCGATCACCCGGTTGGTCATGTCTTCTTCGCCGGCGAAGACGCGGCCGCACTCCAGGGTGAGCTGGTGGCGCGGATGGAGGGCGCTCAGGCGGTTGAAGTCGGGACGGCTCGCGGTGCTGTCCGGGCGCAGGCCATTCACCCGGTCCAGGAAGC
This sequence comes from Gemmatimonadota bacterium, assembly GCA_022822325.1. GTDB lineage: Bacteria > Gemmatimonadota > Gemmatimonadetes > Longimicrobiales > Gaopeijiaceae > Bin94. The sequence continues at coordinate 25,370 of JAJEBW010000008.1, read as the reverse complement.
GCAGAGGAGGACTCTTTCCGTTGCGCGGACGCTTCCCCACGATCCCCGCCAGCTCGTCGCCGGTGCGCAAACCGAAGCGGTTGATGAGACGCGAACCCACGTAGATGTCGTCGTTGCCGGGCACGTAGCCGGTCTCCCGGCGGCGCACGAAGCCGGATCCGCCGGGAAGCACCTCGAGGATGCCGAGGACATCGCCGGGCGGACGGTTCGGATCGGCGAGCGCGTAGCCCTTCTTCTTCTTTTTCGGCGGGCCGCGGCGGGCGGGTCCGTTGTGGGTTGGCTGCGGGGCGGGCGTGTCCTGATCGTTCACGATTTCGGTACCTCGGACATTGCGGGGAGTGGCCCGGGACGCTCCCGGACGACGAATCCTGCGGAGGGAGAGCCGGCGATGCGCCATGCGGAGAGTCGCCCGCGGAGAGACCGGGGGGACCGGTGCGGGGCGGCCTCGCGCGCTCGTGGCGGCGCGCAAGCCGATGCGATGATCCTTGCGGAAGGCGGGCGGCGCGTCAAGTTTGGGGGCGATGAGCGAATACAGGAATGAATCCCCCGGCGGGGTTCCCGAGCGGCCGGAGCGGTGGGCGATTCCGGCCCGGTTGCTGCTGGTTCTGAGTCCCTTCGCGCTCCTGGCGGCGTTCTTCGCGCTGCAACGTTGGCTGTCGCGGTGACGGGCGGCGGGAGCGGTCGTCGAGCCGCGGCCGGCCCAGGGGCGCCGGGGCATGGTGTCCCCGCGGTTGGCCAGTGCGTCCCGCAAGGGGGACGGCATGGCCGTGCAAGGAGGGTCGGAATGTGCGGAATCGCCGGGGATTCGCGGGCGGCACGGGCCGTGCATCGGAGGGGGCCGGGACACGTTGCGGCGCACGCCAACGAGGGAGGAAACAGGAGATGAGAATGGCATTGAAGATGTGCATGGACGGAAACCGGTTCGGCGTTGCGGTCGCCGCGGCCGCGCTCCTCCTTCCCGCCGGCGGATTCGTCGCCCCCGCTCCCGCCGCCGCCCAGCTCTCGCTGCACTTCTCGGTGGGCTTCGGCTTCGGGACGGGCGGCTACCATCAACCCCTCCTCGCCACCCCCCTGCACTGCCACGAGTCCTACCTGTTCGGCGACCCCTTCCACCACGGCGGCGGTCTCCTGTACAGCGACCCCTACGGCGGTCTCCTCTTCGGTCCGTCCTACGGCGACCCCTTTGGCTACGGCCCCATTGCGAGCTGCCATCGCTACATCGCGGTCGGCTTTCCGGCCTACGCCTGGCCCGGTTGGTCCGGTTGGCACAGCCCGTGGCGCTTCGGATTCCTGGGTTGGGCCTCGCACCGCTACATCCGTTCGCACCTGTGGCGCTCGCACTACCGGGGCAATCCCTGGGGGTGGGGATACCACGACCGCTACGCCTGGCGTCCGCACTACATAGACGACCCCTACCGCGACTACGACCGGCGTTACCGCGGCGGCCGGGCGATCGCGCGCAGCCCCCTCTACGGACCGCGCTACAAGGAGTATCCCGCGCCCATCCATGTGACCGACAACGGCCCGGAGCGGCCGGTCTCGCGCGCCGTGCCGAGAACCGCCGAGCCCCGGGGCGGCTACGTGGACGGAAACCGCTCCCGTGGCGCGGGGGAGGCCGTGCGGGGAACCCGTTCCGCGCGGCCACGCACGGGGGCCGGGGCCACGAACGCGCCGCCGGTGCGGACCGCGAAGCCGCGCGGGGGAAGCGGCGAAGCGGTGGCGCCGCCCAGGGTGCGCGCCCGCCCGGAAGAGATCGCGCCGCCGGTGCGGACCCCGGACCGTTCGCGCCGTCCCGCGCCGATCACGACGCGGCCGACGCCCTCCAGGCCCTCCACGCCGCTGATCCGTTCGACGCCGCCGCGCTCCGCCGCCCCTTCGACCCGGCCGACCTCCACGCGGTCCTCCACCCGGGTTGCCCGGCCGACTCCGAACCGGCCCTCGGCGCCGACTGCCCGGCCCACGCCCTCGCGACGGCCATCGACGCCCGCGATTCGCTCGGTCCCGACGCGGGGTCCCACCGCGCGGCCGGCGCCCTCGCGCGGAACGGCCCCGAAGGTGCGTCCGGCTCCGACCCGCACCCCGCCGCCCCGAGTGCGGTCCGCGCCGCCGCCGAAGCCGAAGGCCCGGCCGGCGCCGAAGCCGAAACCCAGGGCAAAGCCCGCGCCCACACGAACTTCCAGGCCGACCGCCCGTTCGGCGCCGCGCCCCTCTTCGCGAGGCAAGTCGCCGCCCAAGCGGCCATCCCGGCGTCCTCCGAAGCGGACGGGCGTCTAGGAGTCGCGCTACCGACGCGATTCCCGCCGCTGGGCGAACTCCGCAGGCGCCAGGGTGCAATCTTCGTCGGTCCAGCCCTCCTCGAGCGCCACACCCAGGCCGTCGGCCAGCCGGTTGACATAGTTGTAGTACGCCGTCACCTGGCAGATGTCGAGAATGGCGCGATCATCGAACCCCGCGCGTCGCAGCGCCCCTGTGTCTTCGCCCGTCATCCCGCCCGGATCGCCGGTCAACCTGACCGCATAGGCGAGCATCGCCCGGTCCGCCGCCGTCAGCGAGGAGGGCCGGCGTCCCCGCGCCAGCGCATCGCCCAGCGCCCGCGATCCGGTCATCTTGCGGAGACCCGCTCCGTGATGGTTGATTCAGTAGAAGCAGTCGTTCTCGACGGAGACCACCACGGCGATCATCTCGCGCTGCAGTCGCGTCAGCGGCGAAGGACCGGTCATCAGGTGGCGGTACAGATCGTAGTGGTGCCGCATCGAGGGCGGATTGAGCGAATGGATGCGCAGAATGTTGTCCGGTTCGCCCGCGCCGCCGGCGCAGCGGGCGTATAGTCGGGCCAGACGGGGTTCCGCCTCGGTGACCGGGATGTATCGTATGTGGGCCATGGATCGGTCCGGATGGTGGGCAGGCCGCGCGACGGCGGCCCCGGTTTGGCGCCGGCACGGGAAGATTCGCAGGAGAGCGAGACGATGCCTGGAAGCGACAGGATGATATTGGAAACCGCAAGCGGCAGCACCGGCGACGAGAGACGCGACGAAAGAACGGGGCGCGGGCGGAGCTGGTCGTCCGTGGCCGGACACCGGGCGGCGTTGTCCGCGGATTGTTGGCGTCTGGTGGCCGCTGCGGGTGTGGCGGGAGCGATGGGAGGGCTCGCGGACGAAGCGCGGGCGCAGGACGACTTCGGGCGCATGGTCGCGATCGCCGGGGCGGAGGTCATCGTGGGGAAGACGGGCCCGGCGCGGGGCCCGGCCGCGCTCCACCGTTTCCAGCGCGACCGCGGGGGGGATTGGGTGCTCGTGGAGACCGTCACGCCGCCGGGAACCGCTGAAGGAGGACTGGGGATCGGCCCGTCGCTCGCGAGGGCGGGGGGGCGGTTGGCGATCGCGTCGGCGGATCCGGATATGGCGATCGCCGCGCACATCTATCGCGAAAGGGGCGGGGAGCTGGTGCACGAAGCGCAACTGCCGCTGCCCGGAACGGGGGGAAGCGGGGGGGCGGGGGGACCGGGGGGCGCGGCCGCCGACTTCGCCACCGTGCTGAGAATCCTCTCGCCACCGGCCCGCACCGTCGCGATGGACCGCGATCGGGCGGCGGTCGCGGTGGCGGGGGGCGGGGTGCATCTCTACCGGAACAGAAACGGACGCTGGGGACCGCCGCTCGCCATTCCGCTGCCCGGCCCACCCTCCGAGTACGGGGACTTCGGGGCCGCGATGGCCCTCCGCCGCGACGAAACCCTGATCGGAGCGCCGAGTGCGAGCGGTTCCGGCGAGGTCCACATCTACCGCCCCGCGGAGAGCGAGCTGGGGAATGTGACCCTGGCGCCCGGGGAAAACGGCGCGGATTCGGTTGCGGCCGGGGCCCGCTTCGGCGCATCGCTCGCCATCGAGGGAAGTCGTCTGCTCGTGGGAGCCCCCGGGGCGCGCCAGGGCGAGGGACTGGTCTACTCCTACCGCCGCTTCGACAGCGGAGAGTGGCGATTGCAGCAGGTGATCGCCGCCACCGGCCCGGTGGAGCCGCCGGGCGAGAGCGGGGGCGGTTCTTCCGGCGCCGCCGACGAAGCGGGGACCGCAACCCCGGCCGAGGACGACGCCGCGGCATCATCCAACGATCCCGCCCGGGACGACCTCGCAACCCCCGCCGGTTTCGGCGCCACCCTGGCGCTGCTCGGCGACGAGCTCTGGGTCGGCGCCCCCGCTTCGGCCTCCGGAACCGGATCGCTTCACCGCTTCCTCCTTCGCGACGGCCTCTGGGAGGTCGCTTCCTCTCCCATCCCCGGCCTCCCTCCCGCACCCGGCGCGGCCCTTGGCGCGGCGATCGCCCTGGGCGCAACCATCGCGGTCGCCGGAGCCCCCGGAACCGATGGCGGCTACGGCGCGGCGCTGGTCCTCACCCGCGAGCCGGGAGGTCCCTGGGGCGATCCCGTGTGGCTGCGGCCCGGCGGCGGTCCGGTCGCCGTCACCGATGGCGAGGTGCGCTGCGAGGAGGGCGTCGCGGCGGGGTTTTCCTGCGAGGGGGTCGATCTGCTCGCCTTCCTGCCCGCAGCGGCGATCGGCGCCGAACCCCACGAGCGCGTCAGCGATCTCTGGGGATGGACCGATCCCGAGAGCGGCCGCGAGTACGCGCTGGTGGGGCGGACGGGGGGCGCGGCGATCGTGGATCTGACCGATCCCGCGGCGCCGCTCTACATGGGGGTCGTCAGGGCCAATCCAAGCGGCGCGCGCGATCTCAAGGTCTACGCCGACCATCTCTTCTTCACCGGCGACGGAGCCGGCGATCACGGCCTGGTCGTCTTCGATCTGACGCGGCTGCGGGGCGCTGCTCCCGGGCCCGTGGAGTTCGAACCGGACGCCATCTACCGGGGGATCGCCAGCGCCCACAATCTGGTCATGGATGCCGAGAGCGGCTTCGCCTACCCGGTCGGCGCAAGCGGCGGGGGCGAGAGCTGCGGCGGCGGACTCCACATGGTCGATGTGCGCGACCCCAAGTCCCCCGTCTTCGCCGGCTGCTTCACCGACAGCGTGGGGCTGATCGCGCCCGGCCGCACTCACGATGCGCAGTGCGTGGTCTACCGCGGCCCCGACGAGCGCTTCCAGGGCCGCCAGATATGCTTCGTCTCCAACGAGACCCTGCTCCGGATCGTCGATGTGACCGACAAGGCGACGCCCACCCCGATCGGCGGCGCGAGCCATCCCGGAGTCGCCTACATCCACCAGGGCTGGCTCACCGACGATCACCGCTACTACTATCTCGACGACGAACTCGACGAGATCGTGGGAACCGCGCCCGCGACCCGCACCTTCATCTACGATGTTACGGAGCTGGACGACCCGATCCCGGTGGGGAGCGTGGATGGAACAACGGCCGCCACCGATCACAATCTGTATGTGAAGGGCGACCGAATGTACCAGGCCAACTACCAGGCGGGATTCCGGCTCTTCGACATCAGCGATCCGGAAGCGCCGGTCGAGATCGGCTTCTTCGACACGACCCCCTACGAGCACAACCCGCCGGGATTCGTGGGCGCCTGGACGGCCTTCCCCTACTTCGAGAGCGGTACGGTGGTCGTCACCAGCATGTACGAGGGCGTCTTCGTGCTGCGTCCCCGGCCGCGGCCGCTGATTCCCTGACGGGTCCGATCGTCGAGGACGGGCGAAGGCGCCGCGCCAACTCCCCGCCAACGACCGCAGAGGCGCCGGGCGGATTCGAACCGCCGAATGGAGGTTTTGCAGACCTCTGCCTTACCACTTGGCTACGGCGCCGACAAGAAAGGGCGCGGCTGCGCGGCCGTCGCCCCAGTGGCGGTTCCTGTGCGGGGACCGTCGCCGAACCGCAACCGCATCGCCCCTGGACCGCCTGCAAGCAAGAGCGGGAAACCGGACTCGAACCGGCGACCCCCACCTTGGCAAGGTGGTGCTCTACCAACTGAGCTATTCCCGCATGTTGGATCCTCTCCGTCGGGCCAAGAAGGGTAGACGAAGCCGAGTGCGCTGTCAACAGGTGCTATCTTTCCGAACTCGCGGACCCCGCGTCCCCCCTGCCCGCCCTCCCCTCCGCCCCGGATTTGCCGTGCTCCGCAGCCGCGCGACGATCTGTTCCCTCTGCCTCCTTGCCGGTCTCTCGGCCGCAACCGCCGCGGCGCAGGAACCATGGTCGCTCCTCGTCCCCCGCGGGCACCTCCGCCTGGATCTGCTGGGGCGGTACGCTTCCTTTGGCGAAGTCCACGAGCTGCCCGGCCGCGATCTGCGAGCCGCCGCGCTGGCGAGCCGGTTTTCCGGGCCGTTGGACAGCCGGATCCTTCCCCTGCTGGCCGCATCGGAGGCGGCGGTGCGGTCGGCGACCGGCGATCCGGGGTTGGCGCTGAGTCTGGGGGAGATGAACTCGGTGCTGGAACGGAGCGATGTGCGCGTCCCCCTTGCTCTGGACGCGGGGGTGTTCGATTGGCTGACGGTGGGCGCGCTCGTGCCGCTGGTGCAGAACGAGGCCGAGTTCGCGACCGCCTTCGTTGCCGGCGGCGGTGCGGCCAATGCGGGATTCAGCCCGGGGATCGACGATCCGGCGCGGGTGTCGGGGTTTCTCGGGGGACTCGAGGGCGCGATCGGCGCCTACGACGGGTATCGCGGGGGGCGTTGCGCGGCGGACCCTGCCTCGCAGGCATGTCGCGACGCAACCGAACGGCTGGCCGACGCGCGCACATTCCGGCAACTCCTCGCGGCGATGTACGGGGGTCTCTTCGCCCCGCTCCAGGGTTCCGTGGCGGCAACGGCGCTGGAGTCGCGGCTGGCGGAGCTGGCCGACGCCCTCCGGATGGCCGGGATCTCGGTTCCCTTCGGCGCGCTGCCCCTGGCGGGCGCCCCCCTCGCCCGGGACGATCTCATGGCTCTCGTCGGCGATCCGCAGTTCGGCGTCGAGGCCACCCACGGCTTCGAGAGCTGGCGCTCGCTCTGGCGCCTCGGCGATGTGGAAATGCGCGCCAACGCCCGGCTGATCGAACGCGGCGGCCCGGAGGAAGACCGCCGGCTGGCGGCGGGGGTCGGGGCGATGGCGCGGCTTCCGACCGGCGCGCAGGACGATCCCGGGAACTTTCTCGATGCGGGCAGCGGCGATCGCCAACTGGACATCGAGGTGCGCGGATGGGTTCATGGACGCTGGGGCCGCTCCTTCGGGCTCTGGGCCGATGCGCGCTACGGTCTGCAGATGACCGGCTCCACCGTGCGGCGCGCCTTCGATCCGGTGGCCACCTTCGCGCCGCGAGCGACCGAGATGACGCTGGACTGGACCCCGGGCAACTATCTGGCCGTGGAACTTGCGCCCTGGTACCGGTTGGCCGGACCGGTGGCGGTGGTGGGGGGCTACCGGTTTTTCCGCAAGGGGGAGGACGCCTTCCAGGCGGCCGCGGTCGCGGTCGCGGAAGAGGAGGCGGCGGGCGGCGGCGTGCGAGCGCTCGGGACCGGGACGGCCGCGCGGAGAAGGGGAGCCTCGGGGAGGGCCGGGAGCCGGACCGTGCGCCGGGTGGGGGATCCGTCGATTCTCGTGCCGGGCAGCGGGGCCTCGCTGGGGGAGCTGCTGATCGGGATGGTGTATGACCGCGCCGGGGCGGTGGAGGGGGGGGAGCGGGGGCGGCCGCTCGAAATTCGGGCCATCTACCGGAGGGCGGCGGGGGGAAGCGGGGCCACGCCGGTGAGCCAGTCGCTGGAGGTGGGGTTTCGGTTCTTTGCCCGGATCTGGTAAGCGGCCGCGGTGAGCCCGGGTGGGTCGCGGTGGCGCATGCGCGCGGCGGAGCCCCGGTAACGGCGGAGCCCGAATGACGGGGGAACCCGGCGATCGCCCGGTCAGCTTCCCAGCAGCTCCCGGGCGTGGTCCAGCGACGACTGCGAATCCGGGTCGCCGCCGAGCATCCGCGCGATCTCCCGTATGCGCTGCGTGGAGTCCAGGCGGATCAGCGTCGTTTCCGCCGCTCCATCCACCGTTTCCTTGCGCACGGCGATGTGATTGGCCGCTCGGGCCGCAATCCTCGCCAGGTGCGTGATCGCCACGACCTGGCGGCCCCGCGCCACCTCCGTCAGCCGCTCCCCCACCCTCCCCGCCACCACCCCCCCGATCCCGGCGTCGATCTCGTCGAAGACCAGAGTCGGGAGGTCGTCGATTCCGGCCAGGATCGACTTCAGCGCCAGCATCATGCGCGACAGCTCGCCCCCCGAGGCGATGCGCGCGAGCGGTCCCGGCGGAAAGCCCGGATTCATCGTCGCCAGAAAGCGTATGCGCTCCCGGCCCCGGGCGGCGGGTTCGGTCATCGTCTCGAAGTCCACCCGAAAGCGGCCCCCCCTCAGCCCCAGCCCCGGCATCGCGGCCTCCACCTCGCGCTCCAGCTTCTTCGCAGCCTCCCGGCGCCGGCCCGACACCTCGGTCGCGGCCCGATTCCATGCGGTGCGCGCTCCTTCCAGCTCCCGCCGGACGGCTCCCGCGTCCAGCTCCGCGGTCTCCAGCTCGTCGAGCTCCCGCGCCAACCCCTTCCCCGTCGCGATTACCTCCTCAAGGGTGGGACCGTACTTGCGCATCAGCCGCTGCAGCAGCGCCTGCCGGGCCTGGAGCTCCTCGAGGCGGGCGGGATCGTGATCCACGGCATCGCGATAGGAGCGCAGCTCGGATGCCGCGTCGGCCACCCGGTGCCAGGCGTCGTCCAGAGCGGCGGCGTGGGGAGCCAGCTCCGCGTCGATTTCGGCGATCCGGCGCAGGCGGTCGGCGGCGTCGGCAAGCTGGTCGGCCACCGAATCCTGGCGCTCGTGCAACAGCGCCGCGAGCCGGCCCGTTTCGCGCAGGAGGTGGTCGGCATGGGCGAGACGCGCGGTCTCCGCCTGGAGATCGTCGTCTTCGCCGGGACGAATCCTCGCCCCCTCGATCTCGCCGAGACGGAAACGGATGAAGTCGGCGCGGCTCTCGAGTTCGCGTCGTCGCTGCGAGAGTTGGCCCAGCCGCTCTTCCAGCCGGGCGATGCGCCGGAAGCGTTCGGCCACCCCCGCCGCCAGAGCCGCGCACCCCCCGAAGGCGTCGAGCAGGCGTTGCTGGTAGTCCGCCGACAGGAGCCGCTGATGTTCGTGCTGGCCGTGGATGTCCACAAGTCGCGTCCCGATCCGCCGGAGCATCCCGACCGTCGCGGGCGAACCATTCACCCACGCGCGGCTGCCCCCCTTGCGCCGGATTTCGCGCCGAAGCAGGAGCGGATCATCCTCCGCCTCCAGCCCCATCTCGTCGAGCGCCCCGGCCAGATCCGCGAGACCGCCCGCCTCGACGACGCCCTCCACCACCCCCTTCTCCTCTCCCGCGCGCACCATCCGACCGGTTGCGCGGCCCCCCAACAGCAAATCGAGCGCCCCCGTCACCACCGATTTTCCGGCCCCCGTCTCGCCCGAAATCACATTCAATCCGGAGGTCAGAGGCAGCGTCGCTTCCCGGAGAACGGCGAGGTTGCGGATCCGAAGCGTGGTCAGCATGACATTTCAACGGGAGGCGATATTTCAACGGGAGGCAATGCGGGTTCGGCCCGGCATGACGCCGGGCGGCATTCGGCGCGCGCCGCCGACTCCGGAGTGGAGCGTAGCCAATTCTCGCAAGGGCCGCGGGTCTCGCAAGGGCTGCGGGGCGCCGCCATGGCCAACGGGGACGGGATCCGGAAGGGAATCAGCCGCCGACAAGCGGACCGGCCGCCCAGCTCAGCTTCCGCCGCAGCGTCGCAAAGAAGGAGTGGCCGGGCAACCGCACGAGCGAGACGCGGAAGGAACCGACCCCGATCGCCACGCTTTCCTCGTCGTGAATCGGTCCGGCCGCCTGTCCGTCCACCGTAAGGACGAGCCGTTCGCGGCGGTCGAGCGCGGTCACGGTGATCTGGTCGTCGCCGGGAACCACGACGGGGCGCAGGGCGAGGGTGTGGGGCAGGATGGGAGTGACCAGGAAGCAGTTGAGCTGGGGAACGATGACGGGTCCGCCCGCCGAGAGCGAATAGGCGGTCGATCCGGTGGGGGTGCTGACGATGACGCCGTCGCCGGAGAAGCTGCCGATCTCTTCGAGGCGGTCCTGGGGGCCGACCTGCAGATTGAGTCGGACGACCTGCGCCACCCCGGCCTTGTGCACCACCACATCGTTGAGGGCGGCGAAGGAAGCGCGGACCCGGCCCCGGTCGTCCAGGATCTCGGTGCGCAGAGTGCGGCGTTCCTCCAGGGCGTAGTCGCCGGCCAGCACGGTGCGGAGGCCGTCGCCGATGCCGTCGCGCGAGATGGAGGTGAGGAAGCCGAGGTTGCCCAGATTGATCCCGAGCACGGGAACCCGCCGTCCGAAGACGAGGCGGGCCGTGCGCAGGAGGGTGCCGTCGCCGCCGAGGGAGATGACGAGATCGATCGGGTCGGTGGCCGGATTGACGGTGGGGAGATGGGGGGCGAGGCCGGATTCGACCGCCACCGCCGATCCGAATTCCCCTGCAATGGCCGCCACCTCGCGGCAGGCTTCGGCGATGCGGTCGCCGGGTCCTTCCGGGCCGACCTGACCGACGATCGCAATGCGGGAAAAGACCGGTTTCCCGCCGGCGCCATTTGCGTTCGCATCCGTGCCCATGATTCCTACCGCTCCCGTTCGACAACGAACCGCGCCAGTTCCCGCAGTCCCGGAGCCGCAAGCTCCGCCCGATCGAGAGCGTGGACCGCGTCCCGGGCGAGGGTGGCCGCGCGTTCCCTTGCGCCCTCGACCCCCAGCAACAACACATATGTGGACTTGGCCAGCGCCGCATCCGAGGGCTTCTTGCCAAGCGTCTCGGCCGATCCGGTCGCGTCGAGCACATCGTCCATGACCTGGAAGGCGAGCCCCAGGCTCCTGCCAAAGGCGACCACCGCGCGCCGCCGCCGGGGAGTGGCGTCCGCGGCCAAAGCGCCCACATCCAGCGCGGCGGTGAGGAGTGCGCCGGTCTTGAGGCCGTGAAGCCGCGCCAGCCCGGCCTCGGAGAGCGACTTTCCCTCGGCCTCCAGATCGAGCGCCTGGCCGCCGATCATGCCATGGGGACCGGCCGCCTCCAACAGGGCATGAGCGATTTGCCGCGCCTGCGCGGGCGACCGCCCCAGCGCCAGCGCGGCCCCGTGAGCGCGCGCCGCCGACCAGGGAATCAGGACCGCGCCGGCGATGGTGGCCGACCGGACCCCATGGGCCCTGTGCACGGTGGGGCGGCCGCGGCGGAGCGGGGCATCGTCCATGCAGGGGAGGTCGTCGTGGATGAGGGAATAGGCGTGGATCGTCTCGACGGCCGCTCCGAGATCGAAGATGGCGTCGGGCAGGCCGCCGCCGGCCGCTCCGCCCAGCTCGTCATAGGCGGCAACCGTCAGATGAGGACGAAGACGCTTCCCCCCGCCCAGCGCCCCATCCCGCGCGGCCCGCAGAATCCGGTCCGGCACATCGGCCGGGAGCGCCTCCAGGCTACGCTCCAGCGCGGCCTCGATGCGGGCGCGGCGGCGGGATCCGAACATCATTCGTCGTCCTCGGCGCCGCGCATCTTCACCTCGCGAAGACCGTTGCCGTCGTCTCCCACCAACTCCTGAATCCTGAGCTCGGTACGCGACAGGATGCGCTCGGCATGGCGGAGATGCCCCACGCCCTCCTCGAAGAGGGCCAGCGCTTCGTCCAGTCCCAGCAGATCCGAGTCCAGGATCCGCACAATCTCCTCGATTCGCTCCAGTCTGCGATCGAGTCCGTCGTCACCGTCCATCGGTCGATCCCCTCTTCGTTCCAGACCCGGCGGCGGCATCTTCCATATTCGCCAATCCCTCCCCCTCCACCTGGCACGGCACGATTCCATCCACGATTCGCAGGCGAAAGCGTCGCGCGGGACGGAAGTCCTCAGCTCGCCGCAACAGCGCCCCCCGGTCATCCAGCGGGACCGCGTAGCCACGCGCCAGAGTCGATACCGGCGAGCGCGCCTCCAGCCCCGCAGCCGCCTTCTCCAGTCGCGCCCGCCGCCCCGCCACCCGCCTCCGCACAGCCTCCGACATCGCGAGTCGCCCGGGCTCCAGTCGGCTCCGGTACCCGGCTACGCGCCCGCGGACACCGGCGAGCAGGTCGTCGCGGCCCCTTTCCAGCCGCCAGCGCCTCAGCCTTGCCTGCTGTGCAAGCGCCCTTCCCAGACGCTGGCGCAGAAGGGCAAGCCGCTGGAAGAGCGACTCCCCGTCGGGCGCGACCGCCTCGGCCGCCGCAGAGGGAGTGGCCGCGCGCAGATCGGCGACCAGATCGCAGATCGTAATGTCGGTCTCGTGACCGACGCCCGAAACGACCGGCACGGGACACTGGGCCACCGCGCGCGCCACCGCTTCCACATTGAATCCCCAGAGGTCCTCAATCGAACCGCCGCCTCGAGCCACGACCATGACATCCACATTGCGATCGGCCAGCGCGCTGATCGCCGCCGCGATCTCATCGCCCGATCCGGGTCCCTGCACGCTCGTTCCGCGCACCAGAAGCCGCAGCCAGGGCGCCCGCCGCCGCGTGACCGCGACAATGTCGCGCAAGGCCGCCCCGGAGGGCGAAGTCACGACCCCTACGGTGCGCGGAAACTCCGGAATCGCTCGCTTGCGCGCGGAATCGGTGAGGCCCTCCGCATCCAGCCGGGCGCGCAGCCTGTCGAAGGCCAGCTTCCACATCCCCTCCGCGCGATCGGCCTCGAGGCGCCGCGCCACGAACTGACAGTTGCCACGGGCCTCGTACAGCGTCACATCGCCGAAGATGCGCAGCGTCATGCCCTCTTCCGGATCGGTGGGAAGGCGCCGGGCATCGCGGCGAAACATCACGCACTTCAACTGCGCGCGACGATCCTTGAGGGTGAAGTAGCAGTGACCCGACCGGTAACGGCGGAAGTTGGCGACTTCTCCGGTCACCCAGAGACGATGGAAGTTCCCCTCCAGGCAGGAGCGCAGCTCGCGATTCAGTTCGCTGACCGACCAGTCCCGCGAACCCGAACCCGGGTCGGGCGCCGGAGGCCGTCCATGGCTCGCAAAGAGATCGAAGCGCCGCTGACTCAACCCCGCCCCCTCCGCACCGCCGCCTCCACCGTATTCGCCAGCAGCATCGCGATCGTCATCGGGCCGACGCCTCCGGGGACCGGGGTAATCGCGGAGGCCACCTCGCGCACCTCGTCGAACTCCACATCGCCGACCACGCGGTAGCCCCGTTCGCGCGTCGGGTCGTCCACGCGGTTGGTGCCCACATCGATGACGACGGCGCCCGGCTTCACCATCTCGCGGGTGATCGTTCCGGGCCAGCCCACCGCTACGACCAGGATATCGGCGGTGCGAGCGACGGCGCCCAGGTCGGCGGTGCGGCTGTGCGCGACCGTCACCGTGGCATTCCCCCCGGGCGCCTTGCGGAGCAGAAGCAGCGCCATCGGCTTGCCCACGATATTCGATCTTCCCACCACCACCACATGCTTGCCGGAGGGATCGGCGCCGCTGCGCAGGAGCATCTCGATGATGCCGCGCGGCGTGCAGGGCGCGAGGACGTCGGGGTCGCCGGTCGCCAGCCGTCCCACATTCACGGGGTGGAATCCGTCCACATCCTTGTCCGGGTCGATCGCCAGGAGAACCTTCGCGTCGTCGATTCGGCGCGGCAGGGGAAGCTGGACCAGGATGCCGTGGATCGCCGGGTCGCGGTTCAGCTCGTCGATCAGCGCGAGGAGCTCGTCCTCCGTGGTGGTGTCGGGAAGGGTGATCTGGCGCGAGTGGATCCCCGCCTCGGCGGCCGCGCGGTTCTTCATGCCGACATAGAGGCGGCTGGCGGGGTTCTCTCCGACCAGGACGGTGGCGAGCCCGGGGACCCGTCCGTCTTCGGCCAGTTGGGCCACCTGCGCGTTGAGTTCGTCGCGGATGGCGCGGGCGATTTCGGTTCCTGAAATGATGGTTGCGGACATGTCTTCGTCTGTGGTCTCGGGTGATCGGTTTCGGTGAAGGACTGCGGCGAGCGGATGGTTGGATCGTCGCTGCGAGCGGCGTCGGCCATCGTTTCTGCGGCCTGGGATCGGGGGCGGAGTGGAAGTGGAGGGAGGCGCCGGCCCGGCCCGGTCACCTCGCGAAGTCGATGGCGCGCGTCTCGCGAATGACGACGATCTTGATCTGTCCCGGATACTGGAGTTCGTTCTCGATGCGGCGGGCCACCTCTTCGGAGATCTTCGCCATTCCGGCGTCCGAGACGCGGTTCGGTTGCACCATCACCCGGAGCTCGCGCCCGGCCTGAATCGCAAAGCAACGGTCGACTCCCGGCTGCGCGGTGGCGATCTCCTCCAGCTTCTCGAGCCGCTTCACATAGCCTTCGAACATCTCGCGGCGCGCCCCCGGACGGGAGCCGCTGATCGCGTCGGCGGCCGTCACCAGCCAGGCCTCCGGGTAGCGGTGGGGTTCCTCGTCGTGGTGGGCCAGGATCGCGTTGAGGACCAGGTCGTGCTCCCGGTGCCGCTTGCAGAGCCGGTATCCCAGCTCGACGTGCGAGAGCTCCTGTTCGTGGGTCAGTCCCTTGCCGACGTCATGGAGGACCCCGGCCCGCCGGGCGAGCTGCACGTTCAGGCCCATTTCGGCCGCCATGTTCCCCGCCAGGAGCGCCACTTCGCGGGCGTGCGCCAACTGGTTCTGGCCGAAGGAGGTGCGGAACCTGAGGTTGCCCAGGACCCTGACGATCTCGGGGTGCACGCCATGGATTCCGAGGCCGTAGAGGGTCTCTTCCGCCGCTTCGCGCATCTCGGCCGCGACCTCTCCCTCCGCCTTGGCCACCAGCTCCTCGATGCGCCCCGGATGGATGCGCCCGTCCTCGATGAGGCGCGAGAGGGCGATCCGGGCGACCTCGCGGCGGATCGGATTGTAGCCCGACAGAACCACCGCCTCCGGGGTGTCGTCGACGATTACGTCAATCCCGGTGGCCTGCTCGAAGGCACGGATGTTGCGGCCCTCGCGCCCGATGATCCTGCCCTTCATCTCGTCCGAGGGAAGCTGAACCACCGAAACGGTGAGCTGCGCGGTCTCGTCGGCGGCCATGCGCTGGATCGCCGTCGCCACGATCTTCCGCCCCTCCCGCTCGGCGGTGCGCTCGGCCTCTTCCCGCACCTCGCGGACCCGGTTGGCCGCCTGCGCCTTCGCCTCCTCGGTCACATCGCGAACGATGCGCTCCCTGGCCTCTTCGGCCGTCAGTCCCCCCGCCTCCTCCATACGCCGCTGCGCTTCGGCCAGCGCCGCCTCGGCCTCGGAACCCTTCCGGGAAAACTCGGCCTCTGCCTCGGTGCGGAGACGCGCGAGCTCTTCCTCGGTTTCGGTTCGCTTCCTGGCCAGCGCCTGCCGGGTCTCGGTCCGGAGACGCGCGATCCGCGACTCGTCGGCCTTCAGCGACCCGGCGCGCCGTTCCAGCTCCCGGAAGCGTTCGTCCAGCGTCTCCTGGCGGCGATCAAGCTGATCGGACTTGCGGTCGGCCACCTCCACGCGCTGGAGCAGCCGGCCCTCTCCGCGCTCCACCTCGCCCCGGCGCCGATCCTCTTCCTTCTCCCACGCTTCGCGAAGCGCGAGTATCTTTTCCTTCGCCTCCAGCTTGACCGTCCGGCGCAGATTGGCGGCCTCCGACTCCGCCTGGATGCGTATGCGCGAAGCTTCGTCGCGCGCCGCCTCTATCTCTCCGCGTTGCCGCTCACGCTCCTGCCCTCTGCCCAGGAGGTATGCCACGATCGCGGCACCCACCGCCACGACGGCCGCCAGGGACATGCCCAGCGGACCCATGTATTCTCTCCGAACCGGACCGCGTCCGGCCCCAATGACTCAACGGAGGAAGCCGCCCCCGATGCACGCGCGGAGCGGCTCCCTGATCTCGCGGTCAATAATGGGGCGGGCCGCCCGCCGTGCGCAAGTTGCGGGCCGCCGCAAACCCGGAAAGCCAACCGGACCCTCCGGATGGGGCTACTCCCGGATCTCGCTCCCCCCGGTGCGGTTGTCGGGGACGAAGCGGTCGCGCGCGGGCATCTCGATCGCGGCCAGGGCGGGGGCGTCGAGGACGGCGTCCGCGGGCAGCAGACCGTTGAGGTGGAGAATGTAGGCCACGACCGCGTAGGTCTCGTCGTCGGTGAGGGTGCCGGGTTCGAGCTGCGGCATCGCCCGGCGCGTGTAGTCGAAGATGGTGGTCGCCCAGGGCCAGAAGGCGCCGATCGCGCGGCCGGGAGGCCATTCGTCCCAGCTTCCGGTGGCGACCAGGCGGTCGTTGGGTCCCTCGGTGCCGGTCGGGCCGTGGCATTGCATGCAGGAGCGTTCGTAGATGGCGGCGCCCTCGGCGACCGAGCCGTTGCCGGGCGGCAGTCCCTCGCCGTCGGGCTTGACGTCGATGTCCCAGCGCGCGATCCGTTCCTCGCTGGCCGCGCTGCCGAAACCGAAGCGGGCGGGGGAGTGGGGAGGAAGGGATGGGTCGAACTCGGGGGCGGCGTCGGTCGTCGGCGCCGATTCTCCGCCGGACGGATTCTCGGGAGCGCACGCGGCAACGAACGCCGCCAGGGCGATTCCCGCGAACAGTCCACGCCGGCCGCCGGAGGCCATTGTTCCGCGCGGGCCGGGCGAGCGGGCGCCGGGAGCCTTCGACGGGAACGCCCGAAAGTCCGGGTCGCATCCCGCCCGGCCATCGATTCCCTCAGGTCCGCGCACCGGGCCGAACCCGGCCGATGCAGCCGCGCCGCCGCTTCCTTCGCCTGCCTTCATCGGATCGTGTCCCCGTTTCATCAGACCAGGTCTCCCAAACCGAAGGTGACCGCGCCGTCGCCCGCGACCTTCCATGCGCGCTGGTGATTGTGGTGATAGGCGGTGCCTTCGCCGCGCGCGTCCCAGAGCTGGTGAACGGTGGGCTGGCGGTATCCGGTCTCGTCGGTGGCCCGGCTGAGAAGGATGGTCTCCTGCCCATTCCAGCGCCAGAGATGGCGGAAGCGCACCGTCGACATCGGCAGGACCGGTCGCTGCAAAGTCGCGTCGGTCCAGTTGCGGCCGCCGTCGGCGCTGACCTCGACTCGCACAATGCGCCCGCGGCCCGTCCAGGCCAGCCCTTCGATCTCCCACCAGCCCGCTTCCGGCAGGACATGGGGATAGGAGGGGAAGGTGATGACCGACTTGGCGTCCATGACGAAGCTGAACTGGCGCGCGGTGCCGTCCTTGAGGGGATCGGTGTAGCGCGAAGTCTCGTCGCGGGTCATGGTGGGACGATCGCTGACCTCGATCCGGCGCAGCCACTTGACCTGGGCGTTGCCCTCCCAGCCGGGCAGGAGCAGGCGCACCGGGTAGCCCTGTTCGGGCCGGATCGCGTCGCCATTCTGTCCGAAGGCGAGCATGGCGTCGTCCATGGCCTTGGCAAGGGGAACGCTGCGCCCCATGACCGCCGCGTCGCTGCCCTCGGCCAGGATCCAGCTCGCGCCCGGGCGGACTCCCACCTCGCGCAGGATCGTCGAGAGCATGACGCCCGTCCATTCGCTGGTGCTGAGGAGACCGTCGAGCTGCTGCACGGAGACCTCGGTGGGCATGCGGTTGCGATTGTAGGCGCCGCCCCCATTGCCGGAGCACTCGATGAAGCAGATGCGCGACAGCCGGGGGTAGCGGCGAAGGTCGCTCATGCGGAAGACCATGGGGCGCTCGACCATCCCGTGCACCAGGAGTTCGTGGTCTTCGGCGCGGATCTCGGGGACGCCCGCGTGATGGCGCTCGAAGTGCAGATCGGAGGGGGTGATCGTGCCCTCGAGCTCGTGCAGGGGGGTGCGCGAGGAGCTTGACAGCGCGAGGCTGCGGACCAGTCGGCGCGGCCGTTCCCCGGGCGCGCGGCTGCCCACCTCCGAAACGAAGCGGCCGGGAACCCTGGTGGGATCCTGCGGGGACGCGATTTCCTGCGCCGTTCCCTTCAGCGCATCCAGGCGGGTCAGGACCAGTCCCGAGGCGGCGCCCCCCGATGCGGCGGCGATCCAGGCGCGTCGCGAGAGCGGCGATTTCGGGCGGGCCGTGGTGGGTTCCTGCTTCATGCTGCGGCTTCCTCTCTTAGGGCGGCGTCGACGCGCGCGGCCAGCTCGGCCAGTCGCCGTCGGGCGGCATCCCGTTCGCGGAGCAATTCGTCGGTCAGCGCCAGGGCGGCCATGATCGCGGCGTTCTTCGGGCTCACCGCGCGATTGCGGGAAAGGGCGCGCATGCGCTCATCGACGATGCGGGCGCACTCGCGGGCATGACCCTCGTCGACCTCGGCGGAGACGGCGTAGCGCTCTCCCGCGATCTTCACTTCGATCGATGTGCGCGTCGCGGTCATCGGTTGTCCTCCATGAAGCGAATGCCGGCGAGGATCCGGTCGACGCGGCGGCTTCCGCGCTCGAGACGTCCGCGCAACTCGGCGTTCTCGGCCTCCAGCTCGGCCACCCGCACCGAAAGGGCAGCCGGATCCTGGCCATCTTCGGACATTTCGCGCAACAACGCATCGCTCCGGTCCTTCTCCGCCCGGGCTCCGGCCGTCTCCTTCCGCGCGGAGGCGAGCGCGGCGATCAGGCGATCTATCGATCCTTCGAGCCGGTCGAATTCCCGTGAGGGCGTCGCCGCCGGGTCAACGTCTGGGCTCGACACCGGTTGCCTCCTTTACCTTCGCCAGCGCCCGCCGGAGGAACTTGTCCACCTCCCTGTCGGTGAGAGTTCGCCCGCGGGCCCGAAAACGCAAGCGAATGGCGACGGAGCGGGCGCCTTCCGGGAGGTCGCTGCCCTGGTAGAGGTCGAAGACGACGGCGTCTTCGAGGAGGCGGCCGCCCCCCCTGCGGGCCGCGCGCAGAACGTCGCCGGCCGGAATTCCAGGGGGTAGAAGGAAGGCGACGTCGCGCTCCGAAGCGGGCTGGTCCGGAAGATCGCGGGCGGTCACTGCGGGTCCGGGGCCCGGGGAAGACGGCAGAATCGCCTCCCCCCCCACCACCGCCCCCGCCCAGCGCGGCAGATCCATCCGCCCGGGACGAATCTCCCCGCCCCGCCCCACCACCCTCCCCGCGCGGTCGCGGAGCTCGTACGACCGGCCCGGCAGGTACGGCGACGGATCGATCTCTCCCGGCGGACCGTCCCCGGCCTGCGGCGCATCCTCGGTCCCGGCGGCCGGAACCACCCTTCCCCCCGGCCAGCTCTCCGCGGCGATCAGCTCCAGGACGCGCGCGACGTCGAACAGATCGAAGCGGCCATCCCCCTCCGCCCATTGCAGCGGCGCGCGCCTTCCATGCAACGCCACCGCGACCCGCGCCGACTCCTCCGGCGGCGACGACCGGTCCGCGGCGGGCGCGAAGGCCGTGCCGATCTCGAAGAGGCGCACATCGCCGACGCCCCGCGCGAGATTGCGCTCCAGATGCACCAGGAGTCCGGAAAGGCGGTCGCGACGGAGACGGCTCTCCTCGGTGGACATCGGGTTGAGGAGCGCGACGTCGCCGCAGGCGGCCGGACCGAGCGCCGGGGTCTGGGCCTCGCTGATGCCATCGGCCGCGAGCCGGGCGCGCAACCGGTCCTCCAGCCCGAAGAGGGGATCGTCGGGAACAGCGCCGGGGCGGAAGGAGGCGAGTTCGGAGGGGAAGGCGTCGTAGCCGTGAGTGCGCGCCACCTCCTCGATCAGGTCCACCTCGCGCAGCGTGTCGTAGCTGCGGTGGCCCGGAACCGCGAAGTGAAGCGCGTCGTCCTCCTCGCCGACGACCTCGTAGCCGAGGGGACCCAGGAGCTCGACGATCCGTCGGGCGGCGAAGGGAACGCCGAGGAGCCGCTCCACCCGCGAAGGCCGCAACGCCACGACCGGAGGGCGCCACGGCGCGGGATGGACGTCGATCGCCTGCGCGTCCACCGTGCCGCCCCCGAGCTCGGCGATCAGACCGGCGGCGCGAACCAGCGCGGTCTCCATCAGGGTGGGATCGACCCCGCGCTCGAAGCGGTAGGATGCGTCGGTGGAGAGACCCAGCGCCCGCCGGGTGGCCCGCACCTGCTTCGGCTCGAAGAGGGCGCATTCCAGGAACACGTCGCCGGTGGCCGCGGTCACCTCCGAATCCTCCCCGCCCATCACCCCCGCAACCGCGACCGGGTTCCGCGCGTCGCGAATCGTCAGCATCCCGGTCGAGAGCTCGCGCTCCTGGCCGTCCAGCGTCCGCAGCGTCTCGCCCGCGCGCGCCCTTCCCACGATCACCGTCGAATCGGCCAGCCGGTCCAGGTCAAAGGCGTGCAGCGGCTGCCCCAGCTCGAGCATGACGTAGTTGGTGGCGTCCACGACGTTGTTGATCGGACGCGCCCCTGCCGCGCGCAGCCGGTTGGCGAGCCAGAGGGGCGAGGGCCCCACCTTCACTCCCCGGATCGCCGCGCCCAGGTAGCGGGTGCAGAGATCGCCGTCCTCGATCTCGATGCGCACCCCGCCCGCCTCCGCCTGCGACCCGCCGCGCGCGAAGGTCGGCGACGGCGCGGGGGAGTCGCCCAGCGCGGGCAGCCGAATCGCCGCCTGGCCCTCCGGGTGCAGCTCGCGCGCAATCCCCAGATGGGAGAGCAGATCGCCCCGATTGGGAGTGACCTCGACGTCGAAGCGCACATCGTCGAGTCCCACCGCCGCAGCGAAGGGCGCCCCCGGCTCGTGCTCGCCCGCCAGCCGCATGATCCCGGCGTGGTCTTCCCCCAGGCCCAGCTCGCGCTCCGAACAGAGCATTCCCTGGCTGAGCCGCCCGCGGATCCTGCGCTTCCCGATCCGGAATCCACCGGGCAGGACGGCCCCCACCGGCGCGAAGGGGTAGAAGGCGCCGGGGCGAACGTTCGGGGCCCCGCAGACGACCGGCCTCTCGCCTTCCGCGCCAAGGACGCGGCAGAGGGTGAGACGATCGGCGTTCGGGTGCGGACGCGCATCGAGCACCTTTGCGACCACGAGATCGCGGAGGCCCTCGGCGGGATCCTCCACCCCCTCGACCGGCGCTCCCCTTCCGGCCAGCGCCGCCATCGCATCCGCGGACGATCCCGGGATCCCGGGGGCCAGTTCGCGGAGCCAGCGCCACGAGACCTTCACCGCGCGACTCCCGTCCGGCCCGGCCCCGCCCTCCCGTCCGAACCGGGGCGCAATCCCCGGCGCAACGTCCCTCGCCCCGGTTGCCCGGCGGCCTCCAGCCTGCCCGCGCGGCTCACCGAAACTGCCCCAGGAAGCGCATGTCGTTCTCGTAGAAGAGCCTGAGGTCCCGCACGCCGTGGCGCAGCATCGCCACCCGGCCCGGTCCCATCCCGAAGGCCCAGCCGGTGTAGCGCTCCGAGTCGTACCCCACATTGTCGAGCACCGCCGGATCCACCATCCCCGCCCCCATGATCTCGATCCAGTCGGTCTCTTCCTCGCGGCCGTCCTCGCGCACGATCGCCCGCTTCACGTCCACCTCGGCCGAGGGCTCCGTGAAGGGAAAGAAGGAGGGACGGAAGCGGATCTGCGTTCCCGGTCCCCAGAAGCGGCGCGCGAACTCGGCCAGCGTGGCCTTGAAATCCACGAAGGTGACCCCTTCGTCCACGACCAGACCCTCGATCTGGGCGAAGGCGGGCGTGTGAGTGGCGTCGTAGGTGTCGCGGCGATAGACCATCCCCGGCGCGATGATGCGGATCGGCGGCTCGTGACGCTCCATGGTCCGGATCTGGACCGGCGAGGTGTGGCTGCGCAGGAGCAGGCCGGGGGACGCGGCGCCGCGCGGATGGGGACCGGGATCCAGGAAGAGCGTGTCCTGCTCGTCGGCGGCCGGATGGTCGAGCGGCGTGTTGAGGGCGACGAAGTTGTACCACTCGGTCTCGACCTCGGGGCCGCGCACCCGCACGAAGCCGAGGCTGCGAAAGATCTTCCAGATATCGTCGATCGCGCGGCTGACCGGGTGGACCGTGCCCCGCCAACGTTGGCGCGGGGGAAGGGTGAGATCGGGGGGATGGCCGGTGGACGATGCGGCGGACGCGATGCGCGCTAGACCCCTCTTCAGAGCGGCGGCCAGCTCCTTGCGGACGCGATTGGCGGCGGCGCCCACGCGCGGGCGATCGGCGGGCGCCAGGCTCCCCATGCGGCGCAACACCCCGGAGACACGTCCTTCGCGGCGGCCAAGGTAGCGCACCCGGATTCGCTCCAGCGCGGCCTCGTCCGATGCCTCCTCGACGGCGGCCAACGCCTCCGCGCGCCACCGCTGCAGGGACTCGATGCAGGCGTCGCCCGCGACCTCCGCCCGCGCCGTTCCCCCTCCGCCCCGCCCCTGCTCCCGTTCCCCAGTCACGATTCGACCCGGCGGATCCCGGCGCCTTCCGGTCAGCTCAGAGCGGTCTTCGCGCGGTCGGCCAGCGCCGTGAAGGCGTCCGGACTCCGAACTGCGAGATCGGCCAGCGCCTTGCGATCGATCTCCACCCCCGCCCTTCGCAGTCCGTTGATGAAGCGCGAATAGGAGAGGTCGTTCTGGCGGGCCGCCGCATTGATCCGCGCGATCCAGAGCCGGCGGAAGTTGCGCTTCTTCTTCCTGCGGTCGCGGTAGGCGTGCTCCCACCCCTTCTCCACCGCGTCCTTGGCGGTGCGATAGAGATTCTTGCGTCCACCGAAGTAGCCGCGGGCTTCCCTGAAAATCTTCTTCTTGCGCTTGTTGCGCGCGACCGAATGCCTCGTACGCGACATCTTGGCTGGTCTCCTCCGGAATTCAGACGATCAGGCGATCAGAAGCCGGGCAGCATTCGGCGCACCCGCTTCCGGTCGGCCCCGGCGGCTGCGGCGCTGCTACGGAGACGGCGCTTCCGCTTCCGGTTCTTCTTGGTGAGGATATGCGATTTTCCCGCCCGCATGCGCGCAAGCTTCCCGGACCCGGTCCGGCGGAAACGCTTTGCGGCGCCGCGGTTGGATTTCATCTTCGGCATCGGTTTTTCTCCCGACTGCTACTGGTTGCGGAGCGGACTCAGGATCATCGTCATGAGATTCCGCTCGAAGTTGGGGTACTGCTCGACGCGCGCGTAGGGCGTCAGATCCCGGGTGGCGCGCATGAGCACCTCCCGTCCGAGCTCGGGATGGGTGACCTGACGACCCCGGAACATCATCGTCAGCTTCACCTTGTTGCCCTCCTTGAGGAATCGCCGCGCGTGGCGGAGCTTGAACTCGTAGTCGTGGTTCTCGATTCCCGGACGGAACTTCACCTCCTTGAGCTGGACGGTGTGCTGCTTCTTGCGGGCCTCGCGCGCGGCGCGGGCGGCCTTGTACTTGTACTTGCCGTAGTCCATGAGCCGGACCACCGGCGGCCTCGAATCCGGCGCAACCTCCACCAGATCCAGTCCCTTGCGGGCAGCTCGGGCGCGCGCTTCGTCGACCGAGACGATTCCGACCTGCCTCCCGCTCTCGTCGATGAGGCGGACGGGGCTGATCCGAATCTGTTCATTTACGCGGACACGTTTTTCTGCGATCTTGGCTCTCTCCTGGGCAGGGGGTGTTTCGACGCCGGGCTCGCTCGCCGGTTCGTCGGGGTGGGTGTTGAGGGTCGGTCTTCCGCACCAAAAAAGCAAACGCCCGGGGGTTCCGGGCGGCTCGACCTGACAGCGGGAACGGCGCCCGCGGTCAACCTGGAACCCGGTAGCGTGTCGCCGCTCGGGGTGAGAGGGGGTCAGAGCTCTGCTTGCGTATTGTGTGGGATGATATTCTGGGCGCAGCGCCGTGCGCTGTCAAGCCCCGGGTCCGCCCTCCGGCACGGCGCGCCGGCACGACCGGGGGACAGGTTCCCCAAACGCAGGCTGCCGGCAGGGGCCGGTTGCCGGAGCGCCGGAGATGCGATCGTCCCGGGGGATCCGGACCCGACAAACTGTCGGAAGAGGGAACGTGGCCTTATGTATTCATTGGGGGATTATTGATGAAAGTAACCACGAATCGGCCTCTACCATCATCGGTTCTTTCCCGCGTTTCGGTCTTTGACGTGCTTCCATTCCTCCTCCTTCCGGGGCGGAGTGCCCAAGATCGCCTTCAAGATGTTCTCCGGAGTATCCGGTATCGGTTCCGGCAACGGATACTTCACCGGACGGCCGCGCCGCTTCTTCATCGCCTTGGCTTTCACGGTCTCATCTCCATGTCATAGTGCCTTCGCAGATTCTCCAGTCGGGGCGATGAGATCCTTGAACCGGAGCCGCTTGCCTTCCAGCCCCCTTGCCACCACCCGCATCTGGTCGATCGTGTCCAGCTCCCGGATGTTATGACGGCCGCAGAACTCGTTCACGTACCTCTGAAGGTGCTTCGCCGAGAGCTTGTGGAACGTCCCCTTATGGGCGCGCTTCAGCATGGACCAGAACGACTCCACGCCGTTCGTGTGGGCCATCCCACGGACATACTCGGCCACCGAGTGCTTCACCGATTCGTGGCGGCGATTCATTCCCCGGTACGCCCTAGCCTCGTCCGTGTAGACCGTCGCCTCGAGTTCGGAGTGCTCCTCCACGAAGCCCTTCAGCGTCTCGCCGTCCGTTCGCCTGATCACCCGTGCGGCCACCTGTCCGGTCTCGCGGTCCTTCGCTCCGACCACGGCGGTCTTGCCGACCGGGCCGCGTCCGGCCTTCAACTTCTTTGATCTGTGCTTGTTCCGTTCCAAGCCGCCGATGTACGTCTCGTCCACCTCCACCGGCCCGGCGAACGGACTGGCCTGCTTCGTGTCCCACGCCTCCCGGAGCCGGTGCGCGAGGTGCCACGCCGCCTTCTGCGAGATCCCGAGGTCGCGGTGCAGCTTCATGCTGGCCCGGCCCTTCAGCTCCGTCGTCATCAGATAGATCGCCAGAGCCCACACCCGTAGGCTCAACTTCGTGGACTGCATCGCCGTCCCAGTCGTCACCGAGAAGAACTTCCGGCATTTCCGCTCGCGGCATCGGTGCGTCATGCTCGGATGCTTCGCGCCGCTCTGCACGTTCACCGAGCCGCAGTTCGGACAGGCGGGCTCGCCGCCCCACCGGACCTCCTCGAACCAGTCGCGGGCTGCCTCGTCAGTCGGGAACATGTTCACCACGTCAATCAGCGAAAGTCCCTTCCTCCAGTACTTGCCGGGCGCCTTCTTCGGCCTTCTTTCCATGCGTTTCCTCCCCGTCCAAAGTGTCCGTTGATTTACGCACGAATAGTAACCTTTTTCGGGATGGAAGTCAATACCCCCACTAATCCCGATTCTCCAGCTACCTTTTAAGGTTGTGGGTGAGTCGGCCCCTGCCGGAGCGGCAACTCCGACAGGGGCCTGGTGGGGTGGTCCTACTTCGTTGGACAGTCCGAGGGCAAAGTTAAGGTGGATCCCGACTGGGTTTGAGAGCCCTCGGGGATCTTCGTTGCGTGTAACGTAAGCCCCGGTCGCCGGGAGGGGAACCCGACCGGCGACCGGGGCT
>JAJEBW010000011.1 GCA_022822325.1 Gemmatimonadota bacterium | reverse complement strand
GTCTTCGGGATTCGTGGTGCCGCAAGCCACCACGAACCCGAAGACGGCGACGCTGGCCGCGCGGGCGCACCGGTGCGCCCGCGCGGCCAGCGTCGCCGTCTTCGGGTTCGTGGTGGCTTGCGGCACCACGAATCCCGAAGACGACGCGGCGAGCATTACCATTTCGCCCCCATCGGCGCAGTTCTCGTCGGTGGGCGACAATGTTCAGTTCGCGGCCACCGTGCTGGATGACGAGGGTCAGGTGATCGTCGACGCCGCGGTCGCCTGGAGCAGCGGCGCGAGCGCCGTTGCGACGGTGAGCGCGGCGGGGCTGGTGACGGCGGTCGCGAATGGGACCGCCATGATCACGGCCACCTCGGGTCCGGCCTCCGCCAGCGTGTCGGTCACCGTCGCGCAGGTTCCGGTCCGAATGGACATCACTCCCGGCTCGCACACGCTGGTTTCGCTCGGCGAGACGATCCAGTTGGAGGCGGCGGTGCGCGACGCCAAGGGCAATCCGATCCCCGGGCAGCCCACCCTTTGGGAATCGAGCGATCCCGCGGTGGCCACCGTCAATGGGACCGGTCTGGTCACTGCGTGGGCCGACGGCGTGGTCGTCGTCAGCGCGGCCATCCTTGACTTTTCCAGCACTGCCCAGATCACCGTCGACCAGCGTCCCGCCGCGATCGAGCTCACGCCGGCGGACACCACCTTCCTTTCCTTCGGCGATACCGTGCGCCTTGCGGTCGACGCGAGAGACGCGATCGGCAATGCCCTCGTGGATCCGGAGTTCGTCTGGAGCTCAAGCGACGCCCAGGTCGCGACCGTGGACGAGGATGGCCTGGTGACTGCGGTCGGCGACGGCGCCGCGAACATCACGGTTGCGATCGACGGCGCCTCCGCTTCGGCATCGATCACCGTGACGCAGCAGCATGTCGGGCTTGACATCGCGCCCCCGGCCCACACCTTCTTCGCGCTGGGCGACACGGTGCGTCTGGAGGCGCGGGTCGTCGATGCGAACGGCTACACGGTCGATGCGGGGTTCGTCTTCGCCTGGAGCTCAAAGCACTCCGACATCGCGACTGTGGACGACGACGGTCTGGTGACGTCGGTGCGCACCGGCTCGGCGGACATCTATGTGCGCGCCGGGGAATACCTGGATTCGGCCTCGGTCAGCGTGGCCCAGTTGGCCACCGAGGTTCGGGTCATGCCCGACACGGCGACGCTGCGTGCGGTCGGCCAGACGATACGGCTTTCCGCCGTGGCGGTGGATGCGAATGGCCACGAGATCGAGGATACCGACTACGAGTGGTCGGCGCCGCACCCGGACATCGTCACCGTGAACAGCCAGGGCGTCGCGACCGCGGTCGGGCCGGGAACGGGCGAGATCCATGTCAAGGCGACGCGGGCCGGCGGCAACCGGGTCGGCATCGCCGTGATCACGGTTCTTCCCTCTTCCTGACCAGGCTCGGGCTCACTCCTTTTCCACAAGCTCCAGCGGTGGCTCCCAGGTGGGCGCGCCAGGGACGCGTCGTCCCCAGGTGTTGCCGTAGGCGTCGCCCTTGCCGGCCAGAAAGCGGAGCGCCAGCCGGTGAACCAGGTTCATCTTCGGCAGTGCGCCGTGCAGGCCCGCCGCTCCCGACAGCGTGCGGTCGCGCAACTCCCAGTAGCCGAAATCCCCCGGCGTCACGCAGACGATGCGGCGTTCGTCGAGAAAGGGGGGAAGAGCGCCCGCGAGGGGCACGGTTCCGTCGCCGGTCGCCCGCCTGACCGCCGGATTGTCGTGATTCCAGGCGTTGTGGCGCTCCCGCGATCGCAGGTCGAAGCGGGGTGCGCCCTTCGGACCGCGACGAACCCGCAGCGACACCCGCGTCTCGGAATCGACTCCCGCAATGACCAGAAAGTCGCGCGCCGCGAGGGTGGCCGGACCGGCCGCCGGATCGTTCCCGGCAACCATGGAACCATCGCGCAGCCGCAGTTCCGCCACCCGGGCGCGGTGCGCGGCCGCCGATCCCAGCAGCTCGCGAAAGAGCGCCTCGCCGGTGACCTCCCATTCCCGCACCTGGGCGTCGATCGTGCGCACGACATTCGGTTGCCACGCATCGGGATCGAGGATGTCGGCCGACAGTCCTTCATCTGCGCGCAGTGCGCCGGGGAAGGTGGGCAGCAGGTGATAGAGCGCCGGCATTAGACGGGCTGCGCGGCGTTCGCGGTTGGCGCCGGGGCTGTCGCCGAGATCGCTGGTGCCGGTGGTGAGCTTGAGGATGGCCTCGTGGGAGCCCTGAAAGGGCGTTCCCAGGGTGACGACCTTGTCGACCCGCGCGGCGCCGTGCCGCTCCAGGTAGCCCGCGATGATCAGTCCGCCCATCGAATGGCCGACGAGGCTGACGGTGGGCGCCGCCGCGTAGGCCGCATTGTCCCGGTAGTGGCGAAGCAGAAGGGTGCGCCGCGCGACCTCGACGATGAACTCGGCGAGGCGCTCCTCGGTCAGATCCAGCGCGATGCGCCAGTCGTATCCGAAGGGGAAGACGGGCACCACGCTTCCCTCCTCCTCCGCCAGGCCGTCGCGCAACTCCTCCACCAGCTCTTCATAGACCAGGGGGAAGGGCCCCCGCGGCGCGACCCGCGACGGTTCGCGGAGCTCGTAGCGCCGGTCTTCGGGGTGCAGCGCGATCCGGTCGTAGCGCCGTCGGCGGACGGTCGTCCACACCGCTTCGGGCGGAAGCGCGTACTCGTCGTGCAGCTCCGACGCGGTGATTCCCGGCACCACGATCACTGGCGAGATGCAGGGCGCCCCCCTTCTCGTCGCCGCCACTCCCGTAGTCGCTGCCCGTTCCCCCGCCGATCCGGCCATTGCTCCGCTCCCTGTCCCTTCCCCGTTCGCGGCACCGGCAGGCCGCCGCCGCCATCCCCGGGGAGTTGCGCCAAGAGTTCGGCGGGGAGGTTAGCCGCGACGGTCGGAGGTTCCATCAGCGCCCGTCAGCAAATCCATCAGGAGAGCGGCTTCTCCAGAATTCGGTACCGCTCGGCGATGTCCCGGAAGTGCACGATCCTCACATCCAGCGCAGTGTTGGCCAGGCGGTCGAAGGCGCGTTCCATGGCGCCCAGGATCCACGAATGTCGATTCCCGAAGACGCCGCCGCCGACCAGGGTGAGAAAGACGATGCGATTGCCCGAGCGGGCGGCGTTCTCGGCCGCGGCCAGGAGAGTGGCCTCGTAGGCGGCCTCCAGGATCAACCGGGCGAAGGATTCCCATTCGGCGCTGGCGGCCTGCGCGTAGCCCAGCGGCAGGGCGGAGCAGAAGCACTGCGAGACGAGGTGGGGCGGATTGGCCCGCGTGACCTGAACGTCGCGGTGGATCCCGATTCGGAGCGCGGCTCGGAGCCGGTCGCGGTCGCGGCGCGCGAGGGAACGGAAACGGTGGCCGAAGCGTTCCAACCGCGGCCGCGTGGGAAGCGCGTATCCGTTGCGCATCTCCCATAGCGGCGGGCCGCCGTCGGCGAGGAGATCGTGGAGGTCGCGCAGGCAATCGATCTGGCGTTCGCGCGTCTGGCCGATCCCGTCGCCGACGGGCGCGAAGTAGTTGCGGTACAGGGTGGCCGCCGCCGCCGCGAGCGAGCAGGCCGGGCCCTGGGTGCGGTCGTGGACGTAGCCGGTGACGCCGCGCTCCGGGGTGACGTCGGGCGAAGTCGTCTCCAGGAGATTGAACTGGGACGCCACCTGGAAGAGCGCGCCCGCATGGGCCGCGTCGCCATGGAGAGCGCCTGCTTCCCCCACGACATTGCGCACCCGAATGGGACCCGCGGATGCGCCCTTCGCCCGGTCCCGGAGCTGCCGAAGCGATGGCGTTTCGAGGGTTCCGATTCCGTAGGATGCGCCCTTCGCGCGGGAATGAAGGGCGGTCCCCTCCACCACGAGCTGTCGGCGGACTTCGTCGCGGGACTCCTCCGGGAAGCCGAAGAGGCGCTCGAACCAGTCCGAATCGGCCGGAATCATGACCGAAGCTCCCCATTCCCGCCCCAGCCGCCCGCCCGGACCGGCGGGACCGCCAGCGAGATGTCGCTCAATGACGTGCCGGACGGAGCCATCCCGCCCGGGCCCGCGCCGCGGTCACCGCTGCTCCATCCAGATGTCCTCCAGCACCCGCACCGTCTGCGTGTGCTCGCGGCCGTCCACCGTCAGGGTGACGCGGTAGAGCCCCGGTTGGGCCATCGGACCCTGGCCCCCGCCGCCCCCGAACCCCCCGCCCCCCTGCCGCCGATTGCCGCGCAGATTCCACCTCACGCGATTGATCCCGCTGTTCCCCACCGGTTCCAGATCGCGGAAGAGCTCGCCCGTCGCCATGTCCGTCACCGTGAGCTGCAGATCGCCCGAGGCCTCGCTCAGCCAGTAGTGGATCGCGGTGCCCGGTGGCGCATTTTCGCCGCGCAGCACCTTGTCCCCCGTGACCGATCTGGACATCCGCGGGTCCGATTTCCAGCGCACCGCCTCTCTGGGCTCGAAGAGGAAGACGTCCTGGGCCGTCACCTCGTCGGTCAACTGCTGCAGGGGGGTGATGTCGTCGGCGATCAGGACGCTGCGCCCGTGCGTCGCAAGCACAAGGTCTCCCTCGCGCGGATGCACAACCACATCGTCGATCCGCACAACCGGCAGTCCATTCATGAAGGGTTGCCAGCTTCCGCCCTCGTCCAGCGAGACGAAGAAGCCGAACTCGGTGCCGGCATAGAGCAGACGAGGATTGCGCGGATCCTGCCGCACGGTGTTGACGTTGCCGTATTCGGGGAGATTCGAGGCGATGCTCTCCCAGCTCTCGCCATAGTCGCGGGTGACGTAGATGTAGGGCCGCAGATCGTCGCTCTTGTGCCCGTCCACCGAAGCGTAGGCGGTTGCGGCATCGAAGTGGGACGCCTCCACGCGCGAGATGTAGTAGCCGTTCGTCCCGCCCGGAATGTTGCGCCCGACCTCGGTCCAGCTTGCGCCGCCATCCCGGCTGATCTGAAGATTGCCGTCGTCCGTTCCCACCCACAGGAGCCCGGGAACCAGCGGCGACTCCGCCACCGAAATGCCAGTGCTGAAACGACTTACACCGTCGTTGCGCGACAGAATGCACTCGGTGCCGCGGTCCATCCGGTTGCAGCGCGGCAGACTGTTCGCCCGGCCCATGACTTCGACCCGGTCGCGATCGACGTTGCGCGTGAGATCCTCGCTCATCGTCCAGGTGGAGCCGCGGTCCATCGAGCGGAAGAGGCGGTTGCCGGCCGCGTAGATCACATCGGGGTTGTGCGGCGAGAGGATGAAGGGGGTGTTCCAGTTCCAGCGAATCTCGGTGTTGGGCTCGGGCGCCGGCGCGATGTTGGTGCGCGAGTTGTTGTTGGTGGGCGCGCGCGGCCGAATGCTGCCCCCCTCGCCGGTCGCCAGGTTGAGGCGCCGCAGATTGCCGTTCTGCGATTCGGCGTAGACCATGGTGTGATCGGTCGGGTCCACCGCGGTGTAGAAGCCGTCGCCGCCGCCGACGCGATACCAGTCCTCGCTCAGGATGACGCCGCCGCGAACGCCGCTCGGTCCGCACCAGCTTCCATTGTCCTGCAGGCCGGTGCAGACGTAGTAGGGCCGCCGCATGTCCACCGATGCGTGGTACGGCTGCCCCATCGCCCACCCCCTGTGCGATTCCCACGTCTCGCCCTGGTCGTAGCTGACGTCGACCGAACCGTCGTTGCCGATCAGGATGTGGTCGCTGTTTTCCGGATTGATCCACATGGCGTGCTGATCGACATGCCCGTACCCGTCCAGCCGCTCGAAGGTCAGGGCGCCGTCCACGGATCGGTGCACGCGCTGGTCCACCACATACACGGTCTCGGTGTCGTTGGGATCGACCCGAATCTGGCTGAAGTACATCGGCCGGCCGTTCTCGTTGCTGCGGAACTCCCAACTCGCGCCGCCGTCGGTCGAGCGCCAGATCCCGTTGTACTGATCGTCGGGGGGAAGCGGCTGGTTCTCTTCGGCGATCGCGAGCAGCTCGGCCCGTTCCTCGTCGGTGAAGGGATCTTCGCGGTCGGCCGCCACCTCGATCTGCGCATAGATCACATCCGGATCCGCGGGGGTCGTCGCCAGCGCAACCCGTCCCATCGTGCCGCGGGGCAGTCCGTTGCCGCTCAGGCGGGTCCAGTTGTCGCCGCCGTCGTCGGAGCGCCAGATCCCGCTGCCGGGGCCGCCCCCGACGAAACAGCAGCTTGTGCGCCGCCGCTGGTAGGTGGCCGCGAAGAGGGTGTTGGGATTGGCGGTGTGAAGAACGAGGTCGGTCGCGCCGGTGTCGTCGTCCACGCGAAGCACATGGTTCCAGTTGCGTCCGCCGTCGGTGGTCTTGAAGACGCCGCGTTCGGGGTTGGGACCGAAGAGATGGCCGGTCGCCGCCACCCAGGCCACATCCGGATCGGTGGGGTGGGCGATCACCCGCGCGATGGTTTGCGTTTCGCGCAGCCCCATGTGCGCAAAGGTCTCGCCGCCGTCGGTGGAACGGTAGATCCCGTCGCCGAAGGAGGAGCTCTGACGGTTGTTGGCCTCGCCCGTTCCCACCCAGACGATGTTCGGATCGGCCGGAGAGATGGCCACCGCGCCCACCGAATGGGTTCCATGGCTGTCGAAGACCGGCCGGAAGGTGGTGCCGTTGTTGGTGGTCTTCCAGAGCCCGCCCGTCGCGAAACCGGCGAAATAGGTGTGCGGATCCTCCGGGTGGACGGCGATGTCGTCGACGCGCCCGCCCTGTCCGTACGGCCCGATCTGGCGCCAGACGAAGGCCCGCAGCGTGGGGTCGTCGCTCTGGTTGACCGGGGGCGCCGCGCTCTGCTGGGCGGGAGCGGGGGCCGGGTCGGCGAAGGGCGAAGCGAGCGCGAGGAGGATGCAGAGAAGGAGGGGACGGGGAAGGGTGGCGGGGCGGGTCATGCGGGAACCTCCGGAATGAAATGGCGTTTTTCGTGCTTCCACGAGTTGCGTGCTTCCGCAAGCAGGATACGCCGCTGCGGACCATCCGGCCATTGCGGGGCCTTCCCTGCCGCAATCCGGGGACCGAAATCGAAAGTCCAAAGACCACGGGGGTTGCGCGCGCGCCATCGCCTCGCGGCTTCCATCCGGGCCGGCCCGCGCAGGGGCCGGGGTCGCGGAGATCCCCGCCAACATGCTTTGCCGAACGACCGAACCCCGGACGACGGCGGGGCGTTTGGTGCGCGAGCGGGTGGCGCGAGCGGCTACCCCATCATCCCGGCCACCGCCCTCATGCGCTCGGCAAGATTCCGCACGGCGTTGATGTAGACCCTCTCCCAGCCCGGAATGTCGGCGCGGTCGTCGGTCTCGATCTCGTAGCGCAGTCCCGGCAGCATCCACGACGCATAGCCGCTGAAGGGGTCCGGCGAGACGTAGATCGAGCGGCTCCAGGGCCGTCCCTGCAGGCCGCGGTCGTTCAGCCACGCCTTCTCCAGCCCGATCAGCGCGCGATTCGCCCGCTCGGCCGCCGCCGCGTCCACGCTGCCCGCCGCTATCCAGCGGTCGCGGGCCTCGACCAGGGCGCGGGCGGCTTCCTCCAGCTCCACCGTCGACGCCACCAGATCGGACAGGTCGATCCTCAGGCGCCGATCTTCGGCCACCTCGTAGAGCGTCTCGACGTGGGTGCGGGTGTCGGTTGCGTAGCGGATCGGGTCGTAGGGGAGGATGTCGGCGTTGGCGAAGCGCAGCGCGAGAATTCCGTCGGCGCGCGCGATCATCGGTCCATAGACGAAGGCCGTGTCGCCGAAGCGCTCGAACCAGGCGAAGTTGTCGTAGTTGGAGTGGTAGACGCCGCCGGGGTTGCCCGACGACATGGCGCCGGATGGGACGCCGGCATGCGTGTAGAAGCCCACATGATCGGAGCCGCCGCCGAGATTGCCCAGGGTGGGCTCCTCCTCGCCCTCGGGTGCGCGCGCCATCCACCAGTCGTACAGGAGCTCGCCGGTGCCGGGATAGGCGACCGCCTTCGTCGCCTCGATGATCTGTCCCTTGAGCGACGGCGACGACGACGACCCGAAGCTGGAACCCGAGACCGCCCCGTCCGCATTGATGTAGGCGATCGCATTGGCCTCCAGCTCTTCGCGCAACTGCTCCACCCACTCGGTAGAGCCGATGATTCCGTATTCCTCCGCGTCCCAGTGGGCGATCATGATCGAACGCCGCGGCCGACACGATTCCTCGCGGGCGAGCTCGCCCAGCGCCTCGGCCAGAGTCAGCAGCATTGCGGTGCCGCCATTGGGATCGATCGCGCCGAATCCCCAGGGATCGTAATGGGCTCCCAGGATGAACCATTCGTCCGGAAACTCGGTCCCCCGCAGAGTGCCCACGACATTGGTCGCCCGCGTCAGTTTCTTGGGCTGGTTGACGCGCACCCGCACCGTAAGCTCCGGTCCCCCGGTCAGCCGGTAATCGGTCTCCATCGAGGCGTCCCAACCGGGCGGGACCCCGGGGCCGGTCATGCGCGAGAGGATCTCGATCGCCGCCTCGTAGCCGATGGGCAGGACGGGAATGGTGTGAAGGGGAACCTCCGAGGGGTCGAGGCGTTCGACCTGCGTGTCGCCGTCCCTGGGCAGCGCGGGAACGAAGGGGGTGAGGGGGTCGCCGGTCCAGGGAAGGGTGAGGACGGAGCCGCGCTGGATCGTCTGGCCATTCATCATCGGGCCCTCCGGGTAGGCGCCGAGGCCCGAGAATCCGGGATCGTTGAACATCACGACGCCCGCCGCCCCGCGCTCCTCGGCGAACTTGACCTTGTAGCCGCGAAAGTTCCCGCCGTACCGCGCGATCACGACCTTTCCAGCGATGGACACGCCCATCGAATCGAGCGCCCGGTAGTCCTCGCGGCGTCCGTAGTTGGCGTAGACGACCTCGCCGGTCACATCGCCGGATCCCGAAAAGGCGTTCCAACCGTTGAGCAGATCGGGGTGGCCGGAAAAGCGGTCCTCGGGCAGGGCGGGCTCGCGGTTGGAGAGTTGCATCGCCACCGGAGTCACGATATGCACCTCCACGTCGTCGGTGAGCTCGGGCAGATACACGTCGTAGGGGTAGCTCTCGACCTCCAGCCCCGCGTCCTCCATCGACCGCGCCAGGTACTCGCCGACGCGCCTCTGGGCCTCCGAGCCGGCCGGGTGGGGTTCCGCGGTGATCGTGCGGAGGTGCTCCCGGAAGGACTCGCTGCGCGGCAGTTCGAGGAAGCGGGCCTCGCAGAGGAGCTGGCTGGCCGCGCGATCCGCGGTGAAGCCGGCGAGGGCGGGCCGCTGGGGGGCGGGGGAAGCGAAGGCGGCGACGGCCGCGGTGGCAGCGACGACGACCGCGGTGGGGAGAGGGGCGGGGCGGGGGAGGTGCATGGGGGACTCGATGGGTTTGGAGTGGTGGGGACGGCGACGGTTTTGGGCGCTCATGGCGTCGTCGTGTCGATTCGGGTCAGCTTGCCGCCGTGGACGCTGGGCTCGGCGCACCACTGATCGCGGAGGAGACGGAGCCAATCGTCGACGTCGTGGGGGAGGTCCAGAAGGCGGCGGAGAATCGCGTGGTCGAGGTCGGCGCGAACCTCGTCGCGGTAGGCCTCGTTGGCCGGCAGGAACGAACGCTCCCGGAACTCCGCGAAGATCGCGCGAGCCTCCTTGATCTGTGCCGGCGTGAGCGCGCGAGGATCCAGGACCGGAAGCTGGGGCAAGCGACTCAGGGTGGTGGCCGCCCGCCCCTGATGTTGCCGAGTTCCCTTCCACCAGAAGAGGATGAGTCCCGGCGTCGTGTCCGCCCACAGCGCCAGGGGAATTTCCCAGTCGTCCCGGTCGGCGCGAAAGCTTGGCCACGCGCGGCCGCCGATCGCCGGCTCGGGCGTCAGGCAGGCGGCGAGGCTCTGAGAGTTGATCTGGAAATCGAGGTTGAAGTGCAAGCGGCTTGCGGACGCCTCCCAGCGATCGACCGCCAGGTCGCGGCAACCTTCCCGCACCCACCCGTATCGGTCCGGCTGGACGATCAGGCGCCGCTCCCTGGCGGCTTCGTGTGCCCAGAGGGCGGGCCAGGTTGGCGGAAAGTCAATCTCGCTGATCGGATGCATATCCCAGGGACCGCGGGGTTTCCCATCGGGCGCGCGCCCCGTGAGATCGCGGTGGATCGGTCCCCGGTCGCCGAGTTCGCCCAGCGGCGCGAGCGGGATTTCATAAGCGGTCCGGCTCCGCGAGGACTGAAGGCGTCCCTTCGCAAGGGCGATGCTCGCAGTGGCAATGTCGGGATTCGCGATCCCTGCGGCGCCGCCCGCCGTCAGGTTGTGTCGGATGTAGCTGCCGACCTGGTGCCCTCCCACGCGCATCCAGCCCGCTTGAGCCGAATTCCGCCGGATCTCTCGAACGGCGCGCGCTACATCGCCGGCCTCGATCAGGCTCCGAGGTCTGCGCTTGAGACTGACGAAGAGGACGGATGAATCCGCCTTCTCGCCCTTGAGCCTCTTCGTTCCCAACAGCAACATCTCGGCCATCCCCGTATCGGCCGAGAACGCCCGGTCCGTGTTCCCGGTGGTGGCAATCGCAACCACGACGACATCCTTGTATTCGGCGGCCACCAGCCTCCGTGCCGACTCCCACGAGCGGCCTTGCGCGAAGGAGAAGGGCAGAACCAGGGCGATCACGCCTCCCGGGCGCGTCTTTAGGTGCGCCAGATCGACGAAGTAGGAAGCCAGACCGGCGTTTCCGTGGCCTGCTCCCAGCTTCATATTGCGACCAATCTGCTTCAGACGCTTCGACATCTCGCGTTGTTCGTCCGCCCCGGTCTCAAAGCCCGCGAAGGACGGGACGGGCACCGTGGCGGATTCGTGATTGGTCGGCCGGGTGAAGGGCGGATTCATGATGGCCAGATCAAGCCGTCCGTGCGGGATATCCACTCGCACATCGACGTTGTCGCCCGATTCCCTTTGACCGTGGGCCCGACTCTGGCCGGTGCCGAACAGCGCCAGCGTGTCGCGCCCATCTTCAAGCAGATCCAACGATCCGATGGCGACGGGCAGTTCGCGTTCCTGAGGCTGCGATCCGTAGGGCATGGTGTACACGCAAGTCTTGCGGAAGGTGCTGCCCGGATGCGTCCCCGAGAGATTGGACGCCGTGAGGTGGGTTGCGGCGGGCATGATGTCGGCGGCCAAGAGGGAGCGCTCCATCATTCCGGGGTGAAGAGTGGCGTCGTCTCCGCCGGTGTGCCGGTGGCGGGCCAGGATCCCCTGGTAGGCCGCCAGCAGAAGGGCGCCGGTGCCGCAGGCCAGATCGCCGATGCGCAACTTCCGAATGGAGGACGCGTCGCTCCAGTCGGCCTTGATGCGCGGGATGGCGAGTTCGGCCAGCAGGGTGGAGGAGTTGGGCAAGGTATAAAAGGTGGCGAGGAACTTGCGATCAGCGATGAGGCGCTGAAACATGCGCCCGGAAAGGTCGTTGAGGCTGGTTGCCCCGATGGCGGACAGTTCGTCGGCGACTTGCGCGAGACGGTCAAGGATCATCTTCGCCTGTATGGTCCGGATCGTCCGCAGAAGATCCATCGCGATCTTGAAGATCGGCCAGTAGTTGACCTCCAGGATCCGGCGCCAGAGCTGAACCAATCTGGATGGCAGGAAACGTCCAAGCTCTCCCCGCGCGCTCTCCAGTTCGGGGATGCCGTGCATGCCTTCCAGCGTCTTGTGGAAGATCATCGCGTTTGCAATGATGGCCATGGCCATGCGCGACGTCTGTTCGCAATCTTCCTGGTGAAGAAGTCGCGCTGCAGCCTCGAGTCCAACGCGCGAAGCGACCGGATCCGTCTTCCGGTGGATGTGGGCCGCCTGCCGAACGCCAACCTCGAGAATCTCCAGGCCCTGGGCGATCAGGCGTTCCGAAAGAGAAACCTGTTCGATCGCGTGAGCGAGGTCGGAAACCCGGCCTTCAATCCAGCCCCGGGCCGGCCAACGCGAAGACTCGTCGCCGTCGCCCGAGAGCACGCACCATTCAACCGTCGTTTCCCGCACTGACGCGGGCAGGTCGTCCGAGTCGCGAAGCCCCGGGTTCAGTCGAATGGCGATCGCATGCTCGATCGGGTGTCCCACGTCGCTGACAACCTGTCCCAAACGGGCGCGCGCATCGTCCTCGACAGTGGCCGCAGGGGTGAATTCGGTTTCCAAAATGACCGGAACGGAATGGCCCATCGCGACCAGCAGGTCCGGCCTCAAGGCGCTGGAGCCCAATATGTCGGTCTGTTCGGCGGAGACCCGCCAACGGGGGTGCATGCCATCAAGCGCCGCGGCCAGGACGGCATTCACGAGTGGTTCGGTGTTTCGGGCCATCGCCTTCTCCCAGCATCGTGTGCCTGCGAATGATCCGGTGGGACTCAATCTACACTCGGGGATTCGCGGATGCCCGACGCGACCGTTCCCGCTATCTTTCGCGTTCCCTTCGCACCGTGAAATCGCCGCATCCGAACCCATGCTCACACGATTCTCCCGCACTCAGCGGCTCGCCGCTCTCGTCCTCGGCGCGCTCCTCGTCGGTTGCGTCGACGAGGAATCGCTGCCCGAAGTGGAGCCCTCCGTCCCCACGGCGGTGGTGATTTCGCCCGCTGGGGCGACGCTGACCGCGCTGGGCGTCACCGCGACCTTCACCGCCCGCATCACCGACCAGCATGGCGTTGCCTTCCCCGGCACGGTCGCCTGGGCGAGCGCCGACCCGGCCGTCTTCACCGTTTCTTCCGGGGGCGAGGTCACGGCGGTCGGGAATGGACGCGCGGCTCTCACCGCCACCTACCAGGGGCTTGTGGGGATGGCCGAGGTGGTCGTCGAGCAGGCCCCCGCGACGGTGACGGTGGTTGCGGGCGCGGGGCAGGAGGGGTTGCCGGGACGCACCCTGCCCGATTCGGTTGCGGTGCGGGTGGACGACGCGGGCGGCGCCGCGATCGCGGGAGCGGAGGTGCGCTTTGCGCCGGCGGAGGGCCATGGAAGCGCCGATCCCGAGGTGGCCGCAACCGATTCCGCCGGGATTGCGGCGACGAGCTGGACGCTGGGAGGAGAGTCCGGGGTGCAGACCCTGGTGGCATCGGCGGCGGAAGGGATTCGGGCGGACGTCCAGGCGCTGGTCGGCGAGATCCCCCCCCCGCCCGACACCGCCCGCTACGACATCTTCTTCCGCGCAACCTGGAGCGCCGCCACCCACCCCAACGATTTCCCCTCCGGCGCGCACTTCTCCCCGCTGATCGGCGCCGCGCACA
Source organism: Gemmatimonadota bacterium (assembly GCA_022822325.1). Lineage (GTDB taxonomy): Bacteria > Gemmatimonadota > Gemmatimonadetes > Longimicrobiales > Gaopeijiaceae > Bin94. Next base: position 24,579 of record JAJEBW010000011.1, on the reverse strand, counting down.
GCGAACGAGCCGTCTTCTGGGCGCTCGGAGACACCGCCAGCGCGGGAATCGAGCAGATGGCCGAGACCGGCGCGACCGGCCGGCTGGCCGCCGAGATCCGGGCCCGAATTCCCGATGACGCGCTCGCCGTGATCTCCGGCCGCGGCACCGGCAGCCCCGACAGCACGACCATTCGGAATGCGACCTTCACGCACGACCAGTCGTCGCTCACCCTGGTGACGATGATCGCGCCCAGCCCGGACTGGTTCGCGGGCGTTGCCGGACTCTCTCTCCTGGACGGCTTCGGGCAGTGGCGCGACCATGTGGAGGCGCTCCTCTATCCGCTCGACGCGGGCACCGACGACGGCCCCTCCTACCGTTCGCCCAACGCCGACACCCGGCCGCCGCAGCCGATTCGGAGCCTGCGGGGGACCGCGCCCTTCTCCGATGCGCCGGTGGGCGTTCTGATCCTGACGCGCCGGAGGACGGGGGGAGGGGGGTGAGGGCGCCCGCGACGCCGTCCCCGCCGGCGGAAACCGGGCGGATGACGGCGCTGCCGCTCCGCAACATCGCCATCATCGCGCATGTCGATCATGGCAAGACCACCCTCGTGGACCAGATGTTTCGGCAGGCGGGCGTCTTTCGCGCCGGGCAGGAGGTGGCCGAACGCGTCCTCGATTCCAACCCCCTGGAGCGCGAGCGCGGGATCACGATTCTGGCCAAGAACACGGCGGTCATGTGGCGCGGCACCAAGATCAACATCGTCGACACGCCGGGCCACGCCGACTTCGGGGGGGAGGTGGAGCGGATTCTGCGCATGGTCGACGGAGTCCTGCTGCTGGTGGACGCGGCGGAAGGACCGATGCCCCAGACGCGCTTCGTGACCTCCAAGGCGCTCGCCCTGGGGCTGACGCCGGTGATCGTGATCAACAAGGTGGACCGGGGGGACGCGCGGTCCGAGGCGGTCCACGACGAAGTGCTCGAGTTGCTGATGGATCTGGAGGCCAGCGACGCGCAGCTCGACGCGCCCTTCCTCCATGCCGCCGGACGCGAGGGATGGGCCGCCGCCGAACCGGGTGTGCGCGGCCGCGACCTGACCCCGCTCTTCGAGACGGTGGTCCGTCACATACCCCCGCCCCCGGTCGATGCCGAGGGTCCCTTCCAGATGCTCGTCTCGACCCTCGATCACTCCTCCTATGTGGGCCGCATCGCGATCGGACGCGTGGAACGCGGTTCGGTCCGGGTCGGCCAGCGCATCGCCCGGCTTGCTCCCCCGGCCGACTCGCCAAACTCCGCCTCCCCCGCCCCCCGCCCCGATTCGGTCCCCGCCGCGCGCGTCAGCGGCCTCTACACCTTCGACGGCCTGGACCGGATCGAAATCCAGCGAGCGCACGCCGGCGACATCGTCGGACTCGCGGGCATCGACGGCGTCGAGATCGGCGACACCCTGGCCGACCCCGCCGCGCCCCGGCCGCTCCGCGGAATCAAGGTCGAGGAACCCACGATCTCGGTCGACTTCGTCGTCAACGATTCCCCCTTTGCGGGCCGCGCCGGGAAGTACGTCACCACCCGCCAGTTGCGCGACCGCCTCCGCCGCGAACTGGAACGCAACGTTGCGCTGCGGGTCGCCGACACCGACCGCCCCAACGTCTTCGCGGTCAGCGGCCGCGGCGAGCTCCATCTCGCCATTCTGATGGAAACGATGCGGCGCGAGGGCTACGAGTTCCAGGTTTCCCGCCCCCGGGTCGTCACCCGCGCGGGGCCGAACGGCCAGCGGCTCGAACCCTTCGAGGAGGTCGTCGCCGAGGTTCCCTCCGAGCTCGCCGGCACGGTGATCGACAAGCTGGCGCGCCGCCGCGGCGAACTCGTCGCCATGAAGCCGGTCGGAAAGTCGGGCGCGGCGCGCCTTCGCTTCAGCGTGCCCTCGCGGGGACTCTTCGGCTACCGCACCGAGTTCCTCACCGACACCCGGGGCGACGGAATCCTCCACCACCGCTTCGAACGCTGGGACGCCTGGGCCGGGCCGATTCGGGGACGAGGCACCGGCGCGATGGTCGCCGACCGGACGGGCAAGGCGGTGTCCTTCGCGATCTTCGGGCTGCAGGAGCGCGGCGCGATCTTCGTGGAGCCGGGGCTGGACTGCTACGGCGGGATGATCGTGGGCGAGTGCGCGCGTCCGGGCGACATGGAGGTCAACATCGGCCGCACCAAGAAGCTGACCAACATGCGCGCGGCGGCCGCCGACGAGAATGTGCGACTGGAACCGCCCCGCAGGATGACGCTGGAAGAGGCGCTCGAGTTCATCGCCGACGACGAACTGATCGAGGTCACCCCCGACGCGATCCGCCTGCGCAAGCGCGAACTCAACCCCAGCGCCCGTCGCAAGGCCATGAAGAGGAAGCGGCAATGACCGGCGGCACGCACGCGACCCGGCGCCCCACCGTCCCGGCCGCGGAGGAGATCCTGGGAGGCTACTTTCCCGTCCTCGACCACGGTTTCGTCGCCCTCGTCGACTACATGGGGACCGACGAATCGGTCGAGCGCGCCGCCCGCGTGAGCTACGGCTACGGCACGCGCAAGGTATCGGCCACCCGCGGCCTCGTTCGCTATCTCCGCCGCCATCTCCACACCACCCCCTCCGAGATGGTCGAGTTCAAGTTTCACTGCGCCATGCCGATCTTCGTCGCGCGGCAGTTCGTGCGGCACCGGACGGCCTCGATCAACGAATACAGCGGCAGGTATTCGCTCATGCCTCTGCTCTTTCACCGGCCGGAACCGGGCCAGTTCGCGCTGCAGAGCCGGGTCGGCAACCAGGGACGCGCCCCCGAATCCGCCGATCCCGCGCTTTACCGAGAGGCCGTCCGCCGCTGGGACGAGACGCGCCGCCGGGCCGCGGACGACTATGGCTGGCTGGTCGGCGAGGATGTGGCCCGCGAGCTGGCGCGCATCGATCTGCCGCTCTCGACCTACACGCAGTGGTACTGGAAGATCGACCTGCACAACCTTCTGCATTTTCTCTCCCTCCGCGTCGATCCGCATGCCCAGTGGGAGATCGCCGAATACGGACGGGCGATCGCGGGGATGGTCAAGCGCGTGGCGCCGCTCAGCTACGAGGCCTGGATCGACTACCAGGTGATGGGCGAGCGTCTGTCGCGCGCCGAAGTGGCGGCGCTGTCCCTGCTTGTGGAGGGGGACGACGAAGGGTTGCGGCCGCGGGCGGGCGTGGGTCTGGACAACGCCGGGCTGGCGGCTCTCGGCATGGCGCCGCGCGAGATTCGCGAACTCAAGGCCAAGCTGGCGCCGCGCGAGACGCCCGATTTCGAGCTTGATCTCGCCGCGATGGAGAGCGCGGAGAGGGTGGCCGGGCGCATGCTGGAAGCGGTGCCGAAGATCGACCGGGATCGGTAGCCGCCTTCCCCGCGGGCACAACTCCTGCCGGGCGGCGGGGCTTGCCATGGAGAGGCCGATGAGCGAGACGAAACCAGGGTTGGGGAAGAGAAGGGGGCCGCGCGCCGACCCTCGCCGCCGGCGCGAAGGATGGGCGCTCCTCCTGTCCGCAATCCCGCCCCTCCTCTCCCCCGGCTGCGCCGAATCCCCCGCTCGCCCCGAGTCCTTCCTCGTTCGCGGCGCAACCATCGTGGATGGCAATGGCGGTCCGGCCTTCGCCGGTTCCCTGCGCGTGGCGGACGGCGCGATCGCGGCGCTGTCCCCCGACGACGATCCCGGCGCGCCGACCCCCCGGGAGGGCGAACCGGTCATCGATGCCGCGGGTCTGGTCCTCGCCCCGGGATTCATCGACACCCACAGCCACCACGACCGCGGCCTCCTCGACGAACCGGGCGCGCTGGCGGCGGTCAGCCAGGGAATCACCACGATCGTGGTTGGCCAGGACGGGGGTTCGCCCTTCCCCGCCTCGGAGTTTTTCGCGGCGCTGGAGGCGGCGCCCGCGGCCGTCAACGTGGCCGCCTACGCCGGACACGGAACGTTGCGGCGGCAGGCGATGGGCGACGATTTCCGGCGTGCGGCCACCGGCGCCGAGATCGCGGCCATGCAGGCGCTCCTGGAGACGGAGCTGGCGAGCGGCGTCCTGGGGCTGTCCACCGGCCTGGAATACGACCCCGGCATCTATTCCACAACCGGCGAGGTGGTGGCGCTGGCCCGGACCGCGGCGGCGCGCGGCGGCCGCTACATCTCGCATATGCGCAGCGAGGACCGCGCCCTGCACGCGGCCCTGGACGAGACGATCGAGATTGCCGAACGGGCCCGCCTTCCGGTCCAGATCTCGCACTTCAAGCTGGCCGCGCGCGAACTCTGGGGTCAGGCGCCGACGATCCTCTCCCGGCTCGACTCGGCGCGCGCACGTGGCCTGGAGATCACCGCCGACGTCTACCCCTACGAATACTGGCAGTCCACGATGACGGTGCTCTTCCCGGAACGCGACTTCGCCGACCGCGAGGCCGCCCGCTACGCCCTGGAGGAGCTGGTTGCGCCGGAGGGGATGCTGATCGGGCGCTTCGGGCCCGATCCGGCGCTGGAGGGGAAGACGCTGGCCGAGATCGCCCGGGAGCGCGGCGCCGATCCCGTCGCCACCTACCTGGCGTTGATCGCCGAGTCGCAGGCCGCGCGCGCCGAGGGACGCGACGGCAGCGAGAGCATCGTCGCGACCAGCATGAACACGGACGACATCGCGACGCTCCTGGCGTGGCCGCACACCAACGTCTCGTCGGACGGGGGGTTGCGCGGGGCGCATCCGCGCGGCTTCGGCGCCTATCCGCGGGTGCTGGGCCGGTACGTTCGCGAAGAGGGGCGGCTCGCGCTCGAGGAGGCGGTCCACAAAATGACGGGACTGGCCGCCGACCACATGGGGTTTGCGGGGCGGGGCAGGCTGAGGGCGGGGGCCGCGGCCGACATGGTTCTCTTCGACCCCGCCACCGTGATCGACCGCGCGACGACCGCCGAACCGCACCGGACCGCGACGGGGATCGAGCGGGTGTGGGTGGCCGGAATGGTCGTCTACGAGGGCGGCGCAGTCACGGGAGCCGTGCCGGGAAGGGTACTGCGGCGGGGGGCGGGGCAGGGGGGGATCGTCCCTTGACCGCCGCTCCGCCCGGCGTGCGTCCCCGCGGCCGCGCATCCCGCAGGCGCACCGCGCGAGTTGTTGGCCGGTCCGGTGGGACGACGGAGCCGCGCCGGGGCGGCAGAAGCTTCCTTCCCCCAGCGCCGTTTTGCAGTTGATCTTTTCGTCGTTGGTCGTTTCCGGCGGGTCTGGCGCGGATGTGGACCGGTCGCGAGGTTGACCCTCAATCCATCACCCGCACCGTCTTGACATTGACGAATTCGCGGATGCCGAAGCCGGAGAGTTCGCGCCCGAAGCCGCTCTCCTTGACGCCTCCGAAGGGGAGGCGCGGGTCGGATTTGACGAAGTCGTTGACGAAGCAGGACCCGGCCTCGATTTCGTCGCGCGCGATGCGTTCGCCGCGGGCCAGGTCGCGGGTGAAGACGGCGGCGCCCAGGCCGAAGGGGGTGTCGTTGGCCATGCGGATCGCCGCTTCTTCGGAGTCGGCGCGCATGACGCAGGCGACCGGACCGAAGAGCTCCTCGTCGCAGGCGGGCATTCCGGGACGAAGATCGGTCAGGACGGTTACGGGGTAGTACCATCCCGGCGCGTCGGGAACGCGGCCCCCCAGGAGGCAGGTCGCTCCCGCGGCGATGGTCCGGCGGACCTGGTCGGCCAGGTGATCGCGCAGATCCTCGCGGGCGAGCGGTCCCACGTCGGTGGCTTCGGCCAGGGGATCGCCGACGCGCACCCCCGCCATCCTTCGCACCAGGGCATCGGTGAAGTCGTCGGCCACCGCCTCGTGGACGATCAGGCGCTTGGCGGCGATGCAGCTCTGCCCGCCATTCAGAAGTCTTCCCACCACGCACGCCTCGACCGCAGCCTCCAGATCGGCGTCCTCGAGGACGATGTAGGGATCGGATCCGCCCAACTCCAGTACGCAGCTCTTGATCTGCGATCCGGCGATTCCGGCGACCGCGCGGCCGGCGCGAGTGCTTCCGGTGAGGGTCACGGCCTGAACGCGCTCGTCCTCGACGAGGGCGCCGGTGGCGGGGAGGTCGATGAAGAGATTGGTGAAGATGCCCCGGGGGAAACCGGCCGCCGCGAAGAGATCGACCAGCTCGAGGGCGCAGCGGGGGACATTCGGCGCGTGCTTGAGGAGGACGCCGTTTCCGGCAAGAAGAGCGGGGACCGACGCGCGCACGACCTGCCAGAGGGGGAAGTTCCAGGGCATGATCGCGAGCACCAGACCGAGGGGCCGGAAGGCGACGTAGCCGCGGCCATCCTCCATCTCCACGCTCTCGTCGCGGAGGAAGCCGGGGCCGCGCCGGCTGTAGTAGTCGCAGCCGAGCGCGCACTTCTCCACCTCGGCCACCGCCTCGCGCAGCGGCTTCCCCATCTCGATCGTCATGATTTCGGCGAGTCGTCTGCGGCGGGAGCGGAGTTCGAGGCCCAGCGCCGCCACTCTCGCGGCCCGGTCTTCGGGGGGCAACAGCCGCCATCCGCGTTGCGCTTCGCGGGCCTCGGCCACCGCCGCGTCCACGGCATCGGGCGACTGGAAGGGATACCTGCGGAGGAGGGTTCCGTCGGCGGGATTGATGGTTGTGAATTCCACGGTTTCGTTCTCGGGGGCTGGTTCGTGCGTTCGAGGCCGGTTTGGTCTCTGTGGGGACTGGTTCGTGCGTTCGGGGCCGGTTTGGCGTTCGGGACCGGTTCGTTTCGGGCGCCGGTTCGCACTTTCGGAAACATCGGGGTCCTGGACCGGATCGCACTGGCGGAGCCGCCGCCATTCAGCCAAGATACCCACGGTCGGGCGCTGCGGTAGCCTGTTCGACGGTTCGCCCTGCCTCGCCGTCGCGCACTCCGCCTTCCCCCGCCCCCCTTCCCCCTTCCCGGACCCGAACCCATGCGCGCCTCCGCCGCCCCCACCGTTCCCCTCGCCGCCCTCGACCAGCTCTGGTTCCAGGTCAGCGGAACGGTCTGCAATCTCCGCTGCCGCCACTGCTTCATCTCCTGTTCCCCCGACAACCATTCCTTCTGGTTCATGACGCGGCAGGCGGTGCGGGAGGCGCTGGAGGAATCGGTCGCGTTGAATGGGAAAGCGCTGAATGGCGGCTCGTCGAGTGGGGAAGCGGCGGCCTGTGACGCGACGGATCGGGCTGCGGCGAACGGGACTGCGCCGAAGGGGACGACGAACGGCTGCAAGGCGAATGGGGCGGCGAATGGCGACGCGCCGAACGGGACCGCGACGAGCCTTCGCCGGTCCAATGCGAATCCCTGCTCCAATGCGAATCCCGGGTTCCATGCGAATCCCGGATCCAGTGTGAAGGAGTACTACTTCACCGGCGGCGAGCCCTTCATGAATCGCGAGATGGTGGGGATCCTCGCGGACGCGCTCGAGTACGGTCCCGCCACGGTCCTCACCAACGCCACCCTGCTGCCGGAGCGGACGGTGGCCAGGCTGCGGGCGCTGCGGGAGACGAGAGCGCACCCCCTGGAGCTGCGCGTCAGCATCGACGGCCACTCGCCCGAAACGAACGATCCGATCCGCGGCGAGGGCGCCTTCGCGCGCGCGATGGAGGGGGTCGGCAACCTGGTGGCGGCGGGATTTCGCCCGATCATCACGGCCATGCAGAGTTGGCCCTCCGAAGAGATGGCCCGCACCCTCCAGGCCTTTCGCGACGCGCTGGCCGAGGTGGGCTACACCGATCCGCGTCTCAAGATTCTGCCGCCGCTGCTCATCGGCGAGGAGGCCGAGCGGAACCGGGGCTACCAGCCCTGCGAGCGGGTCACGCACGAGATGCTGCACGGCTACGATCTGAACCGGCTTCTCTGCTCCCGCGCGCGCCTGGTGACGGCGAGCGGGGTCTATGCCTGTCCGATCCTGCTCGACTACCCGAGTGCGCGACTGGCCGACACCCTGGCCGAGGCGGTGGCGATCGATGCGCCGCTGGCCGAAGCGGCCTGCTACACCTGCTACGCAAATGGGGCGATCTGTTCGAATGCGACGACCGGGCTGGGGGAAGCGGAGCCGGGCGCGAAGGACGAGTGCGGGGAAGGGGGAGCGGGGGAGAGGGTGACGTCCGGCTGCTCGGAGGCGGAGTCGCAAATCTGCGGGTGAGCGCCCGTCGCGGCTTGCAGGGGACGCTTGCGCGCGATCGGGATTCGGTGGCGGATGCGGGGTCGGTGCCCCGGGCCCTGCACTGCGACGGTTCGGCCGAGATGCCTGCGCCGGGCGGTGACGGGCGCCGTCGGCGGGGAGTTCACCGCTGGGCCGGGTCGAAATCCAGCGGGCGGAGACGGACCCCGGGCCGGTCCAACGCGAGCGCCGCCGCGGTGCCCGCCGCAGAGGGCACGCTTCCCAGAAACCACCGGTCCGGATCTTCCCGAAGGTCGCCGGCGTCAATGAGCGCCCGGGTCGTGTCCGGCGCGATGTCCACCGAAAAGTTGCGGAGCGGGTGCGTCAACCCGACCCCGAGCGCCTTGAGAAATGCCTCCTTGCGGGTCCAGATGCGAAAGAAGCGCGCGGTCCGCTCCTCTCCTCCCGCCGCGAGCAGCGCCCTGGCCTCGTCCGGCGCGAGACGCCGCCGCGCGATCCGCAGCATCAGGGGAACGGGACGGATCTCCTCGACGTCGATGCCGAGACGGCCGCCGCGCGCCACCGCGATCATGATGCGCTCGCCCGAATGGGACTGGTTGAAGGCCGGTCCGCCGGGCACGAAGGGCTTGCCGAAGGCGCCGAACCGGAAGCGCACCGCCTCGGGACGAATGTCGAGGAAGCGCCCCACGACCCGGCGAAGACAGGCCTGCGCGACGGTGTAGCGGCGGCGGTGGCGCTGGTGGACGAATCGATCCGCGCGGTCCTTCTCGCGGTTGGAGAGCAGCGACCGGGCCGCGCGCCGGGCGGGCGCCGAAGCCAGGAGCGAACCCTCCCAGATGTGCACGGTGGCCGGGCCGGCGATCGCATGGGGGCCGTGCCGGCTGCCTGGCGAGGATTCCGGATCGTGCCGGGAAGGGGTCCTGGCGGCGCGCGCAGGCTCGCGGATCTTCGGCGCGTCGGTCACTGTTCCAGCTCGCGGCGACCGAGAACCAGCCAGTCGCGCGTCGCCCGCTGCGCTGCGGAGGGCTCCGGCGGCAGCGCGATCAACACCGCCGCCGCCCGGTTCCGGTCGGGCAGGTGGAGCACCATGTCCGCGGGCTTGCCCGGCGCCGCAAAGGGTCGCGAGCGCCCCTCCTCGTCCACCGCCACCGCTCGTCCCGGAGAGGCCAGTTCGGCGATGAAGAGAGCGTAGTCGCGCCAGGCGGCGAGCGGATCGGCCTCCTCCCCGGCAATGGACGGGACCAGCCGGTTGCGGTAATATGCAACCCCTTCCTCATACCGCTCGGGGCTCCGTCGCCTGAGACGGCGCAACTGGTCGCGGCATCCGCCCCTGGGATCGGGCGCGCCGCTCTCGGCGAGCGCTCGGGTCAGGCGTTCGTCGGCGATCCGTTGGGCGTCGGCGGACATGACGGGCGGCGCTCCGGGCGTGGGAAGGGGGCGGGGGCTCGCGCTTACGGCGGGACGAGCCCGGACCGCGCGAAGCTCGGGACAAGGGCGGATGGCCAGGGAAACTGCACCAGAGAGAGCGAAGAGACAAATGCTGACCGGAACCTTCGACCACCGGCAGGCGACCCCGGCCGACGAACTCCTCGAACTGTCCTGGGAGATGTTCGGCGAACTCTGCCGCGCTTTGGCGCTGAAGGTTGCGCGCTCCTGCGACCCCGAAGTCGTGATCGGGATTGCCCGGGCCGGCGTGATTCCCGGCGCGGTCGTCGCCTCGATGATGCGCCGCGACTTCCATTCGATCGAGATCTCCCGTCGCGAGCGGGGCGGGACGGTGCGGCGGCGTCCCTCGATCCTCTCGAGCGCGCCTCGCCAGGCGCATGGCAAGCGGGTCCTGATCGTCGACGAGATCACGACCTCGGGCGACACCATGCGCCTCGCCCTGGCCGCTCTCCGCGAAGTCGGACCGGCGGAGATCCACACGGCCACCTGCTTCGTGCGCCCCCGCGGGTACCAGCCGGACTACTTCGCGCTGGCCACCGACGCGACCGTCGTCTATCCGTGGGATCGCAAGATCTTCGATTCCGGCGACCTGGTCGTCAATCCGCGCTACCGGGACGCCGGAGCTCCGAAGGGCGATCGGGCTCGCGTGGACGGATAGGCGAGGCCCCCGCCCCGAAGCGACGCATTCCCGGGGGCGTCTTCCCCAACCCGATTCCCGCCGCGTTTCCAAGCCCGCCCTCCCGCGGGACCGGTCCCGGAGCTGGCCAGCGCTTCGCTCGGCGACTCTCGGGTGGATCCGGCCGAGTCGCCCCCGCCGAACCGGACGCCCGCGCCGACGGGAGCAGCGGCAACGGGGGCTATTCGCCGCTCGCCATCGCCCGGAGGAAGCCATAGTTGTGGCGGTAGCGCGACATGCGCTCGATCAGGAACTCGGTCGCCTCCGCTTCGGGCATCTGTCCCAGGAAGTTGCGCAGCAGATAGACCCGGTTCAGCTCCCGCTCCGTCAGCAGCAACTCCTCGCGCCGGGTGCCGGACTTGTTCAGGTCGATGGCCGGGAAGATGCGCCGTTCGCTGATCTCGCGGCTCAGCACCAGCTCCATGTTGCCGGTCCCCTTGAACTCCTCGAAGATCACCTGGTCCATGCGGCTTCCCGTCTCGATCAGGCAGGTGGCGATGATCGTGAGCGACCCCCCTTCGTGGACGCTCCGCGCCGAGCCGAAGAACCGCTTCGGTTTGGCCAGGGCGTTGGCCGCGACCCCGCCGGAGAGGAGCCTTCCCGATTGGGGCGCCAGCAGATTGTAGGCCCGCGCCAGACGGGTGATGGAGTCCAGAAGCAGCACCACGTCGCGCCCGTGCTCGACCTGCCGCCGCGCCCTGGCCAGCGCCATCTCGGCGGCCTGGCGATGACTCGTCGCGCTCTCGTCGAAGGTGGATGCGATCACCTCGCCGCCGACGCTGTCGCGCATCTCGGTGACCTCTTCGGGGCGCTCGTCGATGAGCAGGACGACCAACTGCACATCGGGATGATGGGATGTGACGGCGTGGCCGATGTCGCGCAGTATCGTCGTTTTGCCCGCCTTGGGAGGGGAAACGATCAGTCCGCGTTGCCCCATCCCCAGCGGCGCGATCAGATCGATCATCCGCACCGTCAGCTCTCCGCCCGGAGCCTCCAGCCGCAGCCGCCGGTCGGGGTGCCAGGGGCGCAGATCCTCGAAGTTCGGCCGATCGGCGATCTCCGCGGGCGCCAGTCCATTGATCCGCTCGATCTCCGCCAGCGCCAGGTAGCGGTCGGCCCGCCCGGAGATGCGCACCGGACCCTCGACGGCGTCGCCGCGGCGCAGCTTGCGCGACGCGATCAGCCCCTTGGCCACATAGATGTCGTCCGGCCCGGCAAGGTAGTTCCAGGCCGGCGAACGCAGGAAGCCGTATCCGTCCGGCATGATGTCGAGCACGCCCCGGCCGGTGGGCGCCTCTCCCCTCCGCGTCAGCTCCTGGTGAATCTTCGCGACCAGCTCCTGCCGGCTGTGAGCGGGGGTTGCGGGAATCTCGAGCGCCGCCGCGCGGGACCGCAGATCGGCAATCGTGCTATTCTTCAGTTCGGCGATGTCCATGGGGAATTGCGATGTCCATGGGGAATTTCGGGTGACCCTGGGCCGTTCATGGCGGGGCTCGGTCTTGCGCGCACGAACGGCGCCGGACGGCTGCGGAAGAGGCCGGGTGGCCGGAGGAGGTGGGGTGGGGAGATCCTGGCGGCCGCCGGAAGAGACGCGTGAATGCGGGACGGCCCGCCCATGCGACAACGATTGCAACGAAGTGGCGGGCGGGTCAAGACCCGGAGGATTGGATGGCGCGGCACAACCGCATGGCGGAGGGCCGGGATCAGGCCGGTTTCGGCTACCGAATCAGCTACCCGCCCGACTGGCTCGACCGCATTCGCGTGGCCCGCTCCCTTCCCTCGGGACGGCGTTCGACCCGCACCCTCTTTCGCAATCCCCGGCGCAGTCCGAAGGATTCCCCCGGCGAGCTGATTCGTCTCCGCATCGAGTCCCCCGAACAGGAGCTGGAGGTGGAGGCCGTCCTGCGCGCTTCCCCCGAATCGATGCGCGAAGTCGTGCTGCGGTGGCGTCACCCGCGGGAATCCGCAGCCGCGCCGGACCCGGTCGTCTTCATCCTGAGCGCCTTTCCCCGCAAGCCCGCCCCGTACCTCGCCCATCCGGCCCGGTCCCCCCGGTAATCGGATGATCGAATCGGTCCTGCGCCCCTTCTCGACCCTCGGCGTCCGGTTCCTTGCCCTCCTGGAGGAGCTGGGACGCGCCGCGACCCTCTTTGCGGCCGCCTTCCGTTCGCTGCGCAACGCCGGCGTCTGGTTCCCCAATCTGCTCCCCGAGATGGCCCGCATCGGAGTGGCCTCCGTTCCCATCGCGCTCTTCATCGCGACCTTCACCGGCATCGTGATGTCGCTGCAGGCCTCCTACACCCTGACCGGCGCCATTCCCGTCTATTTCGTGGGCACGCTGGTGGGGAAGACGATGATCCTGGAGCTGGGACCGGTCCTCACCGCGCTGACGCTGGCCGGACGCGTCGGTGCCAACATCTCGGCCGAACTCGGCACCATGCGCGTCACCGAACAGGTCGACGCCCTGGAGACGCTCGCCTACGATCCGCTCGCCTACCTGGTCGTCCCCCGAATCCTCGCCGCGGTCCTCATGTTTCCCATCGTGGTGCTCCTGGCCATGACGATCGGAATCGCCTCGGGGTGGGTGACGGCGCTGCAGCTTCTGGACATGTCGTCGCCGGAGTTCGTCAAGGGGTTGCGGCTCTTCTTCGATCCCTGGGACGTCTGGTTCGCGGTCATCAAGTCGGTTTCCTTCGGCGCGATCGTGACGGGCGTGGGGTGCTACTGCGGGCTGAGAACCGAGGGCGGGGCGGAGGGAGTGGGCCGAAGCGCGACCCGGACGGTGGTGGTGGCGAGCATGCTCATCCTCTGTCTGGACGCCTTCTGGGCGGCCGTCCTGCTGTAGAGGCGCAAAGTGGGAATCCATCTCCGCGAGGTGCGCAAGTCCTTCGGTCCGCGCGATGTGCTGCGGGGCTTCACGCTGCGGGTGACGGACGGCGAGACGGCGGCGATCGTGGGTCCCTCGGGAAGCGGCAAGTCGGTGCTGCTCAAGCATGTGGTGGGACTCCTGACTCCGGACTCGGGTTCGGTGACGGTGGACGGCGCGGCCGTGCCGGAGCTGAAGGGGCGGGCGCTCGTCCGGTTGCGGAGGCGGATCGGCTACGTCTTCCAGTTCGCCGCTCTCTTCGACTCCATGACGGTCGCCGAGAATGTGGGGATGGGGCTGCGCAGGATGCCGGGCTGGGACCGGCGGCGCATTCGGGCGCGCACGGAGGATTGCCTGGCGCTCGTGGAGCTTGCGGGGATGGGGGACCGCTACCCGGCGCAGCTCAGCGGAGGACAGCGGAAACGGGCCGGGCTGGCGCGGGCGATCGCTCCCTCGCCGCGCTACCTCCTCTACGACGAACCCACCACCGGACTGGACCCGGTCACCACTGCGGTGATCGACCGGCTTATACTCCGTATGCGCGACGAGCTCGGAGTGACAGGCCTCGTGGTCACGCACGACATGACCAGCGCCTTCCGGGTGGCCGACCGGATCACGATGCTGCACGAGGGAAAGGCGCGCTTCACGGGCACGCCGGCGGAGGTGCGGGCCGCCGCCGATCCGGTGCTGCGAGGCTTCGTCGAGGGGAATCCCGATCTTTACTTCGGGGCCGGGCGCGCGCGGTCCGAAGACCGGGCGGAGCGCTGAACCCGAACCCGCAACGCGCCGCGCGAGATGGCGGCGCCGTCCGGAACGCCCAGACGAGGAGAGGACAATGGACCGAAGACGCGAAGCCCTGGTGGGGTTCGTGGTGCTGCTCGGCATCGCGGTGGCGGTGGTGGGGACGATCTGGCTGCAGGGCGGATGGCGGCGCAGCATGGTCGAGCTCACGGCCGCGTCGGCCAGCGTGGGACAGCTCGTGCCGGGCGCCAGCGTCCGCTTCCGGGGGGTGGCGGTGGGGCGGGTGGAGGAGGTGCGGCTCGCGCCCGGGGGCGACGCCGTGCTGGTGGATCTGAGCGTCGATCCCGGCCTCGCGCTGCCCGAGAATGCGGCCGTGCTGGTCGCGCCCGAATCGCTCTTCGGCGACTGGCAGGCCGAGATCCTGAACCGGGCGGACTTCCCCCAGGGCGAATTCCTGGACTATCCGCAGGAAGGCGTGCTCCCCGGAACGGCGCTGCCCGACTTCTCGCGCCTGACCGCGACCGCCGACGAGATCGCGCGCAACCTGACGGTGATTTCCGAGCGCTTCGAGATCGCCTTCACCGAAGAGACGGCGCTCAATCTCAAGAACGCCATCGACAACATCGGGGAGATCAGCAACGGGCTGAACGAGATGATCGCGCAGCAGGCCGAGCGCTTCGAGGATCTGTCGCGCGGGGTCAATGCATCGGCGGAGGAGTTGGGTGCGGCGGCGCGTTCGGCCCGCATCTCCTTCGAACGGGTCGATTCGATGATCGCCGGGTTCGATGTGGGAGGGATCATGGCCAACGCCGAGGCCAGCGCCGAGAATGTGCGCGCCCTCACCGAAGACATGAACGCATCGCTGGAGGAGATCCGCTCCGCGGCGGCGACGGCCGATTCCGCATTCGGGCGCTTCAATGCGCTGATGGCTTCGGCGGAGGACGGCGACGGATCGCTGGGACGTCTCCTGGGCGATCCCGCTCTGGCGGACAACGCGGCCGAGGCGATCGAACAGATGCGGGCGCTCCTGGCCGACATTCAGGAAAACCCGAAAAAGTACCTGAGCCTGTCGATCTTTTGAGCGATGGAACGGGTATTCGAAGCAATGGTAAGGGACGATGGATGAGTTGCCGGGGCGGCTGTGGCGGTCGCTGGCCCGGTGGGAGCGGCGTCCGGTGCTGGAGTGCGCGGCGAGCGGGCGGCGGTCCCGTACATCCCGGGCGGGGGGGACTCCGGAATCTCGCGCCGCGCCGAACGGAGACGGCCCAGCCCAATTCCGGGCCGGGGCCATGACAATCAGAAACGGAGGTGTGGGGATGGATGGCGTGCGGGCGGGGAGGATCGAACGCAGCGCGGGGGGGGTGGTGGTGCGGTCGCTGGCGGGCGCGTGGCATGTCCTGGTGATTCGCGATCCCTATGGCCGGTGGTCGCTGCCGAAGGGCCATATCGAGGGGGGCGAGACGCTGCGCGAGACGGCGGCGCGCGAGGTCGAGGAGGAGACGGGAATCCGGCCGGAGCGGGTTGGCCCGCAACTTGGAACGATCGACTGGATCTTCCGCCAGAATGGTGAAATGATCCACAAGTACTGCACCTTCTTCCTGATGCGCAGCCGGATCGGCGAACCCGTCCCGCAGAGCGCCGAGGGAATCACCGCCTGCGCCTGGATGCCCCTCGCGGAGGCCGCATCCCGCATTCCCTACAGGGACACGAGCCGGATGGTTCTGCGCGCCGGGGACACCCTCGACGAGGTGGGCTGGTGAATCCGCCCGAACCCGGCCGGGGAGGCGGCGAATGGCGGATCGTGCAGGCGGCCCTCGCCGTGCTTGCCGGGGGCGCCCTTCTCTTCGCGATGCGCGGGCTGCTGAATCCCTTCATCCTCTACTGTGTCTTCGTCGTTCTGCTGGCGCCCTTTCGCGGCGTCCGCGGCCACGCGCGGCTGGTTGCGGTGGCCACCTTCCTGGTCCTCCTCTGGGTTCTGAGCACCGCGGGCACCCTGCTGGCGCCCTTTGTCCTGGCGCTGGTTCTGGCCTACATCCTCGATCCCGTCGTGGACCGCATCTCCGCCCACCGGCGCATCGGCCGCAATGGAGCGATCTTCGTCATCCTGGTGCCCTTCCTCGCGCTGGGCGCCGTCGTCTTCCTCCTTGGCGTTCCCGAACTGGTGCGGCAGGGCCGGCTGCTCGTGGCCGAGACGCCCCGCCTGATCGACGAGCTCGGGGCCTGGGTGCGCGGTCTCTCGCCGGAAGCGCCCGGATTCGATCTGCCCTTCGTGGACGATGCGGCGGTCGTGAGCTGGATTCAGAGCCTCGATGCCCAGGCCGTCGCCGATTTCCTGGAGTCCCGGCGCGAGGAGCTGACGCAGCGGGCCTGGGGGGCGGTACTGGGTCTCGGGCGAGGCGTGGCCACCCTGGCCACCGTGATCGGCTATCTCACCCTTACCCCCGTCCTCACCTTCTACCTCCTCCGCGATTACGACCGCATGGTGTCTCGCATTGCCGAACTGCTGCCCGGCCGCGCGCGGCGCGATGTGGAAGAGCTCGCCCGCAGCTACGACGACCTCCTCTCGCGGTACCTTCGCGGCCAGCTCGCCTCGTCGCTGATCACCGGGGCGATCACCTGGCTGGGGCTTCTGCTGACCGGCTTCCCCTACGCCTTCCTCCTTGGCGCCGTCGTGGCGGTGCTGGGCGTGGTGCCCTACCTGGGGATCGTCGTGTCGCTCATTCCCGCGATCGTCATTGCGCTGGTCAGCGGCGACGTGGTGCTGTCGCTGGCCAAGGTGGCGGTGGTGTACGGCGTGGCCCAGGGGCTGGAGAGCGCCGTGATCAGTCCGCGCATCGTGGGCGACTCGGTGGGGCTACACCCGGTCTGGATTGTGCTGGCGCTTTCGCTCGGGGGACTGTATTTCGGATTCGTCGGGCTCCTGATCGGCGTGCCGCTGGCGGTGGCGGCCAAGCTCCTCCTGACCTTCGGCCTCGCGCGCTACCGCAACTCGGCGCTGTACCGGGAGGGCGCCCTGCACCTCTGACGCCCCCGGAGCCGATGACGCCATTTGTTCCCCGGACTCGTTTCCGAATCGCGTCCCGGTTTCCCCATCGCGTCACCCGTTCCCCATCGCGTCACCCGTTTCCAATCGCAATCACCTGTTCCAATCGCGTCCCCCATTCCCAATCGCGTCCCCCATTCCCAATCGTTTCCCCCATTTTGCGAAGAGAAGATTGCCGTGCCCGCAGCAACCCCCGTGCCCGAAGAAGCCGCCGTGCTCGAAGAAGCCCCTGTCGAAGACCTTGTCATCGTCGGTTCCGGCCCCGCCGGCTGGACCGCCGCCATCTACGCCGCCCGCGCGAATCTGAAGCCGCTCGTCTTCGAGGGGGCCGGCAGCCGCACCATGATCCCCGGCGGACAGCTCATGTTCACCACCGACGTCGAGAACTACCCCGGATTCCCCGACGGCGTGGGCGGGATCGAAATGATGATGGACTTCAAGAGGCAGGCGCTCCGCTTCGACACCCGCGTCGTCACCGAGGACATCGTGGAGGTGGACTTCTCCGGCCGGCCCTTCCGGCTGCGCTCCTCGAGGGGAGACGAGCTGCGGGCGCGCACGGTGATCGTCGCGACCGGGGCGAATGCGCGCTGGCTGGGGGTTCCGGGCGAGGAGCGGCTGGCGCAGAGCGGGGGCGGCGTCTCGGCCTGCGCGGTGTGCGACGGGGCGCTCCCCTTCTTTCGCGGCCAGGTGATCGCGGTGGTCGGCGGCGGCGACAGCGCCATGGAGGAGGCCCTCTACATGACGAAGTTCGCGAGCGAGGTGCTGCTCATCCACCGCCGCGACGAGTTGCGGGCTTCGCGGATCATGCAGGAGCGGGCGCTGGCGAGCGAGAAGATCCGCTTCCTCTGGAACACCGTGGTGGAAGAGGTGCTGGGCGACGAGGTGATCGCCGGGCTGCGGCTGCGCGAAACCTTGACGGGGGAAGAGCGGGAGGTCGCCGTCGGCGGGATGTTCGTCGCGATCGGCCACGACCCCAACACGGCCTTCCTGCGCGGCCAGCTCGATCTGAAGGAGAACGGCTACGTGCGGTTGCCGACGGCGTGGCGGACGGAAACAAACGTTCCCGGGGTCTTTGCGGCCGGCGACGTGATGGACGACTACTACCGCCAGGCGGTCTCGGCGGCCGGGACGGGGTGCATGGCCGCGCTGGAGGCGGAGCGGTTTCTGGCGCATGGGGAGGGGTGAGGGGGGATGGGGGATTTGCAGCGGAGCGCAGGAAGCGGAGCGTTGACCGACGCCGCGATCCAGGCCATGGTCGATGCGATCGTGGCCGAGACCGGGCCGGAACAGGTGATCCTCTTCGGGTCGCGCGGACGCGGGGACCACCGGGACCGCTCCGATGTGGATCTCATCGTCGTGGAGGGCGAGCCCTTCGGACCGGGGAGAAGCCGCCACCGCGAGATCATGCGCGTGCGGGAGGCCGCGCGGAAAGCCGTGAAGGGCTTCGGCGTCGGGACGGACATCCTTGTCTATTCGCGGGACGAGGTCGGTTACTGGCGCGACTCGCTCAACCATGTGCTGGCCCGCGCGCTGCGCGAGGGAAAGGTGGTGTACGGCTCGGGGCAGGGGGCGGCCCCGGCCTCCGGAAGCGACCTCAAGGCTGCCCGGGAGATCCTGGAGCGTACCCGCGCGGACCTCATTTCCCTGGAGGAATCCACGCCGCGCGTTCGCGACGAAACCTTCGGCTTTCATGTCCAGCAAGCCGCCGAGAAGGCGCTCAAGGCCTGGCTGGCGCTTCTCGGGAAGAAGTATCCGCTCACCCACGAGCTTGACCAACTCTTGGGTCGCCTTGACGCCGCGGGCGCTTCCACCGGCTTCTTCCGTCCTCTGACGGCCTTCAATCGCTTTGCGGTCGCGTTCCGATACCACCGGTTGCCCGAGGACCACGAGCCCATCGACCGTCCGGCCGCGATCATCCTGGCGCGCGCGCTGATTCGGCAGGTGGAGGATGTGATGGCGCTCCAGGGGGGGCGGGCGGACGAGGATTCAGCCACCGCATCCACCTGACTCGCCGAGCCTCCTGATCGCGATCCCCCTTGACGCAACGGGAATGAGCGACGCAGTTCGTCGACGCCGAGGCATCCGAGCTTGACATCCCGATCTTTGGGTCCCACTCTCCCACCCCTTTTGCTCTCTCTGACCCGAACCGCTCCACCCTGCGCTCCCCCGTGAACACTCCCCCCCGCTTCGACCGCCTCGTCGCCCTTCTGCGCGAGCTCTTCCAACTCGACAAGCCCGAGCTGGATTTCGGCTTCTACCGGATCATGCACGCGCGCAGCCGCGAGGTGACCGGCTTCCTGGAGGGGGAGCTGAAGTCGCAGGTGCGCGACGCCTTCGCCGGCTACCGATCGGCGAACCGGGAGCGGCTGGAGAAGTGCCTGGCCGAGGCGGAGGGGAATGCCAGGGCGTTGGGCTATGAGCCCGCCACGGCGCCCAGAGTGATCGAGCTCCGCCGGCAGTTGGGAACGGTGACGGGTCCGGCCGCCGACCTCGATGCCCTCGAAGGCGATGTCTACGACCATCTCTACCGCTTCTTCCGGCGCTACTACGACAAGGGCGACTTCCTGAGCAAGCGCGTCTACAAGGACGGCGTCTACGCGATTCCGTACGCGGGCGAAGAGGTCAAGCTGCATTGGGCGAACGCCGACCAGTACTACATCAAGACCGACGAGTACCTCAGGAACTACGCCTTCCGTCTGCGGCCGAACGGCGACGGCGATCCCATGCGCGTGCACTTCCGCCTGGTGGACGCTGCCGAGGGCAAGCACGACAATGTGAAGGCGAGCGAGGGCAAGGGGAGGCTCTTTGTGCTGGCGGACGAAGGGCCGATGAGGCTGGAACGGGGCAGGGAGAGCGGCAAGGAAGAGCTGGTGATTGGGTTCGAGTATCGGCCGGTGAGGCAGGAGGAAGACTGGCCCGATTGGGCGCGAAAGGGCAGGGCGAAGATCCCGAATCAGGATACGTTGAAGGAGTTGGCCGAAGAGAGTGTGCAGAAAGCAGGGGAAGGCAACAAGAGACTTCACCGCTGGATGAACGAACTTGGCAAGCCGCACATCAAATCCAATGGCGAAGAGGCCGACTACAGCCGTCTGCGTGCCCACCTGGACCGCTACACCGCCCGCAACAGCTACGACTACTTCATCCACAAGGACCTGGGCCCCTTCCTGCGCCGCGAGCTCGACTTCTACATCAAGAACGAGGTCATGCACCTGGACGACATCGAGAGCGAGACGGCGCCGCGCGTGGAGCAATATCTCTCGAAGATCCGGGTGATTCGCCGCATTGCGCACACGCTGATCGATTTCCTGGCCCAGCTCGAGGGCTTTCAGAAGAAGCTGTGGCTGAAGAAGAAGTTCGTCGTCGAGACGCGGTGGCTGGTGCGGGTGGGTGTGGTGGCGGAGCTGGAGCCGCCGGAGTTGGCGGAAGGACTGCTCGCGGAGATCGCGGCCAACGATGCGCAACGCCGGGAATGGGTGGATCTCTGCGGGATTGACGGGGTGGGGAAGGATTCGGCCGATGGTGCGCAGGGGCGATTGCCGGGGACATCGGGGATGGCGCCGTATTCGGAGCCGTTGACGGTCGGGTTTCTGCGGCAGCATCCGACGCTGACGATCGACACTCGGCACTTTGGCGATGCGTTCACGGCGCGGTTGCTGGCGGCCTTCGGGGATTTGGACGAGATGACGGATGGGGTGCTGGTGCATGGGGAGAACTTTCAGGCGTTGGGGCTGATGCGGCGGCGGTATGAGGGGAAGGTGGATTGTGTGTATATTGATCCTCCGTATAATACGGATGCGTCAGCCATTCTGTACAAGAACGACTTTCGACATTCGTCGTGGATGACTATGATGGCGAATCGCTTGACGAGGGGTGCATCGCTGGTATCCCGGGCGGGCACACAGGTGACGGCGATTGACGATACCGAGTTCGTTCACCTGAGTTGCCTTCTCGACGCCATCCTGTTGCACGCCGATCGTTCGACTGTAGTAGTCAACCACCATCCTGCGGGAGCAGGCCTCGAAGGTACCAACATCTCGGCCACGCACGAATACGCGATCTTCTCGACGCCATCCGGGCAAAGGACGTTATTCGGTGAACCCAAGACAGAGCCCAACATTATCGGATTCAAACGCACGGGTGCTGCCACGAGCAACCTTAGGACCGGTCGTCCAAACAGCTTCTTTGCGGTATTGGTGGATCCTGAATCGTCCGAGGTTGTCGGCGTTGAACGGCCGCCGGAGCCGAACACTCATGACTATCCGAGAATTCCAACGGAAGAGGGATACCTGAGAATCTACCCTCTTGGTCTTGATGGAACAGAACGTGTATGGCGACGTTCCTACGAATCCTGTCTTGACGAGATCAGGGATGGAAATCTCCTGTGCAAGAGCGGCAAGACGATCTATCTGAAGTCGGGAACCAACGGCCACCGCCCGATCTTCAGCAATTGGTTTGAGAAAAAGTTCAACGCCGGTGTTCACGGCACGAATGTCCTGCGGGATGTCGTTGGTGCACGTTTGTTCGACTATCCAAAATCGATCCATACAGTGACCGAATGCATCGCTGTCGCCACGCGAGCGAGACGCAGTCCCCTCACCCTCGACTACTTCGCAGGCTCCGGAACCACCGGCCACGCCGTCATCAACCTGAACCGCGAGGACGGCGGTTCGCGCAAGTTCATCCTGGTCGAGGTCGGCGACCACTTTGACACCGTGCTCGTCCCGCGCCTCAAGAAGGTCACCTTCGCGCCCAGGTGGAAGGACGGTCGGCCGACGCGCCGCGCCACCGACGAGGAAGCCGGGCGGTCTCCGCGCATCATGAAGGCGATCCGCATCGAGTCCTACGAGGATACGCTGAACAATCTGCATATAGCACAACAATACACATCCGTGCAAGGGGGGGGGGGGCTGGCAGCGTATTTGCGGGCAGCGTAGGAACCGCGCCGCCTGAAGACTCGTCAGGCGCCGGCCGCCGCCTCCGCGAACAGTACCTCCTCCGCTACATCCTCGACGTCGGGACGCGCGGCAGCCGCTCGCTGCTGGATGTTGACGCCTTCCTGGATCCCGACCGCTACGAGCTCGCCGTCCGGCGGCCCGCATCCGACGAAAGTCGCACCGCCACCGTCGATCTGGCCGAGACCTTCAACTGGCTGCTCGGTCTGCGCGTCCGGCGCATCTCGGCGCCCCGGCGGTACCGCGCCAGCTTCAAGACCGACCGTGACGAGTGCGTCACCGTAGAGGCGGACATGCTGACCTGCGACGACGACGGCCCGTGGCACTTCCGCGCAATAGAGGGAACCCTGCCCGATGGCCGCGCCGCGCTCGTCATCTGGCGCAACCGTCCCGGCGGCGACGACGCGGAGGGAATCGCGCGCGACAACGCCGTCCTCGATGCCTGGTTCCGGCAAGAGGGCTTCCAGGAGGGCGACCGCCGCTTCGAGGTGGTGTATGTCAACGGCGACCAGAACCTGGAACGGTGCGCCAGAGCCGAGGACACCTGGACCGTCCGCATGATCGAGGCCGACTTCCACCGCCTCATGTTCGCGCAGGAGTTGGGGCGGTGAAGGGTGTGGACGCGTCGCGCGCTTGCGCGCCCGCGGCCTTGAACGGGCAGCCGGGGATGATTCCGCAATGTCTGTAACGCTGAGCCAGAAGCTTGTTCTCAACCAATGGGTTCTTGGGCTCTTGGGTTGCACGGACTTCGCCGAACTCGCGCGGCATCTGAAGGACGACGCCCTGGAAGGCACCGACGCGGAGGGCGTGCACAGGTTTTGCCGCGAACTCCTGCTTCGCTTCCCCGCCGATCGCCGTCCCGCCCTTCCCACGGACCGGATCCTCCGTCACGACCACAACATCGTGCGCGTCACGCGGGCCATGAACGAACCGCGCATCCGCCGCGGCGACTCTCCCATTCGCTGGAAGCACTTTCAGTGGCTCGCGCTGCTCTTCACCGAGATCTACCTGGAGCGCTACTTCGCCGACCCCGCCGCCCTGCGCGCCGAGCTCAACGCAACGATCGACCGCTTCAACGAGGGCAAGCCCGCGAGCGGCCAAATCGGACCGCACGACGAATCCGGCGACCCCCGCGCGCAGCTCAACAAGCTCTCCTTCTGGATGGCGACCGGTTCCGGCAAGACGCTGCTCATGCACGCGCACATCCGGCTCTTCCAGCGGCATCTTGCGCAACGGGGCCGCGAGCGCGAGCTCAATCGCATCCTCCTGGTCACCCCCAACGAGGGCCTGTCGCGTCAGCACCTGCGCGAGTTCGCTGCGTCGGGCATTCAGGCCGAGCCCTTCAACAAGGCGGGCGGCAGTCTCTTCTCGGGCAGGATGGTCGAGGTGCTGGAGGTCAGTCGGCTGGGCGACGAGATGGGCGACAAGGTCGTTGCGGCGGAGGCGCTGGAGGGAAACAACCTGGTGCTCGTCGACGAAGGTCACCGGGGGATGTCCGCGGGCGCGCATGGCGCCTGGATGAAGCGGCGCGACCAACTGTGCGAGGAAGGCTTCTCATTCGAGTATTCCGCCACCTTCGGGCACGCGATCAGGGGGAAGGCGAAGGAGAAGCGCGAGATGACTCGCCGCTACGCCACCTCCATCCTCTTCGACTACTCGTACCGATGGTTTCATGGCGACGGCTTCGGCAAGGACTATGCGATCTTCAATCTCGCCCAGGACAGGAACGACGAATGGCGGCGCGACTACCTGACCGCGGCGCTCCTGACCTTCTTTCAGCAGCAGCGGGTTTTCCGGCGTTCGCGCGAAGGGCTGCGCCCCTTTGGGATCAAGCGGCCGTTGTGGGTGTTCGTGGGGGGGAGCGTGACCAAGGGGCTGGGCACGAAGGAGAAGTCCGACATTGTCGATATCCTCGGCTTCCTGCGGGACCATGTGGGGGATCCCGACGGCGCGACGCAACGGATTCGCCGGATCTTTGACAAAGGCATGCCCGAGATTCTGGGCCACTCGCTTCTGGACGATCACTTCCGGCCGCTTCAGGACGCGGGCCTGAGGCCCGACGAGATCTACCGCGAAACGCTCGAATCCCTCTTCAACGCTCCGGCCGGCGGCGCGCTGCACATTGAGCGCCTCAAGGGAACGGCGGGCGAGATGGCGTTGCGCGTGGGCGACAACGATCCCTTCGGGGTCGTCAACGTCGGCGATCCGGGGAGCCTCCGAAAGCACTGTCTGGACAAAGGACTCGACGCCACCGAGCGCGAGTTCGCCGATTCGCTCTTCCACGGTCTCAACGACGACGGGTCCAGGGTCAATCTGTTGATCGGGGCGCGCAAGTTCACCGAGGGATGGAGCAGTTGGCGGGTGAGCTCGATGGGCCTGATGAATGTGGGTCGGGGCGAGGGAGCGCAGGTTGCGCGGCGACAATCAAGATGAGAGCGTTGCGACAATCAGGATGAGAATGAGAGGCCGCGACGCTTCGGGTGCAGAGATGATGACGAGTTTGGGGGATTGGGGCAAGAGAAGGGGTGGGCGGTGGGGGGTGGTTGGGTCGTCTGACGCTCCGGCGCGGGGAGCGTAGCGACCCGGGCCGGAGCGTCAGACGGCTGGCGTTTTTCCGAGGGGTAAGGGTAGGCCGAGTCCGCCGGAGCGCCCTCCAGGGGCGGATTCTCGCCCCCTGTTTGCCTCGATGATCCGGATTGGGGCCGTTTGGCCCCGAGATT
>JAJEBW010000018.1 GCA_022822325.1 Gemmatimonadota bacterium | reverse complement strand
CCGGGAGTGCCCGAAGTCCGTGACCCAACCCTCGGGAGGGAGCGGCCGAAGGCAAGTTTGGTAACTGGGGCGAAGTCGTAACAAGGTAGCCGTAGGGGAACCTGCGGCTGGATCACCTCCTTTCTGGAGTATCGAGTAGGGTCGGCGCTTTGGCGTCGTTCTGAAAGATTCTCGAAGTCTACCCGTCCGCTTCTCATGACCTGATCGATTGTTCGCGCACCGCTTTGCGGGCGCACCCTCCTCCCTGTTCTTCGGGCAGTCCGCTCATGACGTCAGATGCGGCCGCCAGCCGGGAATCCGCCACCCGATGTGGATTTCTCGTCCTCGTGGGACCCCCGAATGTGGGAAAGTCCACCCTTCTCAACGCGATTCTGGGAGAACGGCTGAGCATTTCCAGCCCCCGGGCGCAGACGACCTGGGAGCGGGTCACGGGGATCCGGACGAGCGAAGACCTTCAGATCGTGGTCGTCGACACCCCCGGAGTCGTTGCCGGCAAGTCTCTGCTGCACCGGTCGATGCTGCTGGAGGTGGAGCGGGGAATCGCCCTCGCCGACGCGCTGGCGGTCGTGCTGGACGGAACGGAGCGGCCTCGCCCGGACATGGGGGAGGCGTTGCGAATCCTGTTGTCCGGCAGCCCGGTCCCGCGGATCGTGGCGGCCAACAAATCCGATTTGCGGCGGTTCAGCCCGGCAGCGGCGCTGCGTTTCGCGGAGGGGCTGGATGCGCCCTTCTTCGCTCTGTCCGCCCGCACCGGCGCGGGGGTCGGCGCCCTTGTCGATCATGTCGGAGCGCAGATGCCGGTGGGTCCCTTCCTTTACCCCGCCGAAGACCTCGCCGTCGCGCCCGTCCGGTTCTTTGCGCGCGAGTTCATCCGCGCGGCTCTCTTCAGGCGCTGTCACCAGGAAATCCCCTACGCGACCGGCGTGCGCATCGAAGAATTTCGCGAAGGGGAGGACCCGGTCTACATCGCCGCATCGCTCCACGTTGAGCGAAAATCCCAGAAGGGCATGGTCATCGGCCAACGGGGGAGGCAAATTCGCGCACTTGGCGTGGACGCGCGCAGGCGGATCGAGCGCTTCCTGGGACGCCGCGTGTATCTTGAGCTATGGGTGAAGGTTTCGCCGGGGTGGCGACGCAAGAGAAAGGGTCTGGCGATGTTCGGATACGAGGCACCGCCCTGATGGGCGCGAAGCGTTGGCCTGTCCTTCCGTTGGCGCTTGCGGCGTCGGTCGCGGGGCTGGCGCCGGCCGCGCCGGTTGCGGCCCAGGATGCCGATGGAAACGAAGGGGGAAGCGAGGAAGCGCTTTTCCTGCTCTTGCCGGTTGGTGCGCAGGGAGTCGGAGTCGGACGCGCGATGACTGCCCTGTCCACCGAGGAAGGGGCCTTCTGGAATCCGGCGGGACTGGCGGGCGAAAGGGAACGCCGGATATTGCTCTACCGGGGCGACCAGCTCGCCGGCGTGGCGACGGCCATCAGCGCGCTCTTCCCCTGGCGGCGGGTCGGAACCTTCGGGCTCTCCTACCTGTTGCTGGATATCGGCGACCAGGATCTGCGCGACGACTTCGGGTCGGTGCTCGGATCGATCTCCATTCGCAATCACCTGGCCGTTGCCAGCTACGCCACTTCGCTGCCGGGCCAACTCGACTTCGGCATCAATCTCAAGCTGGTCCAGTTCCGGATCGCCTGCCGCGGCCAGTGCCCCGATCTCGAGACCACAAGCTCCGCCTACGCACTCGACGTTGGTCTTCAAGCCGTGCCCTTCGAAGGAACGCCGCTGCGGATCGGCTGGTTGATCGCCCATGCGGGAACGGAGTTTCAGGTCATCAACCAGGAACAGTCCGATCCGCTGCCGACCCGGTTTCGCCTTGCCGCCGCATGGGAGATCCTCAACGGCGCCGCCGGGGACGAGTTGCCGATGGAGCTCTGGCTGACGGCCGAGGCGGAGGAGCCGTGGCGCAACCCGGGAACCCCGTCGCTCTATTTCGGGATGGACTATGCGGCCGCCGATCTCGTGTCGATCCGCGCCGGTTACGTCGCCGGACGATACGACCAGACGAACGGCGCCTCGGTGGGAGTGGGGTTCGGCGTTGAGCGATTCCGTCTCAACCTCGCCAAGTCGTTGACGCGTTCGGTGGTGACCGGCCAGACGGAACCGGTTCACATCACCCTGTCGGCCACCTACGAGTGAGAGCCCGGCCCATCCGGCGCGCCTGGCGGATCCCCACCCTCCTGGCCGCAACCGGCCTCGTCGGCCTCCCGGCCCCCCTCCCCGCCACCCCTCAACCCCCCGCTGCGGCCGCCATCTCCCTCCCCCTTCCCCCATCGGTCTGGCCAGCCCGCGCGGGATGGGAACCAACCCCCCGTCGGGACGGCGGCGCTCCCGGCCCGGCCACCTCCTTCGTCTCCTCCCTTGCGGCCCCCGGCCTGGGCCAGTACCGGCAGGGACAGCGTCGCTGGCTGGCCTACGCCGCGCTGGAGGCGGCCGCGGTCGTGGCCTTCCTGGGGGCGCGCTCCGATGCGCGCGACCTCCGCCGCGACTACCGCGACTTCGCCTGGAACGCCGCCCGCCACGGCCTCAGCGCCGCCCCCCGCACCGACGGCGACTTCGACTACTTCGAGCGCCTCTCGCGCTGGAGCGCCTCCGGCCGCTGGGACGCGGATCCATTGCGCGCCGGGATTCAGCCCGAAACCGACCCGACCACCTGGAACGGCTCCGTCTGGGCGCTTGCGCTGGAGATCTTCAATGTGGACGCCCAGGCCCCCGAGGGATCCCCACGCCGCGCCCGCGCCCTTGCCTATTATCACGAAAGGGGTTATGGC
Organism: Gemmatimonadota bacterium; assembly: GCA_022822325.1. Classification (GTDB taxonomy): domain Bacteria; phylum Gemmatimonadota; class Gemmatimonadetes; order Longimicrobiales; family Gaopeijiaceae; genus Bin94. The sequence continues at coordinate 394,023 of JAJEBW010000018.1, read as the reverse complement.
CCGCCCTTCCTCTGGGCCTGGAGTTCGGCAGCCGACCGGGAGCGCTACGGCAACCTCATCGCCGCGAGCGACGACCGCTTCCGCGATGCCCGCCTGGCGCTGGGGCTCCTGGCCGCCAACCACATCGTCAGCGCGCTCGACGCCTTCGCCTCCGCCCGCCTGGCTGCCCTGCCCGATGGCGCGGGGGTCGCGCTGGCAATCGCGGTCGCGGTTCCCTGAGGGCGCGCGTTTCTCGTAGACGTTGCACGATTCAGCCCGCAACCGGCGACGCCGGCCCTATCGTCGCGCGAACCCTCCATTGCGCCAATCCGCGCATCCGGCCGCCACTTGCGGCGAAGCGTCGCCGACGCGAGGAATCCGACCGCGATCCCGGTCCCGGCCGCCCCTTCCCGCGGAAGGTTATCTTTGGAGCCGCCCGCGCCCCACGGGGCCGGATTCGCCCTGTCGCCTCTCACGCCGCGCCCGCCGCCCACCGACTTCCATGGCGTCATTTCAGGAACAGAATCAGTGTCTCGAGGCCGCCCGCCGACGCATCGACGACCTTCGGGGGTACCTTTGACCTCGCCTCGCGCAGCGAGCGCCTGGACGCTCTGGAGGAGGAGATGTCCGGCCAGGGCTTCTGGGACGACCCGGAGACCGCGCGCGATTGCATCGCGGAAGCCAACGAGCTGAAGGAATGGGTGCGCCCCTGGACCGCGCTGGACGCCAAGGCCGCCGAGCTGGCCGAACTCGCCGAGCTGCTCGCCGAAGAGGCCGACGCCGAAATGGAGGCGGAGTGGGACGATGAGATGCGCGCGCTCGAGGACGGCATCGCCCGGCTGGAGCTCCGCGGGATGCTGGGAGGAGCCGACGACCACCGCGACGCGATGCTGACGATTCACCCGGGCGCCGGAGGCCTCGAATCGCAGGACTGGGCCGAGATGCTCTCGCGCATGTACCGGCGATGGGCCGAACGCCGCGGCTGCGAGATCAGAGTCCTCGATCTCCACCCCGCCGAGGAGGCCGGGATCAAGAGCGTCACGCTGGAGATTCGGGGCGAGTGCGCATACGGCTATCTCCGCGCCGAAAAGGGAATCCACCGCTTGGTTCGCATCTCGCCCTTCGACTCGCAGGCGCGCCGCCACACATCCTTCGCCTCGGTCTTCGTCTATCCGGTCGTGGACGACGAAATCGAGGTCGAGATCGACGAGTCCGACCTCCGCATCGACACCTTCCGGGCATCCGGAGCGGGGGGACAGCACGTCAACAAGACCGACTCGGCCATCCGCATCACGCATGGGCCCACAGGCATCGTGGTGTCGTGCCAGCAGGAACGATCCCAGCACAAGAATCGCTCGACCGCCATGAAGATGCTCAAGGCCGCGCTCTACGAACGGGCCCGCGAGGAGAAGGAGCGGGAGAGGCAGGCGCTGGAGTCGTCGAAGACCGGGATTTCGTGGGGGAACCAGATTCGCTCCTATGTGCTGGCCCCCTACACGATGGTCAACGATCACCGCACCGAGCTGAAAAAGGGAGATGTGAACGCAGTGATGGACGGAGCGCTCGATCCATTCATCGAGGCGTGGCTGAAGCGTTTCGGCCGGGCGGAGCGCCAATGACCGGGAAAAGCAGGCCGGCGGCGGGTCGGGTCGCGAGGGTCCGGCGGGAGAAGTTGCGGGCGCTGAAGGAAAGGGGAGTCGAACCCTTCGCCTGGTCCTTCGACGTGACGCAACGGGCCGCGCCGGCGACCGCCCGCTTCGAGGAGGAGGAGGCCGCGCGCGCCCTGGACGAGGGGTACGGGGCGGCGGGGCGGTGGGGGGGGCGGCTGGTCGGGTTCCGGTCCCACGGGAAGAGCGCCTTCGGGGATCTGGAGGATCACACCGGACGGATCCAGTGCCACTTCCGCAGGAATGTCCTCGCGGCCGAGGCATGGGCGCTCCTTGAGCTCCTGGATCTGGGGGACTGGATCGGGGTCGAGGGGAAGCTCTTTCGCACGCGCGCGGGACAGGTCACGGTGCTGGCCGAAAAGGTCGAGCTGCTTGCGAAGTCGCTCCGGCCCCTCCCGCTCGGCAAGGTGGAGGTGGACGGCGCGACCGGAGAGCGCATCGCCCACGCCGGATTCGCCGACCGCGAGTCCCGCTACCGGCAGCGCTACGCCGATCTGGCGGTGAATCCCCCCGTGCGAGAGGTCTTTCGCGCCCGCGCGCGGATCGTGGCGACGGCGCGTCGATTCCTTGACGAACGCGGCTTTCTCGAGGTCGAGACCCCGGTCCTGCAGCCCCTCTACGGCGGCGCCTCGGCGCGTCCCTTCGTCACTCGTCACCTGGCGCTGGATCGAAAGCTGTACCTGCGCATCGCCGACGAGCTCTATCTCAAGCGGCTGATCGTGGGCGGACTGGACCGCGTCTACGAGATCTCGAAGGACTTCCGCAACGAGGGAATCGATCGCTTCCACAATCCCGAGTTCACGATGCTGGAGTTCTACCAGGCCTTCGCGGACTACGAAATCATGATGGAAATGGTGGAGCGGCTCATGGCGGAGCTGGCCCGGGCGGCGGCGGGCCGAACCGGTTTCGTCTTTCAGGGAATGGAGATCGACCTCTCGCCTCCCTTCGCGCGGATTTCCTTTGCCGAGGCGCTGGGGGCCCGCCTGGAGGCCGATCCGCTGGCCCTGGGGCTTCGGGAGTTGCGCTCGCGGGCGGGGGCGCTGGGGATCGGCGACCTGGAAGGGGCGGGGAAGGGCAAGCTCCTCGACAAGCTCTTCGGAACGCTGGTGCAACCCGGGCTGGTTCGGCCGACCTTCGTGCTCGACCACCCCCGCGAACTCAGCCCCCTGGCCAAGCCCCGGCGGGGCAGACCGGAAGTGGCCGAGCGCTTCGAGCTCTTCATCGCCGGCGAGGAGATCGCCAACGCCTTCAGCGAGCTGAACGATCCCTTGGAGCAACGGGCGCGCTTCGAGGAGCAGGCGGCGCTGGGGGCGGCCGGAGACCCCGAGGCCCAGCAGGTGGACGAGGACTACCTTCGCGCCCTCGAGTACGGACTCCCCCCGACCGGCGGCTGCGGCATCGGCATCGACCGCGTCGTGATGATGCTCACCGATCAGGCCTCCATCCGCGACGTGATCCTCTTCCCCACGCTGCGCGCCGAAGAATGAGATTCGGGACGGCTCCCACCTCGCGCACCCGGCTCGCCTGGTTCCTGGCCGGACGCCTCCTCGCATCGCGCAAGCGGGGCAAGCTGCTCTCCTTCATTACCTGGATCGCGCTGGGCGGGGTGACGGTGGGGGTAACGGCGCTGGTTGTGGTGATCGGGGTGATGACCGGGATGCAGAACGAACTGCGCGAGAAGATCCTCGGGTCGCATCCGCAGATCATGGTGCGCCAGGCGGGCCTGTCGCTCCGCCTGGAGGACTACGCGAGCGTGGTTGAGAAGACGCGCGAGGTGGAGGGGGTCGTCGCGGCCTCGGCGGCCGGCTTTACGCGCGTGGGAATCGTGGCCTGGGACTTCGCCGACGTCCTGGACCTCTACGGCGTCGATCTGGCGTCCGGGGCCGCGGCGACGACCCCCATGCAGGACAGCCTGAGGTCCGGTCGTCTCGCCCTGGCCAACGAGGCGGGCGGGCTGCCCTCGCTCGCGATCGGCGCGGAGATCGCGCGGCGCATGAGTCTCGCCGAGGGGGACACGGTCAGCGTCGTGGCGCTGGAGAACATCGACTGGGGACCGAATGGCGAACCGATCATCCAGTCGGAGGAATGGGTCGTATCGGGAATCTTCTCCACCGGAATGCACGACTTCGACCGCACTCAGGGGTACGCCGGCCTCGAAGCGGTGCAGGGGCTCCTGAAGCTGAATCCCGAAACGGCTTCCTTCGTCGGCGCCCGCGCGGAGGACCCCTGGCGGGCCGACCAGGTGGCGGATTCGGTGGAGGCGGCGCTGGGGGGCTTCCCCTACATCGTGGAGTCCTGGACCGAGACCAACCGCCAGCTCTTCGCCGCCCTCAAGCTCGAGAAGCTCGCCATGGCGCTGATCCTCTCCCTGATCGTGCTCGTCGCCGCCCTCAACATCGTGGGAACGCTGGCGATGGTGGTCGTCAACCGCACCCGCGAGATCGGGATCCTCAGGGCGATGGGAATGACGGGCAGGGACACGCAGCGGGCCTTCGTCTTTCAGGGGCTGTGGATCGGGGTGGTGGGCACGATCGCCGGACTCGCGCTCGGGCTGGCCGTCGCGTTGCTGATCGGCCACACCGGCCTGATTCGCATTCCTCCGGATGTCTATTTCGTCGACCGCCTGCCGGTCGATCTCTCTCCCTGGGACATGGCCTGGATCGCGGGGGTCTCGCTGCTGATCTCGGTCCTGGCCACCATCTACCCGGCGCGGCAGGCGTCGGCGCTGGCGCCGGTCGATGCAATCCGCCACGACTGAGCCGGCCCGGCCCGCCAACGGCGCGGATGGCACGCCCGTGCTGGAGGCCCGCGGATTGACGCGCTCCTACCTGGGAATGCCCGGACGCGGGATCGAGGTGTTGCGGGGACTCGACTTTTCCCTTGCGGCGGGCGAGGCGGTCGCGATCGTGGGAGCGAGCGGATCGGGAAAGTCCACCCTCCTGCACCTCCTGGGGGCGCTCGACCGCCCCACCGCGGGAATCGTGCGAGTGGGAGGCGTCGACATCTCGACCCTCGACGACGAAGGGGCCGCCGCCTTGCGGAACCGGAGCGTGGGATTCGTTTTTCAGTTTCACCACCTCCTCGTCGACTTCACCGCTCTGGAGAACGCCATGATGCCGGGTCTGATCCGCGGCGACCGGCCAGCCCGGGTGCGCGAGCGGGCGGCCGGACTGCTGGAACAGGTCGGGCTCGGACACCGTTTCGGGCACCGTCCGGGACAGCTCTCGGGCGGGGAGCAGCAGCGCGTGGCGGTCGCGCGCTCGCTCGTCAACCGGCCGCTGGCGGTCCTCGCCGACGAACCCACCGGCAACCTCGACGCCCGCGCGAGCCGTCAGGTGCAGGATCTGCTTTTCGGACTGCGAACGCGCCACCGGGTTGCACTGGTCGTCGCGACGCACAACCGTGAACTGGCCGCCAGGGCCGAACGCGTACTGAGGCTTCGCGAAGGGGTGCTCGAAGATGCCTGACCCGAAGCGACCCTGCGATGTGGATGGGTGCGACGAGCCGGCGACGGTGCACCTGACCCAGGTCGTGAACAACGAGTCCGCCACGCACTACCTATGCCGGAAGTGCGCGCGCGACAAGGGGATCCGGTCCGAGCCCGCCCAGGATCCGGCCGTCGACCTGCTGGCGCAGATCTTCGGACCCGGGTCCCCGGACGACGCCGGGACGGACGGAAGGTCCTGCGACTCCTGCGGCATGACGATGGCGACCTTCCGCGACGCGGGGCGGCTCGGGTGTTCGCGCTGCTACACCGTCTTCGAGGCCCGGCTGCGGCGCGTCCTGAGCCGGGTTCATGGATCGAGCCGTCACGCGGGCAAGGCGTACATGCCGCCGGATCCGAACCTGGCGGCTCATGGGGACCGTCTTGCGGAGCTGCGGCGGAGTCTGCAACGCGCCATCGCGGCGGAGGACTTCGAGCGGGCGGCGATTCTGCGCGACCAGGTGCGCAGCCACGAGCTGTCCGAACCGTCTTGAGCACGCGAATCCACCTGCACCGCGTCCCCAAAGGAGAGCGAGCGAGATGACCGCCGGGCTACCCGAGGCGAATCCGGGGCTGGACTGGCTCGACGCCAGCGGCCCTCATGCCGACATCGCGATCGCGACGCGGGTGCGGCTCGCGCGCAACCTGGAGGGCCGCCGCTACGGATCGCTGGCCGAGGCCGACGACCGCGAGCAGATCTTCGCGGAAGCCGCGCGGGCCGTGCATCGCGCCTGCCGTCCCCGCGAGGCCACTCTTCTGGAGTTGGCGGAACTTCCCCGCCGGAGCCAGCGAATCCTCCTGGAACGCAGACTCGCCTCGCAGGAGCTGATCGGCGGCCGCGCGCCCGAAGCGGGGGCCGGGGTGGCGATTTGTCCCGGCGGCTCGCTCTCCGTGATGATCAACGAGGAGGACCACCTGCGGATGCAGTGCATCATGTCGGGGTTGCGTCTGGCCGACAGTCTCCGGCTGGCAAGCGGACTCGACGACGAGCTGGGCGAGATGCTGCCGCTCGCGTGGCATCCCGAGTTCGGCTTCCTCACCTCCTGTCCGACCAATGCGGGAACCGGCCTGCGCGCATCGGTGCTCCTTCATCTTCCCGGTCTCGTCCTGACGCGCGAGATCGCGGGCACCCTGCGGGCCATCACGCAGGTGGGTCTCACCACGCGGGGTCTCTTCGGCGAGGGATCGGAGTTCGTCGGGAACTTCTTCCAGATCTCCAATCAGACCACCCTGGGCAGGAGCGAGGAGGATCTGGTCGATCACCTCGACCGCACCGTCCTGACCGTGATCGCCAAGGAGAGGGAAGCGCGCAAGGTTCTCATGCGCGACGCCGGCACAATCACCGAAGACAAGGTGTGGCGTGCCTACGGGCTCCTCCGCTACGCGCGCACCCTGGACTACGAAGAAATGATGAATCTGCTCTCCGGACTGCGGCTCGGCATCTCGCTCCGGATCCTGCCCACGCCCTCGTTCTACGCGCTGAACCGGATCATGATCTTCACCCAGACGGCGCACCTCGAGGCGTCCGCCGCGAGCGCGATCCCGCCGGAGGAGCGCAAGGTGCGCCGGGCCGTCCGCATTCGCCGAATTCTGCGCGAGGAGCGATGATTCGCATTCCGCAACCACGCGGCCCGGGGGTAAGGTGATACATTATCCGCACGGATCGGGGAATGGTTTCCGCCGGGACGCGGCAGCGCGGAGCGGGGCCGGGTTCGCCGGTCCGGGGCAAGGAATGTGGAGCCGTGGCGAGGGCCATCGAGGATGAACTACAACTTCACGGAGCGCGTTCGCAAGGTTCTCTCCATGGCTCGCCAGGAGGCCATCCGTCTCCGGCACGACTATGTGGGCACCGAGCACATCCTCCTGGGCCTCATTCGCGAGGGGGAGGGAGTGGCGGCTCACGTTCTGGGGAATCTCAACGTCGATCTCGACAAGGTTCACGAACGCATCGACGAATCGGTGCGCCGCGGAACGGCCACGATCGCGCTGGGGGATCTTCCCTACACGAATCCCGCCAAGAAGGTGCTCGAATTCGCGATGGTCGAGGCGCGCGAACTCAATCATTCCTATGTGGGAACCGAACACCTGCTGCTGGGACTGCTGCGGGAGCGGAAGGGCATCGCCGCGCAGACGCTCAACTCCCTGGGGGTGACGATCGACGAGGCCCGGGCCGAGACGCTCAAGGTGCTCGGCTCCGATGTGGCCTCCTCGGGAAGCGCCGCGGTTCCGAAGGCGGGGGGACCGGCAGCGACCGCCGCCGAACCCGGTCGGCGCAAGGACCGAAAGTCCCGGACCCCGGCGCTGGACCACTTCTGTCGCGACCTGACCGGGTTGGCGCGGCAGGGCGAGCTCGATCCGATCGTGGGCCGCGAGACCGAGATCGAGCGCGTGATCGAAATCCTCTGCCGGCGGCGCAAGAACAATCCGGTCCTGATCGGCGAGCCCGGCGTGGGCAAGACCGCCATCGTGGAGGGTCTCGCGCAGATGATCGCGCGGGGCGAGGTCACCGAGACGCTGGTCGACAACCGGGTGCTCGCGCTCGACATGGCGGCCGTGGTGGCGGGCACCAAGTACCGCGGCCAGTTCGAGGAGCGACTCAAGGCGGTCGTCAACGAGATATCGAAGAGCGGCGCCGTGGTCCTCTTCATCGACGAGCTTCACACGATGGTGGGGGCGGGAGCGGCCGAGGGCGCGATCGACGCGTCCAACATGCTCAAGCCGGCGCTCGCGCGCGGCGAACTCCGCTGCATCGGCGCCTCGACGCTGAACGAGTACCGTCGCTACGTCGAGAAGGACGGGGCTCTCGAGAGGCGCTTTCAGCCGGTGACGGTGGATCCGCCGACGGTCGAGGAAACGGTCGCCATCCTCGCCGGGCTGCGCGGCCACTACGAGGATCACCACAAGGTCACCATCCCGGACGCGGCCCTGGACTCCGCATCCAGGCTCTCCGACCGCTACATCAACGATCGTTTCCTCCCCGACAAGGCCATCGACGTCATCGACGAGGCCGGAGCTCGCGCGCAGATCGCCAGCCAGGTCCCTCCGGCGGTCGTCGACGACCTCAAGGACAAGCTCTCCGAGGTCGCCGCCGCCAAGGAAAACGCGATCCGCGACCAGGATTTCGAGCGGGCCGCGCAGCTTCGCGACGAGGAGCGCGCGATCCAGCGCCGGATCGGCGAGGCCAGGGTCGAGTGGGAAGAGGAGCGCCGCCGCTTCCGTCCCGAGATCACCACCGACGACGTGGCCTTCATCGTGAGCCGCTGGACGGGAATTCCGCTGACCCGCATTCGCCAGGCCGAGACCGCGCGGCTGGTCAACATGGAGGCCGAGCTGCACCGCCGGATCGTGGGCCAGGACGAGGCCGTGGCCGCCATCTCGCGCGCGATACGCCGCAGCCGGGCGGGACTCAAGGATCCGGACCGGCCGATCGGGTCCTTCATCTTCTCCGGGCCGACCGGGGTGGGGAAGACCGAGTTGGCGCGCACCCTGGCCGAGTTCCTCTTCGCCGACCGCGACGCGCTGATTCGCGTGGACATGAGCGAATACATGGAGCGCTTCTCGGTGTCGCGCCTGATCGGGGCCCCGCCCGGGTACGTCGGCTACCACGATTCCGGAACCCTCACCAAGTCGGTCCGCGAACGCCCCTATGCGGTCGTCCTCCTCGACGAGATCGAGAAGGCGCACCCGGACGTCTTCAACATTCTCCTGCAGGTGCTCGACGAGGGCCGCCTCACCGACAACTATGGCCGCAAGGTCGATTTCCGAAACACCGTGCTCATCATGACCTCCAACCTGGGCGCGCGAAGGATCGCCCGGGGCGGCCTCGGATTCCAGCGACAGGACGCGGACTCCAGTTACGGCGTCATGCGGGGCAAGGTCACCGAGGCGATCAACCGCACCTTCAACCCCGAATTCCTCAACCGGATCGACGACACCATCGTCTTCCACCCCCTCTCCCGCGCCGACATCGCCCGGATCGTCCACATCATGTTGCGCGACCTCCGGGAACGGCTCGGCGAGTCGGGGCTCGATTTCCGGCTGACCCCGGAGGCGGTGGACTTTCTGGTTGCGCAGGGCCACGACGACCGCTACGGCGCCCGGCCGCTTCGGCGAGCAATCCGGCGCTACATCGAGGACCCCCTCTCGGAGAAGATCCTCATGGCGGAGTTCGGGGAGGGCGACGAGCTCGAGGTCGGCGTGGCGGAGAACGGCGAGGCTCTCTCCATCGGCGTCGCGGCGCCCACCAAGACATGACCGCGCGAAACGGAACCGGACTGCGGGCGCGTCTTCTCTGCCTCTGCGCACTGGCGGCGGGCGGGTTCGCGGCGGAGGGAACGGCGGCCCAGAATCCGAGCGGTTCGCTGGTGCGGATCGACACGATCGTGGCGCGCGGCAATCTGCGCGTCGCGGAGCAGGCGATCGTCGGGGTCGCGGGCATTCAGCCGGGAACCCTCAACAGCGGCTTCGACGTCCAGCGGGCCATCAAGAATCTCTGGGCCACCGGCCAGTACGCCGACATCTCCGCCCTGATCGACGGCTCCTCGGGCCGCAACGCCCTGATCCTGGAGGTGGAGGAGCGTCCGATCGCCCGCCTGGTGCGAATCACCGGTCTGGAATCGCTCTCCTCCGACGACGTGATCGAGAACTCGGGGCTGGAGGAGGATGCGCCGCTGTCGCGCAACGCCGTGGCGAAGGCCGAATCGTGGATCCGCGAGGAGCTGCGCCGCAACGGAGTTCCCTTCGCTCTGATCGAACGCCGCGAAGAGCCGGTCCCGGGCGATCCAGGCAGTGTGGACGTAGTAATCGAAGTGGATGAAGGACAACGCGTTACCATTGCTCAGGTCACCTTCTCCGGCAATGAGCACTTCTCCGACGACGAGTTGCGCGGCGCGATGGACACCAAGCAGGAGGGCTTCTTCTGGTTCCGCACCGGCCGCTACAACGACCTCGACTTCGAGCTTGACCTGCTCGACGCGTTGCCGCGGCGCTATCACCGGGATGGCTACCTCGACTTCCAGGTTCTCGGCGACACGCTGGTCGTGGACCCCTCCACAGGCAAGGCCCGCCTGGAGATCCGGGTGGACGAAGGTCCCCAGTACCGCCTGGCCGACTTCGCGATCGAGGGCGCCAGCGCCTTCGAGGAGGAGGATCTCAGGGGCTATTTCGAGGAGGAAACGGGGGGAATTCTCGACGCCCTGGGACTCGGCGGCGACGAGGACGAGAGCGATGCGGGCGCGGTCTTCGATGCGGTGCGCTTCGAGGAGGCGGCCCAGGGGGTGCGCGAGCTCTATCACAACGAGGGCTACCTCTACGCCCAGCTCGAACCGTACTGGGAGCGCACGGGCGAGCTCTCCGCCGGCCATCCGACGGTGCGCGCGAGCTGGCGGATCAACGAGCAGAGCCAGGCCTACGTCAACCGCATCGTGATCTCGGGCAACGACTTCACCTACGATCGCATCATACGCGAGAAGATCTTCCTGCTGCCCGGAGACGTCTACAGCCAGGCGCGCCTCATCCAGTCCTACCAGAACATCCAGTCGCTGGGCTTCTTCGAGACGCCGCTGCCCAACCCCGACATCCTCCCGAACGACGAGACCGGCGACGTCGACATCGTCTTCAATGTGGCCGAGAAATCGACGGGGTCGCTCCAGTTCGGCACGGCGGTGGGCGGAGGGGTGGGTCTGTCGGGCTTCCTCGGCTACGACCAGCCCAACCTCTTCGGGCAGGCCAAGATCGGCAGCGTGCGCTGGGACTTCGGACGCTATATCCGGAGCTTCACCCTGAGCTTCACCGACCCGGCGCTCTTCCAGACCACCACCAGCGGATCCATTTCGCTCTTCAACTCGACCGACCGCTTCTTTCAGTTCGCGACCGGCAGGCGCAGGAGGGCGGGATTCACGACGCAATTCGGAGTGCCCTTCCCGGGATCGCTGCGCACACGCGTCTTCGCCGGATATTCCCTGTCGCGCACCAGCTACGAATCCTTCAGCAGCGCCGACGACACCTCGCTCTTCGGTCTCCCGCCCGGCACGCTGAGCAGCGTGTCGCTGGGAATCACCCGCCAGACGCTGAACCATCCGATCTTCGCGACCTCCGGCTCGATGCAGACGGTGAATCTGGAGCTGAACGGCGGCCCCCTCGGAGGCGCGGGGGACTTCGTGAAGCAAACCGCCCAGGCCCAGTGGCTGATTCCGGTGGGCCAGCTCGGGGCCGACGGCGCAAGTCCGGGAAGCGTGCAGTTCGCGCTCGGTCTCTCGCTGCGCGGCGGCGCCCTCTTCGGCGATGCATCCCGGTTCCCCTTCGAGTCCTTCTGGATGGGCGGAGTGCAGTTCGGCCAGCCCCTGCGCGGATACGACGAGACCTCCATCACGCCGCAGGGGTACTTCCCCGAGCGCGGCGGCGGCATTCAGCAGATCGAACGGCTCGGCAACGCATTCTTCCTGAGCACCGCCGAATTCAAGACCGTAATCGGCTCCAACATCGGCCTGTCCGCATTCTTCGACGCAGGCAACAACTGGACCGACGCGGGTCATCTCAACACATCCAGACTCTTCCGGGGCGCGGGATTCGGCGTTCAGATCGTCACCCCCTTCGGCCCGATCGGCCTGGATTACGCATACGGATTCGACAAGACCGAACCGGGGTGGCAACTGCACTTCCGGATGGGCCCCAACTTCTGACCAATCAGTCACACCGCACTCGTCCCGGGGCAGGCGGGAGACGGAATCAATTCCGAAATGGAGAATGAACGCCAATGAGCGTATCGCGTTTGGGAATCGTCCTGGCGCTGTCGGCGCTGGGGACGACGGCGCTCGCGGCCCAGGGGGCCAGGGTGGGGTATGTGGACTCCAACGCCGTGCTCGCCGAGTACGCACCCGCGCAGGATGCTCGCGCGCAACTCGAGACGGCCCAGCAGGAGGCGACCTCCGAGCTTCAGCTCCTGGAATCTGGACTGAACGCGGCGATCGCCGAATTCCAACAGCAGGCGATGTCGATGACGCCCGAGGCGCGCCAGGGCCGGGAGGCGGAGCTGAACAACCAGCAGCAGGCCCTGATCCGGCGGCGCGGGGAGCTGGAGCTTCAGTTTCAGCAGCGCCAGGCCGAGCTTCTGCAGCCGGTCATGGACCGGATCACCGCGGTCATCGAGGAGATCCGCGTGGAGGGGAGCTTCGCGATCATCCTGGACCGGGCCTCTCAGGTCATTCTCGCGGCGGACCCCTCGCTGGATCTGACCCAGGAGGTCGTGGCCCGCCTGCAAGCCGATGCCGATCCCGGAGGGGGATGACGGGACGGGAGCCGGGCGCGCTGCCGGGCTGACGCTTTCCCGGGCGGCGGAAGCAACGGGGGGAAGGGTCGTCGGGGACGGCAGCTTCGTGGTGCGGCGGATCTCCACGCTGCGAAATGGCGGCCCCGGCGATCTCGCATTCCTGGCGGACCGGCGCTACGCTGGCGATCTGGCCGGTTGCCAGGCCGGCGCGCTCCTGGTGTCGGAGGCGCTGAACGGGCTGGAGGGCGGGCCCCGCGACCGGGTCGTGGTGAAGGACGCCCGGCGGGCGCTGGTCGCTCTCCTCGGAATCCTCCACCCTCCGGCGACCCGGAGCTGGATCCGGCATCCCTCGGCGGCCATACACCCCACCGCAACTCTCCCGGACCAGGCGGCGGTCGGCGCGGGCGCGGTCATCGGCAGGGGCGCGGTCGTCGGGCGCCGGGTGCGCATTGGCGCCCACTGCGTCATCGGCGAGGGAGCGCGCATCGGGGCCGGCGCCGTGCTGCATCCGCAGGTCACCCTCTACCCGGGGGTTCGGCTGGGCCGGCGGGTGATCGTGCACGCGGGAAGCCGCATCGGAGTGGACGGCTTCGGCTACATCCAGGAAAAGGGCGACCACATCAGGATTCCGCAGGTGGGCGGCTGCATCATCGAAGACGACGTCGAGATCGGGGCCAACTGCACCATCGACCGCGGCTCGCTGGGCAACACCCGGATCGGGAAGGGGGCCAAGCTCGACAACCTGGTGCATCTGGGCCACAACGTCGAGATCGGCGCCCGCGCCATGATCGTCGCCCAGGTGGGGATCGCCGGTTCCACCCGGGTCGGAGAGGGCGTCGCGCTCGGGGGGCAGGCGGGGCTGGTGGGCCACCTGAAGATCGGCGCGGGGGCCCGGATCGGCGCCCAGGCCGGGGTCATCTCCGATATCGCGCCGGGACAGGTCGTCTCCGGGTATCCGGCCCGCGACCACCGCCGCTACCTGCGCGCCATGGCCCGTCTGATGCGTCTCTCCAGGCTGTCCGCGCGGGTGGGCCGCCTCGAACGACGCCTTGCCGCGGCGGAACCGCAACGAGAGGAAGGGGTCCAAGGAGGATGAAAGCGCTCCAGCAAACGGTCGCCCGCGAGGTCGGCGCATCCGGAATCGGCGTCCACACCGGCCAACCCTGCACCGTATCCATCCGGCCGGGACCGGCGGACAGCGGGATCGTCTTCGTCCGGGGCGATCTGCCCGGCTCCCCGGCGATCGCGGCGCGGGTAGGCACGGTGGCGCGAACCGAACTGGGAATCACGATCGGCCGGGGGAAGGTCGCGGCCGGCACCGTCGAACACCTCATGGCGGCTCTTGCGGCGACCGGCATCGACAACGCGGAGGTGCGGATGGAGGGCGCGGAGATCCCCATCCTCGACGGCAGCTTCGTCCCCTGGCTGCGGCTCCTGCGCGAGGCGGGCGCCACCGCCGAGGAGGCGCCGGCGCGGGTGTTCGAGCTGGCCGAGCCGGTCATCGTGAAGCGTCCCGGCGGGAGCTCCTACGCGGCGCTTCCGCACGATGGTCTGCGAATTTCCGCCACAATCGACTTCGACCATCCCGCGATCGGGCGCCAGTACGGAGATTTCCGCATCGAAGCCGACCGCTTCGCCCGCGAGATCGCGGATGCGCGCACCTTCGGCTTTCGCTCCGAGGTCGGCTCCCTGCGGGCCCGCGGATTCGCCCGGGGCGCTTCGCTCGAGAACACGGTGGTGCTCGACGGGGAAGCTGTGCTGAACGACTCGCTGCGCCATCCCGACGAGTTCCTCCGCCACAAGGTGGGCGACATCGTCGGCGACCTCTGGCTGACCGGCGGCCGCGTGCGGGCCCATATCGTCGCCGAGCGTCCGAGCCACGCCGGCAATGTGGCTTTGGCACGAGCCATTCTGGAACAGGACCGGCGGCGGCGGTTCCGGCGCATCGACATTCGGCGAATCATGCGCTACCTGCCGCACCGCTACCCTCTGCTGCTCGTCGACCGCATCCTCGAGTTCGAGCCCCGCAAGCGCATCGTCGGCCTGAAGAACGTCACCATCAACGAACCCTTCTTCCGCGGCCACTTTCCCGAACACCCGATCATGCCGGGCGTCCTCGTCATCGAGGCGATGGCCCAGGTCGGGGGACTTCTCCTCATGGACGCGGTGAACAACCCGGAAGACAAGGTTGTCTATTTCATGTCGCTGAACAATGTGAAGTGGCGGCGGCCGGTGACGCCCGGCGATCAGTTGCGTTTCGAGCTCGAGATGGTGAATCTTCGGCGCAGCACCTGCAAGATGAAGGGGAGGGGACTGGTGGAGGGCAAGGTCGTGGCACAGGCCGAGATGACGGCGAGGATCGTCGACCGGTGATCGGCGCGCGAACGGAACCGCGGACCGGAGCGAGGATCCACGCGACCGCGATCGTGGATCCGGACGCCGCGATCGGCCCGGGGGTGGAGATCGGTCCCTTTGCGATCGTGGGACCGGGGGTGACGATCGGCGCCAACACCACGGTCGGGCCCAGAGCGCTGATCGAAAGGGACACCGAGCTGGGTCGCAACTGCCGCATCGCCAACGGGGCCGTGCTGGGGACCGACCCGCAGGATCTCAAGTACGAGGGCGAACGCACCTTCCTCCAGGTCGGCGATCGCACGGTGATCCGCGAGTTCGCCACCCTGAATCGGGGAACGGCGGCCTCCGGACGGACCGCGGTGGGTTCGGACTGCCTGGTGATGGCCTACTGCCACATTGCGCACGACTGCGAGATCGGGAACCACGTCATCATCTCGAACGCGACCAACATGGCGGGACATGTCGCCATCGAGGACTGGGCGATCGTAAGCGGTCTGGTCGCCATTCACCAGTTCGTGCGGATCGGCGCGCATGCCTTTGTCGGCGGCGGTTCCCGAATTGCGAAGGATGTGCCGCCCTACTGCCGCGCGGTCGGAAATCCCTCGGCGCGGCTCTACGGACTCAACGCGGTGGGGCTGGACCGGCGGGGTTTCCCCCGCGAGGTGCGCCTGCGCCTGCGCCATCTCTATCGAACGCTCTTCCAGTCGAATCTCAATCTCTCGCAGGCGCTGGCCAGGGTGGAAGCGGATCCCGCGCTGCGCAGCCCCGAAGTCGGATATGTCGTCGAGTTCATCCGCAACAGCCAACGCGGCGTCATCGTCTGAACCCCGCGCCGCGGACCCTCCCCGCATCGGGGTGGCGGGCGTCGGAGCGCTCGGACGCCATCATGCGCGAGTGGCGCATTCCCTTCCCGGCGCACGTTGCTCCGGAGTCTTCGACGTCGATCCGGCCCGGAGCGCCGCGATCGCGGACCGACTCGACATTCCCTCGCGGCCCTCGCTGCGGGCCCTCCTCGGCGCCAGCGACGCCATCGTGATCGCGGTGCCCTCCACGGCGCACGAGGAGGTTGCTCTGGAGGCCATCGCGGCGGGCGTCCACATCCTGGTCGAGAAACCCCTGGCTCCCGACCTTGCCGGAGCGGAGCGCATTGTGGAGGCGGCCCGGGCGCGCGGGGTCGTCGTGCAGGTCGGCCATGTGGAGCGCTTCAACCCGGTGGTGCGCGCGGCGTTGCCCCTGATCGACGGCCCTCTCTTCGTGGAATCGCACCGCCTGGCGCCCTTCTCCCCCCGCTCGCTCGACATCGCGGTGGTCCTGGACCTCATGATTCACGATGTGGATCTGCTCTGCACCCTGATCCCCCGGCCCGTCGAATCGGTGGCGGCGGTGGGGGTGCCGGTCCTCTCGCCCCACGCCGACATCGCCAATGCCCGCCTGGAGTTTCGCGGGGGCGCGGTCGCCAATCTCACGGCCAGCCGCATCTCGCGGCGCAGGGTGCGCAAGCTTCGGATCTGGCAGCGCTCCGGCTATCTCTCGCTGGACCTGGCCGCCGGCGTCGGCGAATTTCATCGGTTGAAGAGGGAGCTGCCCATTCTGGAGGCGTGGAGAGAGCGCGTCCCCGCCGGTCTCCGGAGCGCCGCGCCGCCCTCGGGGCTCTCGGCTCTGGTGGATCGGACTCCGGTGCGGGGCGATGGCCGGGAATCGCTGGAGGTCGAGCTCGCGGCCTTCCGCGATGCGGTCGCCGGGGTGGCGCCGCCGCCGGTTACGGGCGAGGATGGGGTGCGGGCGCTTCGCCTCTCACTCGCCATCGAAGAACGGATCCGGGACCATGTCGCTCATACGCGTTCGTCGCCGTCGTAAGCGGGAATGGATCGATGCCCGCAAGGGCATGTCTCCCGCAACTCTGGCCATCCTCCTTGTTGTCGTCGTCGTCCTCATCTGGTTTCTCGGACAGGCCTTCTGAGCCGGTGGAGGACCGGGCCCCGGGCGATGCCTCCGCGTGGCCCCGGGTGATGATTCTGGCCGGGGAGGCCTCCGGAGACGCGCACGCCGCCGGGGTGGCCCATGAGATCCAGCGGCGCTGGCCGCGCGCCCGCATGTCGGGAATCGGAGGCGACCGGATGGCCGGGGCCGGGGTGCGTCTGCTGGCCTCGCTGGACGAGCTCGCCTTCATGGGATTCGCCGAGGTCGCGGGTCGAATCGGGCACTTTCTGCGCCTCGAGAGGCGACTGCGCGCGCTGCTGCGCGGGGGCGGCTTCGACATCGTCGTGCCGGTGGACTATCCGGGATTCAATCTCCGCATGACCCGCCATGCCCATCGCCTCGGCATTCCCGTCCTCTACTACATCGGTCCCCAGGTGTGGGCCTGGAAGGCTGGACGTGCCCGGAAGCTGGCCCGCGCGGCCCGCGCGATCGCCCTGATTCTGCCCTTCGAGCCGGAGCTGTACCGCGTTCATGGAGGAAATGCGGTCTTCGTGGGGCATCCGCTCCTGGATGGCGAGAGGGAGGGGGGAAGGGGGGAAGGGGACCGGCGAGCCAAAGCGGGGGATGCGCTGGCCGCGCGGCTGGGAATCGACCGCGAACGGCCGGTGCTCGCGCTCTTTCCGGGATCCCGGACGCAGGAGCTGCGGTGCCATGCGAAGGTCTTCGCGGAAACCGCCCTGGAACTGAGGCGGCGAATTCCCGCACTGCAGATCGCGGTGAGCCGCGTTCCCTTCCTGCCCTCCGAGTCCTACGACGCCTTCCCCTTTTCCATCACGACCGATGGCGAAGCGCTGCGCGCGATCGCGACTGCGGGACTGGTAAAATCGGGCACCAGCACTCTCGAAGCCGCGCTGGCGGGGTTGCCCTTCGCGGCCGCCTACATCGCGCACCCGGTCACGGTCTTTCTGGCCCGGCGACTGGTGCGGGTACCGGCGATCGCGCTCCCCAATCTGGTCGCGGGAAGGCATGTGGTTCCCGAATTCGTGCAGGGAGAGGCCACGCCGGAGCGGGTCGCCGATGCCCTGGAGCCCCTCCTCCACCCCGCCTCCCCCGCCCGGCTGCGAACCGTGCGCGCTCTGGGCGAGGTGCGCGCGGCTCTGGGCACTCCCGGCGCGGCCCGGCGCGTCGTCGATCTGATGGCCGAGATCCTGGAGCCCGCGCCCTCATCCGGCCACCCTGCGCGCGCCCATCGGCGACCGGCATGAACGGCCCCGTGCGAACGGAGCGCGCCACCGGACCGGATTCTTCCGCCGCGGCCATCCCCGGGAGCGCCACGAGTGGATTCCGCCGCCCGAGCCGCGCCCCGGGAGCGCCGGTCGCTCCGCGCCGCTGGGTGTCCGCCTACTGGTCCGGCCGCCGCGGCGGCGCCGCCCTCCATCTCCTCGACGCGGCCCTGGCCCCCGCCGAGGCGCTCTTTCGGGGAGCCGTGCGGGCGCGAAGCGGATGGCACGACCGGGTGGCCGCGGCGCCGGTCCCGATCCCGGTGGCGTCGGTGGGGAACCTCACCGTCGGGGGAACCGGCAAGACGCCGGTGGTGCGCTGGCTGGGGGAATGGCTGCGGGCCCGGGGTGTGGCCGTCGCGATCGTGACGCGCGGGTACGGCGGCGACGAGACCGAACTGCACCGCGCCTGGTTCGGGGCGGATGCGGTGCGGGCGGGACGGGACCGCAGCGGCTGCGTGCGCGAGGCCGCCTCCCGGGGGTTCGAGCTGGCGCTGGTCGACGACGGCTTCCAGCACCGCTCCCTGAGCCGCGGCCTCGACATCCTGCTGGTCGCCGCCGGGGACTCGCCGAACTTCCGCATGTTGCCGCGGGGGCCGGGGCGGGAGCCGGTCGAGGCGGCGGCGCGCGCCGATTTCGTTCTGATCACCCGCCGGACGGGGCAGGGCGCCGATCACGGTCCCGCCTGGAGACGCGCACTCGGCCGCGCCGCCCCCCGCACCCCCGTTCTCGAGGCCGCGCTGGAGATGGACGGGTGGCGCGATCTTCGCGGCCGCACGATTCCACCCCCCCGGGGCGACATCCTCGCGGTCTGCTCGGTGGCGCGACCCCATGCCTTTCGCCGCGGCCTCGTCCGCCTGCTCCCTGCCGCCTCGATCGAACTCCTCGACTTCCCCGATCACCACCGCTACCGGGAACGCGACGCGGGGGCGATCCTCGCGCGGCTCGGCGGCCGCACGATCGTCTGCACCGCGAAGGACGCCGGGAAGCTGCGGGCCTTTCCCGAGCTGGGGACGCGCTGCGCGGTCGTGGGATTCGGGGCGCGGGGCGATCCTCCTCCTCCCTTGCAGGCGGCGCTCCTGGCTCTGGCCGGCAATCCATGACGGTCTCGATCATCGCGGTGGGCAGGGCAGGGGGGCCACTGGCTCCCGCAATCGCCGACTACGAACGGCGCGCGGGGAGGTACTGGCGTCTCGATATCCGCGAAGTCCGGCGGGGGCGGGGGCGGGGGGGCGGGGAGGCGATGCGCCGCGAGGCCCGGTCGATCCGCTCCTGCCTTCGTCCCCACTTTCTCACCGTCGCGCTCGCCCGCGAGGGCCGCCGGTTCTCTTCGCTCGAGCTGGCCCGCTGGATGGAGAGAATCCTCGTCGGACCCGAACGGGGCGTCCACTTCATCGTGGGCGGCGCCTTCGGCCTCGACCCATCGCTGAGAGGCGAATGCGATCTTTCTCTCTCCCTCTCCTCCCTTACCTTCCCCCACGACCTGGCCCGTCTGGCGCTCGCGGAACAGCTCTACCGGGCGGGGACGATTCTGAGAAACGAACCCTATCACAAGGGGAACGAATGAAGGATCGCGGGAAGTCGCCGCGCCAGGCGAACCGACCGGCGGATCCGGGCATGCCCGCGGTCTCCGGCAACGTCGCCTCCGACTGGTTTCGCCGCTGGTTCGGACGCGAGTACCTGGCGCTCTACCCCCACCGCAACCGGATCGAGGCGCGCCAGGCGGTTGCGCTGCTGAAGGACGCGACCGCCGTGGCGCCCGGTGCGCGAATTCTCGATCTCGCCTGCGGCGCCGGACGACACCTGGCCGAGCTCCGCCGCGCGGGATACCGAACCGCCGGCCTCGATCTGTCGCCGCCCCTCCTCCGGGCCGCCCGCGCGACGGCCAGGGAAGCCGCCCTGGTCCGGGCCGACATGCGACGCATCCCCTTCCGCGCCGGCTCATTCCAGGTCGTCACCTCATACTTCACCTCCTTTGGTTATTTTGCCGACGAAGACGACGACCGCGGAGTGCTGGGGGAGGTTCGCCGAGTGCTGCGCACCGGCGGCTGGTTCCTCCTCGACTTTCTGAACGCCGATCAGGTCGAGGCCAATCTGCGCGAGCGGGACCGCCGCGTCGTCTCGGGGATGGAGGTCCTGCAGGAACGACGGCTGGCCGAGGGCGGACGAATCGTGGAGAAGAGAATCACCATTTCCGGACCGGGCGGCGCACCTTCGCGCAACTTCGTGGAACGGGTGCGGATGTACCGTCCCGCGGAGCTGGCCGCGATGCTCGCCGAGGCCCGTTTGGAGCCCGGGCCGCGCTATGGCGGATACGACCGCAGCGCGCTCTCCGCCCAGTCGCCCCGTTGCGTCTTTCTGGCGAATGCCGGGTAGCGGGGCGCGAGCGGCGGTGCGCCGGTAGCGGGGGACGGGATCGCGATGCACCTCGAGAGGAGGCCCCTGGGCGGACCGGCGCTGGTCCGCGACTACCTGGCCGGCCGCGACGAAGCGGCGTCCTTCTTTGCGGGATCGCCCTTCCGGATCGAGAGCTACACTCGGCGGGCCGCGCAACTGGAGGACCGCCTTTCGGAGGCGGCGCTGGCTCGCCTGGAACCGGTCGTTCGGCCCACGGGCAGGGCCGCGCGGGAGCTCCTCGCCCGGGTGGTCGCCGGCCGCGGCCTCTTCGTCACCACGGGGCAGCAGCCGGGTCTCTTCGGAGGTCCTCTCTACAGCCTCTACAAGGCGCTGACCGCAGTCCATCTGGCAAAGACGCTGGCCGCCCATCTGGGGCGTCCGGTCATGCCGCTCTTCTGGATCGCGTCGGAGGACCACGACTGGAGGGAGGCCAACCGGTCCCACCTGATCGACACCGCCAACGAACTTCGGAAGATCGCCCTGGAGACCGCGCCCCCCGATCCGCCGCGGAGTCTGGCCCGAATCCCCCTCGGCCCCCCCGTGCTCGAAGCCCTCGACCGCCTGGCCCGGTCCCTTCCCGCCAATGAATTTCGCGATCGCTGGATGGAGCTGGCGCGCACCTGTTACGCCCCGGACGCCACGATGGCATCCGCCTTCGGGGATCTTCTGGCCGCGCTGCTCGGCGATCTGCCGCTGGGAATCGTCGACGCCGCCGATCCGGAGCTCAAGCGGCTCTCGCGACCCCTTCTGCGCGCCGAGGTCGTGGATCCCCGGGCATCGGAAGAGGCGCTGCGGGAGTGCGGAGACCGGCTGCAGCGACTGGGCTATCCCCTGCAGGTTCCGCTGATCCCCGGCGCGGCGAATCTCTTCGTGGAATCGGGGGCGGGCCGCGACCGGCTTCAGCGCCGGGAGGGCAGGCTGACGCTTCGTCGCACCGGCGCCTCCGTCGCGCGGGAACGGGTGCTGGAAACCATGGACCGGCTCTCGCCGAATGTGTTGCTGCGCCCCGTGGTCGAGAGCTTTCTCTTCCCCAACCTCGCCTACGTCGGCGGACCCGGAGAGCTGGCCTACTTCGCGCAGACGGGCGGCCTCTTCGCGCGGCACGGGCTCGGGATGCCGGTGGTGGCCCCGCGCGCCTCGCTGGTGGTGGTCGAGACGCGGATGGCGCGGATCCTGAGGAAGCACGGCCTGGCGATCGACGAGGTGAAGCCGGGTTCCCGCTCGCTGGGACGCTTCGCGCTCGACCAGGTTCCGGATGATGCGGGAGAGGCCCTGGAGCGGTGGCGGATGGCGGTGCGCAACCACGCCGCGGAGCTGAATCCGGTCGCGGCGGAGATCGACCCCGTTCTTGCCGGCGCCGTCGCCCGGGCGCGCAACGCCGGACTGGGCGCGCTGGGCGTCCTGCAGAAGAAGGTGGTGCGGGCGGTCAAGCGGCGGAACGAAATCACCTGGAGCCAGCTTTTCCGGGCGCAACGCCACCTCTGGCCGGCCGGGAAGCCTCAGGACCGGGTTCTTGGCCCCTTTCAGTACCTCGTGCGCTACGGCGGCGACTTCGTCGCCATGGCGCGGGAGGAGACCCGGGTGGAACCGCTCCCGCCAACGCCGTAGGATACCCTCCATGTGGATCTCGATTGTTGTTCTGGCGCTGATGATTCCGATTCTGGCGATCTTCCTGGATTCCGATCTGGGGAAGGCCCTCGCGAGGCGTCTCGAGCGGCGGCGGCGGAAGCTGGGCGGCGAGACGGGACTTCATGAACGGATGACCTTCCTGGAGGGCGAGGTGGAGCGATTGTCGGACGATGTCCACCGCCTCGAGGAGGAGAGCCAGTTCCTGCAGAAGCTCCTGGAGGAACGGTCGGGCGCCGATGGACGGTCCGGCCATGTCCGCAAGGGCTCCTGACTCGCGGGGGAAGCGGCTGGCGGCATTCCGGGTCGCGGCTGGAATCCTCGTCAGCCGGGTCCTGGGGCTGGTTCGGGAGAACGCGCTCGGCTACTTCTTCGGGGCGGGGGCGCACGCCGACGCCTGGCGGGTCGGTCTCAAGATTCCCAATGTGATCCAGAATCTCCTGGGGGAGGGGGCGCTGAGCGCATCCTTCATTCCCGTCTATGTGCGGCTGCTGGAAGAGGGACGCGAGCGGGAAGCGGCCCGGGTGGCGGGAGCGATTCTGGGAATCCTCTGCCTCGTTGGCGGTGCGCTCGCGGCGATCGGGGCCTGGACGGCGCCGCTGGTCGGCAGAGTCATCGCGCCGGGCTTCACGGTCGCGGACGACGGGCGCGCGGAGATCCTGGCGGCGATCCTTCCTCTTCTCTTCCCCATGACCGCTTTCCTGGTCGTCTCGGCCTGGGCGCTCGGCATCCTCAACAGCCACCGTCGCTTCTTCGTCTCCTACGTCGCGCCGGCGCTCTGGAATCTCGCGATCGTGACGGCGTTGGCGGCCGCCGCCTGGCGCGGACTGGCCGGAACCGGTCTCCTCATGGCGATGGCCTGGGGAGCGCTGACCGGCGGCGCACTGCAACTTCTCTTCCAGCTTCCCTTTGCGGCGCCCCATCTCCGGGGAATGGTTCCCTCGCTGGGTCGCGGGCTTGAGCCGGTGCGCCGGGTGATCCGCAACTTCGTGCCGGTGGCGGCGGCGCGGGGAGCCGTGAATCTGAGCGCGCTGGCGGAGGGGATGATGGCGTCGCTTCTGGCCACCGGAGCCCTCTCCATCCTGGGCTACGCGCAGACGCTCCACATCTTGCCAATCTCGCTCTTCGGGATGTCGATCGCAGCGGCCGAGCTTCCCGAGCTGGCGCGCGACGGGCCGGGGCCGGTGGGGGCGGTGCGAAGACGGACCCGGGACGCGGTGGCGCGGCTCCTCTTCTGGATGATCCCCTCGGCGGCGGCCTACCTCGCCTTCGGGACCGAAGTCACCGCCATCCTGCGGCTGTTTCCGACGGGCGAGTTCGGCGCGGGGCTGGCGGCGGCGGTGGGATTCGCGCTGGGCGCCTACGCCCTCGGACTGCCCGCCTCCGGGAGCTCGCGCATCCTCGCTTCGGCCTTCCACGCCCTGGGGGACACCCGCACCCCGGCCCGCATCGCATGGTTGCGGATCGGGCTTTCGGTCGCCGCCGGCTTTCTTCTGATGCGCCCGCTGGACCAATGGACGGCCGGGGGATTCCGCATGGGGGCGGTGGGACTGGCGCTCGGAACCACGGCGGGGGCCTGGCTGGAGGTCGTCCTCCTGGCGCGCGCGCTGGGCCGCAGGATCAAGGGCGGGACGATTCCCTGGCAGGCGGCGATCCGCACCCTGGTCGCGACCGTACCGGCGGTTCCGGCCGGAATTCTCGCCCGCGCCCTCCTCCCCGCCCCCCACCCCCTTGTCGCCACCCTCGCGGCGCTGCTCCCCTTCGGGATCGTCTACCTCGTCCTCGCCGAGGCGCTGGATGTCTCCCCGCTGCGGATCCGGGCCCGGCTCGGTCGTTGGCGCCACCGGCCACGGAAGGATCCCCCCGATGCCCGTTAGCCCATCCTTCGCAGTTCGGCCGGGCTGAACCCGCGGAATGCCCTCCACCGACCGTCGCCGCCGCGGGGCCGGACGAGCGCTGCGAAACGCGCTTCCCTTCGAGGCGGCGCGGGTGGGCGAACTGCCCACCGATCCGGGCGTCTATCTGCTGCGGAGCGACGACGGCGAGATCCTCTATGTGGGCAAGGCGAAGTCGCTGCGCCACCGGGTCCGTTCCTATCTGTCGCGGGCGAAGGGCGCCCCGCTTCGCATCCGCGAACTCGCCCGCCGAACGGGGGCGGTGGAGACTCTGGTGGTCGGCTCCGAGGCCGAGGCCCTCATCCTCGAGGCCAATCTCATCAAGGAGCACCAACCCCGCTTCAACCTTCAGCTCCGCGACGACAAGCGCTATCCCTGCATCCGCGTCACCGTGGGCGAACCCTTCCCCCGCATCCATCTCACCCGGCGGATCCGCCAGGACGGGTCGCGCTACTTCGGGCCCTACACCGGCGTGGGACGGGTGCGCGGCGCCCTGGAGATCCTCCTGCGCAACCACGGCATTCGCTCCTGCCGCTACAACCTTCCACGGGAGAGGCCGGCGCGTCCCTGCCTGGACCATCACATCGGGCGGTGCGCGGCTCCCTGCGTCGGGCTTCAGTCGGAGGAAGACTACCGCGAAAAGGTGAAGAAGGTGATCCGGGCGCTCTCCGGCGAGGTGGGCGCACTTCAGGCAGAGGCGGAGGAAGAGATGCGCAACGCGGCCGCCGCCATGGACTTCGAGCGGGCCGCCGCCTGGCGGGACGTCATCGCCGGGCTGGATGGAATCGCGAA
Organism: Gemmatimonadota bacterium; assembly: GCA_022822325.1. Lineage (GTDB taxonomy): Bacteria > Gemmatimonadota > Gemmatimonadetes > Longimicrobiales > Gaopeijiaceae > Bin94. Next base: position 369,361 of record JAJEBW010000018.1, on the reverse strand, counting down.
GCGGCAGCGGGTGCAGCGGGTGGGCGGAGGCGACCAGGACGTGGTTGGGCTGGCCCGCGACGGAACGCTGGCGGTGGCGACCACCCTGCGCATCCGGAAGGGCGTGCTGATCGGGCGCGACCATCACACGATCGCCGGAGCGGAGGAGTCCCCCGTCCGCGAGCTCCTGGCGCGCGCCGTGGCTCACATCTGGCTCTCGGGGCCCCGCGACCGCAACGACGACCTCCCGCGCGAAATCCTCCTGCCGGGCGACTTCCCCGACCGGGCGCTGGTCGAGGAGATCCTCGGCGAACGGGCCGGACGCCGGGTGGCGCTGCACATTCCGAAGCGGGGCGCCAAGGTGCGTCTGGTCGAGCTTGCCACGGCGAATGCGCGCCGCGCCCTCGACGAACGCGTGCGGCAGGGCGGGGGTCCGCGGCCCGGCGCCGACGACGCCCTCTACGAGATTCAGGAGCGCCTGCGGCTCAAGGTGGTGCCCCGCCTGATCGTCGGCTTCGACGTCTCGCACACGCAGGGGACCGAAGTGGTGGCGGGCGCGGTCGCCTTCCTGAATGGCGCGCCGGAGAAGAGCGGCTACCGGCACATGCGAATTCGGGGCGGTTGGGGGAACGACGACTACCGCTCGATGGAGGAGGCCGTCGGCCGCCATCTGGGCCGGTTGGAGCGGGAGGGGCGACGGCTTCCGGATCTGGCGGTGGTGGATGGGGGGAAGGGACAGCTTGCCGCCGCGGCCAGGGCCGTCCGCGAGCTGGAGATCGAAGGCATCGCCCTCGCCGCCCTCGCCAAGCGCGAAGAGACCGTCTTTCGTCCCGGGGACGCAACCGGAATTCGCATTCCGCGCTCCGCGCCCGCCCTGCATCTCCTGCAACGGATCCGCGACGAGGCGCACCGCTTCGCCCTGCGCTACAACCGCAAGCTGAGGGGACGCCGCACCGTCCGTTCCCGGCTGGGCGAAATTCCGGGGATCGGGCCCCGGCGGCAGCAGGCGCTCCTCTCCCGCTTCGGATCGGTGCGCGGGGTGCGCGAGGCCTCGGCCGCGGAGATCGGCCGCGTTCCCGGCTTCAGCGAGGGCATGGGCGCCCGGATTCTGGACCATCTGAAGGACGGACCGGGGTAGCCTCTCCGCCCGGCGGCGGCGGGCCGGACGGCGGCGGGGGGACGGCGGGTTTTGACCGCGCTTCCCACCGCCGATAGATTTGCAGCTTGTCGCAGGGGGTCTCGCGGGCGGATCCTGCATTCCTCCCGGGTCGCCTGCAACCCGGAAAACTCTCCAAGGAGAAGGTGCCGTGACCAGATCCAGCTTCGCAATCGCGCTTTCCACCGCCGGGATTCTCGCAGCCTCCGGATGCGCTTCGGGCGGAGGCGGAGGCGGGGCGCCAGGGGCTCCCGACGAGAACGACCTCACCCGCAGCGCCGAGCTCTTCCTCACCCAGGCCGAGACCCTCGGGATGCCGGAACGCTACAGCGAGGCGCTCGACGCCGCCCTCAACGCGATCGCCAACGACACCGCCAATGCGCTGGGCTACTTCCTGGCCGGGCGGGCGCAGATCGGGCTGGGGGACTACTCCGCCGCGGACACCCTGCTGAACCGCGCCCTCGAACGGTACGCGGCCTACGAACAGGACATCCGCGTCGAGCGCGAACGGGCCTGGATCGACCTCTTCAACGAAGCGATCGTACCGCTGGACGCCGGAGACAACGAGGCCGGGATCGCGCTCCTCGAGTCGGCCGAGGCGATCTTCCCGCGGCAGCGTCCGGAGGCGCTCATCAATCTGGGCGTCAGCTACAACAACGCCGGCCGCCTGGACGACGCCATCGACGCCTACGCCGCCGCGCTGGAGGTCATCCGGGGTCCGGCCACCGCCACGGCGGACAGCGCCACCGCTGCCGGATGGCGCGAACGCGAGGCCACGGTGATCTCCAACCGGGCCACCCTCCTGGCCAGCGCGGAGCGCTTCGACGAGGCCGAGGCCGCCTGGCGCGAATACATCGCCGACAATCCGACCGACGTTCCGGCGCGCTCCAATCTGGCGAGCGTCCTCTCGATGGCGGGCAAGCCGGCCGAGGCGCAGTCGATCTACGACGAGCTCCTGGAGGCGGCCGAGGAGCTCGGCCTCCGCGAATACATGAACATCGGCATCGGACTCTACCAGGCCGAAGTCTTCGACCGCGCCGCCGAGGCCTTCCGCCACGTCGCCGAGATCGCCCCCGAAAACCGCGACGCGGTCTTCAACTGGGCGCAGTCGCTCTTCGAGGCCCAGGCATGGGAGGAGCTGGTTCCGGTCGCGCGCCAGCTCCAGGAGCTCGACGAGTGGAACAAGGACAGCTACACGATCCTCGCCCGGGCGCTCCTCGACGCCGGCACCAGCGAGGAGGCCACCGATATCTACAACCGGGGCGAGGCGCTGCAGTTCCATCTCGCGAGCAGCCAGCTTCAGCCCAGCAGCGGGGGCGCCTCGATCGTCGGCGAGTTCGTCAACGTGTGCGTGGACGCCGGCGAGAGCATCGTCGTCCGGGTCCACTTCAACGGCATGGACGGCGCGGAGCTCGGAACCACCGAAATCCAGATCACCGCTCCGGACCGGGATGTGGCGCAGGCCTTCCGCGGCGACTTCAGCAGCGACGAAGCCGTGATGGGATACTACTACGAGGTTCTGAATCCGCCCGGTGAGCCCTGCCCGGTCCTCCCTTAGCGGTCGCCGACATTGCCGGAGTCGTCGGGGGCGGCACGGTTCCAGCGGGAGTAGCTCAGTCGGTAGAGCATCAGCTTCCCAAGCTGAGGGTCGCGGGTTCGAGTCCCGTCTCCCGCTCTTGTACGCCCCCGGTTGGCCCCGGGGGGCATGGCGGCGTAGCTTGACGAACCGGGTTCACATCACAATCCGGAAACCATTCACCTCAACCCGTGGAGGCAGCCATGCGTCGTTTCCTTCCCTTGCTTGCCCTCTTCTTTCTCGCGCTGCCGGCGGTGGCCAACGCCCAGACGCCGACCGACGAGCTCGCGCGCCGGATCCAGGAGGCCGAGGAATCGTTCGACTTCAGCGTGCTGATGCGGGGCGTCGCCGCCGCGCGGCTCCTCGGGGAGTTCGGCGTCGCCGAGGAGTTGCTGGGACGGGCGACCGACGCCCTCCAACAGGTGGACAACGCCTGGGTGACCGAGAAACTCTTCTTCGCGCTGGCCTCCGGGGGCGGCGTCAACGGCATGCAGCGCGCCTTTCGCGACGCCCTTGCGCGCATTCGGATGACTCCGCAACAGGTCGCATCGGTCATCAACAACTTTCCGGAGTTGCTGATCGGGGGCGAGTACGACGAAATGATCCTCTCCTTCAGCGAAGAGCATCCCGATCCCGATTTCCGTTGCCCCTGTCTGGCGGAGAAGGCCTGGGTCCACCGGGTGGCGGGTCGCCAGCATGAATCGCGCATCCTCTGGGGCGAACTCGTCGCGGCGTGGGACCGCAATCCGCTGGAGTTCCCGAACCCCGACGCGCAGGCCAACTGGCAGGGACAGTATGCGCGCAACCTGGCCCGGGCCGGACGCATGGCCGACGCCCGCGCCGCTCTCGAGATCGCGATGGCGATGCCGGTCAGCGACGACGAACGTCCCTCGGTGCAGCGCCGGTGGGCGCAAACCTACGCCGAGATGGGCGACGTGGAGCGCGCGGTGGAGCTTCTGGAATCGCTCGTCCGGAGCTCGACGCTGGTCACCGTCAACACGCTGGCCACACGCTACACCTGGCAGCCGATTCGCAATCACATCCTCTTCCAGGAGATGCTCTCCCGCCACCGCTAAAGGTCGCGCGCGAAGGGCGGCCGCGGCGGGGGAGGCATGGCGTCCGGGGAGCGCGAGGAGTTACCGCCGAGTGGTGCGCATCGGAGAGATCGGCGCGGGTTCGATCGCGGAGACGCTGGAGCTCCGAATTGGCACCCGGATCCTGAAGGTCAATGGGGAGCGGGTCCGCGATTCGATCGACTTCCACTTCCTGACCGCCGGCGAAGAGCTTGCCATCGAGGCGATGGAACCCGATGGAACCCCCCTCCATTGCGAGATTTCGCGCGATCCCGCGGAGAGTCTGGGGATCGTTCCGGCACGCGACACCATACGCGAATGCGCCAACGAGTGCGTCTTCTGCTTCATTGACGGCAATCCGCCCGACGCCCGCGCCCCCCTCTGGCTCCGCGACGACGATTTCCGCCTCTCCTTCACCTACGGCTCCTACGTCACCCTGACCAATCTGGGACCTCGCGGACTCCAGCGTCTCGTCGACCAGCGCATCTCGCCCCTCTATGTGAGCGTCCACGCCACCAATCCGGGGCTGCGCGCACGCATGTTGAAGAACGACCGCGCCGGGCTCATCCTCGAGCAGCTCGCCACCCTGCTCGACGGGGGCCTGGAGCTGCACACGCAGGTCGTCCTCTGCCCCGAATGGAACGACGGCGGAGAGCTGGATCGCACGATTCGAGAGTTGAAGGCGCTGGGTCCGGGCATCCTCTCGCTGTCGGTGGTGCCGGTGGGACTGACCCGCTACAACCTGGGGCGTCCGGTGCGATTGCTTATGTCGCACGAGGCGCGCCGCGCGATTCGCCAGACCGAGGCCATCCGCGCCGCCGTCCGGGATGAACGCGGGCATCACTGGTGCTACGCGGCCGACGAGCTCTTTCTGATCGCGGGCATGAACCCGCCTCCCGGGGAATACTACGACGACTGGCCGCTGCGCGAGAACGGGGTGGGGGCGGTGCGCACGCTGCTGGATTCCTTCGCGGCGCGCAGGGGACGGCTGGCGCCGCTGCCGGGGGTGGAACGGGTGCGAATCGTGACCGGTCCCTCGATGGCGCCCTACTTCGAGGACTTCGCGCCCTGCATTGCGGAGCGGACCGAGAGCCGCGTCGCGATCGTCCCCGTGGAGAACCGCTACTTCGGGCCGACCGTCACGGTTGCGGGACTGCTTCCCGGCCGCGACATCGCCGCCAGCCTGCATGGCTCCCGGAGCGGCGACCTTGTCCTTCTCCCGGCCACCGCCCTGAACGACGACGACCTCTTCATCGACGGCTTCGCGCTCGGCGAGCTGGCCGCGCGGCTGGCGCCCGCCCGGGTGCGCATCGGGGACGAGCTGGTCGAGACGATCATGGGGGGTGCGCCCATGGACGCAACGGCCGCCCGCCGGACGCCGGACGCCGGGACCTTTGCCGATGAAACGATCCACCGCGAGGCCGGCCGCGGGCGAGACGACGTGACGGTTCGGGACGGGGCGATCGTCTCCGGGACCGGGCGCGGATAGATGGCGCTCCCGGTCGTGGCCGTGGTGGGACGCCCCAATGTGGGCAAGTCCACCTTCTTCAACCGCGCCGTCGGCCGCCGCATCGCGATCGTGGACGATACGCCGGGGGTGACCCGCGACCGCAACTTCGCCCGGGCCGAGTGGACGGGACGGAGCTTCATGGTGGTGGACACCGGCGGGGTGGTGGAGGGATCCGACCGCGAAATGGACCGCCTGATCCGGGAACAGGCCATGACCGCGGTGCGGGAGGCCGACGCGGTGGTCTTCCTGGTCGATTCCCGCACCGGGATCCATCCCCTCGACGAACGGCTGGCGGAGGTGCTGCGGCGAAGCGCGCGACCGGTCCTGCTCGCCGTCAACAAGGTGGACAATCTTCCCGCCGAGAGCTCGCACCTGGAGTTCTGGGCGCTCGGCATGGGCGCTCCCCACCCTGTCAGCGCGATCTCGGGCCGCGGCTTCGGCGACCTTCTCGACGCCCTCCTTCCACTCCTGCCCCAGCAGGAGGAGAAGACGCGCACCGACGACATTCGCGTCGCGGTCATCGGGAAACCCAACGCGGGCAAGTCCACCCTGGTCAACCGTCTCTTCGGCGAGGACCGCGTGGTGGTGAGCCCCGAGCCGGGGACCACGCGCGATCCGGTCGACCTCGCCATGAACTACCATGGCCGCTCGCTCACCTTCGTCGACACCGCCGGACTGCGCCGCCACGCCCGCATCCGGGATTCGGTCGAATACTACAGCCGTCTCCGCACCGAGCGCGTGGTAAGCGACGCCGAGGTTTGCCTGGTGGTGGTGGATGCCGCGGGAGGACTTCACATGCAGGACGTCAGGGTGGCGGAGACTGCCTGGGAGGCCGGCTGCGGACTCGTCGTCATGTGCAACAAGTGGGATCTGGTCAAGAAGGAAACCGGCACCGCGGAGGACTTTCGGCGGCGAGCCGTGGCGCGGACCCCCTTCCTGGCGCATGTTCCCTTCCTCTTCGCTTCGGCGCTGACCGGACTCAGGGCCCGCCGCACCCTGGACCTCGTCCTGACCGTGCACGAGCGGCGCAACTTTCGCGTCGCCACCTCGCGGGTCAACGAAGCGGTCGAGGAGATCACCCGGCGACTGCCGCCGCCGCACTCCCGCGGGCGCCCGGTGCGAATCAGGTACGCGACCCAGGCGGACACCCGTCCCCCCACCTTCGTCCTCTTCGCGAACATCCCCGACGCGGTGCCCACTCACTATCGCCGCTACTTCGCCAACGCGCTGCGCGACCGCTGGGACTTCGTCGGCGTACCCCTGCGCATCCGCCTCCGCAAGAGCACGCGCGACCCATGACCCAGGCATCCCCGACTCTCGCCTCTCTGGTCGTCGCCGCCTACCTGGCCGGATCGATTCCCGCCTCGCACTGGACCGCGCTGGCGTTCTACGGCAAGGATCTCCGCACCCTGGGAAGCGGCAACCTCGGCGCCACCAACGTGCAGCGCAATCTCGGCTGGGGCGCGGCGATTCCGGTCGGCCTCTTCGACGTCTTCAAGGGATTCGCTCCCGCATTCTGGTTCCCCCAGCTCGACGGCCATCCCGAGGCGTGGGGGGGCATCGTCTATGGAGCCGCGGCGATTCTGGGCCATTCGTTCTCGCTCTGGGTGCGATTTCGAGGGGGCAAGGGGGTGGCCACCAGCGCCGGAGTGCTGCTCGCCGTCGCGCCCTTCGCCGCCGCCGCGGGCGTCCTCTGCTGGGTCGTCGCGCTGCTGGCCTCGCGGAAGGTCTCGGTGGCTTCGATGGCCGCCGCCCTCTCGGTCCCCCTGTTCGCGGCGGCGCTTCCCCGCATCGCGGCCGAAACCGTGGATCCGCCGGGAACGCCGCTTCTGGTCTTCCTCCTGGGAATGGCCGCCTTCGTGATCTGGGCGCACCGCTCCAATATCCGGAGGCTCAGGGCGGGCGGGGAGCCGTCGATCGGGGAGGGGAAGGGGGGCAAGGGATGACCGAGCCCACGCAGGGGAAGCGAACCGCCGCGCGAGTCGGGGTGGTCGGCGCGGGAGCTTGGGGAACGACGCTGGCCAATCATCTTGCGCAGCGGGGCGCGCGGGTGCGGCTCTGGGCGCGCGAAGAAGAGGTTGTGGAATCCTTCCGGCGGCGGGGCGAGAACGCGCTCTATCTCGAAGGGGCGGCGCTCGATCGCAAGCGGCTGTCGCTGACGAACTCGCTGGCCACCGCGCTGGCGGACGCCGAGGTCGTGGTCTGGGTCTGTCCGGTGCAGCATTCCGTCGCGGTGCTGGCCGAGGCCGCGCCCCACATGCCCCCGCAGGCCACGGTGGTGAGCGCATCGAAGGGAATCGAGATCGCGACGCTGCGCCGCATGGACGAGATCTTCGCCGGCCTTCTGCCCCCGGAGCAGGCGCGTCGCCTCTGCGTGCTCTCCGGTCCCAGCTTCGCCCGCGAGGTGATCGCCGGAACCCCCACCGCGGTGGTCGTCGCGAGCCGTTCCGAGCGGGCGCGGCTCCGGATGCAGGCCCTCTTCCAGACCGACCGCTTTCGCGTCTACACCAATCCCGACGTGATCGGCGTGGAGCTGGGGGGAGCGCTGAAGAATGTGATCGCGCTGGCCGCGGGGGTGGCCGCGGGGCTGGAGCTCGGGCACAACGCGGTGGCGGCGCTGATGACCCGCGGACTGGCCGAAATGAGCCGCCTGGGGGTGGCGATGGGAGCCGAGAGCGCCACCTTCGCGGGACTCGCCGGGATGGGCGACCTGGTCCTCACCTGCACCGGGGGACTGAGCCGGAACCGCACCGTCGGGTACGAGCTGGGGCGCGGCCGCGCGATCGGCGAGATCATGCGCGAGAAGCGGACCGTCGCCGAGGGGGTGGCCACGGCCCGCGCCGTTCACCGGCTGTCCCGCCGCCTCGGGGTGGAGATGCCGGTATCGGCCGAGGTACACCGGATCGTGGCCGTGGGAGCCGACCCCAACGAGGCGCTGCACCGGCTGATGACCCGCGAACCGAAGCCGGAGAACGCTGATACATTGTCTGCCGAGGGCTGAACTTCGGCCAACGAACCTCCCCGCGCGGAATCGGGACCGGGCCGGGCTTGGAATCGGACCTCCCGCGGGCGAAGAGGGCCGCGACCGAAGCCGAAGAGGAGAATCGTGGAACCGATCGTCCGCAAGACCTATTACTCGATCAGCGAGGCGAGCGACCTGACCGGTCTGAAGCCTCATGTGCTGCGCTACTGGGAGAGCCAGTTCGACGTGCTGTCGCCGACCAAGAACAGCGGCGGCAACCGGGTCTATCGCGCGAGAGAGATCGAGACGATCCTCCTGGTGAAGCGACTTCTTTACGAAAAGCGGTTCACGATCGCCGGCGCCCGCAAGGAGTTGGCCAGGATGCGCAGCGAGGGCGAGATCGCCGAACGACGCAAGGTGAATGCCGCGCCCGCGCTCCTGGCCGCGATCCGCGACGAGCTCGACGCCCTGCGCCGGGAGCTGACGATCCCCGCGGCCGACGAGAGCGCATCGGACGAGAGCGCACCGTAAAGTGCGAATCCTCTGCACCAACGACGACGGCTACCTCTCGCCGGGAATTCGCGTCCTGGCCGAGGCCGCGCACGAGATCGGATCGGTGGATGTCGTGGCCCCCGACCGCGAGCAGAGCGGTTCGAGCAACGCGCTCACCCTCCATCGTCCGCTGCGCGCCCGCAAGACCTACGACGGCACCACCATCGTCGACGGAACCCCGACCGACTGCGTCATCCTGGCCGTCAACGAGCTGCTGCGCCCGCCGCCGGATCTGGTGGTTTCGGGGATCAACGCCGGGGCCAACATGGGCGAAGACGTCCTGTATTCGGGAACGGTCGCCGCGGCGACGGAGGCCACGATTCTGGGGGTGCCGGCGGTCGCCTTCTCCTACACCGGACGGAGGGTGGAAGAGGTGGAGGGATGGCAGCCGGTGGTCGCCGGACTGCTGCGGCAGTTCGTCGCCCAGGGGATCCCCGAACACGAACTGCTGAATGTCAACCTGCCCGCGCGCGCGCCGTCCGAGGTGCGGGGCGTCCGGGTCACGAATCTGGGAATGAGGCGCTACCGCGACTCGATCCAGCGGGCGCCGGACCCGGGGGGACGGGAATTCTACTGGATCGGCGGGGGAGTCATGCAGTGGAAGGGCGGTCCCGAGTGCGACTACTCCGCGATCGAAGAGGGCTACATTTCGGTCACGCCGCTGCATCTGGACCTGACCAGCTACCGCCTGATCGAGGAGGTGCGCGGCTGGAATCTGCGGTTGTCGGCGGAGGGGGATGACGGCGCGCGCGGGACGGAGGCGGGCCGGGAGTCATGAAGCGCTGGCTCGGCGACGCCGCCCGCGGTTTCTGCATGGGACTGGCCGATGTGGTTCCCGGGGTCTCCGGGGGGACGATCGCGCTCGTCCTGGGAATCTACGGCCGCTTGGTGGACGCGGTGGCGAGCCTGGGCCCGCGGACGCTGTCGCTTCTGCGCAACGGATCCTTCCTCCGCGCCACCCTGGTCGGAATCGGCCGCCCCGACCTCCTCGCCGCCCATCCGCAGCGACGCGACGCCCGTCGTCTCCTCCTGTTGCTCGCGCTGGCCACCGGCATGCTTCCCGCCTTTCTCCTGGGAAGCCGGACCCTTCCGGAACTTCTGTCCTCCCACCCGGTCGCGATGCGCGCCTTCTTCCTGGGACTGGTCCTCGCCTCCGTCTCGATCCCCCTTCGCCAGATCGAACGACGCACCGCCTCGCGCGGGCTCCTTGCACTGGTCGCGGCGGTCCTCACCGCCTGGTTCGTCGCCCTGCCGACGCCCTCCGGCGGACATGCCCGCGGCGGCGTCGCGCTCGAGTTCGACGCCCCCGCCCCCCCCGGCCTCGCCCTCGCCCCCCACACCCTCACCCTGGTCGCGCCGGGAGGCGGCCTGCGCCCCGACATCGCCTTCGGCGCAGCCACCGAAGTCCCCGTACCGGCCGGCGCCACGCGCATGGAGCTCGATGTCGTCGCGCGAATGGCGGGCGTGGACGGCAACCTTCCCCCCGGATCGCTCCTCGTCGGCCAGTCCCCGCTGCCGGCGACCGTCCACCAGGACCGCGCCCTCTCGGGCGGCCGCGACCCGGCTCTCCTCTGGCTCTTCGTCGGCGGACTGCTGGCCATTTCAGCCATGGTGCTGCCCGGCGTCTCGGGATCGTTCGTGCTGCTGACGCTCGGGCTCTACCACTTCGTCCTCCACTCGCTCAATGCGTTGGTCTTCTTCCGCGATCCCGCCGCGGTCCTCCCGGTCGGCGTCTTCATCCTGGCGCTGGCCACCGGTCTCCTCGCCTTCGTGCGCATGCTGAAACGCCTCTTCGCCCGCTGGCGCGACGTGACCTTGGCGGTTCTGGTCGGGCTGATGACCGGATCGCTGCGCAAGCTGTGGCCCTTCGTGGAGATCTCGCCCCAGGGAGCCGAGGTGGCGCGCCTGCCCATGGCCGGCGAACCGGGAACGCTGTCGGCCGGAGCGCTCTTCGCGGCGGGGGTTGCGATCGTGGCGGCGCTGGAGCGGGTGGGGCGGAGGGCTTCCCGATGAGGCGCCGTGCCCGGGCTCCTGGCCCCTTCCGCCGGTTTGACGGTTCGACTTCGGGGTCCGTATCTTCGGGTTTTCGAACCGAAACTCCGTCCCGACTCCGCGTCCTGAATCCCTGTCCCCGAAAATCGCGGGCGCAGGCGCCGCGGTCGCATCGGGGAATGTCCACGAACCGGCATCGGAAAGAGATCCTCCAATGCGATTCGTCAAGCCCGTCAACATCGTCGTCGCCCTGTTGTTCTGCGTCGGCGCCGTGCCATCGGGCCGGCCGGCCCACGCCCAGACGCCGAAGGTCACCGCCGGCGAGGTGGTCGACAGGGAGACGCTGAAGGGATTCGTGACCTGGGCCACTTCCGAATTCGCGGGCATCGCGGATCTGGCCACGGGCTCGCAAATCCTGGAGGCGTTCCGGGTCGAGGGGAGCGACTGGAATGTGGGGAACATGTACCTGATCCTGTTCGCCACGACGGGACATGTGTTCATCCACGGCGAGGATCCGAACATCGACGGCAAGAACGCCGCGGAGGTGATCGACGACGACGGAACCAGGATCGTTCAGGAGATTCTGGCCGCCGGGGCCCGGGAGGGAGGCGACTTCGTGGAGTGGTGCTGGGACGATCCCAACGACCTGACCGACACGAAGTGCAAGGACGCCTACGCGATCCAGTACCATTCCCGGGTGGTCGGGAGGGACTTCGTCGTCGTGGGCGGCTATTATCAGGATCTGACCCATGCCGGAACCCCCCTCCCCAACGTTCCGCTCCCGGAGGTGTCCGCGGCCGACGTCGTCGACCGGGAGACCCTCAAGCGGTTTGTGCACGGTTCGTTCGACTGGATTCAGGAACTGATCGCGCTCGTCGGCTTCGAGCGCGCAAACGAATGGAAGGCCCTGCTGCGGGAGGACGGCGGACACTTCAGATCCGGCCCCATCTATCTCTTCATCTTCACCGCCGATGGATACGTGATCTTCCACGGCGCCAACGCCTGGCGGGAAGGTCGCTTCGCGGAGGACACCGAGGACATCAACGGGACCAGATTCGTCGAACTTGTCATCGCCGCCGCCCGGGCCGGGGGAGGGTACGTGGAGTACTTCTGGGACGACCCGACGGTGCAGGGCGACGAGGACACGGGATCTCCAAAGGTGAGCTACGCTCTGTCCTTCACCAGCAACTCCGACGTCTACGCCGGGCAGGAGTTCATCATCGGCGCGGGATTCTACCGGAACTTCTCGACCGCGGAGGCCGAGATGGCCGCGGAGGACTGGCTCCACCGGTTCGGCCGCTCGGTGGCCAGCCAGGCGATGGAGATGATCGGCAGCCGGGTTGCGAACCCGCATGGCGTCGAGGACCACCTCACGGTCGGCGGGCGGGAAGTCGACTTCGCCTTCCTGCGTGGCCGGGACGACCCATATGGCGCCCCGGGGGCGGCTCCCTTCGGGCTCGGTGCGGGAATCGCCGGTTCGGCCGGGGCCTCCGGGAGCGTGGGTCGCGCCGGACTGGCGTCGTTTCTCCCCATGTCGACCGGTGCCCTCCTCGGGGGCAGCGCCTTCCAGGTGACGCCCGAGGCCGGCGGCGGCGCCTCGCTGTGGGGCGGCGGCGAGATCATGCGGTTCAACAGCGGCGACGGCGAAGGGTTCGGCGAAGGCGAGGTCGCGACGGCGGCGCTCGGGGCGGACTACGGATTCGGATCGCTCATGACCGGACTTGCGGTGACCTACAGCAACGGCTCGGGCCAATTCGAGCTCGGGCGGCCCGGCAATGACGACATCGGCGACGTGTCCACTACGCTCACCAGCGCCTTCCCGTACGCCCGGCTCGCGATCGGCGACCGCCTCTTCGCATGGGGCGTGCTCGGGTACGGTTCCGGCACACTGGGAATCGAAGGCGGGGGGGAGGTCGATCCCGACAGCGACATCAGGATGCAGATGGCCGGTTTGGGGGTGAAGGGGGATCTGATCCACTCCGAAGAGCCGACGGATCTCGGACTGGCGGTGCGCGCGGACGGATTCATCGCACGCATGAACTCCGGCGAAGTTGAGGGACGCAGGGAGCTGAGCGCGGACGCCAGCCGGATGCGGCTGATGCTCGAGGCCGACAGGGGATTCGGAATGGGAGCCGCAACGCTCCAGCCGCAAGTGCGCGTCGGAATGCGTCAGGACGGCGGCGAGGTCGACAGCGGATTCGGGATGGAGGTCGGCGGCGGGATGACCTATCTGCGGCGCGATGGGACCCTGATCATTCGCGTCCACGGTCGCACGCTGGCGATGCACCAGGAGGAGGAGTACGAGGAGTGGGGGCTCGGCGGCTCCATATCCATCAACCCGGGGGGCGGCGGACAGGGGCTCTCCCTGGGGGTGAGGCCGTCCTGGGGATCCACGGCGAGCAACGTCGCGCGGCTCTGGGCGCAGGGGGCGGCGGGACTGAATCCGGGCGGCTACGGCTACGGCAGCCGCCGGATCGACGCGGAGTTCGGATACGGCGTCATGGCCTGGGAGGGCCGGGGACTGGTGACGCCCTATGCGCGGTTTGCGCTCTCCGAACAGTTGGACGCGGCGCATTTCCCGGCCGCCGGGATGGTCAACGCCATCGCCATGACGCCATTCGGGATTTCGAACCAGGGGATCTACGGCTATCAGCTGGGAGGACGCCTGCGCCTGGGTCCGGACTTTGCGGCGAGCATCGAAGCGGGGCGGAGCGCGGGAGCGCCCGGATCCGGAGCTGCGCACCTCGCGGCGGTGAGTCTGTCCATGCGCTGGTAGGCACGACTACCCGGTCGGCGGGCTGGTCCGTGGAAATGGGAGGGGTTCCACCGCTACTGGTCGCGGCAGGTCACCGGACCGGGCTCCGAAGACCCCGGAACTGTAGGTGGCCAGCAGCAAGAAGCCAGTCGATGAAAGAACTCGCTTCGTCACAGGCCGACGGACTTGCCAGTGCCGCACGGAGAATCGTCCGCATGGACTCGTCGCGCCCGAAGAACACGCGTCGATTCGGTTGGCCCGCACGAACCCAAGATCTGAGCACGGCCAAGGTCTCAGCAGGGTATTCTCCCGACAACTCCACCAGGCAATCCATCACTGCGAAGCGCGGCTCGGTCGGCTCCAAGACAATCGCTGGAATTCGGATAGGACGCGGAATCCATGGCGCAGGGGACCCCGCAGACCGCGACGGTTCAGCGCGTCACCCGCTGGCGGACAGCCCAGACCGTCTCGAAGAACGCCGGAGGGTCTCCATTCCCGCAAATTGGCGGGAAAATAGCGGCAATCGGTGCTCCGACCCCTCAAAAACCCAATGTCCCCGCCAGGACTCGAACCTGGGGCCTACTGCTTAGGAGGCAGTCGCTCTATCCACCTGAGCTACGGGGACTGATTCTGTAAGTTATTGGTGTAACACAGGTTATGATTCCATCTCACCTCTCGTAAAATGACGCCGCTCCTGTCCGGGGTCCGGATGGGGTCCCGCGTATCCCCGCTTCTCCAACGCGGTGCGGGGCACCACCGCAGTGGATTCAATGGATGCTGAAACCTCGGCAACGGCCCCTCCCCACGTGACGAATGAGCGTGAATCCTACTTCCGCCAAGTCATCTGAGCAAGCACGTCCGCGAAGACGGCGTCGGCGTCCAGGCAGCGCTCGACGATGTCGGCGAGGCGGTCGAGTTCGCGGTCGACGGCGCCGTGCCAGCTTTCCGTGCCGGCCCGGAGGCCAAGGGAGCGGAGCCAGGCCGTGCGGAGGCGGTCGTTTCCGAACGCGCCGTGCAGGTAGCACCCCCAGTGCGCGCCGTCGGCGTGCCCGAGTCCGCGCGGCCCGTCGGCGAGCCACGGTCGGAGCGCGGGCGCGGCTCGGGTGCGGCCGTGGTGGATCTCGTAGCCGTCGACGCTCTCCTCCTCCTCACCCTCCAGCCAGCGCGGCGGGTCATCGGCAATGCGCGCGCGCGTCCGCCGGACCTCCTTGGCGGGAGCCAGTTCGGTCGCCACCTCCAGGATGCCCAGGCCGACTTCCTCGCCCCCGCCCTCGATGCCCTCCGGGTCCGCGATTCGGCGGCCCATGATCTGGTATCCGGCGCAGAGGCCGACCACCGGGATGCCGTCCCTGGCGAGGGCGCGGATGGCGTCGGCGAGGCCGGTGCGCTTCATCCAGCGGAGGTCGTCGAGGGTGTTGCGCGAGCCCGGCAGGATCATGGCCGCAAGGCCGGGTGGGGCCGTGAGCGCGGTCAGGTCACGCGGGCGGCGGATCCAGCGCAGGCGCAGGGCCGGTTCGCGGCGCAACGGGTCGAGGTCGTCGAGGTTGGCGGCGCGCGGGTAGGCGGCCACGGCGATGACGGGAGCGGCATCGGGGCCGTCGGCGAGGGCCGGGCCGCCGTCCTCCTCGGGAAGGTTGTGATTGATCCAGGGGACGACTCCCAGGACGGGCACGCCGGTGCGGTCGCGCAGGGTGTCCGGAGCGGGTGCGAGGAGCTCCGGATCGCCGCGGAACCGGTTGAGGATGAAGCCGCGGAAGAGCGCTCGGTCGGCCGCGGACAGCAGCGCCCAGGTGCCGTAGAGCGAGGCGAAGGCGCCGCCCCGGTCGATGTCGGCGATGAGCACGACGGCCGCGCGGGTGTGGCGGGCAACGGCCATGTTGACGATGTCGCAGTCGCGCAGGTTGGTCTCGGCCGGGCTGCCCGCTCCCTCCGCGATCACGAGTTCGAAGCGGTCGCGGAGCCGGGCAAGCGCGCCGGTCACGACGGGCCAGAGACGGGGCTTGCGCTCGCGCCAGGGCAGGTCGGTCGCCTCGCGGTCGGTGCGGCCCAGACGGACGACTTCGGAGCGGGTGTCAGCGAGCGGCTTGAGGAGGACGGGGTTCATGTCGACGTGCGGGGCGATGCCTGAGGCCCGGGCCTGCAGCGCCTGCGCCCTTCCGATCTCACCGCCATTTGCCGTGACCGCGGCGTTGTTCGACATGTTCTGGCCCTTGAACGGGGCGACATCGATCCCGCGGCGGCGGGCCAGCCGGCAGAACGCCGCCGTGAGCAGCGACTTGCCGACGCCCGAGCCCGTGCCCTGCAGCATGAGGACGGGGGCACGCCGACCCCGGGCGATCACAGCTCCAGCCCGGGTTGCGCCCCGATGCCACGCGTCCTGTACGGGTGCTTGACCTCGTTCATCTCGGTCACCAGGTCCGCGAACTCGACGAGCTCGTCGGTGGCCATGCGGCCGGTAATGACGATGTGCGTGCCCACGGGCCGGTCGCGGATCACCGGCAGCACCTCGTCGTGGTCGAGCCAGCCGTACGCGAGCGGGTAGGTGAGCTCGTCGAAGATCACGATGTCGTAGCGCCCCGACTCCAGCACCTCGCGGCACTGCGCCCAGCACTCGCGCGCCAGCGCACGGTCCTCCTCGATCCGCTCGCTGAGCCAGGTGAACCCCGCGCCCATCGGCACGATCTCGACGCCGATCCGCTCGGCCGCGATGTGTTCGCCGCGCCTGATGCCCTCGGTCTTGAGGAACTGCAGCATGGCCACGGTCATGTCGCGTCCGCGGGCGCGCAGCAGCGTCCCGAGCGCAGCCGTCGTCTTCCCCTTGCCGTTGCCGGTATTGAGGATGACGAGGCCGGTGCGCCTCTCCCGGGGCGGGACCCGGTAGGGACCGGGGGTTCTCTGTTTCGGGACGGGTGCCTTGGGGTGGCGCGGGGCCCGGTCGCCGGTCGAGCACCTGGGGTCGGCGGCTTTGCGGGGCGCGGGGCGGCAGCGTGGGCGGCGGCGTCCGGTGCCGCGCTCGTCGTCCTGGGTCACGAGGGTCCTCCTGCGATAGCTGTGGGTGCGGCGATTTCATCGAGGGCGGCGAGGAAGCGATCCTCTTCGTCGCGGCGACGGACCGCGACGCGAATGTGTCCGGGCAATCCGAAGGAGGCCGCGTGGCGCACGCGGACGCCCCGGAGCCGCAGGGCATGGGTGGTGGCGGCGGCGGCGGGGACCGCCGACAGGACGAAGCCGGTGGCCGAGGGGCGCGGCTGCCATCCACGCCGGGCCACCGCCGCCGAAAGAGCCTCGCGCCGAGCCGCGACGCGGGCGAGGCTGTGCTCGAGGCGGGCGAGCGCGCGGGAGCCCAGCGCGGCGCAGAGGGCAGCCTGGGCTACGGAGGACACGGACCAGGGCGGTGCGGCCCGGATCAGGGGGTCCAGTATCGCCGGAGCCGCGATGGCGGCGGCAAGGCGCAGCCCGGGCACGCCAAGGTCCTTGGTGAAGGAGCGCAGATGCAGGACGCGGTCGTCGCCGGGGAGATGGGGCGGCGCGAGGCGCCCTGCCGCGAAGGAGCGGTAGGACTCGTCGACCACCAGCAGTGTCCCCGCGGGTATCCAGTGCGCCAGATCGGCGACGCTGGCGTCGGACAGCGCTTCGCCGGTGGGATTGTTGGGTGTGCAAAGGAACGCGAGGGGCGGGCGGAGCCGGACGACCCGGTCGAGGAACCGTGCGAGCGGAAGCGCGAAGCCGGGCGCAGTCCCGCTCACCTCGTGGGGTTCGCCGCCCTGGAGGCGCACGGCGCGGCGGTACTCGCCGAAGGTGGGGCCGCACACCACCACCGGATTGCCGGGGCGGATCCAGCAGCGGGCGATCCGGTAGATGAGTTCGGAGGCTCCGGGCGCCAGCAGGATGCGCTCGGAGTCCATTCCCCAGACGCCGGCGAGCAGAGCACGGGCCTTGCCCGCAACGGGGTCGGGATAGGCGTCGAGCGGCGCACCGGATACCGCTTGCCGCACCGCCTCGTCCGGAACGTACGGGTTGATGTTGGCGCTGAGATCGGCGGTCACCGGAGGGTACTTCCCGTTCTCCTCGTACCCCGGGCCGCCATGGAACTCCGGAGGCGCCTGAGCCACGCGCGGGTCGGCGCGCGGAGGACGCCACATCGGGGGTGCGGCAACGTGCTTCATGAGCGGCAAGCCTCCGCCGCGGAGACCAGCCCCACGCCCAGCCAGGCCGCACGCCGGATCAGCGCGGCGGCAGCGTCGATGTCGTGGGTGTCAGGCGGGGCACCCGCGCCGTTCAGGGTGTAGGTGCCGGGCTTGCTGAGCCGGACGCCGAGAAAGAGCGCGGCGGCTGCCATCGGCCACCCGGCGTTGGGCCCCGCGGCGCGCGCCGACTCGCGCGGGAGGCGTTGGAGGAGGGCGCCGATCGGCGGACGAGAGCGGTCGCGGTGGAGCGGTTGGCCTGCCGCGGCCATCGCGATCAGTACGGCCGCCAGCCGCGCCGGTACGAAGTTGAGGACGTCATCGGCCCGCGCCGCCGGCTTCCCGTACCAGATCAGGTCGGGCGTACGGTAGCCGAACATCGCGTCGGCGGTATTGACGACCCGATAAACCCATGCGCCGGGCAGTCCGGTCGCCAGGTAGGCGCAGGCCGGCGCCACCACCGAGTCACAGAGGTTCTCGGCCATCGACTCGATCGCCGCGGAGGCACAGTGGGGTGCGTCGAGGGCGCTGGTGTCGCGGCTGACCAGGTCCCGCGCCAGGCGCCGCCGTGCCCGGTCGAGGTCGCCCGTCCTCAGCGCCGCGCCCACCCCTGTCCCCGCTTCGGCAAGCGCCTCGAGAGCGAGCGATGGATGCAGGAGGAAGGCTTCGCGCCCCGCCGCCATAAGCGTGGCGGGCAGCGGGGACCGGTAGGAGTTTGGGGTTGAACGGCGGGCTCGCGGCGACAGGACGCGCACGGCCGTGGCGGCAACCCCGGCCACCACCGCCAGCGCCGCCGCCCCTTCGATCAGGCTTCCCACCGGTTGCCGGCTGAGCCGCATCCTGCCAGCACCCCCGAGCAGCGCCCCGATCGCGCGGACCGGATGAGCGCGGGGCTGGCCCAGAACCCGGTCGAGAATCAGGGCGCCCGCGAGTCCCAGGCCCCGAATGTGGGTGGTCGGCTCCGCCGCGCTCACGGGTCGTCCCTCCTGAGCGGGACGGTCTGAGGGGCGCCAGTGTCGCTCCCGGGTCCGGGGTGCGCCACCACCCTGAGCGGCCATTGGTAGACCGCCTCCAGCGACGCGCGCGCCAGCACCTCGTCCGGTGTGCCCCGGGCGAGCGCGCGACCACGGTCGAGCAACATCAGCCGGTCGGCGAACCGGGCGGCGAGGTTGAGGTCGTGGGTGATGACGAGCACACCCAGCCCGGCTGCCCGGAGTTGGCGCAACAGGTGGAAGAGCTCCATGCGGTAGCGAAGATCGAGTCCGGCGGTGGGCTCGTCGAGGAGGAGGACGGGCGCTTCCTGGGCGAGCGCGCGGGCGATCCGCGCCCGCTGTCGTTCGCCGCCGGAGAGTTCGCTCAGCTGTCGGTCCGCGAACTCGGCGACCGCGCATCGCGCCATCGCATGGTCCACGACCGTCCGGTCCCTGGCGCCGGATCGCTCCCACGGGCCGAGGTGCGCATACCGTCCCATCCCCACCATCTCCCGTACCGTAACCGGGAAGGGGGAAGACTCGGACTGGGGCACCACGGCGATTGCAAGGGCGCGTTCCCGATCGGCCAGGCCGGACAGTGGACGGTCGTTCAGGGTGACGTCTCCTTCCTGCGGAGGCAGCGACCCCGAAAGGAGCTTCATCAGCGTGGTCTTGCCGGCGCCATTGGGCCCCACGACCGCCAGCAGCGTTCCCGGGGAGATCGACAGCGAGACGCCTCGCACGGCGGCCTCCTCCGCGCGTCGATGGGTAAAGCTCAGGTCCCGGCACCGCAGCGTCGGCCGCCAGTCGCGCAAATGTGCGATATCCCTCACCGCCGTCCCCCCCGCAGCAGCAGCGCCACGAAGAACGGGACCCCTGCGACGGCGGTGACCACCCCGGTCGGCAGCTCGGCCGGCGCTACCACCAGCCGGGCCACCGTGTCGGCAAGCAGGAGAAAGGCGGTTCCGGCCAGGAACGAGGCGGGGAGAAGCAGCCGGTGGTCGTTCCCCCACGCAAGCCGCACGGCGTGCGGAACGATCAGCCCGACGAAGCCGATCACGCCGCCCGCCGCGACCGCCGCGGCCACCATCAGCGACGCGGCCAGGTAGGCGGTGAGCTTCACGCGCTGCACCGAGGCGCCGAGGTAGAAGGCGACCTCCTCGCCTCGCGAAAGCAGGTTGAAGGCACGAGCCAGTGAAAGCACCGCCAGCGCCCCGGGTACGAGCAGCAGGGCCAGAAGCCCGGTCGATCCCCAGTCGGCGCCGGAGAGGTTCCCCATCATCCAGAAGATCGCCGAGCGGAACGATTCCACATCGGCCATCGAGAGCAGGAGCAGGATCGCCGCGTTGAAGAAGGCGCCGATGATCACGCCGGAAAGGATCAGAATGCGCGTGTCCATGCGTCCGGGCGAAGCGCGCCGCGCGACTTCGAGCACCAGGGCCATCGCCGCCAGCGCGCCCAGGAAGGCACCCAGGGGGAGCGTCCAGGGAAGGACCACGCCGATGCCGGTCACCACGACCGCCACCGCGCCGACGGCGGCTCCGCCCGAGACGCCCAGCACGTACGGCTCGGCGAGCGGGTTGCGAAGGAGTGCCTGAAAGGTGCAGCCGCTCAGGCCGAGCGCGCCGCCAACCAGCGCGGCCAGTGCGGCGCGGGGCAGCCGCAACTGAAACAGGATCGCCTGCGTGGTGGGGTCGCCGCTGCCCGAGAGGGTGCGCCAGAGGTCGCCGGGGCCGATTCCCGAGGCGCCGAAGGACACGCTGAGGCCGAGCGCGGCCACGACGCCCAGCGCGAGGAGGGCGAGCCGGCGGGGGGTGTGCGTCAACGCGCGCCGTGCAGGAAGCGGGCCATTTCACGTGCCGCCTCGGCCACGCGGGGACCCGGACGATTGAACAGGTCGCCGTCGACCATGAGGTAGCGGCCGGTGCGGACCGCGCGCAGCTCCCGCCAACCCGGCGCCTCAAGCCACGGCGCACCGGGAGCGTCCGGCGCGTGTCGAGCGATGACGAGGGCGTCGGGGTCGCGCCGCAGGATCGCCTCGATGGACACCCGGGGCCACGAGCGCGAGGCGTCCGCGAAGATGTTGCGGCCGCCGGCGTGCTCGATCACCTCGTCGATGAAGGTCCCGGGCCCGGTCGTCTGCGGCGGGTCGTGCCAGACGGAGTAGTAGACGTCGACGCGCTCGCGTCCGTGCACCGCCGCCGCCACGCTCTCGAGCGCGATGTCAAGCGAGTCCACCACAGCGGCGGCCCGTACCGTGCGGCCCAGCAGCGTGCCCAGGCGGCGAAGGTGGCTGCGCACGTCGGCGATCGTCTGCACGTCGGCCCTGTAGACGGGAATGCCGAGCGCGTCGACCCGCTCCCCGACCGAGCGCTGGGATCCGTCGGCCCACGTGATCACAAGATCGGGCTCGAGGCCGGCCAGCGCCTCGAGGTTCGGCTGAATGGTTCCGCCCAGCGAAGGAAGGTGAGCGAGTTGGGCGGCCCTGTCGAATCGGGTGCGCGCGATGAGGACACCGGGATCGAGAGCGGTGATCGACTCGGTCAGCGAGGGAATCACCGAAAAGACCCGGCGGGCCGGTGCGGCGAGCGCAACGGTGCGTCCGGTGTCATCGACGACGGAAACCGCGGGCGCCTCCGGACTCCCGGCCGGGGCACACGCTGCGAAGAGGATCGGGACCAGCAGAGCGGCGATCGGCAGCGTGGACGAAGGACGGGGACGCGTCGCCGTGCCCGTTCTTGCATGGTCCGCCGTGTACACCGGGTCCCCTCCCTCGAAGGATGGTGCAAAGTGGGCGAGGGAACCGCGTCTCCTGGCTCGAGGCGACTGCGCTCGCCTTCCCGGGACAACCCAGTGGCAATCGAGCGAGTCGTGCCGGATCCGCTTGGGCAGGGATCCGGACCTCCTACAGTGGCGGGGCCGCGTCGGCTTCGGACCGAACTTCCGGTGGCCCCCTCGCGTCAACGGAACACGATAGCGGCATCTCCAGGGACGGGGCAACCCGACAGCCTCCACCGATCAGCTTCAGCAAGACAACCATGGCGCGGGAACGTGACGGCAGCGGAGGCACCGTCATGACGCCCGCGTGGCTCAACATGTCCGCGACCTCCTCCGGCGCCGGCGTTTCGGTCGCCGGGTAGAGCAGCCCCCATACCGTTCCCGAATGAGCCCGCGCGACGCCGATCGACCTGGTTTCGCGAGCGCACATTGCCAATCCGGGCGGAGTCGGCGGGCATCCCAAATGGTGGGCCGCCTCTGCGCTCGCCGTCGACGCATCGCCGACCTTCCGCAGATCCCCGCACGCAATCCCTTCGGCGCACAACCGGAATGCGCCGTCCCAGGCCCTCAGAGCATGCTCCGGGAGACGTGCCGGGAGACGGCGGTTGAATGCGACGGTGTCCACCTCCCCCTGCAGTCGGATGCAGAGGATGTTCAGGGGTGGAGGAGGGCCGAGCGGCTCCCGGATCGTGCCCGCCCGGTGATCGAACAGCACGAGCCCCGGAAGGAGGGAACCGCCGGTCGGCTCGACCTGGAGCGCCGCGCGGACCACGGCGTCACACGGCTCCCGCAGATCAAGGGCCTCCGCCCCGGCGCGCAACGCCGCGCCCAGATCGGCCGTGCTGCTGCCGAATCCGACCCCCCGCGGGATCTCGTCGCCCCCGAGCGTCGCACGCAGGGCTCGGCCAGGCAGGGCGCGCAGAAGCATGCCGAGACCCAGTTGCACCTTGGCGTAGCGACCGCAGGCGCCGGGGGCGGCCCGTTCAAATGACACGACGTCGGCGCGGGCGGCACGGTACAGCTCGACGGGGGCCGCGATCTGCAGCCATCGGCCCCGGTGGAAGCCCTGCACGAGTTCGCCGCAGGTGGCCGGGGCTGTCCATGCGCCTTGCGCGCCGCCTGCGCTTCCTGTATCCATATTCGCAGTTCACAGACGGAGGGGCACTCGGAAGTCCGGTGAAAGTCCGGCGCGGCCCCGCCACTGTAAAGGGACTGTGGGATTGGACTGTGGAGTCGATCCCTCGTGGTTCCGTTCACGAAGCCACTGGGCAGCGATGCCTGGGAAGGCGAGCGGAACCGTCCCCAAGCCAGGAGACCTCTCCTCCGTCACTGGATCAACACCCTCGAGGGAGGGCGTGGTCCCGCGTTCTCGCCTTGGCGTGGACGTTCGGCCGTGCTTCTCCCCGTCCGGAGAAGACGGGGTCGAGTGAAGACCGAGTTCGTGATGGCCGTGGTGGCCGCCGCCACCGTCTTGCCGGCCATGCCGGTGCGCCTGCTGGATGCCCAGGTTGCCGCGACGGTGCAGGTGACGGTGCAGGCGCCGGGGGACATCGGCACCATCGCCGTTCCGGCTGCCTCCGTCGCCGTCCGCGACGCGGGGCTCGCTGCGACGACCGACTCGCGGGGCATTGCCGTCCTGCGGGGCCTGTCGCCGGGACGGCACGAACTCGTGATCTCGGCGCTCGGCTTCGCGGAGGCCGTGATCGAGGTCGAGGCCGTGAACGGGCGTCTGACGCGTGCCCGCGTCGTGCTCGACCCGGCCCCGGTTCGGATCGCGGGGCTGGATGTGCAGGCTGCTGCAACCCGCCAGGGGGGATCCTCCGCGACCGTGTTGGAGACGGCGAGCCTGCCGCCCGGGGTAACGGATCTCCCGGCTGCGCTCGAACGCGTCGCGGGCGCGACGGTCGTGAGGCAGGGCGGGCCGGGTGCGCCGGCGGTTCTGCAACTGCGCGGCGCGGGCGGCGACCAGGTCCTCGTGCTCCTCGACGGAACGCCGCTCAACTCTCCGCTCACCGGCGTGGCGGATCTGAGTACGGTGGACCTCGAGTCCATTTCCCGCATCGTCGTGATTCCGGGCGCGCAGTCGGCCCGATACGGTCCGCAGGCCCTCGGCGGCGTGGTCCTTCTGGAGAGCCCGGGCCCGACAGTGGCCACCGGCGCCGTTACCGCCGGGATGGGCGCCTGGTCCATGGCGGAGACGGCGGTCACCGGGTCGCGCGGGTTCGGGAACGCCTGGTCGCTGTCGGGCGGCGCGCGCTGGCGGCGGTCGAACGGCGCGTTCACCTACGATGTCCCCGATTTCCGGGGCGGTGGCGAGACGACCCGCGAGAACTCCGCTTTCTCGCATGCGGGCGGCGACTTCCGCATCGCGCGGCGTGGAGGCGCGAACACATCGGTGCGCGTTCACCTCAGCGACATCGAACGCGGGAGCCCCGGTACGATCGCGCAGCCCTCGCTCACCGCCCAACAGCGCCACCGCCGGTACGGGATGAGCGCCGGGATCGAATCGGACGGTGAATCGCCCGAGTCGCGGCTCGGGGGCTCGGCCCGCACCTCGATCCAGTGGCAACGCGCCGAATACGCCGATCCGGCGCCCCCCTTCGGCCGCGCCTACGATACCCGCACCCGGGTGCGCCGTGCGGAACTCGCGCTCGAAGGCTGGTGGAGCGGAGGTCCGGCACCGCTGCCCCGCGTGGATGTCCTGGCCCTGCGGTTCGGTCTCCACGCCGCCCGCCTCGACGTCGAGTCGAATGTCCTGAGCTCGCCCGACGTCAGCCTCGACGAACTCGGGATGTGGGCGCGCGCCAGGCGCGGCTGGGAGCTGGGGCGCGGCGTCCATCTCGATCTCGGCGCCGCGCTCCGCGCCGACCGGCACGAACTCGTGGACGGGGCGACCGCCTCGCCCGCCGTCGACGCCACGCTGACCCGCGCCGGGTTCACCCTCGACCTCCGGTGGGGCCGCGGCTTCTCGCCCCCCGGACTCGGCGACCTCTTCTTCCAGGAAGGGGTCCTCGCCGAGCCCAATCCCGACCTCGCGCCAGAGCGCATTCGCGGCGAACTCGCGGCGACCGCCGCCCACCGGTGGTCGCTCGGCCCCGCCAACGGCGAACTGCGCGCGACCGCCTACCGCGCCGACCTCGACGACATGATCCTCTGGTTCCCGGACCACCGCTTCGTGTGGAGCCCGGACAACTACGACGTCGCGCGCCGCGGACTCGAAATCGGCGCCACGACCGACCTGGCCGCGCTCGGACATACCCACAGCATCACAGCCACCGCCGCCTGGTCCGAGGTCGAATACACCGGCGCGGCACTCGAAGGCCAGGTCGCCTACCGGCCGCGCTTCACCGCCGACCTGGCCCTCGTCATCGGATTGCCGGCCGGGATCACGCTGAGCCCCTCGGCCACGCACGTCGGCGAGCGCCGCACCGTACCCGGTTCTCCGCTGAACGGGCTTGCCGCCTACACCCTCTTCGACGCCGGGGTCTCCGTCCCATTCGAACTGGCCGGACGCGACGGGCGGTTCGATCTGGCCCTCAGCAACCTCCTCGACGAACGCGCCGCGCTGCTCGTCGACTATCCGCTGCCGGGCCGTGGCTGGTCGACGCGAATCCGCATCGGAGCCGGACGATGAGCGCATCCCCTTTCTCCCTCCCTCGTCATTGCCTGCAACCATGGACGAAACTCTCATGACCAACGCCACGCCTCGCCCCATCATCCTCCTGACCCTGCTCGCGATCGCCGCATGCGGCGAAGACGCGCCCACCGGACCCACCCAGCCCGCCGGACCTTCCGCCCCCACCGCCGTCATCACCTCGCCGGCTTCCGGGCTCGCCATCCACGAGGGAACGCCCGTCAGCCTCGCCGGCGCCGCCACCGATCCCCAGGACGGCATGCTCGGAAACGCCGCGCTGGCCTGGTCGAGTTCGATCGACGGCGCGCTCGGCACCGGGTCGTCGCTGGAGGTGGCGTCGCCCTCGGTCGGGGTCCACACGATCACCCTCACGGCCACGGATTCCGACGGAAACACCGGCGCCGCCTCCGTTTCGCTGCTGGTCGAGGAGCTGGCGTTCATCGACGGGACGGTGAGCGAGCCGCAGATCGGAATCGTGGTGAACTCGAGCGGGAACGCGATTCGCCTCTTCCAACTGGGCGATCCGGGCGAGAACCGCGACATCGCCCTGGGTGCGTCGAGCGCGGTAACCCCCACCGGCATCGCCATCCGCGGCGAGACCGGGGTCGTTCCCCTCGGCAACGCGGCTTCGGTTGCCGTCATCGACCTCCGCAGCCAGCAGATCGACGGCTTCTACCTCTTCGAATCCGGAAACGCAACCGGCTCGGCGTTCGTGAGCGCCGGCACGGTACTCGCGGCCAACCAGCAGACGGACCAGGTGGGCAGGTTCATGCTCGGACAGGCCGGCAACTCCATCGGCGACCTGGTCTCGGTGACCGAGTTTCCCACCGGCATCGTGCCGTTCTCCGATTCGCTGGCCTTCGTGATCTCGGCGAACCTGGACGACAACTTCGCACCGAACGGCGACGGCGTGGTCACCTCGCTCGACCCGCGCACCATGACCGTGACCGCCGAAATCGAGACCGGGGGCGCCAATCCGCAGTTCGGGGCCGTGGGCCCGGACGGAATGCTGTATGTGATGAACACCGGCGACTACGTCACGCCGTCGACTCTGGCGATCATCGATCCCGCTTCGCTTGCGAGGGTCGAGGTGGTAGGAGGATTCCCCGCGGGTTCGGGACACGTGCATGTCTCGCAGGGCGGCACGCTCTTCGCGTCGGCCTTCTTCGCGGGCACCGTGGCCTGGAACACGGCCACGAAGGCATTCCTGCGAGACGGATCCGACCCCATCTGCGCGCCCCTGGACGGCGGTGGCTGCCGCGGCGCATTTGGCGCGCACACGGCGGCGGACGGCTCGCTCTACCAGACCTTTTTTGGCAGCACGCGTCAGGGGTTGCCGCCCCGGATCTTCCGCTACGCGCCCGAGACGTTTGCGCTGACTGACAGCATCGATTCGGGGTCGGGGCCGGTGGGGCTGGAGATTCGGAGTTTCCGGTAGCGAGCGTCGCTGTCCGTCACGGGTCGGGTGGGATCTTCGTCGCGGGAAGTCTCCGATCCCTGCGATCCCGATGCCCCGTCCGCTTCCGCGAGCGGATGGGGGGAATGGAGTGCGAAATGGGGATATGGCCTCAGCGCGGCGACGTCGCCCGCGTGAACCGTTTGGCCTTCAGAAAGTCGAGCCGGTTCTCGATGGTCCGCTCCCAGGCCAGCCCGCCAGCGACCACGTCGAGACAGTGCACCACGCCCGCGTGCGCCATGAGGAAGTGGTTGCCGGGCTCGAGCTCCCGCCACCACGCGGCGACCCTCTCGGTGAATTCGGCGACACTCTCGCCCCCCGGGGGGTATCGAATCTGCCAGTCGTCCATCCACTCGTCGACTTCGGCGCGGGGCACATCGTCCCAGGCGCGTCCCTCCCAATCGCCGTAGGACATCTCGCGGACCCGCTCGTCGACGCGGTGCGGGACGCCGAGCCGCTCGGAGAGCAATGCAGCGGGCCCCCGGCAGCGCACTGCGTCGGACGACCAGATGGCGCCCGGAGCGAATTCGGCCACGGTGTGCTCGATGCGCGCGGCAGCCTCGGAGGCGTTCAGGGTCGTGGGCACGTCGGTTTGCCCGTAGAAGACGCGCTCTACGGTAACGGGGGCGTGCCGGATGGCGAGGAGGCGGATCACGGCGCGGTCCCTGCCAGCTCCACCACGAGAATCGCGAAGAGAATCGCAATCTCGTTCACCTGCTCCGCGGCGCCCAGGAAGTCGCCGGTCACGCCACCCGCCCGCGCGCGGAACCGCCAGCCGCACAGGACGGTGGCCAACAACATCGCCGCGAATGCGGCAAGCGCGCCGGTTGCGCTGATCGTGCCTCCCGCCACCACCGGAACCCCGGCCGCGGCCACGCCGATCGCGGTCGCGAGCGCACCCTGGGGCACCCCTGCCCGCGTCACCTGACGGCTCTTCGCCGCCGCATCGCTCACGTACGGCATGGCAACCATCAGCCAGACGGGGCCGACGCGCGCGAGGCAGTGCGCGAGGAGCAGGGCAGTGGGGGCGATTCCCCCCAGTTGCGCGAGAAGCACCAGACGGAACGCGACGGAGATCGCCAACGCGAGCGCCCCGAAGGCGCCCACCCGCGAGTCCTTGAGAATGACGAAGATCTTCTCGCGGTCGCAGGCCCCGCCCAGCGCATCGGCAGTGTCGGCGAGTCCGTCTTCGTGGAAGGCGCCGGTCAGCAGAATCGACAGGACGAGTACGGTGACCCCGGCGACCCACGGCCCCAGCGCCGCCGCCAGCCCCCAGACGACCGCGCACAATCCTCCAATCACCAGCCCAACCATGGGGAACCACGCCGAAGCCCACCGCCACTCATTGGCCGAATAGGGGAAGCCGCCCACCGGTACGCGGGTCATGAAGACGAAGGCGGCGCGCGCGCCCCGGAGAGCGGTCCTCACTTCAGCCGCGTCTCCAGCCCGGAGACCATGAGCACCACCTGGTCCGCGGCGGCGGCCAGACGCTGATTGGCGATTCCCAGCCCGTCCTGGTACCAGCGTCCCAGCGCGGTGGGCGGATGCACGCTCCACCCCACCTCGTTGGTCACGACGATGAGCAGCCCGCCGCGCCGCGCCTCGCGCGCTTCGAGGATCCCGTCGATTTCGGCGGCCATTGCGCCCAGCGCGGCCGCCTCGCTCTTCGCGCCCGCGCGCCCGATCGCCATCCCGGTCAGCACCGTCACGCAGTCCAGCACCACCGTGTCCGTCGCGGCGGCCAGGATCGCCTCCCCCGCCCGCTCCGGCGCATCGATCGTGCGCCACCCCGCGGGCCGGTTGCGCCGGTGCGCCTCGATCCTGTCGCGCATCTCCTCGTCAACGGCCTCCGCGGTCGCGACCACCGTAACGTCGTCGCCCCCGCGCGCCAGCGCCTCGTCCTGCGCCCACCGGCTTTTCCCGGAGCGCACGCCCCCCGTCACCACGACAAGCTCCATCATGAAGCGGCTCCGCCCCCGTCGTCGCTCGGCCCGGAGATCCCCGCCGACTCGAAGGTCGCCATCTCCCCGAGCAGCGCCCCGGCCGCCCGCACGATCGGGATGGCGAGCGCGCACCCGGTCCCCTCGCCCAGCCTCATCTCGAGGTCCAGCAGGGGAGCGAGGCCGAGCGCATCGAGCGCGACCGCGTGTCCGGGTTCGGTCGAGCGGTGCGAAGCGACGAGGAACCGTGGCAGGGCAGGGCACAGGCGACAGGCCGCCAGCGCCGCGGCCGACGAGATGAACCCGTCCACCAGCACGAGCGCGCCCCGAGCCGCCGCCCCGATCATCGCGCCCGCCATCGCGGCGATCTCGAGCCCGCCCACCTCCCGCAGCACCTCCAGAGCGTCGTCCCGCGCCTCTTCGCGCCGCGCCACCCGCGCGACCGCCCCCTCCGCCACCTCCCGCTTGCGGGCCAGTCCGCGATCGTCGATCCCCGTGCCCCGGCCCACGACCTCGCGCACCGCAACCCCGGCCAGGCACGCCGTCACCGCCGCCGCCGCCGTGGTGTTCCCGATCCCCATCTCGCCCACCCCCACCAGCCACGCCTCCGCGTCCCCCGCCACCCCCACCCCCACCCCCAGCGCGTCCACGACCTCGCGCGCCGTCATCGCGGGCCGCACGGACAGATCCTCCGTCCCCGCGCGGACCTTCCGGCTCTCAATCCCCTCCAGCCCGGCGACATCCGCCGCGACCCCCACGTCGACCACCCGCACTTCGGCGCCGCAGGCACGCGTCAGCACATTGATCGCCGCCCCGCCACCAGCGAAGTTCGCGCACATCTGCGCCGTCACCTCGGCCGGATACGCCGACACCCCCCGCGCCGCCACCCCATGATCCGCCGCGAAGACGAACACCACCGCGCCGTCGAGAGAGGGCGGCGGATCGCCCAGCACGCAGCCCACCTGCAGCGCGACCTTCTCCAGGCGGCCCAGGCTTCCCGGCGGCTTGGCCAGCGCGTCGAGGTGGGCCTGGACGGCGGCGGGATCGCCCGGCGGGAGGGCGGCCGCGCGACCGATCGCGTCCTCCAGCAATGCGGCGGATCCGCTCACGAATGGATGTGCCCCATTCCGGGCGCCACTTGACATGCAAGATCAGGCTTGCGCATTATGAAGCCCCGGCAGACGACAAGCGAACGCTTGTCCTGGAATTGAGTCTGGAAGATTGAATCTGGAAGACTTGCATGTGGACATCTACCGCGCGATCGCCGACCGAACCAGGCGAGCCATCCTGGACGAGCTTGTCGACCGGTCGGGTCAATCGCTCTTCGAACTCTGCTCGCGGCTGACGATGAAGCATGGCATCAACTCTTCGCGGCAGGCAATCTCGCAACACCTGGACATCCTGGAGGCCGCCGGGCTGATTCGCACGAGACGCGAGGGGAGGTCGAAACTCCACTGGTTCGTCGGCGCCCCGCTGAAGGCCATCGGGGAGCGGTGGCCGGTTTCGACGGATCACGGCATTTCAAACCCAACCGGGGAGGACACCCGCAAATGAGGATTCACCTGACCGGCGTCTTCGTGGACGACCAACGGAAGGCGCTTCGCTTCTACACCGAGACCCTTGGATTTAGTCTAAAACACAATATCCCCCTGGGAGAACACGCCTGGATCACCGTCGTATCCGAGGAGGCTCCGGAGGGGACGGAGTTGCTGCTGGAACCCGCTGAACACCCCGCGGTCGGTCCCTTCAGGAAGGCGCTTGTGGAGGACGGAATCCCCAGCGCCTCCTTCGCGGTCGACGACGTCGGAGCCGAGCACGAGCGTCTCGTGGCCAGGGGCGTGCGATTCGTCCAGCCGCCGACGGACCTCGGCGCCGTGATCACCGCGGTCTTCGACGATTCGTGCGGCAACCTGATCCAGCTCACCGAGCAAAAGCCTCAACCGTAACGCTTCCCGACAACGCCACCACCCGGAGGAACCCGCCATGACCACAGGCGCCTTCCTGATCGCCCTCGCCGCCGCACAGGCGCAGGCCGCCCCCGACCGCATCGAGATCGAGCCCGCGCGCTTCACGCTGGAGGCCGGCGAATCGGCCGCCGCGGCCGCAACGGTCCTCGACGACGCCGGAACCGTCCTCGAGGAGGCGCCGTTGCGCTGGCTCGCCCTCACGCCGGAGGTCGTGCAGATCGCCCCGGATGGAACGGTCACCGCGGTGGCGCCGGGGGAGGGGAGGATCGCGGCCCGCTCCGGGAATGTGATGAGCTTCGCCACCGTGATCGTGAACGCCCTGCCGGTCGCCGCGCTGGAGGCCTCGCTGCCCGCCGCGGCGCTGGTGGCCGGAACGAGCGCGCCGCTTCTCGTGGTGGCCACCGACCAGGGCGGGGGAGTGGTGGCCGCGCCCGCGCTCTCCTTCTCCTCCAGCGACGAGACGGTCGCCGGGGTGGACGGGTCCGGACGGGTGCATGCGCGCGCGCCCGGACAGGTCGGCATCTCCGTGCAATCGGGAGAGGCTCTCGCCATCGTCCCCCTCGCGGTCCGCGCCGGCGACCCCGGCCAGGTCGCCCTGGAGCCCGCAACCGCCCGCGCCCGCACCGGCGACGTCATCCGCTTCGAGGCGGTCGGCGCCGCCGCCCTCTATCCCGAGTGGAGCGTCGGGGGCGCCGGAGCCCAGATCGAGGCCGAGGGCTCCCAGGGCGTCTTCGTGGCCGAGGAACCGGGCAGCTACCGCGTCACCGCAATCTACGGCGAGGGCAGGGCCGTGACCGGCTCGGTCGAGGTCGCCCCCCGGATCGAGGAGGCCGAACTGGTGCGGGTCGGGCGCGGCGCCGCAGCCGACCATCACTCCGGCGACACCTGGGTTTTCGAGGGCGTCGACGGACGCGACTACGCCTATGTCGGAACCTACATGCACGACTGGATGAAGGCCTGGGACGTCACCGATCCCTCCGCCCCCTTCCTCACCGACTCCGTCCAGCTCGACGCCCGGCGCATCAACGACGTCAAGATTCACCCCGGCAGCCGCATCGGAATCCTCACCCGCGAGGGCGCCTCCGACCGCCGCAACGGCATCGTCGTCCTCGACCTCTCCGATCCCGCGCACCCCGCCATCCTCTCCGAGTACCGGCGCACCGTCCCCGGCGGCGTCCACAACGTCTGGATCGAGGGCGACCTGGTCTACGCCGTCCACAACGGCACCAGCGACATTCACATCATCGACGTCTCCGACCCGGCCAACCCCGACGAGGTCGGACGCTGGGGGCTGCCGCCGCACGCCGGCAAATCGCTGCACGACGTGATCGTCCAGGAGGGCTACGCCTACCTCTCCTACTGGGACGACGGCGTGGTCATGCTCGATGTGGGCGCGGGCACCCACGGGGGAACCCCCACCGAACCGGCCTTCGTCTCGCGCCTCAGCTATCCCGTCGGAAACACGCACACCGCCTGGCGCGCCGGACGGTACCTCTTCGTGGGCGACGAGATCTTCCCCGACGACTGGGACGCCGACGCTCCGATCGAAGCCCGCGGGTACATTCATGTGCTCGACATGGAGGATCCCGAGAATCCCCGCGAGGTGGCGCGCTACGAGGTTCCCGAGGCCGGGGCGCACAACATCTGGGTCGAGGGCGACCGCCTCTACATCGGCTACTACCAGGCGGGGCTGCGGGTCGTCGACATCTCGGGCGAGCTGCGCGGCGATCTCTACCGCCAGGGCCGCGAAATCGCGATCCTCAAGACGATCGACGGCGCCTCGACCGTCCCCAACTGGGGGATGACCTGGGGCGCGCAAATCCATAAAGGCCATATCTTTACCTCCGATCTCAACTCCGGCCTCTGGATCGTGAAGCTGGTCGAGGGCCAGAGGATCATCTCGTAGGGGGACGATCCTTCGCAACCAGGGGCGGAAGCGGGAGTCGCGCGCGCGCCATCTCCGCACCGCGAGCATCCGGGCCGGCCCGCGCAGGGGCCGGAATTGCGCCGTTCACGACCGTTGAGCCTGCATGATTTCCACCCCGCCGCTCCCCGACGGCGCTCTCCCCGACCTGGATTTCGCGGCCGCCCGCCGCCGCCTGCGGGGAATCGTCCGGCGCACTCCGGCGATCGAAGCCTCCTTCGGCGGAATCACCGTCTGGCTCAAGCTGGAATCGCTGCAACGGACCGGATCCTTCAAGGTTCGGGGCGCCGCCAACCGCATCCTGACGCTGACCGGGAGCGAGCGGCGGCGGGGCGTGGTCGCGGTCTCTTCCGGCAACCATGGCCGCGCGGTGGCCGAGGTGGCCTCGCGGCTCGGGATCGCGGCCACGATCTTCGTCCCCGACTGGGCCGATCCCCTCAAGGTGCGGGCCATCGCCGACGCGGGAGCGGCCGTGGTGCGCTGCAAGGGAGGCTACGACGCAGCCGAGGCGCGCGCCGCCGCCGTCGCCGCGGAGGGCGGCCGCACCCTGGTCCACCCCTTCGACGATTTGGCGGTCATCGAGGGGCAGGGGACGGTGATGGCCGAGATCGCCGGGGATGTGGCCGGCGTGGAGGAGGTCATCGTCCCGCTCTCGGGGGGCGGGTTGGCGGCGGGGGTGGCGCTGGCGGCCCGCGCGCACGGCGTTCGCGTGGTGGCGGTCTCGGCGAGCCGCGCCCCGGTCATGGTCCGCAGCATCGAAGCGGGGCGGCCCCTCTCGCTCCCGGACCGCGCAACGATCGCGTCGGCGCTGTCGGGCGGAATCGGGACCCCGAACCGCCATACCTTCGCGGCCGTGCGCGATCTGGTGGCCGAACACGTGGTGGTGAAGGAGCGCGCCGTCCGGGACGCCGTGAGGACGCTCTTCGAGCGCTGCCGCATCGTGGCGGAGGGCGGGGGCGCGGTCGGGGTGGCCGCGCTGAGGTCGGGGCACCGTCCCCGGGGCCGCGCGGCGGTGGTCGTTTCGGGCGGCAACATCGACGCGGCGGCGCTGGCCGCTCTGGTCGCCCGGTCCCGTCGCTGACGTGCGAGATCCGGTCCCGTCGTTATCTTGCAGGTCCGTCCCAATTCCCCAATTCCATCCCAGGATCGGTCGATGTCCAAGTACCGCAAGCCGGGCACGGGAACCCCGAAGCCCGAAGATCCCCTCACCAGGGAAGACGCCTTCGTCGCCCGCACCGTCGAAGTCACCCACTGGGCGCAGCGCAACCGTTCCCTGGTCACCCTGGGCGCGGTCGTGGCGGCGCTCGGCGCGGCCGCGCTCATGTATTACCGCGACTACCGCGAGACGCTGACGGCAACGGCGGCGGCCCAGCTCGAGGAGCTTCAGCAGCGGCGGGAGATGGGCGACCTGGAGGGAGTGCAGGCCGATCTCGAGCTGTATCTGGAGCGCTTCTCCGGCACGCCCTTCGCGGACGAGGCCCGGGTCGCGCTCGCGCAGATCAGCGCCGACCAGGGCAACTACGACGCGGCCGCCGAGGTCCTGGAACCGATCGCCGGCGATGTGGACGATCCTCTGGGCGCGCAGGCGGCCGTTCTCCTGGCCGCGGTGTCGGAGGATGCGGGCCGCGCGACGCTGGCCGAGGATCTCTACGAGCGGCTGGCCGACCGGGCCGAACTCGACTTCCAGGTCCGCGACGCGCTGGCGCAGGGGGCGCGTCTGCGCGAGGCGAGAGGCGATCTGGAGGGAGCGCTGGAGCTCTACGACCGCCTTCTCGCCGAGATGGACGAGGTGGATCCGGAGCGCGGCCTGATCGAGATGCGGCGGGCGGAGGTGGCGGCGCAGGTGCGGTGAGGCGCGGGATCGCGCCGGGGACGGCCCTCGGCGGCGCGGACGGTCCCCGTTGCAGGGAAGGAGGATCGCGGATGAAGCAGCGGCGCGCTCACCGGCGACGCCCGGAGTCTTTCCGGCCGGCCACGCTCCTGGCCGCGCTCGCGGTCGCCGCCGCATGTTCCTGCGACCTTCCCACCGGCCCCCCCGCCAACGCCGCCGCCGAATTCCAGCCCGATCCCATCGATCCCTACAGAGATGTGCTCGACAAATTGGGTACGCTGGGATCGTGGACGGACCTCAGAATCGACGAGCGGGACGGCAAGCTCGTTGTCACCCTGACGGGCTTCAGGATGACCGCGACGCCGGCAGAGCTTGCGGAACTGTTCGGAGGCTCCCCGGAATCCGCGGCAGAGCCCGGCGACGATCAGGACGAGCCATCCGCCGAGGAGCGAACCGGCCCCGGAGCCGAACCGGGCGACGACCGGGTGCTGCCCGGACCCACGCTGATCCTTCGCGACAGCGTCGTCCTCCAGGAGAACGAGAGCTTCTTCGCGGGTCTGCCCACGGAGCTGCTTCCCGGACCGGATGGCTCGCACTTCGTCTTCGACGCCCACCAGTCGCGGGTGTTGCGCTTCGACCGAACCGGCCGGCCGCTGCGCGCCTATGGTCGGCGGGGAAGGGGGCCGGGCGAGTTCACGAACATCATGGGATTCGCCAGCTTCGTGCACGACGACATTCTGGCGGTGGCCGACGGAACGCCGCCGGTCGAGATGGAGCTCGAGCTCTTTCGGATCGGCTCGGGCCGGCATCTCGGGCGAACGCCGCTGGCGAAGGGGGGCGTCGTCACCGCCCTGGCGCCTGCGGGGCAACGCCTGTGGGCGGGTGGACTGGACCTCGACCGGTGGCGAGCGCTCGGGTCGGCGCCGCTGGACAGGGTGCTGGATTTCGATGGCGGCGACCGGCCCGTCGTCGCCCTGGAGGATGTGGCGGTACCGCAGCTCTTCGTGGAGAACCGCGAGATCATGCTGATGGGGAGCTTCGTCGTTCTGGATGTGGGCAAGGACGATCTGCTGCTCTCCTTCCGGACGAATCGCTACATCCTGCGCGTGGGCCACGACGGCGAGATTCTGGACACGATTCCGATGCATCCGCGCGAGCGCCGCGGCGTTCCCGACGACGCGACCTTCAGCGAG
Organism: Gemmatimonadota bacterium; assembly: GCA_022822325.1. Lineage (GTDB taxonomy): Bacteria > Gemmatimonadota > Gemmatimonadetes > Longimicrobiales > Gaopeijiaceae > Bin94. The sequence goes on along the minus strand of JAJEBW010000018.1, from coordinate 333,928 downwards.
ATGGCGACGATCTCCGATGAGGCCTCGGGCGAGGAACGCAACGAGTTGCACAGGAGGCTGGATCGTTCGGTGTCGAACCTCCTCCACCTCTCGCGCGACGCGACGGGAGCGATTTTCATGGTGCACGCCGACTGGGAGCGCACCGGGGAGCGAGACTTCGCCGGTGTCCTGTACGTGAGCAGCATCGCCGAAGACGGTTCGGCGCACTGTTCGGACACCCTGGCGCCCGCCTCCGATGTGGGACTCCCGATCGCCGCGCTTCGCGGGAACGAACTCCTGGTCCTCGACCAGCGACTGGTCCCGGACGGAGGCGCGGGCGATCTCCGCACGGTGGTGAGGCGATTCACGATCGATCCCGATCGTTGCACCGGCGAGGTTGCGCGGGAGGGCGCGGCGTAGTCTTCCGTTGTGCGGCGAATCCCCGGCGTGATGCGCGCAATCCCCGGTTTACTTCGTATAATGTATATTATGTCAAGCTGTTTGCGGACTTATGAACGACTTTCGCGGCCGACTCGGCCTCCTGGTTGCCGGCGCTCTTCCTCCCCACGCCTCCGAAGCCGGACGGGACGGGGTCGGACGGCTTCACCACCTTGGGCCCGGAGCAACCCGGCTCGAACCCAGGTCCTCTCGCACCCCGCCCCTACCGCGGCAACAGACTCCGAATCACGAATCCGACATTGGCGGGGCGTTCGGCCAGGCGTCGCACATACCAGGGAAACCAGCCGTCGCCGTAGCTGATCAGCACCCGGATCTTCCCGCCCTCTCCGGCAATCCTCCGCTGCTCCTCCTCGGCGATTCCGTAGAGCATCTGGTACTCGTAGTCCCCCCTCCCCACTCCATTCGCCCCGGCCCAGGCGTCGATCCGGCGAATCAGGCGGGGGTCGTGGGTGGCCAGTCCGGCGCGCAATCCGGCCCGGCGCGCCTCCCTGGAGAGCATTCGGGTGGTCAGATCGAAGAAGGCGTCGTCCACATCGCGCTTCTCGGGGAATGCGAGCGAGGGCGGTTCGGCATAGGCGCCCTTCACCAGGCGGATCGCGGGACCGGAGGGCAGCAACGCCTCCAGGTCGTCGGGGGTGCGGCGCAGGTAGGATTGCAGGCAGATCCCGAAGCGGGGATGATCGGCGTGGATGGCGCGGTAGAGCTCCAGGGTGGGATCGACGTAGCGGCTGTACTCCATGTCGAGCCAGACCCAGTTTCCGTGGGAATCGGCCGCCTCCGCGATCCGGCGGATGTTCGCTTCGGCCACGTTCAGCCCCAGGTCGAGACCGAGATGCGTGGGCTTGACCGAAAGTTCGACGTCCAGTCCCGTGGCGGCGATCCCGGAGGCCGCCGCGACGTAGTGATCGGCGACCGCGCCCACTTCGGCCTCGTTGGCGACATTCTCGCCGAGGCAGGTGACCAGCGCCGGAATTCGGTGGCCATCCTCGAGGGAGCGGGCCGCGCCCAGGGCGTCGTCGAGGCGTTCGCCGGGCATGAAGCGGCGCACTGCGCGGCGGACGAAGCCGTACCGGGGGAGCGTCCGGCTGCACCATTCGTTTTCCGAAACCCAGAGGAGGACAGAGCGCACCATTTTCGTATCAGAGCTTTCCGAGCAGATCGAGCAAACGCAGCTTCCACACCCGCCACACCGCCTCGCGGATGATCCTTCCCGACATCTTCGATTCTCCGCTCTCGCGTTCGGTGAAGACGATGGGAACCTCGCCGAGGTTGGAACCGGCCCGCCAGGCGCGCATCTTCAGCTCGATCTGGAAGGCGTAGCCGTTGGATTCGATTCGGTCCAGCCCGACCGCGCGCAGAACCTCGCTGCGGAAGGCGTTGAAGCCGCCGGTCGCGTCGCGAACCGGAAGCCGGGTGATCGCGCGGGCATACCAGGATCCGAAAAGGCTGATGACGAGCCGGCTGAGCGGCCAGTTGACGACGGTGATGCGACCGTCAACGTAACGGGACCCCACGGCGACTTCCACCTCCTCCAGAGCGCCCACGAGATCCGGCAACATGGCCGGAGGATGCGAGAGATCGGCGTCCATCTCGATCAGAATCTCGAATTCGCGCTCCAGTCCCCAGCGAAAGCCGGCGACGTAGGCCGATCCCAGCCCCAGCTTGCCGGGACGATGGAGGACATGGATCCGGTCGTTCGCGGCGGCCAGGGCGTCGGCGATCCGTCCGGTTCCGTCGGGAGAGTTGTCGTCGACCACGAGGATGTGGAAGGCGCTCCCCTGCTCCAGGATCTGCGGCAGGAGCCGGGGCAGGTTCTCGCGTTCGTTGTAGGTGGGAACGACGACCAGGACGCGCGCGCGGCGGTTCATCGGATTCCCTCGGCGGCGGTCGGGGCCCGGCCCGAAACGCTCTCCGAACCGGCCCGTCCGCGTCCGCTCCGAGCCAGAAGAAGAAGACCCGCGGCGGCGGCGGCCAGCTCGATCGCGGTGATCCAGATCCTTTGCGCGGCAGCCAGGAGGACGCTCGCCTCGGGGCCCAGGTGCGGCGTCAGCAGGAAGACCAGGGTGGACTCGCGAACCCCGATCCCGGCGGGCGCGACGATCGCCAGGTAGCCGGCAAGGTAGGACGCGGCGAAGGAGACGGTGATCGCCCCGAAGCGGAGATCCATCCCCAGACCGCGGGCCAGCCAGAGCATTCCCGCGCCGTAGAAGCCCCAGATGACGACGTATCCGGGAAGCAGCGCCAGCATGCGTCTTCCACCTGTGCGCGGCAGCCCTTCGGTGTGCCCCCGCCGTCTGAGGAGCCAGCGCAGCCCCCGCCCCGCCCCCCCCCGCCCCAGGAAGATCCCCAGCGCGACCGCCGCTCCCAGACCCGCCGCCGCCCCACCCCACCCCTCCGCCCCCGGCCACCGCGCCAGCGCCCAGGCGCCGACGATCGCCGCGGCCAGCAGATTCAGGAGTTGGGCCGTCACCGCCGCCGCTCCCGCGCGCACCGCCGAGACTCCCTCCCGGCGCGCAAGGACCGCCACCCCCCCCAACTGCGCCACCTTCCCGGGCAGGTACCGCCCCAGATTGGCGACGACCAGGATCGCGGAGGCAGCCGCAATCGCCATCCGCGCCTCGCCGAAGTCCTCCAGAATCCGCGACCAGAGCGCCGCCGCCAGGACGAAGGCCGGGAGGCAGAGCAGGACGGAGAGCGCGAGGAGGGGCGGGTCGGGACGGACCGCGGTCCAGTCGATTCGCCACGCCTCTTCGAGCTGCACCCCCGCCCCCCGCAGGATCAGCCAGGTGACGAGCGCGGTGAGGGCCAGCTTCCCCGCGGCGAGAACCCAGCGCGGAACGCCCCACCGGCCGGGGTGCGGATCCCGCCGCTTCGCCCCCGGCGACGACCCGCCCGAACCCCGCTCCCCGGCGGAGGGTCCGGGCTTCGCGGCGGCCCCGGTCATGCGCGCCGCAACCGGGACAGCCAGTTCGGAGGGGCGCGCAGCAGCGACGCCGCTAGGAGCGCCAGGGCGATCGCGAGCGAAGCCAGGGTGACGCGCAATGCGCTCGCCACCGTCGGCGCGGTGAAGCGCAGCGTCAGGCGGTGCTCGCCGGGGCCGGGAATCTCGACCGCCTGCAGCGTCAGGTTGGCTCGCCGGACCGGCGCGGTCTCGCCGTCGACCTCCGCCACCCAGCCTGGAAACCAGTTCTCGGAGACGACCAGGAGCGCCGGCCCGCTCGTGCTCACCCGCAGCTCGCGGCGATCGGGGTCGAAGCGCTCCCAAGCCACCGTCCCCTGCCCCGCTCCCCCTTCGAGCGCCACCCCCGGCGCGGCCGCCAGCACCGCCTCGCGCGCGGGGTCGAAGTCCGGCGCCAGGATCCGCGCCAGCGCCGCCTCGTCGTCCTCCACCACCTGCGCCCGTTCGACCAGCCAGGCTCGCCCGAGCCCGGGATAGCGGTAGACCGCCTGCAACCCGCTCGCCGTTCCCGCCGAACTCAACCGCTCCGCGCCCGCGTAGGGCGGTCCTCCCGCGGCCTCCTCCGGCCAGAGCAGGTATCGCACATTCATCATGCGGAGCACATTCGGGTGCCGCGTGTTCGCCCCCGCCCGCCCGCTCCCCTGGAGCCCGAGCAGCGTCCGGTAGCGCGCCAGGTCGTTCGGATGATGCCCCGCGACGAGATCGAGTCCGTGCATCGCCAGATCGACGCTCTGGTCGTTGCCGCGCAGATCCGCCACCCGAAAGGGCGCCTCGGCATCGCGTCGTTCCTGGAGGAAGCGGACATTCGCGTCGGCCGCCGCCCAACCGTGAAAGTCCAGGGTCCGGATGAAGGCGCCGTCGATCCGGCCCAGGTCGATGGCCACGAGGAGCGCGATCGCGGCCAGCGCGGGCATCGTCCGGATCCTTCCCTCGCGCGCCAGCCAGAGCGCCAGCGTCGTCAGCCCCGCGAGGAGAAACGCGATTCCGAATCCGCGGGTGACGAAGGGCGTGGCCGCCGCCAGCGCCGCATGGCTTCGTTCCCCGGCATCGCCGTAGATCGTCGTCATCCAGATCCTGGCGAGCGCGCCGGAGGACTGCAGAAGCAGCCCGATCAGCAGGAGCGCGACGAAGCCGGCGAGCGCGCGGCCGCGACGCCCCGAGAGGAAGGCGCCCCGGGCGGGAGAGGCGCGGACCAGATCGTCGATTCCGAAAGCCAGGAGGGTGGTCGCGCCGAAGCTGACCAGGAAGGCGGCCAGCGAGGGAACCCGGAAGATCGATATCCCCGGCACCGCCTCGTAGAATATCCGCCAGACGGGGGTGTGCGTTCCCAGCGCGAAGAGGAGCCAGATCAGACTCAGCCCCGCCATGAAGCGCCGCAGGGCGCGCCGGTCGCGGCCCAGGAGGCCGAAGAGGGCGAGCGTCGCCACCGTGACGCCCAGGTACTCGTGGTTGAGCTTGAAAGCGTTGCGGCCCCAGTAGGTGCCCCGGCCCCAGTCCGCGTCGGCGGCCGAGTTGCCCGCGAACTCGGGCACCACCAGCGAGACGGCCTCCTCCGGGTGCAGCGACCAGGAGCTGGCGTAGGCCAGGCGCTCCTCCGGCGTCGCCTCCACCGTGGTGGCGATGCGCCGCGACGACTCGGTCACGTACTGGCCGGCCGGCAGGAGCTGGACCGCCGCGATTCCCCCTCCGAGGAGCGACGCGCCCAGGAAGACGCCGTAGCGAGCCAGGGCCAGAGACGCGCCCCCCTTCTTCCCCCTCCCCCGCTCGACGCCCTGTTGCACCGCCCGGAAGAGCGCGTAGGCGCCCACCGATCCGAAGAGGAACCAGGCCGTCTGGAATTGGGTCACCAGGCAGGTCAGCGCGACGGCGCCCGCCAATCCCGCCGCCGACCGTCCCGACGGCGAACGCAGAACCGCCTCGGCCGCCCAGAAGACGAGCGGCGCGAGCGAGGCGACCATGAGCTTGCCGTCGTTGCCGGGGAGGACCAGCGTCACGATCACCGGGGCCATCAGCCAGGCGAGTCCCCCGATCGTCGCGGCGGCGCGGCCCAGTCCAAGGGAGCGCGCCCAGCCGTACATGAAGAAACCGCCGAGCAGGACGTGCAGCACCAGCTTCCACCCGAGCGCGCGATAGGGTTCGGAGACGAAGTAGAGGAGGCTGGCCGGATGGATCGCGTCGCCGCCGGAGAGCGCCTCGAACATGGGAACGCCGCCGAGCAGCCTGGGGGCCCAGAGAGGGATGTCGCCCACCGCCAGACGCTCGGCCAGGAAGGCGCGCGCCATGTAGCCGAGTCCGAGGGTGTCCTCGCCGTAGAGCATCTGGTCGGAGAAGATGAAGGCGCGGAAGAGGATCGCCGTGACGACCAGATAGAGAGCGGCCGGGAGCCACCGGGGAAGATCGCCGCCGCGCCCGCTCATCGTCCCGCCCCCAGCCGCCGGTACACCTCCAGGTGACGATCCACCAGTCGTTCGTTGCTCCACCGCGAGACGACGCGCTCCCTGCCCCGGTCGCCGCGACGGCGAAGACCCTCGTCGGCCAGCAGACCGGTCAGGCAGGACGCCATGGCCGCGGGATCGCCCGGCGGGAAGAGGGCGCCCACCCGGTCGTCGACGATCTCGGGGAGACCGCCGACCGCCGACGCCGCCACCGGGAGGCCGCAGGCCATGCATTCCAGCGCCGCCACCGAGGTTGCCTCCACCAGCGAGGGGAAGACCGCCAGATCGGCCGAGCGCAGGAGCCCGGGCATCTCGGCGTGCGGCCGCGCCCCCAGGAACTCGATTCGGTCCCCCACCCCCAGATCGCCGGCGAGCGCCTCCAGCCGGGCCCGCTCGGGTCCATCGCCGATCACGACCGCCTCCACGTCCGCCGTTTCCGCCGCCAGCGGCAACGCCCGCACGAAGTGCTCCACGCCATTTTTGGGGAAGAGCCGCCGGGGCACCGCGAGCCGCCAGCGCCGATCGCCCGGGGGAAGCGCCGCCGCGCCCGGACGGAAGACGCCGGTGTCGACGCCATTCACCAGGACCTCGACCTCGATGCCGGGACCAAGACTTTCGCCAACGTCGGCGATCTCCTTGCTGGCAGCGAAGTTGTGATGACTGAGTTGAACCAGTTTGCCAAGGGCGAAGGCGGTGAAGGGACGGGCCGCGAGGCGGAGGAAGTGGGAGGTGTGCAGGGTGCAGACGAGCGGCGTGCCCGAACCGGCGAGGGCGAGCGCGCAGGGAAGCAGCGAGGGGAAGGCCTGGGCGTGCACGACGTCGGCGTCCGCGACCGCGGCCCGGGTGCGGGGAGTGGACCCCGCCGCGTGCGCAAACCAGCCCCAGGGAGTGCGGGAGGGGAGCGGGGTGCGGTGGACGCGAATGCCGTCGATCTCCTCGTGCGCGGGAAGGCCCGGCTGCGAGAGGGAGGTCACGACGGCGACCCGGTGCCCGCGCGCGACGAGTCCCCGGCAGAGGTAGTGGACATGGCTCTCCAGCCCGCCGACCTCCGGCGGAAAGTAGACGCAGTGGACGACGATCTTCAATGAGGCTCCAGCGTCGGTGTGATGGTCAGTCCGGGCGAGGTGCCCAGTCCCCGGTTTCTCGCGGCGCCCCCGTCAGCGCCGAGATCAGGATATCGGCAATGCGCCGTCCCGCGCGACCGTCGCCATAGGGATTGCGAATTCCGCGCGCCGCCGCGGCCCCCCGCTCCAGGTGCGCCGAAGCGGTCTCCAGGATCCGCGCGGGGTCGGTTCCCACCAGCGTCGCGGCCCCCGCCTCCACCCCCTCCGGACGCTCGGTGACCTCGCGCAGCACCAGGGTGTGCAGATCGAAGGCGGGCGCCTCCTCCTGGATTCCCCCGGAATCGGTGAGCACCAGACGCGCGCGGTCGAGCACGGCCACGAGATCGCCGTAGGGCAGCGGATCGAGGAGGTGAATGCGCGGCCGTCCCCCCAGGATGCGGTGGGCGGGGTCCCGCACGCGGGGATTGGGGTGAACGGGATAGACGATCTCGATCCCGGGGAAGCGCCCGGCCAGCTCCCGCATCGCGCCGAAGACGCCCTCCAGCGGAGCGCCGAAGGACTCGCGGCGGTGCGCGGTCAGGAGAACCAGGGGACGCCCCGAACGCAGCAGGCGGCCGACCCGCGGATCCTCCACGGCGAAGGGCCGGGAGCGAATCGTCCGGAGCGCGTCCACCACGGTGTTGCCGGTCACGAAGATGCGCTCCGCCCCCACCCCCTCCGCCGCCAGATTCCCCGCGGCGGCCCGGGTCGGCGCAAAGCAGAAATCCGATACGGCATCGGTCATGCGCCGCAGCATCTCTTCCGGAAAGGGCGACCACTTCTCGCGGCTGCGCAGCCCGGCCTCCACATGCGCCAGCCGTCCGCGCTGAAAGAAGGTCACCACCGCCGCGAAGAAGACCGTCGCGGTGTCCCCCTGCACGATCGTCACATCGGGCTGGAAATCCTCGGCGACCTCGCGTAGCCCGTCCATGCAGGCGTGCCCGATGTCGTAGAGCGTCTGCCCCGGCTTCATCAGCTTGAGATCGTAGTCGCTCCCGAGCCCGAAGATCTCCAGGACCTGGTCCACCATTCCGGTGTGCTGCCCGGTGAGCGCGAGCCGGTGATCGCACGCCCCGCGCGCCCGCAGCGCCTCGACCACCGGCGCCATCTTGATCGCCTCGGGGCGGGTGCCGACGACCGAGAGGATGCGGGGCCGGTCCGTCTTCACCCTTCCCGTCTCCCTTCGCGCGAGTTCCGGGACAGGCGCCGCCGCAGCGCGTCGACCTCGTCGTGCAGGGCGGCGATCATCTCGCCCAGGAAACCGGCCACGAAGCAGAGCACGCCGACCGTCACCAAGAGCGCGACCAAGTAGAGAAGGGGCCGGAATCCCTGCCCCAGAACGAAGCGCTGAAAGAGGGCGCCCAGACCGGTCAGGCCCCCGGCGGCGATGAGCGCGATTCCCGGAAGTCCGAAGGCCACCATCGGCTTGCGCGCGAAGCGAAGCTGGAACCAGACCGCCAGCAGATCGAGCACGCCCCCGACGATCCTCCCCTTCCCCGAATACTTGGCCTCGCCGGCGCGGCGCGGGTGCAGCTCGATGTCGATCTCGGAGGCGCTGAAGCCCTTCTGGTGCGCGATGACGACGAAGAAGCGGTGCCAGTCGTGGCGCAGCCGCACGGCGTCCAGGACATCGGCGCGGAAGGCCTTCATCGAGTTGAGGTCGGAGACGGGAACCGAGAAGATGCGGCGGCTGAGCGCATTGTAGATCGACGAAACGGCGCGCTTGTCGTACCGTCCCACCTTGCGGCCCGCGACGATGTCCCAGCCCTCGTCGAGCTTGTCGAGAAAGCGGGGGATCTCCGCCGGCAGATGCTGCAGGTCGGCGTCGAAGAGGACCAGGTGGGTGCGGTCGGTGGCGGCGGCCCCGGTGAGCAGCGCCTCGGTCTTGCCCTGGTTGACGCGGTGGCGCAGAACCCGCAGCGGCGCCCAGCCCTTCCCCTCCGCTTCGGCCAGCTCGGCGGTCCCATCGGTCGATCCGTCGTCCACGAGGAGCACCTCGCCCTCCAGCCCGAACTCCTCGAAGGCGGCCCGCAGCTCGGGGATCAGGTGGGGAATGTTCGGGGCTTCGTTGAAGGCGGGAACGACCAGGGCGAAGTCCCGGCGCGCGCGTACCCGGCCGGACCCCGCGTCATCCGCGCTTCCCTTCGCCGGACCGAACCGGCCGCCCCGGGAGGGCGCCGACGAACCGGTCACCGGAGACGCTTCCTCATGCGGGCGGGAAGGATGCCGAGCTGGTCGCGGTACTTGGCCACCGTGCGGCGCGCGATGCGGATCCCCTCGGCCCGCAACAGCCGCACCATCGCCGCGTCGGTCAGGGGTTTGTGGGGATCCTCGTTGTCGATCAGACTCTTCACCTTCGCCTGCACCCCCCGCGTCGAGACCTCGTCGCCGGTCGCCGTCCGGATTCCCCCCGAGAAGAAGAACTTGAGCGGATAGACCCCGGTCGGCGTCTGCACGTACTTCTCGTTCGTCACCCGCGAAACGGTGGATTCGGCCATCTCGATGTGGTCGGCGACCTCGCGCAGGGTCAGCGGCTTCATGTGCTGCACCCCCTTCTCGAAGAAGTCGCGCTGGCGCTCCGCGATGAAGCGCATGACCCCGAGCATCGTCTGGCGGCGCTGTTCGATGACCTGGATCAGCCAGTTGGCCGCATTGAGCTTGTTGGAGATGAACTCGCGATTCTCGCCGACGAACTTCTCGCGGTCGGCCGCCACCTCGCGGTAGGCCTGCGCCAGACGCAACCGCGGCAGCCCGGTGTCGTTCACGAAGACGAGGTATTCCCCGTGGATGCGGTCCACGATCAGGTCGGGGATCACGTAGTGCTCCGGTTCGCCGGAGTGGCGGCGTCCCGGCTTCGGATCGAGCGCTCCGATCTCGTCGGCGGCGTCCTGCACCTCGCGGGGCGACACGCCGAGCGCGCGCGCGATCTCGGTCCAGCGGTGGGCGCCGAGATCGTCGAAGTGGTCGCGCACGACGACCCCGGCCAGCGAATCCGTGCGCTCCGTCCTGCGCAGTTGAATCTCCAGACACTCCTGCAGCGACCGGGCCCCGACGCCCGCCGGGTCAAGCTCCTGCACCCGCGGCAACACCCTTTCGACCTCCCCGGCGGTGTGCGGCGCGAAGAGCCATTCCAGCTCGGCGAGCTCCGCCTCGCGCTCGTCCTCGTCCTCGATCTCGCGGGCCCGGGCCGCGGCCGTCCCGTGCACCTCTTCGCGCGATGCGTTCAGTCCGTCCGCCACCACCTGCGGCGAGCAGGAAAGATACCCGTCGTCGTCGATGTTGCCCACGATCTCGGTCGCGATCCAGCGCTCCCGTTCGTCGAGCGGCAGGAGCGCCGCCTGGTCGGCAAGGTGGTCATGCAGATGGCGCACCCCGACGATCGGCAACTCGAACTCTTCCCGCTGCTCGTAGCGCTCGCGCGCGCCGCCGGCGTCGAACCCGTCGCGCAGCACCTCTTCCCAGTCGATCTCCTCCTCTTCCCCCTCTTCGTCGTCTTCCCTCTCCTCCTCGGCGATCTCGAAGTCGTCGGGCTCCGAGAGCTCCAGGAAGGGATTCTCCGACATCTCCTGTTCCAGACGGGTTTGCAGCTCCTGGAGCGGCATGTAGAGCATGTCCATCGCCTGGTAGAGGCGGGGATTCGCCCTGATCTCCTGACGAGTCGCGGCCGTCTGGTGCAGCCCCTGGCGCATGCCCGGCATCTCGGCCAGCGCCTTCAGCCGGCGGAACGGGGGAAGCGCGAGCGCATGCGGGCGGTCAGGGTGGGACCCAGGTATAGTTCGGCGACCTCGTCGTTCCAGACCAGCTCGGAAACGGTGCCCTGCACCCGGATCCGGCCCTCGTACATGATGTAGGCGCGATCGACGATCTCGAGGGTCTGCTCCACATTGTGATCGGAGATGATGACTCCGATGTCGCGCTTGCGGAGCTCGCCGACGATCTCCTGGATGTCGTGCAGCGCGATCGGATCGATGCCGGCGAAGGGCTCGTCGAGGAGCATGAAGCGGGGCCGCTGCACCAGGGCGCGGGTGATCTCCAGCCGGCGCCGCTCCCCCCCCGAGAGCGAAAAGGCCTTCGCCTTGCGGAGATGGCCCAGCGAGAGTTCCCCGAGCAGCTCCTCCAGGCGGCGGGAGCGTTCGGCGCGGCCGAGACCCAGCGTCTCCAGGATGGCGAGGATGTTCTGTTCCACCGTCAGCCTCCGGAAGACCGAAGGCTCCTGGGCCAGGTAGCCCACCCCCATGCGCGCGCGGCGGTACATCGCGACCCCGGTGAGTTCGGCGTCGTCCAGGAAGACGCGTCCGCCATCCGGCGCGATCAGCCCGACCAGCATGTAGAAGGTGGTGGTCTTGCCGGCGCCGTTGGGACCGAGCAGCCCCACGATCTCGCCCTGGCGCACATCGATCTCCACCTCGTCGACGACGCGCCGCTTGCGGTAGATCTTGGTAAGGCCCCGGCCGGTCAGGGTGGCGAGCGGGGGGCCGGGATCGTCGGTCGCCGCGATCGCGGGGGCGGGGCCTTCCCCGGCGGCGAGCTCGGAGGGGGGGGCTTCGTTCGCCGGAAGGAGCAGCGTCTCTTCGGTCATGGGGAAGGGTCTCTCCGTGCGGGCGGTGGCGGGGGGGAGGGGGGCGGGGCCGCGGGGGGGATGGCGGTCGAGTCGGCGGGCGCCGAAGCCGAGTCGGGGACCTCGCCGGGCGGGCGCGGCTCGAGGTGGTAGCCGACCGTCTGTCCCTCCACATCCATCCGGACGACCTGGCGACCCTCCAGGTACACGATGATCCGCTGTCCCTCGACCCAGTGCAACGCGGGGAGCGGCGGGGTTGGGGCGGCGGCCGAATCGGGGATCGCCGCGGCCGCCTGCGCTCCCTCCGATTCCGGGTCCTCCCCTTCCGGCGGGGCGGGCGGCGGGGCGGCGGCCGTGTCCGCTCCGGGACCGGTGGTATCCGCGCTGTCGGCGTCAATCATGCGATAGAGGCTGCGCGCGGTTCCCGCGGCGGTCAGCGTCTCCAGCCGGGAGCGCGGTCCGGCGGCGGGCTCGGGGGATCCGGCGGCCGAATCGGGGCCCGCGAAGTGCGCGAAGACGGTGTCGCCCTCCATCCAGTCCCGCTGAGCCACCTCCGGCAGATCCCGGTGGGAAAGAGTGTCGTCCGGGATTCCCTCGGCGCGCGCCGATCCCACGGCGGTAACCAGCTCCAGAACCTGCCCCGGCGAAAGGATATCGATCGAGTCCCCCGACAGATTGAAGCGGTCGGCCGTCACCGCGGGCTGCGCCGGGATCGAATCGGCGGCGGCGCTGTCGGCGGAGAGGCCGGAAGGACTCTGGCGGGCCGCCAGCGCGCGCGCCAGGTCGCCGGGAGAAAGTCCGCTCGGATCGATGGGCCGCTCCTCCCGGGGAAGCGGGGGAAGCTCCCCGAGCGCGACGAGACGGTCCACCACCCCATTTTCCAGGAACATCCGGATGGCGGGCGCGGAGATCCGGACATCCTCGCCGGTGAGGGTGGCCTCCTTCCGGGCCAGGAGAAGCTCGCGCAGACCCGCGACCGGAGTCAGCGAGACCGATTCGCCGCGCAGGAGGTAGCTCGCGTTCTCCACCCGGGCCCCCTCGAAGATCGACATCGCGCCCGATTCCTGGTCGTAGTCGAGGGAGTCCCCGAAGGCCTGGAGGGAATCGCGGGTGACGACGACATCGCCTCCGGCACGGAACTGGGTGCGGCCCTCGAGGGTGAAGTGGTCGGCCTCGATCTCCCAGGGGGGAAGGGTGTCGGGGACGGGAGGGACGGTGTCCGCGCCGGCCGCGGGAGGAAGGGTGTCCGCGGAAGGCGGGGTGTCCGCGGGAGGAAGGGTGTCCGGCGAAGGCGGCATGTCCGGCGGGGGGACGGTGTCCGCGGAAGGCGAGATGGCCGGCGGAGCGGCGGCCGCGGCGATGGAGTCGGCGCCTTCCCCGGCGGCGGCATCGGAGGTCGGCGCTTCGACGGAGTCGGCGGCGGCCGTGGAGTCGGCTTCCGGTTCCGGGGGCTCCGCCCGCACCACCGGATAGACCGTGGCGCGCGGCTGCCCCTCGTAGACGAACATCCGGTCGAGCGCGCGCACATCGCTCGCCTGGTCGTAGATCAGCCGGCGCCCGCGAATGACGGCCCCGCTCCCGAGATCGGTCACAATCACCCGCGACCAGGCGTTCAACTGCCTGACCTGCCCGAAGTAGCGCGCGGAATCGGCCCGGAGTTCGGTCGTGGGATCCTCCAGAAAGACCCGGCCGAAGAGGTGAACCTGTTCATTCGCCTCGAAGACCACCGCCGAGTCCGCCAGGAGACGCGTGCCGTCGCTGCACCGGTAGTCGATGCCGCCCGTGGCGTGATGCACGAAGCTGGCCGAATCGAAGCGCGTCCGGTGCGTGTAGCCCCCCACCCGCACCAGCTCGCAGGCGGGCGGATCCTCCTGGAGTTCCTGCAGGGCCGCTCCCGGCGACGCCGTCGGCAGAGCCGCCCCCAGAGCCGCGCAGATCGCGATCCAGCGGATGCCCGCCGTCCGCGACGCCCCGGTGCGCCCGGCCCTCATCGGTTGGCGCACGCCCCCTCGCGAGTGCCCCAGATCCTCAGATCGTCGAAGGCCATGTCCGCCTGAAAGCGGTCGCCCTCCACCACGCACCCGGCCTCGCGCATCACCACCGGCAGATCCGACCAGACGCGGTCCTCGTCCTGGGAGAAGTTGAGCTCCTCGGTGCGGATCTCCTGTCCCGTCGCAATGACCGTCAGAATGGCGTTCCCGGTGGCGGTGAGCTCTTCGGTCACCTGGCTCAGGCGGCCGGTGTCGGCGTTGATGGTGGCGCGGCGGCGTCCGCGTTCGTCGAAGACGATGAGGGTGAGACCCATCACGCGCGCATGGGAGGAATCGCGCCAGAGGAAGAGGCTGTCGGCGACGAGCGTCGAGTAGTGCACTCCTTCGCGGGTCATGCGGTGTTCCACCCCGTAGGCGATCTCGTCCGCCTGGACCGCTTCCAGCTCCTCGCCCGTCTCCTGTTCGACGCCGATCGTGCAGGAGGCCAGCGCCAGGAGCAGGATCGCCGGCGGCATGCGCAGCGCGAGTCCCGTCGGGCGGCGCCGGGGGTTCGGATCCCGGGGGAAAACGCCGCCGGAGGAAGGGGGGGGAACGGACCGGAAAACGATGGGTTGCGGAGAGTTCATTCGCTGGTGCCCTCCGGGTGAAGCGCGCCCGCGCGCAACAGGTCGTGAAGGTGAACGATGCCGACCAGAATGCGTCCGTCAAGGACCGGAAGCGCCATGACGCCGTGCCGCTGCATTCGGTGAGTGGCGGCGATTCCGCTCTCGTCGGGGAAGGCGATGCGCGGCTCGGCGGTCATGAAAGCCGAAACCGGAAGATCGAGGAAATCCGTCTCGCGCTCCATGAGGCGGGCCAGGTCTCCCGCGGTGACGATCCCGACGAGGGCGCGGCCCGCGTCGACGACCGGGACCGTTCCCCGCATCCGGGCCAGGGGGAGGATGAGCTCGCGCGCGGTGGCGCCGGCCGCGACGGCGGGGTAGTCCTCGGCGATCATCGCGTCGCGGACCCGCACCGAGAGACGCCGGCCCAGGGCGCCGCCGGGATGGAGCCGGGCGAAGTCGTCCGCGCCGAAGCCGCGCAACCGGGCCGCCGCCACCGCAAGAGCGTCTCCCATGGCGAGGGCGGCGGTGGTGGAGGTGGTGGGGGAGAGCCCCAGCGCGCACGCCTCTTCGTCCACCTCGCAATCGAGCACCACGTCGGCGCGGCGCGCCAGCGGAGAATCGAGATCGCCGACGAGCGCCACCAGAGTGGTGCGGCGCGCCGCGTCGGTGGCCAGGAGACCGAGCAGTTCGGTGGTGGCGCCGCTCCGGGAGAAGACCAGGAGGACCGCGTCCCGGGCGATGATCCCCAGGTCGCCGTGCAGCGCATCCACCGGGTGCACGAAGGCGGCGGCCATGCCGGTGGCGGTCATCGTTGCGGCCACCTTGCGCGCGACCAGTCCCGACTTGCCGATCCCGGTGAGCACGATCGTCTCGCGGCTCGCGGCCGCGAGCTCGGCCGCCCGCGCGAAGGAATCCCCGAGACGCCCGGCCAGCGCCTCCACCGCCTTCGCCTCGGCCCGCAGCACCCGCCGCCCTTCCCTCACCAGCGCCAGGCGGCCCCCGGGTGCGCCCGCTTCAGCCGTCACGCTCGCGACAGTACTCATCGACCAGCCTCGTCCATTCGTTGCGGGCCCGCAGCAGAGCCTCGGCGAACTCTCGCACCGCCCCCCCGCCCCCCACCCTCTTCCCCTGCCACAGGGCCACCTCGCAAACCTCCGGCGCCCCGTTCGCGACCGTCGCGGGCAACCCCACGCGGCGCAGCGCGGGGAGGTCGGCGAGATCGTCGCCCAGGAGCGCCACCTCCTCCCAGCGTACCCCCCGGGCTTCCATGAGGCGCGCGATGACCGGGATCTTGCGCGCCCCCCCGTCCTGGTGGACCTCGTCCACCCCAAGCTCGGCCGCGCGCAGGCGGGTCGACTCGGAGACCCGCCCCGACACGATCGCCAGGTGCAGACCGGCCTTCGCCATCAGACGGATGCCGAGACCGTCGCGCACGTCGAAGCGCTTGAGTTCCACGGATTCGCCATTCGCGGTGGCTCCCATATAGACGCCGCCATCGGTCATCACCCCATCCACGTCCAGTACGACCATGCGGACTCGGCGCGCGGTTGCCCCGGCCAGCGCCGGCGGACCGCACGGGGCGGCGGCGCTCATCGGTCCGGCGCTCCGGCCAGCGCCGCGCGGATACGGGAGACTTCGCCGAGCACCTCGCCGAGCTCCTTCAATGGCAGCATGTTCGAGCCGTCGGAGGGGGCGGAGGGGGGATCGGGGTGAACCTCGAGGAAGAGCCCGTCGCAACCGGCCGCGACCGCCGCGCGCACCAGTGGCCGAATGAACTCGGGGGCGCCTCCGGTCGAACCGTCCCCGGACGCTCCCGGACGCTGCACCGAGTGGGTTCCGTCGAAGACGACCGGTGCGCCGGCCGCCTCGCGGATGCGCGCGAAGTTCCGCATGTCGACGACCAGGTCGCCGTACCCGAAGGAGGCCCCGCGCTCGGTCACCGCCACCTGCCCTTCCCCCGCGCTCCGCACCTTCTCGACCGCCCCGGCCATCGCGGCGGGCGGCATCCACTGTCCCTTCTTGATGTTGACGGCGCGCCCGGTCCGGCCCGCGGCCACCAGGAGCGAGGTCTGGCGGCAGAGAAAGGCGGGGATCTGCAGCGCGTCGGCCACCTCGGCGACCGCCGCCGCCTGGCGCGCCTCGTGGATGTCGGTGAGGACCGGGAGTCCGGACTCCTCGCGCACCCGGGCCAGCAGTTCGAGCCCGCGGCCGAGTCCGGGGCCGCGCGGCGAGCCCAGCCGCGAGCGGTTGGCCTTGTCGAAGGAGGCCTTGAAGATCGCCCGCATCCCCGCCTCCCGCGCCGCTTCGCGCACGCCCCGGGCCACCTCCAGATTCAGATCGTCGTCCTCGAGCACGCAGGGACCGGCGATGAGGGCGAAGTCCCCCGCGAAGAACCCCCGTCCATCGCCTGCCGGTCTGTTCATCCGCCGCTCCGTCCATTCTGGCCTTCGTGCCTCGCCTTCCGTGCGGGGCCCGCTCTCCGGCTCGCGCGCTCCCGCCGCGGCTCGTCCTCCCGCCGGGTCCGCGCCGGCCCTCAGCTGGACGCCGCCGCCGCGGGGATCTCGATTCCGCCCCTCCGAATCGCGGCCGCCTCGACGAAGGAGGCGAAGAGGGGGTGCGCCCGGGTGGGCCGGCTCTTCAACTCGGGGTGCGACTGGCTGGCCACGAACCAGGGGTGGTCCGCCAACTCGATCATCTCGACGAGCTTCCCGTCGGTGGTGGTGGCCGAGAAGACCAGCCCCGCGGCCGCGAGGAGCTCGCGATAGTCGTTGTTGACTTCGTAGCGGTGCCGGTGCCGCTCGGTGATCTCGTCCGCGCCGTAACAGCGCCGGGCGGCCGTCCCCGGCAGAAGGCGGGCGCGGTACGAACCCAGGCGCATGGTGCCGCCCTTGGTCGTGACCTTGCGCTGTTCGTCCATCAGGCAGATGACCGGGTGCGGCGAGGCGCGGTCGAACTCGAAGGAGTGGGCGCCCTTCAGCCCGGCCACATTGCGCGCGAACTCGATCACCGCGCACTGGAGTCCCAGGCAGATCCCCAGGAAGGGAAGGCCGTTGGCGCGCGCCCAGCCAATGGCGCGAATCATTCCCTCGATTCCCCGCGACCCGAATCCACCCGGAACCAGGAGCCCGTCGTACTCGGCCAGGAAGCCGGGGTCGCGCTCCCCTTCCAGCTCCTCGCTCGCGATCCAGTCGATTCCCACGTCGAGGTCGTGGCGGATGCCGCCATGGAAGAGCGCCTGTTCCACCGACTTGTAGGCGTCCACGAGCTCGGTGTACTTCCCCACCACCGCGATTCGCACGCTGCCCGAGGACGGCCCCTTGATCCCCCGCACCATGCGCTTCCAGACGGCGAGATTGGGCGCGGGAGCCTCCAGCCCGAGACGCGCGAGAACGAAGTCGTCCAGACGCTGGCGGCGGAACTGGAGAGGAACCTCGTAGATCGTCTCCACGTCGATGGCCTCGATCACCCCCGCGGGATCCACATTGGTGAAGCCGGCGATCTTCCTGCGAATCTCCTCGCCCAGGGGGTGTTCGGTCCGGCAGACGAGCGCGGCCGGCTGGATTCCGGTCTGCATCAGTTCGCGCACCGAGTGCTGCGTGGGCTTCGTCTTCAGCTCGCCCACCGCCTGGATGTAGGGGACCAGAGTCAGGTGAATGTGAAATGCGCGCGCGCCCACCTCCTGGCGGAATTGGCGAATCGCCTCGAGGAAGGGCAGCCCCTCGATGTCGCCCACGGTGCCGCCGACCTCGCTGATCACCACGTCGTGGCCCTTCGCGAGGACGCGGATCGAACGCTTGATCTCGTCGGTGATGTGAGGAATCACCTGAACGGTGCGCCCCAGGTAGTCGCCGCGGCGCTCCCGGTCGATGACGTTGCGGTAGATCCGCCCGGTCGTGGTGTTGTTGTCCTGCGAGAGGTTGTGATCGATGAAGCGCTCGTAGTGGCCCAGATCCAGATCGGTCTCGGCGCCGTCCTCGGTCACGAAGACCTCGCCGTGCTGCAACGGCGAGAGGGTGCCCGGATCGACGTTGATGTAGGGGTCGAGCTTCTGGAGGGTGACCCGCAGCCCGCGCTCCCTGAGCAGGACGCCCAGCGAGGCGGCGGCGATCCCCTTCCCCAGGGAGGAGACGACCCCCCCGGTCACGAAGACGTACCGGGTCTCGGAGGGAGGGGCCTTCTTGCCGGATGGGCCGGCGCCGGACGGGCCGGTCTCGTCGGAAGGGCTTGGCGTCATTGTCCTGCCCCCGCTCCTTTCAGGCGGCGTTCGAGGCGCGCCAGGTCTTCGGGCGTATCCACTCCCGGCGGCGCGGCGGGCACCACGGCCACCCCGATTCGCATTCCGTTTTCCAGAGCCCGCAACTGTTCCAGACGCTCCTCGCGTTCAAGTCCGGAGGGGCCGAAGGCGACCCAGCGCCGCAGCGCGTCCCGGCGATAAACGTAGATCCCCACATGATGCAAGGGCCGCACCGGCGCGGGGCCGGAGGGCGAAGGCGGACCCTGGCGGCAGGGGATCCCCGCTCTTGAGAAGTATAACGCCCCGCCGTCCCGGGCCCGGACAACCTTCACGACCGAGGGATCGCGGAACTCCTCCGCCGAGCCGATCGGAGCGGCGCAGCTTCCCACGTCGAAGCCGCGTTCGACCATCTCCAACGCCGCGCGGATGCTGGCTTCCTCGACGAGGGGCTCGTCTCCCTGGAGGTTGACCACGATCCCGTACTCCGGGCCCGCGCGCCGGGCGACCTCCCAGACGCGGTCGCTCCCCGAAGGGTGATCGGCGGCGGTCATCTCGGCCTCGGCGCCGGCCTCGCGGCAGACCCGGGCGATCTCTTCGGAATCGGTGGCGACCACCAGGCGGTCCAGAAATCTCATCTTGCGAGCGCGCCGCCAGCTCCAGAGGACCAGAGGGACGCCGAGGAGCGGCTGGAGCGGTTTGGCGGGAAGGCGGGTCGATCCGATTCGGGCCGGGATCACCCCGAGAATTCGCGGCCGCGTCATGCGGGGGAGAGGGAGGTCATGCGTCGTCGTCCGGGGTCGATGCGCCTTCGCCCATGGCCGGCGCGTCCCTGCCCATCGCAAGGAAGTTGGCCAGCAGCTTCCTTCCCCCGGCGGTGAACCACGACTCGGGATGAAACTGGACCCCCCAGACCGGATGGCTGCGGTGGCGCATGGCCTGAACCTCGCCGCCGTCGCCGGGATCGGCGCTCCAGGCGATGGCTCTCAGCGCGGGGGGAAGCCGGGGATCGGTCACCAGCGAGTGATAGCGGGCGACCTCCACCGGCGAGGGAATCCCGGCGAAGAGCGGATCGCCGTCATGAACCACCAGCGAGGTCTTCCCGTGCACCGTGCGGGATGCGCGGATCGTGCGCCCTCCGTAGGCTTCACCAATCGCCTGATGCCCCAGGCAGACCCCCAGCACCGGCATCTCCGGCCCCAGCTCGCGAATCGCCGCTACGCTGACCCCGGCCTCGGCGGGCGTCTTCGGACCGGGGGAAACCACCAACCGGGTGGCGCCCATTCGCCGCAGCGCACCGGGAGTGACCGCGTCGTTGCGATGGACGCGCGGCGCCGCTCCGAGGTCGCCCAGGATCTGCACAAGGTTCCAGGTGAAGGAATCGTAGTTGTCGATCACGACCAGCATGGACGCTCCGCGGACGGGGCCGGGGAAGGAGAACCGGCGATGGGAAGGGCGATGGGGGGACCGATCGAGAGGAAGATCGATTGAGAAGAGGCGTCGGGGAAGAAAGCGTGGGAAGCAAGGATGGCGAAGACGGGCCGCGCGGACGAGACGGAAACCGGCATCGCATCTTCGCGCCGCCCGCCCGCGCAATCAAACCGGGCCGCAGGCTTGCGGTGGCCCGATGAGCTGCCGCGGCGAAGCCACTGGGTTCGAGTCTGAAATGCTATATCGCTTGTTCCCCGGCGAAGGACGCGAAACGCCGCGCACCCGTCGCTGCCTGGGGGATTCGGCCGGGCCGGGCTGCGAGGAGGGAGGACCGGAGCGCCGATGACGGTGACGCCGTACCGCACCTGCCTGGTGTGCAACGAACCCTTCCGCCCGAACGACGCGCTGGAGCATCTCAATCTGGGGAGCCGGGTGGCCTGCGATCCCATCCGCGGCCGTCTCTGGCAAATCTGCGCGGCCTGCAAGCGGTGGTCGCTGGTTCCGATCGAATCGCGCTGGGAGGCTTTGGAGGAGCTGGAAAAGATCCTGACCGATCGCGCGCGGCTCCTGCACCGGACCGAAAACATCGCGCTCTTCGAGGCGGGACCGCTCGAGATCGTGCGAGTGGGGAGGGCTCGGATGCGGGAACAGGCGTGGTGGCGCTTCGGACGCGAGTTCCGGGACCGGCGCGAGCGGCACCGGCGTCTGGCGGTTGCGGGGGCGGCCGCGGCGGGCGGGGTGATCGCCGGATCGATGGCAACCGGGGGGATCAGCTTCGTGGCCGCGTGGATCCTCTGGCGGCGGATGCCGGGGGTCGTCGCCGGCGGGGCCCGCTGGCTGCGCTTCCGGGGATCGGCGCTGAAGGACCCGGGTGCATGCGGCCGTTGCGGATTCCCGCTGCCATCGGTGCGGTTTCGCTCCCGCGAGGATCTGGTGGCGACGGGCGACCAGGGATTCGCCGGGGTGCGGCTTCCCTGTCCGCGCTGCCGGCGCCGCGGCCACCCGGGGGAGGGGGAGGGGGGGCGGCGGCTCGACCCCCACGACGCCTCGCGGGTGCTGCGCCGCGTCCTGGCCTACCACCACTTCGCCGGGTCGTCGGAGAAACGGGTGGAGGAGGCCGTCCGCCTGATCGACTTCGCCGGGGGAACCGAGCGGCTGCCGGAACAGATCCTGGGCGAGGGAGCGGCGCTGGGCTCTCTCAGCGACGCCGGCCAGGTCGCGTTGGAGATCGCGGTGCACGAGGAGTGCGAGCGGATGCTCCTCGAGATGGAGCTTCGCGAACTGGAGGCTCACTGGCGGCGGGAGGAGGAGCTGGCGGCGATCATCGACGGGGAGCTGACGCCGGGATAAGGGAGCATCTGCATCCTCGCCCCTTATCTCAATAGTCCACCGGCCGCAGGTACGATGCCCCGATCGAGCTGTCCGAGAGGGTGGCCACGGTCGCCAGTTCGCGCTTCCAGTGGGTCGACGAGAGACGGCCCCAGACGATCCCGACCTCCTCCGGGTCGAAGCCGCGCCGCACCAGCGCATCCACGCCATGGCCCTTCAGGAGCCAGTCCAGGATCGGGTCGGCGCGGTGGTATCCGATCCCGAGTTCGTCCTCGTCGTCCACGCCCTGCACCAGATCCGCGCTGGCCGGCTTGTCCACGATTTCCGGCGGGATGTCCAGGTGGCGGGCAAGCTGCCACACCTGCGTCTTGAGGAGATCGCCCAGGGGATTGATCGGGGGGGAATCGTCGCCGTGCCACGTGTAGTATCCGAGGAGCCTTTCGCTCTTGTTGCCGGTGCCGAGGGGAAGCGCTCCCAGGCGGGCCGACTGGTCGAAGAGGATGGCGGCGCGGATCCGGGCGGCCAGATTGCCGCGGCGTTCGGGGGTCATCGCGGGGTCGCAGGCCGCGGCGCAGGCGTCCACGGCGGCGCTGATGTCGATGGTGCCGGAGCGGGCGCCGACCTGTTCGAGGACGAGCGCGGCGTGGGTCAGGCTGGCGGGGCTCGAGGTCGCGCAGGGAAGACGAAAGCCGAAGACATTCTCGGGACCCAGAGCCCGGGCCGCCAATGCGAGGGAGACCGCCGAGTCCACCCCCCCCGACACCCCCACCACCACCGCCGCGAATCCCCTGCGGCGCACCACCTCTTCGCGAATGAATTCGATCAGCGCGGCCTCCACCAGGGGCGCGTCGATCTCGAGGGCAGCGCGGTCTCTCTCGCCGGGACGATGCGGGGCTCTCTCCCCATCTCGCTTCCCCCACACCCCTTCCCCCTTCCTCTCCTCCGCCCGTCCCTTCCCCCCATCCACCCCTCCGCCCACCCCTCCCCCAACCCCCTTCCCGGCCACCCGGGCGCCCGCCGCGGCCCCCATCCGGCGACGCGCGGAACTTCCCTCCCAGGCCCGGTCCAGCGACCGGCGCAACCGGGGCAGAGCCGTGCTCAGATCGGCCAGGAAGGGCGACGCGGTCCGCACCCTCGGGATCTCCTCGAAATCGACCTCCGCCGGGACGCTTGCCTCGGCAAAGAGCGGAGCCCGTTCGAGGAGCGCGCCATCCGGGCCCCACGCCGAAGATCCGCCCGGAAAGATCTTCCCCCCCTCCGATCCGGCGAGTTGCGAGACCAGCATGAAGACCCCGTGTTCGCGCGCGGTGCGGGCCGCGATCCGGTCCCATTCTTCGAGGTTTTCGGGACGGACGGAGCGGGCGCGAAAGCCGCGGGCCGGGGAGGCGCAGCCGGCCAGGATCAGTTCGGCGCCGTCGAGCGCGAGGATCGAGGGAGTGATCGCGTGCCACAGGTCCTCGCAGATGAGCATTCCGAAGCGGCCGAAGCGGGTGTCGAAGGCGGAGACCTCGCGGCCCGGCTCGATGAAGCGTTCCTCCTCGAAGAGGCCGTAGGTGGGAAGGAAGACCTTGCGGTGCAGGTGAAGGAGCTCGTAGCGGTCGCCCCCCGGCGCCGGGGTCAGGTAGGCCATGCTGTTGTAGACGCCCCGCCGCCCCCTCTCGTAGAAGCCGAGCGCCAGATCGCAGTCGCGCCCCGCCGGCGGAGCGCCCAGCGCCGACACCAGACCGGCCGGAGCGAGCGCCACCTCGTTCGCGGCCCCCTTGACGAAGTACCCGGAGAGCACGGCCTCCGGAAAGACCGCAAGACCGGCGTCGGCGGGCAGGGCCTCGCGAACCCGGGCGACATTGGCGGCGACCGCCCCCTTGCGCGGCTTGATCTGACAGAGGGTCGCCCGCAGGCGGTGACTTCCGGCCATGAAGTGCCTTCCTGGGTGCGAACCTTGGGCGGCGGGGGTGGCCCCGGGGACGTCCCTTCGACCATTATCCTATCTTGCATCGTGCGCGCCCGGAAGTTCCCGGAGGCCAGGGCCGGTTCCCCAGGCCGGCTCCCCGGTCCGGTCGCCCCGCTTCGGCTTCCTCCGGCCCGCCCGGCCGCGGCCGCATCCATTCCGCCAGCGCATTCGTTCCGCCAGCGAAAGACGACCCCATGCGAATCCGGTTCCGAACCGCCACGGTTCTCGCCCTCCTTCTTCCCGGACTCCTTCTCACCGGGCTCCCCGCGCCCCCCTCCCCCATCGCCGCCCAGAGTCTTCCGCCCGGCAACGGCGCCGCCGTCGACCTCCAGTCCGACGAGGCCCGGATCTTCCTGGGAGCGCTCTCGACGATTTCGCGCTACCACAGCACGGCGCTCGCCGACAGCGTCCTCTGGGAGCGCGCCCTGGACGGCCTGCTCGAACAGCTCGACGACCCCTACGCCACCATCTACACCCCCGACGAATACGGCCGCTTTCAGGAAACCAACACCGGCAACTACGCGGGAATCGGGGTGCAGATCACGCTGATGGGCGGACGCGTCACCGTTACGGCGGTCTTCCGCGAGACCCCGGCCGAGGGGGTGGGAATGCTGGTGGGGGACCGGATCGTGTGGGTGGAGGGCCACGACGCGCGGGAATGGACGCTGGACCAGGCGCGCGATTCGATCCGCGGCGAGCCCGGGACGGTGGTGCGGATCCGGGTTGCGCGCGACGGCCTCGCCGAACCGGTCCCGCTGGAGATCGTTCGCGACAACGTGCACGTGGAGGCGGTTGCGGCCACTTGGGCGGAGGAGGGAATCGCCTACTTCCGCATCGACCGGATCGCGCGCGGCGTGGCCGAGGAGCTGGACGCGGCGCTGCGCGAGTACGGCGAGGCCCGGGCGATCGTCATCGATCTGCGCGGCAATCCCGGCGGCTACCTGGAGGAGTCGCTGCGGGTGGCGGACATGCTCCTGGCGCCGGGACAGAAGCTGGCGAGCGTCGATTCGCGGGGACCGACCGGCGAGATGGCCAACCAGGAGTGGGACGCGAGCACGCCGGCGCGCGCCGCCGACCTTCCGATCGTCGTTCTGGTGGACGCCTTCACCGCCTCCGCCGCCGAGATCATCTCGGGCGCTCTGCAGGATCACGACCGCGCCGTCGTGATCGGGCGGCGCACCTTCGGAAAGGGGGCCGTGCAAACGCACTACGAGCTTCCGGCCGGCCGCCGCATCAGCATCACGACCGGATCGTGGTACACCCCTCTGGGACGTTCGCTGCAGCGAGCCCGCCACCGCGACGGATCGCTCCGGGCCGAAGACCCCCGGCTGCCCGCGCCGGTTCGGACCGCGGCGGGACGGGAACTCCCCACCGGCGGCGGCATCTTTCCCGACCTCGAGGTCGAGTCCCTCCTTCGCGACGAGGAGCTGCGGCTGCTGAATCATGCGAACGAAGCCCAGGTCCCCTTCGCGGTCCGCGTCCAGGAGTACGCCTTCGAGCTGGCCAAGCGGGCGCTGGCGGCCGGCCAGGTGGAGCGTCTTCCCTCGACGGCCTTCGACGATCTCGCCGGCGAACTGGTCGAGGCCGGAATGGACCCCGAAATCGTGGAGAACCCGGTCGCGCGCGCCTACCTCGACCGCCAGGCCCAGTTGCACTACCTCTACCGCGCCAACGCTTCCTCGCTGCGTCTCCTGGTGCAGGCCGAACGGGACGAGGCGCTGGCGATGGCGCTGAAGCTGGCGGGCGAGGCGGGGAGTCCGGCCGATCTCTTCACCCTGATCGAGCGGGAGAAGGCCGCGGCGGAGGCGCCGGGGAACGAACGGTAGACGTCGGGGGGCGGACGGCAAGGGTAGGCAAGGAACCTCAGGAGGAAAGGAGCCCGACCGCTTCGTCGCGGCTTGCCGGGCCGCGCCACCGGTGGGCGGAGTTGGTCCGGTGCGCCTGCGCTAGCGCATGCGGCGGGGATCGGAATTATCCCATGCCACGCTTCGCGATAGACCTGACCGAGCAAACGCACCGGGCGCTGAAGAAGGCCGCAGCGTACGAGGGCCGCTCGATCGGAGTGCTGATCGAAGAGCGTCCGGCGTCGGATCGCGGACTCTCCGTCGCTCGCGCGCGGGAGATCGTGGCGCGGGCATGATCGGCTGCGGGGCCTAGAACGAAATGTATCCGCCCATTTGGAAGCGCTCGCAGGCCGTGCTGCCGCACTCCACGAAGTTGAGGATGAAGCGCGCCCCGTAGCGTCGTCCGAAGGTCAGACTCGCGCCGCCGGACGCGCCGACGTAGTTGTTGCTGGTCTCGATCCCCGCGCGCAACTCCGGGCGGACGAGCCAACTGGAACGTCCGACCAGGACCGATGCGCCGAACCGGTTGGCCGACCCGGCGTGATCGACGCACTTGGAGGTGTCCACCATTCCGTACAGCGACACCGGGCCCGCGACCTGCCCGTTGATGGCGACATAGTGTCCGGGGCACCCATTGTTGCCCCCCACGACCCCGGCTTCGAGCACGAAACGGCCCTGTTCCTCCTGACGATCCGGCGCCTCCCGCACCTGAGCCTGCGAAGGCGACGCGGCCAGGCAGGCCAACGACAGCCAGAAGACACCGACTCTGCCTGCCAACTCCACGGACTTGGTGAACTTCCCGGCGGCGCAGCGTCGTCGCGAAGCTCGGGTGGTATCGCGCATGGCGGCCTCCTCGTCTCACTTCCAGGAACTGACGGGTCAAGCGCAGTCTGGGGGTCGGACGGGCTTGCCGCAAGTCGCAGCGCCTGGCGAGGTGTTTGTATTGGGAAACGCGGCGGCCTGGATCCGCGGCGGCGGGACGGTCCGACGCCTTGAGTCCAAACGCTTGCCGCCTCACCTTGCCGCGTCGCCTTGCCGCGCTTCGGATCCAGTCCTGAAAAAGGAGAGATTATTTGGAGAATGGGCGCCGCCCGCCACCACTCCTTGGATGATGCCGCCGGTGGACCTCGCGCAGGTACTCGCGGTCTAGATGCGTGTAGATCTGGGTCGTGGAGATGTCCGCGTGGCCGAGCAGTTCCTGCACCGCGACGAGGTCGGCGCCGCCCTCCAGGAGGTGGGTGGCGAAGGAGTGGCGCAGGGTGTGCGGCGAGATGGAGCGCTGGATGCCGGCGCGCGCGGCCGCCCGCTTCACGATCGTCCAGACCGTCATCCGGCTGAGCGGCGTGCCCCGATGGTTGAGGAAGACCCCCCCCGCCCCCCCGCCCCGCACCAACGCGGGCCGCACCGCATTCAGATACCGGCGCATGGCCTCGGCGGCGGCCGCTCCCATCGGCACGATTCGTTCCCGCCCCCCCTTTCCCCGCACCAGAGCGGCCGCGTCCCGCCGCACGGCCTCCCGTCCCCCCGCCGGTTCGGCCTCCAGCTCGAGCTCCAGATCGGTCAGTTGCATGCCCGTCAGCTCGCTGACGCGCATGCCGGTCGCGTAGAGAAGCTCCAGCGCGGCCCGGTCGCGCCACAGCATCGGCGAATCCGGATCCACGGCCTCCACCAGCCGCGCGGCCTCCTCCCGGCTCAGGAACTCCGGCAACGGTCTCCCGGCCACCGGTCGCTCCATCCGGTCCGAAGGGTCGGTCTCGATCACGCCCTCCGCTTCCAGGAAGGCGAAGTAGGCGCGCAACGCGGACTGGGCGCGCCGGATCGAGGCGGGCGACAGTCCCCTGCGATGGAGGTGGCCGGCGTATTCCGCGAGGAAGGCGTGGTCCACCTGGCCGGGTCCCCCGGTCCGTCCGCGGCGTCCCGCGAAGGCGAGAAAGCGGCGCAGGTCGCTGCGGTAGGCGGTGCAGCTTCGCGGGCGCAACCCCCTCTCCAGAACGAGATAGTCCAGAAAGGGCTCCAGGAGAAAGCGACGTTCCAGCGCCCCCTCCGCCGTCGCGCGTCCCTGTCGCCGCCCGCTCACCGCCGGTCTTCCCCCGTCCGGGCTCCCCTGCGCCGTTGCCGCCACCAGAGCGCCGCCAGGAGCAGAGCCAGAAGCGCCGACAGGGCCAACAGACTCCGGTTCGTTCGAGACAGCGCCTCCACGACCGCGTCCAGGTTGTCGCCGGCCAGGTACCCGAGCCGAACCAGCACGCCGTACCAGATCGCCGAAGCCGCCGCGAGTGGGGGAATCACCCGCCCCGAACCCAGCGCCGAGACGCCCGCGAAGACCGGAACCAGGGCGCGGAATCCCGGAAGAAAACGCGCGGCGAAGATCGCCGGCACGCCCCAGCGCGCGTAGAACGACTCCATGCGCGCAAGCTTGTCCGGGGGCACGAGACGCTGCCCGGCGCCGGTGCGGAAGAAGGCGCGTCCGTAGCGGCGCCCAAGCAGGTACACCCCCACCGCGCCCGCCACATTGAAGAGCCAGACCGCCAGGAAGACGATCGCCGGTTCGGCCGGTCCCAGCGCGCTGACGAATCCGCCGAGCACGACGAAGGTGTCCGCGGGAACGACCGGGAGGATGTTTTCCAGGGCCGCGCCGGCGCCGAGCAGGGGATAGAGGAGCGCGGGCGGAAGACCGGAGAGCGCATCGAGGGTCCGTTCCATGCCGGACTCAGCCGGAAGCGGAGGGAACCGGCGCCAGGAGGGCCACGGCGTGAACGGCCATCCCCTCCCCCCTTCCGATCCACCCCATTCCCTCGTTGCTCTTGCCCTTGACCGAGACCGACGCGGGGTCGATTCCGATTCGACCGGCCAGCCGCGCGCGCATCTCAGTCGCCCGGGGCCCGATCCGGGGACGCTCGCAGATCACCGTCACATCGACATTCTCCACCCGCCACCCCGCATCCGCCACCATGGCGGCCACCCGTTCGAGAAGGATCAGCGAGTCCGCGCCGCGCCACTCCTCCTCGCCCGGGGGAAAGTGGGCGCCGATATCGCCCAGCGCCGCCGCGCCCAGGAGGGCGTCGATGACCGCGTGCGCCACCGCGTCGCCATCGGAGAAGCCGCTGAGTCCCGGCGTTCCGGGAAAGTGGACCCCGCCCAGAATCAGCGGGCGGGCGGGATCGAAGCGGTGCGAGTCGTAGCCCGTCCCCACCCGCGGCCCGGCGTTACGGGAACGGAACCGCATGAGGCGTCCGGGTCAGTCCTCGTGGCGGCGCAGGACCAGGCAGGCGTTGTGGCCGCCGAACCCGAAGGAGTTGCTGAGCGCCGCCCGCACCGGCCGCTCCATCATCCCGCCGTGCGCGTACTCCAGATCGCACTCCTCGTCCGGGACCGAGAAGTTGATCGTCGGCGGAATCCTGCCCGTCCGGCAGGCAAGAGCGCACACCGCCGCCTCCACCGCGCCCGCCGCCCCAAGGAGGTGGCCGGTCATGGATTTCGTCGACCCCACCACGATCTCGTCGGCGCGCGGCCCCAGGAGCGCCCGGATCGCGCGCGTCTCGGAGCGGTCGTTGTGCGGCGTGGAGGTTCCGTGCGCATTGATGTAGTCGAGTTCGCCGGGTTCCATCCCCGCATCCTCGATCGCCAGCCGCATCGCGGTGCGGGCGCCCTGCGCATCCGGCGGG
The DNA here is from genome assembly GCA_022822325.1 of Gemmatimonadota bacterium. Lineage (GTDB taxonomy): Bacteria > Gemmatimonadota > Gemmatimonadetes > Longimicrobiales > Gaopeijiaceae > Bin94. Next base: position 305,388 of record JAJEBW010000018.1, on the reverse strand, counting down.
GGCGCGGTGATGTGATGGGCGTCGCCCGTGGCCCCGTAGCCGGCGAGTTCCGCCAGGATCTCGGCCCCGCGTTCCCGCGCCCGGTCCACCGCCTCCAGCACGAAGATCCCCGCTCCCTCGCCGATCACGAACCCGTCGCGGGTGGCGTCGAAGGGACGGCTCGCGCCCTCGGGATCGTCGTTGCGCGTCGACAGCGCCTTCATCGCCGCAAACCCGGCCAGGGTGATCGGGGTGACCGCCGCCTCCGTCCCCCCGGCCAGCATCAGCTCGGCGTCTCCGCGTTCAATGAGCCGCGCGGCGTCGCCGATCGCGTGCGCGCTCGACGCGCAGGCCGACACCGTTGCGTAGTTGGGGCCCTGCAGACCGTATCGGATCGAGACCAGCCCGGAGGCCATGTCTGGAATGAACATGGGGATGAAGAAGGGGCTGACACGGGTCGGTCCCCGCCTGAAGAGGGTGTTGCAGTTCGCCTCGAGGGTCGCGATTCCTCCGACCCCGCTGCCGATGATCGCCCCGAAGGAATGGGCGTCGCATCCCGCCGGCGGACCCGAGAGACCGGCCATCTTCATCGCCTCGTCGGCGGCGGCGACGGCGAACTGCAGGAAGCGGTCGTAGCGGCGGACTTCCTTGCGGCTCATCCAGACCAGGGGATCGAATCCCTTCACCTCGCAGGCGATCCGCGCCGTGAATCCCTCCGCGTCGAACTGGGTGATGCGGCCTCCGCCCGGCGTCCCCGCCAGGAGCGCCTCCCAGCTGTCCCGCACATTCAGGCCCACCGGCGTCACCAGCCCCATGCCGGTAATCGCGACTCGCCGCCCGCTCGCTACGCCCCCGGTCACGGATCCACCATCCCGGCCCGCACGCGGCCGCTCCCGGGACTCCCGCCCGTCATTCGGTCCACGAAACGACGCACTGCCCGCCGGGGGTCAGGCCGAGCGTTCCTCGATATAGGCGATCGCATCGCCCACCGTCCGCATCTGTTCGGCGTCGTCGTCGGAAATGTCGATCTCGAACTCTTCCTCGAACGCCATGATGAGCTCGACAGTGTCAAGGGAGTCGGCCCCGAGATCCTCAACGAACGACGCATCGGGGGTAACCGTGTCGGCCTCGACGCCGAGCTCGTCGGTGATGATCTCCATGACCCTGCTTTGCACAGTGTCGGACATGGTGCAGCTCCTCCGTGGGGTGGATGAGATTGGGAAAAGGTGAATGGACTACATCGTCATGCCGCCGTCGACGGCGATGATCTGGCCGGTAATGTAACGCGCTTCGGAGCCCGCAAGGAACCGCACCACGCAGGCCACATCGGCGGGGTCGCCCAGGCGGGCCAGGGGAATGCGCCGCTTCAGGTCGTCGACCACGCTCTCCTTCAGCCCCGCGGTCATGTCGGTGCGAATGAAGCCCGGGGCGACGGCGTTGCAGCGAATGTTCCGCGAGGCGAGCTCCCGCGCCACCGATTTGGTGAGTCCGTGCAGACCGGCCTTGGAGGCGGCGTAGTTGGCCTGTCCGGGATTGCCCATCAGCCCGATCACCGAGGTGACGTTGACGATCGAGCCCGCGCGGCGCTTCATCATCGGGCGCACGACGGCCCGGGTCATGTTGAAGCCGCCGCCCAGATTGGTGGCGATCACGTCGTTCCAGTCGTTGTCGCGCAGCCGCAGAAGGATGTTGTCGCGGGTGATTCCGGCGTTGTTGACCAGAACCGACACCGGGCCCTGGCCGGACTCGATCGACTTCACGGCGCGCTTGCAGGCGACGGGGTCGGCGACGTCGCAGGAGTAGGATGCGTGCCCCTCGCCGGGGAGCGATTCCAGCGCAGCCCCCGCCCTCTCGGCATTGCGCGCGACCACCGCGATGCGAGCGCCGTCCCGCGCCAGCGCCCGGGCCACGGCCAGGCCGATTCCGCGAGACCCGCCGGTGACGATCGCCACCGAACCCGCGAACTCGCCTGCCCGGTCTTCGGCGCCGGTCTTCCCGGACGCGGCCGTCCGTTCCGATTCGGTCCCTGCGCGTCGAGTCATCGTTCTCCCTCTCTTTCAATGGCTTCGGGCGTTCCGATCGCAACGGCGGGCACGCCGCGCGCATTTCTGCGGTTCAGCCCCGCCAGAACCGATCCCGGACCCAGCTCGGCGAAGCGGCGAACGCCCAGCCGCCGCATCCGCGCCACGCACTCGATCCAACGTACCGGCGCCGTGAGTTGGCGGACCAGGAGCCGGCGGATCGCGGCCGGATCATTGCCGGTCTGGTCGGCGGTCACATTGGAGACGACCGGAAAGGCGGGCGGATGGAGCTCGATCTCGTCGAGAAAGGCCCCGAACCCGGCTGCCGCAGGGGCCATCAGCGGGGAATGAAAGGCCGCCGACACCGCCAGCGGGACCGCACGCCTGGCGCCCCGTTCGCGCGCGGCCTCCAGAACCCACTGAATCGCGGCCCTTCCTCCGCTCACCACCACCTGGCCGCGGGCATTCAGGTTGGCCGCCACGAGCGTCATCCCGCGGGAACGCGCATCGGCGCAAAGAGCTTCCACCCCCGCCTCGCCGATCCCGAGAAGCGCCGCCATCGATCCGGGAGCGCTCCTGCCCGCGGCCGCCATCAGCTCGCCCCGGCGCCGCACCGCGCGCAGTCCGTCGGCGAAGGAGAAGGTGCCGGCGGCGGCATGCGCGGAGAGCTCGCCGAGCGAGTGTCCGGCGGCCGCGGCGACCGGGCCGATTCGCTCCGCCATGATCCGGTGGACCGCCAGCGAGTGGACGAAGAGCGCCGGCTGGGCGTTTTCGGTCCGGACCAGCCGCTCGGCCGGGCCCTCCCACGCGATGCGCGAGAGCGGGAAGCCGAGCAGGTCGTCGGCCTCCTCGAAGGTTCGGCGCGCGATGGGGAAGCGGTCCGCGAGGGCGCGTCCCATCCCGGCGTGCTGCGAGCCCTGTCCCGGGAAGAGCAGTCCGGTGCTCATTCGCGGCCGGGGCTACCAGCGCATCGCGACGGCTCCCCAGGTCAGCCCGGCGCCGAACGCGGTCATGAGGAGATTCGTTCCCGGCCTGATTCGCCCATCCTCCACCGCCTCGTCGAGCCCGACGGGGATCGTCGCCGAGGAGATGTTGCCGTAGCGGTGCAGATTCACGAAGACCCTCTCCATCGGCACCCGCGCGTACCGGGCCGTGGACTCGATGATCCGCGCATTCGCCTGGTGGGGAACCAGAATGTCGATCTCGCCGGCGCTCCATCCGGCGGCCCGGACAACCCGGAGGCTGGCCCGAGACATGGCCCGCACGGCCGACTTGAAGACCGCCGGACCCGCCATCTGCACCATGTGTTCCCGGTCGCGGAGGCGCTCCGGGGTCAGCGGAAGCCGCGCCCCGCCCGCCTGCCGCCGGATCAGTTCGGCCAGATCGCCATCCGACCGGTGATGGCTCGAGAGGATGCCCTCGCCATTCGCGGAGGGCTCCACGACCACCGCCCCGGCCCCGTCCCCGAAGAGGATGCAGGTCGCGCGATCGTCCCAATCGACGATCGTGGACATCTTTTCGGTCGACACGATCAGAATCTTCTCGGCCCGTCCGGCGGCGATCTGCCCCTCAGCCATCGTCAGCGCGTAGAGGAAGCCGGTGCAGGCGGCCTGAAGATCGAAGGCGAAGCAGCGGCGGGAGGCGCCGATCGCGGCCTGGATCTCGCAGGAGGTGATCGGAAGAAAGCGGTCCGGCGTCGCGGTGGTCACGATGATCGCATCCAGCTCGCGCGCCCGCACCCCCGCCTTCTCCAGGGCGGCCTCCGCAGCGCGCGCCCCCATGACGGTCGCGTCGGTCTCGTCGTCCGCGATGCGGCGTTCGTGGATTCCGGTGCGCTCGCGAATCCAGGCGTCGCTGGTGTCGACCATCCGTTCCAGATCGGCGTTGGTCAGCACCCGGTCGGGCAGATAGCGTCCGGTGCCGGTGATCCTCGCCAGCGGTTGCGGCGGGCTCATGACGCCACTCCTCGCGCCGAGAGCTCGCGGGCCATGTGACCGACCATTCCCGTCCGCACGGCGCGGGCCGCGACCCCGATCGCCGTCTCGATCGCGCGCGGCGAAGACCGGCCGTGGCAGACCACGCTGACCCCGTTCAGACCGAGGAGGGGAACGCCTCCGTACTCCGCGTAGTCGAAGGTGCGGAAGAACTCCTCCGGGCCCGCCCTCCATGTCTCGGGATCGAGGAGGGACCGAAGGCTGTCTTGCATGAAGCGCGCCAGGGATTCAATGAACTTCAGCAGGACGTTGCCGTTCAGGCCGTCGCAGACCAGCACGTCGCAGACCCCCTGCACGATGTCGCGGCCCTCGACATTGCCGATGAAGTTCAGTCCGCTGTCCGCCAGCAGGCGGTGCGTTCGCCGCAGGACGCCCGTTCCCTTCACCTCTTCCGCTCCGACATTCAGGAGCCCCACCCGCGGATCGGCGACCCCTTCGACATCCTGCATGTACACCATGGCCAGGTGCGCGAACTGCAGGAAGTGACGAGGCTTGCACTGGAGGTTGGCGCCGACGTCGAGAACCAGCGTCTTGCCGGTGCAGTTCGGAAAGGGAGCGGCGAGCGCCGGTCGTTCGACCCCCGCCAACAGCCGGAGCCCAAGCAACGAGGCGGCCATGACCGCACCCGTGGATCCGGCGGAGACGAAGGCGTCGGCCTCGCCCGAGCGCGCGAGCTCGACCCCGATGGCGATCGAGGAGCGGGGATTGCGCCGCAATGCGGCGACGGGGAGATCGTGCGAGCTGATGCTCTCGGGGGTATGCACCACCCGCAGGCGCCCATTCCGGGATCTCTTCCTGCGGGAGCCCTCGGAAAGGGAGCGGCCGATGGCGTCCTCGTCGCCGACGAGCAGGATCTCCAGGCAGGGATCGCGCTGCACGGCGGCGACCGCCCCCGCGACCTCCGGTCCGGGCGCGCCGTCCGACCCCATGGCGTCGAGAGAGATGCGCATGCGCTGGGCGTGCAGAGCGTCGCCGCGACCGCCCTACTTGTCGTCGACTTCGTAGATGACCTTGCCCCGGTACATTCCCGAAGTCGGGCACACCCGGTGGCGAACGGCCGGATCGCCGGTCCGGGAGCATGTGGCCAGAGTCGTTTCCCTGGCCTTGTAGTGGGTGCGACGCTTCCGTTTGCGCTGTTTCGACACCCGTTTCTTCGGCACTGCCATGTCAGTTTCTTCCCTGGTTCGAGCTTCCTGATTTCGAGCCCGCCGACTCCGGGCTTCCCGGTTCCGGCCGAAGAGCCGCCAGCGCCGACCACCGCGGATCGACGCTCTCCGGGGACGGCGACGGCGCCCGGACGAACCGCTCCATCCTCTCGCCGCAGGCCACGCACCGGCCACGATCTTCGCCGGGACAGTGGTACCTGGGCAACTCCAGCAAGACATCTTCCCGAATCGCTTCGTCCAGCTCCAGATTCCCGTTGCGGGGGTCCAGCACCCGGAGATCGGGGTCGTTCGCGTCGTCCCCGGCTTCCCCGGGCTGAAAGACGACCGCCAGCGGACGCTCGACGGACAGCTCCACGGCCTCCAGACAGCGTCCGCATTCATAGACGGGCCGCGCCCGCCAGCGACCGCGCACCACGACGCCGCCCTCCGGCGTCATGGCGGCCGTCGCCGCGACCTCGACCGCATCCGCGAACTTCAGCCCCGATCCGCGCCACACGCCCGCATCCGGGGCAATCGCTCCCTTCAGCGCGCGGGTGGAGGAGGGGCGCAGCTTCCAAAGATCGATCCGCAACATGGCGTGCAAGCTAACCCGCCGCACTGCGGCCAGTCAATCGCGCTCCGAACGCCGCCGCCCCGGCCCCTCCGGATGCGCGCGGCCTCTACTGCGGGCCCATCCCCAGCAGATCGGCCCTGGAAAAGAAGAAGGCGATCTCGCGACGCGCGTTCTCGTCCGAATCGGAGGCGTGGACGGCGTTGCGCTCCTTCGACTCCGCGTACAGGCGGCGCACCGTGCCCGCGGCGGCCTCGGCGGGATCGGTCGCGCCGATCGCATCGCGGAGCCGCCCGACCGCGCCGGGAGCCTCGAGCACCAGGGGAATGCACGGCCCGGAGGTCATGAAGGCGACCAGCGAATCATGGAAGGGACGTTCCCGGTGCACGGCGTAGAAGGCCCGCGCCTGGGAGCGCGTCAGCGTCGTCATGCGCAGCGCGCGCAGGCGGAAACCGGCTTCTTCGAGGTGCGCGAGGATCTTTCCGGCGAGGGCGTTTCCGGTCGCGTCGGGCTTGATGATGGCAAGGGTGCGGCTGGCGGGGGTGGCGCTCATGGCGCTCATGCTCCTGTGGTGGGTTGGAGGCGTGCGTGCGGGAACCGGGATTCGGGCGGTGGGGCGATTCGGCAGGGAATGGAAATCAATCCAGCTCCAGGCGCACCGGCGCGCGCGTGGCGACGAAGGTCTCGGAGAAGGCCCGCATGACCGCCTCGGCGGAGAGGAAGCCGGTGAGACGGCCCTCGGCGAAGACCGGGAGGCGCGAGATCCCGCGCGAGATCAGTTGCCGGCTGGCCGCGCCGAGCTCCTCCCGCTCCGAAAGGCACATCACCGAGCGCGTCATCAGATCGCGAGCCACGAGATCGCGGCTTCCGCACCGATGCCCCTTCTCCCGGCCGGGCAGGATCCGCCCCAGAACCCGTTCCGCCATGATGACGCCCAGCATCTCCTGGCCTTCGCCCACCACGGGAAGGGCCCTGAGGTCGCGCCGAACCATGAGGTGCTGAATCTCGGCGATCGGGGTGTCGGGATAGATCCGGTAGGCGAGGGGTTCGAGAAGGTGGCCGACCCGGACCGTGGCCGGAATCGCGAAGTCGCGCAACCCGGCCAGCGCGAGAAGCCGGGCCAGCGCCTCTCCATCGGGCGGCAGCGCGGGAGGCCGGGAGTGGCGCAGGAGCGCCGGGGCGAGGAAGAGATTGACCGAGGGGCGAGCGAGTCCCCAGACGAACCAGGTTACGCGGGGTCGCGATCCGGGACGCTCGCGCAGGACGGCGGCCAGACCGGGGGCGGGGGCGCTGTCGCGGCCGAGATTGACGAAGTCGATCGTGTCGGTGAAGGGAACCCGCCACCAGCTTCGGTCCAGGGAACGCGCCCGCGCGATGGCGGTCGAGAGGGGGTGGGCGGGGGGGAGGGGGCGGCCGGAGAGGTGGAACGCAAGGGGAGCTCCTTCGGACGCAAGAACGACTCCGGGCCGGGCGAGGAGCGTTCCCAGGGTAACGTCGGCCACGGTTCGCAGTCGCTCTCGCCGCGGGGCTACCGGCCGAGGGCGTCCGCGACCAGGGCGGAGATCTCGGAGGGACGCAGCGCGACCCGGATGCCGTTCTCCTCGAAGGCCCGGGTCTTTTCCTCAGCCGTTCCCGCCGAGCCGCTGATGATCGCCCCCGCATGCCCCATGCGCTTGCCCGGAGGCGCGGTCCGCCCGGCGATGAAGCCGACCACCGGAATGTCGAGGTTTTCGCCGGCCCAGGCCGCCGCCTTCTGCTCCGCGGTGCCGCCAATCTCGCCGATCATGACCACCGCCTCGGTCCCGGGGTCCGCGGCAAAGGCCTCCAGGCAATCCACGAAGCTGGTGCCGATCAGGGGATCGCCGCCGATTCCCACACAGGCCGTCTGCCCCAGGCCGGCCCGCGTCAGATGGTGCACGGCCTCGTAGGTCAGTGTGCCGGAGCGCGAGATCAGCCCCACCGGACCCGGCGCGACAATCCGCCCGGGAATGATCCCCAGCGTCGTCTTTCCCGGACAGATGATCCCCGGACAGTTCGGACCGAGCACCCGGGAACCGCGGTCGCGAGCCAGCGCGTGGGCCCGGGTCATGTCCAGGACGGGAATCCCCTCGGTCACGCAGACGACGAAGGGAATGCGCGCGTCGGCGGCCTCCATGATCGCGCTCGCGGCAAAGGCTGGCGGCACATAGACGACGCTGGCGTCCGCCCCCGTCCGGGCCACGGCCTCCGCCACGGTATCGAAGACCGGGACGACCGCGCCCCCGGGTCCCTCGAAGGCCCGTCCCCCCTTCCCCGGCGTCACTCCGGCGACCACCCGGGTCCCGTAGGCCATCATCTGGCGGGTATGAAAGGAGCCGTCGCGCCCGGTGATTCCCTGCACGACAACGCGGGTCTTCTCGTCAACGAAGATCGACATGACTGGTCCTGGTGGTTCGGTTTCGGAGCGTTTCCGCAGGTGGGGCGCGCGGTCCGGATCCCGGCTCGGCGCCCGGTTCCGGTCCTGCCCGGAGTCTCGTTTCGCTTCAGCCGGCGAGCCGCACCGCCTCCTGCACGACTTCGTCCATGGAAGTTCCGGCCGCGAAGCCCGCATCGGCCAGGATTTCGCGCGCAAGCCTCTCGTTCGTGCCCGTCAGCCGGATCACGATCGGCGCCTCGATCTCGATCCTGCGCGTCGCCTCGACGATCCCCCGGGCCACGTCGTCGCAGCGCGTGATCCCCCCGAAGATGTTGAAGAGAATCACGCGGACGGCCGGGTCGGCGGTGATGATCTCCAGCGCGGCCACCACCTTGTCCGGATTCGACGATCCCCCGATGTCGAGGAAGTTCGCCGGTTCGCCGCCGCAGTGCTTGACCAGATCCATCGTGGCCATCGCGAGTCCGGCGCCATTCACGCAACACCCGACATTGCCCTCGAGCCGGACGAAGCTCAGTCCCTTTTCGCGCGCCTTGCGCTCGGCCTCGTCCTCCGACCCGGGATCGCGGAGCGCGGCCAGCGCGGGACGGCGGAAGAGCTCGTTGTCGTCGAGGCTGACCTTGGCGTCGATCGCCAGGACCTCGCCCGCGGCGGTCGCGATCAGCGGATTGATCTCGGCCATCGAGGCGCCGTTCTCAACGAAGACCTGGTAGAGCTGCGCGATGATGCGGGCCCCCTGGCGCCGCTGCGCGGGGTCGCGAAAGAGCTTGCCGGCCAACCCGAAGGCCTGGTGCGGCATCAGCCCGTAGCGGGGATCGACGTGCAGACGGTGAATCGCATCGGGGTTGTCGCGCGCCACCTCCTCGATGTCCACGCCGCCCTCCGCCGAAACCATGAGGACCGGGCACTGCGAATCGCGGTCCACCAGGACGCCCGCATAGGCCTCGCTCGCGATCTCTTCCAGCGGCGAGACCAGCACCCGCTCGACGGCGAGGCCATTGATCTCCATCCCGAGGATCGCCTCCGCCGAGGATTCCGCCTCCCCGGCCGTCCGCGCCAGCCGGACCCCGCCCGCCTTCCCCCTCCCCCCCGAATGAACCTGCGCCTTCACCACCACCTTTCCATCCCACCGCTCCGCGATCCTGCGAACGGCGCGCGCGTCCCCGGCCACCTCGCCGGGATTGACCGCCATTCCGGCTGCGCGAAAGAGTTCCTTGGCCTGGTATTCGTGAAGGTTCATGAGCGCTCGAAGATCAGGGTGCCCTGGCAACGACGGAACCGGAGACGGGGAAGGACCGCGGGACCGTCCACCGGCGGCGTCGAATATACCATATTACCTGTGGCAGGCGTACCGGCTGCACCCCCGCTTCACCCAGGCGCTTCCCTCCCGCAAGACCCATGCCCTACCCCCCCGCCCCCATCTACCTCGACCACGCGGCCACGACCCCGCTTCGCCCGGAGGTCGCCGAGGTCATGGCGGAGTGCGCCCGTCGCGACTTCGGCAATCCATCGAGCGCGCATCGCTGGGGCCGCGCGGCGCGTGCCCGTCTGGAGTCGGCCCGGCGTTCGGTCGCGGCGTCGCTGGGAGCACCCTCGGCGCGGGTCGTCTTCACCCGGGGCGGCACCGAGTCCGACAACCTGGCGGTCCTGGGAACGGCGCGACGGCGGCTGGCGGAGGGGAACAGGGCGCACATCGTCCTCTCGGCGGTCGAGCATCCGGCGGTGGCGGCGGCCGCGCAGCAGGCGCGCAGGGAGGGAGCGCGCGTCACGACCGTGGGCTTCGCCGCGGGCGCCTTCGATCTCGACCAGTTTCGCGACGCGCTGGCCGACGGTCCCTGCCTCGCATCGTGCATGTGGGTCAACAACGAGACCGGAACGGTCCTTCCCATCGCCCGGATCGCCGAGCTCTGCCGGGATCGCGGGGTGCCCCTCCACAGCGACGCGGTGCAGGCCGTGGGCAAGGTGCCGGTGTCGCTGGCCGACGCGCCGGTGGATCTCCTCACCGTGACCGGGCACAAGACCGGGGGGCCGCGGGGAACGGGGGCGCTGGTCGCGCGTGGCCGGACCGAAATCGCGCCGCTGCACTTCGGAGGGGGTCAGGAGGGAGGGATCCGCCCCGGCACCGAGGACGTCGCGGGGGCCGCGGGGCTGGCAATGGCCCTCGAGCTCGCCATCGCCGAGCGGGCCGCCGAGGCCGAACGGCTGGCCTCCCTCCGAGACGCGGTGGAGCGCCGTCTGCTCGCGGGACAGCGACGACTCCGGGTCCACGGAGCTTCCCTGCCGCGCGCGCCGCACATCCTCTCGCTGGGCATTCCCGGCGCCGACCCGGACACCCTGCTCGCCGCCCTGGACGGACTCGGAATCGCCGCTTCGGCGGGATCGGCCTGCGCGAGCGGCTCCCGCGCACCGAGTTCCGCCATCGCCGCGCTGCACCCGAACGACGACGCGGCCTCGCTGCGGCTCAGCTTCGGCCCAACCAACGGGACGCGCCAGCTCGACCGGATCGTGGAGGCGGTCTCGGAGGCGGTGCGCCGGGCCCGCGCCCTGTCCCGGCCATGACCGCCGCCGCGCCGCGCCGGCGCATTCTGGTCGCCATGTCCGGCGGGGTGGACTCCTCGGTCGCGGCCGCGCTCCTGGTCGAGGCCGGCCACGAGGTGATCGGGGCCACCATGAAGACCTTCTGCTACGGCGACGAGGAGGAGGCCGCGTCGTCGCGCACCTGCTGCGGCCTCGACGGCATCCGCGACGCCCGCGCCGTCGCCGACGCCCTCGGAATCCCGCACTACGTCTTCGATGTGGAGCGCGAGTTCACCCGCGACGTCATCGACGACTTCGTGAGCGAGTACGGCCGCGGGCGCACCCCGAACCCCTGCGTGCGCTGCAACTCCAACACCAAGTTCCGCGACCTCATGCGGCGCGGGCGGGTCCTGAACTGCGACGGCATCGCCTCGGGGCACTATGTGCGGCTGGAGCGGGCGGGCGGGACGGTGCGGCTGCTGCGCGGAGCGGATCGCGCCAAGGACCAGTCCTACTTCCTCTGGGGACTGCCGCGCGAACTCCTCGACCGCCTTCGCTTCCCCCTGGGCGGCCTCGCCAAGCCCGAGGTGCGGGCAAGGGCCCGGGCGCTGGGACTCGTCACCGCGGCCAAGCCCGAATCGCAGGAGATCTGTTTCGTTCCCACCGGCAACTACCGCGACTTCCTCGCGCGGCGTCTTCCAACCGCCCACTCCGCCCTCTCGCCCGGCCCGGTCGTGAACGCGCGGGGACGGGTGCTCGGCCGCCACGACGGCTACGCCGGCTTCACCGTGGGACAGCGCCGCGGCTTCGGCGGCGGGCTGCCCGAGCCGCATTACGTAATCGAGATCCGGCCGTCCACGCGCGAGGTGGTGATCGGTCCCCGGCGCCTGCTCGAAGCGAATGGGCTGGAGCTGGAGGAGCTCAACTGGCTCGCCGATCCCCCGCCCCCGGGCACGCTCCTCGGGGTTCAGATCCGCTACCGGGCGCCGCCGCTGCGGTGCCGCCTCGAGGCGGTGGGATCCGGCTTCGCGCGGCTGTCCTTCCCGGAATCGGCGCGCGCCGCGACCCCGGGACAGTCGGGCGTCCTCTTTGCCGGCGATCAGCTCCTGGGGGGCGGCCGCATCCGGCGCGTCACCAGCGCAGACCCGCCGATTCGGCAAAGTCGCGCAGCTTCCGTTCCTGCTCCGTCCCCAGCGACTCCGGAAGGTCGACCTTCACCCTCACGAACTGGTCGCCGCGCTTCCCCTCCCGGCTGATCCCCTGGCCACGAATCCGGAAGAGGGTGCCCGGCTGGGTGCCCGGCGGAATCCGCAGCACGACCTTGCGTCCCGAGATCGTGCTGACGCGGATCCGCGACCCCAGCATCGCCTGCGCCAGATTGATCGCGACGTCGACGTGGATGTCGTGGCCCTCGCGCCGGAAGAACCGGTGCGGCAGGACCTTGAAGGCGATGACCAGATCGCCGGGGGCGCCGCCCGACGAACCGCGCTCCCCCTGCCCCGTCAGCCGCACCTTCGATCCGGTGTCCACCCCGGCCGGCACGGTGACCTGGAGATTGCGGTTCTGGTGGACGCGCCCATCGCCGCCGCAGGCGTCGCAGAGCTTCCCGGGCTGGCGGCCCCGGCCGGCGCAGGCGGGACAGGGACGGCTGACCGCGAATCCTCCCTGGCCGAAGGAAACGGTCCCCGAACCACGGCATTCGTCGCACTTCTTCCAGCTCGTGCCGGGCGCGCCCCCCGATCCCCCGCAGGTGGCGCACTCCTCGGTGACCGGAATCGAGATCGGGAGCTTTCCGCCGGTCGCGGCCACCATGAAGGGCACTTCGAGGGCGTATTCGATATTGTTGCCGCGCGCCGGGCCGGAGCGGGCGCGGGTCTCCTCCTTGCGGCCGCGGTCGAAGATCGACGAAAAGATGTCGCCGAAGCCGCCGAGTCCGCCCAGGTCGTCGAAGGAGAAGCCGCTGGAGCGCTGCTGCGGATCGGGACGTCTGCCCGGGCTCCCCGCCGCGCCGCCGCGCATTCCGAACGCCCCCAGACGGCGCATCCGGTCGTAGCGGGCGCGCTGGGCGGGATCGGAAAGGACGCCGTTGGCCTCGCCGATCTCGCGGAAGCGCTCGGCCGCGGCCGGATTGCCCGGGTTGGCGTCGGGGTGGCATTCCTTGGCGAGCTTGCGGTAGGCCGACTTGATCGCCGCCTCGTCGGCCCCGGGCGCCACTCCCAGGATGGCGTAGTAGTCCTTGTCGGTCTTCGTCATCGGCCCGGCACCACTATTGGCACTTGTAGACGCTGACCCGCGCGGGCCGGATGAGCAGGCCACGGAGCGTGTAGCCCCGCTGGAAGACCATGGCGACGGTGTCGTCCATCTCCTCGGAATCGGCCGGCTGCCGCATCATCGCCTCCATCGTGTTCGGATCGAAGGGCTCCCCCGCGGGATCCACCGTCTCGACTCCGGCCTCCCCCAGCGCCTGCATGAACTTGCGCTCGACCAGGCCGATACCCTCCACGATCGAATCCACGCTGGCCTCGCTGCCGGGCTCCAGCGCCGTCACGCGGAGCAGGTCGTCCAGCGGATCCAGGAGCTTCCCGACCAGATCGGCCTGCGCGCTGTCCCAACGCCGCCGCACCCGTTCCTCGGTGCGTTTCCGAAAGTTGTCGAAGTCGGCCGCGAGCCGCAGGTGGCGCTCCCTCAGACGGTCTCGCTCGGCTTCGAGTTCCGCGATCCGGTCCGGGGCGTCGTCCTCGCGGGGGTCCGGATCCTCTTCGTCGGCGTCGCTGCGGACATCGGGGGCGGGATCGTCGGTTGCCGCGGAGTCCGCGCCGTCGCCGGGGGAAGAATCGGGAGCTGCGCCGGAATCGGGATCCGCCACTGCCGCCGCCTCCTCCGTCGCGGCCGGATCCCGCGCGGGAGAGGAAGTCTCCTCCGGTTCGGACGCGGCGCTCTGCGGGGAACGCTCCGTCGCGCGGTCGTCCGCGGATTCCGGGTTCGTCTCGGTCCGGTCGGGGGAACCGGGATCGGGGAAATCGGGATTGGGGGAATCGGGATTATGAGCTCTCATCGCAGGTCGCGCTTCCTGTTCGTCCCTCGCTTTGGGGGTTCGCCGCCGCGCCGCCTGACGGCGACCGCGCGGTCTCCCGGCCGGGTTGGCGCCGGGGCGTCCGAAATCTACGCCACCCGGGCCGGAATGCGTCAGCGCGCCAGCGTTTCCAGCGCCAGATCCAGCGCCGCGGCCACGCTCGCGAGGCGAACCTCCGCCCGTCCGCCCCCGAAGCGCTGCCGCCGCGCGACATCCCCTCCCGGCGAATGCGAGACCGCGATCCAGACCGTCCCGACCGGCTTCTCCGGAGTCCCGCCCGCGGGGCCCGCAATCCCCGTCGCCGCGATCGCCAGTCCGGCCCCGAAGCGCTCGCGGGCGCCGCGCGCCATCCGCAGCGCCACCGCCTCCGAGACCGCGCCCTCGGCCTCCAGGACGCGCGCCGGAACCCCGAGATGGCGAACCTTGATCTCGTTCGCGTAGGCGACCAGTCCCCCCGCGAAGCTGGCCGACGCCCCGGGAAGAGCGGTGATGATCCCGGCCAGCAGTCCCCCCGTGCAACTTTCGGCCGTGGCCAGGCGAAGATCGGCGGATTCGGCCCGTTCCAGGAGACGCCGGGCCCGCTCACGCAGCGCCTCTTCCCTCACCGGAACGGACCCCCCGTCATGCAAGCGCAAGGCCCCATTCCTCGCGCCGCCCGTTCGCGCAACCGCGCGGGGCCGCAGGACCGTGGTGGCTCCACGACCGGGAACCGGCGAAGTCCGTTGCGCCCGCCCCCGGCTCCGATCGATCCCGCGGCGCCGCTCTCATCGCTTGCCCTCGTCGTTTCGGCCGTCGGCGGTCATCAGGGAGCGGTAGCGCCAGAGATAGTCCGCCAGCGAGAAGAGGGTCAGGAAGACGGCGAGCGCCAGGGTCGTGGCCGCAAAGAGGGAATGAAAGATCCGCCACGCCTGCCAGGTGGAACCGGACCAGCCCGAATCCGCGGCCGTGCGCAGGAGCGGAAACCACATCAGGAGCGCCCCGCCGAAGAGATAGGTGAAGAATGACTTGTACTTTCCGGACTTGCCCGCCGAGATCACGATTCCCCGGCGCACCGCGTAGCCGCGGAAGAGGGTGACCGCCAGCTCGCGGCCGAACACCACGATCAGGATCCAGAGGGGAAGCGGACCGCCGAAGAGGGGCAGATCGCTGAAGCCGTCGTCGCGGCGGGTGATCAGGAAGAGGGGGATCAGCGCGCTGGCGACCAGGAGCTTGTCGGCGATCGGATCGAGGAGCTTGCCGGTGTTGGATATCCAGCCGTGCTTGCGGGCGAGGTGACCATCCCAGATGTCCGAAAGCGCGGCCAGGACGAAGACGACGAAGGCCGCGTATCGCAGTTGGGGATCGGAGGAAAGCGCCAGCAGGACGATGACCGGGCAGAGCGCGATCCGGGCCATGGTGATGGCGTTGGGAATGTTCATCGCGCGCCCTTGCGTTCGCGGAGTTCGTCCTCCATGCGGGCCAGGATGGCTCCGGCGCGGCCGCGCAGCAACGGGCGTTCCTCCCAGTCGCGGAAATCGCGCAGGAGGGTGACGGCGCCCACCGTCGCGCCGCTGCGGCCCAGGTGACCGAGCGCCGCCAGTCTGCGCAGAGGATTGGGGCTGAAGAGATCGCGCCGGTTGCGCGAGAGCTGGTCCCGCAGCACCAGCGCGGAGACGCCGAGCACCACCGAAGCGCCCAGAAGGAAATAGCCGACTCGCCGCGCGCGCGCATTCATCGATCCCCTACATTTCCTTTCTGCCCTGGAGAGCCTCGGCGATCGTCGTGCCATCGACGTACTCGAGATCGCTTCCGACCGGAATGCCGCGCGCCAGCCGGGTCACGCGGAGTCCGCGCGGACGCAGGAGTCCCTCCAGGAAGACGGCGGTGGCCTCGCCCTCGACGCTCGCATTGGTCGCCAGGATCACCTCGCGGGTCTCTTCCCCCGCCTCCTCCAACCGGTCGAGAAGCCGGTCGATGTTGAGCCGCTCCGGGCCGATCCCGTCCAGGGGCGAGAGGCGTCCTCCCAGCACATGAAAGAGTCCCCGGTAGCGTCCGGCGCGCTCGATGGCCCCAACCTCCCAGGCCTCCTCCACCACGCAGATCACGCGGGGATCGCGGCGGGGGTCCTCGCACACCGCGCAGAGCTCGGCTTCGCAGTAGTTGCCGCAGCGGGGACAGGGATGAACCCGGTCGGCAAGATCGAGCAGGGAGCGGGCCAAACGGCGCACGTCGGCCTTGTCTCCCCTGACGAGATGGTACGCCAGCCGCAACGCGGTTCGCTCTCCCACACCGGGAAGCCGACGCAACTCGCGCGTCAGGGTCCGGATCGCCGACACCGAATGCGACCGGGATCAGAAGATTCCGGGAAGTTGCATCGGCAGTCCGCCCGCAGCGCCGCGCATGCGCTCCTCCGAGAACTCGCGAGCGCGCTTCTGAGCCTCGCCGACCGCCGCCGCGACCAGATCCTCGAGCATCTCCACATCCTCCGGATCGACGACCTCGGGTTCGATCGACACCCCGACCAGGTCGCCCTTCCCGGTGACGCGGGCGCGCACCATGCCCCCGCCGGCGGAGGCCTCGATTTCGGTGGATTCCAGGCTGTCCTGCAGCTCCTTCACCTTCGCCTGAATCTGCTGTCCCATCTTCATCAACTGCTGAATGTTCGTCATGCCTCGACTCCGTTGCCGTTCTCCGCGGGCCGCGCCCGGAAGAGCGTTCCCGTTACTCCACCAACTCCAGATCCAGCTCCCGCACCGCCTGCTCCAGAAAGGGCGCCCGGGCGACGAGATCCCGGAGCCGGTCGCGCCGCACCGAGGCCGCCGTCACGCGGGAATTCGTCCCCGGCGCGGACGACGACTCCGCCCTTGCCACGATGCGCACCTCGTCGCGACCCGCATGACGCGCAAGAACCGACTCCAGCTCCCTCATCATGGCGGGATCCCCGAGCCGCTCCGCGAGAAGACTCGGCACCCCCTCCAGGACCAGCGCACCGTCCCGCTCGGCCACCGTGGCGCCGCTCAACAGGGAGAGCCCGCCGGGCAGCTCCGATCGATTCAGCAGCCGGTCCCAGGCTTCGACCAGGGTGGGCGGCGGCGAGCCGGGGGCGGGCGCCGGACCGGTTGCGGATCGAGGACTCGGCGCCGGAGGGGAGGATGGCGCCGCTGCGCGCGCGGATGCCTCGGTTGCGTTGGGAGACGATTCCGTTGCGCGGGGGGACGATTCGATTCTGCGGAGGGACCGCCCCCGGGGCGCCTTCGCCACCGACTTCGGCCGGGAGGCCGCCCCGTCGCCGCTGCGGAGGGAGGGCTTCGGCTCCGGGGCGCCGCCGAGCGCGCGCACGATGTCCTCGAGCTCGACCGTGCGGTCCAGGTAGCTCATCCGCAGAAGGAGCACCTCGATCAGGACCCGGGGACGCCCGGTGCGCCGCAGACTCCCGTCGGCTTCCAGCTCCGCGCACATCGACAGCATCCGCATCAGGTCGCCGGGGAGGAAGGCGCGGGCCCGTTCGCCGTAGGCCCGGTCCAGTCTCTCCCCGATCGCATCCGGATCGCCCCGATCCGTCACCGCCAGCCGCAGGAGCAGCCGCAGCCTCTCGGCCAGTCCATGGTAGAACTCCACGAGGTCGTAGCCCTCGTCGATCAGCGTCTCGACGAAATCGAAGACGGCCCCATGGCGGCGTTCGGCGACGATCTCCAGGATCTCCAGGTAGCGCTCTTCGGAGACGACGCCGAGCACGCGCACCACCGTCTCCACCGTGACCTTGCGGTCCGAGAGCGCCAGCACCTGGTCGAGAAGGGAGAGACCGTCGCGCATGCCCCCGTTCGCCTTGCGGGCGATCGCGAGCAGGGCTTCGTCCTCGAAGGCGATCCCCTCCGCCGCGAGCACCTCCCGCAGCCGGCGGACGATGTCGCGGGCTCCGATGCGGCGGAAGTCGAAACGCTGGCAACGAGACAGAATCGGCGCGGCGGTCTGCTGGATCTTGCGGGCTTCGGTGGTGGCGAAGCAGAAGACGACCCGCTCCGGCGGCTCTTCCAGCACCTTCAGGAGCGCATTCCACGCCTCCCGGGTCAGCATGTGCGCCTCGTCCAGGATATAGACCTTGAAGCGGTCGGCTTCGGAGGGCGCGTACTGCACCCGTTCCCGAAGGGCGCGCGCATCCTCGACGCCCCGGTTCGAGGCGGCGTCGATCTCCACGACATCGAGCGAGGTGTGCCCCCCCCATATCCGTTCGCAGTTCTCGCAATCGCCGCAGGGCTCGCCGTCGGGCAGGCGCTCGGGGCAGTTGAGCGACATCGCCAGAATGCGCGCGATCGTCGTCTTCCCCACTCCCCGCGGGCCGCAGAGGAGATAGGCGTGCCCGACCCGGCCTCCCGCTACGGCGCTCCGGAGGGTGCCGGACACATGTTCCTGCGTCGAGACCTCTCCGAAACGACGGGGCCGGTACTTGCGTGCGAGTGCGAGATAGGACAAGGCGACGGGCTTTGAGGGGGGGCGGGGCGTGCCCCAGGCGCTCCGCGACGACGTTCGCCACACGTACCGCTGCTACCTGCGGGGTCCTGACGGGGTTCGGCGGGCTCGCGACCCGCGGACCTGGGGCACGGGGGCAAAGCTACCGGAAGCGGGGAGGGCAGGTCAACCGGGGCGCCACGCATCGGGGATGTGCTCGATTTCGGCTTCGCCGCCGCGCACCCGCACTCCGATGGCGTCGAAGCGGTAGATGGTTCCGGGCCGTCCCTTCTCGTAGATCCAGCGCCGCGCCGCCCCCGCCACCCCCCGCCGCTTCCCCCGCCGAATCGGATCCAGCGGTCCGCCTCCGGTCGCGGTCGAACGCGTCTTCACCTCCACGAAGGCCACCACGTCGTCCCTGCGGGCCACCAGATCGATCTCCAACGGCCCCGCGCGGTAGTTGCGGTCGATCACCTCCCAGCCCCGCGCCTCGAGGTGCGCCGCGGCCAGCGCCTCGCCTCTCCGGCCGAGATCGTGACGCTTCATCCGTCTCCGGGCCCCGCCCGTCCGCTCCGCCCCCTCACCCCCCGGCCGGCGCCGGCGCGGCCTCCGCAACGCGCGCCAGGGAACGATCGATCGCCCCGAGGATCGGTTCGCACTGCCGCACAAGCTGCTCGAACTGGCCGGGATACAGGCTCTGCGCCCCATCGGACATCGCCGTGGGCGGATCGGGATGCACCTCGACGATCAGTCCGTCGGCGCCCGCCGCCACCGCCGCCCGCGCCATCGGCGTGACCTTGCTGCGCACCCCGGTTCCATGGCTGGGATCGGCGATCACCGGAAGGTGGGTGAGCGACTGCGTCACCGGAATGGCGGTCAGGTCGAAGAGATTGCGGGTCTGCGGATCGAAGCTGCGCACCCCGCGCTCGCAGAGGATCACATTGGGATTCCCCTCGCTCAGGAGGTACTCGGCGGCCAGGAGCATCTCGGTGATCGTCGCCGACATTCCCCGCTTCAGCAGAACCGCCCTCCCCGAACGGCCCGCGCGCTTGAGGAGCGGGTAGTTCTGCATGTTGCGGGCCCCGATCTGGATCACGTCGGCGTATTCGGCCACGAGTCCCACTCCCTCCGGTTCCACCGCCTCGGTCACGACCGCCAGACCGGTTTCGGCGCGGGCCTCGGCCAGGAGCTCCAGTCCCTTCGGTCCCAGTCCCTGGAAGGAATAGGGGGAAGTCCGCGGCTTGAAGGCCCCCCCGCGGAGCGCGCTCGCCCCGGCCGCCCGAACCCGCGCGGCGATCTCGAGGATCTGGCTGCGGCTCTCGACCGCGCAGGGACCCGCGATGATCGCGACCTCGCTTCCCCCCAGCGCGACCCCATTGCCGAGATCGACCATGGTGTTCTCTTCGCGCCACTCGCGCGACACCTGCTTGTAGGGCTTGCTGACCTTGATGAGTTCGCGGACGCCGGGCAGCCCCGAGAGCCGCGCCGACTCGACCCGGCCGTCGTTGCCGACGAGGCCGATCGCGGTGCGCTGGCGGCCGGGCATGGGCTTGGCGCCGTATCCCATGTCGCGGATGGCGTCGACGACGCGCTGAATCTGGTCGGGGGTGGCGCGATGGTCCATTACGATGAGCACGAGGATGGTTCTCCGGTTGGGGGATGCCGGGGGGCGGGGGATGCCGGCGGGATGCGGCGGGAGGAATCGCGAGGCGCCCGGTTCGCGGAGGCGGGCGGTGGCGCGGCGCGGACCAGCGGCCGGACGACGAAGCTCTCGCCGTCGCGGGGGCAGAGCACCCTGCCGTCGTAGCCGGCGGCGCGGACCAGCGCGGGCGCCGACGCGGGATCGAGGGGGGGATAGAGATGCGTGAGCGCGAGGTTGCGCGGCCGGACGCGGATCGCCAGCTCGGCCACGGTGCGCGGGGTCAGGTGACCCCCGGCGGGAGGGGGATCGGGCCAGGCGCACTCGCTGATCAGGAGATCGACCCCCGCGAAGAACTCGCCGAGCGCCGGGTCGGGGCCGGTGTCGCCGGTGTAGCCGGCCGAGAGGACGCCGCCGGTGGCCGGACAGCGCGCATCGAGGCGGACCGCGAGGGAGTGGCCGGTGTGGGGGGTGGGGACGAAGCGCAGGACCGCGCGGCCGCCGACCGGAACGGGATCCGGGCCGACCTCGTGCAGGGCGACGGGGAAGCCGGGACGGACGATGAACTCGCCGTGCGCGGCGCGGAGGGCCTCGACGCGATCGCGGAGTCCGGGCGGACCGAGGATGCGCAGGGGGAGGTGGCGGGGGGTGGGGGGGGCGTGCCGCAGGGCGAAGAGGAGGTGGGGAAGGTCGGCGAAGTGGTCGGTGTGATAGTGGCTGAAGACGACGTGGGTGAGCGCCCACCACGGCTTCCCGCGGCGCGCCAGGCCGTGCACGGCCCCGGGACCCGCGTCCAGGAGCAGCGCGAGGTCGTCGTGTTCGACGAGGTGGCAGGGGCTGGCCCGGTCCGGCGAGGGCGCCAGCGTTCCCGAGCCGATCACGGTGATCCTCATGAGACGGCGGCGGCAGCGGAGGATTGGGCGTCCGAATCCAGTCGCACCCCCACGATCGACGACACCCCCGGTTCCTCCATCGTCACTCCGTAAATCCAGTCGGCGGCGGCGATCGTGCGCGGATTGTGGGTGACGACCACGAACTGGGTTTCGGACTTGAAGGACTCCAGCATGGCGATGAAACGGCCGATGTTGGCATCGTCCAGGGGCGCGTCCACCTCGTCGAGCACGCAGAACGGACTTGGCTTGACCAAGTAGATGCCGAAGAGGAGCGCGAGTGCGGTCAGAGCCCGCTCGCCTCCGGAGAGCTGGTCGATGCGTTGGGCGCGCTTGCCCTTGGGCGAAGCCTGGATCTCGATCGGACACTCCAGGGGATTGTCGGAATTGGCCAGGCGAAGGTCGGCCCGGCCCCCGCGGAAGAGTCTCCGGAAGGTGGCGCGGAAGTGCTCCTGGATCTGCTCAAAGGTCCGCGTGAAACGCTCGGATGCGGTCGCGTTGATGTTGCGGATGGCGCGGCGCAGATCGTCGCGCGCGGTCTCGAGATCGTCGCGCTGGCCGGTCAGGAAGTCGAGCCGGGCGCGTTCCTCCTCGTGTTCCTCCACCGCCAGCATGTTGACGGGACCGATCCTGTCCAGCGCCGGCACGATCTCGCCGAGCTCGGCCCGCAGCGCCGTGGGGTCGCCCTCCACCGGCTCGGCGTCGCGCACCAGCGATGCGGCCGGCCTCCCCCACTCGGCCTCCAGGCGCTCGCCTAGGCTCGTGGCGCGGTTGCGGATCTCGAGTTCGCGAAGCTCCAGCCGATGCCGGTGGTCGGCGGATTCGCGCTCGCGCGTCCGCAACCGCCGGATCTCGCGCTCTCCGGCCGCAACCGCTTCCTCGGCCTCGGTCAGGCGCCGGTCCTCGGCGGCCAGCTTCCTCTTCGCGTCGTCCCGGCGGCCGAAGAGATCCTGCAGGGCCCCCTCCCCCTCCCCCCGCACCCTCTCGGCCTCCGCGACCGCCGACCGAAGTCCCTTCTCTTCCGCGGCCAGCGCCTCAAGTCCATCCCCGGCTCCCCTCCGGGCGGCGCGCGCCTCCCGCAGACGGTCCCTCGCGCCTTCGACCCGGTTCTCCAGTCGCGCGGCGCGGATCGTCACCTCGGAGGCGGCGTCGCGGACCCGCTCCCACGCGGCCTCCGCCACCGCCAGCTCCTCCCGCCCCGCCCCGGTTCGCCGGACCAGCTCCTCCTCCCGGAGCGCCAGCGCGCGGCGCGCGCCCTCCCCCTCGCGCACCCTCTTCCGGACCCCCTCCAGGGCGCGCCGGTACCCGTCGAGACGGCTGCGGGCATCCTCCCGGCGCCGCGCCAGGCGGCCCCTCGACTCCCGCTGAGACGCCGCCCTCGCCGAGGCCGCCCGGGCGTCGTCGCGGGCCGCGAGAAGACTCTCCGACGCGGCCTCCCTCGCGGACTCGAGCTCCCCGCACTCGGTCTCCAGCTCAATCCGGCCGCGGCGCCGCGACCGCAACCGCTCCCGCGCGGCGTCGAGCTCCGCCTCCAGCGCCCGGATGCGCGCGCGCCGCTGAAGATGACCCTCCCCGCCGGACTTCGGGACGAGATGCGCCACTCCGCGCCCATCCAACCACGCCCCGCCCTCCCCGCGCACCGCCCCGCGCAGCAGCGCTCCCGCCCAGCGGCCTCCCTCGCCGACGAGCTCCACGCCCTCCGGCAGCGCGACCTCGCCGCGGCCCGCCCGGTCGAGCGGAAGGAGGAGGAGGGGGGCCACGCGCGTCTCGTCTTCGTGGTACCAGCGGGCGACCGCCCCGGCCTCGGCGCTCGTGCCCACCACCAGAGCCGACGCGAGGGGGCCCAGGATCCCGTCGAGATCGCGGGCGGCGTCCCCGGATGCGTGCACGAAATCCGACAGGAGACCGCGCACGGCCCCGGGGAAGGTCGCGCGCACGGCCTCGACCAGGGCGCCGAATCCCTCGCCTGCAAGCGCGATCCGGTCCAGCCCGGCCACCTCGGCGGCCAGCGACGATACCCGGGCATCGGCGGCGTTCTCGTCGGCCCGCGCCCGCCTCAGACGCTTGCGCGCATCCGCCAGGCGCTCCCGAGCCGCCCGGAGCCCGGATTCGGCCCGGTCCGCGGACTGTGCGGCGGCCGTCTCGCGCCCGGCGAAGAGATCCCCCTGGTCCTCGATTTCGCGGAGCGCGGTCCCTGCGCGTTCGGCATCGGCGGAGAGCCGGTCAATTCGTTCCTTCAGCTCGTTCACCCGGCGGCGGGCGGCATCCCGGTCCCCCTCCAGCCGCGCAATCCGGCGGGCGGCGGCGCGACGCTCCCTCTCGATCCCGCGCAACTCCGCGCTCGCGGCGTCCCGCCTGGCCCGGGCTTCCTTCTCGGCTCTCCCGCGCGCGGCCCTTTCGTCGGCGAGGGCGGCCAGCTTCGCGGCGGTCCGGTCGCGGAGGCCCTCCAGCTCCCGTTCCTCGTCCTCCTTGCGCGCCTCCAGCTCGCGGAGCGTCTTGCGCTCGCCCCCGATCCGTTCCAGCCGCCGCATCCCATTCGCGATCCGTTCCACCGCCACCGCGACGGCCGTCTCCTTCCTCGCCAGCTCGGCCGCCACCTCGTCGAGCTCGGCCTTGCAGACGCCGCGAGCCCTTCCGGCTTCCATGCGCTCCACCCGGTTCGCCTCCAGCGCAGCCTCGCGCGTCGCAAGCTCCGCCGCCCTCCCCGCCCCATCCTCCCGGTCCCTGCGCAGCTCGTCCTGCACCTTGCGCAGACCGGCGTCCATCTCCGCCAGCTCGAACCGCGCCAGCGCCACCTCGATCGCCAGCCGTCGTTCGCGCAGCCCGGCGTAGCGCCGCGCCCTCCCCCTCTGGCGGGCCAGCGACCGAACCTTGACGCGCACCTCGCCGATCACATCCTCGATCCGCTGCAAATCCAGTTCCGAGTCCTCCAGACGCCGCAGAGCCGCCCGCCGCCGCTCCTTGTACCTGCCCACGCCCGCGGCCTCCTCGAAGAGCCGCCTGCGCTCGTCGGGGCGCTCGGAGAGGATCCCGTCGATCATCCGGATCTCGATCATCGAGTAGGCGTTCGCCCCCAGACCGGTGTCGCGGCAGAGATCCACCACGTCGCGCAACCGGCAGGAGGAGCGATTCAGGGTGTAGTCGCTGCCGCCGTCGCGATAGACCGCCCGTCCGAGCTCGACCTCGCTCCAGGGAACCGGCAGGGCGCCGTCCTCGTTGGAGACCACCATCGCGACCGATCCCCGGTTCATCCGCCTGCGCGTGGCCGTTCCCTGGAAGATGACCTCCTCCATCTTCGCGCCGCGCACCTGGGTGGGCCGCTGTTCGCCGAGCACCCAGCGAATCGCGTCGCCGATATTGGACTTGCCGCAGCCATTCGGGCCCACGATCGCCGTCACGCCGTCGTGAAAGCGGATGCGGGTGGGATCGGGAAAGGACTTGAATCCCTGAAGGCGGAGCGACCGGAGCCTCACGGCCCGCCCGCGCCATCGCCCGCCGCGCCGTGGCCCGTCTCGAGCTCGCCCACCGGGGGATCGTCCATCTCATGGACCGGCGCGTCGCCCCACAGCGTCTCCAGGCGGTAGAAGTCGCGCAGTCCCGGATGGAAGATGTGGACGACATGGTCGATGTAGTCGATGAGCACCCAGCGCCCGTCGTCGAGTCCCTCGATGTGTTCCGGACGGAGCGACGGCGCCCGGGTGGCCTCCAGGATATGGTCGGCGATCGCCCGCACATGGAGGTCGGAGCGTCCGGTCGCGATGACGAAGAAGTCGGCCGCGTCGGAGAGGCCGCGCAGATCGAGCACCCGCACATCGATCGCCTTGCGGCCGCGGGCGCACTCCACCACGCGCAGGACGCCGCGGGGAATGTCCGGCTTCGGCGCCGCCGCGGCCGGTTCGTCCCCGGGCGCGGTCCGTTCCCGGGGGGACGCTTCCTTCGGCTGGTCCTTCAAGGGGAGTCGGGCTCCTAGTCGGTCTCGGCCTCCACCACGACCCGGATCTCGGTCTCGACGCCGCTATGGAGGCGAATGGGGACGACATGTTCTCCGACGGTCTTGATCGGATCATCCAGGACGATCGCGCGGCGGTCGACCTCGAATCCGAAGTCGGCCGTCTCCAGGCGCTCCAGGACGTCGCGGACATTGACCGACCCGAAGAGGGTGCCCTCCTCGCTGGCCCGGGCCCGGAATTCGAGGGTCAGCCCCTCCAGGCGCGAAGCCCTCCGGTTGGCCTCCAGGTAGGCGCGCCGGGCCTTCTCCTCGCGGATCCGCCGTTCCTCCTCGATCCGCCGCACATTGGCCTCCGTCGCCCGGTAGGCGAGCCTCTGAGGCAAGAGGTAGTTGCGGGCGTACCCCGGCTTGACCTTGACCAGATCCCCGGCCTCGCCCAGGTGCGCAACCGCGTGGCGCAATATCAGTCTCATCGGATCTCCCGAGTCGCGGGTGTTGCGTAAATCGAGTCGCGCGTTCCCAAGGGTCAGCCTCCGTAGTCGCGGACGTAGGGAAGGAGCGCGAGATGCCGGGCGCGCTTGACGGCGGTGCCGAGCATCCTCTGAAAGCGGGCGGTCACCTTGGTGGTGCGCTTCGGCAGGATCTTGCCCTGCTCGGTGAGGAAGCGCGAGAGGGTGGCCACGTCCTTGTAGTTCAGCAGGACGATCGGAGGGCCCTCGTGGCGGCGCCTGCGACCGCGAGCGCCCGTGAAGACCGGCGGGCCGGAGGAGGCGGTGCGGGGGCCGGAGGCGGAGACTTCCCCATCCTCGCCGCCCGCATCCCCTGCCGCCCGGCCTTCCTTCGCTTCCCCTTCCTTCCCTTCGCCGCCCCGGCCCGGGCTCGCGTCTTCGCCGCCGTCGTCCCCACCGTCCTCGGAGCCGGCGCCGTCCTCGGCGGCCGAATCGCCGGACCCGGCCTCCTCTTCCTCCGCCGTCGCCGGCGGCAACCGCTCCGCGAGCACCGAGGCGCCGGAGGCAGGCTGTCCCTCGTTGAGGACGATCAGGTAGCGCATCGCCTCCTCGTCCAGCTTGACGAGCCGCTCGAACTCGGGCAACCTCGCGGGATCGGCGGTGACCTGGACCACGACGTAGTAGCCGGTTGCGGCCTTGCGGATGGGGTAGGCGAGCTGCCGCACCCCCCAGTGATCGATGGCGGCGACGCGTCCCCCGAGCGCCGCGTGGAAGAGCTCCAGCTTGGCGTCGACGGCCTCCTGGCTCAGGGCGGCGTCCAGGATATGGACGATTTCGTAGTCTCTCATTGCGCGGGAACTCCCGTGGACCGTGTGGACGGGCTCCGCTTCCCCGTGCGGAGCGGGCGTTTTTCAGGTCGGGAAATGTAGCACCTTGCCAACGGTTGCGGGAATCCGACCTTACATTACTCCTCGCCGCAGCGGAACCGCATCCTTCGCGCTCCACCCGGCATTCCACTCCAACTCTCCGACGGGGGAACGCACGCATCATGGATTTCACCTTCACCGGCACACATGCGGACAGAGACTTCGGCTGGTTCGGCCGGGGACTGCGCGAGGTGATGGAGTCGCACGGGCACCGTTTCGTGGAGGACGCCGAAGCGGCCAGGCTGATCCTGAACTTCTTCCCCCTGGGACGGCCGAAACCGGTGAGGCGGCACGCCAGCGCGATCTTCGTCTGCTCGGTGACCGAGTTTCCCACACCCTTCACCAGCCTTCTCTCGCAGGGCTACCCGATCCTTCTCCGCTCGCTGGCCAATCTCGTGGTGGGGATGGTCCCCTCGGAGAACGGCGACCCCGACGTCCACTTCCTGACCCCCGAGCAGGGACACTACCAGGTCTCGGGCAAGTTGCCGCGCGGACGCTACTTCGAGGAGATCTACAGCCGCATCCGGCCGCTTGCGAACTCCACCCTCGTCATCGACAACTTCTACGAGGGCGACCTCCCGGAGGCGCTCTGGGAGGGGGACGAACACACCGCTTCGATCCGCCGGGCGGGCAGGCGGCTGAATGGCCTCGATCTCCTGCCGGCGCCCTTCCGGGTGGAAGACCACCTCTCGCCGCGCGACATTCGCCACATCAAGCGCCTCTATGGAATCGGCGGCCTCAGCTACGGCAACATCTCGGCGCGCTACGACGACGAGTGGTTCTGGATGAGCGCCAGCGGGGTGGACAAGTCGAATCTGGCGGAGATCGGCCGCCACATCCTGATGGTGAAGGGCTACGACGCCGAGCGGAATGGAATGGTCGTCGGCCACCCGCCGGGGGTGGAGCCGAACCGGGTCTCGGTCGATGCGATCGAGCACTGGATGGTCTACCGCGAGCATCCGTCGGTGGGGGCGATCATGCATGTGCACGGCTGGCTGGACGGGGTGCCCTCGACCGAGTTCAACTACCCCTGCGGAACCCGCGAGCTGGGCCAGGCCGTTGCCGACATTGTGCGCGAGGCGGAGGACCCGGCGCGGTGCGTGGTCGGACTCAAGAACCATGGACTGACGATCACCGGCGCCAGCCTCGACGAGATCTTCGACCGCGTGGGCGACCGCATCGTGAAGCACGTGCCGATGGACTGAGGGTCTCCAGGAGCGAAGGGAAATCCGGGGGAACAGGCCGACGATCCCGCGCGCGGCCCCCGTCTTCGCGACGACCGGCGGCCGGGTGGGCGGCGGGGAGCCTGCGCGATTCCGTTCGGCTGCGCCCCTGGACCCGAGGCCCCGGCAGGGTCGCGGCTACCCCTTCGCCTTCGCGGCCTCCTGCACCGCCGGAACCAGCTTCAGGTAGCGGCCGTAGCCCCAGCGCGCCTCCTCCAGATCGAGCCGTTCGGTGTTGGTGTGGGCGTAGCGCTCCTCGCCCGGCGCGAAGCCGATCGTGGGAACGCCGCGCACTCCGCAGGTCCAGCCGCCGTCGGTGGCGAAAACCCAGGGCCGCACCCGGGCGGGCGCGCCGCCGCCGTTCCTCCGGCCCACCGCGCGGGCCGCGGCCACGACGATCGGGTGGCGCCGGTCCATGAGGAATCCGGGGCTCAGGATGCGGCGGTCCTCCTCCGGGCCGGTCCAGGCGCGCTGGCGCTGGGTGGCCATGCGGAACTCGACCTCGGCGCCGCGGCTGCCGCCCTCTTCGCGGTCGAATCGCTCCAGGTGGGGACGGACGCAGTCGCGCAGTCGCGCAAGGAGGGTGCGTTCGGTGTCCCGGGGCAGAATCCGCCAGTCCAGGGTGACGGTCGCGCGGTCGGCGATCACATTCAGGCTGGCGGGAACGGCGTCGATCCCGGTCGCGGCCACCGACGAGGGGCCCAGGGTGGGGTCGGTCTCCTGGCGGCCGGCCAGATCGCGAACCCCGGCCAGGATCGGCGGGACCAGGTCCAGGGCGTTGCGGGCCCGGTCCGGTGCCGAGGCGTGTCCGGCCAGCCCCCGCGCGACGATCTCCACCTCGGCGCGGCCCCGGTGGCCGATCGCGATGTCGCCGTGGGTGGATTCCCCGATGACGACCGCATCGGGCCGCAGACCGCCGTCCAACCGCATGAGATGATCCATCCCCCATCCGCCGCGCTCCTCGTAGACCGGGTGGGCCACCACGATGTCGCCCGCCGCCCGTCCCCGCAGCGCCGCCGCCGCATGGGTCTGGATCGCGAGCGGCCCCTTGATGTCCATCGCGCCGCGGCCATGGAGGCAGCCGTCGGCGATCGTCCCGTCGAAGGGCGGGTGCTCCCAATCCCCCGGATCCCCCTCGGCCACCATGTCCAGGTGCGCGCTCAGCATGACGGCGGCGGCGCCGCCTCCCCGGACGACCCCGACCACGCTGCCCAGATCGTCGATCCAGGCCTCGTCGTAGCCGAGCGCCTCCATCTCGGCGACCACCCGCCGCGCCAGCTCTCCCTCCTCGCCCGGCAACGATGGGATGCGGATCAGATCCTGCGCGAAGGCGATCGCGCCGTCGAAGGAGGCCCTCATCCGCCGAATCTCATGAACCAGGGCGCCAGCACGAGCGACACCACGCTCATCAGCTTGATGAGGATGTTCAGCGAGGGGCCGGAGGTGTCCTTGAAGGGATCGCCGACGGTGTCGCCGACGACCGCGGCCTTGTGGGCCTCCGATCCCTTGCCGCCGAGGTTGCCCTTCTCGATGTACTTCTTGGCGTTGTCCCAGGCGCCGCCCGCGTTGGCCATGAAGAGCGCCATGAGGACGCCGGTCACCGTCGCTCCGGCCAGCAGTCCCCCCAGCGCCTCGACGCCCAGGAAGCGGCCCACGAGCACCGGAGCGAGGACCGCGGTCACCCCCGGCAGGAGCATCTCGCGCAGCGCCGCCCGGGTGGAGATGTCCACGCAGCGCGCCGAATCCGGCTTGGCGGCGCCGGTCATGATTCCGGGGATTTCGCGGAACTGGCGACGCACCTCCTCGACCATCCCGGCGGCGGCGCGTCCCACGGCGGTCATGGTGAAGGCGCCGACCAGGAAGGGGAGCATGCCCCCGATGAAGAGCCCGACGACGACCGTCGGATTGACGATGTTGATCTCGGCGAGGCCGACCGACGTGGAGTAGGCCGAGAAGAGCGCCAGCGCGGTGAGCGCCGCCGAACCGATCGCGAAGCCCTTGCCGATGGCGGCGGTGGTGTTGCCGATCGCGTCGAGCGAGTCGGTGACCTCGCGGGTCTCCGGCCCCAGCCCGGCCATCTCGCTGATCCCGCCGGCGTTGTCGGCGACCGGTCCGTAGGCGTCGACCGACATGGTGGCTCCCACCGTGGCCAGCATGCCCACCGCGGCGATGCCGATCCCGTAGAGCCCGCAGGCCGCGTAGGAGACCCCGATCGCGCCGCAGATCAGGAGAAGGGGGATCGCGGTGGATTCCATGCCCACCGCCAGGCCGGTGATGATGTTGGTCGCCGACCCGGTCTCGGAGGAGGAGGCGATCTTCCGCACCGGACCGGCGCCGGTGTAGTACTCGGTCACGACCCCGATCAGGATGCCGACCAGGGTGCCGGCGAGGATCGCCCAGAAGGGGCCGAGGGGGGAGCGCGCGGCCGCCGTGACCGGATCGCTGATCTCCATGTCGAGCCACTGCACCACGAAGAACATGACGAGGAGGAAGAGCCCCGCCGCGATGAAGGTGACGTTGCGCAGGGCGGCCCCCGGTTCGGTGCGCTCCAGGAGCTTCATCGACCCGATCGCGACGAGGGAGCAGACCAGGCCGACCAGAACGGTGATGATCGGGAGCGCGACCGCCTCGGCGGCGCTCGCGGCGAGCGCCGCCGAGGTGGCGCCGATCGCGATCGTGGCGACGACCGACCCGACGTACGACTCGAAGATGTCCGCGCCCATCCCGGCGACGTCGCCGACATTGTCTCCGACATTGTCGGCGATGGTGGCGGGATTGCGCGGGTCGTCCTCGGGGATTCCGGCCTCCACCTTCCCCACCAGGTCCGCCCCGACATCGGCCGCCTTGGTGAAGATCCCGCCGCCCACCCGGGCGAAGAGCGCGATCGAGGAGGCACCCATCGCGAACCCCGAGATGATCTCGGCGAACCGGGGCAGGTCGCCGGTGCCGGGGATGGCGTCCGCCGCCAGGGCGAGGTAGAGCACTCCGATCCCCAGGAGTCCCAGCGCCGCGACCGAGAGGCCCATGACCGCGCCCCCGAAGAATGCGATGCGCAGCGCCTTCCCCTGCCCCTCCTCGTTGGCGGCGGCCGAGGTGCGGACATTCGCGCGGGTCGCGGCCTTCATGCCGAAGAATCCGGCCAGCACGCTGCTCGCCGCTCCAGCCACATAGGCCACCGCCGAGGCGCTCCCGATCGCCAGTTGGAGGAGAACGGCCACGACCGCCACGAATCCCGCCAGAACGGTGTACTCGCGCCGCAGGAAGGCCATCGCGCCATCGTGAATCTGATCGGCCAGCTCGGCCATCGCGTCGGTGCCCTGCGGTTGCCGGGCCAGGTAGCGGTAGACGACCAGCGCGGCCAGAAGTCCAATGGCCCCGATGCTCCAGGCCCATGCGGTCCAGTCAAGGGGATTCATCACGTCGGAGTCTCTCCTGATTCTTCTCTTCGGGTGAGCGATTCTCTATGGTGAGCGATTCTCTTGAGCGATTCCAGTTGGTGCGCGATTCCATAGTGGTGCGCGATTCTCTGGCGGCGAGCGATTCTCCAATGGCGAGTTGGCGTGTCGGTCGCGCGTGATTCAGGGTCCGGCCGCCCGGCCGTCATTGGTTGAAGCGGTTCATCGCGGCGTCGATCCCCTCGTCCGCCCACACCCCCACCGCCCGGCTCAGTTCGGGGAGCAGCGCCACGATCCGCTCCTCGTCCTCCTCCGGCAGCGGCGACAGCACCCAGTCGGCCAGATCCTCCCCGGCGGGCACGACGCCCACCCCGATCCGCAGGCGCGCGTACGAGGTCGTGCCCAGCGCCGCATTCACCGACCGGAGTCCATTGTGGCCGCCCGCTCCCCCGCCGCGGCGAAAGCGCACCCGGCCCACATCGAGGTTCGCGTCGTCGGTCACAACGAGCAGACCGGTCTCCAGGCGAAAGTCCTCCTCCTCGCGCCAGAGCGTCGTCAGCGCCAGTCCGCTCCGGTTCATCCAGGTTCGCGGCTTCAGAAGGCGGATGCGCCGTCCCTTCACCCGGCCGGAGCTCTCGAAGCTGCGCCGACCGCGCTCGAAGGGCCCGAAGCCGTGGTCGAAGGCGAAACGGTCGATCACCCACCATCCCACATTGTGGCGGGTGTCGTCGTAGCGGGGTCCGGGGTTGCCCAGACCGACCACCACGCGCGCGCTCCCGCCGCCGGCGGCGCGTCCATCTCCGGAGCCGGGATCGGTTCCGCGCGGCTCCACGCCCCCCCCGGCTATCGACCGGCGGCCGGGGACGAATCCGTCCGGCCGATGCGCAGGAAGTCCACATGCAGGAGCTGGGGCCGGTAGGGGTGCGACTGAATCTCTGCGATCCGCGCCTTCTCCACCGTGCCCTCGTCCAGAACGAGACGAAGGGTGGTCCGGTCGCGGTCGATCGACTCGCAGAGGCGACGGGTCTCGCGGGCCTCCATCGAGACGAGGACATTGTCCCCCCCCCCGCCATAGATGATCCCGGGCACCCGGCCCGATCTCCGCAGCCTGCGGGCGACGCCCTTCCCGGTTTCGCGGCGAATCCGAAGGTTCAGTGTTGCTTGCATCTGTGTTTTTCCATCTTGGGTGACTGGTTTTCCCTTGGCGCCCAAATCAGACAAGTTCGAAGAGCTGGCTGACCGAGGCGTTGGAGTGAATGCAGTGAATGGCGCGGGAGAGAAGATCGGCCACGGAGAGCACGGTCATGCGGTCGAAGCGCTTCTCTTCCGGAATGTCGATCGTGTTCGTGACCACCAGGCCGGCCATCGAGGTCGCGGCAAGGCGCTCGACGGCGTTGGCCGAGAGGAGAGCGTGGGTGGCGGCGACATAGACATGGCTCGCGCCGCGCGCCATCAGAGCCTGGACGGCCTGCGCGATCGTGCCGCCCGTGTCGATCATGTCGTCCACAACCAGGCAGGTGCGATCCCGTACATCGCCCACCACATTGAGAACCTTCGACACATTGGGCGCCGGACGCCGCTTGTCGATGATCGCGAAGGTGCCCCCCAGCCGCCGGGCGAATCCGCGCGCCATCTTGGCCGAACCGACGTCGGGCGCCACCACGACCGGCTCGGCGAGCCCGGGAACCGAGCGCCGCAGCGAGCGGAAGTAGTGGGTGAAGACCGGGGCCGCGTAGAGGTGATCGACCGGGATGTCGAAGAATCCCTGGATCTGGTGCTGGTGAAAGTCGATGCTCACCACGCGGTCGGCGCCGGCGGCCACGATGAGATTCGCGACCAGCTTGGCCCCGATCGCCACCCGCGGCTGGTCCTTGCGGTCCTGGCGGCCGTAGCCGAAGTAGGGCACGACCGCCGTGACCCGCGCCGCCGAGGCCCGCTTCGCCGCATCGATCAGGAGAAGCAGCTCCATGATGTTGTCGGCGCCGGCGACGGTGGGCTGAATGATGAAGACGTCGCGGCCGCGGGCATTGCGGTTGATGCGGACGAAGATCTCGCCGTCGGCGAAGTTGCGGATGGCGACGCCGTCGGGGCTGGTGTCGAGCAGATCTCCGATCTCGCCCGCCAGGGGCCGGTTGGCGCGTCCCGCCAGGAGGAGAAGGGGATTGGTCCCGATGGGTTCGTCCATGGGGGCATCCATTTGGGATGGTGCGCCAAAGCGGTGCGGGTGCGGTTCGGGCGAGGGCCGAAGACGGGTTTCGGCGACTCGGACGGGTTTTCGGCAACAGCAAAGACGGGTTTTCGGCAACGACAAAGGAAGCTAGCGAATTTCAGCGGCGCTCGGGGACGGGGGCGTCACGCGCGGCCCCGGCCTGGAAGCCGCGCCGAACGGCGAGCGGCGGGCGTCCCGGCGCGCGGATCTCGACCGCGACCTCGTAGGGTCCGGGATCCAGCGTCGGGAGCCGAATGACGAGCGAGCGGAAGAGGGGACGGAGGCGGTCCGGTCCGGCCTCCTCCCAGGCCACCGCGACCTCCTCCCGGGGTCCCCCCAGCCCCACCCACCGCGCCACCCGTCGCAACACGCCTACCCGGGTGCGCTCCACCCAGGCGGCCACCTCGATCGCCTCTTCCTCGAACCCGAGTCCGTAGACCTCGAAGGCGAGGCTCAGCGCGGATCCGCCCGGGATCGTAGTCGAACCGCGCAGGAGGGGGAGCATCTCGGCGAAGGTGGCCGGCTCGGCGCCCTCCTCGAGCAGAACCACATCGGAAATCGCCAGCAGACGGGGGGGAAGCGACCGGAGTCCCACCGCGGCCCGCCGTCGCCAGGCGCGGCGCAGATCCGGCGCGAAGGCCTCGAGGCTGGCCACCGCCCACGGGGCCGGAGGGGCGCGTCCCGAGAGGCGGAAGGTTCCATCCGCACCAGGCGCGGCGCGCACATCGAGGATGATTTCCCCATCGCGCTCCACGAAGAGACCCGCCAGCCCAGCCCCCCGCTCCACCCCGGCGCTGTCCGCGAACGCACCTGACGGCGGCGTCCAGGCGGCGGCGACGATCACCTCGTTCGGCCTCCAGAAGCGCCCGATCTGGCCATCGAGCGCGGCCAGGGTGTCCAGGAAGGGAGGAATGTGGGCGCTGCGGGCATGTCCCTCGGGGATCTCCCAGGGGACGATGTCGCGCTCCCGGCGCTCAAGCACCTCGCGCGGGGGAAGGGTGCGCACGGAGGCGGGCTGGTCGCGCCCGGTCACGACGAAGCTGCCCGCGCTCCCCGAGCTCCACGACCGTTCCCACCCGGCGGGCCACCCGTAGCGGATCACCACCTCGGTCAGGTCCCGTCCCCAGCGCAACTGGTGCGGGTTGCGCGCCTCCTCCGAGATCATGGCGTGAACGCGGCGGCTCAGGTGCGCGGCCCGGCGGTCGTTGCCTCCGGCCAGAAAGAGCGCGTCGGCGAGAAGCCAGAGCCGGGCGGCCGCATGCGCCGAGTCGTCCGCCGCCTCCAGCCACTCCCGCTGGTCGCCCTCCAGGAGGAGCGACGGATCGAGCCATTCGGCGCGCATCTCCTCCGGCATGCGCTCCAGGGCGCGCCCGAAGGCGGCCTCCGCGGCCGGGATCTCTCCGGCGCGGTAGCGCAGATATCCCAGAAGCAGATCGCACCGCCAGCGCTCCGGCACATCGCAGTCGCGCAGCGGCCGCCGGGCCCGCTCGAAGGCGCCGGCCTCGGCCAGGTAGCGAACGCGTTGCCCCAGGATCCAGTGATCGCCGGGGATCCGGGCGGCCGCCGAATCCAGTTCGGCGAGAAGGCGGTCGCGCGCCGCCACGATCTCCGGCGGGTCCGGCGGCGGTCGCCAGCCTTCGTCGCCCTCGTCGCGAATGCAGAACCGTCCGATGATCTCGTCGCAGCGGCCGCCCGATCCCCCGAGAGTGCGCGGCATCTCGCGCAACCTGACCCGCTCGAATCTCGCCTGGGCGTCGCGGGCGCGTTCTCGGATGGAGGCCGAGTCGGCCCGGCCGGCGGAATCGGAGCCCGGAGCGGCGGCGCGCGATTCGGTCTGGGCGGCGAGCGGAAGGGGAACGGTCGCGACCGGCAGGACGGCGCAGGCCCACGCGAGCGCAGCGGGGAGGAACCCGCATCCCCCGCGAATTCCGGCCACGGCGCGGTACGGGCGACGAATGCGCGGTGGCTTCATGTGCGAGCTCGCGGGCGGCGGGCGAGTTGGCCCGGGTGGATTCGAACCACCACCGCCGGTTCCAAAGACCGGTGTCCTGCCATTAGACGACGGGCCAGCGCGCCGTGGGAATCCCCAGGAAATCATGGTAGCGCAAGGACCGGGGAGGGGGAAGCGAGGATGCGCCGCGGCGGCGGAGCGAGCCCGGCCGGGGGGCCGTTGGTGAACGCCCTCGGCCTGGATCAGGGGCCGGCGATGGCCTCGGGCTCCGGAATGGCCGTCAGCGTGGGCGCGCGCAGAACCGTGGGCGCGGCCGGGTGTCCTGCAATGCGGCGCGCGGCCCGGTCGGCGGCGTCCGCGGTCGAAAATGTCCCGAAGATGGCCGAACCGCTCCCGGTGAGACGCGCCTCCAGCGCTCCCAGCCGCGCCAGTTCGGCGCGGATCTCGCCCAGGTGCGGCCAGCGCCCGAAGAGGATGGGCTCGAAGTCGTTGCCGCGAACCGAAGGGGGAAGGCGCGGGGGCACGCGGTCCAGGCCCTCCAGAACGGCCGCGTCCGCAGGCAGATCCAGCCGGACCGAGGCCTCTCCATAGGCGGTGGCGGTGGCCATCCGTTCGGCCGGCGCCGCAATCACGACCTCCCGCGACGGCGACGCCAGGGGGAGCAACCGGTCGCCGCGTCCCCAGGCCAGGGCTGCGCCGCGACGTTGGCGGAAGAAGGCCACATCCGAGCCGATCCTCCGCCCGATCCGGAGCAACCGGCCGGCCGCGAGCGGATTGCCATGGAGCCGGTTGAGCGCCGCCAGAGCCCCCGCCGCATCCGAGGAGGCGCCTCCGAGTCCGGTGCCTGCGGGAATCGCCTTGGCCAGAACGATTTCCACCGCGGGGTCGATTCCGGCGGCCTCGAAGAAGGCGGTCGCGGCCGTCATGACCGTGTTGCGCGCGGGATCGCCCAGATCGCCCAGGATGTCGCCGCTCCCCGGACCCGACTCGAGCCGCCGCACCTCCAGCGCGATCCCCGCCTCGGCGCGCTTCCGCACCTGAAGACCATCGAAGAGCCCCACCGCCTGGAAGAGCGTCTCGATCTGGTGGTACCCCGAGTCCTCCCGGGCCAGGATTCTCAGATGGAGGTTGATCTTGGCCGGGCAGCGGACCGTCACCGCGCTCACGACCCGCTTCCCCTTCCGTCGGGCAAGTCCCCGGGGGCCTCTCCAACCGCCGCGCTTGCCCTGCGCGAGATTTCCCCGAGCGAAAGACCGATCCGCCGCGCGTACCACAGTCCCATGAAGGTGATGGGGAAGAATCCTCCCAGGTGCCAGCCGAAGGCGAAGGCCTTGGTCGGGACGTCGGCAACGCCGTAGATGTCCGCCAGCGAGACGGCGGCGCCCATGTGGAAGGTGCCGAAGAAGCCGGGAGCGGAGGGAATCGAGACGGCGATGGCGGTCGCCCCATTGGTGACCATCGCGGCCGTGAAGGGAAGTTCGATCCCGAAGGCGAGAAAGCCCAGCCAGAAGGAAAGGGACTGCAGGAGCCAGATCCCCAGACTCCACCCGATCGCGGGCAGAAGGAGACGCCAGCCGCGGAGCGACCGCATCCCCAGGACCGTCTTTTCGGCCAGCGCCGTCAGACCGTCGGCCATGCGATCCGGGAGCAGCGCGCGCGCGATTCGTTCGATCCCGCCCAGGACCGGACCCGGCAGCGCCAACGCCAGGACCGCGCCCGCCAGGACCGACGCGAGCACGATCGCCAGACCGCGCATCCCATCCGCCAGCGCCGGCGGGAGTCCGTCGGCGGGGAAGTCCGGGGCGGCCAGCGCCACCAGCAGGAGGAAGAGGATGACGAGGCCGTCCAGGACCCGCTCCACCACGAGAGTGCCGACCGCCGCCACCGTCGAGACCGCTTCCAGCCGACTGTAGGACCAGGCGCGGGCCAGTTCGCCGATGCGGGCGGGCAGGAGATTGTTGGCCATGAAGCCCACGCACACCGCCGCAAAGCGCGACCGAAAGGGGCTTTCGGGCTGAATCGGGCCCAGCAGGTAACGCCAGCGGATGGCGCGCAGGGGGAAGACGCAGGTGGTGGCGGCGACGGCCAGCGCTAGGAAGCGGAAATCGGCCCCGCGAACGCTTGCCCAGATCTCGGCCGGATCCTCGTCGCGCAGGAGCCACCAGATCAGCAGTGCGGCGATGAGGAATCCAGCCAGCGACATCCACCGCGACGCGCCCCCTCCCCCGCTCCCCGCCGCCGCTCGCATCCTTTCCGGCATCCTCTCGATCGAGGTCAGAACCCCACCGGCGGCGCCCAGACTCCCGGCTCGCGCACACGCGCGGGAGCGCCCAGCACGATCGCCTTCATCTCGCGGACCGCCCGCTCCATTCCGGTGAAGAATGCGCGCGAGACCACGCTGTGCCCGATATTCAGCTCCTCGATCAGCGGCAGCGCGGCCACCGGCACCACATTCTCGTAGGTCAGCCCATGACCCGCGTGCACCGCCAACCCCGCATCGGCCGCCAGGCGGGTGGCGGCGGCAAGTCGATTCAGTTCGCGGGCCCTGTCCTCCGGGCGCACTGCATTCGCGTACTCGCCCGTGTGGAACTCCACCGCGTCGGCGCCCAACGCCCCCGTTCGCTCGGCCGCGAGCGGGTCCGGGTCGATGAAGAGCGAGCTGCGGATCTCCGCCCCGCGCAGACGCGCAAGGGCGCGGACGATCGACCTTTGCACCGATCGATTCGCGAGGTCGAGTCCCCCCTCGGTGGTGACCTCTTCGCGCTTCTCGGGAACTAGGGTGACCTGCATCGGCCGCGTCCGTTCGGCGAGTTCCACCATCTCTTCGCGCGACGAGATCTCGAGGTTGATTCCGGTTCGCACGGTCCGTTTCAGGAGCTCCACGTCGCGCACCGAGATGTGGCGCGCGTCGCGGCGGTGATGAATGGTGATTCCGTCCGCCCCTCCCAGCTCGGCGAGGACCGCCGCCCGCACGGGATCGGGTTCGTCGGTGCGACGCGCCTGCCGCACGGTGGCCACATGATCGATATTGATGTAGAGTCTCATGGAATGGCTCCTTTATTGTTGTCGGTCAGCGATTTATGGGATGCAGCGCTATGGCTTTCGGTTGTCCGCCAACGATCTTCGGCCGTCGGTCGGGGGCTCTGGCTTCCCGTCGGCGACATCGGAGACCTCGACCCCTGCGATGCCCGCAAGGCGTCCGGCCAGCGCAGGCGGGACCCTCGCCTCGACCCGCAAGGTGCAGCCGTCCCGCTCGCGCGCGAGCACCTCGCCCTCCTCGTGCAGCGCCGCCAGCGCCTTCCCCTCCGTGACCGGCAGGCGCACCGCGATCCGCTTCCGTTCGGCGCGGATCCGGCCGAGAAGTTCGCCCCTGAGCGGGTGCAGCGTGGCGGGAAAGATCGTCGAGACGAAGAGGGGGGTGCAATGTGCGGAGGACTCCGTGCCCTCCCTAAGCGCCAGCAACTCGTCCGCTCCCAGCAGGTCGATCTTGTTGTAGACGCGGATCTCGGGGCGGCCGCCCAGCCCCAGCTCGCCCAGGACCGATTCCACGACCTCTTCGTGGCTGCGGTGGTCCGGATGCGAGGCGTCGACGACGTGCACCAGGAGATCGGCCTCGTTCGCTTCCTCCAGCGTCGAGCGAAAGGAGGCGACCAGATGGTGGGGAAGATTGCGGATGAAGCCCACGGTGTCCGTGGCCAGCGCCTCGTAGCCCTCGCCGAGCGGCACCGCGCGCGTGGATGGGTCCAGAGTCGCGAAGAGCCGGTCCTCGATGAACTGGTCGGAGCCGGAGAGCGCCTTCAGGAGCGACGACTTGCCCGCGTTGGTGTAACCGACCAGAGCGATGCGGAAGCTGCCCCGCCGTCCCTTCCGCTGCACCGCTCGCGCCCGCGCCGCCGACCCCAGCTTGCGTCCCAGCTCGGCGATCCTGGCCCCGATCAGCCGCCGGTCGGTCTCAAGCTGGGTCTCGCCCGGTCCGCGCAACCCGATTCCGCCCCGGATGCGGGACAGGTGAACCCACATGCGGCGCAACCTCGGCAGCAGGTACTGGAGTTGGGCGAGCTCCACCTGCATGCGGGCCTCGCGGGTCCGGGCCCGGGTGGCGAAGATGTCGAGGATCAGTTCGGTGCGGTCCAGAACCCGCACCTTGCACTTCGCCTCCAGATTCCGTCCCTGCGCCGGTGTGAGCTCGTCGTCGAAGATGACCAGATCGGCCCCCTCCTCGCGAACCCGTTCGGCGAGCTCCGCCGTCTTGCCGCGGCCCAGGTAGTAGCGTGGATCGGGGGTGCGCAGAGGTTGCACGATCTCGTCGGCGACGATCGCGCCGGCGGTGTCGGCGAGGCGGCCGAGCTCGGAGAGGCCGGTCCCGCCGGGGCTTGCCCCCGCCCTGCTCCGCGGGGTGCCGACCAGGATGGCCCGTTCGGCCGCGGCGCGGGGCCCGGTCATCGTTCTCTCCGGTGGCCGCGAGCCGGGCCGGGTCCGGGGTCCGGGACGCCTTCGCGGGCCAGGTGCAGGAGGGTGCTCCTCCGGTTCAGCGCCGGATCCTCCCAGACCGCCTCCAGAAGGGAGCCGAGGGTGCGTCCGATGCGGGGCCCGGGCGACCAGCCGAGGGCGAGGAGATCGCGCCCGGCGATCGCCAGCTCCCCGACCGAGAGGGGAACGCCGCAGCGCTGGTCGCGCCGAGCCGCAGCCACGAGCCCAAGGACCGCTTCCCGCGACGAAGGGGAGGCGCCGGCGCGCAGGGCGGCGAGCCAGAGACGGAAGACGCCCCGCAGCTTGCGGCGGCCTGTCCGCGCCATCCAGCGCCGCCGCGCGGCCGGGTTGGCCAAAAGGACGGGATCGGGACCGGGACCGGAGCTCGCGGCCGCCGCGATGCGCCCGGCCTCGGCGCGCGAGAAACGCAGCCGGGAAAGGATGGGGGCGGGACGGACTCCGCCGCCAAGGACCAGCAGCGCGGCCATCCGCACCTCGGCGCGCTTTCCCCGAACGGCATCCACCGTCGCCAGCGCCGCGGGGCCGAGGCCGTCCGTCAGCTCGGGCAGGAACACGGCGCGGGCGCCCGACCGTTCGTAGAGCTCCAGGGCGCGGGAAGGCGCCGGCCCGGAAAGCACGCGCAGCAACTCGTCCCGAATCCGTTCCCGCGACAGCCGCGCGATCCCCGGCACCGCCTCGACCATCCCCTGCCAGGTCCGGGGCTCGATCCGCAGCCCGAACGCTCCGGCGAAGCGCAATCCCCGCAGGATGCGCAGGTAGTCCTCGCGGAAGCGTTCGCGCGGATCGCCAACCGCCCGCAGCACGCCTTCGCGGAGGTCGCGGGCGCCGCCGTGCGGATCGCGCAGCTCGCGTCTCAGAGGGTGCCAGGCCATGGCATTGATGGTAAAGTCCCGCCGGGCGAGATCCTCTTCCAGGGTGCGCGCGAAGGCTACGACCGCCCTGCGTCCGAAGGTCGCCACATCGTGCCGGAAGGTGGTGACCTCGTGGAGAACGCCGTCGTCGCCAAAGACCCCCACCGTGCCGTATTCGATTCCGAGCGGCACGGTCCGCCGAAAGAGGCGGCGCACCTGGCGCGGGGTGGCCCGGGTCGCCAGATCCCAGTCGCCGGCCCGGCCCGCATTCCCGCGCAGCGCATCGCGGACGGCGCCTCCCACCGTCCAGCTCTCGTATCCGGCGCGCTCCAGACGCTCGATCAGCCGGACCACCGATCCGGGAACCTCCGGAACGCCGCCCGAACCGCGGAATCGCGAGGCCGCCGCTTCCTCCCGCGGGGCTTGGGCGCGCGCGGTCACCCGACCAGCACCGCTCCCCCGTTGACATTCAGGATTTCGCCGGTGATGTGGCGCGCAAGGGGCGAACAGAGAAGCACGATCGGACCGGCCACATCCTCGGCGGTCGCCACGCGGCCGATCGGAATCGCGGCCTCGATCGCCTCGCGCCCCGGTCCCCCGAGCGCACTCTCGGACATCTCGGTGTCGATCCACCCGGGGGCAACCGCGTTCACGGTGATTCCCCGTCCCCCCACCTCGACGCACAGTCCCTTGACGAGCGAGATGATCGCGCCCTTCGTCGCCGCGTAGTCGCAGTGGAAGGCCTCTCCCCGCTGGCCCGCGGTCGAACTCACCAGCACCACCCTTCCGTCGTTGCCCATGCGGCGGAGCGCAGCCTGCGTCGTCAGGAAGATCGAGTCCAGATTCACCGCCACCGTCTCGCGCCAGCGCGCTTCCTCCATCTCCTCCAGCGGCACGTCGGGAACCGGCCACACCCCCGCATTTCCCACGAAGACGTCGAGTCCCCCAAACTCGGCGTCCACCCGCGCGAAGAGCGCCTCCACCGCGGACGGATCGGCCAGGTTCCCCCCTTGGGCCCAGGCGCGCGCACCGATTCCCCGCACCTCGGCCACGATCCCGTCCGCTTCTTTGGAGCGGGTATGGTAGGAGATTCCCACATCGGCGCCGGCGCGGGCGAGCAAGCGGGCGGTCGCGGCGCCCACCCCGCGCGAGCCTCCGGTCACGAGCGCTCGCTTTCCCCGTAGCTGGAGCAATGATTCGTCCCCGATGGGCCGGTTGGCGATGGTCCGATGGCCGGTCATTCGTCTTCTCCCCGCACGGCGCCGCCGAGAAGCCGGTCCTCCACGGCGCGGCATACGATGTGTCCGATGGCAAGGTGGATCTCCTGCGCGCGCGCAACCGAGTCGGTGGGAACCACGATGGCCGCGTCCGCCCGGTCGCGCAGCCTGCCGCCGCCGCGGGCCAGGACGGCGACGGTGCCGATCCTCCGGTCCCGCGCCCGCCGGGCCGCCTCGAGCAGATTCGCGGAGTTCCCGGAGGTGGAATGCAGAACCAGAAGATCGCCGGGACGCCCGATCGCTTCCACCTGGCGCGCGAAGACAAGATCGAATCCGTAGTCGTTCGCGCATGCGGTCAGCACCGAGGAGTCGGTTGTGAGCGCCACCGCCGCAAGAGCCGCCCGGTCCCGGGAAAGACGCACGGCGTACTCGGCCGCCAGGTGCTGCGCATCGGCCGCCGACCCGCCATTGCCGCAGAACATCAGCTTTCCCCCCGCGCGCAACGTCGCCGCCGCCCGGTTCGCGTAGGCGTCGATTCCCCCGGCGCACTCCCGGCCCACCGCGAGCGCCAGTCCCGCCAGCTCCGAGAGTTCGGCGCGCACCCGCTCCCCGGTCATTCGAGCCATTTCTCCACGGGCTCCTTCGGGGGCGCCCGAAGTTCGAGGGACGGAACCGGAAGCGGGGGTCTTCCCTCGAAGAGACGGCCGGGATTCACGTTCCCCAGCAACTCAAGCTGTCGCATTCCTCCCTGTCGTCGCACCTCGTCGCGGCCGGGACCGGTGTAGAGGGTGTAGCCGGGCTGTCCGTGGAAGTCGGAGCAGAGATAGTCGAGCAGTCCTTCCGCCAGGAGCCGCAGGACAATCGCCCGCGCCGCCTTGCCACTCTGGCCGACCAGCGATCCGTAGTTCCCCTGAAGATGCGCTCCGATCGCCTTCCACCGCCGCAGCACCTCCAGGTCGCGATCGATGCCGCGGTACCGTTCCGGGTGGGCGACGACGGGAACGAGGCCCGCACGCACGATGTCCGCCAGCAGGGCGGCAATGCCCGCATGAATGCGAAAGTCGGGGACTTCGACCAGCACGAAGCGGGTTCCGCCCAGGCGCAGGCGTTCGTCGTGAACCGGAAAGGGCGCGTCGAGCCTGACCTCGAAGGCGCACCGGAGCTCCAGATCGGGGAAGGCGGTCCGCGCCCGGTCCCGCACTCTGGCCCACTGGCGATCGAAGTGGTGCATGAATCCGTTTCGGTAGACCCGTCCCGCCGCCGAGGCGGCGAGGTGCGGCGTCGTGATGATTCGCGCGATCCCGGCGTCGATCATGCGCCCGATCGAGTGCAGCGAATCCCGCATCGTCTCCGAACCGTCGTCGACCCCCGGCACGAGATGGCAGTGGAAGTCGGCAAGCCGGCCCGCGGCGGTCATGAAGGCGCGCTCTCCCCGGTCCCGGCGAGATTCGCGATCCGCGACGCGATCGCTCCCAGAGCGGCCGCGCCGCCACCCTCGGCAAGCGCCCGTTGGCAGGCCCGGGTCACGCGGACATCGACGGCGAGCAGCTCGAAGGCCATTTCCCGATCCGGGGCACGCTTGCCGGCGCAACGCGCGAGCGACTCTTCGGCGGCGGCAAGCAACGACCCGACGGTGGCGGTTTCGTCCGCGTCGTCCTCAAGGTGGGCGCGCAGGGAAGCCGGAAGGGGACTCTCCCGGCGACGGTCGCGCTCGCGCGGCTCCATGGAGTCCCTTCACCCGGACAGAAGGCGCTCGACGACCGCCGGAGCGCCGCGCAGTGCATCGGCGACGCCATTGACATTCCCCACCCCCGCCTGAGCCATGTGCGGCCGTCCCCCGCCCCGCCCCCCCACCTGCGCGGCGACCTCGCGCACAATCGCATCGGCCCGCACCCCCGCGGCGATCGCGCTCTCGGTGGCGAAGGCGAAGAGGACGCAACGCCCGCCCGGCTGCACCGCCGCGACGACCGCCGCCCCATGCGGCGCCGACTTCCGGAACCGGTCGCCCCAACCGCGCGCATCCGCCGCGCCGCGAACCCGGATCCGCGCCGCGCGCACGGTCAGCGCCCCTTCGCCGGCTGCCAGTCGCGCCTCCGCCAGGATCTCCTCGCCGCCCCCACCGCCCTCTTGCAGCTCGTCGACCAGCGCCTCCAGCGCGGCCTTCTCCGCGATGAGTTCCTCCACGCGCCGTTCCAGGTTGGCGGGAACGGCCCGCATGGTTCCTGCCAATGCCTCGATCCGCTCCCGGTATTCCTCCAGGCGCCGCGCCGCTCCCCGCCCCGTCAGCGCCTCGATTCGGCGCACGCCCGCCGCGACCCCGCTCTCGGAAAGGACGACGAAGGGACCAATCTCGCCGGTGCGGCGGACATGGGTGCCCCCGCAGAGCTCCAGACTCGTGCCGGGGATCTCCACCACGCGCACCTCGTCGCCGTACTTCTCGCCGAAGAGCGCCATCGCCCCCGCCCGCACCGCATCGCCGTAGCGCTCGACGCGGGTCCGCACCGGATGGCTGGCCCAGACGCCCTCGCGCACCACGCCGGCGACCCGCTCCAGCTCGGTGGCCGTCAGGGGGGAGGAGTGCGCGAAGTCGAAGCGAAGGCGGTCCGGCGCCACCAGGGAGCCGCGCTGGCGGACATGCGGAC
Source organism: Gemmatimonadota bacterium (assembly GCA_022822325.1). Classification (GTDB taxonomy): domain Bacteria; phylum Gemmatimonadota; class Gemmatimonadetes; order Longimicrobiales; family Gaopeijiaceae; genus Bin94. The sequence continues at coordinate 261,418 of JAJEBW010000018.1, read as the reverse complement.
CCAGCACCGAGCGCAGCGCCGCGTGCAGCAGATGGGTGGCCGTGTGGTTGCGCTCCACATCCCGGCGGCGGGCGCGATCGACGGCGGCCCGGACTGTCGTGCCGAGCAGGTCGGCGGCGGCCGGGGGCGTGTCGGGCGAATCGGAGGCAAGCGAACCGCAGACGGCAAGGTGGTCGCCCTCGCGGCGCACCTGCTCGACCGCCAGCGTCCACCCCGGTCCCGCAACCCGGCCCCGGTCCGAGAGCTGGCCCCCGGCCTCGGCGTAGAAGGGATTTTCGGCCAGGACGAGGTTGACCTTCCCGCGCATCGCCAACGCGCCCACGACCCGCGTCTCGACGGCCAACTCTTCGTCGTAGGCGGCGAAACGCTGCTCCCGGCCGTCCGCGCCGAGCTTCCAGCCGGGGAGAAAGCGCCACGGGGCCGGCACAACCTCCACTTTGCGCGTTATGGACACGGTTACTTCATCCGCCCATCCCCGCGACCGCGCCCGCTGTTCCTCCAGCGCGGCCTCGAATCCCTCCATGTCGAGATCGTATCCGCGCTCCACCGCCGCCAGCGCCGTCAGATCGGCGGGGAAGCCGAAGGTGTCGTAAAGCCGGAAGATCTCGCGCCCCGGAATGACCGGCCGCGGGCTCGTGCCCGTCTCCAGCGCCGGCGCCACCTCGTCCAGCCGCGCCATCCCGCCGTCGATCGTGGCCAGGAACCGCTCCTCCTCGCGGCGAGTCGTCTCGAGCACCGCCGCGCGCGCCGTCTCCAGCCCCGGATAGGCTTCCTTCATCCCCTCGACGACGGCATCGACCACCTGCGTGAGCGTCGGTTCGCGCCGGCCGAGCAACCAGGCATGACGGACGCCGCGCCGGAGAATTCGCCGCAGCACATAACCGCGCCCCTCGTTGGAAGGGTGCACCCCGTCGCCGGCCAGAAAGGCCACCGCCCGCGCATGATCGGCGATCACCCGGAAGGAAACGCCTTCGGAGCCGCGCGCATCGTAGCGCCGCCCCACGACCCCGGCGACGCGGTCGAGCAGCGGAAGGAACAGATCGGTGTGGTAGTTGGAGTCCGCTCCCTGCATCACCGCCGCCAACCGCTCCAGCCCCAGTCCGGTGTCGATGCTGGGCGCAGGCAGGGGGGTCCGAAGGCCGGCGGCGTCGCGATCGAACTGCATGAAGACCAGGTTCCAGAGCTCCAGGATCTCCCCGCGCTCGGTGGCGGCCTCGAACTCGCGCGTATCCGGCAGCCGCTCCCGGTCCGCGGCCGCGCGCAGATCGTAGTGGATTTCGGAGCAGGGGCCGCACGGCCCGGTGTCGGCCATCTGCCAGAAGTTGTCGCTGTCTCCCAGCGCGTGAATCCGTTCCGGCGCCACCCCCGCCACCTCGGTCCAGAGCTTCGCCGCGTCGGCGTCGGAGCGGTGCACGGTGACGAAGAGCCGCCCCGGGTTCAGCCCCATCTCGCCGGTCAGGAACCCCCACGCGTAGTCGATCGCTTCGCGCTTGAAGTAGTCCCCGAAGGAGAAGTTGCCGAGCATCTCGAAGAAGGTATGGTGGCGGGCGGTGCGTCCCACCTCCTCCAGGTCGTTGTGCTTGCCCCCGGCGCGAACGCACTTCTGCGAGGTCGCCGCCCGGTGGAAGGGCAGCTTCTCCACCCCGAGAAAGGCTTCCTTGAACTGCACCATCCCCGCATTGACGAAGAGGAGGGTCGGATCGCCGGCGGGCACCAGCGACGAGCTCGGGCGCACTTCGTGCCCACGGTCCCGGAAGTACTCCAGGAAGCTGCGGCGGATCTCAGCCGATTTCATCGGACCCGGTCGTTGTGCGGGAAGAGTCGGGATTCCGGCCGGAGAAGCCGGTCCCTTTGGGGGTCGAAAGCTATACCACCTTGACCTTCGGCGTCCCTTCCGCCCCTTCCTCTCCCTCCGGCGCCTCCGGCTCGGTCATCCCCAGCGCCACCAGCAGCTTCGCCTCGATCTCCCCGGCCACGTCGGCGTTCTCCTGCAGGAAGGCACGGACATTTTCCTTGCCCTGGCCCAGCCGCAGCTCTCCCAGCGAGAACCACGAACCCGACTTGGTCACGATTCCCTCGTCGACGCCCAGGTCGATCAGCAGTCCCGTGTGGCTGATTCCCTGTCCGTAGAGGATGTCGAACTCGGCCTGCTTGAAGGGAGGCGCGCACTTGTTCTTCACCACCTTCACCCGGGTCCGGTTGCCGATGATGTTCGTTCCCTCCTTGAGCGCGCCGATGCGCCGGATGTCCATCCTCAGCGAGGCGTAGAACTTGAGCGCGCGGCCGCCCGAGGTCGTTTCGGGACTGCCGAACATCACCCCGATCTTCTCGCGGATCTGGTTGGTGAAGATGATGGAGGCCCTGGACCGGCTCACCGCGCCGGTCAGCTTGCGGAGCGCCTGGCTCATCAGCCGGGCCTGAAGCCCCACATGCGAGTCCCCCATCTCGCCCTCGATCTCCGCCCGGGGCACCAGCGCCGCCACCGAGTCCACCACGATCACATCCACCGCATTGCTGCGAATCAGCACCTCGGCGATCTCGAGCGCCTGCTCGCCGGTATCGGGCTGGGCCACGAGGAGGTCGTCCACATCGATTCCGAGCTTCCGCGCATACTGGATGTCGAGGGCGTGTTCGGCGTCGATGAAGGCCGCCACCCCCCCCTCGCGCTGGGCGTTCGCGATCACATGGAGACAGAGAGTGGTCTTCCCGGAGGATTCGGGACCGTAGATCTCGGTGATTCGTCCGCGCGGAACCCCGCCGATTCCGATCACCGCATCGAGGTTGATCGCTCCGGTGGAGATGCTGCGAATCCGCAGACCGGGCTGTCCCGACCCCATCCGCATGATCGCGCCCTTCCCGTAGGACCGCTCGATCTGGGTGAGGGCGGTCTCCAGCGCCTTCCGCTTCAGCTTCGGATCCGCGGCGGCGGGCTTTCTCTTCTTTCTCGCGGGCATTGGTCTTTCCTTTCTCAGATTCTTGCGATCTCAGATTCTTGCGATCTCCGGCGGATTCGAAATCCGAAGCTCGTTCCGGCGAAAACCGAATATAACGCGAAATAGCGCATCGTCAAGGAATTCCCGCTCGCCCGGATGAATCCGAACCGGCGGGAGCGCGCGACGATGACAACAAGCTATCGTTTCTGCGGGGCACATCCATGTTCAGATGCGCCAACCTGTCGGAGGGCCCCGAACTGCGGGGGCGGCAACGCTCCCGGCACCCCCTGAAATCCCGGCATCCCCTGGAATCCCGACACCTCCTGAATCCGAGCGCACCTTGAAGAGAAGCTACGATCTGGTTGCGGTGGGCGGCGGCACCGGCGGACTCGTCACGGCGGCGGGAGCGGCCTACCTGGGACTGAACGCCGCGATCGTCGAGAAGAACGCCCTCGGCGGGGACTGCCTCTGGACCGGCTGCGTCCCCTCCAAGGCGCTGATCGCCTCCGGACGCCTCGCCCGCCAACTGGACCGCGCCTCCGCGCTGGGACTCCGGACGACCCCGGCCCGGCACGACTTTCGCGCGGTCATGGAGCGGATGCGCGCGGCGCGGGAAACGGTCGCCCACCACGACGATCCGGAACGGTTCCGCAAGATGGGGGTCGGCGTGCACCACGGCGCGGCCCGCTTCCTCGATCCGGGAACGCTTGAGGTCGAGGGGAGGGGAGCCGGGGGAACGGGGGTCGAAGGCACGACCATCCTGCGCGCGAAGCGGTTCGTGATCGCCACCGGCGCCGTCGCGGCCATTCCTCCGATCCCCGGACTGGCCGAGGCCGGGTACTGGAGCTACGAAAACGTCTTCGACGAGAACGAGCTGCCGGCGTCGATCGCGATCCTGGGGGGCGGTCCGATCGGGACCGAGTTCGCGCAGATCTTCTCGCGCCTGGGCGCCCGGGTGACGATCGTCGAGATGGCGCCCTCGATCCTGGTCGAGGAAGACCCCGATGCGAGCGCCTTCATGGAAGCGCTGCTGCGCGAGGAGGGAATCGAGGTGCGGACGGGGGCGGCGGTGACCTCGGTCACGGTGGAAGGCAGTGTGGAAGGGGAGCGGCCGGCGAAGGGAGGACGGAAGATCCTTCACACCGGCGATGGGGACCGGGTGGCGGCCGACGAGATCTTCGTGGCGACGGGGCGGCGGCCCTTCACCGGCGGACTCGGGCTGGATGCCGCGGGGGTGAAGACCAGGCGGGGGGCGATTCAGGTGGACGCGCGCCTTCGCACCTCGGCCCCTTCGATCTGGGCGGTCGGCGACGTGACCGGAGCGATGCAGTTCACCCATGTGGCCGACCAGATGGCGCGGGTGGCGCTCCGCAACTCCATCCTGCCCCTGCGCACGCGCATGCGCTACGACAATGTGCCGCGCGTCACCTACACCGATCCCGAGGTGGCGCGGGTGGGAATGGGCGAGGAGGAGGCCGCGGCCGCGGGGGGAAGCAGTTGGCGCTACCGGCTCGACGATCTCGACCGGGCCATCGTGGACGCCGCCGCGGTGGGATTCGTGAAGATCTCGACCGACCGCAAGGGCCGGATCCTGGGCGCCACCATCGTTGCGCACGGCGCGGGCGACCTCATCATGCCGCTGGCGCTGGCGCGGGCGAACGGAATCGGCGCGAGCCGCCTGGCCGACGCCATCTTCCCCTACCCCACAATGGCCGAAGGGGTGAAGCGCGCCGCCTCCGAGTTCAGGCGCTCCCAGCTCGACTCCGCCTCCGGCCGCATCCTCAAGCGAGTCGTCCAATGGCTGAAGTGATCCCGCCCCGGTCGGCCGGGGTTGAACCGGATGGAAGAAAACCTGCTGAAAAAGGACCTGCCGAAACGAGCGCGGCCGAAGCGGAACCGGCTGGAATGAACGCGACTCCGGCGCGGGGCCGCGGACCCCTTCTCCGGATCGGGATCCTGGCCCTCCTCCTGATCGCGGCATTTCTGGTCGCGACGCTGACCCCGCTGGGGAACTACCTTTCCCGCGAGGGCATCTTCGAACTCATCGCGTGGCTGCGGGGTCACCCCTGGGCCCCGGCGATCTTCGTCGCGCTCTATGCGGCGGCGACGGCGCTGGCGGTTCCCGGCACCTTCCTGACCCTCTCCGGAGGCGTCATCTTCGGATTCGCCTGGGGAACGGTCCTCAATCTGGCGGGGGCGAACCTCGGGGCCAACGCCGCCTTCCTCATGGCGCGCAAGCTGGGCCGGGACGGCGTCGTCTCGCTGGCCGGCCGCAGCGCCGGGAGACTTCGCCGCAACTCGGCCGCACTGGAAAAGCTGGAGCAGGCGACGATGAAACACGGATTCCGGGGAATTCTGACCCTGCGTCTCATTCCCCTGGTGCCCTTCAATGTGCTGAACTTCGGATCGGGACTTCTTCCGATTCGGTGGCGCAGCTACGCCCTTGCGACGCTGATCGGAATCGTGCCCGGCGCCGCGATCTACACGTATTTCGCCGATGCCCTTCTCCAGGGATCGCAGGAGGCGTGGACCGACGCGCTCCTCCGGGTGGGATTCGCGGGGCTGCTCCTTGTCCTGCTCAGCTTCCTGCCGGCGCTGCTCCGCCGTCTGGGGGTCCGCCTTCCGGGCGCCACAGGGGAAAAAGGGAAAGCTCTCCGCGCAATCGCGCTCCCGGCGGCGCTGGCCGGCGCGACCTTGGGAACCGCACCCGCCGGGGCGCAGAGCCGAAATCCCGACGGCCTCCCCGACCATGCCTCCTTCTCGCGCGCGCTGGCCGGGGCGGTGCACGACAAGGGGGTGGACTACGGCCGCCTCTCCTCCGATTCCGCCCCGCTCCGGCGATACCTCGAAGCGCTGGGCGCCACCGATCCGGCCGCTCTCGCGCAGGCCTCGCAGGACGACCGGCTGGCCTTCTGGATCAACGCCTACAACGCCTGCATGCTGAAGCGGGTGATCGAGCACTACCCGATCAGGCCGGCGGGCGGATTCCATGGAATCAGGAACCGGGTGGCCGGACGACCCGCCAACTCGGTCTGGCAGATCGCCGACGTCTTCACCGGCGACCACTGCCGGGTTGCGGGACGGGAGCGCTCGCAGGACGAGATCGAGCACGAGATCATTCGGCCCATGGGCGATCCGCGCATCCACTTCGCGATCAACTGCGCCGCGGTGAGCTGTCCGCCGCTGATCCCCCGCGCCTACCTGGGCGCGACCCTCCGGACCCAACTGGACGAACGGGTGGATTCCTTCGTGGGCGACCCCCTGCACTTCCGGGTGTCGGCGGAGGATGGCGGCAGGCGAGTCGTGCGCATCAACGAGGTGCTGAACTGGTTCAGCGAGGACTTTGGCGGGGTGGAGGGGGTCCGGCGCTTTCTGGCCGGATACCTCGCCGGCGAGGCGCGCGCCGCCCTCGAGGATCCCGCTTCGGAGATCTCCTTCATCGAGTACGACTGGACGCTGAACGACGCGCCCATCCGCTGACGCGCCAGCGACGCCGCAGCCGAGACCGACCGGGGACGGGGACCATGCCGCTGGCCGCCGAGTTGGGGGTGATCATTCCGGCGATCGACGAGGCCGAGACCCTTCCTCCTCTCCTGGGCGATCTGCGCGGGCTCCGTCCTGCCGCGCGAGTTCTGGTCGTGGATGGGGGATCGCGCGACGGAACGGTGGCCGTTGCGCGCGCGCACGGAGCGATGGTCATGCGCTCGGACCCGGGGCGGGCGCGGCAGATGAACGCCGGGGCGGCCCTTCTGAAGTCTCCCTGGCTCCTGATGCTGCACGCCGACTCCCGCCTGGACGCCGCAGCGCTCCGCGCGATCGAGGGTCACATGGCGTCCTCCCCCTTCGATGCCGCCTTTTTCGGTCTGGCCATCGACCACCCCGCCCTCTACTACCGGCTGATCGAGGGCGGGCAGCGAATCCGGGTGCGCCGCACGGGGCTGGTCTACGGCGATCAGGGACTTCTGGTCCCCCGCGATCTCTTCTTCGAGGTGGGTCCCTACCCCGACGAACCCGTTCTGGAGGATGCGATCCTCGCGCGGCGCCTCCTCCGCGCCGGCCGGCTGCGGCAACTGAACGCCGTGATCGTCTCCAGCGCTCGGCGCTACGAAGAAGAGGGACGAATCCGGGGATGGGTGCGCAACGCCTGGCTGATCTCGCGTTTCCTGCGCGGCGCCGCACCGGCCGAACTCGCCCACCGCTATCCCCCGCGGCGCGGCCGGATCGGGGGCGACCCCGGGCCCGGGCGCGTGACCTCGCTGCGGCGCGGCGTGCGCTCGCGCTCCTCCCGGGCGGAGCGGTCCCCGTCCGCAAGCCGAAAGAGGGAAGCGCGGCGGGATGGGACGGGCACGGCGGAAGACGCGCCCCGCAGAATGGTGCTCGTCTTCGCGAAGGCGCCCCGTCCCGGCGCGGTCAAGACCCGGCTCGGACGCACCATCGGCGACGCCGAAGCGGCCGCGCTCTACCGCCGCATGGGCCGCCTGGTGATCGACCAGTTGGCGGGTCTGGACGCCGCCGTCGCCGTCTGTCACGATCCCCCCGACGCGGCCCCGGCGATCCGCGACTGGCTCGGCAACCTGCCCTCGCGCCTCTGGCCGCAACCCTCCGGCGACCTCGGCGCGCGCATCTCGGCGATGTTCGAGCGCGCCTTCCCCCTGGCCGAGCGGGTGGTCGCGATCGGCACCGACGCCCTCGCGGTGGATCGCGCCCGGGTCGAGCTGGCCTTCGCAGCGCTGGAAAGCGCCGATGCGGTCCTGGGACCGGCGACCGACGGCGGCTACTACCTGTTGGGTCTTCGCGCGTACCGGCCCGAACTCTTCGCGGACGTGCGCTGGAGCACTTCCCATCTGCTGGAGGACACGCTCCGCAGGGCCAGGGCCGCCGGCGCCGCGGTGACCTTCCTCCCGCCCGAGTCCGACATCGACCGCGCGGAGGACCTTACGCCGGAGGTGGCGGCGCGTCTGAGGTCGGCGTCCGCGACCGGGCCAGCGCCCTGAGGCTGCTCGATATGCGCCATATCCAGACCAGGATCAGGAGCCAGGCCGCCCCATAGGCGAGAAAGACATGGATGTAGGGGCGAAGCGAAGGAATGTCTCCGCTCTGGATGGCGTGAGCCGCATCGGCCGCGGCGCCGGCGAGCGCGCCAGGAAGGACCGGATCGATCATCGTCATTCTCCTTGTTGCGCCCTTCCGCCCGCGGGAAGCCCCGTGCGCCGCTCCAGCAGCTCGGTCCCGTAGCGAAGGAAGAAGAGCCCCAGAAAGAGCAGGGTGAAGCCGGCCAGCGAGGTCAGCAGGGTGGCAAGCATATCCGGGTGCAGCGTGGGACCCTCGGGCTTGATCACCACCGGTCCGGGGTGCAGCGAGCGGAACCAGGTGACGCTGACATGGATCAGGGGAATGTTCAGCGAACCCACGATCGCCAGAACCGCCGCAAAACGCCGTCCCCTGCGTGGATTGGCCACCGATCCGCGCAGCAGGAAGTACCCCAGGTAGGTGAACCAGAGGAGCAGGGTGAGGGTCAGGCGGGGCTCCCCGCTCCAGTAGGCGCCCCAGGCGATCCGTCCCCAGAGCGGACCGGAGATCAGCATGATCGCGCCGAAGACCAGCCCTCCCTCGGCGGCGGCGACGGCGGCCGCATCGGCCCGTTCCTCCTCCAGCCAGAGGTAGGCCGCGCTTGCCAGCGCCACGATTCCAAAGGCCAGAAAGGTGACCCAGGCAGCGGGGACATGGATGTAGAAGATCCGCTGGACAATCCCCTGCGAGGCCTCGGTCGGCACCCAGTCCACCACCATCCAGTGCACCAGCAGAGTGACGGCGATCCCGGCCGCGGAGAGCGCGAATCCGAGTCCGCCCGCGCGTTCCGCCCTCTTCGCGGGGTTGGCCGGCGTCTCCGGGGTCGGCGGCGCCGGAGCGGGCATTTCCGGAGCGGGCATCTCTGAATCGGGAATATCTGAATCGGGCATCTCTGAAATCAGTCCTCCGTCAAGTGGCGAAAGAGCGCGGATCCGACGGTAACGAAACCCAGGGCGAATGCCCAGAGCAACCGCACCGATCCGGAGACTTCGGTCCAGGGCCGTTCCAGGAAGATGCGCGTCGAGGCGGTGGACCCGAAGAAGACGACCGGAACCAGGAGGGGGAAGGCGAGGACGGGAAGGAGAGAGTCGCCCAGATCGCTGTGGCGCGACACCAGCCCGAAGAAGGCGCCCGAGGCGGCCAGCCCGATCGTTCCCGGCAGAAGGACGGCGGCGTGATGCGAGACGGATCCGGGTGCGCCGACCCCAAGAAAGGCGGTGATCGCCACGAAGGCAAGGACCGTCACGATCCAGAGAAGAACCAGATTGGCGGCCGATTTGCCCAGGAAGATGGCGTGGCGCGAGACGGGCGCGAGAAGCAGGTGACGGAAGGCGCCGTCGTCCTCCTCTCCGTCGAAGGTGCGCCCCGCGCCCGCCGCGACCGCGAAGAGCAGGATCAGCCAGAGGAGGGGCGCCGCAATCCCCCGCGGAGAGATCTGGGCGCGGTCGATGGTGAAGGCGAAGAGGAAGGAAGCCAGGACCACAAAGGCGATCATCGCCGGCAGCCGCCCCCCGCCCCGGAGCTCGGCGCGGAGGTCGCGCAGCGCGATGATCGCGACGCGGCGCAGCTCCCTCATCGATCGATCCCGCCCGCGGGCGGCGCTTCGGCGCGGCCTCCGCCGCTCGGGAGCGCGGTCCTCGCCGCGGCCCGGGCGCCGGCCGAGGAGCTCACGCGGCGACCGCCCCGGCCGCGAAGTGGTGCAGGAGCCGGTCGGCGGAGAGGCCGCGCGCCTCGGCGTCGAGGGTCTTGCGGCCGCGGCGCAGCACCACGACCCGGTCGGAGAGGGCGAGCCCGCGCGCCAGATTGTGCGTCGCCAGCACGACGATCCGGCCCTCCCCGCCTTCGCGCAGCAGGGCCTCCAGACGCCGCGCACCATCGGGATCGAGCCCGCTGAAGGGCTCGTCCAGGAGGAGGATTTCGGGAGCGTGCATCAGGCTGCGGGCAAGCGCGACCCGTTGGCGCTGTCCCCGCGACAGAAGGTCCACCCGACGATCGGCCAGCGCCGCCGCGCCGACCCGGTCCAGCGCGCCCTCCAGCGTTCTCCGGTCGCGCGGCAACTCCCGAAGCGCGGCGAAGAAGGCCAGGTTCTCGGCGGCGGTCAGCTTGCGATAGAGCCCGGTGCGGTGAGACACCACCCCCACCCTTCCCCGCCACCCCGCATCGGTCCCCCGCACGGCCACCCCGTCCATCTCGACCCGGCCCCCTTCCACCCGGCGTTCCCCGCTCAGGACGCGCAGCAACGTCGTCTTCCCGGCCCCGTTGGCCCCGAAGACCCCCAGCGTCGCGCCCCGCCCCACCGCAAGCCCCACCCCGTCGAGCGCGCGCGTCGGGCCGTAGTCGCAGACGAGCTCCCGGGCGGCGAGCATCAGCGCGCGTCCCGCCGGGCGGCCGCGTCCCGCGACCCCTTCCCGCCCCCGTCCACCGCCAGTGCAAGGCCGCAATGCCCGCAATAACGGGCCCCCGGGCGGTTGAGGTGTCCGCACTCCGCACACTCCAGCCCGGCCCGGAGCGCGCTCCGAAGCTGGGCGATCTCTTCCTCCAGGGCGGCCGAGGCCCGCTCCACCCGGGGATCGCGCGCCCTCCCGAGCTGCCGCAGCGCATCGCGCGAGAGTTCGGCCTTGAGCGTCTCGTAGTCGTGGCCGTCGAGCTTGCCGGTCGCCCGGTCGTACTCGAGATCGCGTAGCGCGGTCAGGGCGATCCGCCGCCGCGCGGCCCCCTCGTCGTGGTCGTCGTCGCCGCCGTAGACCGGGGCCCCGCGCCTTGTCAGCACCGGCTCCACGACGTACAGGAGAATGCCCGCGGCCAGCAGCACCCCGCCGATCAGGGTGGTCATGGGGCGGTCAGCCCGCCGCGCCGGCCGGAACCGCCCGCCCCGGACTTCGCCGGGCCGCCGCCACCCGCACGGGCGCCTTCGCCGCCGGCCAGAGTCCCACCAGCGCGCCCACCGCCACCACCAGTCCACCGCACCAGATCCAGGGCACCAGCGGCAGCGCCTTCACCTCGAAGACCACCCGGTCCTCGCCGCCGTCCAGATCCACGTCGCGCGGAATCACGTAGAGATCCTCGACGAGCGAGCTCAGAATCCCCACCTCGGTGGACTGCTGCTCCATGACCGGATAGATGCGCCGTTCGGGGCGCACGATCTCGACCTGTTCGCCATTGCGGTACACCGTCATCAGCGCGGTCCAGCGCCAGTCGTTCTCGGCCACGTCCTCGGCCGCGCGGGGCCGCGAGTGCGACAGACTCTCGTACACCAGCCGGTATTCGTTCCCGAAGGCCGAGCGGATCGTCACCGCTTCCCCCGGCGCCAGCTCCTGTTCCACCACCACATCGAAGGCCGCGCCCGCCAGCCCGGTGAAGACCACCACCACCCCCGCGTGCACGATGTATCCGCCCCACCGCCGCCGGTTCCTCCGCACCAGGCTCGCGAAGGCGCGCATCGCCCCTTCCCCCGCAATCCGGGCCCGCGCTCTGGTTCCCTTCCAGAACTCGGTCACCACGACGGTCATGACGAAGGCCGAGATGGCGAAGGTCGCGAGCGCCATGGAGTGTCTCACGCCCGCGGCCAGGAGCGCCAGCAGCGTCGCCGCCGTCATGCCCAGCGGAAGGACGAAGTTGCGCCGCAGATTCCGCGGGGAGGCCCGCCGCCAGGCGATCACCGGACCGATCCCCATCAGCGTGAGGAGGATCAGCCCGATCGGAATGTTGACCCGGTTGTAGAAGGGCGGCCCCACATTGATCGTTTCGCCGAAGAATCCTTCGGTAATCAGGGGAAAGAGCGTGCCCCAGGCGACGGCGAAGGTGATTCCCACCAGGAGGAGGTTGTTGAAGAGGAAGGCCGACTCGCGCGAGAGGAAGGACTGGATTCGGTTCTCGGAGCGGAGCAGCGGCAGCCGGTGAACGATCAGGAGAAGAGAGAGGACCGCCAGCGAGCCCATGAATCCCAGGAAGATGTAGGCGATCGTGAGGTTCTCGGCGAAGCTGTGCACCGATTCGATCAGCCCCGAGCGGGTCAGGAAGGTGGCGAAGAGGGTGAGGAGGAAGGTCGTCGCCACCAGCCCCATGTTCCACACCTTCAGCATCCCCCGGTTTTCCTGGATCTGGATCGAGTGGAGGAAGGCGGTGGCGGTCAGCCAGGGAAGGAGCGAGGCGTTTTCCACCGGATCCCAGAACCAGTAGCCGCCCCAGCCCAGCTCTTCGTAGGCCCAGCGCATCCCGAAGATGATCCCGCAGGTGAGGAAGAACCAGCTCACGAGGATCCAGCGGCGGGTGATGGAGATCCAGCGCGAATCGAGGCGGCCGGTGAGAAGCGCGGAGATGGCGAAGGCGAAGGGAACGGCGAAGGCGGTGAAGCCGAGGTAGAGCGTCGGCGGATGAATCGTCATCCAGTAGTTCTGGAGCTGCGGATTGAGGCCCCGGCCGTTGGCGGGGGTGAAGCCCAGCCGTTCGAAGGGGCTCACGTCGGCGAAGAGCAGGACCACGAGGAGGAAGGCGAGGATGCCCAGCAGCGTTCCGGTCACGTTGGGCATGAACTCGCGGTTGCGGCGGCGGTTGGCGAAGACCGCCACCGAAGCGAAGACCGAGAGGAGAAGGGTCCAGAAGACGAGCGATCCGCGCTGCCCCGCCCAGAGCCCGGCGACCTTGAACCAGGTGTCGAGCTCGCGGTTGGAATAGTTGGCGACGTAGCTGTACTCGTAGCGTTCGCCGACAAAGGCCGCGATGATCCCGATCGAGGCCAGCAGAATCAGCCCGGTGACGGCGTGGACCGAGCGTTCGCCGCTCAATACGAGGTCGCCGCGGCGCACCCGGCCCCCGATGAAGGAGAGCGCCATGCCCCAGAAGGCGATCGGCAGGGCGATCCAGAGGGCGAGTTCGCCCAGCGTCGTCACGCCGCCAGCTCTTCTCCGGCGGCCTCGTACCGGCTGCCGCACTTGGTGAGGACGGTGTGGGCGCGGAAGACGCCGTCGGTCCCGTAGATGCCCTCGACGACCACCTCCGCCTCGTCGTTGAAGGTGTCGGGGAGAGCGTTTTCGTAGTGGACCCGGAAGACGACCCCGGGGCTCTCCATGTCCGCCACCGTGAAGGCGTGGCTGCCGAGCCCGCCGCCGCCGCGCTCCCACGAACCCGCCACCACGCGGCCGCTCACCTTGACGCCCATCTCATGGAAGGTGGGATCGTCCTCCACTCGCGCCATGAGCTCGACCGGGGTCAGGTAGTACACCATGCTGTCCCTGATTCCGGTGAACATCAGGTATCCGACGACCGCCGCCACTCCGACCAGCCCCGCAAGGAATCGTCCGTGTCTCATTCCGGGCTCTCGCTTTCGGGTTCTCGCTCCGGGTGCTCCGTACTCTCGGGCCGCTTCGCCAACCGGGCGTCCCGCCCGCGCCCATTCGCGCCGGCGCCCGTGCCTCGCCCGGCCTTCAAATGCGAAACGCCCTTACTAATGTAAGACGCGCGCCGTCTCAGGGAACCGGAGCCGCCGCGGCGACCGCGCCCGCCACCGCCCGCCGCCACCCCGCCAGGAGCTCCGCCCGCGTCTCGGCGTCCATCTCCGGCGCGAAGGTCCGGCCCGTCGGCCGCGCCGCCGCGAAGTCGCCGGGCGCGCGCCAGACTCCCGCCCGCAAACCCGCCAGCCCCGCCGCCCCCAGCGCCGTCGATTCGACCATTCGCGGCCGCGTCACGGGGACTCCCAGGACCCCGGCCAGAAAGCCCAGGAGCCAGTCGTTGCGAGCGGCGCCCCCATCCACCCGCAGCCGGGCGGCCGCCACGCCCCCGTCCCGGGCCATCGCGTCCAGGAGATCGCGGGTCCCGTAGGCCATCGCCTCCAGCGCGGCCCTGGCCAGGTGCGCGCGGCCTGTGCCCCGGGTGAGCCCGACGATCGCGCCCCGGGCCTGCGGATGCCAGTGCGGCGCCCCGAGACCGGCAAAGGCCGGAACCAGATACACCCCCTCGTTGCCGGGAAGCGACCGCGCCAGCGTCTCGCTCTCGGGCGCGCTCTCGAGAACTCCGAGGCCGTCGCGAAGCCACTGGATCGCCGCGCCCGCGACGAAGATCGATCCCTCCAGGGCGAAGGCGGGACCGCCGTGGGCGTCGCAGGCCGCCGTGGCGAGGAGGCCGTGGTCGGAGGAAGGGCGCTCCCGTCCGGTGTGGAGGAGGAGGAAGGCGCCGGTGCCGTAGGTGCACTTGGCCTCGCCCGGATTCCAGCAGCGCTGCCCGTAGAGCGCGGCCTGCTGGTCGCCCGCCACGCCGGTGATCGGGAGCTCGGCGCCGAGGATATCGCCGCGCGCGACTCCGAAGTCCCCCGCGCTGGGCCGCACCGCGGGCAGGATCCGACGCGGCACCCCCATGAGCTCGAGGAGCGGGTCGCTCCAGTCGCCGCCGTCCAGATCGAAGAGGAGGGTGCGCGAGGCGTTGGTGGGATCGGTGGCGTGCACGGCGCCGGCGGTCAGGCGCGCGATCAGCCAACTGTCGATGGTGCCGGCGGCCAGATCTCCGGAGCTGGCGCGGGCGGCGAGCGCCGGATCGTTCTCGAAGAGCCAGCGGAGCTTGGTGCCCGAGAAGTAGGGATCGAGGAGGAGACCGGTGCGGCGGCGGATCTCGTCCTCGTGCCCGGCGTCGCGGAGCGCCTTGCAGATAGCGGCCGTGCGGCGGTCCTGCCAGACGATCGCCCGTCCGAGCGGTTCGAGCGTCTCCGGATCCCACAGAACGATCGTCTCGCGCTGGTTGGCGATCCCGACCGCCTCCACCCGGCCACCCCGCCTCTTCGCGGCCGCCAGGGCCTCGCGGGCCACCGACGCGGTCACCTGCCAGAGTTCCTCCGGATCGTGCTCCACGCGGCCGGGCCGGGGAAAGTGCTGCGTGAACTCGGAGTAGGCGCGTCCCAGGATCTCGCCGCCGGCCGAAACCGCCAGCGCCGCCGACCCGGTCGTTCCCTGGTCGATCGCCAGGACCGCGCGCTCGCTCATCTTCGATTCTGCCCTGCGCGCATCTCATGCGTGGTGGATCGCGCGCCGTCCTCGTCCGCTTCGGCGGAGTTCGCCCGCATCACCCCGGCGCCTGGGCGGAAGAGGCAGCCGAGCGCCGGCAACAGCTCCGCGAAGGCGGCCACCGAGAGCCCCATGACCGCGTAGCAGTCTCCCTCGACGCGCCGCACCAGCACCGATCCCGGACCCTGAATCCCGTAGGCGCCGGCCTTGTCGAGCGGCTCCCCGGAATCGACGTAGCGGCGAATGAATTCGCGGCCGACCGGCCGGAAGACCACCCGCGCGCTCGCCGCCCGCGAAACCGTCCGCCCCCGCCGCACCAGCGCCAGACCGGTGTGGACATGATGGGCGCGACCCGAGAGCGAGGCCAGCATCGCGCGCGCATCGTCTCTGTCGCGCGGCTTCTCCAGGACCCGGCCCTCCAGAAGAACAACGGTGTCGCCGCCGATGACAAGCGCCTCCGGATGCAGCGCCGCAACGGCCAGCGCCTTCTCGCGCGCCAGACGCTCCACATAACCGGCCGGCGCTTCCCCCGCCGCGCGGCGCTCCTCGACGCCGGCTGGATGCACGGCGAAGTCAAGCCCCAGCATGGCGAGGAGGGCGGCGCGCCGGGGCGAGGCCGAGGCCAGAACCAGGGGAATCGTCACCGGCGCGTGGAGGGGACCGCCGCGTCGCGGTCGATGACCAGGGTGACGGGCCCGTCGTTGAGGAGCGAGAGCTGCATGGCGGCGCCGAATCTCCCGCGCCGCACCCTTCCGGGAAGAAGCGCGTCGAGCCTCGCCAGAAAACCCTCGTAGAGCGGTTCGGCGAGGTGCGGGGGCGCGGCCCGGACAAAAGAGGGTCGGCGTCCCCTGGCGGCGTCGCCGTAGAGGGTGAACTGGCTCACGACCAGGAGCTCTCCCCCGGTCCGGACCACTGATCGATTCATCCTTCCCCGCTCGTCGGCGAAGATTCGGAGGCCGACCAGCCGGGCCGCCATCCAGTCGAGGACCGCGCCGTCGTCCCCCGCCCGAAACCCCGCCAGAACCAACAGCCCCGGCCCGATCTTCCCCACCACCTCCCCGTCCACCGCCACCGAGGCCTCGGCCACCCTCTGCACGACGATCCGCACGGCGCCTCCTACTCCACCGTCACCGACTTGGCCAGGTTGCGCGGCTGGTCCACATCGCAACCCCGCATCACGGCGACATGATAGGCCAGAAGCTGAAGCGGCGCCGCGGTCAGCACCGGCATCAGCGCCGGCAGGGTGGAGGGAACCTCGATCGCATCGTCCACCCGGTCGATCACCGCGCTCGACCGGTCGTTCACCACCGCGATCACTCGCCCGCCCCGCGCCCGCACCTCCTCGATGTTCGACAGCGTCTTCTCGTAGACCGGATCGCGCGGCGCGAGCACCACCACCGGCATCTCCTCGTCGATCAGCGCAATCGGTCCGTGCTTCATCTCGGCGGCGGGATAGCCTTCTGCGTGGATGTAACTTACCTCCTTCAGCTTCAGAGCTCCCTCGAGGGCCACCGGGAACTGGTATCCGCGACCCAGGTAGAGGAAGTTGGGGGCGTTCCGGTACCGCTCGGCAAGGGCCCTCACCTGCGCATCGACCGCGAGCGCCTCTTCGACGAGGGCGGGCAGACCGGCGATCGCGCGGACCAGGGTGCGGCCCTCGGGAAGCGACATGTTCCGTTGGCGCGCCAGGTGGAGGGTGAACAGCGCGAGGGCGACGACCTGGCTGGAAAAGGACTTGGTGGAGGCCACCCCGATCTCCGGCCCCGCGTGCAGATACACGCCGAAGTCGGTTTCCGCGGCGATCGACGATCCGACCACATTGACGATCCCCATGATGCGGCATCCGCGGCGGCGGGCCTCGCGCAGGGCGGCCAGGGTGTCGGCGGTCTCGCCCGACTGGCTGATCCCGAGGACGAGCGTTCCCCGGTCGAGAACCGGGTTGCGGTAGCGGAACTCCGAAGCGTACTCGGCGGCGACCGGAATCCGCGCCATCTCCTCGATCATGCGCGCGCCGATCAGACCCGCGTGCCAGCTTGTGCCGCAGGCCGTAATGACGATCCGGCGCACCCCCTTCAGATCGACGTCCGCCATCCCGCCCAGCCGCGCGATCCCCTCCTCCTCCAGGAGTCTGCCGCGGGTCGCGTCGCGAAGCGAGGCGGGCTGCTCGAGGATCTCCTTGTACATGAAGTGGTCGTGGCCGCCCTTGCCGATCGCATCCACATCCCAGGCGACGGTCTGGAAGCCGCGCCGGACCGAACGACGAGCGAGATCGAAGGTGCGGTGGCCGCCGGAGTCGAGAACCGCCGAATCGCCGTCGCGCAGCCGGAGGACGCGCTGGGTGTGCGCCACGACGGCGGCCGGGTCGGAGGCCACCACGAGATCGCCCGTCGCTCCAAGCCCGAGAAGCACCGGACTGCCCTTGCGCGCCGCGACGATCTTGCCGGGATCGCGCAGGCTGACCACCGCGATGCCGTAGCTTCCCTCGATCCGGGCCAGGGCGGCGGCCACAGCGTCCTCCAGGAGGGCGCATTCGCGGAAGGCGAGGTCTATGAGGTGAACGAGGACTTCGGTGTCGGTCTCGCTGCGGAAATGAAAGCCGCGATCCCTGAGCAGGGGACGCTGGCGCGCGGCGCTCTCGATGATCCCGTTGTGGACGAGGGCGATGTCCTTCGCCGCCGAGAGATGGGGATGGGCGTTGGCCCGGTTCGGTGGCCCGTGCGTCGCCCAGCGGGTGTGCGCGATCCCGCAGTTGGAGGAGGGGAAGCCGTTGCCGATCGCGTCTTCCAGCCCCGCGACCTTGCCCGCCCGCTTCTCCACGCGCAGCCGGTCCCCCGCGAAGACCGCCAGTCCCGCCGAGTCGTAGCCGCGGTACTCCAGGCGGCGCAGTCCTTCGAGGAGGATCGGCGCGGCCGGCCGCTCCCCCAGGTAGCCGATGATTCCGCACATCAGGCGTACGCGGCCACCTGGGCCAGGATCCCGCGAGCCCGGTCCACCAGCGAGCGCGCCTCCGTCTCCGCTCCGGCCTCGGCGATCAACCGCACCACCGGTTCGGTCCCCGACGGCCGCACGTGCAGCCAGCTTCGGTTCGCCTCCCAGGCAATCCGCAGGCCGTCGCTATCGTCGCGTTCGTCGCCGGGAAACGCTCCCGCCAGCATGGCGAAGGCGCGGTCCAGCCGGTCGCGGGGGAAGGCGGTCTTTTCCTTGACGATCCGGTAGGAGGGCAGCCGCGCCACCCGCTCGGAGAGGGAAACGCCGTCTTCGTTGGCCAGGAGCTGCAGGAGAAGCGCGGCCCCCAGCGGGGCGTCCCGGGTCAGGTGCAGCGCCGGAACGATCACGCCGCCATTCCCCTCCCCCCCCACCACCGCCCCTTCGCGCCTCATGCACTCCACCACATTGATCTCCCCGACCGGAGAGCGAATCACCCGGCAGCCATGCCACGCGGCCGCGTCCTCCACCACGCGACTGGTCGACAGATTCGTCGCCACCGGCCCCGGTCTGCGGCGCAGCACCACATCGGCGGCGAGCGCCAGCGTCAGATCCTCGCCCAGCGCGCAGCCCCGCTCATCGACCAGCGAGAGGCGGTCGGCGTCGGGGTCCACCGCCATCCCGATCGCGGCGCCGGTATTTCGCACCCGCTCGGCCAGCGCCGCGAGGGAGGCCGCGGTGGGTTCCGGGTCGCGGTGAAAGCGTCCGTGCGGCTCCATCCCGATCCCGCCGACCTCGCACCCCAGCCGCTCCAGGAGCGCCGTCAGAATCGCGCCCCCCGCTCCATTCACGCAGTCGATCGCCACCGACAGACGGCGTGCCCGAATCGCCTCCACATCCAGGAAGGGAAGCCCGAGAATCCCCTCCAGGTGCCGCTCCAGGGCGCCGTCGTCGCGCTCCACCCCGCGAATCTCGTCCCAGCGCACGCGCACCGGGGCGGGACCGGCCAGCCATTCGCGGAAGCGCCCCATCCGCCCGGGCGGCAGAAAGGTCCCCCCCCGAACCGCGAACTTGAGCGCATTCCACTCGGCGGGATTGTGGCTCGCGGTGATCGCCAGTCCCCCGGCGGCCTTCAGATCGCGCACCGCCAGCATCAGCGTCGGGGTCGGCACCAGCCCGATCTCCACCACCCGGCATCCACTCGAAAGCAGCCCCGCCACCGCGGCCCGCATCAGCATTGGCCCCGAGGTGCGGGAATCGCGCGCGACCACGACCGGCCCCTCGTCGCCCCCGGCCCGCAGGAAGGACCCGTACGACGCGGCGAGCGCCGAGACGAGTTCGGGGGTCAGGCAGTCGCCGACGCGGCCGCGAAACCCCGACACGCTGGTCATCAGGCCATCGGGAAGGTGGACGGTCATGCGGGGCAAGATAACGGGAAACCCCGGATCGGGGTGGCCGCCCACACTGGAGAAGCGCCGTCCGGCTTCGGCTATCGCGCGGACATGCGAACAGCGAGCTATTCTGCCACATTCCGAAAGCGCGGCGGTTTGCACCTGGCAGCCCGTGAACAACACCGAGCGGCATTATCCACGGACTGCTGGCCGATTGGTCGGATCGCCGAAGGAGAAGGCGCACAGGTGATGATGACGATCGGAGTTGGCGCGCCGAGGGCGATGTCGAAGAATCCGACGAGCAGACCACGGAGTTCATCCGAGGCCTGATGAATGATCTTCGTACACAAGACCCGGAAAGGTATCAGCGCGTCCTTGCGGGGTTTCGAAAGATCACTCCGCCTGATGAACTCCAGGCGATCATTTTCGGGAGCGGATCGGTTCCGGCCCCGCAATCAGCCGCCGAACGCATCTGACGCAAACCGGCGCCCCCGACCGTATCGGGACGCCTCCCCGTCGCCCGCGACCCATTGTCGCCCGGCCTTCGCGGGGTAGATTTCGCCCCCGAACCCTCCCGACACGGAGCGCCCGCCATGCGCCACGACGACTTCGACACCTCCTTCGGCTCCGAGCCCTCCGGCCACGGCTCCCGCGCCGCCCGCATCCTCACCGGCATCTCGTCGCGCGCCTGGGAGCACCCCGCCGATCGCGCCGCCCTGGCCGCGCTGCGCAAGCTCCCCGCCTTCGACCAGGTGCTCCGCACCCTCTTCGGGATCTTCGGCGAGAAACCGGTCCGGCTCGCCTTCCAGGCCAACGCGGTGCAGGTGGGGCCCAATCAGTTCCCCCGCCTCTGGGATCTCTACACCGAGATCTGCGCAACCCTGGACGCCCCCGAGCGCTATCCCCTCTTCGTCTCGCAGAATCCGGTGGTGAACGCCGGGGCCTACGGAATGAAGCACCCCTTCATCATCCTCAACTCCGGCGCCCTGCAGCTCCTCGACGACGACCAGATCTCCTACATCATGGGACACGAGGTGGGGCATGTGATGAGCGACCACGTCCTCTACCGGACGATGACCACCCTCCTGATCGCGCTGGCCGGACTCGGCTTCCCGATCGTCGGACTGGCGGCGCGCGCCATCCTCTTCGCGCTTCTCGAATGGTCGCGCAAGGCCGAGTTGTCGGCCGACCGCGCGGGACTGCTGTCGGTGCAGGATCCCGACATCCCCATGGGCGCCATGCTGAAGATGGCGGGCGGCGGACGCGACGAGGAGATGTCGCTGGCCGAGTTCGTTCGCCAGGCGGAGGCCTACCGCGAGTCGGGCGACATGGCCGATCAGATCTTCAAGGTCCTCAACCTCCTGGGCCAGTCGCACCCCTTCTGGGTGCTGCGCCTCTCGGAGCTGCGCGGGTGGATCGAATCGGGGGACTACGACCGGATCCTGCGGGGAGAGTATCCGCGCCGGGGCGATCCCGATCCTGCCTACGCCGAAGACCTCTCCGAGGCGGCGAGCGGCTACACCAGCGGCGCGAAGGAGATGCTGGACCAGGTGACCGGGGCGGCGCGGCGGGCCGGCGAGAGCTTCTTCGACAACCTGCGGAGGCGGTAGCGTTCCGGTGCGAATCCTGATCGTGGGCAATGGGGGACGCGAGCATGCGCTCCTCTGGAAGCTGCGCCGCGACGCGCCCGCGGCCGAGTTCTGGGCGACCCGTCCGAACGGGGGAATGGAACCGCTGTGCCGCGCGGTCGAGATCGAGCCCGGAGATGTGGGGCGGCTGCCGGAGTGGGCCGCGCGACGGCGGATCGATCTTGCGGTCGTCGGGCCCGAGGGTCCCCTGGCGGCGGGTATGGCGGACCGGATGCGGGCACGGGGCGTGTCGGTCTTCGGACCCTCGGCGGCGGCGGCCCGGATCGAATCGAGCAAGGCCTTCGCGAAGGATCTGATGGCGGGCGCGGGGGTGCCGACGGCCCGCTACGAGGTGCATGCCGAGCTGGAGGGGGCGCGGTCCTTCATCGAGGAGCTGGGGGCCCCGGTGGTGGTGAAGGCGTCGGGGCTCGCGGCCGGCAAGGGGGCCATCGTCTGCGCTTCGACGAAGGAGGCCGTGGGCGCGGCGCGCGGAATGCTCGCAGGAGACTTCGGGGAGGCGGGGAGGCGGGTGGTGGTCGAGGAGTTCATGGAGGGGGAGGAGCTCTCGGTCTTCTGCCTGGCCGACGGAGAGGATTTCGTGCCGTTGCTTCCCTCGCAGGATCACAAGCGGATCGGCGAGGGCGACCGCGGACCCAATACGGGAGGAATGGGAGCCTACGCGCCGGTGGGCTTCGCCGGAGAGGAGCTGATCCGCCGGGTGGGCCGGGAGATCGTGGCGCCGGTGCTGCGCGCCCTCGCCGAGGGGGGAAGTCCCTTCCAGGGGCTGCTCTACGCCGGCCTGATGATCACCGACGCGGGACCGCGGGTGGTGGAGTTCAACTGCCGCTTCGGCGACCCGGAGACCCAGGCCGTCCTTCCCCTGCTCTCCTCCTCGCTGCTCGAACCGATGGTGGCGGTGGCCGAGGGCTTCGGGCTCGGGGCCGTGCGGCCGACCTTTGCGAGCGGCGCGGCGGTCGCGACGGTTCTGGCTGCGGAGGGGTACCCGGGATCGTACCGGAAGGGGGAGCGGATCCGTATCCCCGCGCTGCCCTCCGGCACGGTCGTCTTCCACGCGGGCACCGCGCTCTCGCCATCGGGGGAGCTGACGGTCTCCGGCGGACGGGTGCTGGCGGTCGCGGCCGTCGGCGACGACTTCGAGCAGGCCCGCGCCCTGAGCCGCGCCGGCGCCGGGGCGATTCAATTTCGGGGCAAGCGGTTTCGCGGCGACATTGGCTGGCGCGAGGCCGAACGCCGGCGCCAATCGGTACCTTGAGAGATCGGCTTGACCGGCCCGGGAGAAACCGGGGCCAACCCACCGTCCGGATCCACCGATCCATCGCGGACCAGGCAAGCCGGCGCCACCGCAACCACAAAGGAGGGGAATCTTGATTGTCTCGACCACATCCGCCCTCGACGGCCACCCCGTCGCGGAATACCTCGGCATCGTCACCGGCGAAGCGATCATCGGCGCCAACATCTTCAAGGACATCTTCGCGGGGATCCGCGACATCGTGGGCGGACGCTCCGGTGCCTACGAGGACGCCCTGCGCCGGGCGCGGGAGGACGCGCTGCGCGAGATGGTGTCGCAGGCGCACGGACGCGGGGCCGACGCGGTGATCGGCGTGGACGTCGACTACGAGGTGCTCGGAACATCGAATGGCATGCTGATGGTCTCGGCGAGCGGAACCGCGGTGGCGCTGGAGTAGGCCCATGGGAAGTCTCCTCGCGGCGTTCGAGCGGCGATCCACCGGCGCTGGAGCCCTCGGCTCCGCTTCGCTCCCTGTCCCACCAGCCGGGCGATTGAAGCGGCGTCGCGCCCTGCCCCTCCTGCGCTTCGGCGCTCCCGGCGCGCACCCGGGATCGTCCGCGGGTCGCTAACCGGTGCCCGAGCTCCCCGAAGCCGAAACGATCGCGCGGGGACTGGACCGCGTGCTTCCGGGCCGCGCCGTGTCCGCCGTCTCCGTGCTGCGCCCCGATGTGATGGGGACCCCCGCGGCGCCCTTTGCCCGGGCCGTGGTGGGACGGCGGTTCGGGCCGGTCGGGCGGCGGGGCAAGAATGTGGTCCTGGAGCTGGACGACGACGGGCGCATCGTGGTGAATCTGGGGATGACCGGCCGCCTCATCCCGGGCGCCGACCCCCACCCCCCGCCCCCCTCCACCCACCCCGCTCTTCTCTTCGCCCTCGCCGACGGCGGCTCTCTCACCTTCGACGATGTGAGGCGCTTCGGACGGGTCGTCCACATTCCGGCGGCGCGCTGGCGGGCCTGGTCGCGGCGGCTCGGCCCCGAACCCCTGGGGCGATCCTTCACCGGCGCCGTCCTCGGTGGAATTCTCGCCCGTTCGCGCTCCCCGGTGCGCTCGCTTCTCCTGGACCAGCGCCGCATCGCCGGAGTGGGCAACATCTATGCCGTGGAGGCGCTCTGGTTCGCCCGCATCCACCCGGCCACGCCATCCAACCGGATCGACCCGGCCGGCGCGGCTCGCCTCCATCGTTCGCTGCGGCAGGTTCTCCGGCGCGCGGTCGCGGCCGGCGGCACCACGCTGCGCAACTACCGCGCTCCCGACGGCAACGAGGGACGCTTCCGGCGCGCGCTCCACGCCTACGGCCGCGCCGGCCGACCCTGCCCCCGTTGCCGCGCCCTCATCGAGCGGATCGTCTTCGGCGGCCGATCGGCCTTCCTCTGCCCGCGCTGCCAGGGGGAACCGGCGTCCCCCGGGCCGACGTCTCCCGGCACGGCGTCATGAGAAGGTCTCCCGCGCGCCGGCGGCCCGGTTTCCGCGCGGCCGCCCATCCCCCGGTCCCGACCCCTCTCGCGCTCCTGGCCACCCTTCTCTTCGCCCTCCCCTCCCCGGCCCAACAGGATTCGCTTCCCGCTCCCGGCACCCAGCTCCCCGTCGTGCGGCATGTCCTCGGCAACGGAATGACCTTTCTCGTCCTGGAGCGCCGCCAGTCCCCCACCGCCGCGCTGGTCGTGCACTTCCCCGTCGGGTCGGTCCACGAACGGCTGGGCAACACCGGGATCGCCCACCTCGTCGAACACCTTCTCTTCAAGGGTTCCGAGGAGATCGGCACCACCGACCACGCCGCCGAGACCGTCCTCTTCGCGGCCATGGACGCCGCGCGCGATTCCTTCGTCGCCGAGACCGCCCGGCCCGCCCCCGATTCCACCGCGCTCTCCCGCTGGCGCACCCGGATCGAGCGACTGGAGGACGAGGCGCGCCGCCATGTCGTTCCCAACGAGTACGACCGGCTCCTCTCGGCCCAGGGCGCCCGCGGCCTCAACGCCACCACCTCGCACGAGGCCACGCGCTACTTCGTCGAGCTGCCCGCGCGGGCGGTCGAGCTCTGGTTCGCCCTCGAATCGGACCGCATGCGAAATCCCGTCCTCCGCGAATTCTTCACCGAGCTGGATGTGGTGCGCGAGGAGAGACGGATGCGGCTGGAGACCAGCCCGGGGGGGATTCTTCAGAGCGCGCTCCTGGCGACGGCCTTCCAGCTTCATCCCTACGGAGTCCCGGTCATCGGCCACGCTTCGGATCTGGAAGCGCTGACCCGGCCCCAGGCGCGGGACTATCTGCGCGACTACTACGGGGCCCGGAACGCGGTCGCGGCAATCGTGGGCGATGTGGATGCGGATCAGGTGATTCGCTGGGCGGAGGAGTACTTCGGACCGGCGCCTCCCGGCAGGCCCGTGCCCCCGGTGACGGCCCGCGAGCCGCCCCAGTCGGGGGAACGCCGCATCGTCGTGAACTTCGACGCCGAGCCCCGGGTGATGATCGGATGGCGCGCGGTGTCGGGTTTTCACGCGGATGCGCCGGCGCTGGCGATGCTGGCCTCGGTGCTGACGGGGGGCAGGACGACCCGGCTCTATCGCCGCCTGATCGTCGAGGACCGCTCCGCCATTCATGTCGCGGCTTCGCTGGGACCGGGAACCCGCCATCCCGGACTCTTCACGATCTCGGCCGTTCCGCGCTCGCCCCACACGGCCGAAGAGATCGAGACCTCGATCCACGACGAGATCCGGCGCATCCAGCGGACTCCCCCCGATTCGGCGGCGCTCGCGCGGATTCGCAACCAGTTGCGCGCGGGAGAGTTCCGGCGTCTGCAATCGAATCTGGAGCTGGCCATGCAGATCTCCGAATCCGAGGCCGCGCTGGGGGACTGGCGCGAGACCTTCCGGGCCGGACGCCGGATTCGGCGGGTGACTCCCGAGGATGTGCGGAGGGTCGCGATCCGCTACCTGACCCCGGAGACGCGCACGGTGGCCACGATGAGGCGAAGAGAGCCGCGATGAGGAGGGCGAGGAGATGGGCGGGGGCGGTGGCCGCGCTGGGGGTGGCGGGTTGGGGGGCGGGGCCGGGAGCGGCCGGGGAGGCGCGGGCTCAGGAATCGGTGCGCGACCGGATCGCCTCGATTCGCTACCCCGAGCTGCGTTTTTCGCCGCCGGAGGCGGTGGAGAGGCGGGTGCGGGGGGTGCCGGTCTACTACCTGGAGGACCATGAACTGCCTCTGATCACCTTCTACGCGGTCTTCGAGGGAGGCGTGCGCAACTTTCCGCGCGACTACCTTGCGGCCGCCACGGCGATGCCGGCGCTGATGCGGACCGCAGGAACGCGCTCGCTGCCCCCCGATTCCGTCGACGACAGGATCGAAAGGCTGGCGCTGGCGATGAGCTTCGGACAGGGCGGAAGCAGCGCCTCGGCCTGGGTCAACATGACCACCGACCACCTGGACGAAGCCTTCGGGCTCTGGACCGCAATGCTGCGCCGGCCCCGCTTCGACTCGGCGCAGGTGGAGCTCTGGCGCGGCTCCGAGCTGGAGCGGGTGCGGCGGCGGACCGACGATCCCGCCTCGCTCGCCTTCGGCCGCTTCAACCACATCATGTACGGCGACCATCCGGTGGGCTGGGAGATGGATCCCGCCGACCTGGAACCGGACAACCTCTCATCCGCCCGGCTGCGCCATGTCCACGAGGCAGTCGTCTGTCCGGACAATCTGGTTCTGGGCGTCACCGGCGATCTCTCGTGGGAGCGAGCGGCCCCGCTCCTGGAGAGCCTTCTGGCCGGTTGGCCCCCCTGCTCCGGCAACCTCCTCGATCCCCCCCGCCCCTCCATCCGCACCGCGCCGGGCGTCTTCGTCCTCCACCGCCGGATCGAGCAGAGCGTCGTCGTCATGGCCCATGCCAGCTCGGTTCGGCAGGGCGACAACCCCTCCTACTTCGCCTCGCGCATCGGCAACGCGATCCTGGGCGCGTCGGGGCTGTCGAGCCGGCTCTCGGAACGGCTGCGCACCGAGGAGGGCTATGCCTACGGCGCATCTTCGCTCTGGACCACCCCGAGCCGCGAAGACGGCCTGGTCGGCGCCCTGACCCGCACCGGCCCCGGCACGACGATCGCCGCCACCCGGCTCCTCCTCGAGGCCTTCGATTCGATGCGAACCCGCGCGCCGCGTCCCGCCGAGGTGGCGCACACGATCGAAGAGACCGCCAACGGCTTCGTCTTCAACTTCCAGACCCCCTTCCAGATCGTGGCCCGGCGGATGGCCTACGAGCGGCTGGAGCTTCCCGCGGACTGGCTGGAGCGCTATCTGGCGGGGATTGCCGGGGTGGAGGCGGCGGATGTCCTGGAGGTCTTTCGCGAAGAGGTGGATCCCGAGCGAATGACGATCCTCCTGGTTGGCGACACCACCCGCTTCGACGCCTCGCCGCGGGAGCTGGGCCCGGTCGTCCTTCTCCCCCCGGACTGACCCCCGGCCGCGCGTGCGCCGATCATGCAAACGGCTGTTCCGCAGTCATTTGTCGCACTTTGCCTTCTGCGCCACATGAATTCTTCTGCGCCACATGAATTGCGGCGATCCCCCGGCTGAGGAGGAACCACCGCACCTCGGCGAATCCGGCCCCGCGCATCATTTCGGCCAGCGCTTCGGGTCCGGGGAAGTTCCGCACCGAACGCGGCAGATAGCTGTAGGCCCAGGAATGGCCCGAGATCCAGCGCCCCACTCGCGGCAGGATGCGGTTGAAGTAGAGAAGGTAGGCGGCGCGCATCAGAGGACCCGGCGGCACCGTGAACTCCAGCACCACCAGCCTTCCCCCCGGCCGCAGAATGCGGTGCGCCTCGCGAAAGCCCGCCGCCGGATCGGAGAGGTTGCGCACCCCGAAGCCGACGGTCGCCCCGGAGAAGGATTCGCTCGCAAAGGGCAGGAGCTGAGCGTCGCCGCAGACCGGATCGACGGGAACCTCGGAGATCTTGCCCAATCCGCGCGCGAGCATGGGGAAGGCGAAGTCCGAACCGACCACCCGGCCGGCAAAGCCGCGTTGCAGAGCCAGCTCCCGGGCCAGGTCGAGGGTGCCCGTGCAGAGATCCAGGTAGAGACCGCCGGGATCGCGCGGCCAACCCAGCTCGCGAATCGCCCGCCGCCGCCAGATCCGGTCGATGTTCAGGCTGAGCAGGTGATTGAGCAGATCGTAGCGCGGGGCGATCTCGCTGAAGAGTCTTCGGACCTGCGCCGCGCGCTCGGGCCCCTCGGCCGGATCGGCATCGCGGGAAACGGTCTCCCGGGGAACGACTCCCTCCGCCTTGCCGGAGCCTCGCGCGGCCGCCTCGCGCGCGCCGTTGGATTTCATTTTTGGAACCTCGCAGTCGCCGCCGGGATGGCCGGGCCGCGGCGCGAAGGGCGGTGCAACCGTCGTCCCTGGGGATCAGAACCTATCACTGTATCGTATTCGGCAGCGTCCGCGGCCGGGCCGGGCTCTTTCCGGAACGGTCGCTCGGGGAACGGGGAAGCGCCGCGGGGGCACGCTCCGTCTTCCAGCGCCACAGCCCCGCGCAGAGCCGAGGGCAACCTTGAACAGATCCGTTCCAGACGACAAGACCCTGGCCATCCAGGCGGCAAAGGGCCGCGAGAGGGCCTTCCGGGAGCTTCTTCGAAGATTCGAGAGACCGGTCTTCAGCCTGATCTACCGCATGGTTCGGGACCGCGAGCTGGCCGAGGATCTCTCCCAGGAGACCTTCATTCGGGCCTTCAACGCGATCGGCAGCTACAATCCCGCCTACAAGTTTTCGAGCTGGATCTTCAAGATCGCGCACAATCTCACCATCGACCACATCCGTCGGAAGCGCGTCCCCACCATCTCGATCGAGGGTTCGCCCGACGCGGTCACCCCCGACGAGCAGGCGCGCACCCGGGTGGTTCTCGAATCGACCGAAGAAAGTCCCGATTCGCATGTGGAAAACCTCGAGCTCGGAGGCCAACTGGAGTCCGCAATCGGAAAGCTGCGCCCGGAGTACCGCACCGCGACCCTGCTGCGCCATGTGGAGGGCTATTCCTACAAGGAGATCGCCGAGATCATGGGAGTACCCCTGGGGACGGTGAAGACCTACATCCACCGGGCGCGCCACGAGCTCATGGAGATCCTGGGGCCCGTCCTGGAATCAGGGTAGGCCGCCACGCGAGACGCTATATGTTTTCCTTCCGGCGCGGCGACGCCTCCTTGCGCCGCGGTGGCCGGAGGAGTGAAACCCCTTTGGGGGGAAGGGCGTAGGAGCGCGGATAATTGTTCAGGAGCAACCGAACGATGGCGAAACCACATCGAAGGCAGAGCGATCCCGCCGAGGCGCAGGCGCGACGGATCTTCTCCTACCTCGACGGGGAGACGAGCCCGGAGGAACGCGCCTGTTTCGAGACAGCCGCGGCGGCGGATCCCGCCCTGGCCGCGCGGCTGAAGTCCTGTCGCGCGCTGGCGGCGGCGCTGGAATCGCTCGAACCGCACTCCCCCTCCGCGGACTTTCCCCTGCGCGTCGCGGCCGCGCTTCCGGTTCGCCCGTCGCTCCGGCAAAGGTTGCGGCGCGCGCTCCTGCGGCGTCGCGGCCGGTCCGCCTCCACCCTCCCGGGCGGCTTCCTCGACGAAGCCCTCGCCCGGCTGCCCCGCCACGCGCCTTCGCCGGGGTTCGCGGCGCGGGTCATGCACGGGGTGCGGCTCCCCGATCGCGCCGGCCGGCCGGTGCGCTCCCCGGTCCGGGCGGGACGGCTCCTCCCGGTTCGCAGCCGCGCCCGTCTGGTGGCGGCTCTCGCCGGGCTCGCCCTCGGACCGGCCGTCGCCGCCGCGGCTCTGGCCCGGATGCTCTTCACCAACAATCCCCTGGTCACCCCGTCCAACCTGGCCGGCTTCCTCCTGGACAAGGCGAACGCCGCCCTCATCGCGCTGGGCAATCTGGCGCTCGACGTCGCGGGCCCGGCGCTGGGGCCCTTCGGCGGCCTTCCCCCGGGAGCGATCTCGCCGATCGGAATCCTGGCGATAGCGGCGGCGGTCGGCCTCCTCACCCTCGCTTCGATCTGGATTCTCTACGCCCACCTCTTCAGGTCCCCGGGACCGGAGAAACCCAATGCAACCGTATAGCGGCCCCTTCGTCCCCATCGCGTTCCTGCTCACGGCCCTCGCCGTCCCCGTCCCCGCGACGGCCGAGGTCCGCGCCGCAACCCAGGAACGAGAAATCGTCTCCCACTCCATCTCCAGGTCCAGCCGGGAGCATACCCTTGCGATCGGCTTCAACGACGGCGCCGAGATGACCATCGCCTTCGCCAACGGCGTCGTCACCCTCAACGGCGAGGCGATCGGACGCTACGAACCCGGCGGCGACGCCTTCCGGAGCTGGGGCGATCTGCTGGCCGACATCCCGGGGACTGCGATCGACCGGACGCTCGTCGACTGGAACCCCGGGGGGGACGCATCCCCGGAGGCCGAGGCGGAGCTGCTGGCCCGGATCGACCGCGCGTTGGAGCGGGCGCTGGCCGGGGCGACGGATCTCGATTCGGCGAACGAGCCGCGGGAGGTGCGCAGCATCACTCAACGGACGGACGAAGCGCGCCAGTCGGCCGAGGCGCAGCGGCGCGCGAGGGAGCTTGCCGAGGCGGTCCGGACGCAGACGGCGGCGGCGACCCAACGAGAGATGCGGGCGCGGATTCGCGAACTGGAGGCCGAACTCGAACGGCAGGTGCGGGCGGCCAATCGTCCGGAACCCTGGGTGCAGGCACTTCGCAGGGTGGCGCAGACGACCGGCGATGTCCTGGATGCCCTCCTCAAGTTTCTGCTTGCCTGCGGCGCGGCGCTGCTGCTGACTCGCTACGGAGGCGACCGGGTGGACCGCGTGGCCAACGAAGCCGCCACGCGTCCATTGCGGTCCATGGCGGCCGGGTTCGCGGGCGGAATCCTCTTCGTCCCCGCCCTGATCCTGGGAATCGCCGCGCTGGCAGTGACGCTGATCGGCGTCTTTTTGATTCCCTTCTGGGTCGTCCTCTTCCCGTTGGCGGTCTTCCTCGCCGGTTTCCTGGGCTACGTCGGGGTAAGCCACAACGTCGGCCGGTGGGTGCTCAACCAGAACCTTCCCTGGCTGGAACGGGTGGACCGGACCCGCGCAACTCATGTCCGGCTGACCGGGCTGGCTGCGCTTGCCCTTCCCTTCGCAGCGGCTCCCCTCCTGAAGGCGATTCCCCTCGCGGGCTGGCTCGGGGCGGTCCTCCAGGGCGCCGGTTCCCTGGTCTCCGTGTTGGCCGGGATGGCGGGACTGGGCGCGGCGATCCTCACGCGCGGCGGACGGGAAGGCTCGCTCTGGCGCGGCGACCCCGTGGAAGAGGAGTTCGAGGCGGCCTGGTCCCCCGACGACATCGACGGCGACGACCTCGCCGCCGACGCGCCGCCCGCCGATTCCCCGGAGTCCGGCGACGGCTCCCGCAACGAGGACGAGGCCGACTCATGATTCGCCTCCTTCCCGCGCTCCCCGGCCTCCTCCTGCTCGCGCCCTCGCTTCTGCATGCGAGCCAGGCGCGCACCGCCACCTGGTCGCGCCAGATCACCGACGAAGAGCGGCTCCGGGTCCGCGTCGAGTTCGGGGCGGGAAAGCTCACGCTGCGTCCCGGAGCGCCTTCCCTCCTCTACCACGCCACCTACGACTTCGACGAGCGTTTGGTCACCCCGGAGCTCTCATACCGGGACGGTCGCCTGGAGGTCGGGATGGATGGAGAGCGCAACTGGCGCTTCCGCGTGAGCGGCGAGATCCGCAATGCGCTCGACCTGGCGCTCTCCACCGGCCTTCCCATCGATCTGGAGGTCGATTTCGGCGCCGGCGAGGCCGAACTGGATCTCTCGGGAATCGCCCTCCACGGGCTCGAGGTCAACACCGGAGCTTCCGAATCGAGGATCCGGGTGGACGAACCCAATCCCGAACCGATGTCCGCGGCGAGCTTCAATGTGGGGGCGGCCGATTTCTCGCTGCGCGGCCTCGGGAACCTCAACGCGAAGCGGGTGGAGATCAATGCGGGAATGGGATCGGTGACGCTGGACCTGAACGGAGCGTGGCCGGCCGACGCGCGTCTGGAGGTGGACATGGGGCTGGGGGCGCTGACGATCCGGATACCGGAAGCGCTGGGCGCCCGCATCCGCCTGGACAACATGCTGACCGCGAATTCCGGGCTTGACGGCTTCGCGCGCGATGGCCGCGAATACCATTCGCCGAATTGGGAGCGCGCGGACCGCAAGGTCGAGATCGAGATCTCGGCGGCGCTCGGCAGCGTGGAGATCGAGCGGATTCCGTAGCCCGACCCCGGGGTGCGCCGTCGCAGCCGGCGGGGCGGGGGCGTTACCTTTTTGAAGCGGCGTTACCTTATAACCGGATCATGCGAGCGCGGGCTTGCCCGGCGAACGCGCATCGACGATCGGACATCGACAATTGGAGGAAGCAATGGGAGTTCTGTTGGCAATCGCGGTGGTCGCCTGCCTGCTCTTCTTCACTCGCGCGGCGAGGGACGATTCGAGCATGACCCGGAGTCTCCTTACCTTCCTCGGGATGGGGATCGTCAGCATCGTCGCGGTCTGGATCGTGCTGACGGTTCTGGGCGCTCTCCTTGGGCTTACCACCGCCATCGCCGGCTTCCTCCTCTTCAAGGTCGCGCCCATCATGCTCGTCGGGTGGGCCGTTCTCAAGCTGATGGCCAGATTCCGCAACCGGGATGCACTCTCGGCTGCGGACCGAAAGTGGCTGGAACGCGGCTGATCCAGCCGATCGAATCGCCGGCGGACCCTCAGCGACGCGGGGGGAGCCGCTCCAGATCGCCCAGGAGTCGGTCACCCATCTCGCTGAGCGCCCGGCCGGCCGGAGACCGAGGGGCGGACACCACCGTCGGCCTACCCAGATCCCCCGATCTCCGCACTTCGATGTCCAGGGGAATTCTTCCCAGGAATGGAAGCTTGAGTTCGTTCGCCAGCGTCTCGCCTCCGCCGCGGCCAAAGAGATCGACGATCTCGGCGGTGCCGGGAATCCGGAAACCGCACATGTTCTCGACAATCCCCAGGACGCGCGTGTTGACCCGTTCGAACATGCGGGCGCCGCGGCGGACATCGCCGGTCGCGACCTTCTGCGGGGTGGTCACCATGACCGCGCCGTCGAGCTCCACCGTCTGAACCAGGGAGAGCTGGGCATCGCCGGTTCCAGGGGGCATGTCGACGATCATCAGATCCAGGCGGCCCCACTCGACCTGCTCCATGAACTGCTTGAGGATCCCCGCGATGAGGGGACCGCGCATGATCGCCGGCTGCTCGCGCTCAAGGAGGAAGCCGAGGCTCATGAGCCGGACGCCGTGCGCCTCGAGCGGGACGATCATCTCGGAGCCCTTGGCGCCGGTGACCGCGGGGCGGCGTCCCTCGCCGAACATCGTCGGAATGTTGGGCCCGTAGATGTCCGCGTCGAGGAGTCCGGTCGCCAGGCCGCGCGAGGCGGCGAGAGCGGCCAGATTGGTGGCGACCATCGACTTCCCCACCCCCCCCTTCCCCGAACTGACCGCGACCACCCGCTTCACCCCGGCAAGCGCATCCGGCGACGGCGTCGGCGCGGGCACCGACCCCGGCCGAAGTCCACCCCCCGCCCCACGCGCGCCGGCGGGACCCGCTGCGGCTGTCGTCCCTCCCGCGGGCGCCGTCCTTCCCCCGGGCGCCGTGTTTTCCGCGGGCGCACTTTGCGGCAACTGCACATTCACCCTGACCCGCCGCACCCCCTCCACCCCCTGGGCCGCCGCGCGCGCCTGGCGCACGAGCACACCCGGATCGCCCTTGCGCAACGAAAAAACGAAGGTCGCGCTTCCCTCGCCATCGACCTTCAGCTCCCCGATCTGCCCCCCGGCGACCACGCTCCGCCCGGTATTGGGATTCACGACCCGGGCCAGCGCTTCCTTCACCCTGCGAACGATCTCTTTTCCGCCCTCCCGGCGAATCGACTCAACTGGCGTCAACAGTCAGCACCTCGGGCACGGCGGCGCGCAACCGCCGTTCAATCCCGTCCTTGAGGGTGAGCATCGAGATCGGGCACGCCTCGCAGGCTCCGAGCAATCGCACTTCCACCCTTCCCCGCTCCGCACTCCAGTCCACCAGCCGCACATCTCCGCCATCCAGGCGAATCGCAGGCCGAATGGACTCCAGCACCGCCTCGATCCGATCTCTCGTGTCCATGCTCCGTCCGCGAGACACCTCCACCGCGTCCCGGCCCCCGCGCGGGGCGGCAACGCGCAGGAAAGCTACCGCCGGCTCCGTCCCTGTCAACCGTTGCGGGCCGCGGGGTTGCCCCATTCGGCAAGCCGGGTGAGATTGCCACGGCCCCGGACGGCCGCGACGCTCCCGGTCCCCCGCTTCCGGCCCGAATCCCCGGCAATCCCACCAGCCAAGTGCGAGGCTTCCTCTTCATGTCCGGTTTCTTCCGCGTTCCCCCACCGATCAACGAACCCGTCCTGAGCTACGCGCCCGGCACTCCGGAACGCGCCGAGCTGAAGGCCGCGCTGGAGCGAATGCGCGGCGAGGAGATCGAAATCCCCCTGGTCATCGGCGGACGCGAGATCCGGACCGGCGTCACCCACCCCGTGCATGCCCCGCACGATCATGGGCTCCGGCTCGCGACCTGTCACGAGGGAGGGGCGGAAGAGGCGCGCCGGGCGATCGCCAACGCCGTGGAGGCGCAGCGCGAATGGGCGTCGTGGCGGTGGGAGGACCGGGCGGCGATCTTCCTCAAGGCGGCGGAGCTGCTCTCCACCACCTGGCGGGCGCGGCTGAATGCGGCCACGATGCTCGGGCAGAGCAAGAACGCCTATCAGTCCGAGATCGACGCGGCCTGCGAGATCATCGATTTCTTCCGCTTCGGAGCCCACTTCGCCGAGCGCGTCTTCACCGAACAGCCCGTCTCCGAGAAGGGCGTCTGGAACCGCACCGACTACCGGCCGCTGGAGGGGTTCGTCTACGCCGTCAGCCCCTTCAACTTCACCGCCATCGGCGCCAACCTCGCGGGCATTCCGGCGCTGGTCGGGTGCGGCGTCCTCTGGAAGCCCTCCCGCAGCGCCGTCCTCTCCGGGTATCACACCTACAAGCTGCTCGAGGAGGCCGGACTCCCGCCCGGGGTCGTCAACTTCGTGCCCGGCAACCCCTCGGCGATCACCGCGGCGGCGCTCGGCTCCCGGGACTTCGCGGGGCTGCACTTCACCGGGTCCACCG
Source organism: Gemmatimonadota bacterium (assembly GCA_022822325.1). GTDB lineage: Bacteria > Gemmatimonadota > Gemmatimonadetes > Longimicrobiales > Gaopeijiaceae > Bin94. The sequence goes on along the minus strand of JAJEBW010000018.1, from coordinate 226,959 downwards.
AGGTCTTCCAGTCGCTCTGGCGGCAGGTGGGCAACAACATCGCGTCGTACCGCAGCTATCCGCGGCTGGTGGGCGAGACCGGGGGAAAGGACTTCATCCTGGCGCATCCCTCGGCCGACGGCGACGCGGTCCGCACCGCGATCGTGCGCGGCGCCTTCGAGTACCAGGGACAGAAGTGCTCGGCCGCTTCCCGCGCCTACCTTCCCGCGTCGCTGTGGAGGCGGATCCGCGACGACCTGGCGGCCGAAACCGAGAGTCTGCCGGTGGGCGATCCCCTCGACTTCCGCAACTTCGTCCATGCGGTGATCGACCGGCGGGCCTTCGATTCCATCACCGGCTACATCGCCCGGGCGGATGCGGACCCGAACGCCGAGGTGGTGGCGGGCGGACGCTACTCCGATGCGGACGGCTTCTTCATTCGCCCCACGATCATCCGCGCGCACAGCCCCGGCCACGAGACGATGTGCGAAGAGATCTTCGGTCCCGTCATCTCGGTCTTCGTGTACCCCGACGCCGAGTGGGAGCGAACGCTGCGGCTGGTGGACGAGACCTCGCCCTACGCGCTGACCGGCGCCGTCTTCTCGCAGGACCGCTCGCGGGTGCGGGAAGCGCTGGACACGCTGCGCAACGCCGCCGGCAACTTCTACATCAACGACAAGCCGACGGGCGCGGTGGTGGGCCAGCAACCCTTCGGGGGCGGAAGGGCCTCGGGCACGAACGACAAGGCGGGCTCGGCGGCGAACATCGCGCGGTGGCTCTCGCCGCGCAGCATCAAGGAGAATCTGGTTCCGGCGACGCGCTACGAATACCCCTACATGGGCGAAGCGTAGAGGCCCCCTCCCGGCCGCCGTCCCCGCGCCACCGGCCGGCTCGTCCGACCCGGCGCGCCTGCGCTAGCGCACCCGGGACGCCACCGGCTACAGGCGGGCCGCGACCTTCTCCGGGCTTCCGGTTGCGGCCCGGATGGCGGCGCCGAAGTCGGCCCGAAGGTCTTCCGGATCCTCCAGCCCCACCGAGATTCGCACGAATCCGTCCGGGATCCCGATCGCTTCCCTCTCCTCGCGCTTCAGTTCGGCGTGCGAGGTGTGGCGCGGCTGCGACACCAGCGTCTCCACCCCGCCCAGCGAGGGCGCGGGAACCGCCAGGCGAAGAGCGCGGCAGAATCGGTCGGCCGCCGGACCCCCGCCCTCGAGCACGATCGAGACCATTCCCCCATAGCCGTCCAGGAGGCGCGTGGCGAGCTCGTGGTCGGGGTGACCGGGCAACCCGGGATGAATGACCTCGCGCACCCCCTCCACCCCGGCGAACCAGCGCGCCAGATGCAGCGCGGTCCGGTTGTGGCGCTCCATGCGGAGAGGCAGGGTGCGGATGCCGCGTTCGAGGAGCCAGGCCGTTCCCGGATCGATCGAGCCGCCGTAGAGCTTCATCGTCTTCGTGATGCGAGCGATCGTCTCGCGGTCCGCCGCCACCGCTCCCGCAATGAGATCGGAGTGGCCGCCCAGGTACTTGGTGGCCGAATGAATGACGACGTCCACCCCGTGTTCGGCCGCGCGCAGATTGATCGGGGAGGCGAAGGTCATGTCGGCGGCGAGAAGGGCGCCGACCGAGCGCGCCGCCTCGCGGGCCGGAGCGATCTCGAAGACGCGCAGGGTGGGATTGGTGGGCAGCTCGATGAGGACGACGCGGGTGCGCGGGGTGACCGCCGCGCCCCAGACCTCGGCGTCGCAGGGATCGACCAGGGTGCAGTCGACGCCGCGCCGCGCGAGCTCCTGCGAGACCAGTTGGCGGGTGGGCCCGTAGAGCTGTCGGCTCGCGACGATGTGGTCGCCCATGCGGGTGGCCGCCAGGAGGGTGGTCGCGATCGCCGCCATCCCGCTGGCCAGCGCCAGAGCCGACTCGGTGCCCTCCAGCGCCGCGATCCTGGCCGCCACCGAGAGTTGGTTTGGATTGTTCCCGTAGCGGCTGTACATCAGATCGATTCCGTCGTCGGGTCCCGCCCAGAAGAAGGTCGAACTCCGCACGACCGGTCCCACCACCGGCTGTCCGGGCCGTCCTGCGGGGTTCCCGGCATGAATCGCGTGCGTTGCGCTGCCTGCCGGACGCCTTCCGTTGCTGCCTGTCGTCATCCCCCGCTCCTTTTTGATATCCCTCGCTCCCATTTGATTCATCAGTCCGTTGTCTCGTCGTCTCCGCTCGCGTCCCTGCGCGCCACCGCGCTCAACGCCAGCGTCGTTCCGCCGCCCCTCCGCAACGCCAGCCTGCGCTTTGCCAGCCCGGCAAGCAACGCCTCCCCCCGCCCCCCGAAGTCCCCCGCCAGTCCTCCCGGCTCGATCTCGCGCCGCCGTTCGAGAATCCCCCACGCGGCCCGCTCCTCCGCGGACGCCATCCCGGCCAGGTGAAAGCGGCCATCGCCGAAGTCGCACACCGCCGCCAGAGCGTGCCGGGCCAGCGCCGCTTCGACCGCCTGCCGGTGAATCTCGCAGATGGCGCGGAAGAGAAAGAAGGCTTCCCGGGGACGATCGGAGCGAAGATACCGGACGAGCAACCTGGCCACCACCTCGTCGGCGCAACTGAAGTCGAGCACCCGGACGCGGGTGAGATCGATCAGCGATACGAAGGGGGCGGGGGCGCGGCCGGAACAGTGCGACTCGATCGCCTCCCGCACGGCGCGGCCGGTGGGACGGGTGACCAGGTTCGGGAGAAGGGGGGCGAAGCGGTCTCGGAAAACGGCCCCCACGTCGACATGAAGCGAGCTCGGTCGCGGCGAACTCATTGGATTCGCTCCGGCAGAATGATGTTGATCTGGGATCCCGGAAAGGGACGCAGTCCTTCCTCCACCTTCCCCTTGCTGCTCCAGGACGGGGTGTCGGCGATGCGCGCGCTCCCGCTGCGAATCGAGATCAGCCCCTGCCACCGCCTGACCTGTTTGCGGATCTGCTGAATCCCCTGACCGCGGCCGGTGTCGGGGAAGCGGGTGATTCCGTGCAGGAAGGCGGCCTCGAGCGCCGGCATGTCGCCCCAGCGCCCATCGAATCGTTCGGCGTGCCGCTCCTCGAGCGACGCCCGGAAGCCGCGCCCGATGTCGGCCACCGCAATGACCGCCACCTGCCGCCCCAGACGCCGCCTCCAGTTGTAGGCCTGCGCCGCCACCCAACCCGGTCCCTTCGCATGTTCGACGATATTCTGGCAGACCTCGGAGAGGATCACCGAGAACTGCACGACCGCCGAAGAAGGATAGCGCAGCGTGTTGGAGAGGATGGCGCCGGCCCTTGACTGGACCCGTTCCACCACCCCGTGAACGTCGGCGTTGCGCGCGATCCCGGTAATCTCCAGAAGGACGTCGGAGCGGCGCGACCGGCGTTGCCAGATCGAGCGCGGACCGATCTCGAAGACCTCCAGCGCGGCCTCGTGGAATCCCATCCGGTCGAGGTAGCCGACCACCTCGCGGTTGCCGGGCAGGTAGATCCGGGGCCGGCTTCCCGCTTCGGCCGCAACTCTGCCCGCCGCCAGCAGGACCAGCATGCCATTCGGATCGATCCAGCGCAGCCGCCGCAGATCGAAGAGGAGGGGTTCGGCCTTCGCGACGTCGATCTGGTCGTAGAGGGTCTCGATGTTGCGGTAGTCGAAGGAGGCCGGAATCTCGATGACGCGCATGGCTTCAGCTCCTGCGGCAGTGGGAGCGGGAGAGGGAGGCGTGCAGCTCTTCGGCCCCGGTGCAAGCCAGATTCCGGCGCGCGACCCGGTTGGCGCGTCGCGCCGCCTTCGCGATTTCCAGCCCGTCGAGCAGGCCGGCGAAACAGGTCGCGCCCCAGATGTCGCCGCACCCGGTCGGATCCCCCCGCCCCCCGCCCCCCGGCACGGCCACCGCCTCGCGCCGCGGCGCCAATCCGCCTCCGGCGTCCTTCCTGAAGATCTCCACCCCATCGCCCCCGCGCGTCACGACCACGGTGCCAAGCCGCCCTCCCAGCGCATCCGCGACCGCCGCGCGCGCACCCGGCGCCGCCGCGGGCCCCGTCGCTTCGCCGCCGCGGATCGCTTCGTCGCCGACAAAGAGCGCGAATTCGGTCTCGTTCATCTGCACCGCGTCGAAGCACCGCGCCCAGGCCACGCTGGAGGGGAGCCGTCGCGGGATGCGTTCGCCGCCGGGGCCCGCACCCAGGAAGAGCGAGTGCAGGTCCGCCCAGCTCGGCCCCCGCATCCGGTCTCGGACGAGGCGCGCTCCCGCAAGAGTCATCTCGTTGCCCGCAATGAAGTTGACATATAACGCATCAAGCGATTCCAGAAGTTCGGCGATCTCCCGCGGCTCCCAACCCGGCACCCCGCCCGAGAGGATTTCGCGGCGCTCGGCTTGATTCCGGTAGCGCAGCTCCACCCGGTTGTTGGGCTCCGGCACGACCCGCACGAATCGCAGATCGCCGACGCGGCCCAGCGAACCAAGGAACGCCCGCCCCCGGACCGCGAGATCGGCGCCGAGCCTGATCGCGGGCACCATGGACCAACCGGGGCCCAGAAGATGATCGAAGGCCGCCAGCGCGTAGGCAATCCCTCCCCAGCCCCGCCCCGCCGGCGCGCCTCCGGGCGGGTGAATCCTGTCGCGCACGAGGGTGCCCAGAACGCCAAGCCTCTGCGCGGGCGCAACGCTCCCGTCAGAGCGCGGCACCGGTGGCCTGCCTGAAGACGGCGGCGGCTCCGACCATTCCGGATGTCTCGGGGAAGGCGGCGGGCACGAGGCGGCAGGCCCGCACCGCGGAGGCGAAGGCGCGGCGCTCCACCCCGGTCCGCAGCGGACCCATCAGGAACCGGCCGGCCGCGGCCACCCCCCCGCCGATCACCAGGACGTCGGGATTGAGCAGGTGGATGACATTGGCAAGCGCGACGGCAAGCATGTCGGCGGCCCGCTGCACCACGATGCGCGCGAGCTCGTCGCCGGCCGCGGCGGCGGCGCAGACGTCCCGGGCGGTGATCGCGCCGGGATCGCGCCTGCCCAGCACCGAGGGGGCGACTGCGATCCCTTCGGCCAGCGCCTCGCGCGCCCGGCCCGCAATGGCCGGTCCCGAAGCGTAGGCCTCCACGCAGCCGCGCCGTCCGCAGCCGCAGCGCCGTCCGCCGACCGCCACGACCGTATGGCCCAGCTCGCCGGCCGCGTCGGAGGCGCCATGATGGATCCTTCCCCCCAGGACGATGCCGCTCCCGACGCCGGTGCCCAGAGTAACCCCGACCAGGCACTCCGCCCTTTGCCCCGCCCCCATCCACCACTCCCCCAGCGCGAAGCACGCGGCATCGTTGTCGATCACTGCGGGCAGCTTCGTCTCGTCGGCGATCATCGAGCCGAGCGGCACGTTGCGCCAACCCAGATTCGGGGTCTCGAGCACCATGGCGCGCTTCCTGTCCAGCGGACCCGGAACCCCGACCCCCACCCCCACCACCTCGCCCTCCACCCGCGCCGCCACCTTGCGGACCATCGCTCCGATCCGGCGCACCGTCGCCTTCGCGCCCTCCTGCGCCCGCGTCTTGCCGTGCATGACCTCGACCGGCGCCCCGCCCGCGAAGGGAATTGCGCCGACGCGGAGATTGGTCCCCCCGACATCCACCCCCACGATCCATTCGGGATCGGCCGGACGAGAACGTCCGGCGCTCATCGCCCCTCCTGGTCGTCGAGCTGAAGCACCGCCATGAAGGCCTCCTGAGGAATCTCGACCGAACCCACCTGTTTCATCCTTCGCTTCCCCTCCTTCTGCCGTTCGAGCAGCTTGCGCTTGCGGGTGATGTCGCCTCCGTAGCACTTGGCGGTCACGTTCTTGCGGAGCGCCCTAACATTCTCGCGCGCGATCACCTGTCCCCCGATCGCCGCCTGCAGCGCCACCTCGAACTGCTGCCGGGGGATCAGCTTCCGGAGCCTGCGGATCAGGGCGCGGCCGTGACGATGGGCGTTCTCGCGGTGGAGGATGACCGAGAAGGCGTCGACGGGATCGCGGTTCACCAGGACGTCGAGCTTGACGAGATCTCCCGCGCGGTATTCTTGGAACTCGTAGTCGAGGGCGGCGTAGCCCCGGGTTCCTCCCTTCAGGCGGCCGTAGAAGTCCAGAACGATCTCGGCCAGGGGAAGCTCGAAGTCCATCTCGACGCGGCGCGGATCAAGGTAGCTCATGCCGCGGAAGATCCCCCGCCGCTCGTGGCAGAGCTTCTGCACATTGCCGATGAACTCCGCCGGAACCACGATGCGGGCGCGCACGACCGGTTCCGCGACCGAACCGACCAGGGCGCGATCGGGAAGCTCCGAGGGATTCTCGACCCACCGCTCCTCGCCGTCGGTCATCTCCACCCGGTACTTGACATTGGGGACCGTGGTGACCAGGCGGATGCCGAATTCGCGATCCAGCCGTTCCTGCACGATCTCCATGTGGAGGAGGCCGAGGAAGCCGCAGCGGAAGCCGAATCCAAGCGCCTTCGAGGTCTCGGGCTCGAAGTGGAGGGAGGCGTCGTTCAGGCGGAGGCGTTCGAGGGCGTCGCGAAGCTCGGCGTACCCGTCGGAGTCGGTCGGATACAGGCCGGCGAAGACCATCGGCCGCGCCTCCTTGTAGCCGGGCAGGAGGGTGGCGGCGGGATGGGCGGCGTCGAGAACGGTGTCGCCCACCCGGGTGTCCGAGACCGCCTTGATGGCCGCCACCAGGTAGCCGACCTCGCCCGGACCCAGCGCCCGGGCCGGAACCCGCCCCAGCCGCATGTGGCCCACCTCGGTGACCTCGTAGCGGGAGTCGGCGGCGCCGAAGGTGATCGTCATTCCGGGAGCCAGGGTGCCGTCCACCATGCGAATCGAGGGGACCGCGCCCAGGTACCGGTCGTATAGGGAATCGAAGATCAGGGCGCGGAGCGGGGCGTCGGCGGATCCCGACGGGGGCGGCACCCGTTCGACCACCGCCTCCAGGATCGCCTCGATGCCGGTTCCTTCCTTGGCGCTCGCCGCCAGCACGGTTTCGGGCTCGATCCCGATCAGATCGGCCACCTCCCGCCGCCGCCGCTCCGGTTCGGCGCCGGGCAGATCGATCTTGTTCAGGACCGGGACGATCTCGAGGTCGGCCTCCAGAGCCAGGAAGAGATTCGAGAGCGTCTGCGCCTGCACCCCCTGCGTCGCGTCCACCACCAGGATCGCCCCCTCGCAGGCCGCCAGCGAGCGAGAGACCTCGTAGGCGAAGTCCACATGGCCGGGAGTGTCGATCAGGTTGAAGGAATATTCGCGGCCGTCGTTCGCACGGTGGGACATCCGGATGGCGTGCAGCTTGATCGTGATCCCCCGCTCGCGCTCCAGCTCGTTGGAGTCGAGGATCTGGTCGCGCATGCGCCGCCGGTCCACCGCCGCCGTCGCCTCGAGGATCCGGTCGGCCAGGGTGGACTTGCCGTGGTCGATGTGCGCGATGATGCAGAAGTTGCGGATCAGGTCGGTGCGCAAGGGGGGGCCGGGGGGTGGAGGCTGAGGAGGACGGGGGGCGGCGCGGGTCGCGTTGCGGCGGACCGGTGGCCGCGGCGGCGATCGTCGGGCCCGGGACGAGGGACCGGCGCGCCCAGGGAAGCTATCCCGACTTGCGCGCCCCTGGAAGCGGCGGCGTTGGGCGCCGCGAACTCCGGCGGAGGCGCGGCGGGAGGCTCCGCCGCCGAATTGCCGCACCCCACCCGCATTCCCGCGGAGCCCGCTCGCGCGACCGGTGCGGGGGCCAACACCCCGTGGACAAACATCGAGCGGCATTCGAACGGCGATGCACTCACGCCGAAACGCTGCGCTCTGCGTTGTTCCTTAGCCCCAATGGCTGGGCTATTCGGGCTGCGGCGCGCCTTGCCGGCACGGCGCCTCGCCGGTCCCCCAAGCGCACCCGGCATGATCCACGGACTGCCAGGGATCGCGGTGGCTCGTGCGACGGGATTCAGCCTCGCCGGCCCGCGAGAAAACGGGGATCGACTTGACGCGAGAGGCCACCGTCGATCAGGTTGAAGCCGTGGATGAAGAGGCAGGTTGGGAAGATGACCATTTGTTCCAACGGAAAGGGACTTACCCATGCGAAAGATCGTCCTGATCGCCGTCGCCGCCGTGTTCGCGCTGTTCGCTTCGCCCCCGGCCGCTGCCTCCGCCCAGACCGGCGGCAGCATCGCCGGAACGGTCACCGATGCCGATTCCGGGCTGCCGATCGTCGGCGCGCAGGTGAGCGTGCCCACCCTCGGAATCGGCATCCTGACGCGCGATGGCGGGCAATTCGTCCTTGCGGGAGTGCCGGCCGGCACCCATGAACTGCTGGTCGAGAGGATCGGACACCTCGCCGAGACCCGCAGCGTGACGGTGCCCGAGGGCGAATCCGTCTTCCTGGAGATCGAGATGGTCGCCACCGTGCTGGCTATCGAGGGGGTGGTCGTGACCGGAACGGCCTTCTCCGAGTCCCCCGTCGAACTTCCCTACGCCGTCTCGGTCTCGGGCCGCCGAACGCTGGCGGAGCAGGGATCGCCGCAGGGCTTCGACTTCTTCCGCAACGTCACCGCCAGCCAGGGGATCCTGGGCAACCGCCAGGGCTGGTACAACACCCGGCCCCCGGGGGTCGTGTCGGAGACGGTGGCGAGCGTGAATCTTCGGGGAATCGGGGCTTCGCGCACCCTGGTTCTACTGAATGGGCGGCGGCAGGTCTATCTGCCGATTCGCCTTGCCGGCGGCCGCTTCGTCGATGTGAACGCCTTCCCCTCGGTGGCGCTCGACCGGGTCGAGGTCGTCAAGGAGGGGGCCTCGGCGATCTATGGCTCGGACGCGGTGGCAGGGGTGGTGAACTTCCTGACCCGCAGCGACTTCGAGGGGCTGGAGATCTCGGGCGCGCACGAATACTTCGCGCATTCGGGAGAGACGAGCGGCGGACTGATCTGGGGATCGCGGCTCGGGGAGAGCGCGCACGCGGTGCTCTCGGCGGAACTCTTCGCCACGCAGGAGCTGACCCCTGAGGAGGCGGGCTGGGCCCTGAGCGAGTTCACGCCGGGCGGGGGCGGTTGGTCGTACACCGGCAATCCGGGCGCATTCCTCTTTCCCCGGCTGACCGGAAGCGAGACGAAGGACCAGTTCGTGACCGCCCTCACCGACGCGCACTACGGCGGCTGGGGAGGCGTTTTCGTCGACCCCAACTGCCGCGAATTCGGAGGCTTTCTCGAGGAGGCCGAGACCTGCCGCTTCCGCTACGACCCCTACGACAACCTGCTCGGCGCCACCCGCCAGGTGCGCACCTTCGGCGAACTGAACGGAGCGCTGGGCGATCGCGGCAGCTACCACCTGGAGGCGCTCTGGGCCCTGGCCGAGACCCCCGAATGGGTGACCACGCCCTCCTACCCGCCGATCTCGCCCTACAACGGAACCCATCTGATCGCGCCCTCGCACCCGGGACGACAGGCCTTCTGCAGCCGCCACGGCGCCGGCGCCGGATTCGCCAGCACGGAGAGCTGCCTGGAGAACGACTGGTACTTCTTCGGAAGGATGGTGGGGAACGCCGGTCCCGCGCGGACGCTGCGCCGCGAATCCAACACCATGCGGCTGGCGGGCTCGCTGGAACGCCCCTTCGAGGGCTTCGGAGGCCGGGAGATGGCCTTCGAGCTGGCCGCCGGCTTCTCGCGCTCCACCGGCAACTCCAACCTGCCGGGCGAATACCTTTACCGGAAGTTCCTGGCCTTCCGGGGATTCGGCGGTCCGAACTGCGGCGTCGAGGTGGTGGCCGATCCGTCGAGCCCCTCGGGGATGGCGCTCGGACCCACGGGCGGGAAGGTTCCCGGACAGGGCGACTGCCTGTACTACAATCCCTTCAGCAACGCCCATCAGTTCGCGACCCAGCCCGGCGCTCCCTTCCGCGACCGCGCCAACCCGGACTTTGCGCCCGGCCTGGAAAACCGCGCCGAGCTGCTCGACTGGATGAACGACGAGGCGAACCTCGACAACCGCGCCAATCTGCTGGTCGTCGACGCGATCCTGAAGAACGCGCCCGAAGAAGAGGAGGCGCTGGGTTACGCGGCCGGCTACCAGTTTCGCCGTCTGAGCGTGGGCGCCACGCCGAACGCCGCCGGCGATCTCACCGCCACCCCCTGTCCGGTTCCCGGCGACCACAGTTGCGCGGAACCCTTCGGGCCCTTCCACTTCACCACCGGCTTCTTCCAGTACGAGGACGCGCAGATCGTCCACCGCTTCTTCGCGGAGTCGCAACTCGCCCTCGGCTCGCGCATCCGCGGCCAGGTCGCCGCCAACTACGAGTTTCATGGCTCCGTGCGGAGCTTCGATCCCAAGGTCGCTCTCCGCTTCGACCTCCCCGGGCCTCTGGCGCTGCGCACCTCGGTGCAGACCACCTTCCGCACCCCATCGGTCGACGACCTCAACGAAGACCTGAACACCGGGCTGGAGTACGTCAGCGCGGCGGGGATCTACAAGGCCGTCGACACCTACGGCAACCATGATCTCGTTCCCGAGCGCGCCTTCACCTACAATGTGGGCGCCAGCCTGGAGCTGCGGCGGATGCGGGCCTCGCTCGACTACTGGAGCTACGACTTCGACGATGTCATCGACATCCTTCCCTACGAAGGGATTGCGAGCCTCTACGCGGCGGGTGGAAGCCAGCGCGAGGCGGTGCGCGAGTACGTCACCTGCCCGGATGGACGCGGCACCGGGAGTTGCGACGTGCAGTCGGTGGAACGGATCGAGGCGCGCTTCGTGAACTGGCCGGGAATCAGCATGTCGGGACTGGATCTGCACGCGGCCGCCCGCATTCCCGCGGGACAGGGGGTCGTGTCCTTCGGGTTGGACGCAACCTGGATCCGGAAGTTCTTTGTGCGGGCCCTCGACCTGAACGACGCCGAGGTCTTCCCCGAGCACGACGCGGCCGGAAAGCTCAACTGGGGCAATCCGATCGCGCCGCCGCTGCCGCAGTGGAAGACGAATCTCTCGGCCGGCTTCCACCAGGGCGACTACAGCGCGGTCAGCTACCTGAACACGATTTCGGGATACACCAACGAGGCCTTCGCGGGCACGCGGTTCGAAGAGATCGACCGCTTCGCCACTGTGGACCTGAGCCTGTTGCGGCGGGCTTCGGACCAGCTCGACATCGGTCTTTCGGTGCTGAATCTGCTGGACAGGGACCCGCCTCTGGTGCGGTGGGAACAGTCCTACGACGGCTTCACCCACAGCCCCAAGGGAATGAGAATCAAGCTGCAGGCGACCTGGCGGCCACAGAGTTGACCAACGAGACGACAACGCCGCACCGCGACCGCAGATCCGATCTGATCGATCCCGCCACCCTCGCTCAGCTCGGGGGCATCGACATTATCGCGCGGCAGGTCGTGCACGGCTTCCTCCTCGGGCTCCACCGGTCGCCCAACCGCGGCTTTTCGGCCGAATTCGCCGAGAATCGCGCCTATCAGCCCGGCGACGATCTGCGGACCCTGGACTGGCGGATGTTCGCGCGCTCGGACCGCTTCTACGTCAAGCAATACGAGGAAGAGACGAATCTGCGCGCCTGGATGCTGATCGACATCAGCGCTTCCATGGACTGGAGCTCGCGCTCCTCGCTTCCCACCAAGCTCTGGTACGCCAAGCACCTGGCGGCGGCGATCTCGCTGATCCTCACGCGGCAGGGCGACATCGTGGGCCTCATGGCCTTCCACGAACGGATCGTGCGGCAGGTGCGGGCCCGGGGCGGCAAGGTTCACTGGCGGCTCCTCCTTCAGCATCTGCACGCCCTCGAGGGTGGAGGCAGGACCGATTCCGAATCGGCGATCCGCAATGTGGCGATGCGACTCAAGCGCAAGGGACTGGTGATCCTGATCTCGGATCTGCTCGTCGATCCGGCCGAGACCGCCAAGGCGCTGATCTTTTTGCAGCACACCGGCCACGAGGTGCTGGTCTTCCACCTGATCGATCCCGGGGAGCGCGATCTGCCCACCACCGGCGAGACCCGCTTCATCGATCCCGAGACCGGGGATTCGCTGCGCGTTTCGGTGGCGGACATGCGGCGCCAGTACCGGGCCGCCGTGGAGAACGCGGTCGCCGAATGGACCACGAAGCTGACCAGCCGGGGGATCGCCTACGCCACCATCGGCACCGACGAGCCGCTCGCGCGCGCGCTCCGCTTCTATCTTTGGAAGCGCCAGCGCCTTCCCTGAGAGCCGCCGGGACGCGACTCCGCCGGGGAGCGCAACTCCGCCAGGACGCGATTCCTCCAAGAGGCACCTTCCAATACGCAAATGGGCTTCCTCCAACCCCTCTTCCTGCTGGCGGGCGCGGCCATCCTGATTCCGGTGTTCCTGCACCTCTTTCACCGCCAGGAAAGCAAGATCTTCACCTTTCCGGCGATCCGGTACCTGCTCCGCACCGAGCGGGACCACGCGCGCCAGATCCGCACCCAGCAGCTCCTGCTTCTTCTGCTTCGCATCGCGATCGTGGTCCTGATCGTCGCGCTCGGCGCCCGCATCCACTTTCCGGGGTCCGGCGGGAGCCACGAGCCGACCGCCCTCGCGCTGGTGATCGACAACTCCATGAGCGCCACGATCATCGAGGACGGGGGACGGCGGCTCGACACGCTTAAGGCGGCGGCGCGGCGGAGCGTGTCGGGGGCCGGTCACGACGATGTGATCTGGGTGGTGCGGGCGGGCGCGCCATGGGAACCGGCCCTTCCCGGGGGCATCGAAGAGGCGCTGGCCGCGATCGAGGCCACGGAGAGCGCGCATGGGCGGGGGGCGCTGGGGGGGGCGGTGGAGCGGGCCCGGGCGCTGGTGGCGCAGAGCGCGCTGCCGGAGCGGGAGGTGCATCTCTTCACCGATCTGCAGGCGACGGGATTCGACGACGCACTTGCGGGCGACGGCGACATTCCGGTGGTCGTCTTCGGGTTGCCGGCGCGCGAACCGGACAACCGGGGGATCGGCGGGGTGACGATCGGGGGCGGGCTGCCTCCGCTGGCCGGACGCCGCACCGAGGCCGCGGTATCGATCGTGGGCGGCGACCCGGAGGACAGCGTGGGGGTGCGCCTTTACATCGACGGGCAGGTGCGCGCGGCGACGACGGCGCCGGGCGGGTCAACGGTGCTTCTCCCGGTCGGCCCCTTCCCTTCCGGCCGGGTGGAGGGCTACGCCGAGATCGATCCGGATCCGCTGACCGCCGACGACCGCCGCTACTTTGCGTTCACCGTGCGCGAACCGACCGCGGTGGCGCTGGCCGGAGCGGCGCCCTTCTTTCTGGTTGAGGCGTTGGCGGTGCTGGAAGAGAGCGACCGCATCGTCAGAGGGGATCTTGCGCGGGCGGCGACGGTGCTGAGCATCGGGGGGGAGGGACTGGATGCGCGGGGATTCACGCAGGGCGCGGTGGTGGCGCCCTACGCCGATCCGGCCCAGTTGCCCGCGCTCAACCGTCGCCTTGCCGAGGCCGGGATCCCGTACCGCTACGGTGCGGAGAGGGGGGGCGCGCGCATCGCCTCCAGCGCGGTCGGAATCGATCTTGGGGACATCGAGATCCGGCGCTTCCATCCGCTGGAGCGAACCGGCGACCCGGAGCCTTCCGCTTCCGACGCTCCGGTGACGCTCTCGAATGGCGACCCCTGGATCGTGGGGGGCGCCGCGCCGACCGGACCCTATATCCTGATCGCTTCGCCGCTCGACGAGGAATCGACCACCCTGCCCGTCTCGGCCGCGATGATTCCCCTCCTGGAGTGGGCGATCGAACGCGGGTGGCGAGGGGACGAGGACCGCGACGCAACCGCCGGAACCAGCTTCCGGCCGCCCGCGACGAGCACGGCGGTGCGGGATCCCGGGGGAAATCTGCACCCGGTGGATGGCGACCAGCCCTTCGTCCGGACCGCGATGGCCGGCTTCTACCAACCCTTGGCGGGGGACAGCGCTCTTGAGGCGATTCCGGTCAACACCCCGGCCGCCGAGTCCGACCTTGCTCCGCTGCGGGCATCGGAGGTGAGGCGGATCCTTCCCGGAACCCGCGCGGTCGTCGACGACGCCGATGCGTGGTCGCGGCAGATCTTTCGCTCCGGCCGGGGTCCAGAGCCCTGGCGCGCCCTCGCCCTGGTCCTCCTGGCGCTCCTCGCGATCGAGGTCGTGGTGGCGGCCGCACGGGGGCTGCGCTCCTTCCCCACCCCCACCGCATGACCCCTTCCGACCCGATGCACCCCGCCGCGCGGGCCGTTGCGTCGTGCGACGCCTTCGCCAGGCTGGCACGAGAACTGCCCGCGCCGGGTTCCGCGCGCACGATCGGCGGGGCGGCGGGATCGTTGCCGATGGCGGTCGTGGCGGCGCTCGCCAGGGCCTTCCCCAACCGGCTCTGGGTTGTGACCGCCTCCTCTCCGGGGGATGCCGCGGACTGCCTGAACGACCTCGAAACTCTCCTCGGGCGGGGAGCCGTCTCGCACTATCCGCAACGCGAGAGCTCCGCGGAAGATGGCGGCGCGGATCCCCGGCCGGAGCTGTCCGGAGCCCGGGTGGAGGCGCTCCAGGAGTTTCTGGCCGGGTCCGCGCGGGTTCTGGTCGCCACGCACCGCGCACTTCAGGAGCTCGCCCCCATTCCCGCCGACCTCGCCGATCTGCGCCTGCGCATCGCCACCGGCCAGCAGCTCGCCCGCGACGAGCTTGTGGAGGCGCTCGCGGCCCGCGGCTTCGAACGAACGCCCCTGGTCGAGGCTCCCGGATGCTACGCGGTGCGGGGCGGGTTGGTCGATCTCTATTCCTTCGGGGCCGCCGGTCCGGCGCGGGTGGAGTTCTGGGGCGACGAGGTGGAATCGATCCGGCACTTCGATGTGCTCGACCAACGCTCCACCGGAACGACCGCGGGGGTGGACATCCTGCCGGTGCGCTTTGGCGGCGGAGAATCCGCGGAACCGCGGCGAGGCTCCCTTCTGGACCGCCTGCCCGGCGATGCGGTGCTGGTGCAGCGCGGCGGCAAGTCCTGGGCCGAGCTGGGAGCGCCCGCGTGGGAGCAGGCCGAAGCGCGCCACCGCGACGAAACCCTCCACGGCAATCCCGCGCCCTCTTCCGAAGAGCTTTTTCTGCGGCCCGAGGCGCTGGCCGCGCGCGCCGGCTCCCATCCCCGGATCCTCTTTTCCGAAGACCGCGTCATTTCCGAAGACCGCGCCGTGCCCGAAGACCGCGCCGGCGACCTCGTCTTCCGGACCCGCCTTCCCCCCGCCTTCAACCGCGACACCCGCGCGCTTCGCGCCAGCCTGGAGAATGCGGCCGCCGCAGGCGCCGAGAGTCACATTCTCTGCGACAACCCCGGACAGGCGGCGAGGCTGAGGGAACTGCTCGAGGACCGCGCCGGACGCCTCCCCCCGCGCTGTCGCCTGACGGTCGGTTCGCTCACCGGCGGCTTCCTCCTGGACGACGCGACTCCGCCCACCCACCTCCTCACCGACCACGAGATCTTTCGTCGCAACCGCAAGCTGCGGCGCGGCAAGCGCTTCCGGGGAGCGGCGGCGCTCGAGAGCCTGGCCCAGCTCACGCCGGGCGATCATGTCGTCCACCTGGAGCACGGCATCGGGCGCTTCGAGGGGCTGGAGAAGACGACGATCGGCGACGAGGCGGTCGAGTCGCTGATGATTCGCTACGATCGCGACGAGGTTCTGCGCGTGCCCGTCTACCAGCTCGACCAGGTCGAGCGCTGGGTGGGGGCGCACCCGGACGACGCGCCCAGGTCGCTGCACCGGATCGGCGGACGCCGGTGGAAAACGCTCAAGAGGAAGACGCAGGCGGCGATCAACCGCACGACCGCCGAACTGCTCGAGCTCCATGCGGTGCGCAGAACCCGCCTGGGACACGCATTCTCGCCGGACGGCCGCTGGCAACAGGAGATGGAGGCTTCCTTCCTTTACGAAGACACTCCGGACCAGCGGCGCGCGGCGGAGGAGGTGAAGCGCGACATGGAGGCGCCCGGGGTGATGGACCGTCTGGTCTGCGGGGACGCCGGCTACGGCAAGACCGAGGTGGCGATCCGCGCGGCCTTCAAGGCGGTTCAGGATGGCAAGCAGGTGGCGCTCCTCGCTCCCACCACCGTCCTGGTCGCGCAGCACGCCCGCAGCTTCGGGGACCGTCTGGCCGACTATCCGGTGCGAGTCGCCGCGCTCTCCCGTCTGGATCCGCCCTCCCGCCAGCGCCAGGTCGTCGCCGAGGTCGCGGCCGGGACCGTCGACATCGTGATCGGGACCCAGCGGCTCCTCTCGGCCGACGTCTCCTTTCGCGATCTGGGACTGGTCGTCATCGACGAGGAACAGCGCCTGGGCGTCCGCCAGAAGGAGCGCCTGAAGAAGATCCGCACCACGGTCGATGTGCTGACCCTCACGGCAACGCCAATCCCGCGCACGCTGTATCTCTCGCTGGCCGGGGTCCGCGACCTCTCGCTGATCCGCACGCCGCCCCGCGACCGGATGCCGATCGTCACCCATGTGGTTTCGTGGAGCGACGGATTGATCGTCAACGCCTGCCAGGCCGAGCTCGACCGGGGCGGCCAGGTCTTCTTCCTGCACAACCGGGTGGAAACGATCGAGACGGCGGCCAGGCGGGTGCGACGGCTCCTTCCCGGCGCCGTTGTGGAGGTGGCCCACGGACAGATGCCGGCCCGCTCCCTGGACCTCGTCATGACGCGCTTCGTGGCGGGCGAATCGGACATCCTCGTCTGCTCCTCGATCATCGAGAACGGGCTGGACGTTTTCAACGCCAACACCCTGATCGTGACCCGCGCCGACCGTTTCGGGCTCTCGCAGCTCTACCAGATTCGCGGCCGGGTCGGACGCTGGGACCGCCGCGCCTACTGCTATCTGATCGTTCCGGAGCGAATCACCGTCGATGCGGAGCGGCGGCTGCGCGTCCTGGAGCACCACACCGAGCTGGGGAGCGGCTATCAGATCGCCTTGCGGGATCTCGAGGTGAGGGGCGCGGGGAATCTGCTGGGCGAGGACCAGTCGGGATTCGCGCACGCGGTGGGAATCGACACCTACATGCGACTGATGGAGGACGCGGTGCGGAATCTGCGCGGCGCCCCGGATCCCGCCGACCGGCCCCGCCCCGACGTCGGACTGGACCGCGACGCCTACCTCCCGGACGCCTACATCGCCGATCCGCACCAGAAACTGCACCTCTACCGCCGCCTCTCGAAGGCGCGGGGACGCGACGATGTGGGGCAACTCGCGGCCGAGATCGCCGACCGCTACGGACGACTCCCGCCCCAGGCCGCCGCGACCCTCGACAAGGCGCTGATCTCGATCGTGGGCAGGGAGGCGGGCGCGAGCCGGATTCTGGTGCGGGGATCGGGCGCGCGGATCAACTTTCGGCCGGAGATCGTGCCGCGGATGTCGGCGCTGGAGGAGGCGCTGCGGGGCGAGGGGGTCCGGATCGAGGTGCGCCGGGTCGCGCCGCTCTCGGTGGTTCTGGAGTGTTCGGACCGCGGCCGTCTGACTAATCTGATCGTGCGCGCAATGGACGCCCTGGGCGGGGTCGGGAGCGGACAGGCCAGGACGCCGGTTTCGGAGGTGGCATGAAGATCCGGGATGGCAGCAGAGGAATGGGTGCGGGGCGGCAACCCGCGGACAAACGCCGGGCGACGTTGTCCAGCGACCGCCGGGCGCGGGTCGCGCTCGCGGCGATGGCGACGTTCGCGGCGGGGTGCGGACCCGGTTCGCTGGCCGAAGCCGGGGGGGAGCGGCTGGGGGTGGAGGAGGCCGCCGCGCTGATCGCCGAGCATGCGCCCCCGGGGCTGGAGGCCGACGAGCAGATGGTTCGGATCGTGGCCGAGCTCTGGGTGGACTACACCCTTCTGGCGACCCGGCTGGAGGAGGATTCGACGCTGGCCTCGCTCGATGTGGGCCTCGTGACCGAACAGCCGTTACAGGAGATCGTCATCGCGCGGCTTCGCGACCAGGTCATCGAGGTGGACACGGCGATCGCCGACGCCGAGCTCGCCGAACGCTTCGCCCTGGAGCTGCCCGGCGCTCGCGCCACCGCTTCGCAGATCCTCCTCCCCTTCCCCCGGGGCGCCACCAGCCGGCAACGCGACAGCGTCCTGACCGCGGCGCGGGGGTTGCGCGGCCAACTCGCGGGGGGCGCCGATTTCGCGACGCTGGCGGCACGTCACAGCGGAGATCCCGGCAGCGCGCGGGCAGGCGGCTCGATGGGCGCCTTCGGCCGCGGCCAGATGCTCGCCCCGATCGACGCGGCGGTCTTCGCCCTGCAGCCGGGCCAGCTCTCGGAGCCGGTGGAGTCCCCGCTCGGGTACCACATTCTGCGGCTCGACGCGATCGCGATTCCCGAGCTCTCCGAGATCGGCGGCGAGTTCCGCGCTCTCATCCAGCAGGAACGGCTCGCCGAGGCCGAGGCCGGCTTCATCGCCGAGCTGGATTCCCTGGCCGGGCTGACTCTCGCCGCGGGCGCTCTCGAGATCGTGCGCGCGCTGGCCCGCTCGTCCCCCGGGCGCCTGACCGCAAGGGCCGCCGGGCGTCCGCTCCTGACCTGGCGGGACGGGATCTACACGGCGGGCGATTTCGTGGAGCTCGCGCGGGTCTCGCCCGACGGATTCGCCGCCGGCATCCTGGAGGCCTCCGACCAGGAGCTGGAGGCGGCGCTGCGCCGGCTGGGCCAACAGGAGCTGCTCATGGCCGAGGCGGCCGCCCGCGGTCTGGAACCGACCCCCGCAGAGACCGATTCGGTGACCGCCGCGGCGCGCGGCGCGATCCTGGAACGGGCGGCGGCGATCGGACTTGGGACGGATCCGGGCAGTGGCGAAGGCGGCGGCGCAACGGATTCAGCCGAGGCCGGAAGCGCATCGGCCGGCCCCCCGCGGGAGCGCGTGCAGGCGATCCTGGCCGAGATCGTCGCGGGCCGCAGGGAGATCGTGCCGCTGGCAGGGATTACATTTCTGTTGCGGGAAGAGGGGCGATGGCGCATCCACGAGCAGCGCATCGCCGCGACGATCGACCGCGTCCGTCGACTCCGGTAGCGCCAGAGGCCATACGCAGATGAACCGAACCGCCGCCATCATGGTCGCGATCGCGGCCGCCCTTGCTCCGCCTTCCCAAGGATCGCTCCACGCCCAGGAGGAGATGGTCGACCGGGTGATCGCGGAGGTCGGCGACTCCGTCGTGCTGATGTCGCAGCTTCTCCAGTACGAGCAGCAGCGCCGGGCGATGGGCGAGACCCTTCCTCCCGACGGAAGCTCCGAACGCGACGAGATGCGCGCGGCCTTCCTGGATCTGCTCATTCGCCAGCAGATCGTCCTGCAGGCCGCCGCCCAGGACACCCTGCTCGAGATCGACGAGCAACGCGTCGAAGAGATGCTGGAACAGCGGATCGCGCAGATCGAGGAGGGGATCGGGGGACGCGAGGCGATGGACCGGGAGCTTGACGTGCAGGGGCTCACCATGCAGGCCTACCGCGAGCTCACCCGCGACGAAATCAGCCAGAGAATGCTGGTTGAGCTGTACATGCAGCGCCACCGCGGCGACGGAGCGGTCGAGGTGAGCGACGCGGAGGTCCGGGCCGCCTTCGAGGAGGGGCGCGATGTGCTGCAGGAACGCCCCGCGACGGTGACCTTCAAGCAGGTGCTGCTGACCGTGGAAGCCTCCGATTCCACTCGCGACGAGGCTCGCGCGGAGGCGCAGGCGCTTCTGGACCGGGTGCGCGCGGGAGAGGACTTTGCCGAGCTGGCCACCGCTCGCTCGCAGGATCCGGGATCGGCGGCGGCGGGTGGAGACCTGGGGTGGTTCCGCCGGGGATTCATGGTGGACGAGTTCGAGGAGACGGCCTTTCGGCTGCTCGAGGGCGAGGTGAGCGAGGTGGTCGAGACCGAGTTCGGCTTCCATGTCATCCTCGTGGAGCGCATTCGCTTCGCCGAACGCAAGGCCCGTCACATCCTGATCCGGCCGGAGATCGGTCCGCGCGACATCGGACGCACCCGCGCGCTGGCCGCCGGGGTCGCCGAGCGCGCCCGCAACGAGGACTTCCAGGGGCTGATCGACGAATTCCACGAGCCCAGCCTGCCCGATTCGGCCACCGTTCCGCAGCGTCAGGTGGCCCAGATTCTGGCGCCCGCCTATGTGGCCGCGCTGACCGGGCGCGAAGAGGGCGAGATCGTGGGACCGATTCAGTTCACCCTCGACGCCCAGGAGCTCTTTGCGATCATCCGGATTGTGGAGCTGCGCGAAGCCGGCGCCTACAGCTTCGAGGATCTGGAGCCGCAGATTCGCGCCAGTCTGATCGCCGAGAAGCGGGAGCGCGCGCTCCTCGACGGTCTGCGGGCGAAGACCTGGATCGAGATCAGGGATCCGGCGCTCCGGGGGCGGTGACCCGGTTGCGGGAAGCGACGTCGCCCGGGGAAGCGCCGCCCCGCGTTCGGTTGGCCATTACCCTCGGCGACCCGCGGGGAATCGGGCCCGAGGTGGCGGCGAAGGCGCTGGCGGCGATCGCGGACGAGCCCGAAGCGCGCTTCCGGGTGGCCGAGACCCGGGTGATCGGGCCGGGCGAGTGGGCGACCGATTTCAAGGGACCGTGCCGCTTCGAGGCAGTGGGGGGCAATGGGGATCCCGGAGGAGCGGCGGGGTTGGCGGTCAGGCGTGCGGTGGAGTTGGCGCTCGCGGGCGCGGTGGATGGAATCGTGACCGCGCCGGTGCACAAGCCGGCGCTGGCCGCCGCGGGGTTTCCGCCGGGCCACACCGAGATGCTGATGGCGCTGGCGGGGGCGGGGGAGGTGGGGATGCTGATGTGCGACGAGGGCGACGATTCTCCCGTCACGGCTCCGCGACGGGTGCTTCTGGCCACAATCCACATTCCGCTGGCGGAGGTGCCCGCGGCCGTAACCACGAGTCTGCTCCTCTCGCAGACCCGCCTTCTGGGCTCCGCCCTCGCGCGCGACTGGGGAATCCTGCGGCCCCGCATCGCGATCTGCGCCCTGAATCCGCATGCGTCGGACGACGGGATGTTCGGGACGGAGGAGGCCGCGATCTTCGCGCCGGCGGTCGCCGCTCTGGCCCGGGATCCCTGGGAGGTCGCGGGCCCCCTTCCCGCCGACACCGTCTTCGGCCGCGCCTTCGCGGGCGAATTCGACGCCGTCGTGGCGCCCTATCACGATGTGGGGATGGCCGCCTTCAAGACCGCGTCCTTCGGCCGGGGAGTGAATGTGACGCTCGGGCTTCCCTTCGTCCGCACCTCCCCCGATCACGGCACCGCCTTCGACATCGCCGGCCGCGGCGTGGCCAATCCGTCCTCCATGACGACGGCCATCCGGCTGGCCGCCCGGCTGGCGCGCCGCAGACAGCGCAGCGAAACGGCCTTCCCTTCCCCCGCGACCGCGGCAACCCCTTCATGACCGCCGCCCCGCCCCCCTTTCGCGGCCACCGCTCTCTGCGCACTGCGCTGGCCCGCGCCCTGATCCGGCGGGAGCTCCCGGCCACCCTTCTCATACACGGAATCCCCGGTTGCGGCAAGCAGACCCTGGCGCTCTGGATCGCGCGCACCCGTCTCTGCGAGGAGAACCCCCGGCCCTGCGACCACTGCCTGAGCTGCCGTCGCGCCCTCGCGCTCGAGCACCCCGACATCCACTGGTACTTTCCCCTTCCCCGCCCCACTCGCAAGTCGAGCCCGGAAAAGCTGGCCGACGCCCTGGAGGACGCTCGCGCCGCCCGCCTCGCCGAATACCGGAAGCAGCCCCTGCGACCCAACGGCGGCCACGAGGTCAAGGGGATCTATATCGGCGCGGTGCGCTCCCTTCGCGAGCGGGCGTCGAAGCGGCCCAGCATCAGCGAGGAGCAGATCTTCATCATCGGCGACGCCGAATACCTGATCCCCCAGGAGGCAAGCCCGGAGGCGGCCAACGCGCTCCTAAAGCTCCTTGAGGAACCCCCGGCGGGAAGCCGCTTCATCCTTACTTCGGGCGCGCCCGGCAGCCTGCTCGACACGATCCGCTCGCGCGCGCTCCCCATTCATCTTCCCCCCCTCCCCATCGCCGATGTGGCCGCCTTCCTGGAGGAGGAGTGCGGCGCGGTCCCCGAAGCGGCCAGAGAGGCGGCGGCCCGGTCGCAGGGATCGATCGGAGCGGCGATCGGCGAACTCGATCCCGGGGGCGAGCTGGCGCGGGAGCGGCAGGGAGCGCTGAAGCTGCTGCGGGCGGCGATCGGCGGCGGGAACGAATCCATCTTTGCGGCGGCGCTGGACTTCGGCCCGGGGGGCGCGCGCGGTCTGGTCGATCTCCTGGGAACCCTGCAACTGCGGATCCGCGATCTCGCCGCGGCAACGCTGGGGTGCGAGAACCGGGTCGTCGATGTCGGCGAGCTGTCCTTTCTGCGACGGGCGGGCAGTGGGCTGGCGCTGACCCCGGAACGGGCGGCGCGGGCCGTGGCGCGGGTGGAGGAGGCGCGCAGGCTGGCGCTCGGCAATGTCAATCCGCAACTTTTCGTGGCAGCGCTGCTCCTGGATCTGCGCAGGACGCTGGTCTCAAGCAAGCCGCGCTCAAAGAAGCCGCTCTCAAGGAAGCCGCGGCCAGGGCCATAAGCCGTCAACGCCGCTTTCCGCTCCTGAGCCAAGTCACCTTTGATCCTGGGTCAGTCGGCCAAGGTTCACAGGGGAGATATCGTGCCAATCCAGTCCGCGCCCGGGTATTTCCGCCCGAGTCTTGACGATCCACCAGAGCAACCAGAGTCGAGTCAGGGACGTTAAGGCTGTAATCGCGGATATGTTCACCATCCGCCCTGAACACGGATAGCCGCCGATGGCGCGAACTCCAGATCCCGAGTCGGTCACTCGTCATGCTGATTACATCCCGCGGGTCTCCCCTGGGAAACTCTCCGGGGCCCTCGCCTTCCTTGCCCCAAACGGCGACCTCGGTCCCCCGGGTGTCATAGCAGACCATGGCGCTTTCGTAGGAATCAACCACGCAGGCTGTCTCTTTCCCTGCGAGGGCGACCTCGTCGCTTTCGCTCAGGCGAACCGAATGGTGGGCGACCGGATCGAGAGCGAGCGTCGCAACGGGAGACTGGACGGCCGCCGAGTCACAGGCAACGATCGGATCACAGGGTGCGGTGGAAGCGCTCGATGAAGTCGTTGGACCGGGGCCTCCGACCGTCGTGGTTCGGTGTGCGATCTCCTCGACCTGCAGGAAGCGCTCACAAGGGTGCTTGTCGGGCTGGCCGGATCTCGCAGAACTGCTGGCGGCCGTAGCAGACGATCCGGCAGACCTTCGAGACGTTGCCGAGTTCCTCGGCAAACTGTAGCAACGACAGCCTCCGGCGCGCTATCTTCTCTGCCTGGACGGTGGTCATTCTCCTTCTCCTTTCCGTGGTTCGCGAGTGGTTTGAAGCACTTCTCATCCAACCTCGGCGAGGCCGGTCCGGCCACCGTCCTTTCCTCCCGCCTGCTGTCAGGTCATTGCCCTTACGACAACCTGCCGCACTGCGACACAACGCAGGATGATCGCCCATGTCGATGCCTCCCGATGAACTCACCCACCTGGACGCCGCAGGCCGCGCGGCCATGGTCGATGTCGCCGACAAGGAAACTACGGATCGCCGGGCCGTGGCGCGCGGATCCCTGCGCTGCTCGCCCGGTGCCTACGCGCTGCTGGTCTCAGGCCAGAACCCCAAGGGAGATGTGGAACAGGTCTCGCGAATCGCCGGGATCATGGCCGGAAAACGCGCCGGAGAGCTGATTCCGCTCTGTCATCTCCTGCCGGCTGCCAGCGTGGGGGTGGAGATCGCACCGGATCCCGGACTGCCCGGTTTGCGCGTCACCGCCACGGCGCGGATCTCGGGCCGGACCGGCGTGGAGATGGAGGCTCTGACGGCGGTTTCGGTGGCGCTGCTCGCTGCCTACGACATGTTGAAGGCGGCGGACCGCGGCATGACGATCGAGAAGATCGAGCTGGTGGAAAAGGCGGGGGGGAGGTCGGGTGACTGGCGTTCCCCCGGCGGGTCCTGATCTTTGCCGCTCACCCGCTGGCCGGGATGCGCACCCGGTCGCCCGGCCGGATCAGGGTGCGGGTCCCCATCCGGTTCAAGGCCCGCAACTCCTCCAGCGTGACCCCGTAGCGCCGCGCGATCTCCCAGAGGGTGTCGCCGTGCGCCACCACATGGAGCCCCCGGCGCACCGGCTCCGGGCCGCGGCGATCGTCGTTCGCGGCCGCCGGAGCCGCGCCGCCGGAGGAATCGCCGTCGCCCCGGGGCAAGGTCAGAAGGGCGCCGATCTGCATCGTGCGCGCTCGCACCTGGGGATTGGCCGCTTCCAGCGCCGCCACCGACACTCCGTAGCCGCGTGCGATGCCCCAGAGGGTCTCGCCCTCCGCAACCACATGATGGGGAAAGCGATCCCGCTCGGGAAGCTGCGCGAGCCGCTCCTGAACGCCCTCGGCCCGCCCCACCGGCAACCGCACCGCCGTGCTCCGCCCGACCGGGGTGCGCCCCATGCGCAGATGTGGATTCAGCCGGGCGACCTCGTCCCTCTCCACCCCGGCCACCTGGGCGATCGCCGCCAGCGAAGCCATCCCCTCCACGCGCACCGTCTCCACCCGTAGCGGGGGCTCCTTCACCAGATCGGAGAGGTCGTCTCCCATCCGCGCGGCGGCCAGGAATTTGGGAATGAAGTCGCGCGTCTCGGCTGCCAGATGAGGACGAATCCGGGTAAAGAGCTCATCGGTGCGAGGCGTGCCGCCTCCATGTCGGCGAATCGCCCTTTCGATGCGGCCGGGGCCCGCGTTGTAGGCCGCCAGCGTCAGGAACCAGGACTCGAACTGCTCCTGCAACGCCACGAGGTAATCGAGCGCCCGGGGGGTGGCCGCAAAGGGATCGAAGCGCGCATCCACCGCCCCGTCGACGCGCAGGCCCAGCCACCGCGCGGTCGCGGGCATGAACTGCCAGAGACCGCCCGCGCCGACCGGCGAGACCGCGGTTGTGACATAGTCCGTCTCGACCAGTGGAAGGAAACGCAGCGAGGCCGGCAATCCGCGTTCCGCCAACTCGGCCGCGATGTACTCCTCGTAGCGCCCCATGCGGGCCAGGCCGCCCTCCACTGACGCGCGCGCGCGGCCGGACCAGAAGTTCATCCACCAGTCCACCCGCTCCTCGATTCGCCGGTCGATCGCCGACGGCGACGAGAGGATCGGATCGGGGGGAAGCGCGGGCAGCGGAGGATCGGCAGGTTCGGGGTTGAGCGAATCGAGCTCGAGTTCGTTTGCGGGATACGGATCCGCACCGCCCGCGACCGGAATCAGGGGGACCGCCTGCTCGCCGGTCTCTTCCCCACCCGCAGGCGCGGGGGCAATGCGCATGGCCGGTATTTCCCCCTGCTGCGAGGAGGCGCAACCCAGCGCGAAGAGCGCGGCCAGCGCGGGAAGGGACCGGTAGCGGACGAGCGGCGGCATCGCGTTCCTGATCAGTTGCTGTAGTTGGGAGCTTCGCGGGTAATCGCGACATCGTGCGGGTGCGACTCTTTCAGGCCTCCCGGCGTGATGCGCACGAAGCGGGCGTTGGCCCGGAGCGACTCGAGATCGGCGGCGCCGCAGTAGCCCATCCCGCTTCGGAGTCCGCCCGCAAGCTGGAAGACGGTGTCGGCCACCGGACCGCTGTAGGCAACCCGTCCCTCGATCCCTTCGGGCACCAGCTTTCTCTGGTCGCGGCCCTCCTGGAAGTAGCGGTCGGCGGAACCCTCCTCCATCGCCGAGAGCGAACCCATTCCGCGCACCGTCTTGAAGCGACGCCCCTCCAGCAGGAACGACTCGCCCGGCGATTCCTCCGTTCCGGCCAGCACCGAACCCATCATCACGCTGTGCGCCCCGGCCGCGAGCGCCTTCACCACATCGCCCGAATAGCGGATTCCCCCGTCCGCGATCACCGGAACGCGTCCCTCGGCGCCCCGCGCCGCGTCCATTACGGCGGTGAGCTGCGGCAGTCCCACTCCCGTCACCACGCGCGTCGTGCAGATCGAACCGGGTCCCACTCCCACCTTGACGGCGTCGGCGCCCCGCTCGACCAGCGCCGCCGCGCCCTCGGCGGTTCCCACATTGCCCGCCACCAGGTCGGTATGGGGGAAGGATTCGCGAACCCGCGCCACCGCCTGCAGCACCCCCTCGGAGTGGCCGTGCGCGGCGTCGATCACCAGAAAGTCGGTCCCCGCCTCCACCAGTGCCCGCGCGCGATCCAGGTCGTTCGCCGCCGCGCCGATCGCCGCGCCCACTCGCAGCCGCCCATGTTCGTCCTTGCAGGCATTCGGGAACTTGCGCCGCTTGAAGATGTCCTTGACGGTGATCAGCCCCTTCAGCCGCCCCTCCCCATCCACCACCGGGAGCTTCTCGATGCGGTGCCGATGGAGGATCCGCTCGGCCTCGGCCAAGGTGGTGCCCACCGGCGCGGTGACCAGCCCGCGCGGTCTTCCGGCCCGCTCCTCGCCGCCGGCCCGGTGCGAGGTCATCAGCGCCGACACCGGACGGTCGAGGTCCGTCTCGAACTGGAGATCGCGATTGGTGACAATCCCCACCAGGGTGCCGTCCCGCTCGACGATCGGAACGCCGCTGATCGAGAATCGGGCCATGAGCCGGTGCGCGTCGCGGAGAGAGGCCTCGGGACCGAGGGTGATGGGATTCAGGATCATCCCGCTCTCGGAGCGCTTTACCCGGTCCACCTCTTCGGCCTGGCGCGCCACGGACATGTTCTTGTGGATGACTCCGACCCCGCCCTCGCGCGCAACCGCGATCGCCATGCGCGCCTCGGTGACGGTGTCCATGGCCGCCGAAACCAGGGGAAGCTGAAGGCGGATGCGGCGCGTGAGCCGGGTCGAGATGTCGGTGTCGTTCGGATGCACCGCCGAGTGCGCCGGAACGAGAAGGACATCGTCGAAGGTGAATGCCTCGTGGATGACCCGCTTCCCGCCGGCCCTTTCGCGATCTCTCCGCATGGGCTCTCCGTGCATGGCCACGAACCTTCCGCTCCGGTCAGGGTGAATCCGCGGACCCGCGCTCCGGCCGCTCTCCGTCGCCGCGCCGCCGTCCCTCGGCACCGCCCGCCGCTCCCTCCGAATCGCGCTCCTGGCGCGGTTCCTTCCCGCGTTGCGATCCGCCGGCCAGATCGTCGAGGATCTGGCGCCCCGCCTGGGCCACTCCGCTGAGGGCGCGATCGGCCGCCGCGATCACCTGGAAGGCCTCTCGCAGATTCGAAGGGTTGAAGGCCCGCTTGCGCATCCGGTCCTCGATCCCCTCCGCGAGACGCTGAAAGCCGCTGGCGCGCTTTTCGTCGTCCGGGGCGCCGTGGCGGGATTCCAGGAATTCGATGTAGTCGAGCACCTGGTAGATGCGCTCCTCGGGCAGACTCTCGATCTTCCTCATGACGCGGTTGCGCAGGACGTCGTGCATGCTTCCTACTCCCCCTCTTTCCGGGGCGCGGCGTCCCGGGCCTCGTAGCGGGACTTGAGCCGCTCCACGACCGCGGGATCCGCCAGAGTGGTGGTGTCGCCCAGCGCCCGTCCGGCCGCGATGTCGCCCAGGAGCCGCCGCATGATCTTGCCGGAACGGGTCTTGGGCAGGTCGGCCGCGAAGAGGATCGCCTGGGGCCGGGCGATCGGGCCGATGGCGTCGGCGACATGGGCCTTCAGCTCGGCCTCCAGGGCGGCGTCTCCCCTTCTCCCTCCCATCAGCGTCGCGAAGGCCGCGATCGCCTGTCCCTTCACCGGGTGCGCCACCCCCACCACCGCTGCCTCCGCCACCGCAGGGTGCTCGACCAGCGCGCTCTCGACCTCCATGGTGCCGATCCGGTGGCCGGCGACGTTCAGCACGTCGTCCACCCGCCCCAGGATCCAGAGGTAGCCGTCCTCGTCGAGTCTGGCGCCGTCGCCCGGGAAGTAGATCCCCTCCCACCTGGACCAGTAGGTCTCGCGGTAGCGCCGGTCGTCGCCGTAGATGGTGCGCAGCATCGAGGGCCAGGGCCGCGTGATCGCGAGGTAGCCGGCCTCGACCGCTTCGCCCGCGTCGTTGAGCAGCGCCGTGCGGATTCCGGGAAGGGCGCGGCAGGCGCTCCCGGGCCGGGTCCGGGTGACGCCGGGCAGCGGGGTGATCATCATGGCGCCGGTCTCGGTCTGCCACCAGGTGTCGATGATCGGGCAGCGGCCGCCGCCAATCACCCGGTGGTACCACATCCAGGCCTCCGGATTGATCGGTTCGCCGACGCTTCCCAGGAGCCGCAGCCGGGCGAGGTCGCTGCCCTCCGGCCACTCCTCGCCCCATTGCATGAAGGCGCGGATCGCGGTCGGAGCGGTGTAGAAGATCGTCACCCCGTACTCTTCGCAGATGCGCCAGAAGCGACCCCGGTCGGGCCAGTCGGGAGCGCCCTCGTACATGACGACGGTGGTTCCGGCGGCGAGCGGACCATAGACGATGTAGCTGTGCCCGGTCACCCAGCCGACATCGGCGGTGCACCAGAAGATGTCGTCCTCGCGGAGATCGAAGACCATGCGGGTGGTGGCGTGAACCTGGGTCAGGTAGCCGCCGGTCGTGTGGACGACCCCCTTCGGCTTGCCGGTGGTGCCGGAGGTGTAGAGGATGTAGAGCAGATCCTCGGAGTCCATGACCGCGGCCTCGCATTCGCCGGAGACGCCCGCCGCGAGATCGTGGTACCAGTGATCGCGGCCCGCCGTCATCGGCGCGAAGCCGGCCTCGTCGAGACCGCCGCGCGCCACCACCACGACATTCTCGATTCCGGGGCAGCGGCTCACCGCCCGGTCGGCGTTGCGCTTGAGAGGGACCACCGTGCCCCGCCGGTAGCCGCCATCGGCCGTAATCAGCAGGCGCGCGTCGGCGTCGTTGATGCGGTCGGCCAGCGAATCCGGGCTGAATCCGCCGAACACCACCGAGTGCGGGGCGCCGATCCGGGCGCAGGCCAGCATCGCGAAGGCGGCCTCGGGGATCATCGGCAGGTAGATCGCCACCCGGTCGCCCTTACTCACCCCCAGCTTCTTCAGCACATTGGCGAAGCGGCCGACCTCGCGCGCGAGCTCCAGGTAGGTGAAGGAACGGCGGTCCCCCGTCTCTCCCTCCCACACCAGGGCGCGCTTGTGGCGGCGGGGACCCTCCAGGTGCCGGTCCACGCAGTTGTGGCAGACGTTCAGCTTGCCGCCCACGAACCACTGCGCGTGCGGGGGATCCCATTCGAGGACGCTGTCCCACCTGCGGAACCAGTCGAGCTCCCCGGCCCAGCGCTCCCAGTAGCGTTCGAAGTCCTCCGCCTCTTCGTAGATGCCCGGATCGGAGACGACGGCGCGCGCGGCAAAGTCCGGCGGCGGCGGAAAACGGCGCTTCTCGGTCAGCAGTGCGTCGAGCGCGGCCCGGTCGGTCATGGGTCCGTCCCCCGGCCCCGGGCGGATCGCAGACGGCGCTTCAGCTCCGCGGCGGACATCGTGCGCAGCGTGCGTTGGGCGGTCCTGCGGGAGTTCCAGCGCACATCGGCCAGGGCGACCGGTCCGGTCCCCTCCCTCTCGGAACGAAGGATCAGGTGAAAGCGGCCCTTGTAGTCCCCCCCGGCGGAATCGGCGACCGAAGCCACCCACTCCACGCCGTGATCGTCGGCAAAGCGTCGCACGTGCACCCTCGTCGTTGCGGTTCGGCGGTGTTGGCTCCGGCGGTCCCGGTCGGGCGATCCGATCCTGCCGCCGGAGAAAGCGGGATCAATCGCGGAAATGATTATAACGCGACCGGCCCGGATTGTTTGCGCGGGCGCGCGGGCTGCAGGGGCGGCTGCACGAAATGGGGTCAGCCGCTATCCGCCGCGACGGATGGCCCCGTCCGTCCCCGGCGCGTCTTCGCCGCCCGCAACGCATCGCGGTGGACGACCTCCGGAAACTCGTAGTAGATCACCCCCTCGTCGCTCACGTCGGAACGCACCCGGAAGCCGTCGTCCATCTGCTCCATGAGCTTCTCGGCCGCCCCCAGGCTCAGCTCCAGCTCAGCCGCGACCTCGGTCACCGTCAGGACGCCGTCCCGCGCGGTGGCCATGATCAGAACCTTGCGGGCCAGATCCTGGAGGACGGTGCGGCGGCGTTCCTGCAGAGACCGCCATCCCCAGAGGAAGAGACCCGAGCCCATCATTCCCAGGATCGAACCGAGGAGGATCGGGGGACCGTCCACCGTGGCCTGGCCGGCGATGCCTCCGACGATCATGACGGATCCGAAGAAGCCCATCCCCACGCCCACGACGCGCCTGCCGATGCCGTTGGAGGGAAGCGAGGGGGTGGCCGCAGTGGGAACAACCGCCGGGGTTGCAGGGGGCTTGGGAGGCGCCGGGGCCGCAGGCGCGGGGCGCGGAACCGGAACGGAGGCGCGGGGCGCGGGAGGAAGGACGGGAGGAACCTCTTCGAGGTCCAGGGAGTGCTCCCACCCGAGACCGCAGGAGGGACAGACGCGACGGCGGCGGCAGCTTGCATAGTAGATCAGTCCCCCGACGCCCCAGGTGAAGACGCTGAGTCCGACGAGGAGCGCGAGATTGCCGACGCGGCCGAAGTAGGCGCCTCCTTCGCTGTGATGACCGCAGCGCGGGCAGCGGCGGGCATTGGGCCGGATCCGCACGCGCCTGGGCAGATTGGCAACGGCGCCGCAGGTGGGACACCGGTCTTCGCCCGCCAGGAGCTGGTCGCCGCAGGTGGAGCAGCGCATTCTGCCTCCCTTGGTCACGGTGGGACCGCCCCTTTCGGCAGCGGTCGCGAGTTGTCCGAACGCCCCCGACCTCCCCCGGGCCGGAGGGACCGCCGGGGATCGGACTCCCGCCCACTAACAGTCAGTTGCCGGAGGCGATTTGGGAACCCTTGGGGCCAATCCATTACATTCCCAACGCGCTCGCCGATTCGATCCCCGAAGCGATCACCGACTGTCAGGCGTCCATTCATGATCCCAGCCCGTACCCTTCTCGCGGCGGCCCTGGTGGCCGGTTCGGGCCTTGGCGCATCCGGTCCGGTCTCCGGTCAGACGATTCCCTCTTCCTATCGTTTCATCGAAAAGGCGCAGGAGACCTCCATCTTCTGGGGCGCGATCGCGCTCTCGCAAGGTTCTCTGGATCTGGGACCGAAGTCGGGATCGTTCATGGGCGCGCGCTATTCGGTCGAGGCGAGCGGGCCGCTCTTTATCCAGGGGCTGCTGACCTGGCTGCCGACCCGGCGCGATGTGATCGATCCCCGCCGGGTTCCGGGCGACCGCAAGATCGGCGAGACCGATGTGCAGCTCCTGATGGCCGACGTCAGGCTCGACTTCTCCCTGACCGGCAGACGGACCTGGAACCGGATCACCCCGCATCTCTTCGTGGGAGGCGGCATCGCGATGGATCTGGCCGGCCAGGGGGAGTTCGCGGAGGTGCTTCTGCCGGAGGATCTCTTCGAGTTCGGGACCGCCTTCACAACCACCTCGGGCGCGGGTTTCCGGATGGCGCTGAGTTCGCGGCTGATGCTCCATGGCGAGGCGGGACTTACCCTGTGGAAGTTGAATACGCCCGACGGATTCGACGATCCCGCAAAACGGATCGAGGACGCCGCCGGCGAGACCGAGCCGGTGGTGCAAAGCGAGTGGGCGCGCGGATACGGGCTGAGCCTCAGCCTCGGCTGGCGCTTTTGACGAATCGGCCGGTGAACGCGTTCGAGCAGCTTCAGGCGGATTGGCTCTCCTACCCGGCGGCGCTGCGCCGCACTCTCCGGAGCGCCCGCGCGACCGAAGCGGTGACCATTCCCGTGGGGCGCGCCGCCGGTCGTTCCCTCGCCGTCCCGGTGACCGCGCGGGCCACCCTTCCCTCCTGGCCGAACAGCGCCATGGACGGATTCGCGGTCCGGAGCGCCGATCTGGATCCGTGGCCCAAGCAGGGAGTGCGGTTGCCGGTCGCGGCCCAGGCCCTGCCTGGAGAGCTGCCGCTCGGCGGAGTGGCGCCCGGCCGCGCGGTGAAGATCATGACCGGCGGACCGGTGCCGGAGGGATTCGATTCGGTGATCCGGGTCGAGCACACCGATGGCGGGGCGGAAGCCGGATTCGTGCGCATCCGCCGCCGCGACGACCTGGGACGGCATGTCCGGGCGCCGGGCAAGGACATGGTGCGGGGCGCCGAGACGGTGCCGGCCGGCCGGGTGGTCCACTCGGGAACGATTCCGGTGATCGTGGCCAGCGGCGCCGATTCGGTGAGGGTCTTTCGGCGGCCGCGGGTGGGGATCCTCTCGAGCGGCGACGAACTCGTGGGGCCGGACCGCTTCGAGGAGGTGGTGGCCGGAAGGGGGGTTCCCGACACGAACCGCGCGATGATCGCGGCCGCGGTGGCGGAGGCGGGGGGGGTGGGGGTGGATCTCGGAGTCGCGCCGGACAGCGCAGCCGGTCTGCGGGAGGCGCTGGGCGGGGTGGAGGGGGTGGATCTTCTGGTCTCGACCGGGGGCGCGTCGATGGGCGAAAGGGATCTTCTCAAGCGCATCCTCCTGGAGATGTCCTTCCGGCTCGACTTCTGGCGGGTGCGGGTGCGTCCCGGAAGCCCGCTCTCCTTCGGCCACCTGGACGGAGAGGCGCGATCCCTTCCGGTCTTCGGCCTTCCGGGCAACCCGGCCTCGGCCTTCGTCACCTTTCACGCCTTCGTCGCGCCCTTCCTCCGCGCCATGCTGGGATCGGAGCGGCCGGAGGGAACCACGGTCGCGGCCGTCGCGGAATCGGTTCTGGCCTCGCCGGCGGGCCTGACGCAGTTTCTGCGCGTAAGACTGCTCCCGCCAACCGGACCCGACCAACTTCCCCGTTGTGCGCTGAGCGGTCCCCAGGGAAGCGGGCTGGTGCGCTCGCTCCGCGACGCCGACGGACTGGCGGTCATTCCCGAGGGCCGGGCCAGGATCGAGGCGGGCGAGCCGACGCAGGTGCTGGCGCTTCCCGGACGTTCATGAGGGGTGGGCGCACGGAGACCCGGCCGCTCCGCTTCGGCGCGCTCCTGGGCATCGTCGCCGCCGTCTTTCTCTCCGCCTGCCAAGCCCCCCGCTGGCCGCTCGAAGGCCCGCTCACGGAAGGCTTCGGGGCGCGTTGGTACGGTGGCCCCGATCTGCATCGCGGGGTGGATGTGTCGGCTCCCGTCGGCACCCCGGTGCGCCCGATCCTGTCCGGCCGCGTCCGCTTCGCCGGCTCGATGCGCGGCTACGGCAATGTGATCTGGATCGACCACCGCGGCGATGTCATGAGCATCTACGGCCACCTCTCGCAGATTGCGGTGCAGGTCGGCCAGGAGGTGTCGCAGAGCACGGTGATCGGAAGAACCGGCCAGTCGGGCATGGTGACGGGGCCGCACCTGCACCTGGAGGTGTGGCGGTGGGGCCGGGAGGTGGATCCGGTGGCATTCCTGGGGGGGCGGTGACTCGATTCCGCCAGGAAATGGCGCGCTACCAGGGCGCCGATTCCTCGTCGTGGACCGCCGTGGGAAGCGCGTAGGAATGCTCGATTCGCCCGAGGTTGGCGAAATTCAACAGCTCGTCGAATCGCGCGAGATTCCTCTTTCCGGCGACTCGCGGGAGCAATCCCAGGATCGCCCGGGAGATGCGGTTCCTGAGCCTGAAGCTCCGAACGGCCAGGCGTTCCTCCTCCGGGAAGTTGAAGGCATCCGCCAGGTCGCCTCCGATCAGGCCCCTGGAGATCCGAAAGGCCAGCGCGGCCAGCTTGCGCCGGTCCGCGGGCTCGGTGACGCCGATCACCATCGGGGCGCTGCTGATCAGGCTGTTGGCCATGATGATGGCGTCGAACCCCGGAGGCGGCTCGCAGAGCTTCGCGACCTCGAAGGCGGTCACGGCGGAGGCCTCGTCGTGGAAGAGCACCGCTTCGGGGATTCCCATCAGGAGCGCCGAATAGCGCCAGACATGCACATAGGCTTCACGCTCTTCGCGGGAGAAGTCGCCGCCGAGCTTCGCGACATGCTGCATGAGGCGACCCGAGAACGCGGCGGCGGCCAGAGCGAGATTCGCGGCGCTGACCGGCAGGCCGTAGCGCTCCTCGTCCCACTCCGGCGATTCCCGGATCAACAGCCTCGACCGGGCGTGCACCAACCGGATGCGAATGGAGAGCCTCCACCCATCGCCGAGCGGAAGGACGCCCCCCGGCAGGTATTGCTCGATCAGGTGCAGACCATTCTGCTTGAGGCGGCGCACCCCCATCGAGGTGATTCGGCCCCTGATTCGGAACGACTTGCTGATCAGGGTTGCGAACCCCTCCACGATGCTCCCGGCGACCAGGCCCGCCAGGACGATGTCCGAATTGCGCAGGAACGCCTTCGAAGCAAGCGCCATGGCCTCTTCGTCGAACCAGGCCGGCACTTCGAGAGACGACTCCATGAGCCGCCCGAGCGAGGCGGGAACCTTCGACGGCAACTTCGTCGGGGTTTGCAGCGACCGGGCGATGAGCGAGTGGACTTCCGACGAAGGCAGACCGGCGAGATCCGCCGCCGCCTCGTCCCCGACCGGATCTCCGACCGCGGTGTGGCGGATGTAGCTCTCGGCGTACTCGGCGTCCCTGGCATGGGCCCGCGCGTAGCCGTTTGCGTATGCGTCCGGAATCCTGACGGTCCCGGCGTTCATGCGGCGCGGTTCCTTCCCGGCGAGCGGCGAAGACGGAATTGCAGCGTCACGAGCGCGGGCACGACCAGCATCAGCAGAGCGGTCGCGACGACGATGCCGAAACCCACCGAGGTGGCGAGCGGCACCAGGTGCTGGGTCTGAACGCTTCGTTCGAGCATCAGGGGCATCACCCCGAGGAAGGTGGTCACCGAAGTCAGAAGGATGGCGCGGAAGCGCGCCTTCGCGCCAGCAATGATAGCATCTCTCGGGGCCAGTCCGCGCTCTCGGGAGCGATTGATGAACTTGATCATCATCAGCGAATCGTTGACGACCACGCCGCTTACGCCGATGAGTCCCTGGATGGACGAAAACCCGAGACTGAGGCCCAGGACGAGGTGTCCCGCCAGTGCGCCCACCAGTCCCAACGGAATCGCGGTCATCACGATCAGCGGCTGAAAATAGGAGCCGAAGGGGATCGCCATCAGGACGTACATCACGAGAAAGGCGAAGAAGACGGACCTCGGCAGGGCGGCGTTGACCTCGCGCTGCTGGCGTTGCTCCCCGCCGTGGGCATAGGAGAATTCCGGGTCGTCGTCGCCCAGCGCGGCCAGCAGCGTCCGTTCGAGATTGCCGTTCGCCTCCTGCCCGGTGACGACGGCGTTGTCCACGCTCGCCGTAACCGTAATGACCCGGCGTTGGTCGACGCGGTGAATGGTCGTGGGCGATCTCGCCAGCCCGACATGGGCGATCTGGCCAAGGGGAATCACGCCGCCCTGCGGGGTCCGCACCGAATAGCTCTCGATGTCGCTGGGCGAATTGCGCTCCTCTTCCGGAAGCCGCACATAGACGCGCATCTCCTCGCGGCCGCGCTGCACGCGCAGGGCCTCGGCGCCGAAAAACGCCGCCCGAACCTGGCGGGCGAATTGATCGAGGGTGACGTTCAGCGTTCGCGCCGCCGGCTTCAGCTCGAGTTGAAGCTCCTGGACACCTTCGTCGTGGTTCGTCCTGACGTCGTGCACCCCGCCCATCGACTCCAGGCCGGCGACGACCTCGTCCGCGATCGTCTCCAGGCGCTCCGGATCGGGATGGGACAGCTCCAGGTGGACCGGAAGGCCCAGGCCGAGCGCGCCGGTAGAGAAGACCAGGGAGCTGGACCCGGGGAGCGGTCCCGCCTCCTCCCGCCACCGATTCAGAAAGCCGGACGAGGTGAAATCGCGCTGCGCCGACTCCGGAAGCTTGAATTCCACCGACCCGATGTGTCCCCTCGGCAGCTCCACGGCATCCCCGCCCAGAGGGTCGAAGAGCTGCGCGGTCCGGCCCACGGTGACGCTCACATCGACCGGAGTCGACCCCGCGTCGCCTGACAGCGCCTCCAGCGCGCGGTGTCCCGCAGCCTCGAGTTGCAACGCGACCTCGGCCGTGCGCTCGCTCGGCGTCCCGACCGGCATCTCGATGTTGGCGGACACCACATCCCCCTCGATCTGGGGAAGGAACTCGTACCTGACCAGCCCCGCGGCCACGGTCGTCGCCGACAGGAGCATCAGCGAGGCGGTCGCGGCAAGCACGATCGCCGGGGCGGCGGTGGCGAAGCGGAGCGCGCGATCGAGCGGCCCGTCGACGATGCGCCGCACCAGAGCGTCGACCCGCCGCTGGGCCCGCCTCACCGCGAGGCCGGGGCGGGAGCGGGGCTCGCGGGGGGTGGGGAGGTGCGCCAGGTGATTGGGCAGCACGCACAGGGATTCGACCAGCGAGAGCATCAGCACGGCGATCACGACGATGGGGATGCTCAGGCCGATCCTGCCGATCGGTCCCGGCACGGTGAGGAGCACCGAGAACGCCGTGACGGTCGTAAGCACCGAAAAGATCACCGGACCCGCGATGCGCTGCGTCCCGCGGATCGCCGCCGCCAGCCCCCCGGCCCCCTTCTCGCGCTCGGCGTAGATGTTTTCGCCCACCACGATCGCGTCGTCGACCACGA
This sequence comes from Gemmatimonadota bacterium, assembly GCA_022822325.1. Taxonomy (GTDB): domain Bacteria; phylum Gemmatimonadota; class Gemmatimonadetes; order Longimicrobiales; family Gaopeijiaceae; genus Bin94. The sequence continues at coordinate 190,442 of JAJEBW010000018.1, read as the reverse complement.
TCCCCAGCGCGAGCACCATCGCCATCAGCGAGAACATGCTGATCGAGATCCCCATCAACTGCATCACCAGGAAGGTTCCCGTGAAGGAAACCGCCAGCCCCAGCGCCACCCACATCGCGAGCCTGATCTGAAGGAAGAGCGCGAGGGCCAGGAAGACCAGGAGGAGACCCAGCAGGGCATTCTCGACGAGCAGGTCCACCCGGCCCCGGAGATCGACCGAGTCGTCCCTCCAGATCCGGACGGCAACCCCTTCGGGCAACGAGGGAACGACTTCGGAATCGATGTACGTGCGCGCGGCCTGCGCGATCTCGATCACATCCTCGCCGGCTGTGCGGAAGACGTCGATGCGGGCCGCCGGCTGCCCATTGAAGCGCGCGAGAAGGTCGCTGTCGGCGAAGGCGTCGCGCACGGTCGCGATCTGGCCCAACCGCACGGCGGTGCCGTCGGCGCGGGTCAGGACGATGATCTCCTCGAAGTCGAGCTGCCCGTAATTCCGGCCGAGGGTGCGAACGCGGATCTCCTCTTCGCCGGTGGAAATCTTCCCCGCGGAGAGCTCCAGCGAGCCCTGGCGAACCGCCGCGGCGAGATCCTCCAGAGTCAGCCCATGGGCCCGCAGACGGTCGAGCGGCGCCTCAATCGAGATCTCGTCGTTGCGCACCCCGCTGATCTCCGCGTAGGAGACCTCGGGCAGAGCCAGCAGCCCGCCTTCGATCCGGTAGGTCAGCTCCTTGATCGCGCGTTCGGAAACATCCCCGTGCACGACCAGACGAAAGATGCTCTGCCGACTCGTGATCTCGCGGATTTCGGGGCGCTCGGAAGCCGCGGGAAAGGTCAGGATCCGGTCCACCTGGGCCTTCACATCCGCCAGCGCGCGGCTCATGTCCGTCCCCTGCCTGAACTCGGCGATCACCGAGCCCAACCCTTCCGCCGACGACGACTCCGTTCGCTTCAGCCCCTCGACCGACCGGATCCGCTCCTCGATCTTGCGGACGATCGACTCTTCCACCTCCTGGGGCGCGGTGCCCGGATATGGAACGACCACCTGGATGCGATCCAGCGAGGCCTCCGGCAGGAATTCCTGAGGCAATCCGGCGGCGGAGATCAGGCCCACGAGCAGGAGAAAACCCATCAGCAGATTGGCGGCGATGGGATTCGTAGCCATGTAGGCGATGACGCCGCGGGGTTCGCCGACCGTCATCCCCGCATTCGGAGGGTTTGGAGAGGGGGAACTGTTTGCGGGAGCCATGGGCCAATATTTGCGGGAGCTTCAGGGGCCCGCAACCTTTGGATCTTCGAGATTTCCGGTCCGCGGCCCCAAATCGACGCCGCTCGTTCTTCCGGGCGAAAAGGAACCCAATGACCTTGCCCGTTCGCCCCCTGATCATCCTCGCCTCCCTTTCATTGGCCATGGCCTGCGACTCGCCGAACGGAACGACCGATGCTCCGCAGGAATCCCAGGGCACCTTCTACCACGGTGACGAGGCGGTCGCAATCATGAAACAGTGGCTGGCGGAATCGATGTTGCAGCGGAGGCTTCTGCACGGACCGCAGGGCGCGCGTCTGGCCGCGAGCCGAGGCATGACATTGGAACGGGCCAGAGCCGCCAACGCGGAGGCAATCGCATATTACGGCAGGAATGTCTTCGAGATGTCCCCCGCCGGGGCGATCGCGCGACTGGACGGCCAACTTCGGGAAGCCAAAGAGGATCTCATGCTGTTGCAGGGTCCGCAGGGCATGCAGGTGGCGGCCGACCGCGGGGTGGCCCTGGAGCGCGCCGTCGCGGACGCCAAGGACCTGATCGTGGCGATTGAGCGGAATCTGGAAGCCCGCCGCGAGGCCCTCCACGAACCGGACGCTGCCGCCGACGATTATGACTGCGCCGAGCCCGCGCTGATGAGCTCTGCGCATGTGGGCCTGGAGTGGCCCGATCACGACGAGAATGCGAATGTCACTCGTGCGTCCATGCGCGCCAGCCACCTGAGTCAGGGCAAGGCAAGGCAGGAGATCATGCCGATCTTGACGGTTGATGGCGAAGTGGTGGGCATTGGCGATGGCCGGCCGGTGGCCAGCGATGGCTGCGAGACCTTCGCACCCGACGCCCCATCCGCCTTGAGTCACCCCGGGGCGGCAGTTGTGTGCGCACACGCGAGCAGCTGCCACTTTGCCGAAACCGACCATCCGGATTACGGCTTTGACGGCGCTGTTGACCGCGACACGAAATGTCGAACCGGCGCGGAGGATATCGAGGATCCGGAGAATGTGATCCCGCACTGACTTTGAGTGAATTAGTCTTCGAGTGACTTTCGGTCCTACTCTCCCCGCAGCCGCCGCACCTCCGCGCTCAGCCGCGGCACGACCTCGAAGACGTCGCCGACGATGCCATAGTCGGCCACCCCGAAGATCGGGGCGTCGGCGTCGCGGTTGACCGCCACGATGACGCCGGAGGTGCGCATTCCGGCCAGGTGCTGAATCGCGCCGGAGATGGCCAGCGCGAAGTAGAGCTTCGGGGTGACGGTCTTGCCCGTCTGGCCCACTTGCTCGGAGTGCGGCCGCCACCCCGCATCCACCACCGCCCGCGAGGCTCCCAGCGCGGCCGCCTCCCCGAGCGCATCGCGCAGCTCCTCGAGGATCCCCCAGTTGTCGGGGCTTCCCATTCCCCGCCCCCCCGACACCACGATGGCGGCCTCGGAGACGTCCAGCGCCGCCCCCCGCGAGGCCTCGAATCCGACCACACGGTAACGCGTCTCCGTCTCCGGCGCGGCCAGCTCCTCCACCGGAAGATCGGCTCCCGGGGACTCGCTCCGCGGCGCCGCGAAGACATTGGGGCGGATCGAGAGCAGCGCCGGCGCCCCCTTGATCCGCACCCGGGCCAGCGCCTTCCCGGCGAAGACGGGGCGGGTCGCCACGACCTCCGCGCCATCCACCTCCGCCTCGGTGACGTCGGTCGCGAGCGGTCGGGCCAGCTTCGCCGCCACCCGCGGGGCCAGATCGCGTCCCGGCCCCGTCGCCGCGAAGACGACCGCGCCAAAGCGCCCGGCCACCCCGGCAAGAGCGGCCGCCACGCCATTCACTCCGGTCGGCCCCAGCGCGATCACCCGGTCGGCCCCCGCCTCCCCCAACCCCACCCGCGCCCGCCTCTCCGGCGCGCCACCCGGCATCGCCACCGCCACCCCGCCTCCCAACCCCCGGGCCAGCTTGCGGGCGACCGCCACCACCTCGCGCGCGACGCTGCGCGGCGAGCCCTTCACACCTTCGACTACCGCCAGGACATCGGCCATCAGAGTACCTTCGCCTCCTCCCGAAGCAGGCGCACGAGCTCGGCCGCGGCCCCGGGCCCCTCGCCAACCACGCGACCGGGCGGCCGCAGCGGCGGGGTGGAGAGACTCTCGACCGCCAGTTCCGAGGCGAAACCGGCCGCCGCCCTCTCCACCAGCGGACGCCGCCGCGCCATCATGATTCCCCGCAGCGAGGCGAAGCGCGGTTCGTAGCGGCCCTTCGTCACCGTGGCGACCGCGGGCAGATCCATCTCCACCACCTCCCGGCCGCCCTCGACCGCGCGGCGGCAGCTCACCACGCCGTCCGCCACATCCATCGCCGCCACCGAGGTCGCGCAGGGGCGCCCCAGCAGCTCGGCCACCATCGGTCCCACCTGCTGCTGATCGTCGTCCACCGCCTTCACTCCGAAGAGAACCAGCGCGGCCTCGATCTCCGACAGCTCCGCGGCCAGCGCCTGCGCCGTCGCCCAGCCGTCCATTCCTGGCTCGCCTTTCAGCAGGACCGCGCGGTGGGCTCCCAGCGCCAGTCCGGCCCGCAAGGACTCGGCGGCGGCGGCGGGGCCATGGCTGACCAGGGTGACCTGACCGGCGCCCGCGGCCTCCACGAGCTGCAGCGCGGCCTCGATCGCGAACTCGTCATAGGGGCTGAGGACGTACTTGATTCCGTCTCGTTCGATGTCGCGGCCATCCGGCGCAATCCGGATCGTGGTCGCGGTGTCGGGTACGCGCTTGACGCACACGGCGATGTTCACGCTGACGCTCCAGGTGGCGAAGCTGATGTTCGAGTTGGCGAAGCCGGCGCTCCGGGCGATGAGCCGGCATCCTCCGGCCTGGCGCCGGAGATCCGGTCCGCCCGCGGCTCCCGGCTTCCTGAATTCGGGTGTGCGGGCGCCCGTCCCGGCGGCGGTGGCCGCGCGACCGGAACCGTCTTCCCCCGGGAACTTGCCGCTCCCTACAGGAAGGAGCCGGCGACCGCGAATCCCACGGTGGCGACCGCGCCCCCGGCGAGCGCATAGGGCAACTGCGTCCGCACATGATCGACATGATCGGTGGCGGAGGCCATGGAAGATATCACGGTTGTGTCGCTGATGGGGGAACAGTGGTCGCCGAAGATCCCGCCGGAGAGCGCCGCCGCCAGGAAGGGGGCCAGATCGAGGTTCATCGAGGCGGCGGCCGGCACCACGATCGGAATCATGATCGCGAAGGTGCCCCAGCTCGACCCGATCGAGAAGGCGATCGCCGACGAGACCACGAAAACGAGAGGCAGGAAGACCGCCGGAGCGAGCGTTCCCTCCACCAGTCCCGCCACGTAGCGCCCCGTTCCCAGATCGCCGGTCACATCGCCGAGCGCAAGCGCCAGCAGCAGGATCAGCGCCAGGGGAACCAGACCGCCGGCGCCCCGGAGAGCGATGCGGACGAGTTCGCTCATCGCGAAGGCTCTCTGGGCAAGCAGCAGGATCCAACTGACCCCCAGCGCCCCGAGCGATGCCCAGAGAACGGCGGTGGAGCCGTCGCCCTCCCGCAGATCGCCCTCGCCGGTGATCCAGAGCCCCAGCGGCATCAGGAGGATGAGCGCGAGCACCGGCGCCGCCATGTTCGACGCCCGCGGCGGAATCGGGGGATCGTCGTCCGAGCCCAGGACGGCCTCGTCCATCATGGGGGTGGCGCCTTCGGAGAGAACCTCGCCCCGGGCCGCGCGCGCTTCGGCCCCCTTCATCGGACCCCAGTCCATCCGCCAGAGGACAACCGCCAGCGCCAGGATCACCGCCGCGAAGGAGTAGAAGTTGAAGACGATGGAGCGGAGGAAGACCCCGAGCGAATCCTCCACCCCGAGTCCGTTCAGGATCCCCAGGTTGTAGGCGCCCCAGGCGTTCAGAGGAATCAGGATGCAGATCGGCGCGCTGGTCGAGTCGATGAGGTAGGCGAGTTTTTCGCGCGAGATGCGGTAACGGTCGAAGAGGGGGCGCGACACCGAACCCGCCACCAGAACGGTAATGTTGGATTCGATGAAGATGAGCACCCCGATCAGCCAGGCCATGAGCTGGGCGCGGCGGCCGCTCGTCACCCACCGGTTGCGCTCCAGCCAGGCCACGAAGCCGGCCACTCCGCCCGAAGCCGAGAGGGTGGCGATCACCGCGCCGATCACCAGGGTGAACATGATGACCCGGGCATCGTAGGAATCGCCCAGCACGCTCACCGTGGCCTCGATCGTCTCGGCCGCGCCCACCCCCGGATTCCAGCCGTTCAGGATCGTGCAGCCGAGCCAGATGCCGCCCGCCAGCGACAGATAGACCTGCCGGGTCCTGATCGCCAGCGCGATGGCGAGCAGAGGGGGAAGGATGGAGATCCAGGTCGGTTCGCTCATGTCGGTCCAGGGGAAGGGGAAGACGGATCCGGCCCCGGCGGGCACTCGCGAATCAAGCTACCACCTCGGAGCCTTCACCGCCGGATGGCCCTTCAGGAAGAAGCGAAGCGGCCAGTCGGCGGCCCGCGAGATCCCGATCCGTCCGGAGCTGCCGATGGCGCCCGGGGAGGGCGGCCTTCCCGCGAGGAGACGGATCGGAGGCCGGGCGAGATCGTGGCGGTTGTGCTCCAGGGCGATCCCCAGAGCCTCCGCGAGACGGCCCGGGCCGCTGCACAGCTCGGTCGCGCGGCGGCGGCGCCCGGTCATCGTTTCGAGACCCTCAAGGGGTTCGAGCGCGCGGATCAGGACGGCCGCGGGATCGCCGTCTTCTCCGGCCACCACATTGGCGCAATGGTGAATGCCGTAGGAGAGATAGACGTAGAGAGTGCCCGCCGGACCGAACATGGCGTCGTTGCGACGGGTGCGGCCCTTCGACTCATGGGCGTGGCTCGCGGGGTCGCGCAGCCCCAGATAGGCCTCGGTCTCGACGATCCGGCCTCGCGTCTCGCGTCCGTCCACCGTAGAGACCAGCTCGGCGCCCAGCAGCCGCCGGGCGGCCTCGGCCGCGTCGCGGGGCAGCCACTCCGCGGGAGACCGATCGCCGGCAACCGCAGCGGCGGCGTGGTCCTCGTCAGCCGTCCTCATCCTTGCGCTTGCGCCGGCCCCAGCCCAGCCTTCCCAACAATCCCGGACGGGCGCCCATCCCCTCGGCCACCGCACTGACCGCCAGCAGAGGCTCTTCTTCGCGGTCGGCCCCGGCGGGATCCGCGCCGGCCGCGCTCTCCGGATTCGCGCCGGCCTCCTGCGAAACCGCCGGGGCAGCCTCGCCCTTCGCACCGTCTCTTGCACCGCGCGACGAAGCCGCCGCATCGCGATCCCGGGCGGCCGCGGCCTCGCGCCGGGCCTCCCGTTTCTTCGCCGCCAACCTGTCCGCGCGCCGCCTGTAATCCAGCTCCCAGGCGGTCAGCACACTCTCGGCCCGCACCCGGACCAGCACCTTGCGAACGCGCTCGGGTTCGGCCTGCAGCACCTCGAAGAGTTCGCTCCCGAAGGCCTCCACGAGCTTCTCGGCGGTCTTGATCCCGACGCCCTTGTAGCGGTGTGCGAGGTACCGCTTGATCGCGCTCTCGCTGGTGGGCAGTCCCAGGATCTTTGCCCGGATGGGAGAGCCATCTTCGTCGGGCCGGGGCTGCGCCTTCTTGCCGGGGGAGGAAGCCCTTCGGCGAGCCGCCGCGCTCTCGGACGGCGCCGGTTCGTCGTCGGTTCCGGCGGACCGATCCCGGTGGCCCGGGTGCGCCCGGCCTTCGCTCGCAGGCGCCAGACGGACCTCGAAGCTGCCGGCATTGCCGCGCCCCAGCCGGACCGCGCCCTCGCTCTCGGCCCAGGCCAGGAACCGGCTGAACTTGCCGAACCCGAAGGCGCCCTCGTTGAAGCCGCGATCGATGTCCAGCATCCGCCGCTTGACCTCGGAGTCGCGCACCGCGCCATTCCCCCCGCCCGCGGAATTGCTCTCGCTCAGCTCTCCGACCGCGCGCACCAGAAGCTTCAGCGCGGGGGCCGGATCCGGCTTGCCACGCCTGTTCCGCGCCGGCGCCGGGGCATCGGCCGCCGGGGCCCGGGCCTGTTCGCGCGAGGCGGCTTCGGAGGCGGACGGGCGGGGTTGCCGCCTCTTTCTGCCGCGCTGCCCGTTTCCGTTCGCGGCCGGTCCGCGCGATGCGGGGGCGGTCGCCTTCTTCCCTCGCGGCATGATGTCGTACTGCCCGTTCTGGCCGCGCCTGATCTCCAGCAAACCCTTGTTGGCCGCTTCGACCAGAAACCTGGTGAAGCTCTTGAAGCCGAGGCCGCGCTCGTTGAATCCGGGCGACAGATCCATCATGACCTGCTTGAGCCGGTCCGATCGCATGACGTCGCCGCGCGCAACCATTCGCTGCACCGCTTCCTCCACGCAGTCCCACGCATCGGGGGCCGCATCGCCGCCGGTCGTCTTGCTCAGCCCGGTGATCCCCGCGTAGGAGTAGTACTCGTCGCAGTTCTGCACCAGAATGTCGGAGGTGGACTCCTGGATTCCGATTCCGATGACGTACTTGCCGTATTCCTTCAGCTTGAGCACCAGGCTGGAGAAGTCGGAGTCGCCGGTCAGCAGGATGAAGGTGCCGATCTCGGGGCGGATGAAGACCAGCTCCATCCCGTCGATCGCCATGCGGATGTCGGTGGCGTTCTTCTTGGAGCTTCCGTAGGCGGGGGCGAAGATGAGGTCGATCGACGCCTCGGAGAGGGGGACGATGTACTGCGGATAGCGGCGCCAGTCGGCGTAGGCGCGCTGCACGGTGACCTTGCCCTTGATGATGTCGGAGTCGAGGAGATTCTTGAGCTCCCTGGCCAGATCGCTGCGCATGCCCATGGTGACGTTGTCGAAGTCGATGAGCAACGCGGCGTTGGGCGCCTGGTGGGAAGGGTTGGGGCCGGTTTCCGCGTGGGGCGGCCTCGCATGGGGATTGATCATGGTGTCACTCGGTCCTGCGGATGTGCTTCCCGCCCGCCGCATGGCTTGCCGCCACCCGCCGCGCGAGTTCCCGCCTCCACACCGTGCCGGTGCGGGTCAGGGGAAGAGAATCAATGAAGATAACAAGATCGGGAACCTTGTATTCCGGGAGGGCGGCCGCGCACCATGCGCGAATTTCCTCTTCGGTCCCCACGCCGCCCTCGACCCGGACGACGCAGGCGCACAGAGCCTCGCCCAGATTTTCGTCGGGAACTCCCACCGCGGCGCACCCCTCGACCGCCGGATGCAGCGCCAGGCGGCCCTCCACCTCGCGTGGCTGAACCTTGACTCCGTCGCGAATGACGACATCGCCGCGGCGCCCCCGCAGGTGCAGGAAACCGTCCTCGTCGAGGGCGCCCAGATCGCCGGTGCGGAGGAAGCCGTCCTCGTCCAGGACCGCGCGCGTCCGCCGCGGCTGGCGGTAGTAGCCCAGCATGACGCCCGGACCCCGCACCCGAATCTCGCCCGCCCGGCCCCGTTCGAGCTCGGCGCCGTCGTCGTCGGTGACGCGGACGGTGGTTCCGGCGACCGGCCGGCCGACGGTCGGATACCGCTTCCCGGGGGGATCGCGGGGGTGGGCGATGGCGAGGGTGGAGGCCGCTTCGGTGAGCGAATAGGCCCGCAGCACGGGGACGCCGAAGGCCCCTTCGATGCGTCGCGCCAGCGATTCGTCGAGGGGCGCGCCCGAGGCGATGCAGAGCCGGATCGTGGCCGGAGCCGACCCGCGGCGGCGAATCTCGCGCAGCTCCCGGGCGAAGAGTGCGGGGACTCCATGGTGGACCGTGGCGCGCCAACGCTGTGCGAGATCCAGGATCTCGGCCGCGCGGGGAGCGTCCGAGAGAACCAGGGCGGCGCCGCCGAGCGCCGTTCCCAGCAGCCCCGGACCGAGGCCGAAGACATGCGACAGGGCGGTGACGCCAACGACGACGTCGGCGGGCGCCAGACCGGCGGCGGCGTTGGTGGCGGCGGCGGCGTGGAGGAGGTTGCGGTGCGAGAGCGCGACCCCCTTGGGCTTGCCGGTGGTTCCGGCGGTGTAGGCGATCGCGAAGGGCGCGTCCGCGTCGGTTTCGCGCGCGGGCACCTGGCGGCCGCTGCCCGCCGAGAGGAGATCCTCCCACTGGAAGATCTGGTCGTCGTACCAGAGATCCTCCTCGCCCACCGTGACCACGTATTCCAGCTCGGGGAGGTCGTCCAGGAGATCCTCGAAGAGCTGCAGGTAGTCCTTTCCGAAGGCCCCCTCGACGGTGACCGCGCAGACCGCGCCGGAATGTCGCAGCATGTAGCGCAGGTCGGCGGGCGGGGTGCGGGGGTTGAGGGGGACGAGCGTCGCTCCCAGGCGGGAGGCCGCAAAGGCGGAGATGGCGAATTCGGGCCCGGCTGGAAGCACGAGCGCGATCCGGTCGCCCCGCTCCACGCCCAGATTGGCAAGCGCGGCGGCCAGCGCACCGGATTGGAGCGCGACCTCTCCGTAGCTGAAGACCGATTCCCCCGCCAGCAGAAAGGGAGCCTCCGGGGCGCGGCGGGCCCGGTCCCAAAGGACCGACGAAACGACTTGGGTTTTCGGGGAGCGCTCAGGTGGCGCCATGCATCCTCCAGCCGGCTTTGCGGCGCGGCGAACCCGCTCGGGCACCGCCTTCTCGCCGCCCGAAATGTCGGGGAGAAACCGAACGCGGACAAGGCGGCAGGGGATTCAGGCGCCCCGCGCCGATTCCTCCAGGAGGCGCGCCAGGCGGTCCTCGGGGATCGCCACCGTGGCATCCGCGCCCGATCCCGTCTTCCCCAGCTCCTCCAGCCGCACCATATGGACTACACCCGATCGCGTCTTCTTGTCCCGCGCCATGAGACGCGCCAGTTCGCGGCCCCGTCCGGCGAGGGGAGCGCCGCCGGGCAGCTCCAGAGCGCGCACCAGCCCGGCCACCGCCGCCGCCGTCCCCTTCCGCGTCACCCCGAGGAGTTCGCCGATGCGGGCCTCGATCGCCATCCCGGCCGCGACCGCCTCGCCGTGCGGCAGGCTGTAGCCCGAGTCGAGCTCGAGCGCGTGCGCCACCGTGTGCCCGAAGTTCAGGATTCTCCGGCGGCCGGCCTCGAACTCGTCCTCCGAGACCACCTGCGCCTTGATCTGCACCGAGCGCACCACCGCTTCCTCCACCACCCCCGCTTCCCCGCCCAGGAGCGCCCCGGCGCGGCCGGCCAGCCATTCGGCGTGCGGCGCGTCCACAATGATCCCGTGCTTCATCGCCTCGGCGTAGCCCTGCGCACGGGTTCTCCGGTCGAGTGTGGCCAGGAATTCCGGATCGGCCAGGACCGCGCGCGGCGCGTGGAAGGCCCCGACCAGGTTCTTGCCCGCGGGATGATCCACTCCGGTCTTCCCCCCCACCGCGGCGTCGATCATCGCCAGGGTGGTGGTCGGCATCTGGACGAAGGGCACGCCGCGCAGGAAGGTGGCGGCCACAAACCCGGCCAGATCGCCGGTCACGCCGCCCCCCAGCGCCACGACGCAGCAATCGCGCCCGAGCCGCGCATCCATGAGCCGGTCGGTGAGGCGCGCCCACATCTCTCGCGTCTTCGAGGCTTCGCCCGGCGGAAAGAAGGCCGGCACGACATCCAGCCCCGCCCCGGCCAGCAGTCCCTCCACCGCCGCGCCCCAGATCCCGGCAACGGTCCGGTCGGAGATCAGCGCGCACCGCCCCGACGGGGCCGCTTCTCCCGCCAGCCCGGGGAGCAGACGGCGCACGGAAGCGCCCACGCGGACCACATACCCGCCTGCGGACGACCGGACGGGAATCTCGCTGCAATGGACCAGGGGGCGAACCTCGCTCCGGGAATAACCGATGACTTCAAGGGGAATTGCATGCCGACGGGGCGAAAAGCTCGCCTCGCAACAGCGTCCGGTCAACCGCCCGCACTTTCCCTTCGGGGCGCCGCGATCCTATGTTCCATTTTGTCCATTTTCAGGAGATTTTGGAGCAACCCACAATTTTGGAGCGTTCCGCCAGAGCGTCCCGTGTGGAGGAACCCATCCGGGGCCGCGCCAGCCGGGCGCAGATCCATTCCCATTTCGCCATCCGGTCTCAATCCATGAAGAATCCATCGATCGCAGCGGCGCTGGCCGTCCTTCTCGCCGCCCCCGCCGCCTCCGCGCAGGGCCTCTCCGACGACCAGCTCGCGCCCCTCGTCGACCGCGTGGAAGAGGGCGTGCTCGGACGCGCCAAACTGGCCCAGGTCATGGTCGACAAGATCTTTTCCTTCTCCGAGCTCGGGCAGCAGGAGATCGAAACCTCGGCCTACATCACCGGCATCCTCGAAGAGAACGGCTTCGAGATCGAGCGCGAGCCCGCGGGAATCCCGACGGCGTGGTTCGCGCGCTGGGGAAGCGGTCGGCCGGTCATCTCCTTCGGGTCGGACATCGACGGGATTCCGAAGGCGAACCAGAAGCCGGGAGTCGCCTACCACGATCCGCTGATTCCCGGGGCGCCCGGACATGGCGAGGGCCACAACTCCGGACAGGCGGTGAATGTGGTGGCGGCGCTGGCGCTGAAGGAGGTCATGGAGGCCGAGGGCATCCAGGGCACGCTGGTGCTCTGGCCCGGGGTGGCCGAGGAGCAGCTCGCGTCGAAGGCCTGGTATGTGCGCGACGGCTACTTGGAGGAAATCGACGTCACTCTCTTCACGCATGTGAGCAGCAATCTGTCGGTGAGTTGGGGACAGGGAGGCGGGACCGGACTGGTTTCGGTCGAGTTCAGCTTCGAGGGGGAGGCGGCGCACGGCGCGGGAGCCCCCTGGCGCGGACGGAGCGCGCTGGACGCGGTCGAGCTGATGAACGTCGCATGGAACTTCCGGCGCGAGCATCTGCGGCCCGACCAGCGTTCCCACTACGTGATCAGCGATGGCGGCGACCAGCCCAATGTCGTGCCGTCGCAGGCCTCGGTCTGGTACTTCATCCGCGAGATGGACTACGAGGACATCAAGCGCAATTTCGACACCGCCGTGCGCATCGCCGAGGGCGCGGCCATGATGACCGACACCGAGATGTCGCACCGGATCATCGGGGCCGCCTGGCCGCGGCACTTCAACAGGGTCGTGGCCGAGACGATGCACGAGCACATCGAGGATGTGGGGCTCCCGGAGTGGACCGACGACGACCACGACTTCGCCAGCGCGGTGCAGGAATCGGTGGGGAGCGTGCCCTCGGGGATGCCGACCGCGCTCTCGCCGCTGGGGACGCCGGGACCGCGCCGGAGCGGGGGATCGGACGATATCGGGGACATCTCGTGGAATGTGCCGACGGTCACCCTGCGCTTCCCCTCGAATGTGCCGGGGCTGCCGGGCCACCACTGGTCGAGCGCCATGGCGATGGCGACCCCGATCGCGCACAAGGGAGCGGTGGCGGGCGCCCGGGTGATGGCGCGGACCGCCCTGCAGCTCTTCGCCCAGCCGGAGCTGGTGGAGGAAGCCTGGACGTACTTCCGGGATGAACAGACCGCGGGGGTCGAGTACATTCCCTTCATCGGTCCGGACGACCTGCCGCCGATCGATCTCAACCGCGAGATCATGGAGGCCTACCGCCCCCTGCTGCGACAGTATTATTATGACGAGACGCGCTTCGACACCTATCTCGAGCAGTTGGGAATCATCTATCCCACCATCAAGCGGCCGATTTCGGAAGACGATTCGGATCCGCGCTGAAGCCAACGGAGATTGATCGATGACTGAAGCCCGCTGTCGAATCCCCCTCGCGGCCACCGCCCTCGCGCTGGCGACCGCCTTCGCCGCCGGGCCTGGGATCGCCCAGCAGTACCCCGCGGGCGCGGACGCCCCGTTCTGCGCGGCCCCGGCCATCGCCCCGGCCCCGTCGCACGCCCCGGCCCCGGCCACCGCGACCGACGACCCCACCGAGGTGGGTTGGCGGCTCCTGGCCAAGCTCGACTACCGCACCGGCGAGAAGACCGAGGAGCTGGCCGCCCTCGATGGAAAGCTGGTCAAGGTTCCCGGCTTCACCGTGCCGCTCGAAGATTGGGCCTCGGCGGCGACGGAGTTCCTCCTGGTGCCCTATGTCGGCGCATGCGTCCGCACCCCCCCGCCCCCCCCCAACCAGCTCGTCTACGTCAAGATGGGCGAGGGCAAGCGCGCCAGGATGGACGGCTGGAATCCGGTTTGGGTCGAGGGCGTGCTCAAGATCGAGATGACCGAAAGCTACTACGGCTTCACCGGCTTCTCGATCACCGGACAACGCGTCTATCCCTATGAGTCCTGATCTCCGATCCGGTCGCGCCCGGATCTCCCGGGGCTCTTCGATGACCCTCGCCCCTCGATGACCTTCGCCATCGATCTCGAGAATCTCCGCTTCCGCTACGGCGGCGGCCCCTGGGTGCTGGACATCCCCGAACTGACGCTGGACCGGGGCGAGCGCGCCTTCCTCTTCGGTCCGAGCGGGAGCGGCAAGACCACATTGCTGGGGGTGCTGGCGGGTGTCCTCGAGGCGGACAAGGGCAGGGTCGGGGTGCTCGGCCGGGATCTCGCCACCCTCTCCGCGGCCGCGCGCGACGCCTTCCGGGCCGAACACATCGGCTACGTCTTCCAGATGTTCAACCTGATCCCCTACCTGTCGGTCATCGACAACATCACCCTGCCGGCGCGGATGAATCCGGAACGCAGGGCCCGGGTGGACGGCGCGGGAGTGAAACAGACGGCCTTGCGTCTGGCCGCCAGCCTCGAGATCGACGATCTGCTCAGGAAGCCGGTGACCGAGCTCTCGGTCGGACAACAGCAGCGAGTGGCCGCCTGCCGGGCGCTGATCGGTTCCCCCGAACTGGTGATCGCCGACGAGCCGACCTCGTCGCTGGACTTCGACCGCCGCGAGGCCTTCCTCCGCCTCCTTTTCCTGCAGTGCGAACGCGCGGGGTCCACCCTGGTCTTCGTCAGCCACGACCGCACCCTGGAGGGAATGTTCACCCGTTCGATCTCGCTCCCCGAGATCAACGAGGCGGCGCTCCGATGATTGTACTCGACCTCGCCCTCAAGTCGCTCCGCAACCGCGCCTTCAGCACCTCGCTCACGGTGGGCTCGATCGCGCTCAGCGTCGCCCTCCTGATCGGGGTGGAGAATGTGCGCACCGGAATGCGCGAGAGCTTCTCCAACACCATCAGCCAGACCGATCTGATCGTCGGGGTCAAGGGCGGCACGATTCAGCTTCTGCTGTATTCGGTTTTCGGCATGGGAGCGCCCACGGAAAACATCTCCTGGGAGGCCCACAGGGAGTGGGCGGAGCACCCCGCCGTGGCGTGGACCATCCCCTACAGCCTGGGGGACAGCCACAGGGGATTCCGGGTCGTCGGCACCAACGAGGACTTCTTCCGCCACTACCGGTACCGCGGAGGCCAGGAGATCGCACTCGCGGAGGGACGGGCGAATGAGGACCTGTTCGACGTGACGCTGGGCGCGGATGTCGCGGCCGAGCTGAACTACGGGCTGGGCGACGAAGTGGCGGTGACGCACGGGCTCGGCGAGGTGGGCTTCGTGAACCACGACCACATGCCATTCACGGTCTCGGGCGTCCTCGCCAGGACATTCACCCCCGTTGACCGCGCCATCTACGTGACCCTCGAGGGCATGGAGGCCATCCACTGGGAGGACGGTGCGCCGCCGGCGTCGGACGACGAGCACGACCACGAGCACCCGGTGGATATCGCGATCGAGGACGTCGAAGTCACCCAGGTGACCTCCTTTTTCGTGGGAACGACCAACCGCCGGGACGTGCTCCAGCTTCAGCGCCAGATCAACGACCACGAGGACGAACCGATGATGGCGGTGATCCCCGGCGTCGCGCTCAACGAGATGTGGCAGGGGATCGGCTATGCGGAAACCGGGTTGCGGCTGGTGACGATCTTCGTGGTGCTGGTGGGATTGCTGGGCATGCTGGTCTCCCTCTACACCTCGCTGAACGAACGGCGGCGCGAGATGGCGATTCTGCGCGCGGTCGGCGCCGGACCGAACCGGATCGTGGCGCTTCTGGTGATGGAGTCGGCGTGCCTCGCCGCCGCGGGAGCGATCGCCGGCCTGGTGCTGGTCTATGGTCTGCTCGCGGCCGGGCAGCCGATCGTCGAGGCGCAGACGGGACTCTTCATTCCGATTCGTCCGCCGGGCCTGGTCGAGTGGCTCTTTCTGGGAGCGGTGGTCGCCGCGGGCTTCCTGATGGGATTCGTGCCCGCGCTGAAGGCCTATCGCACCGCGTTGCACGATGGGCTCGCCGTGCGGGTGTAGCGTCCCCGGGAGCCGTCTTCAATCGATCGCTCTTCGGGCCGGACGGCAGCGCCGACGCGATGCAATCCCTCGCAAGGCGTTAGCTTTCCTGCGACCTGACGCTTTCTCACGGACCTGACAAGTCCGGTTGGCGCTCCGCGAGACGGGGCGTCGCATTCCGGTTGCGGCATTTCCGGTCGCGAAGGAGGAATCTCTTGTTGCGAAGCGGATGGAGGATGATTCGGGGGCTGCGCATTCCGTCCAGGGTCCGGCTGGTCCTGGTCTTTCTGATCTTCGCGGGGGCGGGCGCGGCCTGGGGAAGCTGGCGGAATCTCTGCGCCGACTGTCCGTCGGTGGCCCAGATCTACGGATACGAGCCCCGGCAGACCAGCAAGCTCTACGCGCGCGACTCCACCCTCATCTGGGAGTTCGGCGAGCAGCGGCGCACGGTCGTTCCGCTGAGCAGCCTTCCCCCCCACGTTCCGCAGGCCTTCATCGCGATGGAGGACCGGCGCTTCTACGAACACAACGGACTCGACTGGCGGGGAATCGCCCGGGCCGGGCTGGAGGTGATTCGCACTCAGTCCTTCTCCGGGTCCGGGGGAAGCACGATTACGCAGCAGCTCGCGCGCCACATGTGGACCGACCGCATCGGCTTCGAGAAGCGAATCGTGCGGAAGCTGAAGGAGTGGCAGGTCGCGATGGACCTCGAGGAGGCCTACAGCAAGGACCAGATCCTGGAGGCCTACCTGAACCAGATCGGATATGCGCACGGCTGGTACGGAATTCAGAAGGCGTCGCGCTCCTACTTCGGCAAGGACGCGGTGGAGCTGAATCCGGCCGAGGGCGCGCTCCTGGCGGCGATCGCGCATGTTCCGGAGCGGTACAGCCCCCTGAACAACCCGGAGGCCGGGCTTCGGCGGCGCAACCTGGTGCTCGATGTGATGGCCGGGCAGGATCTCCTGACCGCCGAGGAGGCCGAACGCTGGAAGGAGGAGCCGGTGCCGCTCGAGGCCGCTGGCCGGCCGCGCGCCGAGGCGCCCTATTTCGCGGAGTGGGTGCGGGGAATCGTGGCCGACCGCTTCGGTCCCCGGCTCTACACCGACGGCCTGGAGATCCACTCGACGCTCGACCTGGACATGCAGGCCGCTGCGCAGACCGCCATGGAGAATGGATGGCGACGAATCGAGGAGCGTCCCGGCTTCCGTCACCCGACCTACGAGGAGTTCGCCGAAGCCAACCCGGGGGCCGACTTCGACCAGATTCCCTATCTGCAGGGGATGTTCGTGGCCGCGGATCCGGAGACGGGCGCGGTGCGGGCCATGATCGGGGGACGCGACCACATTCACTCCAAGTTCAACCGCGCAACCCAGGGACAGCGCCAGGCGGGATCGTCCTTCAAGCCAATCGTCTATGCGGCGGCGATCGAGAGCGGGATTCCCGCATCGGAGGTGATTGTGGATGGGCCGGTGGTGCTCGACCAGGTCGATGGGACGATATGGCGGCCGAGCAACTACGAACCCGAGTTTCTGGGACCGATGATCATCCGCGACGCACTGGCCAAATCGATCAACACGGTGGCGATCAAGACGGCCATGCGGGTGGGGCTGGAAACGGTGGGCCAGGTGGCGACGCGTCTGGGAATCCGGACAGAGGTGGAGCGCTTCCCCTCGACGGCGATCGGAGCGGCCGAAGTTGTGCCCATTCAACTGCTGGAGGCGTACAACGCCCTGGCCAATCTCGGGACGCGCGTCCAGCCCTTCCCGGTGGTGCGAGTGGAGGACGCCGATGGCGAGGTGCTCTGGGAACCGCAGCCCGAGCGCACCCGCGTGCTCGAGTCCGGGGTGGCCCGTCTCGCCGTCTCGCTTCTGGAAACCGTCGTGGCGGAGGGAACCGGCAACACCGGCGTGCGCGTGGTCGGGGGACTGCCCTACTCCGTCCCCGCGGCCGGAAAGACCGGCACCACCAACGACGGCACCAACGTCTGGTTCATGGGCTTCACCCCCAATCTGGCCGCCGGCGTCTGGTTCGGAATGGATGAACCCGAGCCGATCGTGCCGCTGGCGACGGGCGGGGGACTGGCTGCGCCGGTCTGGGGAGAGTTCATGCGCCAAGTCTACTTTGGGAGCGAAGAGGGGTCGGGCGCGCTCCTGCCGGTGCCTGCGCGGTGGCCGGTTCCGGAGAGTCTGGTGACGCGCCGGGTGGACCGGCTGACTGGAACTCTGGCCTCGCGGTGGTGTCCTGCGGAGGACGCCTACGACGAGATCTACCTGGCGGGAACCGAGCCCACGGAAATCTGCGACCGCAACGCCCAGGAGAGGGGTGGAGGAGTGATTCGATGACCGCCGCAACGCGATTCCGGATCTTCACCTTCGACACGACGCACCACGCGATGTGGGCCGAGGATGTGGCGCGGGAAGAGGATCTGCCGGTGGAGGTCGTGCCGGCTCCCGCCGATGGCGAGGCCCGGTGCGGGGCGGCGCTGCGGGTCGCCGACGCTTACCGGCAGCCGTTGGAAGCAGCGCTCCAGGGAGAGGGAATCCCGCACCGGATCCTGTCGATCACGAGCGGGAGCTGATCGGCCCGGACGGACTCTTCCACCACGCGAACGGCTTGGCGCACCGAGCGGACGCCCGCCTCCAGACCGGCCGGGGTCGCCGCGTGCACCTCCGCGATCGGATCCCCCCGCCCCACCCCTCCCCCCACCTCCACGGCCAGCCGGAATCCCACCCGCGGATCGATCTCCTGCGCGGACCGCGTTCGGCCGCCCCCCAGGCGGATCACCCCGTAGCCGAGCGCCAGCGGATCGATCTCGGCGACGACGCCATCGGCCTCCGCCCCCACCACCGCCATCTCGGGGGCGCGCGGCAGCTCCCCGCCCCCCGCTCCCAGCCTCCCCCCCTGCGCGGCCGCCAGGCGGAGAAACCGCTCCATCGCTCCGCCCCCGTCCAGCGCCGCCCGGGCCCGGCGTCGCCCCTCGTCCGGCGCGGCCGCCACCCCCCCCACCACCGCCATCTCGGCCGCCAGCTCGATGCAGAGGGCGCGCAACTCCGGCGGGCCGTCCCCTCTCAGGCAAGCCAGCGCCTCGTCGACCTCCAGCGCATTGCCCGCCGCGCGCCCAAGGGGCCGGTCCATCGCCGACAGGATCGCCGTCATCGCCAGCCCGCGCGCCTCTCCCACCCCGCACATCGCCCTCGCCAATGCGCGCGCTTCTCCGGTCCGCGTCATGAAGCCCCCCCGCCCCACCTTCACATCCAGGACCAGTCCGTCAAGTCCCTCCACCAGCTTCTTCGACATGATCGAGGCGGTGATCAGCGGCAACGAGGGAACGGTCGCGGTCACGTCGCGGAGCGCGTAGAGGCGGCGGTCCAGCGGCGCGATCTCCTCGGTCTGGCCGATCATCGCGCAACCCACCGCGCGGAGTACGCGATCGAATTCGGCGAGCGGCAGGCGGGTGCGGAAGCCGGGAATCGCCTCCAGCTTGTCGAGAGTGCCCCCGGTATGCCCGAGCCCGCGCCCGGAGATCATCGGGACGACCATGCCCAGCTCGGCGGCCAGCGGCGCAAGCACCAGCGAGGTCTTGTCCCCCACACCCCCGGTCGAGTGCTTGTCCACTCGCGGACCCGGCCACCCCTTCCGCTCCATGACCGTCCCCGAAGAGATCATCGACTCGACCAGCGCGGCCAGCTCGTCGTCGTTCAATCCGTTGAAGTAGACCGCCATGAGGAAGGCCGCCATCTGTTCCTCGCCGACCGCCCCCTCCAGGTAGGCCGAGAGGAAGGCCTCCAGCGCGGCCGGCTCCAGCGCCTCGCCCTCGCGCTTGGCCGCGATGATGCGCTGCGGAATCATGGCGGCGGTTCCGGCTCGCGCAGCAGCGCCGCGTCCAAGGTGAATCCGATGGCCGTCGGCTCCCCGCCCGCATCGCCGCCATCCGGCGAGCCGGGGCTCGGGGCGGCAAGGGTCAGAGTGGCCAGCGCCAGACGGACCGCGTAGCCTTCCCCCGTCAACTCCACCACCAGTTCGGCGGCGGCAAGATCGCGCCGCTCGGTCTCCACGCCCGCCACATGCACCACCTCGGTCCGGGGATCCTCCCGGCGCATCCGTTCCGCGGCCGCAATCACCGCGTCGAGCGACCCCCGCGCCACCTCCACCCCGCTCCGGTCCATCGCGATCCCCCGGCCGTCCTCCGAGAGCGCGAAGCGCACCGTGTCGCCGTCGATCAGAATCGGGTCCGCGCCGCCCTCGCCCGGCACCAGCAACAGACCGAACCCCTCGGCCGAGAGCGGCGAGCGCGGACCGGATGCGCGCAGTTCAGTGGGTCGGTCGCTGGGTCCCGGGCGCACGCCGAGCGCCTCCATGATTCCCGCCACCCGCGCGGGCAGTCCCGCCGGCATCGGCAGGGTGTCCAGCGCCGCATCCGCCGGGAACGCGTAGAGCGCCTCGATCCGCCCGGTGCCATGATGCTGCACCATGTAGGTCGCCACCGCCTCCGCCTGCCCCCAGTCCTCGTGGGGAAGCTCGACCATCTCGCCCTCCGCCCGCCCTCCCGCCAGCGCCCCATGCGCGGCCAGAATCCCCTCCAGCCGCCTCGCCTGGCTTCGTTCGGCAACCGCGTAGGCCGACCAGGGACCGACCGAAATCACCACTCCCAGCAGCGCCAGGCTCCCGGGAATCCACCGAATCCGCCGCGTTCCCGTGACCGCCGCCGCGACCGCGCCCACCGCCAGCCAGAGCGCCAGCACCCCCAGGAAGTAGCGCCGCTCCGTCATCCCGTACTGATCCACCCGCTGCCAGAGCGCCGCCAGCACCATCGCCGCCGAGGGCAGAATCGCGATCCAGAAGGTGCGCGCATAACGATCGATCCACTCGCGTCCCGCGGCCAGCCGGTCGGGATGAACCATCAGCAAGGAGAGAATTCCCGCCGCCGCCAGCCCCGAGACCAGGTAGCCGATCCAGCCGCTGGGCCAGATTCCGGTCGCCACCACCTTCCCCAGATAGGCCGTCAGAATCCCGACGTAGAGCGCCACCAGCGGCAGCATCACATACTGCGAAAAGAGACGCAGACCGGGCGGGTTGAAGCGGTCGGCGTCCAGCGCCGGGAAATCGCGCGGCACCCCCGCCAGGAAGAAGAGCGGGTGAAAGAGGAACGCGACGAGGACGAAGAGCCGCAGGTAGTGCAGATCAGGGATTTCGACGCCGAAGAGATTGTCAAGGGCGGCGAGCGCCAGAACCAGCCCCACGAAGATCGCTCCCGCGTAGATCGTGGCGAGCACGAAGCGGAATAGCAGCCGCCGATTGAAGTGCCAGAAGCCGTACGCCTCGCCCCGACGCACGCAGGGCGCCGCCGCAACCAGGAGGTGAAATGTCGCGGACAGGTGTACATACCGTTGTGGGACATTGAGATAGGCCCAGCGCTCAAAGAGAGTGTGGAGGAGGACGAGGATGGCGGCCGCGGCGGCGCGCACCACCCACGCCGACGGGATTCGCACACGGCCTCTCCTGCGGGATGAACTCCGCTCGGCGAAGAGGATGGCCGCCAGAAAGAGGGGAATCCCCAGCGTTCCGGTGCGAAGCAACCCCCACCAGCGCTCGGGCGCCTCCGATTCGACCAGAACGATCGCCGCCGCCGCCGAGACCGCCATGCAGAGCGCGACCTCCGGAAAGCGCAGCAGCGCCCCGGACGTCCCCTCCGTCACCGCCCGAATGCGCGCTCCCCTCACGAGATCGGCGCCACCGTCTCCTTGGCCTCGCCGGGCCGCTCCGGCGCCTCCCAGTCGGCGATTCCCTTGACGTAGCGGTGCAGCCAGCGCAGCTCCTCGATCATCAGGGTCCGGCGGTGGCGCGGCTCGCTGATCCCGTGTCCCTCGCGCGGAAAGAGGACGAAGCGGGCCTCCACCCCCAGGTGGCGCAGTCCGGCGAAGAAGTTCATCGACTGCTCCATCGTGTCGGTGCGGTCGTTGGCGCCGTGGAAGAGGATCGTCGGAGTCGTGACCCGGTCCAGGTGGGTATAGGCCGAGCGTTCGGTCCAGTGCTCGCGGTTCGACCAGGGATCGCCGCCGAGATACCAGCGCACCACATCGTGATTGAAGCCGGCGCCGAACTCGCTCCGCCAGTCGGCCACCATCGCCCCCAGGCTGGCCGCGCGGAAGCGATCGGTGCGGGTGATCGTCCAGCCGCCGAGGATTCCCCCGTAGCTCCATCCCTTCACCCCGAGCGAGTCCGGATGGGCGATGCCCCGCTCGATGATCGCATCCACCCCGGTCATGAGGTCATGATAGTCGCCCCCGCCGATGTCGTTCATGTTTCCGCGGAGCAACTCGTCCCCATAGCCCGACGAGCCGCGCACATTCGGCTGCAGAAGGGCGTACCCCTCGGCCAGGAGAAGCTGCGCGTCGGCGTCGAATCCCCGGGTGAAGACGCCCGCCGGCCCCCCGTGGATCTCCAGAATCGCGGCCCCCGGCGAGGTCCGCCCCGGCGGCGCGTAGAGGATGCCTTCGATCTCAAGTCCGTCGTGGCTCTCCCAGCGGATCACCTCCGGCTCCACCAGCGCCTTCTCTGCAATGGCCGGGTTGGCGCGCGTCAGCCGGGTGGGGGCGCCGCCCTCCAGATCGACGATCCAGAGATCTCCCGGCTCGGTGGGGCTGGCGTACTGGAAGGCCGCCCGGTCGTGCCGCGAGTCGAACGACGGCGCCGAGGCGATTCCCGTCAGGTGGGTCACCGCCTCCAGCTCGTCCGAGCGCACGTCGAGGCGGTAGATGTTGGCGTCGGTGCGGTCCAGCCCGGTCAGTTCGATCATTCGTCCCCCCGGATGCCAGCGATAGCCGCGCATGTCGATATCGGTCTCGGCCATGAGCTGGCGGGTCTCGCCCGAGGGAATGTCGTGGAGGTACAGGTTGCCCTGGTCCAGCTCCCAGCTCTCCAGGTCCGGGGCGACGAAGGTCAGCGACCGGCCATCCGGCGACCACGCGATCTGCGACTCCGGGGCGTCGTTATGGGTGATTCGCTCCTCTTCGCCGGATGCGACCGCGAGCAGGACGATCTCGGAGAGGTGGCTCGCATTGCGGCGGTTCTCGGTGCGATAGGAATAGGCCAGGAAGTTGCCGTTGGGCGAGGGCGCGAAGTTCCCCACCCGGCGCTGCTCCGGGGTGAGTCGCGTGGCGTCGCGCGGCGCGTCGGCCGGGTCCACTGCCACCGACCAGACCGCATTCCAGGAGCCCTGCGTCTGCCCGCTCGGCCCTTCGTCGATGAAGACCGCGTCGTCGCCCTTTTCCCTTTCCCGTTCGCGCTCGTCGGGAAGGGAGTCGTTGGCCGTGAAGTAGATCGAGCGTCCATCCTCGCCCCAGCGATAGCTCCCCACCGAGGTCGCATGATGGGTGAGCTGCACCGCTTCGCCGCCCTCCAGCGGCAGGATGAAGAGCTGGCGGACCCGGTCGCCGCCGCTGCCCACCGGCCGGGTGAAGGAGACCCAGCGGCCATCGGGCGACCACTCCGGCGAACGGTCGTCGGTGGAAGCGGTGAAGGGACGCGCGCCCTCGCCGTCGGCGCCCACCACCCAGATGCGGGAGTCGCGGCGGTTTTCGTCCCAGTCGAGCTCGCTGCGCGAGAAGAGCACGCGCGATCCGTCGGGCGAGAGGCGGGGAGACGAGACGCGCACCATGTCGATCACCTCGTCCATCGTGAGTGTCGCGCCGGGCGACTGGGCGGAGAGGGGTCCGGCGGGGGCCGCGACGGCAAGGACAGAAAGGGCAAGGAGAAGGGCGGCGGGGGGGGCGGGCGCGACGAAAAGGCGCGTGGGAAGGAAGCGCATGGGGGACCAGCTCCTGGCGGCGGGGGAGAGAAGGGTTGCGACCGGAAAAGTTGGGACGGCGGGGGCCGTTGCGCTACCGGACTCAGTCCTGCGAGCGGCTGGCAAGGAGCTTAAGAACTTCTTCCGGGGACGCCTGAACGTGCAATCCAAGGAGACCACCCGGTGAAAAGCTGCTCGCGCTGTCCGCCTTGGCCGTCATGGCCTGCGAAGCCGCCGAGCCCGTTCCCGTTGCCGACGTGGTTCCGGCGCGGGTTCAGGAGATGATCGACATTCTGAATGCCTCGCATTCGGATGGGATCGACCTTCGTCTGAACCGGGCGCTGGGGTTCCCCGACGACAACCCGGTCGATCACGTCTTCCGCTCGCCCCTTCTCCCGCCGCTGCTGACAGTCGAAGAGCCCAACTGACCCCGGGATTCGGGAGCCGCGCGGGGCTACCGGCCCGGGACGATCAGCTCGAGCAGGTCGCCGGGGGTGACGGGAAGCGTCTCGGTGAAGAACTCTCCGCCGGCCAGTTCGCGCACGCGCAACTGAATCTCGGGGAGGTGCCAGCGGGTGCGGAAGGTGGCCTCGCCCTTGCCCGGAACGGTGCCCAGGCGGCGCACCGAGCCGCCGGAGCGCGAGGTGTAGATCGTGATCTGGTTGAAGTTGTAGTTCCGCACCAGGATCTCGATCTCGCTGGCCTCGGCGAGCGCGGCCGTGAAGGGATTCTCGGGCCCCCTCTGGCCCGCGCACCCACCCGCGAGGACGGCCGCCAGGAGCGCCGCGGTCGCCCAGGTCCGGCGCGGCTCCGCCTTTCGACTTGCATTCGGCATTCGATCCTCCAGCGTTGGGGTGAGCGCGGGCGGGGCGCCGATGCCCTGCCGGCGTCCAATCCCGAATGCCGCGTTTGCGGAAACCCCGTCCCGCAGCAATGATTGGAGCGTCGGCGCCACGATACCCCATGCAGGATGGTCGCTTTACCCCGCCGGGCGCAAGAGGTTCCCCGCTGTGGGCGATCTTCTCCCCACGCGGGTCTGCCCCGCTTCGGCCTCCGCACCGTGGTCGCGCAACGACCGCCGCCGCACATCCCGCAGGCGCGCCACGCCCCCGCCTCCCCGATTCAGCCCCGGAGACTTCCCGCAATGAGATCGTCGTTCTCCCCCCTCCCCATCCTCCCCCTGGCCCTCCTCGTCACGGCCGCCCTCCCGGCGCCCCCGGCCGCCGCCGCGCAGACCGGCCGCCTCACCGAGATGAATGTATTCGACCTCGAGTACGCGAGCGATCCGCGCATCTCTCCCGACGGCGACCAGGTGGTCTATGTGCGCCAGTTCGCCGATGTGATGACCGACCGCAACTACTCGAATCTCTGGATGGTGCGGTCCGACGGAAGCGAACACCGGCCGCTCACGACGGGGAAGTTCCTCGACAGCAGCCCTCGCTGGTCGCCCGACGGCACGCGGATCGCCTACGTCTCGAACCGGGGCGGCGGGGTTCCCCAGATC
This sequence comes from Gemmatimonadota bacterium, assembly GCA_022822325.1. Classification (GTDB taxonomy): domain Bacteria; phylum Gemmatimonadota; class Gemmatimonadetes; order Longimicrobiales; family Gaopeijiaceae; genus Bin94. Next base: position 165,692 of record JAJEBW010000018.1, on the reverse strand, counting down.
CACATGCACTGGGTGGAATCGGGGCAGACGGCGACGGTCACCAATCTCACCGACCCGATGGCGGGGCTCTCGTGGTCGCCCGACGGCGCGCACCTGGCCTTCAACAAGCTGGTTCCGGAGGCGCCGCTGGTGATCGGCGAGATGCCCGCGCCCCCTGCCGGAGCCGATTGGGCCCCGCCCGCCAAGTACACCGACGACATCGTCTTCCGCTTCGACGGAATGGGCGACGTTCCCGCCGGCGCCTGGCACATCTTCGCAATTCCGGCCGAAGGAGGCACGCCGCGGCAGCTCACGACCGGCGAGGAGGGATTCGCCAATGGATTCTTCGCGGCGCCGGGGAGCGGCCCCGAGTGGGCTCCGACCTCGGACGCGCTCATTGTGGCTGCGAATCTGCGTCCCGACCGCGACCTGGAGTGGACCGACAGCGAGATCTACGAGATCGCCCTGGCCGACGGCGCGGTCACCCAGCTCACCGACCGGCGCGGCCCCGACAACTCGCCGACCGTCTCGCCCGATGGATCGCAAATCGCCTACCTGGGCTACGACGACCGCTACCAGGGCTACCAGGTCACCCGGCTGGAGGTCATGAACCGCGACGGCTCGAATGCGCGGGTGATCAGCGGCGATCTCGACCGGACGGTGTACCAGATCGAGTGGGCGCCCGACGGCAACGGGATCCACGGGCTCTTCGACGACGAGGGGAACACGAAGCTCGCGCTCTTCGGGCTCGATGGCGGCCACGAGATCCTGGCCGAGGACGGCGGCAGCGGCTTCATGGCCTACGGCGGCTTCGGAGTGTCGTACACGGTGGCGGCGGATGGAAGCTTCGCCTGGACGACCAGCCGCCCGGACCGGCCAGGCGATGTGGCGGTCGGCCGGTCGGGTAGCGAGACCCGGATCGTGACCGGCGTGAACGCCGACCTCTTCGCGGGGCGCGAGCTGGCCTCGGTGGAGGAGATCTGGTGGGAGTCGTCAAAGGACGGGCTGCCGGTTCAGGGTTGGATCATGAAGCCGCCCGGATTCGATCCCGCGCGCCGCTATCCGCTGATCCTGGAGATTCACGGTGGCCCCTTCGCCAACTACGGCGACCGCTTCGATCTGGAGAAGCAGCTCTGGGCGGCGGCCGGATACGTGGTCTTCTACGCCAATCCGCGGGGCAGCACCAGCTACGGCGAGGAGTTCGGGAATCTGATCCACCACGCCTATCCGGGCGACGACTTTTACGATCTCAACTCGGGGGTCGATGCGGTGATCGCGCGGGGCTACATCGACGAGGACAATCTCTTTGTGACGGGGGGCAGCGGCGGGGGCGTGCTGACCGCATGGATGATCGGCAACACCGACCGCTTTCGGGCCGCCGTGTCGTTCTATCCGGTGATCAACTGGTACAGCTTCGCGCTGACGGCCGACATGGCGCCGGTCGCGGTGAAGTACTGGTTCCCGGGGCTGCCGTGGGACAATGTGGAGCACTACGAGAGCCGCTCGCTGCTGTCGGTGGTGGAGAATGTCAAGACCCCGACCCTCATCATGACGGGAGAAGAGGACTGGCGCACCCCGATGTCCGAATCGGAGCAGTACTACAAGGCGCTCAAGCTGCTTGGGGTGGAGGCCGTGCTGGTGCGTGTCCCCGAAGAGGCCCACGGGATCTGGGGACGGCCCTCGCATGGAATCTCGAAGATCACGACCGTCAAGGGGTGGTTCGAGAAGTATGCGGGGGAGGGGAGGCCGGTTTCGTAGGGGGGGGTCGACGACAAAGATGCGGGTCACTCGGGAAGCCCCGCGAGCCAGCGACGCATTTCCTCGTCACGATTCCTCTCGAAATCCGGGTCGAGGTGCTGGTCCACGATTTGCTGCGTCACCAGGTCCCCAAGCCGACCTCTTTCCAGCAATTCGTCATAGCGAGCGACTTTGTTCAGCGGCAGCAACCGACTGCAGTAGTCCTGCCCGGAACGAAAAGCCAGCACTACATGCTGCTGCTGTTCCGGGGTCAGCGCGTTCAGGACTGCGGGATTGTGGGTCGACAACAGAACGTTGACCTTTCTCTCCTTGCTCAACCGGGCGATCGCGTGGATAAGGGTAGCTACCCGGCTTGGATGCAGGCCGTTGTCGAATTCTTCCACTACCACCGGTGAAGTCCGTTCGCCAGTCGCCACGGCAGCGAGCACCGCCAAGGTCCTCAGGGTTCCATCGGAGAGCATCCGGGCATCCGAGAGCTTGTCGGAGTGCTCTTCGTACATCCCGAAGATCACGTCGCCCAACGAAGTGGTGACGAAGTCGAATCTGCTGTACGGCTCATCAGGCACCTGTCGGATGTGGCGGAACAACTCATCCAGCTTATCGGCGCCGTTCCGACTGATGCTGTACAACACCGAGGACAGATTGGATCCGTCACGAAGAAGCACGTCGTGGCCAATCCTCTCGTAATGACGCATCGCGTCCGGACGTGGATCGAAGACGAACGAGGCGTGCAGGTACTCCCGAACCTGGCGTATGAGCTTGAGAGAAGCCCGGAGCCGACGGTTCTTCGTGGCGAAGTGCTCGTACTGTGAAAGTGCCGATCTGGTCGCAGATACGGACGCCCGAGGATTCCGGCCGCCTCGGGCGAAGTTGTTGTACTCCAACGTGATGTCCGCGGAGGCCGGCCTTCCGCTCCCCTCAATCCCTTGAAAGAGCATCGTGTCGCCATGGAAGAGGGACTCGGCCTTGATTCGTGGCTCGGGCAGGGGCGCCACCGTGACGGAGTATCGCGTTGGCCTTGTTCGGCCGGACAACCGCATGTTGGCTGAGAACTCCAGTGTGAAGCTGTTGGTTCCGTAGCGAGGGCAGCCCTGAAGCCCCCCCCGCACATTCAGCGCACCTTCCCTGTCCAGGTCCGTGATTTCCCGCAGTGGGTCTCCGGCGGCGATGGACGCCAACACTTCGATCCCCTCGAGCGCGTTGCTCTTCCCCGATCCGTTGGGCCCGACCAGGATGGTGAGCGGACGAATTAGTCGAATCCGTGCTTTCCGGAAGCTCTTGAAGTCGATGAAATGATGCATCTGGCGAGGACTCCGAGGAGGCGATCAGAGGCCGGGGTGGACCGCTTTCCCGGACAATCTACCGGTGGCGGTTCACCTGGACCATGACGGTGGCGCCAACCGAGCGTTCGCGCTGCCTGAACTCTCCACTCGCATCCTCCCGCTCCACCTTGCGAAACCGGCGACCGTTGCTCACCCGTCGGCGCCGGGGACGACAGTATCGACGCCCGCGTTCTCGCCGGCTCGCCGAGGATCGATCTCCACCGCTTCCCGAGCCGTCCCCCTACCGCCCATCCACCGGCACATAGTCCCGTCTCGGGTGGCCCTGGAAGACCTGGCGCGGGCGGGCGATCTTCTGCTCGCGGTCCACGATCATCTCTTCCCACTGCGCAAGCCAGCCCACGGTGCGCGGGATCGCGAAGAGGACGGGGAAGAGCTCGACCGGGAATCCCATGGCCTGGTAGATCAGCCCCGAGTAGAAGTCCACATTCGGGTAGAGGTTGCGCCGGATGAAGTACTCCTCCTGCAACGCGATCCTCTCGAGCTCCAGGGCGATGTCGAGCAGCGGATTGCGCCCCGTCACGTCGAAGACTTCCTCGGCGGTGCGCTTGATGATCGACGCGCGCGGATCGTAGGCCTTGTAGACCCGGTGCCCGAATCCCATCAGACGGCGCTCGCCCCGGCGCACGCTCTCCATGAAATCGGGGATGTTGTCCACCGTTCCGATCTCGGCCAGCATCCGCAGGACCGCCTCGTTGGCGCCGCCGTGCAACGGTCCGTAGAGGGCGGCCATGGCGCCGGCCATCGCCGAGAAGGGGTCCACCCGCGAGCTCCCGATCACCCGCATGGCGGTGGTGGAGCAGTTCTGTTCGTGGTCGGCGTGCAGGATGAAGAGGACGTCCAGGGCGCGTTCCAGCACCGGATTCGGCCGGTATTCGCGACCCCCGATGCGGAAGAGCATGTTGAGGAAGTTGGCCGTGTAGGAGAGCCCGTTTTCGGGGTAGATGTAGGGCAGCCCCTTGTGATGGCGGTAGGCGAAGGCGGCCAGGGTGGGCATCTTGGCGATCAGGCGGACGATCTGTTCGCGGCGGTTCGCCGGGTCGTCCACATGCTTCGCCTCGGGGTAGAAGGTCGAGAGCGCCGCCACCGTCGAGATCATCATCCCCATGGCGTGCGCGTCGTAGCGGAAGCCCTGGAGGATCGTCGTCAGGTTCTCGTGCACATAGGTGTGGAAGGTCACGTCGTGCACGAAGCGGTCCAGCTCTTCTTGGCCGGGAAGCTCGCCGTCGAGGATCAGCTTCGCCACCTCCAGGAAGGTGGACTGCTCGGCCAGTTGCTCGATCGGGTAGCCGCGGTACTCCAGAATCCCCTTTCCACCCTTGACCTCGGTGATGCGGCTGGTGGTGAAGGCCGTGTTGGTGAAGCCGGGATCGTAGGCCATCATCCCGAAATCGGCGTCGTCGACCCTGATCTGGCGAAGGTCCATCGCGCGGATGACGTCGCCGTCCCGGACCTCCACCTCGTACTGCCGCCCGGTGCGGTTGTCGGTGATCGTGAGCGTCTGTCGCGGCGTGTTGTCGGCCATGGGAATCGGGGTGTCCGGAGGTGGGGGTTGAAGGGAATTCGGGGCTGTCCGGTTGCGCGGGGAAGCCCTGCCGTGCGCGGGGCGGAATCTACCAGCGCGGGGGGCGCCGCGCTACGGGCGTACCGTTTCGTATACGGTGCGGCTGCCGTCGCGGCCCAATGCGATCACCTCGTAGGGAACGGGATTCGGGCCCTCCATTCCGGGGGAACCGACCGGCATTCCGGGAACGGTCAGCCCGGCCAGATCCGGGGCCTCGTCGAGGAAGCGCTGGATGACCGGGGCGGGGATGTGTCCCTCGAAGACGTAGTCGCCCACCACCGAGGTGTGGCAGGACGAGAGCTCCAGGGGGATGCCCTCGCGGACTTTCACCGCGTGCATGTCGGACACGTTTTCGGCCCGCACGGCGAAGCCCGCCGCGCGCATGTGCTCCACCCAGCCGTTGCAGCAGCCGCAGGTGGGGGACTTGTAGACGACCATCTCGGCCGCTCCGGCCACCGCGCCGCCGGCGTCCGCCGGGGAGGATCCGGGCCTGAGGACCGGCGCCGCGCCGACCACGAGGATTCCGGCCGCGACGAGTCCCGCGACCGCCCACACTCCATTTCGTCTCTTCATTTCGGTTTCTGCTCCCCTGGTTCGGTTCGTTCGTTCGGTTCGTTCGTTCAGTGGCTCCGCGGCTTCGGCGTTCCCGCCGTCCGGATCCGGGCGATTCCGGTCTCTTCGCCGCGAGCGGAGTTCCGGGTCGCCAACGGACCGGGCACGGATGTCGCCAACAGAGTAATGCCCCGGGGGCGATTCCCCAAATGACGACGGTCCGGGGCGATCGCGTCCGCAGGCGAGACCCGCGAGGCCAGCCGCCAAAATGCCGAGGGAGGGACTCGAACCCTCACGCCCGCAAGGGCAAAGGTTTTTGAGACCTTCGCGTCTACCGGTTCCGCCACCTCGGCCCGTGTCGCCCCAGGAGACCCGGGGCACGATCCAGGGGCTGACGAGTGGGAATCGATCAAACTAACCAAACCGCGCGATTCGGAAAAACCGGGGCCCGAAGCTCCATCCCGGGAGCGCCCGTCAGCGGACCAATTGCAGCCGCCAGATGTCCAGGCTGGGCGTGTCGCCGCGAAGCTCGTAGGCCGCGTACATGCCCGTCCCCCAGCGATCGCTTCAGGTACGCTGCGGTCTCTAGGCTGGCCAGGACGCATCCACGCGCCGGATCGATCGCCTCCACGACGGATCCGTTGTACCCGGATTCGCTCGTCCAGGTATATTGCCCCTCCGCGTATTCCTCCACAAAGTCCCGGAAGCTCTCCGATGGCCTGACGATCAGCAGCCACAGGTTGCCGGCGTCGTCCACCGCGAGGTCTTGGACGTGAGGGCGCCGCGGCTCATCCGGACCAACCAGCGGTTGCGTGGCCCAGGGCCGGAACCACGAGGCATCGCGCTCAAGCACCCGGTGCAGGACGTTCCCGGTATCCCATAATTCCAGGCGGTAGCGGTTCACGTGAGCGGACCACACCCTGCCCTCGCCGCCGGGAGCGATGACGCGCTGCACCAGGCTTGGGATATCCCAGCGGCGCACACGCAGCCCTGTTCCAAACGAAGTCTCGGCGTGACCGTCCCTCCCCACCAGATGCAACGGCCACGCGACCTCGGTCTCGGTGGGAATGTCCGCGCCGATCACCCAGTGGTCGCGCGCAACGGGAACCTGACTGCCCCAGTAGGGCCGTCCCGGGAGGGGGGACCGGCGCACCAGCTCGAGCGAGGGAGAAAAGGTCCAGCGCATCCTCGACGATCTGTCGAACACGTGGACCGTGTCTCCTTCCGTAACGACAATGCCCGAGACCACGCCCATTGGACCCGACATTCCGGCCTGCCCGGGCGCCAGATCCTCACCGCGCAACGTCGCGGCGAGCGAACCATCCGGCCCGAACACGCTCACGATTCCGGGCGACCCGTAATACCAAGTGAAGATGCGGCCCCGGCTGTCCCTGGCGAACGCCTCCGAGTCGCCGGTCCTGGCGATGTCGTCAACGTCGGCAATGGTCCGGACGCGCTCTGCCTCGATCACGGACTGCACGGGGCACGCCTCCAACATCGCCGCAGTCTGCGCCCCGGCAGTTGGGTGCCGACCGGAGACGCCAGCGGCAACCATAATCGCCATCCCGATGGTCCGAAGTCCCGTCAGGCTTTTGTTCATGTCGCTTCCTTCAGTGGGTGTCGGAGCTGACCGGAATCCATCCATCGATACGCAACCGCGAAACGCGCTCCACACCCGCTTCGTCGGCCCAGGGCACATGGAGCAAACCGTCGCTGATCGTGGGTCCGTGGATCGTATCTGGAGAATACAGCGGCACCGGGGATTCGATGCGGCCAACAAACCTTCCCTCGCGTGTAAAGATGTCAAGGCTGTGCCCGAGGATCCCGGCCTGGAGCTGCGGGACCACGAGCACATAATGGTCGTCCGAAAACAGCCTTCCAATGATCGGTCTCGCAGTGGGAACCTCGTCCAATCTGATGGTAGGACTGCGCGAAGCCGCGGAGACACGCGCGGCGCGACCGAGCTCGGCTGGGGGCGAATCGAGCGAGAATGCCAGCGTCGTGTCGCCTGCGGCCGTGACGCGGTAGATGACGTACTCCGTGCTGGTGGCCAGCCACGCAATTCGCTCCGGGGCATTGAAGGAGACCTTGAGCCTCGGTCCGTGCGGTATTCGGGGTCGCGTGTTGCGCGGAATCACCGGATGGACATGGTCGATTCGCATCACCGTGTCCGGTCCGACATCTTTGACTCCGCCGCTCTCCACGATGCTCACGGTGGTCATCGACTCGTCATGGTCGATCTGCTGGCGATCCAGTCCCCAGTCCAGGATCACTCCGCCATCCTCGACCACACCCGGCCAGGGATAGACCACACCCTGCAAGCGGCGGGGACGGGTTTCGAGGAACGTGCCGTCGGCGGCGAAACGGACATACCGTTGTGCGCGATAGTCGAACACTGGATGGCGCCGTTAGCGTCGGGTTTGACCATGTAGATGCTGGAAAACATCTCCTGATCGGGGCCTTCGACTCCGCCGATGCGCAACTCTTCAATCAGTGACCAGGCCGCAGTATTCCGCCACCCACCCGCCTCGTGGTTGGTCACGCGCACCAAGCCGCCGCTCAGGGTGTCGACCACCGGATCGTGTTGCGTCGCCCGGTTTCCTTCGCACCCCCCCACGCCAGCGACAACCATATCCCGCGCCTGCAAGGAGCGCAAGAACCAGGACACGCGACTGCCGTACCCGTGAGAATTCAGTACCGTGCGGAGCTCCGCCCGGAGAGCGGCTAGTCAGCAATCGGCGCGAGCGGCAGGTACACAGCGATCTCGTCCTCATCGCATGGGCTGCGCAACTGAAGAGCCATGCCGTCAGCGGTGCGAATTACCTCCGGCTTGGCGGCTACCATCTCGGCAAGTCGCGTCGGACCTGAGAGCACGAGGTCGGCGACCAGAGCGGAGAAGCCCTCGTCTTCGTGAAACCCGTCTCCGCATTGCGTGTGCGAACTCGGGCAATTGTCGATCCCGATCGGGTCGGCGCATTCGTGTCCCCGAGCCGTATGCGGCGACCGCGGTTCCCAGTCACCATTCATGTTGAAGGCGGCCCAGTGCCTGGACACACCGCACGCCTCGCAGTCCTGGCAGATTCGACTGCCCCCGGGCAGCGGCAGATCCGCGACGGCTTCGTGGACCACCAGGGGGAGTCCGTCGGGGCTGAGCAGGACGGGCCCGGCCAGTGGGTGCGGCGACCAGGCAGCACCGGAGGAAGCCACGAGGGCGAGGCAGGGCAGGAGGCGCAACAACTTTGGACCAGACATGCGAGGCACTCCTTCCAAAGCGCGATGAGAGACCGCATTGGTCGTCGCCAACGTACGCGCTGCTTCCTTCTGCATCAAATGGGGCGGTTCCACGGCGCGGATGTCCGGGGACCCCGGGTACGCTGTCTGAGCGGGGCAACGAGGCAGACCTTGCGGCCGCAAATGCGGACGGTTAGCCTCGTCTGGAACCTTGGCGCCAACTTCCCATGACCCATCCATGCCGAAAATGATTGGAAAGCCTTTCCTGCCGCCGGACATGGTGCGCCGGGTTCCGTTGCTGCTGTGGCTGGCCGCCTGCGGCGACGCCGGTTCCCCGGGCGTGCCGCCCCGAGCGGACGAAGCCGAAGCCATCGTGTCGGCGCAACCAACTCTTCTCCTGGGGGACTGGTCAGGCGACGCCGGGACCGATTTTCAGGAGATCGTCGGCGCATTTCAGGACCGCGAGGCGGGGCTTCTGGTCGTCGGGAATGGGGGCGACGGCACGATCAGGTTCTTCGATCTGGACGGAGAATGGCAGGGGAACCGGGGCGGCGTCGGCGAGGGGCCGGACGAGTTCGAGCGCCTGGGCGCGGTGTTCGAGTATCCGGGAGACTCGGTCCTGGCCTTCGATCGATGGACTTATCGCGCTTCCGTCTGGCCCTACGAAGGACGCGGCGTTCGGTGGGTGTCGCCAGCGGATCTTCCCGGCGAGCTGAGATTCCCGAGGGTGCAGGGCGCACTGGCCGATCGGCGCTTGCTGTGGACGGCGGAAGCGTTCGACGACAGCTATGACGAGACCGGGGAATCCCACTTCGAGAGCGTTGCGGTTTTCCTCACATCCCCGGAGGGACGCGATTTCCAGGAGATCGGCAAGATCGGGGGCGCCGCAGTGTACCGTTACCAGGTCTCCAGATTCGCCCGCGGCCTGGCGCCATTCTCCCCGCGGCCCTTCGCGGTGGCCACCGATTCCCTGGTCCATTTCGGTTCGACCCTTCTTCCCCGGGCCATTGAGTTCAATCCCTCCGCAATGCGGTTCGACACCATCCGCCTCGGCTCCGCGAGACAGCCCGTGTCTCCCGCTCAGGTCGAGGCCGACCTGGCCATCCGGCGGCGCGAAGTCGAACGGGAATACCGGCGGCCCACCCCGCTCCGGGAGGCCAGATTCGCCGAACTGGAGCTTCTGCCCTGGCCCGACTCCCTCCCCGCCATGGGTGCCGTCGTGGCCGGTCGCGACGGACGGCTGTGGGTGGCGGATTACCGGACGCCGCAAGATGGCGTGTCCCAGAGCTTTCCGGGATCGCGCCGGTGGACCGCCCATTCGACCGTTGCTGGCAGACGACAGAGCCATGACTTCCCCGCGCCGCTCAGGCTCCTCTGGGCCGACGACGCCGTGGCGGTTGGCGTGTCGCAGGACAGCCTTGGCGTCGAGCGGATCGTGGTGGCTTCGATCTCCGAAAACGAGAACGCGGGCAACCGGTAGGAGCCGGCGACGAACGATGGTTGGCGAGAGCCGGGCAGGCCGCTAGCTTCGTGCCTGCTCCCCGCCCGATTCGCCTTCCCTTCCCCCCCAACCCCGGAGCCCCTCCCAGGTGCCGAAACCCACCGATCCCCTTGGCGCCCTCGCCACCGTCGATCTTCCCGAGGGAGCGACCTCCTTCTACCGCCTGGACCGCCTCGAAGAGCTGGGGCTGGCTTCCCTCGACCGGCTGCCCTTCTCGATCCGGGTGCTGCTGGAAAATGTGCTGCGCAACGCGGGCGACGGCCCGGTTACGACCGATCATGTCGAGGCCGTGGCCGCCTGGAGTCCGACGAACGCCGGGGCCGACTTTCCCTTCATGCCCACGCGGGTGGTGCTCCAGGACTTCACCGGGGTGCCCGCGATCGTCGATCTGGCCTCGATGCGCGACGGGATTCGGGCGCTGGGGGGCGATCCGGGGAAGATCAATCCGCTGGTGCCCGCCGACCTCGTCATCGATCATTCGGTGCAGGTCGATTTCTTCGGGACGGGCTACGCCTTCGAGCGGAATGTGGCGCGCGAATACGAGCGCAACCGCGAACGCTACGCCCTGCTGCGCTGGGCCCAGGAGGCCTTCGAGAACTACCGGGTGGTGCCGCCGGGAACCGGAATCGTGCACCAGGTCAACCTGGAATACCTGGCCTCGGTGATTCACCGGCGGGAGCGGGACGGGGTGCACCTGGCCTGTCCGGATACGGTGGTGGGAACCGATTCGCACACCACGATGGTGAATGGACTGGGGGTGGTGGGCTGGGGGGTGGGCGGAATCGAGGCGGAAGCGGTGCTGCTCGGACAGCCCTACTACATGCTCCTGCCCGAGGTGGTGGGAGTGAAGCTGACGGGAACGCTGCCGGAGGGCGCCACCGCCACCGATCTGGTGCTGCGCGTGACCGAGATGCTGCGCGGGCACGGGGTCGTGGGACGCTTCGTCGAGTACTTCGGGGCCGGGCTGTCGGCGCTGAGCCTGCCGGACCGCGCCACCCTCGCCAACATGTCGCCCGAATACGGCGCCACCGTGGGGTTCTTCCCCGTGGACCTGGAGACGCTGCGTTACCTGGAGGGCACCGGCCGGAGTCCGGAGACGGTCGAGCGGGTGGAGCGCATCGCCCGGGCGCAGGGACTCTTCCGCACCGACGAGACCCCCGACCCGGAATACACGACGACGCTGGAGCTGGATCTCTCCGGGATCGAGCCGAGCGTGGCGGGGCCGAAGCGGCCGCAGGACCGGATTTCGCTGACCGATGTGCGGCCGGCCTTCGCGCGCGATCTGCCGGCGCTGGTTCCGGCGGGATTCGAGTTGGGAGACGCGGGCGGCGGGAATGGGGGGAGCGGAGCGGGCGGGACCGCGGTCGCGGCGGAGCGGCGCAGGACGGTCGAGATCGAGCTGGAGGGCGAGCGCGTCGAGATCGGCGACGGGACGATCGTCGTGGCCGCGATCACGAGTTGCACCAACACCTCCAACCCCTCCGTCATGGTGGGCGCGGGACTGATGGCGAAGAGGGCGCGCGAGCTGGGAATGGAGGTCCCTCCCTGGGTGAAGACGAGCATGGCGCCCGGCTCCCAGGTCGTCACCGACTACCTGGAAGCCGCGGGACTCATGTCCAGCCTGGAGGAGCTGCGCTTCAACCTGGTGGGCTACGGCTGCACGACCTGCATCGGGAACAGCGGTCCGTTGCCGGACGCGGTGGCCGGCGCGGTGGCCGAGCACGGGCTGGTGGTGGCGTCGATTCTCTCGGGGAACCGCAACTACGAGGCCCGCATTCATGCCCTGGTGCGCGCCAACTACCTCGCCTCGCCGATGCTGGTGGTCGCCTTCGCGCTCGCCGGACGCATCGACGTCGACCTCTACAACGAGCCGCTGGGACGGGGAGCCGACGGCCGCTCGGTCTTCCTGGCGGACATCTGGCCCTCGCCGGAGGAGGTGCGCGACACGGTGGCGGCCTCGCTCAGGCCCGCGATGTACCACGAACGCTACGCCCGCGTCTTCGATGGCGACGAGCACTGGAGAGCGCTTCCCCTGCCCGAAGAGGGAAGCCTGTACGATTGGGACGCCGAATCCACCTACATTCAGGGTCCCCCCTTCTTTGCGGGGATGACCGCCGAACCGGCCCCGCTGGCCGACGTCGAGGGGGCGCGCGTCCTGGCGCTCCTGGGCCAGACCGTCACCACGGACCACATCTCGCCCGCCGGCGCGATCCCCCGCGACGAACCCGCCGGCCGCTACCTGCAGGACCGCGGGGTGACGCCGATCCGCTTCAATACCTTCGGGGCGCGGCGCGGCAACCACGAGGTGATGATGCGGGGGACCTTCGGCAATGTGCGGCTGCGCAATCTTCTCCTGGACGGCAAGGAGGGCGGCTACACGGTGCACATGCCAAGCGGCGAGACGATCACGATCTTCGAGGCTTCGGAGCGATACCGCGCGGCCGGAACGCCCCTGGTCGTGATCGCCGGACGCGAATACGGAACCGGGAGTTCGCGCGACTGGGCCGCCAAGGGGACGATGCTGCTCGGGGTCCGGGCCGTGATCGCCGAGAGCTACGAGAGGATTCACCGCTCCAACCTGGTGGGGATGGGGGTGCTGCCGCTCCAGTTCCGGGATGGAGAGGGGGCCGGACCGCTCGGGCTGAGGGGCGACGAGATCTATGACATTGCCGGGATCGCGGAGGGGCTGGGGGTGGGGGGGGAGGTCCGGGTGCGGGCGCGCCGGGAGGACGGTTCCGTCGTCGATTTCCAGGCCGTCGCGCGGCTGGATTCGGAGATCGAGGTCGAGTACTACCGCAACGGCGGCATCCTGCACACGGTCATGAGGAGACTGGCGGCCGAGTAGCGGGGCGGGGAGCGGCGCCGCGCCGGGATCGTGGTCAGCTCGGCCAGAAGAACGGAATGCAGACCGAGGCCACGATCGCCAGGAGCAGATTCAGCGGTCCGCCCACCTTCACGAAGTCGGTGAAGCGGTAGCCGCCCGGCGCGTAGATCATCACATTGGTCTGGTAGCCGAAGGGGGTCACGAAGGAGGCCGACGCCCCGAACATGATGGTGACCAGGAGCGCGTAGGGGTTCATTCCGGCGTTCTCGGCCACCAGGATCGCCACCGGGGTGAGCATGACGGCGGTTGCGGTGTTGGCCACGACCGCGGTCAGCGCCGCCGTCACCAGATAGAAGGCGCCGACCAGCCCGATCTCGCCCAGACCCCCGGTCGCCTGGACCACGCCCGACGCGATCCACGCCGCCGCGCCCGTCGATTCCATCGCCAGCCCGAGGGGAATCAGGCCCGCCATCACGAAGACGACCAGCCAGTCCATTTCGGCGTAGATCTCGGTCACGCGAACGCATCCGGTGAAGATCATCAGCATCATTCCGGTCAGCGCCGCCGTCGAGATCGGAAGCAATCCCACGCTGGCGACCGCCACCACTCCGGCCATGATCGCGGCCGCGAAACCCGCGCCCGGACGGTTCCCCGCGCGGTGCTCCACCTCGGACATGTGGATGAATCCCGGCTCCCCGGAGAGACGGTCGAGGGCGGCGGCCTTCCCGCTCAGCAGGAGAATGTCCCCCACCGAGAACTCAAGTTGCGCCATCCGGTCGGTGACGTTGGCGCCATGGCTCTGGACCCCGATCACCGTCGCGTCGTAGCGCTGCGCGAAGTTCAGATCCCTCAGCGTGCGTCCCAGCAGCGCCGAACCGGGCCCCACGATCATCTCCACCATCCGGTCGCCCTCGGCCGCCGCGGCGGCATCGGGAACCAGGCCGTGCGCGTGCTCCGGCGTCTCCAGCCTCTGCTGCTGCGCCAGCCGCATGAGACTGTCGGCGGATCCCTGGGCGTAGAGCCGGTCGCCGGTTTCGATCGCCCGTTCCCCCGCGGGCCGCGAGATGAGGCGCCCCCTGCGCTCGATCGCCGCGATCACGATCTCGTAGCGCTCGCCCCAGCGCAGCTCGGCCAGGGTGCGTCCGGCGGCGGCGGAATCCGCTCCCACCTTCAGCTCGGAGGTGAAGCGGCGCGCTCCGTAGCGGCGGGCCAGATCCGGGGGCCGTTCGCGGCGAGGCATCTGGTGGCGGCCGATCGTGAAGAGATAGAGCATTCCGGTGGCCAGACAGATCAGCCCGAGCGGCGCGATCGAGAACATCGAGAGGGCGTCGTAGCCGCGCGCGACCGCTTCGCCATGAACCACGAGGTTGGTCGAGGTGCCGATGAGGGTGACGGTTCCGCCCATGATCGCCACGAAGGAGAGCGGCATCAGGTAGAGCGATGGAGGCTCGCCGGCTTGCTCCGCGAGGGCCGCAAAGACCGGAATGAAGACGATCACGACCGCAGTGTTGTTGAGGAAGGGAGAGAGGAAGGCCACCAACAGGCAGAGGACGAAGAGGCGCAGCGTCTTGCCGCCCAGCGGAGCCGTGCGCGCCCAGACTCCGATCGCGGCGACGAGTCCGGTCTTGCGGAGCCCCAGCCCCAGGACGAGCATGGCGGCCACGGTGACGGTCGCCTCGCTGGACAGCCCCGAGAGCGCCTCGACCGGCCGGATGATGCCCGCCAGCAACAGCACGACGGGGATCGCCATCGAGAGCTGGTCGAGGCGAATGCGGTCCAGCGCAAAGAGAACCAGCGCCGCCGCCGCCACCGCGAGCACGAAGGCGATTTCGAAGGTCATGCGCAGCGCATTGCGCCGAGGAGGAAACCGGAGCCCGGCGCCGTCACCGGATTTCGTTCCGGTCTGCCGCGTCGGTTCCGGGCCTTAGCGCAACCGGGGGACCCAGGATCTCGCGCGCGACGACCGCATCGCGCAACCCCCGCCCCCCGCCCAGCCGCGGCCGCACCACGCGGCTTCGCGCTCGCACGGTGGCCGGGTCGGACAGCGCGGGAGCCGCCCCCGCCTCCCCGCCCCGCCCGGCCGCCTCCGCCTCGCGCCGCGGCTTCCCTTCCCCCTCCGGCCGCGTCCGCCCCGGCGCCCGGCCACCGCGCCGTTCCGGGGCCACCGTCTCCTCGTCCCGGGCCGTCCCCGGCGCGGCCACCGCCGGCGCCACCCCGGCCAACACTTCCAGCACCGAGGGCGCCCTGGGTTCGGCGGCTACCTGGCGCACCGGTTCGGCAGGTGGCCGGCGCGCCGGCCGGGCTCGCACCCGCCGCTCCGGCTCGGCCGCCACCGCCCAGCCCCCCCGTCCTTCCTCCGGCCCCGACCCAACCTCTGCCCCGTCCCGCGCCGTCCTCCGCTCCCCTTCGCCCGCGCGCTCCTCCGCCGTCCCCTCCCGCTCCGCGCTTCCGGCCTCCATCAGCGCCGCCAGGAAGTTGTCGTCCGGCTCGCTGTCCGCCGCCGGATCCTGCTCGGCCAAACGGCGGCGGTTCATCCTTCCCACGAAGTCCATCACGATGGCCACGGCCATCAGGATCGCGAGGGTGCGGAGCTCCATCGGCGTCCCCCTCTAGCCCTCGTTGCGTCCGTCCTGCGGCTCGCCCTCCGCGATCGCGCGGCGCATGTGCGTGTCGGACTCGACGTTGCGGTACCGGGCGTAATCCATGATCCCCATGTTGCCGCTCCGGAAGGCGTCGGCCATCGCCAGCGGAATCTTCGCCTCGGCCGCGATCACCTCGGCCCGCATCTCCTCCACCCGCGCCCGCATCTCCTGTTCATGCGCGAGCGCCATCGCCCGGCGTTCCTCGGCCCGGGCCTGCGCGACCCGCTTGTCGGCCTCGGCCTGGTCGGTCTGGAGCTCGGCGCCGATGTTCTTGCCCACATCCACGTCGGCGATGTCGATCGAGAGAATCTCGAAGGCGGTGCCGGAATCGAGTCCCTTCTGCAGCACGGTCTTGGAGATCGCGTCGGGATTCTCGAGCACGGCCTTGTGCGAGTTGGCCGACCCGATCGTCGACACGATGCCCTCGCCGACCCGCGCCAGGATCGTCTCTTCGCCCGCGCCCCCAACCAGACGGTTGATGTTGGCCCGCACCGTGACCCGCGCGACCGCAATCAACTGAATCCCGTCCCGGGCCATCGCCGCCACCCGGGGCGTCTGCACGACCTTCGGATTCACCGAGACCTGCACCGCTTCGAAGACCTCGCGTCCGGCCAGGTCGATCGCCGCGGCCTGCTGGAAGGGAAGCTCGATCGCCGCCTTGTCGGCGCTGATCAGCGCGCGCACCACCCGGTCCACATCGCCGCCTGCAAGGTAGTGGGCCTCCAGATGCGAGAGATCGAGGGGAAGCCCGGCCTTGGTCGAAGCGATCAGCGGCCGCACCACCGCCGGCGGACTCACCTTGCGGAGGCGCATCCCGATCAGGCTGCCCAGTCCGAGGGGAACGCCCGAGAAGGTCGCCTCGATCCAGAGACGCACGGGAACCGCCCAGAAGAGCAGGAGAATTGCGAAGATGACGAGGAGGGGAACGAGAAGGACGGCGAAGGGTTCCATCGGTCGGCTTGCCTGTTGGTTCGGGTGGGAATGGCTGAAAGCGCGGAAGAAGTCGGTGTTTCGACTCGGCCAGTCAGCCCGTGCGAAGAGTCGGTCCGGCCAAAAGTCGGTCGTTGCGAAAAGTCGGTCCTGGAGAAATCGGCGTGTTGCGAAAAGTCGGTCCGGCGAAAGTCAATCCTGCGAAATCTGCTTGCGGGTCACCGAACGCACCACATGGCGGTAGCCCTCGGAGCTCACGACGCGGATCGGGGTGCCCTCTTCGATCCATTCGCTCTCGGAAACCACATCGAGACGTTCATCGGCGAAGAGTCCCACCCCGGAGGGCCGCAGCGAGGTGATCGCGACTCCTTCCGTCCCGACCAGCTCCGGCCGCAGATCGGCGGAGGTGTAGCCCCCCTGGCGGTCGGTCGCCTCGGGAAGCACGATCCCGGCGCGGGCCAGACGGCGGTTGGCGAAGAGGGATCGGAAGAATCCCCAGGCGGTGAGGGAGACGATCACCGACGCCACCGCCATCACCCCGGCCGCGCGCATCAGGTCGTCCTGCGAGGGCAACGATCCGATCTGGGCCATGAAAAGGCCGCCGAGCAGCGCCGCGCCTCCGGCGATCCCGAAGATCCCGAAGCCGGGAATGACGAAGACCTCGAGCGCAATGAGAACGATCCCCGCCGCGACCAGGATCAGATCCTCCGCCCCGGCCAGCCCCAGCAGATAGTGCGACCCGAAGAAGAGTCCGAGCGAGACCAGTCCGGCCGCCCCCGCCAGCCCGAATCCCGCGGTCCTGATCTCGATGAGCAACCCCAGGAAGCCCAGGCTCAGGAGGAAGGGCGCGATGACCGGGTTGGTGAAGAAGCGCACGATCCGTTCGGCCCAGTTGACCTCCGCCTGCACCGCATCCGCCCCGTCCATCCCGATCCTCCCCAGGAGATCGTCCCAGCCATCGACCGCCGCCGCATAGCCGATCTCCACCGCCTCGTTGGTCGTCAGGGTGAGGAGCTTCCCTTCCTCCACCACGCCCTCGATCGCGAGCCCCTCGTCCACCATCGCCTCCGCCACCCGCGGATCCCGCCCCCGCGCCTCCGCCAGCGCACGCATCTGGGCCCGCATCGCCGAGACGATCTTCTCCGGCGCCTTCGTTCCGCTCCCGTCCACCGGGGTCGCGGCCCCCATCACCGCGCCGCTCTGCATGAAGATCCCGTCGGTCGCGATCGCAATCATCGCTCCGGCCGAATAGGCGTGCATGTTCACCCAGGCGTAGACCGGCACCTGCGAGCGTCCGATCGCGTTGGTGATCCGCTCGGCGGCATCGACCCGTCCCCCCGGCGTCTCGATCTCCAGCACGACCGCTCCCGCGCCCGCGGCCGCCGCCTCGTCGAGGGTGCGTTCCACGAAGGGGGCCAGCCCCATCTCGATCGTCCCGGAGATGGGAACCCGCACGACCTGCTGCGCCGATCCCGGGTCGGGGGGCGCGAAGGCGAGCGAGAGGAGGGCGAGAAGTCCCGCGCAGACAAAGGCCGGTCCGGGCGCGGGCGGCGGCTCCTTCGAGAGAGCGCGCTCCGGGAAGAGAGCGCGTCCCGGGGAGAAAGCGCGCCCCAGGGAGAAACAAGCGTTTCCAGGCATGACGTCATCCTGCTGCTGGTGAATGGTGAGGAATCTAACCCGCGCCTGCCGCAACCGGGCAAGGGGAGCCTTTCCGCCGTTACGTTCCCTGCCCTCGAATCATTCCGATTCCCCGGCCGATTCCCGGACCGCTGCGCACATCCGCTCCGGGCCAACCGAAGCTCCAACAAATTCCCAAACGGGGGTTGCGCGCCCGCGTCCCTACATGTCGGCCACCCCCCGGGCCGGCCCGCGCAGGGGCCGGGATCCCGCCGGCCAAACGGAACGCCTGCGCCTTTCGGTCGGCGGCGTCGCGGGCACACGGGGCGGGCAGGCGCGCGCGGCCCCGCACTCACAACCGTTCGATCCCCCATCTCTCGCCCGCGTGTTATCTTGATCGCCGTTGCGGTCGCGCTTCCCCATGCGGCCATCCCATCCCCTGGTACCCTGTCCCCGGAACCGCACCCGATGACCGACAAGACGCTGGTCCAGTACGAAGACGCCGGCAAGGGCGTCGCCCTCCTCACCCTCGACGATCCGCCCGCGAACACCTACACCCACGAGATGATGCGCCAGTTGGACGACGCGATTCTGCGCGCGCGCTTCGACGATTCGGTCCATGCGATCGTGCTGACCGGCAAGGGCGAGAAGTTCTTTTCGGCCGGGGCCAACATCGGGATGCTGGCGAAGGTGACGACCGGCTTCAAGTACAACTTCTGCCTGCACGCCAACGAAACGTTGAACCGGCTGGAGCAGACGCCGAAGCTCGCGATCGCGGCGCTGAATGGCCACACCGTCGGGGGCGGCCTGGAGATCGCCATGGCGGCCGACATGCGGATCGCGCGGGCGGGGCGCAGCATGTGCGGACTGCCGGAGGTGAACCTCGGCGTGCTTCCGGGCACGGGAGGAACGCAGCGGCTGGCGCGGCTGGTGGGCAAGGCGAGGGCGATCGAGCTGATGACGACCGGCCAGACCTTCACCTTCGAGCGGGCGCTGGAGCTCGGAATCGTGAACCAGCTCTGGGAGACCGAAACCGGAGACGAGTTCATCGAGCGGGCGATCGAGTACGCGCGCACCTTCTGTCCGCCGGCGCGGGCCTCGAAGGCGGTGGGGCTGATCAAGCGCTCGGTGCAGACGGGGGCCGAAATTCCCTTCGAGACGGCCCTGGCGCTGGAGCGCGAACTGCAGCAGCAGCTCTTCGCCAGCGACGATGCGAGCGAGGGGCTGAACGCCTACGTCGAGAAGCGCAAACCGGAGTTCGCGGGTTCGTGACCGGCTCCGAAGCGCCGCTGCGCACGCGCCTCTGGATCGGTAACGAGTGGGCCGACGCCCGGGACGGCGCCACCTTCGCGACCCTCGATCCGGCGACCGACGAGACGATCGCCAAGGTGGCCCGCGCGCGCGCGCCCGAAATCGACCGGGCGGTGGAGGCGGCGCGGACGGCCTTTGCCGACGACCGCTGGCGGAGGATGAACCCGCACAAGCGCTCGCGCCTGCTCTGGAAGCTCGCCGATCTGGTGGACGCCAACGCCGACGAGCTGGCGCTCCTGGAGACCCGCGACAACGGCAAGACCCTCTTCGAGTCGCGGCGCATCGATCTGCCGGGGGTGGCGCAGACGATCCGCTACTACGCCGGGCTGGCCGACAAGGTGCAGGGCGACACCCTTCCGGTGGCGGGTCCCTTCCTCAACTACACCCTGCGCGAACCGGTCGGGGTGGTGGGGGCGATCATTCCCTGGAACTTCCCCCTATCGATGGCGGCGTGGAAGGTCGCGCCGGCGCTGGCCTGCGGAAACGCGGTGGTCCTCAAGCCGGCGGAGCAGACCCCGCTCACCGCGCTGCGTCTGGGCGAGCTGGCGGCCGAGGCGGGGTTTCCCCCGGGGGCGCTGAATGTCGTGCCCGGCTTCGGCCACGAGGCGGGGGCGGCGCTGGTCCGGCATCCGGGGGTGGACGCGATCTCCTTCACCGGCTCCACCGAGGTCGGGCGCACCGTCATGCGCGAGGCGGCGGCCACCCTGAAGAAGGTCTCGCTCGAGCTCGGCGGAAAGTCCCCCAACATCGTCTTTGCCGACTCCGATCTGCGGGCGTCGGCCCGGGGCGCCTCGATGGGCGTCTTCTACGGGAAGGGCGAGGTCTGCGCGGCCGGAAGCCGGATCCTGGTGGAGCGTTCCGCCTGCGACGAATTCGTCGATGCGCTGCGAGGTCTGGCCGCGAAGATGACGGTGGGCGATCCGATGGCGCCGACCACCCGGCTGGGCGCGATCGTCAGCGGGGAGCAGCTCGACCGGGTCATGGGCTACATCGATTCCGGAGTTCGCGAGGGGGCGCGGCTGGTGGCGGGGGGGGAGCGGGTGAAGGTCGGCGGATGCGGCAACTTCGTGACCGCGACCGTCTTCGCCGATGTGGATCCCGCCATGACGATCGCCCGCGAGGAGATCTTCGGGCCGGTGGCGGCGGTGATTCCCTTCAACGATCCGGACGACGCGATCGCCAAGGCGAACGATTCCCTCTACGGACTCGCCGCGGGGGTCTGGACGCGCGACGTCGGCAAGGCGCACCGGCTGGCCGCCGAGATCGATGCGGGCACCATCTGGGTCAACACCTACAACCAGTATTCCCCCGCCTCGCCCTTCGGCGGCTACAAGCAGAGCGGCTTCGGACGCGACCTGGGGTTCCAGTCGGCGCTGGAGAAGTACACCCAGTTGAAGAGCGTGTGGGTGGCGCTGGACGGATAGCGGCGGTGGAGGGCGCGGAGCCCCAGGGGCGGCGGAACCCGTTCCGGCGGAAATCCCGCCGATGGCGAGGACGAGTGCGATGATGGTTGACCGGCGCACGGCGGCGAGAGGGAGCGCGACGGAACCGGTGGCCCGCGGAGGGCGCGGCGGTGCGTGAGGCCTGGATCGTCGGCGCGGTGCGGACCCCGATCGGGCGTCATGGCGGAGCGCTCGCCCCGGTCCGGCCCGACGACCTGGCCGCCACGGCGATCCGCGCGCTCATGGAACGAACCGGCTTTCCGGCCGACCGGCTCGACGATGTGATCCTGGGATGCACCAACCAGGCCGGCGAGGACAATCGCAATGTGGCCCGGATGGCGCTCCTGGCCGCCGGTCTCCCTGTCTCGGCGCCCGGCCAGACCGTCAACCGGCTCTGCGGCTCGGGGCTGCAGGCGGTGGCGAGCGCGGCCCAGGCGATCCGCGCCGGCGAGGGCGACGCCTTCGTCGCGGGCGGCGTCGAATCGATGAGCCGCGCCCCCTTCGTCATCCTCAAGCCCGAACGCGGCTACCCGCGCGGCGCCCCCGAGGTGGCCGACACGGTGCTCGGCTGGCGATTCGCCAATCCCGCGCTTCCCGCCCAGTGGACGATCTCCCTGGGCGAAACGGCCGAGTTCGTGGCGCGCGAGCACGGCGTCACCCGCGAGGAGCAGGACCTCTTCGCGGCCACCAGCCAAGCGCGCGCCGGCGACGCGATCGCCGCGGGACGCTTCGACGACGAGATCGTGCCGGTGCGCGTCCCGCGCCGCAAGGGCGATCCGGTTGCGGTGACCCGCGACGAGCACCCCCGTCCGGGCGCCACCGCCCAGGCCCTGGCCCGGCTGCGCCCCGCCTTCGCCCGGGACGGCACGGTAACCGCCGGGAACGCCTCGGGAATCAACGACGGCGCGGCCGCGCTCCTCGTCCTGGAGGCGGCGACCGCGCGCGCCCACGGCCTGGAGGCGATGGCGGTCGTGCGCGGCTCGGCGGTGGCCGCCCTGGAGCCGCACCGCATGGGAATGGGCCCGGTTCCCGCCACGCGGCGCTGCCTGAAGAGGGTCGGGGCGCGCGCCCGCGATCTCGATCTGGTCGAGCTCAACGAGGCCTTCGCCGCGCAGGCCATCCCCTGCATCCGCGAACTCGAACTTGACCCGGAGCGGGTGAATGTGAATGGCGGCGCCATCGCGCTGGGCCATCCGGTCGGGTGCTCGGGCGCGCGCATCCTCGTTACCCTGGTGCGCGAAATGGTCCGCCGGGAGGCCGGTCTCGGGCTCGCGACGATGTGCATCGGGGTCGGACAGGGAATCGCGACCGTGGTGGAGCGGCGCTGAGGTGGCGGCGACAACGGCGGCGGGCGGCGGCGGGATCGGCCGGGTGGCGGTGATCGGCGCGGGCACGATGGGCGCGGGGATCGCGCAGGTGGCGGCGATGGCGGGCCACGGGACGGTCCTCTTCGATGTCGACGCCGGGCAGCTCGGGCGCGCGCTGCGGCGAATCGGAGCGGCGCTGGAAAAGGGGGTGCGGCTGGGGAAGGTGGAGGCCGCGGTTCGGGACGCGGCGCTGGCGCGGCTGGAGGTGGCCGAGCGGCTGGAGGAGGCGGTGGGTGGGGCGGATCTGGTGATCGAGGCGGCGCCGGAATCGATGCCGCTCAAGCGCGAGATCTTCGCCGCGGTGGAGGGGGCGGGGGGTGCGGGGGCGATCCTGGCCACAAACACGTCGTCGTTGTCGGTGACCGAGATGGCGGCCGGGCTGGGGGGAGAAGAGCGCTTCCTCGGCCTTCACTTCTTCAATCCGGTCCACATCATGGCGCTCGTGGAGGTCGTTCGGGGCGAACGCACCGCGCCCGAAACGCTCGACCGCGCCCTCGGCTTCGTGCGGGGGCTCGGCAAGGAACCGATCGTGGTGACCGATTCTCCCGGATTCGCCTCTTCGCGACTGGGCGTCGCGCTCGGCCTCGAAGCCATCCGCATGGTCGAAGGAGGCGTCGCCGCCCCGCAGGACATTGACCGCGCCATGGTGCTCGGATACCGTCACCCCATGGGCCCGCTCCGCCTCACGGATCTGGTCGGCCTCGACGTTCGCCTCGGAATCGCGCGCTACCTGCACGAGGCGCTGGGTTCCGAGAGCTTCCGCCCCCCCGCTCTCCTGGAGGAGATGGTCGCGCGGGGCCACCTGGGACGAAAGACCGGCCGCGGCTTCTACAACTGGGAGGACGGATAGTTGGGAGAACGAGCCATGACCGCCGTGCGCCTTTCGGTTGCCGACGGAATCGCCGAGGTCGCGATCGACCGTCCGGGCAAGCTCAACGCGCTGAACGAAACCGTGCGCCAGGAGCTGATGGAGAGCTTCGACGAGCTGGCCTCCCGCGACGACGTGAGCGTCGCCATCCTCCATGGTCTCGGGCGCAAGGCCTTCGCGGCGGGCGCGGACGTTGCCGAATTCGCGGCGCGCACCCCGGCCGGGCAACGCGAGCTCTACCGTCATCGCCGGGTCTACGATGCGCTGGCCGACTTCCCCAAACCGGTCATCTGCGCCATTCACGGATTCTGCATCGGCGGCGGCAACGAACTCGCCCTCGCCTGCGACATCCGCATCGCCGACCCTGCGGCGCGCTTCGGCCAGTTCGAGATCCGCCTGGGGCTGATTCCGGGAGCGGGAGGAACGCAACGGCTGGCGCGTTTGGTGGGAGCGGGACATGCGCTCCGCATCGGCCTCTCCGGCGACCTGATCGGCGCGGAGGAGGCGCACCGGATCGGACTGGTCGAGATCCTGGCGGAGGAAGGCGGCCACCTCGACGCGGCCCGCGAACTGGCGCGACGGATGTGCCGGTGGAGTCCGCTGGCGCTGCAGCTCGTCAAGACGGCGGTGCGGGAGGCGGCGGAAAAACCCCTCTCGGAGGGACTCGCGGCCGAAAAGGAGCTCTTCCTCGCGGCCTTCGCCTCGGAGGATGGACGGGAGGGCGTGCGCGCCTTCGTGGAGAAGCGGCGGCCGCGGTTTCGGGGGCGGTAGGGTTCATTCAATCGCGGCGTTGATTCCCGACTGCCGGCGGACCGAGGCCTCTCACTCCCCTCGGTCTGGCTTGGAGCGCATTTCCGAGCCAACGTTGTTCACACGATCCAAAAAGTTCTTGATCCGACTGTAGGAGGTCAACGGTGAAGAGACTTGTGATCTTGGCGGCGATCTGCTCTGCGACGTTGCTCGCCGTACCTGCAGTGCCTGGTTCAAGCGCCGCCTGCACAGGGGAACCGTAAAATCCGTCACAAGACAGGCGACTTGCGGGCTCGACCTGCTTCACAGTCCTTGCTGCCGCTTGGCTTGTCTCTGGTGTTTGCGACGGTCAGCGCTTGCGCCCACGAGCAAGAGGAGGTCAACGACCTGCGGGTGGTCATCTCAGGCCGTCCCTCGTGTCCGGAATGCGAAATCGGCTTCGAGGAGGTCGCCACCCTGGGCCATGTGGATGACCCGGCGTCCATCCCGGTGGAGAACGCGCGTACATCATGCATTGTCGGCCGGCTTTCCGGCGGCGGATTCGTTTCCAGCGGAATCGCGGGCGGGGGCGAGATCTTCGTCTACGACGATCGGGGGTCCTTCGTCAGAGCCATTGGCCGACGGGGCGAGGGTCCCGGCGAGTTCGGAGCGCGACTCAGCGTTATCGTCGGCGCCGGCGATACGCTGTTCGTGGTTGATCGATCGCAGTCAAGGCTAACCACGCTCACCTCTGGCGGGGACTATGTAACCTCGTTCATGCTTCCGCCCCGGCTCTTCGGTTTTGCGCGGCTACGCGACGGCGGGTTCATCTTTCACACTCTGTCTTCGGGAGTTGGTCCCGAGAGCCCGCTCCTCCGGAGGTATGACGCCGCCGGACAGGAGATGTTCTCCCACGAATTGCCGACTCGCCGGATGGTCCGGCAGAGAATCGCGGATATGGACAGGAGAACCGTGGGTCCGTCGCGGACAGGCGACTATTGGGCCGCCAGGTACTGGAGCTATGAAATCCATCGCTGGTCCGATTCGGGTCATCGCGACCTGACCATCATTCGGGATGCCGACTGGTTCCCGCCTGGCGATCCGGAGTCTGTCAATGAAGTGCTGGCGTGGTTCGAGGAATCGCCGCCGCCGACCAGTCTGCGTCACATTTGGGAAACTGACGAGGGGCTGCTCTGGACCTACTCGATCGTCCCGGATCCCAGGTGGATGCCTGAATCGGCGGAGGTTGCCGAGGATATCGACTGGGTGCTGCGGACCTGGGACACCGTGGTTGAGGTGCTGGATGTTGATGAGGGCAGGGTCCTTGCTTCTGCGAGGCGCGACGAATACCTGGTCCCCGTATGCAGCAGCGAGTTCGTCTCAACCGTGTCGGAATCTGCGGATGGGGACGCGCGCGCCGTGGTGTTCCGTCCCTTCCTGATTCGCACTCCCCGGCAGCAGGACTGACGGCCTGACCGAGGCCCGAACAACAGATCGACGCCGACTCCGGAATCACCGATCCCGAACGCGGGCGCCCGCCAAGACGTCGAGAGGCATTCGAGCGGCAGTGCATTCACGCCGGAACGCCGGGCTCTCCGTTGCGCCCGCCCCAGGAGCCGACCTTAGCCCTTGAGGGCCGCTCGCTGCACCCCCCCCCGAACCCACCCCGCCCCTTGCCATCCGGCCCCCCGGTCCCCATCCTTCGCACCTTCCCAATCCACCCATCCCCCCGCCCTCCTCACCCATGTCCTCCACCACCTGGCGCCGCCTGGCCTGGGGCTACCACATCGCATTCGCCGTGGCGGTGACCTGGCCGGTGCAGTCGCTCGTCAACGATCCGCGGCCCTTCGTGCTCGGGCTGCCCCTCCAGATGGCCTGGTGCGCGGCCTGGATCCTGGGCAGTCTCGTCGTCCTTTGGCGCCTTGACGCGGCTCGCAACCGGGACGGCGCCGAATCCACCGCAACGGCGACGGACGCGGCGCGCTGATGGACCGCCCCACCCTCGTCGGCGTCATCATCTTCGCCTACCTGGCGGTCACCCTCGGCATCGGGCTGGCGGCGGGACGGCGCGCCACGCGGAGCGTTCAGGGCTTTGTGGCCGGCGATCGCGGCTTCGGGCTCGTCGTGATGTACTTCATCACCGGGGCGACGGTCTTTTCGGCCTTCGCCTTCCTGGGCGGTCCCGGATGGGCCTATTCGCGCGGCGCGGCGGCCTTCTACATCCTCACCTACGGGGTGCTGGGGATGGCGCCCTGGTACGCGATGGGTCCCAGGGCCGCGGCGCTCGGGCGGCGGCACGGGTTCGTCACGCAGGCGCAGCTTCTCAGGGGACGCTTCCCCTCGCGCTGGCTCTCGCTGCTGATGGCCGTGCTGACGGTGGCGGCCTTCGTTCCCTATGTGACGATCCAGATGCGCGGGGCGGGCATCGTGATCGAGGCGGTGACCGATGGCGCGATTCCGCTCTGGGCCGGGGCCGCCATTGCATACGGGATCGTGATGCTCTATGTGCTGAGCAGCGGGGTCGCGGCGGTGGGCTGGACCAACACCTTCCAGGGCATCTTCATGGTGGGGATCGCCTGGGCGCTGGGGATCTACCTCCCGCACGCGCTCTATGGGGGAGTGGGTCCGATGTTCGAGCGGATCCTTGCCGAGCGACCGGAGCTGCTCACGCTTCCTGGACTTGACGGGAGCGGCGAACCGTGGAGTTGGGGGGGCTATTCCACCGCGATACTGGTCAGCGCGATCGGACTTTCGATGTGGCCGCACCTCTTCATGAAGGCCTTCGCCGCCCGCGACGACGCCACCATGCGCCGCACCGTGATCCTATTCCCGACCTTCCAGCTCTTCCTCATTCCCGTTTTCCTGATCGGATTCGCCGGCGTTCTCTTTCCCGAGTCGCCCGGCCAGGCGGACTTCATCCTGCCCTTCCTGATTCTGCGCTCCGATCTGCCCGCGCTGGTCGTCGGCCTCTTCTGCGCCGGCGCCCTCTCGGCCTCCATGTCCACCGGCGACGCGCTCCTGCACGGGGCCGCATCGGTGACGGTCGAGGACGGCGTTCATCCCTTCCTCAAGCTCTCCGACGCGGCGCAGCGCGCCCTCATGCGGGTGCTGGTCGTGGTCGTGGGGGCGGTCGCCTACCTCTTCGCCCTGGCCGAGGGGATCTCGCTGGTGGATATCCTCCTGGCCTCCTACGGAATCATCTGCCAGTTCATGCCCGCTCTGGTTGCGGCGATGTATTGGCGGCGGGCCACGACGGCGGGGGTGACGGCGGGACTGCTGGCGGGCGCGGCGGTGTCGGTCTTCTTCTTCCTCTCGCCCGAGCTCAAGCCCTTCGATATGCATGAAGGGATCCTGGGGCTGGTCGTCCACATTCCGGTGCTGTTGGGGGTCAGCCTGGCGGGAAGGGCGCAGCCGGACGAGCATGTCGACGACTACATCCGGGTCTGATCGCGCCGGAGGACGGGCGCGGCTGGAGGAGCTCCGCGAGCGCATTACGGCCTGCGACCTGGAGCTGATCCGGGTGTTGCGGGAGCGGCTGGCGCTGGCGCGCGAGATCGGGGAGGTGAAGGAGGGACTGGGACTTCCGGTCACCGATCCGAAGCGGGAGGCGGCGGTGGTGCGGAGGGCGGCCGAGAGAGCGCGCGCGGCGGGACTGGACGAGGAGCTGATCCGGACCGTGATCTGGCAGGTGATGTCAACGGCCCGGTCGCGCCAGTATGTGGGGAAGGATTCGTCGGCGCCGAAGGGGGAAGCTCGCGCCTGACGGGGCGGAAGTCGCTCCGCGAACGGCCGGGGACGCCGCTGGGAGAATGTCCGACCTTCAGGCTCGGGGATAGACCGAAACGACCTTTCGGCGGCGCAGATTCTCGAAACGGACGATGCCGTCGGCGGTGGCGAAGAGGGTGTCGTCGCGTCCGCGTCCCACATTGTTTCCCGGATGAAGGGGGGTGCCGCGCTGGCGCACGAGGATATTCCCCGCCCGCACATGCTGTCCCGCGAAGCGCTTCACCCCGAGTCGCTGCGGATTGCTGTCGCGCCCGTTCCGCGACGATCCGACGCCTTTCTTATGAGCCATCCGACTGCTCCTCTTCCTGGAGAATGATCTCGCCGACGCGCACCACGGTGAATCCCTGGCGATGCCCCTGCTTGCGCCGGTAGCCCTTCCGCCGCTTCCGCTTGAAGACGATGATCTTCTTCGTGCGATCGTGCGCGACCACCTCGGCGGTGACCCGCGCTCCCTCCACGGTGGGCGTGCCAACCAGCGTCTCGCCCTCCGCCGCCGACGCCAACAGGACATCGTCGAAGGTGACCGTCGCGCCCGGTTCGGCGTCGATGGTGGGGATGAGCAGCTTGGCGCCCGGTTCGGCCCGAAACTGCTTTCCGCCCGTCCTGATTACCGCAAACATGGTGGCCGCCATTGTCGTGGAGGTTGTCTGGAACCCGGTGGTTTTTCCGGAATCCGGCTCCTCCATTCCCGCCGTCAGGCAGGGAGCCCGCGAGAATCCGGATGAAGCACAACATGAGAAGATAGCGGGATGCGGGACAGGGTCAAGGCAAGCGCAACGATAGGCTGTCGCACCGATTTGGAAATGTCCTCCCTTAGCGAAGTAGAAATGTCCTCTTTCGGAACATGTTCGGTCAACGACCAAGCGGGATCCGGGAGAGGAGGGGTCGGCGGGGCGGGCGTCCGGGGACCCGGTTCTCCGGCGCGCCCTTGCCCGGGCCGCCCTCCGCGCTGTAGCCTCCGGGGTAGCCGAGACCCTACAACTGGAGGCGTGCGGTGCGGAGCTCCCGGACGAATGGGCCGGTCGGACAGTCGCGATTTTCCCTTGCAGTCGCTCTCCTGGCGCTCCTGGCGGACGCCGGCGGGTTGGAGGCGCAGGTGATCCGGGGACGGCTCCTGGATACCGACGGCGCGACCGGAATCGGCGGCGCGATGGTGTCGCTGGTGGACGGCCGCGGCGCCGAAGCGGCCCGCAACCTTACCCGGAGCAACGGTCTCTTTCAGCTCGACGCCCCCGCCTCCGGACGCTACCGGGTGCGCGCCGACCGGATCGGGTACGCGACCACCCTCTCCGACTTCGTCGATCTTTCCCCGGGCGACACCCTCGCCCTGGAGCTGGTTGCGCAGGTGCAGCCGATCTCTCTCGCGGGGATCGAGGCCGGGGGAGATCGCCGCTGCCGGGTGCGCCCCGAAGACGGTCTGGCGGTGACCCGGGTCTGGGACGAGGCGCGCAAGGCGCTGGCGGCGGCGGCCTGGACGCAGGAGCGAGGCTACTACCGCTACGAAATGATGGGAATCCGGCGCGAGATGGACCGCGAGAACCGCAGGGTCGTCTCCGAGGATCGCAGCTACGACCGGGGCTACCGCCGTTCGCCCTATGTGTCGCGGCCCGCCGAAGAGCTCGTCGAGGAGGGATTCGCGCAGTTGCGGCCGAACGAATCGGTGTACTGGGCGCCCGACGCCGCCGTCCTCCTCTCCGACGCCTTCCTCGACACC
This sequence comes from Gemmatimonadota bacterium, assembly GCA_022822325.1. Lineage (GTDB taxonomy): Bacteria > Gemmatimonadota > Gemmatimonadetes > Longimicrobiales > Gaopeijiaceae > Bin94. Next base: position 136,537 of record JAJEBW010000018.1, on the reverse strand, counting down.
CACTGCTTCCGGCTGCGCGACGATCCCGACCGGGCCCCCGGTCTCATCGGCCTCGCCTTCGAACCCCTCGACCGCCGCGGTCGGCCCGACATCTCGGGCACCCTCTGGATCGATCCGGAGAGTTCGCGCCTGGAGTGGCTGGACTTCTACTACCAGAACCTGAATCTGCCCGATCCTCTCGCATCGGCGCCGCTCGGCGGACGGGTCGAGTTCGAAGCGCTGCCCAATGGAACCTGGATCGTGAACTCCTGGCGGATCCGCATGCCGCGCGCGCGGGTGGCCACCAATCCGCTGACCGGACGGGCGGAATCGGTGCTGGACGGGTTGACGGTCCAGGGAGGCGATGTGCTGCGCGTGCATGGCGACCGGGGAACGGTGCTGGAGGCGGACCGCGGGGGAAGGATCGCCGGTTCGGTCTTCGACACCCTGCAGACGGGATTGCCGGGCGCGCGCGTCTACATTCCGGGAACCGACTTCGAGACCGTGACCGGAAGAGACGGCCGCTTCGAGCTGGAAGGCCTGGAACCCGGCATCTACGAGGTCAACTGGTCGCATCCCTACCTGGAGCGATTCGCCTTCCTTCCCCGACCCTTTCAGGTGACCGTTCCCGAGCCTTCGGGCGACGGCGCGACCGATCCGGTGCAGATCAACTTCGCCGCCCCCACCGTCGCCAGCGTGCTCAACCGGCTCTGCCGCGATGTGGAACGGCCCGAGAACTCGGCCAACCTTCCCGGCGCGGGCGCTCTACGCAACGAGGGCATCTTGGTGGGACAGGTCACCGACAGCGCCGGCGCGGGAGTCTCCGGGGTCATGGTTCGCATTCTGGCGCGCGACTTCGATCTCACCCAGGTGACGTCGCTCCGCGAGGGACGCAGCGGCTGGGCGGTTCCGACCAACGCGACCGGACACTACCGGGCTTGCTGGGTTCCGGTCGGGGTCTGGCTGGATGTGGATGTGGCGCTTCCCGGCGAGGATCCGGACGCGCCGGGCATCCGGAGCGGCGGCATTCCCGCGGCGCCCGTCTCTTCCTCCGCCGAGCGGATCGCCATTCCCGCCGACGACTATATTCAGCGATTGGACTTGCGCGTCGGCCGCCCCTGAACCCCGGTGCGCCGGTCTTCCCCGGCGAGCAACGCCCGTCTCCCGGTTTCCGCCGCCGCGAGCGGGGCCGCGCGCGACCGGCCGTCCTCCATTCCCAACCCCAAAGGAAACCGCCTTGCGCACCTCACGCCATACAGCTCCCCGTACGGCTCGCCATGAATCCCCCCCTGCGGATCCGCATTCCTCGCCGACTCCGCCGCTCCGCGCAGACCCGCGTTTCCTTCGGCGTCCCCGCTCTCCCGGCGCTTCGGCCACCCTTCTCCTGACCGCGCTGGCTCTGCCGCTCTCCCCGCGTTCCGCCCTCCCCCAGACGCCGCCCGACACCGCCCGCCTCGATTCGCTGGTCGTGACGGTCCTGCGCTCGCCGGTGCGCCTGGACCGCCTGCCCTTTTCGGCCTCCATTCTTGCCGGACCGGTCCTTTCGGAGGGGAACGCCGGGCTCTTCATCGAGGAAGCGCTGCACGGGCTGCCGGGTGTGCGGGTGCAGAATCGCTACAACCCGGCGATGGGCGAACGGCTCTCGATTCGCGGTTTCGGCGCCCGGGCGCAGTTCGGGGTGCGCGGAATCAAGATCCTGGTCGATGGCATCCCCGCCACCCTTCCCGATGGACAGACCACCCTCGACCATCTGGACATCGGTTCGCTGGGGCGGGTCGAGGCGCTGCGCGGTCCGGCCGCGGCGATCTACGGCAACGGCGCCGGGGGCGTGATCCTCTTCGAGAGCGCGGCTCCGCTTCCCGGGAGCTACAACCAGAGCGCGGCGGCGGTGGCCGGCTCGGACGGACTCCTCCGGATGCAGACGACCATTTCGGGGCAGTCGGACGGCATCGCCTACCGGGCCAGCGCGGCGGGACACCGCTTCGACGGCTATCGCGACAATCCCACCGATTCGGGGGAAGACCCGTACAGCCGGGCCGAGCGCAACACCATCAATCTGGGACTCGCGACCCGCCTGGGCGGGGGCACGCTCGCGCTCCGAATGAGCGGGCTGGATCTGGACGCGCTGAATGCGGGATCGCTGCCGGCCGAGCTCTACGACGAGGGCAGCAACCAGGCCTGGGGTTTCAATGTCCGCCGGGGAACCCGAAAGCTTGTGCGCCAGGGACAGGCCGGGGCGAGCTGGCGGGGCACGGTGGGAAGCGGACTCGAGGCGGAGCTGTCCGCCTACGGGGTGCGGCGCGAGCTGGACAATCCGATTCCGAATGCGGTGATCGATCTGGACCGGAGCGGGGGCGGGGTGCGGGCGGCGCTGGGCCGGGCATGGAGGACGACGAATGGCGCGGCGCGGCTCGACTTCGGGCTGGAGGGGGAGCTTCAGAGCGACGACCGGCAGAACTTCGAGAACGAGGGCGGCGAGTCCGGCGATCTGGCCCTCGACCAGCAGGAGAGCGTGCGCGCCGGCGCCCTCTTCGGGCAGTTGCGCCTTCCCCTCGCGCCACGGCTGGATGTGGTGGCGGCGCTGCGGCTGGATCACTTCCGTTTCCACGCCGACGACCGCTTCGTCGCCCAGGGCAACCCCGACGATTCGGGAACGCGCACGATGGGGGGACTGAGCCCGTCGCTCGGCCTGCACCTCGATCTGGACGGCAGCGGCTTCTTCGCGTCGGTGGCCCGTTCCTTCGAGACTCCCACCACCACCGAGCTGGCCAACCAGCCCAACCGCGCCGGCGGTTTCAACCCGGAGCTGGAGGCGCAGACCGGCTGGACGGTGGAGAGCGGCCTCCGGGGCGACATGGGCGGGCGCGCCGCCTGGGACTTCACCCTCTTCGCCTCGCGGCTGGCGAACCAGCTCGTTCCCTTCGAGGTGCCGACCGCTCCCAGCCGCAGCTTCTTCCGCAACTCGGGCCGGTCGCGGATCCGCGGCGTGGAGACTTCGGTGCGCGCCGCGCTGACCCCGGCGTTGACCGGCCGCCTGAGCTACGGCTACATCGACGCGCGTTTCACCGAGTTTTCGGTGGATGGCGCCGACTACGCCGACAACCGGGTTCCGGGGACGGCGCCTCACCGTCTCGAGGCCGCCCTGCGCGCATCCGCGGGACCGTGGTTCGGCGAGATCCGGAGCGAAATCAGGGGCGCGGTGCCGGTCAACGACGCCAACGACGCCGAGGCCGGGGGCTTCGCGCTGGTCGATCTGCGCGCCGGGGCCTCGGAGCTGCGCGCGGGAACGCTGCGGATCTCTCCCTTCGCGGGGGTCACCAACCTGACGAATGCGCGCTACGCATCTTCAGTGGTGGTGAACGCCTTCGGCGGACGCTACTTCGAGCCCGGGCCGGACCGCGGCGCCTTCCTGGGCCTCTCGCTCGCCTGGGGAAGGGACGGGTAGCCCGTCGCGCTATATGACTCGTTGTTCATCAACAGTTTAGCTACGGGCCGTACGAGGGACACGGGCGGCGCAACTCGCCGTACGAACCGAGGATGAATGGTGAAGATGTTGGTACGGATACGCGACGGGCACCTTTTCGTCGCGGAAGCTGGCGACGAGACTGGTGGAGGAAATCGCCTTTCGGATGCTGGCGGCGGGCAACTTCCCAGGCACCGGACGCTGTGCGAGTTTCGGCGCCGTGTAGCCGACCTGTATCGCCCCGCAGCGTCCAGGGCAGGGGGGCCCCGCCGTCCAAGGCTCCATTGCGCACCGTCAGGGGCCGCCCGTCGGGGTGGAGAACGGTCGGATTCGGCCCGTGGCGGCCTCCCGCTTTCCCGGCTTTTGGGTTCAGCGCGAAAGCGGACAGCCCCGAGCGGACGGCGGCGAGCGTGGCGGCACTGACGCGGTGCCACGGGTAGCGGACGCCGTCAGCGTGGGGTGACCCTCCGCAAGCTTCGCGGCTCTCCGGAGGAAGGCCGGGAGCGGGATGGCCGAGCAATGGGCCGCGACACTTCGCCTCCACGTCATGCCCCTGCTTGACAAGCCGGTCGACCGGATCACGAGCGCGGACGTACTGGCGCCTCGCGCCGATCTGGACATCGAAGCCCGCCAACGCCCGGAAGCGTAGCGCCGAGGTTCTCCAGGCGTCGAGCGAGCACGTCGTGCAGCGACAGGCCGCCTCCTCCGCGAAGGGCTCAGATGCTGTTTCCGGACGGTCTCGCCGTTCCATGAGAGCCTTCCGCACCCGGATCGATGATCCGATATCGATGGACCTCCTCGCGATCAAGCGCGTCGCGTACAACGCCGATTACCCAGTCCGGCCCCCACCGCTTGACATCGAGGCGTGGCGGGAGCGCGATCGTGTTGACGATTCCGTTTGGATCCACGGCGATCCACACCCGCGGAGTGGCCGGGCCTGACTGGAACTCGCCGATGGCCACGCCGCCGTCGGTCTTGCCGACGATCATGCCCAGGCTCGGCGTGGTCGCATGGCGGGCAATCCGCCGCTGGTCCTGCTTGAGGTCCTCCAGGCGGGGAACCTGAGCGGCGTACCTGTATTTCTCGGCGATCAACTCATCGAGCAACTCGTCGGTGACCGCCGCAGGGCGGGCGGCAGCCCGGACAACCATGCGCAGATCACCCTGCGCCGAGTATTTCCGCACCTCCCATCGATCGTCGTCGGCAATCCAGACGCCGTCGGGCGCGGGCGCGATGTGGAGCCGTCTACCGAACGGAGGCTGGGTGATCTCCAGCAGCCCGTCCTCCTCGAAAAGGGCAAGCTCGTCGCCAGGCCACGTTCCCAGGTGGTGGACGCCAGCTCTCGCCGCCGGAATCGTCACGATCTCGACCGACGGCCGCGCACTGCCCTCCACCGGCTCGGGTTGTTCGAAGGAGGCCGCGATAATCGAGCCGTCCGCGAGCAGACCCATGGGTCTCGGTGGAATGGGGCGGGACACCGGGTCTGCGGCGCTTGTGGTTGCCGAGTTCCGGACATGCCGACCCGCCGCATCGAAGATGGCGACGCGGCGCAGGCCAATGTCCCCCACCGCAAGGGAATCGGGGGGCAGGACAGCCAGCCAGTCGGGATATCGGAACTCCCCCGGGCCGTCGCCTCTCCCTCCCCATCCGTCGATGTGCCGTCCGGCATCGTCGAACACCAGGATATCGTTTCCGCTTCCGTTGATCACTGCGACGCGATCGTGCGACAGCACTTCCACGTCCCGTACCTCGGAGAGCGCGGCCGCGCCGTCGTCCTCGCCGCTCCCAATGAAGAGGTCGGGCTCGGCAGCCAGGATGCGATGCTCCACCAGGCCCGGCGACGCAGAACCGAGATCGACGACCCGCACCCCGGCGCTGTCGAAGACGCTGACGGTCCGTGCCGATGGGGGCGCCTCGCAGGCTGTGGCAGCCAGCGAAACAGGGATTGCCAGCGCGGGGATCGTTCTGACGGACTTCCTGTTCACGATGTTCACGATTTTGGCGTCTCCGTCGCAGTACGGCAATCATATGACGACAAGCCAGAAGACAAGCGGGCCAGAAGACAAGCATGGTGGCCGGGACGGGTAGAAGCGAAGCGGGGGGCGGGACGCGGCGCGGCGGCTTACTGCAGGAGCGAGCACCCATCCGGATCGCGCACCAGCCACAGACTGTTTCCGACCGGCCGCTCGCCCTGTGCGTCGGAGGGGGAATTCGTCACCGCGCTCCCGACGATCATCGTCGAGGATCCGCCGCCATCCAGGTTCAGCGCGTCCTCCGCGCCGATCCAGAGGAAGAGATTGGCCAGCTCGATGAGCGACATTCCCGCCGACCAGGGTTCCTGGCGCCCATCCACCACAACCATCCAGAGCCGTTCGGCGTCGGCGTCGAATCCGATCGCGGTGCGCGGATGGCGATTGAGCGCGAAGGCGGGGCGGTCGTGCACCCCGAGATCGCTGGCAACGCGGCCCTCGTCCAGGAGCTCCGGGTAGCCGCCCACGACCTGGGCATGCCCGCCGACCCCCTTGGCGGCCAGGGTGTCGGGCCCGAATCCCATGCCGTCGTGGGTCTCCACCGGGTTTCCGATCCAGGGTGGCCTGCCATGATTCCATGCCAGCGCCGGGCGACTCGCCAGCCTGCGGGTGGCGCGCGTGATCTCCGGCCCCAGCGGTTCGCCGGTGTCCAGCCGGAAGAAGTCGCCGTTCACCCCCGCGAGGGTCCGCGACGAAGGCTCCGGCGTCATTGCGGAGACCGGAAGGCGACGACGCGCTCCGTCCTCTTCGCTGACGGCCGGAACCACCCGCAGATCCAGGCTGCAACGGTGCAGCTCGGCCGACACCAGGTGGATCGCCCAGGGACCCCTCGCCGACCAGAGAAAATGGTAGCGCGCGCCCGCGCCCAACTCCCGCTCGCGAACCGTGTCGGGCATCAGCTCCAGGAGGAGTTCGGAGGGAAGAGGGGAATCGCGGCCGGGCATCCCTCCGGGGAATTCGCATCCCGGCACACAGAGGAGCAAGACGGCGATCCCCCCCCGCCCCACCCATCCCCATCCCCGTCGCGGCATCGCCAAGCTCCCCCCCTGCCCGGTCCCGGGCGCGGCGTCGCTACGCACGGCTCCCGCCCGGCGCCATGCCGACGTATTTGAGACCGCTCCCCGTGTTGAAGAGCACCACCTCGTCGCCGCCGTGGATCAGTCCCATCTCCATGAGTCTCGGCACGGCGGCGGCGGTCGCTCCCCCCTCCGGCGCGGCAAAGATCCCCGTCGCGGCCCCCATCCGCCCCACCCACCGCTCCATCTCGCGATCGGACACCGCCACCGCCCCCCCGCCCGATTCCCGAATCGCGCGCAGGATCAGAAAGTCGCCCACGGCCCCCGGCACCCGCAGCCCGGCCGCGTAGGTCTCCGCATCCTCCCAGACCGGCGCCGCTTCCAATCCTGCCTCCCATGCGCGCACCATCGGAGCGCAGCCGTCCGACTGCACCGAGAACATTCGCGGCCGCTCGCTCCCGATCCACCCCAGCGCCTCCATCTCGGCGAAGGCCTTCCACATCCCGATCAGTCCGGTTCCTCCGCCCGTCGGATAGACGATCGCATCCGGCAGACGCCCCCCGAGCTGCTCGAAGAGCTCGTATCCCATCGTCTTCTTCCCCTCCACGCGGTAGGGCTCCTTGAGGGTGGAGAGATCCCACCAGCCGTCGCGGTCGCAGCGCTCGCGCACCACCCGGCCGCAATCGCCGATCAGGCCGCGGAGGAGCTGAAGATCGGCCCCGAGCGCGCGGATTTCGGCCAGGATCGGGAGCGGGGTGTCGTCCGGAACCACCACATGGACCGGCAACCCCGCGGCGGCGCCGTAGGCGGCGGTCGATCCGGCCGCATTGCCGGCAGAGGGAATCGCCAGTTCGCGAACCCCCAGCTCGAAGGCGCGCGAGACCGCCATGCAGAGCCCTCGGTCCTTGAACGATCCGGTCGGATTCTGTCCCTCGTCCTTGATGCGGAGGCGGCCCACCCCGAGTTCGCGAGCCAGCCGGGGGGAATCGACCAGCGGAGTGAAACCCTCCCCCAGGGTGACGCGGAAGGCGCGGTCGCGCACGGGCAGAACCTCTTCGTAGCGCCAGAGCGAGGGGACGCGGCAGGCGACGGCGGCCGGGGTGAAGCGGCCGCGAAGGGAATCGAGATCGTAGCGGGCGAAGAGGGGCTTGCCGGCGGGGGAGAGTCCGGCGAGTCGTTCGGAGGGGAAGGTGGCGCCGGTGCCGGTGCACTCCAGGAAGGCCGCTCCGGGCGGGGGCGAGGGAGGTGGGGACATGGCCGCTGCGGGGGATGGGAGACTTGAGAGATCGGGAGGGACGGGCAACCTTTTTGCCGGTGCGGCAGTCAGAAGCCGGGACCGCAGGTAAGGTAATGCGCCACGACTCGCGCGGGGCCAACCGGGAGTCCATTCGTGAATCCGTCGAGCCCCTCAACCGGAAAGCCGGATATGGAAGCGCAACTCATTCGCCGGGCCTGCGAGGGCGACGGCCGGGCCGTTCGGGCACTGTACAACCGTTATTCCCTGCGGGTCTACGCGGTGGTGCGAAGGATCGCCGGCGACGACGACCTGGCCGAGGACTACGCGCAGGAGGCGTGGATCCGGGCAATCCGCGCGCTGCCCACCTTTCGCGGGGAAGCCCGCTTTTCGACCTGGCTGCACCGAATCGCGGTCAACTCGGCGCTGCAGGCGTTGCGGAAGGCGAAGAATCGCCGCACTCGCGAGACGGCCCTCCCCGACGAAATCCCCGTAACCCACCGCATGGGCGACGTGCTCCTCGAACGCAGGCTGCAGGAGGCGCTCGACCGGTTGCCCGACGGGATGCGGCGGGTGCTGGTTCTGCACGATGTGGAGGGCTACACGCACGAGGAGATCGGGCAGGCGCTGGGCGTCACCGCGGGGACCTCCAAATCGCAGCTCTTCAAGGCTCGCGCGAAGATGCGCCGCATGTTGCGTGGGCTCGAACCCACAGGCAGGGAAGTCGAAGCATGGAGCGTTTGAAACTCGAGGATCTGGCGCGGCTGGTCGACGAGCGGCCCACGGCGCGCGAACAGGCAATGCTCGATCGCGACCCGGAGATGAGGCGCGAACTCGAAGGGCTTCGGGCCCAGAAGCGCGCGCTCGGCAATCTTCCCGCGATTCTGCCGCCGGCGGGCGGCTGGCGCCAACTGGAGGAGGAGCTGGTCGGCAGCGGCCTGATCCGGGGCCCTCTTCCCGGGGTCGGGGTGTGGCGCAAGTGGATGCAGGCGGCCGCGATGGTGGTGCTCTTCATCGGGGGAACGGCCTTCGGCTGGGTCGCGCGCGCTCCGGCCGGCGTTTCCGGTCCGGCGGCGGACTCCGGTGAAACCGCGACCGCGCCGGGGTCGCCGGAGGCTTCGCCCGCCTCGCCGGATTCGCAGCCCCTCACCCTGGAGGAGGCCCGGCTCCGGGTCGTGGAGGCCGAGCGGGAATGGCTCAGCGCCTACCGCGCCCACCAGGAGCTCTTCCACACCCTCAACGGGCGCCAGCCCCACAACGATCCGGTCGCCCGCCTGGCGGGGATCGAGGCGTTGCTCGCGGCAAGCGAGGCGGCGGTCCAGGAATCGCCCGCGGACGCGTTCTTCAACGCCACTCACATGCTCTCCCTCTGGGAACGCCAGCACACCTTGCAGCAGATCAGTCTGGAGGGCTGGCACTGATGAACCACGCGCCGCCTTCCCTGCGTCCACTCGCGGCCATCGCCTGCGCCTCGCTCGCGTGGGGGACCCCGGAGCCCGGCCATGGGCAGAGCGCCGACCACGCCGCCTTCGTCTTCGCGCCGCGCGCCTGGGTCGGCATCCTGGCCGATGTGGGAGCGGTTGCCGAGGGACGGTTCGCGATTCTGGTTCGGGATGTGCATGCGACCGGTCCGGCGCACCGCGGCGGGGTCGTCCCGGGGGACCGGATCGTGGCGCTGAACGGGGAGGCGATCGTCGATTTCGAGCACTGGCTCCGCGAGGTCTCCGAGCTGGAGTCCGGCGAACCGCTGACGCTGACGGTCGTGCGGGGCGGCGCGACGTTGAGCGCCCGGATCATCGCCGACCGCAGGCCCGGGGCGCTGGAGATCGACTCGGTGGAGATGGACGCCGTGCAGTCGCGCGTCTGGCAGCGCTTCGATTCGATCTACGACGACCGGATGGCCGGGGGAGGCGGGGACGATTCGGTCTTTTTCGCGGCCCTGAATCCGCGCCAGCGGCTGCGCACGGCGGAGGCCCGGGTGCACGTGAGCTGGGAGCGCTCCGGGCAAGGATCGGCGACGCTGCGCCTGACGATGCGGACGGGGGCCGACAGCGCGAGCGAGCGCGAGCGGGCCGATCTGGCAGTGCACCGGGAAGAGCGCGCCCGGCAAGAACTTGCGGAGGTCGCTCCCGCGCTCGTCGGTGGCGGTGGCGGCGGCGATCCCGAAACGATCGCCATCTTCGGGGCTGAACCCAGATCGCTCACCTTGTTGCAGGGACGACGCTGGATCCTCCTCGGCGGCCTCCTGGTGCGCGACCTCACCGATGAGTTGGGCCAGGCTCTCGGGGTTGCGGAAGGCGCGCTGGTGACCGACGTCCCGCATGGGAGCCCCGCCTCGCGGACCGGTTTTCGGGCCGGCGACGTCATTGCGGGCATCGCGGGGCAGCCGGTTCGCTCCGTCCTGGATCTTCGCATCGCGCTGGCCGAGACCCGTCTTCCGGTGGGAATCGTGGTGGTTCGCCGCGGCGAAACGATCGAACTGGCCTACCCGCCAGGGTAGCCTGCCCGGCGGGCAATCACGCGGGCCCGTCCGCCTTCCTTCTCGCGCCACCCCGCTCGCGCACCTCAACTGGGGGCCGCAGGAATCCGCGGGCAACCTGGCGCACTATTCGCGACGCGACCCGTCGGCCCGGGCCGAACACACGCCGGATCGCGGACCGCCCGGCGCCCCAGCCAGGTAGCCCAGCCTACTCGTGGCGCAGCGCCTCGATCGGATCCAGAACCGAGGCCCGTCGCGCCGGCCAGATCCCGAAGAAGAGACCGATCGCCGCCGAGAATCCCAACGCGACCGCAACCGCTTCCGGCGCCACCGCCGTCTGCGACCCGTAGAGCTCGGTAATCAGTTGCGCGCTTCCGAATCCCCCGGCCACCCCCAGCAATCCACCCAGAACGCAGAGGACCAGCGCCTCGATCAGGAACTGGGAGAGGATCGTCAACCGTGTGGCGCCCAACGCCTTGCGCACCCCGATCTCACGCGTTCTCTCGGTTACGCTCACCAGCATGATGTTCATGATTCCGATTCCGCCCACGAGAAGGCTCACCCCCGCGATCCCGGCGAGCAGAAGCGAGAAGGTCTGCGTGGTCTCGTTGAAGGTCTCCAGGATGTCGGAGCTCTGCTGAATGCTGAAGTCGGCCTCTTCGGTCGGCGCAATGCGGTGCTCGCGACGGATGACGCGGTCGATGTCGGCCCAGGCGGGGTCCAGCTCCTCCGGCGAGGCGGCGGCCACATAGATCGAGCGCAGGCGGTCGCGTCCCCCCATCACCCGGTACATCGCCGTGGAGAGGGGAATGAAGATCTGGTCGTCGGGCTGCATCCACATGGCGCCGCCCTTTTCCCTCAGGATTCCAATCACCTCGAAGGGGATGCCGCGAATCTGGATCGTGCGGCCAATGAGAAGTCCCCCGGGGGTGCCGAGATCTTCGGGCACATTCGATCCCAGAACCGCCACCCTGCGCCGGCCCTGCTCCTCGCCCTCGTCGAAGAAGCGGCCGTAGGCGAGTTCATGGCTGTAGACGGAGAAGAAGGAGGGCCAGGTTCCCACGATCGAGTTCGAGGAGTTCCAGCGGGCATAGGTGACCTGGTAGCGCCCCTCGATCTCGGGGGCGATATCATAGAGGCTGCCGACCTGGTTGCGCAGCGCGAGGGCGTCCTGCTCCTCAAGACGCCGGTTGCCGGTGGCCACCCCGCGCGAGAAGCCCTGACCCGGCCGCACCGTCAGGATGTTGGTGCCCATCGTCTCGATCTGTTCCTGCACCTGACGCTGCGCCCCCTCCCCCAGCGCGACCATGGTAATGACCGCCGCCGTGCCGATCACGATGCCCAGGGTGGTGAGACCCGAGCGCAGAGCGTTGGCGCGGATCGACGCGAGTGCGACAAAGATGATTTCACGCAGAATGAACATCTGGCCTTCTCAACTCCCGAGGATCGGTGGGTGGAGGACTCTTCGCCGGGCAGTGGCCTGGCCGAAAGACGGGGTCAGAAGGGCCGGAAACGACCGCGCATCTGCTCAAGCCGTTCCTGCTGGCGGGCCTGAAGCTGGGCCGCCCCGATCAGCGCGAGCTCTTCGCCCTCCTCGAGGCCTGCCAGAATCTCGGCGTAATCCCAATCGCTGACCCCCATCACCACGGGACGCGCCTCGACGTTCCCGGCCGCGTCCACAACGAAGGCCACCGCCGGCTGGAAGGCTTGATCGCCGGTCGACCCGCCCATGGCCGCCATCATGCCGCCCATGCCGCCGCCGAATCCGCGGCCGCCCTGTCCCGCCATCCTGCCGCCGCCGAATCGGGGCGCCGCCTCGTCGCCGCCGGTGCGCGCTCCTTCCGCCGGGGCCGCCGCCCGCTCGTCGCTCTGGCCGTCCCGCTGAAAATCTCCGCCCCCGCGCTGCTGCCGCATCGTCGCGAAGATCGCCATCGCCGAATCGCGCGAGATCTCTCCGGCCTCCATCGCGGCGCGGATCTCGGCCATCCGTCCCGCCGCTTCCCCACCGCCGGCCACAGCCGGTCCGCCACCCGTCATCGCGCCCCGGGGAGCGTCGCCCAAACGGGCCGCCGCCTCGGTCATCAGCGCCGCCCACACCGCGCGATCCACCGCCATGGACTGCGGATCAAGCCCCAGAACTTCGGCGGCCGGCGCGAGCTCCTGAGGCTGAACCACCGCGTTGTTGGGGACCGTTAGCGTCGCAAGTCTTTCATCTACAAGTACTTCCACCTCTGCGTTCATGCCTGGCTTGAGGAGCCCGGCGCGGTTGTCGAGCAAAATGATCACCGGGAACATCGTCACATTCTGCTGAATCACCGCCTGTGGTTCGATCTTCTCGATCTCGCCGCGGAAGGTTCGATCGGGGAAGGCCTCCACGGTGACCGTCGCGCCCATGCCCGCGGTGAGCTGGCCCACATCGGTCTCGTCCACCAGGGTCCGCACGCGCATGTCGTCCAGGTTGGCCATCACGAAGAGGGTCGTCCCGCCCGACACATTCTGCGTCGCCGACTGAATCACCCACCCGTACTCGACCTGCTTCTCGAGGATCGTGCCGGCCATCGGCGCCCGGATCGTCACATCGGCGAGCCGCAGCCTGGCCAGCTCGAGGTTGGTCTCGGCGCGCACCAGAGCGGCCTGCGCATTCGCGAATTCGAGCTGGCGGCTCTCAAACTCCTGCGCCGTGATCACCTCCGATTCGAGCAGTTCCCGCGAACGGTTCAACTGCGCGTCGGCAATGTCGATCCGCGCCCGCGCCACATCCAGATCGGCCTGCGACTGATCGAAGGCGTTCTGCACATCGCGGGGATCGACGCGCGCGAGCAGGGTCCCGGGTTCGACCTCGTCCCCCGAGTCCACGTACAGATCGAGAATCTCGCCGGATGCCTTGGACTTGACCTCGACCCGGAGCACGGGCTCGAGCTCGCCGGTGGCTTCGGCGGTGATCCGCAGGTCGCGCACCTCGGCGGGAGCGGTCTGAATCGCGATCGCGTCCGTTTCCTCGGCGGCGGGCTCGCAGGCGGCGGCCGCGACGAGGAGGAGGGCCAGGCCCACGATGGGCGGCGGGCGGCGGCGATGGAACTGGCTCATGGGGTTCTCTCTTCCGGATCAGGTTCTTGCTTCCAGATTGGCGAAGTCGCGTTCGACCAGACCGTCGTTTAGGTGGACCTGGCGCGAGGCGGCGGCCGCGATGTCGGGTTCGTGCGTGACCAGCACGATCGTCTGTCCGGCCTGGTTGAGCGCTGTGAGGATGGCGACGATCTCGCGGGAGGTCACCGAATCGAGGTTTCCGGTTGGCTCGTCGGCCAGGAGGAGGGCGGGATCGTTCACCAAGGCGCGGGCGATCGCGACGCGCTGGCGCTGTCCTCCGGAAAGTTCGGGCGGCTTGTGGTCCATGCGGTCGCCGAGGCCGACCAGTTCGAGCTTCTCGCAGGCCCGCCGGCGCCGTTCCCGCGCCGACACCCCCGCATAGATCAGCGGCAGCTCGACGTTGTGGAGAGAACTGGCCCGCGGCAGGAGGTTGAAGGTCTGGAAGACGAAGCCGATGTCGCGGTTGCGTACCCGGGCGAGCTGGTCGTCGCTCAGCTCCGAGACCTTGCGTCCATTCAGCCAGTAGTCGCCCCCGGTCGGGGTGTCCAGACAGCCGATCAGGTTCATGAAGGTGGACTTGCCGCTGCCGGAAGGGCCCATGATCGCGAGGAACTCGCCGCGCTGGACCACCATGTCGACCCCTCGGACCGCCTGCACCGTCTCGGCCCCCAGGAAGTAGTATTTCTTCAGCTCCTCGGTCAGGATGACGGTTCCGTTCCCCTTCGCCGCTCCATTCCCCCCACTCGCCGGCCGGTTCATGGCGCGGGGTCGCTTCACGCGACCTGATTGCTTCACGCGATTCGATTTCCTCACAGCTCCCTCCCCACAATGGATTCGAGTTCCGCCTTTGCGACCATATAGTCGTACCGGGCGGAGACGAGATTGGCTTCGGCCTGGTCGAGCGCGACCTGGCTGGTGATCACATCGAGAATCGTGGCCATCCGGACTTCGTAGCGCTCGCGGATCAGCCGCAGATCCTCCTCGGCCACGAATACGGCCTCGTCCGCGATGGCGATCGCCTGCTCCTGCGTCTCCAGGGTGCGGAGCGCCGCGTCCACATCCTGGCGCACCCCGCGCCGCGCATCCTCCTCGGTCAGCCGCGCGACCCGCCTGGACTCGGAGGCCTGCGAGACGCTCTGCTGGCGCTGGAAGCCGTCGAAGATCTGATAGCTGCCGGAAATGCGCAGATTCCAGCTCGTGTTGCCGCCGGTGAAGGAGCGATCCTGATTGGCCCAGGTGTAGCCCGAAGAGACGGACAGCGTGGGCAGGTAGGAGCTTCGGGCGCTGCTCTCGGCGGCCCCCGCCACGGCCGATGCGGCGGCGGCGGCGCGCACGGCGGGCGAGACCGATTCGGCGAGGGCGATGATTTCCTCTTCGCCGAGCGCCAGCGGTCCCGGTCCGGCGTCGTCGGGCAGAACCGGCGCAACCGGTCCATCCGCACCGACCTGGCGTCCCAGATTGAAGCGCGCGGCCCGAAGCTGGTTCTGCGTCTGAAGCAAACTCTGGTGCGCGTTGGCCAGCTCGAGCCGGGTGCGGAGGCTGTCCGAGCGGGTGCCGGTTCCCAGTTGGACCTGGGTGCGGGTGATCTCGAGGCTTTCTTCGGCGCGGGCCACGCTCGCCTCGGCCACCTGGACGAGTTCCTCCTGGCGGAGCGCATTCAGAAAGAGGGTGCGCGTTTGCAGGAGGATGGCGAAACGCTGGTTGCTCAGGCGCGCCTCGGCCTCGATCCGGGCCGATTCGGTGCGATCCAGCTCGGAGAACTTGCGGCCACCCTGGAAGACCTGGTAGTTGGCGTTCAGAGAGGCGTTGTAGGAATCGCTGCTCCCCGACACGAGCCGTTGGGTGGTGGGATCGAAGCGGTTCTGGCTCTGCACCGAGGCCCCCGATCCCATGCTGAGGTTGGGCAGGAAGGCGCCCCACGCGCGCCGCCGGGTTCCGCTCGCGTTGTTGACCGTCGCCTGGCTCTGGGCCAGTTGCGGACTGTGGATCAGCGCCTGTTCCAGCGCCTCGTCCATCGTGATGCGATCAAGCGACTCCTGCCCCCCCGCCCCACCGCCCCACGCCAGCGCGGCAACGCACCACGCCAGGGAGGCGCCTCTGCGCCCCACCCATTCCATGGCCGACTCGCGCATGGCCGTTCTCTCCCTGATTCGCATGGTTGTGCCCACGTTACCGCCGTCGTTGCCGGCGATTGCCGCCGTCGTCCTCGCGTTCGCCGCCGTAGCGCACGGCCAGCAAGGAGTCGTACCGGACGATCTGCTCGGGATTCAGCACCGCCCTGAGCGAATCGCGCGTCGCCGAGAAGAGCGCCGCCTGCTCGCGGTCGTAGCGATCCCGCATCTCCCGGTTCAGCGACCGCGAGCGCTCCCGGAAGTGCGTGATGATCCGGTCGACGCTCTCGCGCTGGGAGGCTTCGAGCCCCACCTCGTAGATGACCGGTTCCCGGTTGCGCCTCTCGCCGTCGCCGCGTTCCTCGCCTTCCGCCGCCGCATCCTCCGCGGGATCCGTTTCTTCCGGCTCGGGCTCGGGTTCGGAAACCAGATCGGCGGGCGCCGGGGCGTCGGGCAGGGGCGCGCGCACCGACCACGCCCGCCCAAGCATCACGCCCGCGGCCAGTGTGGTGGCCAGAAGCAGAATCGAGAGGAGCCGGGCGCGGCGTTCGCGCGCCGTCACGGAGCCATGCCCTCCACCAGCGCCATGAAGGCGCTTGGGCTGGCGGTGCGGTCGCTTGCCAGCAACGCCTCGAGGCCGGTCTCGTCGGCCGCCTCGCCGAGCACATCCTGGAGCACCAGCCGCGCCTCGGGCGGCTCCGCCACGCGCTGCGATTCGGAGGCGATCGCCACCGCCGCGATCACCGCGGCCGCCACCGACGCGGGAATCAGGCTGCGCGACCAGCCCGAAAGCACCTGAGCCACCGACGCGCGCGCCGCCGCCCGCCGCCGGGCCAACTCGAAAGCCACGCGGTCCATGATCCGGGCCCGGCATTCCCGCCAGTAGCCGGGGTTGTCGCGGCCGGGGTCCAGCGCAGCCAGGATGGTCCTGCGGTCGTTGTTTCGCATTGCCTGGTTTCTCGTCACCTGTTCCTGCATGGCGTGGTTCCTTCCTTCCGGGCTCGACGGGTCATCCGTCGTTCTTCCAGTCGGCCAGCTCGGCGCGCAGCGCCTTTCTCGCGAAATGCAGGTGCGACCGGACGGTTCCCGAGGGCATCCCGAGCCGGTCCGCGATTTCGCTGTGTTTCCATCCCTCCAGGTCGTGCAGCAGCACGATTTCTCTCTGTACCTCGGGCAACCCGTCCAGCGCGGCCCTGAGCCTCCTTCGCAGCGCCGCCAGATGCGCCACCCTGTCGGGTCCGGGATCGGTCGTGCGCGCGCTCACCGGAATCTGTTCCCCGCCGCGGAGGCTCTCGCGCCGAACCAGATTTCTGGACCGGTTCCTGACGATCGTCAGCAGCCAACCCGCGAATTTGGCCGGATTGCGACAATCATCAAGCCGCTCGAGCGCGACGAGGAACGATTCCTGCACGGCGTCTTCGGCATCCTGCCGCTTTCCGGTCACTCCCAGCGCCACCGCGTAGGCGGCTCGCTGGTAGCGGCGAACGAGCTCCTCGAAGCCGTCCGAATCGCCGGAACGCGCCAGAATCACAAGTTGCGCGTCGGATCGCTCCTTCATTTGCTCTTATCGGACACGCGCCGCAGCCGTCCTGTTGAAGGGGCGGCCCGGCGTTCTCGCGGTGAAGGACAGCGCCGGGAACATCGCCGTTAGCCCGCTGCGGGAACGCAGTCCCGAACGAAGGCGACGAGCTGCTCTTCGGGGACGTCCCCGAGCGAGCGGGCAAGGAAGTAGCGGGTGGGAGGATCCGGTGCGGAGGGCGCTCCGGCAATCTCCGGTTCGACGCTCAGGCTGAGAATGGCGGCGGATCCCGTCCCCGCGCGGCCGACGCGCGACGCTCCCCGCTGGCTGACGGTCCAGGCGACGCCGTCCACGATCACCTGGCGGGTGGGAATGGGGATGCCGGTCGGCGGAGCGACTTCGCGGACCGAGCGCAACGGACTCTTCGCCGGAGCCGCGCGGGGGGGCGGCGAAGGAGTTGAAGAGTTGCGAACCGGCGCCGGCCGCCGCGGTCCTCCACGGCGAGTGCGCTTCTCGCGGTTGTGCCGAGCCATTCAGTCCCCCTTCGTCGCAGTGCCCCACCGGATCCCCCTCCCGGGTCGCTCCCGGGCGGATCCCGCCGTTCCCCCTCCTTGCCGCCGCGAACGGGTAGAGCTCGCCGCCGGCGACCGACAACGATACCAGCGCCGTGGGGGTCCCCGCCACGCCTCGCGTCCGCTGCCGACAGCCGCCCGGTCCTCCTTGCCCGCGCCGCCGGCTCGCCCCGGGAAACCGGGTCCGGAAGATGCGCCCCGGCTTTGACGACCCGAACCGCGACGCGACCTGGCGGGCCGGACTCGGCGATCGCTCTTTCCCGGGGGCGCCGGTCCCGACGCGGTCGCCGCCCATCGGCATCCCGCTTCCCGCCGGGCGCCTTCAGTCCTCCTCGACGATCCCCAGCTCCGCCGCGTCGTCGCCGAAGAACATGCGGATGTACTTCGCCTGAATGGGGGTGATCTTTCGCACCGCCCAGACCAGCCGCACATGATCGGGTTCGGCGGGACGAATCGCCAGCGCCAGCCCGGCCTCATGGGGAAGCCGGTCGCCCTTGCGATGATTGCAGCTCGAGCAGGCCGTGACGACGTTCTCCCACCCATTGCCGCCCCCGCGAGAGAGCGGCAGCACATGATCGCGGGTCAGGAATTCGCGCGGCCGCAGCTCCCGTTTGTGGCGTCCGCAGTACTGGCAGGCGTAGCCGTCGCGGGCGAAGAGGAAGGTGTTGGTGACCTGCCGGCGGAAGCGGCGAGGCACATGCACAAAGCGCACCAGTCGAATCACCAGCGGGAAGGGGTGCTCCGCGCGGACCGAGCGGAAGGCGCGGGCGGCGTCGTGCTCCAGGATCTCGGCCTTGTCGTCGATCACCAGGCGAATGGCGCGCCGGGCGGGAACGATCATCAGCGGCTCGTACGAAGCGTTCAGAGCCAGGCAGTTCACGCGCGGTCCCCCTCCGGTCCGGAATCCTCCGTGCAGCAGTCCGTGCATCGTGCCGAGTGCGCGCCGGGAGCGGCGAGGCGCCGGGCGGGCAAGGCACGACGAAGTCGGGGCGACCCGGCGACGGGGCCATGGGGACAACGCCGCTCGAATGCCGCTCGGTGTTCGTCCGCGGGCCGCCGGGCCACCGCCGGTCGCCGATGTAAGGTTAACGACAGCCGCCCTTCGGCGCCCGCAACCCCCGCTCTCCGACCTCTACATCAGATCGGCGGGATCGCGGTCGATCGCCAAGTGGACATTTCCCGGAGGCCGGAAGTCGTTGGCCACCGCCAGGAGCGTCCGGCCCAGCCCCGCCGCCCTTCCCCGCAGGATCAGGTGCCAGCGATAGCGCCGCTGCAGACGCTCGAAGGGGGCCGGCGCCGGACCGAGCACCTCGGGACCGTCGATGGTGTGGGGCCGCAGCCACTCGCCCAGCATCTCGGCCGCCGTCACGGTGGTGCCCTGGCCGGGGCCGCTCAGCACGATGCGGGCCATGCGCGTGAAGGGCGGATAGGGCGGATCGGTGCGCGACGCGAGTTCCCGCTCCACGAATCCGGCGTAATCGTGGCGAACCGCCGAGCGGATCACATAGTGGTCGGGGAGGTAGCTCTGGATGACCACCTTGCCCGGCAACCTTCCGCGCCCCGCCCGTCCCGCCACCTGCGCGAGGAGCTGAAAGGTGCGTTCGCCGCTGCGGAAGTCGGGAAGATGAAGTCCGATGTCGGCATTGACGACCCCCACCAGGGTGACGCGGGGAAAGTCGAGCCCCTTGGCGATCATCTGGGTGCCCAGAAGGATATCGACCTCGCCCGAGCGCACCCGCTCGAGGATGTCCCGGTGCGCCCACTTGCCGCCGGTCGTGTCCACGTCCATCCGCGCGATCCGCGCCCCGGGCAGGCTCTGGTGCACGATCCGTTCGACCTGTTCGGTGCCGAGTCCGCGCCAGGCGAGGGTGGGGTCGCCGCAGCTCCGGCAGCGGTCGGGCGGGGGCTCGCCGTAGCCGCAGTGGTGGCAGATCATCCGGCGACGGGCCCGGTGCAGCGTCATCGAGACCGAACAGTGGGGACATTCGAGGACTTCGCCGCAGCTCTGGCAGAGGGCGAAGCTGGCGTATCCGCGGCGGTTCAGGAGGAGAATCGTCTGTTCGCCCTTCGCGACGCGGCGCCGCAGGAGCTCGGCCAGAGGGGGGGAGAGGATGTGGCCGGGCGGGTCGGGAGGGGACTCGGCGGCGGCGCGACGGGAGGGGGGGATGGGGGCAGGGGAAGGAAGAGCGGGGGAAGGGCCGGTGGCGGAGGAAGGCGTCCCGCGGGAAGACCGGGCGGAAGAGGAGGTCCTCGCCTTTGCCCGGTCTCTTCCCTTGCGGAGATCGACCACATGCACCTCGGGAAGGACGCCGCCGCCGACGCGGTGGGGAAGTTCGAGCAGGATGTACTTGCCGGAGCGCGCATTGGCCCAGCTTTCCAGCGAGGGGGTCGCCGATCCGAGAAGGCAGACCGCGCCCGCGCGCCGCGCCCGCACGACCGCCACATCGCGGCCCTGGTAGCGGGGGGTGGTCGATTGCTTGTAGCTGCCGTCGTGCTCTTCGTCCACCACCAGAGCCCCCAGCCGCGGCAGGGGCGCGAAGACCGCGGACCGGGCCCCGATCACGATCCGCTTCCTCCCGGATCGCACCTCGCGCCAGGCATCGAAGCGTTCCCCGTGCGACAGACCCGAATGCAGCACCGCCACCAGATCGCCGAAGGCCGAACGGAAGCGCGACACGGTCTGAGGCGTCAGCGCGATCTCGGGGACGAGCACGATCGCGCCGGTCCCCCGTTCCAGCGCCCGCCGAATCAGCTCGATATAGACCAGCGTCTTGCCCGAAGCGGTGACGCCATGCAGGAGGAAGGTTCCGCCACCGGACTCCAGCGCGGCCGCCAGCTTTCCGATCACGGAGCGTTGGGAGGGCGTGGGGGTGTGGGTCGGAGTCTTCTCCGGGGGTTCGTCGCCGAAGGGATCGCGGAGCACGACCGCCTTCTCGACCCTGATCAGCCCCTTCTTCGCCAATCCGTCGACCACCGACCGCGAGAAGCCGTCTTCGGCCAGGGCGGCCACCGCCCGCACCCCGCCCCCCGCCACGATGCGTTCGAAGGCGGCGCGCTGGCGGTGCGCCCGTCCGAAGACCTCTTCGATCTCGCCGAGAGTGCCGATCTGGCGCAGAACCCGGGCCACCAGACGCTGCTTCGGTCGCGAGGCGCGCGGGGCGGGAACCATGGCGCGCAGCACGAGACCCGGCGGCGCCAGATAGTAGTCGGCGATCCAGCGGGCGAGCTCGAGCAGCTCCTCGGTCACCCGGGTGGCCGGATCGAGGACGGCGTGGACATCGAGCAGCCCCTCCACCTCCCTTCCCTCTCCCACCACCCAGCCCGTCAGCGTCCGGCCCTTGAAGGGCACCCGCACCGCGCAACCCAGGGGCGGCGCCGGACCCGGCGCCGAATAGCTGAAGAGACGGCGGAGCGGCACGGGAACCGCCACCTCGATCAGGGAGCGGGACGGCGGCGGCACGATGGGAGGGGTCGTCGCTCAGCGGTCCGTGGACGAGTCCTTCAGGAGCAGGAAGACCTCCTGCTGGGGCTCGTCGACCGTGACCTCGGGGCCATCCGGACCCATGTGCATGTTGAGTTCGGTGCGGATGCCCACATCGTCGGCAATGTAGATCCCCGGTTCCACCGAGAAGCCGACGCCGGGCACCAGAATGCGGTCGTCGCGAGTCTCCAGGTTGTCCAGGTTGGGGCCGCGGCCGTGGATGTCGCGGTCGATGGAGTGGCCGGTGCGGTGAATGAAGTGCTCGCCGTAGCCCGCCCGGGCGATGATCCCGCGCGCCACGTCGTCGGCCTCGAAGCCGCGGATCGTCTCGCCGCGCGCGTGCCTTTCGACGAGGGAGGCGACCACCCCGTCGCGGGCCGCCTTCACCGCCATCCACAGCTCGGCGATCCGGGAGGGAAGCTCGGCGCCCATGTAGCCCATCCAGGTCTGGTCGGCGGGGACCGAGTCGTCGTGGAGCGCGCCCCAGAGGTCGATGAGGAGGAGATCGCCCGCGCGAATGGGCTCGCCGACGTCGCCCGGATCGTAGTGGGGGTCGGCGGCCTTCGGTCCGATCGCGACGATGCAGTCGGCCTGGGCGGGGGCGCCGCGCCGCGCGAGTTCGTTGCGGATCCAGTGTGCGAGGGCGCCCTCGGTGACGCTTTCGCCGCGCCGCACACGATCCGCCGCGCGAGCGAAGGCGTCGCGCGCCAGCGACTTGACGATCCCGGAAGCGCGGCCGTGCTCCTCGCGCTGCCGGTCGGTCCAGACCGCGTAGAAGGTGGAGACCAGGTCGCCCGAGCTGTGCAGCTCGACGCCGGCGCCCAGGATCACATCGCGCATGCCCGCCGGAATGAGGTCGAGGTAGGGCACGTCGCTCCGCGCCGAGGTCTCGGCCGCGACCCGCGTGCATCCGGACAGGAGCGCGCGCAGCCCCTCCTCCATCTGCCCGCGGCTGGAGTAGCTCGCCCTGGGCCAGTCGAGGTGGCGCCACGAGGAGTGCTCGATCGCGTGGATCAGGAGCCGCGGCGGACCCTTCGCGGGGACCAGGGCGAAGCCGCGCCGGGTCGTCCATTCGAGGCCGAGCAGCGAACGCCCGATCGGGTTGCGGTCCTTGAAGTCGTAGATGAGCCAGCCGTCAAGGGCGCGTTCGCGAAGCGCCGCCTGGACTCTCTCGATCCCTTCGGCGCCGGCGAGAAGCACACCGGAAGCGTCCGCCTGAAGTCGCGTCATTCCCTGTCCTCCATCGTTGATCGGTGCGGTCGCCCTCGGGCCGCCGCGCGGGCCGACTTCGCCACCCCCTCGCCCTCGAGCCCGGGAGCGGCGCGGGCGGCGGGATGGACCCGGTCATCGTCCGGTCTGCGGGCCGACTCGAAGAGCCGCCTGGCGTCCGGTCCCGGGCGTGGCGCGGGTCCGCCGACCCGATCGGGAGGGGCGTCCCCCGGAAGGCGGCGTCCGGCCCCTGCGCGGGCCGGCCCGGATGGCGGCGGCGCGGCAAGGGTGCGCGCGCAACCCCCTTCGTTTTCCTGGAGTCCCGCCATTCCTGGAGTCCCGCCTGGAGTCCCGCGCCCTCAATCCCGCTCCATCGCCTCGAACTCGGCCAGCGCCTCGTCGAGCCGGGCCCGTTCCTCGTCGGTGAGGTCCCCGGGATGGTCTCCGGCTCCGTCGCGGCCCCGCATCCGCCGCAATGCAACCACGACGAGTCCGAGTCCCGCGACAAGGGCGACCGGCGGCATCGCCCAGGCCAGCAGCCCCGCTCCCTCGCGCTTCGGAACGGCGCGGTATTCCTCTCCGTAGGCGGCGATCATCCGCTCCACCAGGGCGTCGGCGGACAGACCCGATTCGGCGGCGAGGTGGATGCTGTCGCGCAGCGCTTCGGCCTGGATCGAGGTGCAGACTTCGAGCATGAGGCCGGGGCAGAAGGGGGAACGAAGGCGGGAGATGGCCTCGGTGGCCTCGGGATGGACCCGTTCCGGCGCGGAGCTGGCGTCGCGGGAGGCGAGTTGGGGCGTGTCCGCGGGGGAGTTGGGTCCGCAGGCGGCGGCCAGAGCGGCGCAGAGGAGAGCGAGTCCCCATCTCTTGCGCGATCCGCCTGCACGACCGGAGGGGGTCGCGGGACCGGGGCCGCACGGCAACTCGCCGGGGGCTGGCCGGGGACGCCGCACGGTCCGGGAGGGTCGGGGCCGGGTCGGGGAGCGCCGGTGCGCGCGCGATTGGGTCGAGGGTCGAAGGGTCGGTCGGTCAGTCATCCATCGCCACTCCGGCCAGAGCACGGATTACCGCCACGCACCCGCGGCCGAGCCGGACGGGATCGTAGCCTCCCTCCAAGAATACCACAACGCGGCCCCGGCAACAGCGGTCGGCGGCCTCCAGGACCATCCGCGTGGTCTCGTGCAGATCCGCGGGCTCCAGGAGCTGGCCGCCCAGGGGATCGCCGGCGAGGACGTCGAATCCCGACGACACCAGGATGAAGTCGGGGGCCGCGCGCGCCACCGCGGTCCCGAGGGCCCTCTCGAATGCGCGCAGGTAGTGGTCGCGCGGGGTGGCCGGCCGCAACGGCACATTCAGGGTGAACCCCTCCCCCCTTCCCCGCCCCGTCTCGTGCGCGGCTCCGGCGCCGGGATAGTGCGGGTACTCGTGGAGCGAGAGGAAGAACACGGCCGGATCGTCGTAGAAGGCATCCTGCGTGCCATTCCCGTGGTGGACGTCCCAGTCGACGATCAGGATGCGTCCGGCCTCGCCCCGGGCCCGGAGGCTGGCCGCCGCGAGGGCGACGTTGTTGAAGAGGCAGAACCCCATCGCGCGGCTCGGCGTCGCGTGGTGTCCCGGCGGACGCGCGGCCACGAAGGCGTTGCGGAAGCGCCCCCCGGCGACCCCGTGCACCGCCTCCAGCCCCGCGCCCACCGTTCCCAGCGCCGCATCCCACGACGCGGCGGAAACTCGGGTGTCGGCATCGATGGCGACCGGGCGCCCCTGCCTCCGCGCATCGTCCGCGGCGCCGCGCACCCGGGCAACGAGCGCCTCGGTGTGGACCAGCGTCAGATCCTCCTCGCGGGCCGCCTCCGGCGCCGCCTGCACCACCCGCCCGTGCAGCGCAACCATGTCGTTCTTCACCGCCGACGCGATCGCGCGCAGCCGCCCCTGGTGCTCGGGGTGCCCCCAGCCGGTGTCGTGGAGGACCGCCGAGGGGTGCATGAGGAAGGCGGTCACGAGGATATTCTCGGCCTGGGCTGGTGCCGACTGGCAACGGAAGACATTACGTCTGGATTGGTCGGCATGATCGGATCGTTCGTCGGCAAACGGACGGCTTCCGTGTTCGCGGCACCGTTCGTCCGCAGGTTCGGGGGCAGACGCCGCGTCACGACCCCTGCGCCGCCCCGGCCGGCTCCCGCGTCCGCGCGATCCGCTCCTGGATGCTCAGAATCTCGGGGCTGCGGGTCCGCATGGCGGTCAGGGCGTCCACCGCCGCGCTCGTGGCCGACATCGTGGTCAGGTAGGGCACCCCGCAGGCGATCGCCGCGCGCCGCATGGCGTAGTCGTCGTACTGAGATTTCTTGCCGAGCGGCGTGTTGATCAGCAGACCCACCTGCCCGCTCACGATCCGGTCGACGATATGGGGACGCCCTTCGCCGACCTTGCGCACCCGCTCGCAGGGGATGCCGAGCTGGCGGAGGTGGCTGCGGGTTCCGGAGGTGGCCAGGATATGGAATCCCAGGTCGGACAGGCGGCGCACCAGCGGCGTGACGGTGGGCTTGTCGGAGTCGTTGACGGTCACGATCACCGACAGGTCGTCCTCCCCCTCGGGCAGCCGGTTCCCCGCCGAGACCTGCGCCTTGGCGAAGGCCATTCCGAAGGAGTCGTCGACTCCCATCGCCTCGCCGGTCGAACGCATCTCGGGACCCAGAAGGGTATCCACATCGAAGCGGTTGAAGGGGAAGACCGCCTCCTTGACCGCGACTCCATTCACCTCCGGCTCCGACGCCGCCCCGAGTTCGGCCAGCGTTTCGCCCACCATGAGGCGCGCCGCCAGCCGGGCCAGCGGCACCCCCGTCGCCTTCCCCACGAAGGGCACGGTCCGCGAGGCGCGCGGGTTCACCTCGAGCACGTACACCTGCCCGTCCTTGACCGCGTACTGGACGTTGAGCAGCCCCACGACCCCCAGCTCCAGGGCGAAGCGCCGCGTCAGCCGCCGCATCTCGTCGAGCTCGGGCCGACCCAGCAGGTAGGGCGGCAGCACGCACGCCGAGTCCCCCGAGTGCACCCCCGCGTCCTCGATGTGCTGCATGATCCCCCCGATGACGACCTCGGTCCTGTCCGAAAGCGCGTCCACATCCGCCTCGAAGGCGTCCTCCAGGAAGCGGTCGATCAGCACCGGGTGGTCGGGAGAGGCCTTCGCCGCCCGCGCGAAGTAGCCCTTCAGCGATTCCTCGTCGTAGACGATCTCCATTGCGCGTCCGCCCAGCACATACGACGGCCGCACCAGCACCGGGAAGCCGATCTCGCGCGCGATCCGCACGGCTTCCTCCACGCTCATCGCGGTCCCGTTGGCCGGCACCCGCGCCCCGATCCGCCGGCAGACCCTCTCGAAGCGGCGCCGGTCCTCGGCCCGGTCGATCGCATCCACCGAAGTCCCCAGGATCGGCACCCCGAGCTCCTCCAGCGGCCGCGCCAGATTCAGCGGCGTCTGCCCGCCGAGCTGCACGATCACTCCGACCGGCCGCTCCCGCTCCACGATCCCGGCCACGTCCTCCAGCGTCAGCGGCTCGAAGTAGAGCTTGTCGCTTACATCGAAGTCGGTCGAGACCGTCTCCGGGTTCGAGTTCACCATGATCGTCTCGAAGCCGGCCTCCCTGAGCGCCAGCACCGCCTGCACGCAGCAGTAGTCGAACTCGATCCCCTGCCCGATCCGGTTCGGCCCGCTCCCCAGGATGACGATCTTGCGCGCATCCGTGGGGTTCGATTCGTCTTCGGATTCATAGGAGGAGTAGTAGTAGGGCGTCGCCGCGGGGAACTCTCCGGCGCAGGTGTCGACCACATTGTAGGTTGGCCGAATCCCCCATTTCCGGCGCAGCGACCGGATGGCGGCCTCCTCGACTCCCCGCAGGGCGGCAAGCTGGGCGTCGGCGAATCCCTCGCGCTTCATGTGGCGGAGGGAGGCCGCAACGAGGGACGGCAGATCGGCGAACCAGGCCTCGAGTTCCACAATCTGCGCAAGCTGGTCGAGGAACCACGGGTCGATGCCGGTGGCGCGGTGAAGCCGTTCGATCGGGATCCCCGCCTCGAGCGCCCGCTTGAGCTGGTACTTGCGCAACGTGGTCGGCCTGCGCACGGCGGCCAGGATCGCCTCGGGCGCGTCCGACTCCAGCCCGTCGTCGGCGGGGGTCGCGCCGGTCACCCAGCCGATTCGCCCCACCTCCATTCCCCTCAGCCCCTTCTGCCAGGCGCTGCGGAAGGTGCGCCCGATCGCCATCGTCTCGCCCACCGCCTTCATCTGCACCCCCAGGGTGTCGTCCACGTCCGGGAACTTCTCGAAGGCGAAGCGCGGGAACTTGACCACCACGTAGTCCAGCGCCGGCTCGAAGGAGGCGGGAGTCGTCTTCGTGATGTCGTTGGGGAGTTCGTAGAGGTGGTATCCCACCGCCAGCTTCGCGCCCACGCGGGCAATCGGAAACCCGGTGGCCTTCGACGCCAGCGCCGAGGAGCGCGAGACACGGGGGTTCATCTCGACCACCAGCATCTCGCCGTCCGCCGGGTTCACCGCGAACTGGATGTTGCAGCCGCCCGCCTCGACCCCGATCTCGCGGATGATCGCGATCGCGGCGTCGCGCATGCGCTGGTACTCGACGTCGCTGAGCGTCTGTGCCGGGGCCACGGTGATCGAGTCGCCGGTGTGCACCCCCATGGCGTCGAAGTTCTCGATCGAGCAGACGATGATGACGTTGTCGAGGCCGTCGCGGACCACCTCGAGCTCGTACTCCTTCCAGCCGATGACCGAGCGGTCGATCAGCACCTCGCCGATGGGACTGGCGTCGAGTCCCTTGCGCACCTGGGTCTCGAACTCGGCCAGATTGTAGGCGGTGCCGCCGCCGGTGCCTCCCAGGGTGAAGGAGGGCCGGATGATCGCTGGATAGCCGGTGTCCTCGATGATCTCAAGGGCGTCGTCGAGACTGCGGGCAAAGCCTCCGTGGGGCACGGCGAGGCCGATCCGGTTCATCGCCGCGGTGAACTCCTCGCGGTCCTCGGCCATCCTGATGGATCGCTCGTCGGCCCCGATCAGCTCGACGCCGTGCGCGGCCAGCGCTCCCTGCCGGTGCAGATCCATCGCGATGTTGAGCGCCGTCTGTCCGCCCATCGTGGGGAGCAGCGCATCGGGCTTCTCGCGCTCGATCACCCGCTCCACCCACTCCGCGGTGAGCGGCTCGATGTAGGTGCGGTCCGCCAGATCCGGATCGGTCATGATCGTCGCCGGATTGGAGTTGACCAGGACGACCCGGTAGCCCTCCTCCCTGAGCGCGCGCACCGCCTGGGTGCCGGAATAGTCGAACTCGCAGGCCTGTCCGATGACGATGGGACCCGACCCCAGGATCAGGATCGAGTCGATGTCGGTGCGTTTAGGCAAGGTGGAAGCGCGTGGGAGGGTGGGGTGGGCGCGGGGTGCGGAGCGGCGCGCGGGTTGCCGGAGCGCGCGGAGGAGCGGGACCGCGCGGGGCCGGCGCGGCGGGGACGGCCGGGGAGCGTGGCCGGAGGCGGAGCGCGGGCGCGGGCATCAGGGGGCGTCGGAAGCCGGACCGGACTTGGCGGATTCCTTGCGGATGGCCGTGCGGAGAGCGATGGCGAGGCCTCCCCAGACGAAGGTCATGATCGCGATCATGGTGATCCAGGTGGCGGTGGTCATGGTGGGCTCCGGGGTTCGGGGGGGGAAGCGAGGCGCGCCCATTTCGGGGCCGAAGTAAGGTGCGCGAAGGGGGGGGGTGGGGCAAGGCGGGGCGGTGGGGTTGGCTCCCCTTGCGGGCGAGGTCCTATTCTTCCCTCCCATGAAAACCGCACTCCGCGCGATCGCGCCCGTGATTTTCGGTTGGCCGGCGGCGGACACCCGACGGCGAAATGAGGGCAGGGCGCTTCTCCGGATCGCCTTTGCAATTCCCGGTGGGCCGGAGGCGGCCTGGCGGCCGCCTCCGGCGCTCGCCCGGGATCGCCCGCCGGGAAAAACGCGGCGCCGGTCGACCTTCTTCGGCTGCTTCGTCCTCCTCCTCGCCCTCCTTCCCACCCTCCCCGCCACCCCCCAGGGCATCGCCACGGCCGGCCTTCGGGGCCGCGTCCTCGACCCTGCCGGGAATCCTGTCGAGGGCGCGCTCGTCACCCTGGCGCGCACGGCCACCGGCGCCGCCGCCACCGCCTTAACCAACCGCTCGGGCCGATTCGCGCTCGACGGACAGCGTCCCGGCGGGCCCTACCGGGTGACGATCGCGCGCATCGGTTTCGCCGACTATTCCCTCGACGGGATCGAGCTCCTTCTGGGCCGCGACCTCGACCTCGACGTCTCCCTGGTCCCCGAGGCGATCGCGGTGGAGGGGGTCGTGATCGAGGCGGCGCCGGATCCCGAGTTCAACCCGGGCCGGATCGGGATCTCCACCCTGGTCACGGCAGCGACGATCGCGGAGCTTCCCACCCTGGAGCGAAGTCTCGCCGACCTTGCCGCGCTCTCGCCGCTGGCGCGGGTGTCGGAGGAAGGGGTATCGGTCGCGGGGACGAACTTTCGCTTCAACAGTCTCAGCATCGACGGCGCGCTCAACCAGGATGCATTCGGGCTGTCGACCGACAACGTCGCCGGAGGGCGCGCGGGGGGACGCGCCGTGCCCCTGGAGGCGATCGAGCAGTTTCAGGTGTTGGCCGCGCCCTTCGATGTTCGCCAGTCCGGATTCACCGGCGGGGCGCTGAATGCGGTCACCCGCTCCGGGACGAACGACTTCGAGGCCTCGGCCTTCGGTTTCCGCCGCGGCGGAGCGCTGGCGGGCGAGCTGCAGATCGACGACGTGGCGACCGAGCCGGAGCTCTCCGCGCTGCACGGGGGATTCACCTTCGCGGGACCGATCGCGCGCGACCGGGCGCACTTCTTCGTGGCGGGCGAGTGGGAACGAACGCGGAAGCCCCCCACGGGATTCCACCTCGGCGCATCGGATCCCTTCCGGCTCTCGCTGGCGCCGGATTCGGTGGCGCGCCTGGGTGCGCTGTTGCGGAACCTCGGCGCGGATCCGGGAACCGCGGGGTCCTACCTTCTGGAGAACCGGGTCGCCAACCTCTTCGCCCGCTTCGACTGGAATATCGGCGAGCGCCACAACGCGATGCTGCGCTACGGTCTGGCGGCGGCCGACGACGAACCGGGAGCCAACCGGCTTCCCGGCGCGCCCTATGGGCTCTCGTCGCATGGAGCCCGGATCCGGTCGCGCAGCCACTCCGTCGTCTTTCAACTGCTGTCGCGCGGGGGAGGCTTCACCAACGAGTTCGCGGCCAACGTTCAGCTTCTGGACGACCGGGAGGCGGCGGAAGCCGGTTTCCCGCAGGTGGAGGTGGTTGTCGACGGCAAGGTGGACGACTTCTTCGTGACGCGCAGCGTGGTTGCCGGGGCCGGCCGCTTCGCGCAACGCAGCGGACTGAGGCAACGGGTGATTCAGATTGCCGACAACCTGACCCGGAGTCTGGGCGGACACCGGATTCTCCTGGGCGCTTCGGCGACCTGGTTTCACTTTGACCGGGAATTCGTTCCGGGGGCGCTCGGGAGCTACCGCTTCGAATCGCTGGAGGAGCTCGCGCTGAACCGGCCCGGCCGCTACGAAATCACGATCCCGCTCACCGCCGACGGCGCGAATCCGGTCTTCGGCGTGATCGAGACGGCGCTTTACGGGCAGGACGAATGGAGGGTCGCCGACCGGCTGACGCTGAGGGCCGGCGCGCGGGCGGACATCCCGCTGTTTCGCGGACGCCCGGGATCCGATCCCGTCCTGGCCGAGAGCTTCCCACAGGACGCATCCCCTCTTCCGGGCGCGAATCCGAACTGGTCGCTGCGGGGAGGACTGAACTGGCGCCCCCGCGACGGCACCCAGGTGCGCGGCGGGATCGGGACATTCACCGGCCGTCCCGTCTTCGCCTGGCTGGGCAACGTCTTCCAGAACACCGGGCTGTCGCTCCGAACGCTCCTCTGCCGAGACGCGCTCGCGCCATCCTTCGCGCCCTCCGATCCCTCGCCGACGGCCTGCGGGGGCAATGCTCCGGGAGGCGCCGCGGCGGGCGAACTCGCCCCGGTCGTCCATCGCTTCGACCCGGATTTTCGCTTTCCGCAGGATCTGCGCACGATGATCGCCGTCGACCAGCGGCTGCCCGGCGGTCTGGTTCTCTCGGCAAGCTGGATGCAGAACCGGGCGATCCGTCAGATCTTCATCTCCGACGAAAACCTTCTCGCCGTCGCCGCGCGGGGTGGAGTCGACGAGGGATTCACCGGGGGTTTCGGTTTCGGCGTTCGCGACGTCTTCGGCGTCGCCACCCCCGGTTCCGCCTCGGGTCCGGGCATGGAGCCGCTCTGGCGGGGCGGCCGGATCGACGACCGTTTCGGGCCCGTTCTGCGGATCGGCAACCGAAGCGGGAACTACACCTACGCGGCCACGGTCGAGCTGCGCCGCGACTTCGGCGATGCGGGAGGCGTCCGGTTCGGCTATTCCCTTGCCCGCTCCGCCGATCTTCAGGATCTGCTCTCGATCGATGTGACTTCGAACTTCGCCGCCACGCCCGTCGACAGGAATCCCAACGATCCCGCGCGCCAGCGGTCGCGCTTCGACCGGCCCCACAAGGTGCTCGCGAGCGCGCACGGGCGGCTTTCGGAACGATTCGGGGGAACCGCCGTTCGTCTTCTCTACGTCGGCCAGTCCGGGGTCCCCTACTCCCACGTCTACGATGGCGACGTGAACGGCGACGGCTTCCCCGGTCCGCGCGGATCGACGCTCGCCAACGACCTCCTCTTCGTTCCGGAGCTGGCGGCCCACTTTCCCGGCAGCATCGCGAGCCAGTCGATCTGGGTCTCGCTCCTCGACTCGGAGGAGTGTCTGCGGGAACAACGGACGCGCATTCTGGCGCGCAACACCTGCCGAACGCCCTGGTCGAATCGCGTGGACCTTCGCATCTCGCAGGATCTGCGGGTGGGAAGGCTCGCGGCCGAAGCGACCCTTGACCTGATGAACGCGCTGAACCTTTTGAATGGCGAGTGGGGGATCGTCCGTGTGGCCAATCCGGTCGTGCGGACCCTTCGCGTGCGACGGCACCGCCTGCAATCGCCGGTGCCGGGACAGGGAGGCAGCGAACTGGTCGCGCGCTACATCGGCGCCTTCACGCGCGACCGCGCCACCGGAGCGGTTCGGGCCGCGCGTCCCCTTGCGCCCGAGGTGCCCGGCTCGCAGTGGCGGATGCAACTTGGACTGCGGGTGCGGACGGGGCGCTGAATCGGTCCAAACCCGTCATCTCGCCGCCCGGTCCACCCCCCTCACCCCCAGCGCCTCCCCCACCGCGCGCAGCCCGTCGATCACATTCTGAATATGGACCGCCCGCGGCAATCCGATCAGCTCGATTCCGCGCAGCACGGCGTCGCGGTGAACGCCCCGCGCGAAGGCCTTGTCCTTCAGCTTCTTGACGACCGACTTCGGCTTCAGGTCGTCGATTCCATTGGGGCGCACCAGGCAACAGGCATAGACCAGACCGCTGAGCTCGTCGCAGGCGTAGAGCACGCGGTCCAGCTTCGACTCGGGAACCACATCGGTGCGGTCCGGCCAGGCGTGCGCCTCGATCGCGTGCACGACCTCCTCCGGATAGCCCAGTTCGCGCAGCCGCGCAACCCCTATGTGCGGGTGGTCGTCGGGGTGTCGCTCCCAGTCCAGGTCGTGAAGAAGACCGGCCAGTCCCCAGAGCTCCTCGTCCTCGTCCATGAGGCGGGCGTAGTGGCGAACGGCGGCCTCGACGGCGTACATGTGTTTTCGCAGCGCCGCGCTCGCAACCCATTCCTCCAGGAGGCGAACGGCGTCGGTTCGGGTGTGCATTGGCGGAATCTCCCGGGAAAGTGTAGTGTGAGCGAAGGCAAAATCAGGCGGGACCGGGGATGATCGCAGTTGTACACCGTGTGCGCGATCGCAGTTCGGCCCGGGCGGGATTTCGGTGGACCCCTGATCGGGGATCCGAGGATCCCCTGTTGGGGAATCGGCAGACCCCTTTCGAGGAATTCGGAAGAATGGAGCATCGCATGAAGACGAGACGAAATCAAAACATTGTGGCGGGACTGGCGTTGGCAGTGGCGGCGGCATCCTGCACGGGCGACGCGGCAACCGGCCCGCACGACGGCTTCCAGGATCCGCCCGAGCTGGCCGGACCGATCCCCGCGCAGAGCCTCCTGATCGGTGGCACGGCCACGGTGCCGCTGTCGCCCTGGTTCACCTACCCCCACGGAGCGGATCTGCGCTACTCCGCCCGGTCTTCCGATCCCGCCGTGGCTACGGTTGCCGTGGTGGAAGAGCGCGCAATCGTGAGTCCCGTCGCTCCGGGAGCGGCAACCATTACCGTAACGGCCGCAAACCCGACCGGACTCAGGGCGGAGTCGGACTTCGGCGTCGTCGTTGCCGGACCTGCTTCGGCGGCGGGCACCGATGGCGTCGACCCGGTGATCCGGTTTGGGACCGTTGGCGTGGCCACTCCCGAGGGAGGACTGATCGCCGCCCGATTCGAGGCGCGCCCGCCCCCCACGGTGGCGATCGAGGTTGCCTATTCGATCGGAGCCGATGCGGACTCGGCGACGATTGACGCGGACGAGACGGACCACGACGGCGGCAGCGGCGGAACCGTCCGGTTCGAGGCCGGGTCGGGAAGCGTGATCCTTCCCCTCGCCATCCAGGACGATGAGGACATTGAACACACGCGCGAAGTTCTGGTTCTCTCGCTGGACGAGCCCGGAGACAGCGCCGGCTACAACCTGGAGTCCTCCACCGAATTCGTGGTTACGATCGAAGAGGGGGTATGCGACCGCAGTCCGCCTGTTCGCACCGCCCTGATGGACCTCGCCCAAAGCGAACGGTGCCAGGATGCGGACGCCTCGCACCTTGCCGCCATCGAGACGCTCGATCTGCGCGGCCCGCCGCCGTCTTCGGACTTCGCGCCCTCGGTGTTCCCCACCGCCGGTTCGTGGACCGAGTATTGCCGGATGGCGAGGGGCCCACAGGCGCACTCCACGGTCGGGCGACCGGTGGCGACCCCTCCGAGTCTGAACTTTGCCGCATGCGCGCGGGCGGCAGGAGCGCCAGCGCCCTCGTTGTTGCCGGCCCGGTCCAGCGCTGGCCAAACCGTCTCCGAGCCCCTTGACCGTCTGCGCGCCGGCGATTTTCTCGAGCTCTCCGGCCTCCGGGAGCTCTGGCTGTTCGACAACGAGCTGACCGAGCTGCCGGCGGGCATCTTCGCCGGACTGACCGAGCTGCACCGAGTCATTCTGGACGCCAACCGGCTGGCCGAGCTGCCGGAAGGCCTGCTCGCGGGACTCCCAAAGCTGGAGATCTTTGCCGTCGCCGACAACGAGCTCACCGAGCTGCCGCCCGATCTGTTCGCAGACCTTCCGCGCATCAGAAATGTGTGGCTCTACGGCAACCACCTGACGGAACTTCCGCCGGAGCTGTTCCACGCCTCCGCCGGAACGTTGGAGGGAATCTTCCTGGACGGGAACGAGCTCGAGGCCCTGCCGGCCGACCTCTTCGCCGACCTGCGTCGCCTCGAATATCTGCAACTCTCCGGAAACCGGCTGGCCAATCCCGAACCCGGCGTGTTCTCGGAGCTGGACAACCTGAAGGAGCTCACTCTTGGGCAAAACGGGATCGCGGCGCTTCCCTCGGGCCTGTTCGCGGGGCTGGACAAGCTTGAGAGCCTTGTGCTCGACGGAAACCTCCTGACAAGTCTGCCATCCGACGCATTCGCCGGGCTGGGCAGCCTGCGGGCGCTCTGGGCCGCCGGCAACCAACTGACGAGCCTGCCCGCCGGCCTCTTCTCGGGCCCTGACAATCTTGCATTCATCTTCCTCCAGGCCAACGAACTCGACAACCTGCCCGCCGATGTGTTTTCGGATCTTTCCGGCTTGCAATTTCTTGCGCTCAACCTCAACAAGCTGGACAATCTGCCCCCCGATCTCTTTTCCGGCCTCGCCTCGCTCCGCTACCTGTACCTTGACGACAACGAAATCTCCTCCCTGTCCCCCGATCTCTTTTCCGGCCTTGCCAGCCTGGAGGTCATGTCGCTGGACAACAACCGGGTCGCCGAGATTCCCGAAGGCACCTTCACCGACCTGCCCGCGTTGCAACACCTGGGACTTGTAAGCGCTTCGGTTACCGAACTGAAGCCCGGCGACTTTGAGGAGCTTTCCGATCTGAAAGCCTTGTGGTTGAATGGGGGAACCCTGCGGACGATCCGCCCCGGCGCCTTCCGCGGACTGGACAAACTTGAGTCGCTGTACCTGCACGAAAACCACATGATTGCGCTGGATCCCGGGGCGTTCAGCGGACTCCCCGCCCTGCGTGAACTCTGGCTCTACAACAACCAGCTCGGCGATGTGGCCGAGGGCGCGCTTGCCGGACTCCCGGAGCTGAGGCGGCTGGTGCTGTGGGGCAACCGTCTTGCGACATTGCGGCCTGGGGCGTTCGCGGAGTTGACAGAGCTGGAAGAGCTGTATGCGAGCGGCAATGAAATCGCCTCGTTGCCGCCATCGGTATTCTCCGGACTTGCCCGGCTGAGCACGCTGTTTCTGGCCGAAAACCGCCTTGCGGAGCTGCCGGACGGCATCTTTGCCGGATTGTCGGAGCTGACGTACCTGCACCTCGGACACAATCCCGGAGCGCCCTTCCCGGTCCGGGTGCGGATGGAGCGGACCGACACGACGGAGCTGAATGCTCCGGGGCCGGCCGAGCTCACGCTGACTGTGGCGGAGGGCGCGCCCTTCGCGATGACGATCCCGCTTGCCGTAAGCGGCGGCACCCTGTCGGTGGACTCGGCAGTGGTCCCGGTCGGGCAGAGCCGGAGCGCCGCCCTTGCGGTGACGGCGAGCCCCGGTCAGGGAGCCACGCAAGTCGTGGTGGGACCGGCGCCACCGGTTCCCGAATCGCTGGCGGGCATCGTGGCGGTCGCGGCGGACACCCTGGTGCTCTTCGGTTCATCCGGCGACGTGGCGGACGCGGACCCGGAAGCGGCGGCGACGGACGCGAGCGCGCCGCTGTCGATGCGTCTCTCTGGCCGCTTGCTGCCGCCGCAGCAACGGTGGCGGAGGCAACGGCCGTAGGGATTTGCTCACGCGCCGTCAGTCTGGTTTCGGGGGCAGCCCGGTCCCGCTCGCCAAGGCAGGATCCGTATCCGCGTCGGCATGGGGCTGCCCCGGGCCCGGCTCCCGAAACACGCCGGGTGTGGGTTTTTCGCGTCGGCGAAGCCGCCCACAGTCGTTGGGTCGTCTGGAGCGAGTACCGCGAGCGGCAGTGAGCCGGACTGGCAGGCCGCAACCGCTACACCGCGCTCGAGGGACAGAGGTGCGAGACGGCGCACTGATGACAGCGGGGCTTGCGCGCCTGGCAGACCTGCCTTCCATGATGGATGAGCAGGTGCGCCAGCATCGTCCAGACGCGGCGTGGAAAGAGCGCCACCAGATCGCGCTCGATTGCAACCGGAGTCTTCTGGGCGGTGAAGCGCATCCGGCCCGAGAGCCGCCCGACATGCGTGTCCACCACGACCCCTTCGTCGATTCCGAAGGCGTTGCCCAGGATGACGTTGGCAGTCTTGCGGCCGATTCCGGGGAGCCCCACCAGCTCCTTCAGGGTGCGGGGAAGCTCGCCGTCGTGCTCGTCGAGGAGCGCCTTGGCCATGCCGATGAGGTTGCGGGTCTTGTTGCGGAAGAATCCGGTGGAGCGAATGACCTCCTCCAGATCGGCGGGGTCGGCGGCCGCGAGCGCCTGGGCGTCCGGATAGCGGCGAAAGAGCTCCGGGGTGACCATGTTGACGCGCGCGTCGGTGCACTGGGCCGAGAGGATCGTCGCGACGGCAAGCTCGAAGGGCGAGGCGTGGCGAAGCGCGCACTCCGCGTCGGGATATTCGGCGAGGAGGATCTCGTAGATGGCGGCCGCGCGGCGGGTCCGGGCCTTCTTCGATTCGCGGGGACTCATGGGAGGCGGGGAGGGTCAATGGCTGAATGGGAAGAGAGGCCGAACGCGGCGGCGACGGGGGGTCAGAGGATGACGAAGGGGAGCGCGGAAGGGCGGGGGCCGGGGGAAGCCGGGCGGGCCGGGGATCCGGCCGAGGACGCGGAGGCCCCCGCGGGGTCGCGCGGCGGCGGGGACGAGAGCGCATCCGGGCCGCGCCGAAGGAACCGGTGCAGGAGCGGCGCCGCCAGCTTGAAGACCTCGGCCGGGGTGCGCAGCGCAAGGAGACCCTCGATCTCGGCGCCGGGGAGCGAACAGGCGAAGTCGGGGCCGTCCTCGCGCGCGGGGCCGGCGGCCCACCCGGGGAGGGCGCGGAGGGGCTGAGGGGGAAGCGGAACCAGGGCGAAGCCGGGCCGGTCGCTGCGCATTCCCGCGACGAGCGCCAGGTGGAGCGCGCTCATCTCGTCGCCGAACCAGAAGAAGCCGTCGACCGATTGGGGTGGCGGCGGTCCCGGTTCGGACGGCGAGGCCGCGGATGACGCAGGCGCGGCGGGGCGAGGACTCTCCGGCGATTGCCCGCCGGCGTGGCCGCGGCCGCCCGCGTCGCCCTCCTCCACCCAAACCAGATGCTGCGGCAACTGGATGTATCCGGCGCGCGCGCGCAACTCCGCCGTCCAGGGGTTTTCGGCGAGCGAGGAGCCCGCGCCATCGGCCAGGAGCCGCCGCAGAAGGGAAGTTCGCGCCAGAGCCACCGAGGGGCCGGTCCGCCAGAGCTGCCAGGCGAAGAAGAGCGCCACCCCGTGGTCGTGGGCCGAGGCGGAATCGTCGTCGTCGGTTCGGAGCTCGGCCAGCACCCCCTGCACCGCCCCCAGCATGACGAAGACCGCCGGATTGCCCGCATCCATCCCCTGCGTCCCGGCCTCGTCGGCGATCGCGGGAAAGCGCCGGTCGGCGAAGCCGGGTTCGGGGAGGAGGAGCTCGTAGGGAGTCAGCCGGGGCCAGGCGTCGTGGATCGCCATGGGAAGGGGCCGCCGCCGGTCAGGAGCGCCCGCAAGTCGCCGGGCCCTTCACTCGCCGCGCGCGGCCCGGATGCGCCGGACCAGCCAGCCGTTGAGCGCGAGCAGGGCCAGGATCACGACCGCGAACTGGATGAGCACCGATCCCACATTGTAGGGGGAGAAGAGCGTCCAGGTCTCGGCCGAAGCGAAGTCGCCGCCGCCGGCCTGCACCAGCCACCATACCAGGAGCACGACGGCCTGCACGAGCACCAGCCGCATCGCCCAGTCCCACCACTTCCCGATGCGCACGTCGGAATCGCCGGTGTTGATGAAGCGTTCGCGCCACTTCGTCACCCCGTACTTCACCACCGCGAAGGCGAAGAAGAAGCCGGAGAGCATGAGGCCGACCCCCCAGACCCAGTCCTGGTTCTGGAAGATGCCGAGCCGCAGCGCCGAGGGGACGCCGAAGAGGAAGCCCGCCGAACCGACCGCGATGATCGCATGCCTGCGGGTCAGGCCGAGGTCGATCAGGATGCGCGAGGCCAGCTCGATCATCGCCACCAGGCTGGACCACGCCGCGAAGACCAGCGCGAGGAAGAAGAGCGCCATGAAGAACCGGCCGCCCGGAATCTCCGCGAAGAGCTGCGGCACCCAGATGAAGGTCAGCCCCTCGTTGCCCGCGCCCACGATCTCGTCCGCCGCCTCGGGCATGACCGAGAAGATCGTGCAGAGGACCATGATCCCCGCCAGCAGCGACATCGAGTTGTTGCCGAAGCCGATGACGAAGGCGTTCAGCGCCGTGTCCTCGCGCGAGCGCATGTAGATCGCGTAGGAGAGGACCAGACCCCAGCCGGCGCCGGTGTCCCAGGCGTTCTGGGTGAGCGCCTCGAGCCAGATGCGCACGTCGCCGAGCTGGCTGAAGTCGGGGGTGAAGAGGAAGGCGAGGCCCTGCGAGGCCCCCGGCAGGGTGAGCGCCTTGATCGCGAGGATCACGACCAGGATCACGAGCGAGGGGATCAGGAAGCGGGCGGCCTTCTCGATGCCGCGGACGCCGCGCGAGACGACGAAGACGCCGAGCCCGACCGCGACCGCGTGGAAGAGGAGCGCCTGCGGGGTGGAGTTGAAGGCGTTCCAGAAGGAGCCGGGGTCGGCGGTGGGAATGTCGCCGGTGAGCGTCGCGAAGAAGAAGCGGATCGTCCAACCCATCACGACCGAGTAGTAGAACATGATCGCGACCGCGACCCACGCGACCCATGCGCCCATCCAGGCGAACTTCGGCCCGATCGTCCGGATGAAGGATCCGATCGTGCCCCGGCGCGTGGCCTTCCCCATTCCGAACTCCAGGATGAGGAGCGGGACCGACCAGAGGAGGAGGAAGACGGCCCAGGCGACGAGGAAGGACCCGCCGCCGTTCGACGCCGCGATCCGGGGGAAGCGCCAGATGTTTCCGGTGCCGACGGCCATGCCGAGCATGGCGAGCAGCATGCCCCAGCGGGTGGTGAAGACTTCGGAACGGGTGGACATGGGTGGGGGGCTCCTGGGGAGTGGGGGGCTCGGTGGGGGCGCGGGATCGAGATTTCGCCTGATAGGCTACCCCATGGGGGCATTTGGCGCTACCGGGGGAGCCGGCTCGTCCGTCCGCCCTTCGGCGGGGTCTCCGCCGGGTCCGGCCCGCTCTCCCGGCGCCGCGGCCTCCAACCGCTCGTTCAACCCCCTACAGCCGTTCCCGAATCCACCCCGCCACCGCCCCCAGCCCGACCCGCACCTGCTGCAGGCTGTCCCGGTCGCGGATCGTCACGCTGTCGTCGTCGCGCGTCCGGCCGTCCACGGTGACGCACCACGGCGTCCCGGCCTCGTCCTGCCTCCGGTACCGCCGCCCGATCGACCCGGCCTGATCGTACGCGGCCGGAATGCGGGCGCTGCGCAGCTCGCTCTGCAAACGCCGGGCGATCTCGGGCAGTCCCAGCTTCTTCATCAGCGGAAAGACGGCCGCCTTGACCGGCGCCAGCTTCGGATTCAATCCCAGCACGACCCGTTTCTGTCCCTGCACCTCCTCTTCGCGGTAGCCGTCCACAAGGGCGACCAGCGCCGCGCGGCCCACCCCCATCGCCGTCTCCACCACATAGGGCAGGAAGCGCCCGGCGCCGGCCGGATCGACATAGACAAGCCGCTTCCCCGAGAACTCCTGGTGGCGCGCAAGGTCGAAGTCGGTGCGGTTGTGCACGCCTTCCAGCTCCTGCCAGCCAAAGGGGAATTCGTACTCGATGTCGAGCGCGGTCTTGGCGTAGTGCGCAAGCTCGTTGGGGCCATGTTCATGAAAGCGCAACTTGTGCGCGCGGATTCCCAGCTCCCGGTGCCACTTCATCCGCTCGTCGCGCCAGTATTCGAACCACTCGTCGTCGGTGCCGGGCCTGACGAAGAACTGCATCTCGGCCTGTTCGAATTCGCGGGTGCGAAAGATGAAGTTGCCCGGAGTGATCTCGTTGCGAAAGGCCTTCCCCACCTGGGCGATCCCGAAGGGCACGCGCTGGCGCGAGGTCTGCTGCACATTGAGGAAGTTGACGTAGGAGCCCTGCGCCGTCTCGGGCCGCAGATAGACCACCGAGGCGTCCTCCTCCACCGGCCCCATGAAGGTCTTGAACATGAGGTTGAAGAGGCGCGGTTCGCCCAGTTCGCAGTCGCCGTGGCCACCGGGGGCGACGGAGGGCTTGCGCGGACAGCCGGCGTCTTCCAACCCGCCCGCCTCCAGGTGATCGGCCCGCCAACGCTTCTTGCAACGCTTGCACTCCACCAGCGGATCGGTGAAGCCGGAGAGGTGCCCCGACGCCTCCCAGACCCGCGGATGCATCAGGATTCCCGCGTCGAGCCCCTCGATGTCGTTGCGGGCGTGCACCATCGCCGACCACCAGGCATCGGCCACATTCCGCCGCAGCTCGACGCCGAGCGGTCCGTAGTCCCATACCGAGGCCGCGCCGCCGTAGATCTCCGACGACTGAAAGACGAAGCCCTTTCGCTTGGCCAGCGAGACGATCCGGTCCATCGCGTCCTTGCTCATTCAAATCGCGTCCTTGTTCATTGCATTTTCATTGCGTTCTTGCCGCTTCATCGCGTTCTTGCCGCGCCGTCGAAAAACCTGGGGCAAAGGAGGGGGAGGGAGGGCGGCGATCCCGGACCCGGCCACCCGCGCCCGCGCGAAATCGCTGCGCGCCCGGACCCGGGACGGATTGGGCGGAAAGCGCGCCCGCCCGCCTCAACCGTCGCGGCCTCCGAGTCCCACCGCCTCCAGGCTCCAGGCCCAGAGACGCTCCTGCGCATCCCGGTCGCGCGCCGCCCTCGACGGCTTCGTCACCACGCTCTTGTCAAGATACTTCCCGGCCAGCGCCTCGTCCCGCCGCCCCGCCGCCAATGCAGCCAGGATCGGCCCGGCCCGGTCCGGATCGGTTCCCACGAAGGTCCGCACCGCGCCGCCCGCCGCACCGCGCCCCAGGTAGTCGCGCAGAATCTCCGTGTCGTAGACGCCCGGGTGCAGCGCCACCGGCTCCACGCCCTCGCCCGCCACGCGCCTCGCCAGCGCGGCCGTGAAGAGGACGTTGGCCAGCTTGCTCTGCTGATAGACCTGGGTGCGGCGGTAGCGGCGCCTCTCGCAGTGGGGGTCGTCGAAGTCGAAGGGGGGTCCCGCGTGCGCGGCGGACGACACCGTGACGATCCGGCTCTTTCCCGCGCGGGCGGCCCCGCGGCGCAGCAGCGGCAGAAGGATGTGGGTCAGGAGGAAGTGGCCCAGGTGCGTGACCGCGAGCTGAAGCTCGAATCCGTCGCGGCTGAGGGTGCGTTGGCGCGGGAGCGCGGCGGCGTTGTTCACGAGCGCGTCCAGGGGACGGTCCGGATCGAGGATCCGGCGGGCCGCCTCGCGAACGCTTTCCAGCGAGGCCAGGTCGCAGAGGACCAGGTGGTGGCGCGCCTCTCCATGGAGGGGGGGGAGAGTGGCCAGGGCGCGCCGGCCGCGCCGCTCGTCGCGGCAGAGAAGAAGGATGCGGTGGCCGTCCGCGGCCAGGGTCTGCGCCGTCGCGAGTCCGATCCCGCGGTTGGCGCCGGTGATGGCGATGGTTTGCATGGGGGGGTCCGGGGGCGTGGGGGGGGTGGAGAGACTGCTCGCTGGGCCCGGGAAAGCTACGAAGAGTGCCGCGTGCGCGTCGGCGCCGATCGTTGCCGAGTGGCCGCGGCGCCGCAATTCGGGGGAGGCCGCCGCGCCGGTCATCGAACCGCGCGAGGGACGCGGGACGGAGCCGCCATGCAGGCCGCGTCCGAAATCCAGCGCGTTCGCGCCCTGCGCGCGCGCAACCCCGGTCGCCGCGCCCCACCGTTCGCCGGCCGCGCCGATCCGCCCGGCCGCGAGAACCGCGTCGTCCTCGTCCCCCCCAGCGTTCACCCCTGCCCTTGCCTGCCCACCCCGCCGGGCTTGCGCCGCCACTGGCCCTTCGCGCCGTCTCCGCCTATCGTCTCTGCCCTTCCCGCCGCGACTCGCTCCGCCACCCCTGCCGAACCCTCCCGCCACCCGCCATGCATCCCCCAACCCGCCCTCCCTTCATCGGGGTCGAACCCTTCGACGTCTCGCACGGAGCCGGGTTTCTCGCGACGGAGGAGGACCAGCACACCGTCGAATGCCGGGTGATCGAGGACGGGGGCAACTTTCGCATTCACCGGCCGCGGGGCGCCGGGCCGCCCTCCAGGCTGGCCTTCGTGGACGGGGTGCGCCGGACCGAGGCCCACCTGACCCGCACCGATCGCGAGGGCGGCACGATCGGAGGGGTGGCGGGGGCGTGGGGCGCGGGCGCGGTGCTGATCGGTCCCAGGGGGCCGGCGTCGATCGCGGAGGTGGAG
Source organism: Gemmatimonadota bacterium (assembly GCA_022822325.1). GTDB lineage: Bacteria > Gemmatimonadota > Gemmatimonadetes > Longimicrobiales > Gaopeijiaceae > Bin94. The sequence goes on along the minus strand of JAJEBW010000018.1, from coordinate 94,505 downwards.
ACGGGCCGCGCGGTCATCTTCGGCGGGGGGCGGCGGGTGCGATTGCGGCCGCATCCGGGCGGGTGGCGCTGGCTGAGCCTGGCGGTCGACAGCGAGGAGCCCCACGCGGCGCCGCAGCATCTTCAGCGCCTCATGCGCGACACGGAGGCCGAGATCGCCGACCGGCTCTGCGCCCGGGAGTGGCTGGTCGTCTTCGACGGTCCGCTGCACAGCATCCGCCGCAGCCGCACGACGCCGGTGGTGGGCTATGTGAAGACGCATCATCGCCGCACCCTCGCGATCGAGCACTGGACGCGGGTGCCGCGGCTCGGGGTGGGGGAACGCACGAGCATCTTCGTCATGAAGGACGACCGCTACGCCTGCTACATTCGCGTGGGCGATTCCGGTCCCTGGGCGAGTCCGTGGGCGGGGATCGCGCGCATCGAGGTGCCCGCCAGCTCCGGCGCCGACCGGGCCATTCGTTCGATGAACCGGGCCGCGCGCTGGATTCCGTCCTTCGCCTCGGCCGCGCACCGCGACGCTCGCGCTCCGGTCAATCTCGCTCCGGTGGCGCGTCTGGAATCCCATCTTCATCATCTGCTGGGGGACTCGCGGCTCGCGCTTCGGGCGGTTCGCGAAGCCGTCCTCCAGCGCAACCGAAACCATGAGCAAAACCGGGGCCCTCGGCACAACCGGCACCCTCGGCGCAACCGAGAGGAGTAGAGAGCGATGAGCGATCGGGAGAGCAGCCCGGGCGGGGGCCGTCCGCGGAACCCGGAAGAGGAACGAACGGAAGACCCGGGCCGGGCAGACGAGACTGCGGGCGGCGGTTCGGCGGAGGGTTCGCTCGCCGATCCCCGCATCGGCCTCGTCGACGGCTCGCAGGGCAGCAACTCGCGCGACTTCCAGGTCGTCCTCGACCCGGGCGCCCATGTGCAACTCGACGAACTCGTCGCCGTTCGCACCGAGCTTCCCGGCGGGGGCGGAGGCCGCGGTGGAGTCGAGAGCGGGAGCGGCGGCGAGTCCGTCGGCGGCAACCAGGTCACGCACTACGGAATCGTCACCGAGCTGCGCAGCCGCTTCGAAGGCGCCGACCTTCCCTCCGACACCGCGCGGGTCGTGGACCGCACGATGCCCGCCGAACACATCCGGCTGGCCGAGGTTCGCGTGCTGCGCGTCGTCCCCGAGCTTTTCGTGGCCCCGAGCGCGGGCGCCGAGGCAATGAAGGCCGTCGGACCGGACCGTTCCGCCGCGCTCTTCGAGGACGAGATGAAGAAGGGCAAGCTCCCCGTCGGACTGGACATGGGGGGCGATCCCGTCTACGCCGACATGCGCTTCGTCGATGGCCGCTCGGGCGGGCACTTCTCGATCTCGGGGATCTCCGGCGTGGCGACCAAGACCTCCTACGCGCTCTACGTCCTCTACCAGCTTCTGGAGACCGATGCCGGGATGGCGCTCCTGGGCGGCCGCGCCGAACGCGAGAATGTGCGCGCGCTCGTCTTCAACACCAAGGGCGAGGATCTGCTTCACCTGGACCGCCCCAACTCGGAGTTCCCGGCCCGGCCCGGCGTCCGCGCCCAGTGGCGCGCTCTCGGCGTCGACGATCCCGGTCCCTTCCGCTCCGTCAGGCTCCACGCGCCCCGGCGTCCCGGCGTATCGGGCTCGGTGCCCGGCGTCAAGTCCCGCGACACCGCCGACGTGCACGCCTACGGCTGGACCCCTGAACAGTTCATCCGCGATGAGCTCCTCCAGTTCTGCTTCACCGCCGAAGACGACCGCAAGACCCAGATCGGCTTCATCGAGCAGCAGTTCCGCATTCAGCTTCTGCGCCATCTGCGGCGGCTGGAGGGGGGCGAATCGGGGGCCGTCGTCATCCTTCCCACCGTGGACGAGAAGATCACCTACGACCCGGAACGGCTGGCGGCCAGGGAACCCGAGGCGGTCCCGGCGGGCGCCGGACATCCGATGACCGATTTCGGCGATTTCGTCGATTTCACCGAACAGATGGCCAACCGCGACGACGAACAGGCGCTCAAGCTGTGGTTCGGACGCACGACCTCCGGCACCCGCCAGGCCTATGTGCGACGGCTCCTGCGGCTGCGCAAGCACATCGGCCCGCTGATCGGCTGCGGTCTCACGCCCGTGTCGGCCGAGAACGCAAGGCTGCATGTCGTGGACATTTCGACGCTGCACGACGACGCCCAGCGCTTCGTGGTCGGCTCGCTTCTGGACCGGGTGTGGCGCGAAAAGCAGGGAACGGGACGAATGCCGCTTCGGTTCGTGGTCCTCGACGAGCTCAACAAGTACGCGCCGTCGAAGGGGTTCTCGCCATTGAAGGAGTTGCTGGTGGACATCGCCGAACGCGGCCGGTCGTTGGGCGTGCTGCTGGTGGGCGCGCAGCAGGCGGCCTCGGCGGTGGCCCCGGCGCTTCCCCGCAACGCCTCGCTCAAGGTGGCCGGCCGTCTGGACGCAAACGAGGCCGACGCCTACCGGTTCCTGTCGCGATCCCTGCGCGAACGGGCGTCCAGGTTCATGCCGGGCACGATGGTGCTCTCGCAACCGATTGTGCCCGAACCGATTCCGCTCCGCTTCCCCTTCCCCCCCTTCGCGACCAACCCGGAGGAAGCGGCGGCCGACGAGGCCCGGGAACGGGAGCGCACCGAATCGATCATGGCGAATCTGGGGGCGATGTCGGGGTCGGGGGCGGGGTTGTGAGGGGGGGTGGGGTGGGGCCGCCTCATATGAAGGAAATCCGTTACGATGGCCGATCCGTTTGGGTCGGCTGGCGGCGGAGACTCCGCACTGATGCGGGTCGGCAAACCGGAATGCTGATTTTTGATCCGGCGGATCAAGACGGAACGGAACGGGGTAGAGTGCGATTGTTTAAGGTGCACCAACAGGAAGTCGCTTGTTTCAAAACGGACATAGTTTTCCGGCCGAACCAGTGGGACATCGGCATGGAGCGTCTCGCGGAGATGGAAGCGGCCGTAATGGAATACGTCCGATCGCATCGTCCAAAGAGTCCCCGACCGCAGGACAACCACCTTCTCCAGTCACCATTGAACCCCGACATTTTCACTGCTACATCTCTGCTTGGCACAATTGAAGAGTGTATGGGTTGCGGCCAGGTGTTCCAAGTGATCGAAGTGTACGACTTGCAGGACGATGCCCTGCAGAGGGGTCCCCAGTTGGCGGTCGGAAGACACGCTTGCGAAACGCCGATGGAACGTTGTTGCGCATATCGATCATATTGCAGTTTCCATCGCATGCCTGGCGAGGGACGGGGCGCAGAAGAGACATCCGTCATTGTTGTGGACACGCGAGGATCGCCCAAGCCAGACCGACCCGTTTTCCCTTGGTCGCTACTGGATAAAGCGATCGCCGCCGTAGCAGCACGGGAATACCGCCGACTATCCGCTGGGTTGACCCCATCCGAAGTGGCCAATCGCGTCGATACCAGTGTTGAACCGTTGGGGAAGTATCACGACGAATGGGCGGCACTCTTCTACCTTACTTGGTATCAGCCACGGCAGATCAATCTGATATATTCGTTTCTGAGATCAGTGCTTCGCGGGAGCGGGGCCGCTGGCCGAGTTGCGGACCAAAGGCGAGACCCCCAGCAGGGGCAACTGTTTGATTACGGGTTCGGTGGCTCCGCGGGAGGACACCCGCCTTACTTACATGTATTCGACTTGGGATGCGGGGCTCGCGCCGTACAGATTGCTTTGGCGTTGTTTGCGTCCGAGGGGTGTAGCCCAAAGACGAAGGTCTTCGTACACGGCATCGATACCTCGTCGCCCATGAAGGACATTGGTTTAAGGCTGTGGCAGGACTTCTCCAAGCGTTTGCAGAACCAACTTGTCAAGGTGCAAGCTGATTCACCGGATGCAAAGATGCTACGAAGCTTGCAGGAACGCATTGTAGCCATGTCACCAGAGTGCCGTACCTACGATTCCCTTGCCCAGTGCCTCGATTCTCTCAGGACATCCCGGATGGTCAGGGGTGATCGCTGGCTGACTTCGATTCATGCAGCCTACCACCTTTCACGGGATCTGCACCAGGCCACCGAAGCACTGATTCCTGATGCCGTGTTGGTAACGGCCGACGAAACCAAGGCTGAATCCCTGGATAGAGTATTGCGCCCCATTGCAGGGGAACAATCGGCTCGCCGATTTGTACCCGAGAGGGTGCAGCCGGCGATTCGGGGCCGTCTTGTCCACACAACAGGATGGCGCAAGAAGCTTGCGATTCGGATGTCACGCGAGTGGCCTGAATGGATCAACTCTCGCGCTGACCGCGACCTCAATAGTCTGGTCGAATGGGATCTGCGCAGAAATCCCATCTTTGACGATGAAGTGCGTTTCCGGGGGACCTTCCGATGACCAATCCGCGCCAACTCACCCTCTTCGGAGAATCCGTGTCATCCGAACCTCCGGACCCCACCTCCGACCCGCCCCCCCGCCCCACCCGCCTCGGCCGCGCTGCAATCGAATACAGGCCCGCTGGCGCCATCCTCACCAAGGCGACCGGTTTCATGGAAGAATATGACTTCACCCTGAACCCCTACTCCGGCTGCGCCTTCGGCTGCACATATTGCTACGCCGCCTTCTTCTCCCGCGCGTCCGGCTCGATGACCGGGGCCGAGCGGCGCGACCGTTGGGGGCGGTGGGTCCAGGTCAAGGAGAACGCGGTCCGTCTCCTGGAGAAGCGCCGCAAGCGCCTGGACGGCACCCTCATCTACATGAGCAGCGTCACCGACCCGTACCAGCCGATCGAGCGCAAGCTGAAGCTGACCCGGCAACTTCTTGAGATCCTCGCGCGGCGGCACCGGCCCAAGCTCGTCGTCCAGACCCGCAGCCCCGATGTGGTTCGCGATGCGGATCTGTTCCGGGAGATCGAGGCCAATGGCGGCCGCGTCCAGGTCAACCTGACCGTCACCACCGACGACGAGGATGTGCGCAAGGCCTTCGAGCCGTCGTGCCCGAGCAACGCCCGGCGCCTCGCCGCGGCCCGCCAACTGGTCGAAGAGGGCATCCAGAGCTGCATTACGATGACGCCCTTGCTCCTTGTGCGCGATGCCAAAGAGTTCGCGGCCAGCCTGCTGGCGACCGGCGTGGAGAAGTTCATCATCCAGCCATTCCACTTCCAGCGGGGCAAGTTTGTGGCGGGGACCAGGGATGACGCACTCGCGATCGTGGCCGAGAAGCTGCGACGCGGCCGCGGTCAGGTCATGCCCCGCTACCGGGATCACTACAACCAGGCGGAGCATGTGATCCGGCAGCGTCTTGAGCGCGCAGGATGCCGGCTCGGCGAGGGCAAGGACGGTTTCAATCCACCATTCTGAATTACAGCGGAGGTCAAAGCCCGCCCGGGGATCGGCGAGTGTTCCGGACCATGCGCGCCGCGGCTCGACGCCATCCTCGCCATCGGCTAAATCGACAATGTAAACGTGGCCTCGGGACCATTATAGTTGAGGATGCACTTTGACAAGACATCTCTACCGATCAATGCGATAATCCCCTGGCCGTCCAATGCGGGGGATCCGTACGCCTGTGCCGTGTTGATCGCCACAAAACCCTGAATGTCAATCTTTGCCGCATACATCGGCACCTGGACGGACGCCTGGGTAGCCGACATCATGCTGCCCGTTCCAACCGTGGGCAATCCTGCTTGTTGGGCCGCCTGGGTTCCGATGCAGGTGAGCGTGGCACCCGTGTCGATCAGCGCAAGTCCCGTTACTGGCGCCGGAGCCTCACGACCGGCAGCTACCAGTGCGACTCGCTGCTGGTCCCCGATGGAAATGGATACCGGAACAATTGGACCTCTGTTCTGCAACATCCGAGGGAGCGATTGACACGACTTGTCGTGAATCCGGACCGTCATGTGGGGCATGTGAATGGAACTCCTATCGACAGCGCGGGGTTGCTGACCACGGGATCGTCCACATCCTCCACTGAGCGAACCAGGAAGGCCGCGCCAGGTTCCGGGAACATTCGGACCCCCGCTGTGATGGCTTCGTCCCGAGTCTCGTAGGCGCCGTGCACGGCGGTCCCCTTGACGAGCAGGTACTTGCCGGGGTGCTTCCTGCGAAGCGCGGCCTGGTTCTCCCGCAGAAACCTTCGCTCCTCAACGAGCAACGAGCTGGTCATGTCGGAGGCTCTCCTGTCTTTCGGTCAAACGGGTGGGTGGCCGACTCCTGCAAACGCGAAGGGAGTCTCCGGTAGCAAAGTATAGTAGTGCTTTCCCCCTTCTCGCCGCAAATCGCCGGATCCGGGCCTCCGGCTGCGGCGCAGGCTGCGCGCCGGGGGCTTCCGTGGGGGGATCCACACTCGCTTTGCCCGTCCGCATGACGCCATTCATGAAAATCAGAGGTCTGATTGCGGATTTTCATGAATGACAACGAATTCAACCTATGAGATGGGTCATTCCCCCGGGCGCCCATGGATCGTCCGCGGGCGGCGAGGCAGACCGCCGAACTACCGGCCCGACCCTCCTGCTTCGCGCCGAGCCCCAGGCTTCGACCCCGGCCCCTGCGCGGGCCGGCCCGGATGGCCCCCGCGTGGTCATGGCGCGCGCGCAACCCCCCTGTTGATGATCGTACGAGCGCCTCGCACACCGTTCATGGCGGGCTTACGTCCAGAACGATCACCGAGACTTTTTGCCGTTGAGCTTCGGTCGTCAATTGTCGAGTCAGGCGATCCTTTAGCTCGTCCGGCGTTGGCGGCGGCCTTCCCGTCGGGGTTGGGCGTTTCGCATGTTTCGGGCCGTGCCAGAACACGACGTAGATGCCGTAGCCGCCCGATCTCGGGTCGCGGGTATATCGGGGGATCAACTGATCGGCAACGCCTGTCCACAAGTCGCGGCTCGAGCTCATCTTCGTCTCGACCGGCACGGCGAAGTCACGGAAGGAGACCCGCAAGTCGGCGCGTCCGCCGCCCGCGTACCTTGCCTCCGAATCCAACCGCACGCGTTCTGGAAGTTCAGCGCGCAATGCGGCAAGGAGCGCCTGCTGGCAGGAGGGTTCGATCTTGGGTTTCTCATCCTTTCCGTGTTTTCCCTCGTTCCAGAAGTGCCGCCACAGATCGGCATCAACGTCCCGCACCCGCTCGCCGATCTCCAGGATTCTGTCCACCGTCAGCGCGGCGAGATCCGCTGCGCCAGCCGGCCTGTCCCCCTTCAGAACGCTCACTACATCCCGGATCGTCGGCGGCTCGAATTCCGCGTCCAGCCGGACGACCCTTTGGGCGTCGAGCGCCTCGGTGACCGGCTCCCGCCACTTGGCAAGATCCTCATCATCAAGCAGGGACTTGATGAGTTGGGTGGCCTCCGGGGTGGGGTGGAACGAAAGAGCGTCCAGAGCCGTGCGGATCAGGCCGTCGGTTTGAAGCGCTTCGTCCATCTCTTGAGACATGTGGCCCGGAACTCCGCCAAGAGCTGGAGCGAAGTATCCGCCGAGCCTCCTGACAATCATCGCCAACGACCGGACCGGTAGCGATCTGATTCGCTCCGCAACCTTGCGCACCTTGAGAAAGTCCGCGAACTCGCGCACGCGGGCGTCCGAACCGTCGGAAAGGAAGTGGTCTAGCCGTTCCTCTGCCTGCGGTTCGCCAAGCAACATTCCGGTGACCAACCATCGTACGCGGTGCCCGATTCGCAGGCTGACCAGTTCGAGCTTCCGATGAACGATCGACGCCAACTCGTCCCGGTCTACATGCTCCAAAGCCGCCGGAATCAGATGGTTCAGAAAGAAAACCTGGTCGACCGTCGCCTTGGCGGGAAACGACCTCAACAGTCGCGGCAGAGCCGACCGAGCCACTTCCGCATGCGATTCGGCACGAGTCAAGGCACGCAAATGCCCGTCCACGTCCGAGGACCGGCGGATGCGCGACCGGTACACCCTGACGAACGCGTCGGCTACTGCTTCGGGACTGGATCCTAGCGCCCGTGCATACCATGCCGGATGGGTCGCGTCGTAGTCCCTGTCCCTGGCCAGCAGAAGAGAGCCGAGCGCACGTTGCAACGCGTCTCCCTCCAGGCGCGCGCGGTCCGCGTTGGCCATCCGTTCTTCTTCCTCAAGGGCAGCTAGCAGCGGAAGGACGAAATAGGAGACTTTCCCTTCCTCGTCGAGCCGGACCAGATCGTCCAGAGTTGGGAGATCGGTGCGACGAGCCACCCGCCGGAGGCCGTCCAGCGCGACGCGCGACAACTCCTCGTCGCCAAGGAAGAGACTGCGGACTCGCTCCTCGGGAGCGTCGCCGCGCACCGACTTGTTGACTGCCAGATAGGCACTCGCCACATCCTGGTACGTCCTTGGCGGACCTTCACCGCACCGCAGCGCGCCGGCCTGCTCCCGCACCCATTCGATCCATTCCTGCCGCTGGCGCTCCCGCTTCAGGACAAGGGGATGCCCCGGGTTCGGCCGCGGGACCGGCGCCAACAGCGATTCAAGGCATTCTTCGAGCGGTGGGTGCCCGGAAACTCGAGCGCGGACCTCGTCAAGGGTGAGGCTGTTGGCCTTCGGCGGGGCCTCTGGAGCAGCGGAGTCCGCTTTCTTCTCCCACGGGTTGCGGCGAGCGTCGAGGAGTTCCGCCAACGTGCGTGCACCAATGCCGGTCCGGCGCAACATGTGGCACGCGAGCCACGGACGGGATTCCGACAGCGATACGGCTAGTTCCAGGAACCAGGGCGCGAAGTCGGCGGTTGGGGCACCGGCGAGTACATCGTCCAGGGTCAGCGAGCCTGTGGGCGAGACAGGGTCCGCCGGCACGGTGATTTCATCGTCGTCCAGGCGGCGAACGATTTCCAGCATCAGCGCCTTCTGGGTCGATGGCCGTTCTCTGAGCCAGGCGGCGGTCTTCGCCCTGATGTCCTCATCCGGCGTGTCCACACCAAGACGACGCCGAACCAGACTTGACAGTTCGAGATCGCTCTTGTTCGACATCCAGGGCAGGGCCACCCTGAGCCAGGTGTACAACCGCCCGGTTTCGATGTCGTCACCGTGCCGTTCCAGGGCGCGAGCGAACATCTTCGCAATCCCGTCGCGAGTGCAGTGGTCGTCAATGCCACGCGGCCGACCGTCCAGCCATTGGCACAGGCTGTCGAGAACCTCCGCCAGCAGGCCCCCTTCTTCGGAACGTCGCGGAAGCTCGTACAGCCAGAACTCCGAGTGTCCGCTGCCGATGGGATTGGGTGCGACCGGCTGCGCATAATCCCAGAGCTCATCTGGCGTGACGTGCTCTGGATACAATAGGCCGAGCAGCAGCCCGGTCAGGCTTCCCCTCGGGTCATCCAATACGTCGTCCGCGATCTCCTTCAGGAGCTTCAGGGCTTCGTCGACGTGGCGTCTTTCAGCCGAATCGCTCGCGATCCACGCCTTCAGGGCGGCGGCCCGTGTACCAGGCCACCAGCGCGTGTCACGTACCACGCCCAGCAATGGAGTCCGAAGATATCGCGGAATGACCGAACCGTCCGTCTGAGCGATGGCGCGCATCGCCAGATACGCGAGTGATTGCGTGGCGTCGTCACGCTCCGGGCAGGAGACCAGTTCCCGCACGATCGGAAGGGCTCCGGGCGTGGCCAGCGATGGAAGGGCGGCCGTCGGCCACTCCCAGATGTCGATCTGGTGGGCGCGGTCGCGAAGGTTGGACACCAGCTGCCGCTGATCCTGTAGAGGGAACTCCGAAGGATCGCCGTAGCTGGCCACGCCAAGCGGATCGTCACGGATCAGGGAAGGGCGAGATCTTGGGCTATGGACCGCGATCCACGCCGCGAGACCACGCAGCGATGGCGCGGGTGCGCCGTCGCCGCCCGCCATGAGCGCGCGCATCCGGAGGGCCGAGACCACGCGGCTTTCCACCAGCCCGCCCAGGAACCGGCCCCCGAGAAACTCTGCGACCTGTCGATGAATCGGTTCGAAACGGCAGGACGCGGCAAGCCTGAAAAGCCGGGTACGGAGCGCGCCGTCCAACTCCTCGACGGCTACACCGGAATCCGCATTCCCGATTTCGCGAATCGACGGATAACCAAGGGTCGCTTCAGCCGGATCAACCGCCCATCCGAGAGTATCGGTCAGGAGGCTCAGGGCACAGATGCGGCCGCTCGCACTCAGCAACGACGCCCCGGAGGGACGAGACGCCCCCCGCGTTGCGGCGCGGTGCGCTGGATTCCGCTCCCGGGTCATCGACATGCAGGCCGATTCGAACAAGCCCCGGCTCCCGGAGATCCGGTCGGTGTCCATTCCGACCTCCAACAGCAACTCGACATTGAGCGGGTGCTGAAGAACCCCGTATAGGCCATGCTCGCGCGCGTAATTGATGAGCTCGCTGGCCCGAGCTGGCCCAACGCGGTGTTTCAGAAGAGTGCGGATTTCGTCTTCATTAAGGGGATCCAATCGGAGCACGACCAATTCACGGTACGCGCCAAGCCGTTTGAGGGCAGCGGCATCGTCCTCGCCCAACCACTCGCCAGCCCTGCACGAGAGACGAAAACGCGGGTGACCGAGACGCTCCAAACGTCTCCTGATCGAGTCAAGCGGTCCACGCCAGTTGCCGGATGCCGTTCGCATCTCGTCGAGCCCGTCGATAAAGAGAGTCTTCCCTCGCCACTCTGGATGGCTCCCTACCTCCATCTCCGCAAAGTCCCTGACGCCAACCGGCTCGTTGCCATCCGAATCGGCATCGCATTCCATCTCGAACGCCGTTGTCTTGCCCGCTCCGGGCTCGCCGAGCAGCACGTACGCCGGCGCGTCGCGGTAGTCCGCCAACCAACTCGCCTCCGCGGACGAGGCTGCGTTGGGTTCCGCGGACGGGCCCGGATCAAGGCTCACCTCGTGAACCCGCCGCGGCACGCAAAGCGGTGTCATCCCTCCTTCTCCAGCCAGAAGCTGGCGGGCTCCGAAAGGAACTCGTGCAGCGCCACGCCTCCGGTGCCCACGACCATCGAACGGGTGGGCTTGAAACGACTCCCAAATTCCTTCAATCCGCTCAACCTGCCAGGCGAAACACCGGTCTTCACCTCGATCGCCGTCAAACGCGGCCCGCGTGCGAGCACGAAATCCACTTCCAGACCGTTGTAGCGCCAGTAACTGAGTCTGGCTCCCGGTGCGAGGGTATTGTGGAGATGGGCGCCCACCGCGCTCTCAACGATCCGGCCCCAGAACGAGCGGTCGGCCTTCGCTTCCTCGAACGTATACCCTGACGAAGCCGTCATGAGTGCCGTATTGAGCACGTTGAGCTTGGGGCTGGAAGCGCGTCGACGGTGGGCTTTCGAACTGTACTTGCCGAGTCCTGCGAGCAATCCCGCGCCACTCAGGAGCGCAAGGTAGCGTGCCAGCGTCGTCGTGTTGCCGGCGTCCTGGAGTTGCCCCACCATTTTGTTGTAGGAGAGGATCTGCCCTGAATAGAGGGAGCCCAGTTCAAGCAGGCTGGAAAGGAGCGCGGGCTTGTCCACCCGGGTCAGGGAGAGAATGTCCCGCTCGACGTTGCGTTGGACGATTCCATCCTTGATGTAGCTTCGCCAATCGTCCTCGTCGTCCCACCGTTCCGCTCCCGCCGGGTACCCGCCAAAGAACAGGTATTGGTCCATGCTGCAATCGAATGCGCGCACCATCTCCGCCAGGGACCAGTGCCTGACGGGAAAGGGCAGAAACCTGCCGACCAACCGCTCGCCCAGGCCGACCAGCAACTGGAGCGGCGCGGATCCCATGACGACGACGCGGAGTGGACAACCGGTCGCCTGGTCCTGGTCCCAGAGCCCCTTCACCGTTCGGGACCAGTCGGGGATGTCCTGGATCTCGTCCAGCACCAGGACGGCTCCGCGGGGAGAGCGTTCGGCGGCGTAACGCGCCTGTTCCCATATTCCAACCAGCCAGCGCGTATCGCGCTGACCACGAAAGGTGCTGCCGTCCGTGCCCGATGGGCCCCCAAACTCGGGCCACGAATGGGTGTCGCCGGGCTGCAATTCCGGACCCGTGCGCGGAGGCGCGTCCACCGCCACATATCGCCAGGCGATTCCGGATGACGCGAGTGCCGCGAGCGCTTGCCGGGCGATCGTCGTCTTGCCGGTCTGGCGCGGGCCGGTGATGGCGATCAATCGGCGTCGCCGTTCCTCCGCAAGGAGGGTGACCAGACGTTGGACATGGGGGCGGTGGTAGGCAGGCATGTAGCCAAGATAATCATTGAGTGAAAATACTCAATGGCGCGACCAGGTGGCTGCAAGGCCGTGGACCCATCCCCAACCGAGTGTCTCCCCCCCCCCCCGGGCGCCCATGGATCGTCCGCGGGCCGCAAGGCAGGCCGCCGAACGACCGGCCCGACCCTCCGGCCTCGCGCCGAGCCCCGGCGCCTGCTCCCGGCCCCTGCGCGGGCCGGCCCGGATGGCCCCCGCGTGGTCATGGCGCGCGCGCACCCCCCTGTTGTTGTACCGATCCACCCATGACCGTACTGTGTCCACCCATGAAACTCCTCCATACCGCCGACTGGCACCTGGGCGCCAGGCTCGGCCGGCACGACCGCTCCGAGGACCACCAAACCGCGCTCCGGGCCCTTCTCGCCATCGCCGGGTCCGAGCGGCCCGATCTGATCGTCCATGCGGGCGACCTCTTCGACGCCGCGCGCCCCCCCTACCCCGCCCTGCAGCTCGGCGTCACCGCGCTGCAACGGCTCGCGGCCATCGCGCCCACCGTCGTCGTTCGCGGCAACCACGATTCCGTGGCGCTTTTCGATGTGCTCGACCGGATGGCGTCCGTCGCGTCTCCCCGGCGGCTCTGGTTCGTCGCCCGGCCGCGCGTTCTGGAGTTTCCGGCGAGCGGGGGATTGCGGGCGGCGCTGGCCTGCGTTCCCTTCATTCCTCCCGGCGCGATCAGCGACTACGCCACCGGCGACGCAGCGCGCTTCGAGGGCGACTACGCGGACGGCATCCGGTCGGTGAACGACCAGGTGATCAGGGTGGCGCGGCAGTCCGCGGGGCCCAACGGATTCGTCTTCCATGCGGCGCATCTGCATGTGGACGGGGCCAGGGCCGGCGCTTCGGAACGACGCTTCACGGTGGGCAGGGACCACGCCACCCACACGACCGGCCTCCAACGCGCCCTCTACTGCGCCTTCGGGCACATTCACAAGCCGCAGCGGTTGCCGGGCAACGTTTCCGGGCGCTACTCGGGATCGCTGATTCCGCTCGACTTCGGCGAGGTGGGCGAGCGCAAACACGCGGTCGTCGTGGAGGTCGGCAACGATGTGCAGGTGCGCAAGCGCGAACTTCCCCCGGGGCGGCCGCTGGTCGATTTCGAGGGGACGCTGGAGAAGCTCGAAGCCAGGCTGGACGAATGGGAAAAACGGACCGCGGAGGGCGAAGCGGGCGGCTATTTCCTGAAAGCGACGGTGAAGTCCGACGACCCGATTCCCGATCTGGCCGAACAGGTGGCCGAGCGGGCGCCGGCGTGCGTCATCTTCAATCTGGTCAACGACGTCAGGAACCGGCGGGTGAAGCCGATCGGCGGCGGCGACGACGAGGAGGACGGCGAGCCCCCCATGGACGAGCTCTTTGCCGAATGGCGCGAGACTGCGGCGACCGGGCGCGCGACCAAGGCGCCGGTGGAGACCGTCCTGGCGCTCTTTCGCGAGGCGCTGGGGGGTGCGGGCGACGAGGGAGGACCGGACTTCCGGGTGACCGAACTCTCGATTCGGGCGGAGCGGGCGATGCGGGCGTTGCGCGGGGGAGCGGACCGATGACGATCGCGAGCCGCGCCATCGCGCCGGCCATGCGCCAGGAGACGCGAACGTTGCGCAGTGGACCACGGGCGGGAAGCGGGGAGCGAGGCTGACCGATGCGTCCGCTCCGAATCGCCGTCGAGGGACTGCGTTCCTTCCGCTCCGAGGTTGTGGTGGACTTCGGCGACCGCACGCAAATCGCGATCGTCGGCGACACCGGCGCGGGCAAGTCCTCGATTCTGGAGGCGATGATCTACGCGCTGTACGGGCAGCCCTCGCTCGGCGGCCGTTCCAAGCAGGAGTTGCTGAACGACACCTCCGATGTGATGCGCGTCGTGCTGCGCTTCCGGGTTTCGGGCCAGGAGTGGGAGGTTGCGCGGGTGGACCGGAAGGCGGGCACGGGGCTGCGCACGGCGGTGGCGCAACTGGTTCGCTACGGACCCGGCGGCGAGACGATCGAGAAGGTGGAGCACGTCCGTCCGGTGAACGATCGGGTGCAGAGGCTGATCGGACTCGACTCGGACGCCTTTTTGCGCACGGTGATTCTGCCGCAGGGACGCTTTGCGCGGCTGCTCGTGGAGGACGCGCCCTCGGCCCGGACCGAGATTCTCAGGCAGGTGTGGCGGACTCGGGAGCTGGAGGAGGCGGGCGTGGCGGCCGGGCGGAAGCTGGCCGAGGTGCGCATGCTGTCGGTGCGGCTGGCGGACGAGGTTGCGCGCCACCCCGAGGATCCCCGGGCGCACCTGGAGGGATTGGAGGCCGTCCGGAAGGAGGCGGGGGAACGCTCGGGGGCGCTGGCGGCGCTTCGGGACCGGGCCTGGCAGGCGCTGGAGGCATTGCGCGGCTGCGAGGCCGTGACCCGGGCGGCGGAGGGGGTGTTGGACCGTGTGGATCCGGCGGCGATGGACCGGCTGGCGGAACGTTTGGCGCCGGTGGCGAGGGAGCAGCGGCGGATCGATGCCGAGCGCAAGGAGATGGAGGCCGCGGAGGCGGAGCTCAGGCGCAGGCTGAAGTCGATTCCGAGCGACGACAGGGCCGGTTTGCAGGAGTTGGCGCGGGTGCTGGCCGCGTTGGAGGCGATGCCGGGAGAGGCCGAGAGGGCGGCCGAGGCGGCGGCGGCGATGCGGGGGGCGGGGGGAGCGTTGGCGAAGGCGGAGCGCGAAGCGACAGAGGCGGGACGGGCGCTGGGCAAGGCGGCGGCGCGGCTGGAGGCGCACCGGGAGTTGGCGGCGCCGCTGTCCGAGTCGGTGGAGTTGGCGAAGGAAGAGCGGACGAAGGTTGAGAAGTGGCATGAGCGGTGCGAGGAGCTGCGGGTGCGGCTGGGCAGGGCGCGCGACGAACTGACGAACCGCAGGCGCGAGTTGGACGCGGTCGCTCCGAAGTTGGACGCGGCGCGCGGCGCGGAAGTGGAGGCCAGGGGGGAAGCGGAGCGGGCGGAGGCTGAATTGGCCGACGCGCAACGGGCGAATGCGGCCGCGGCTGCGGCGCAGGGCCTCTGCCCGGGAGACGATTGCCCGGTCTGCGAGCGCGAATTGCCCGCGGGCTGGGCGCCGCCGCCGGATCAGGGGTTGGAGGAAGCGTGTACGCAGCAGAGTGCGGCGAGGGCGCGGTTGCGCGAGGCGCGCGGGACCGTGGCGTCGGTCGAAGCGGACGACCTGGCCGCCCGCCGGAGCGTCTCGGACATCCAGAAACGATTGGACGGCGTGGGTTCCGAACTGACCGAGGCGCTGGGACGCCTTCGGCGAGCCGCGGGACCGGGCGCCTTTCCCGCAACCATGCAATCGGAGGTCGCCTCCGGCTCGGTCGATCACGATCCCCCCCTTCCCGACCGCACCCGGATCCTGTCCACCACCACCCAACTCCTCCGCGACGCCGAATCCCGTCTCGCCGAGCACAACTCCACCACCGAGCGCCTCCGCGCCGCACACACCACCGCCACCGTCGCCGCGCGCACCGCCGAAGTCACCCGCCAGGGCGCCGCCGCCGAGGTCCGTCGCACCCGCAAGGCCGCCACCGAGCGCCTCGAAGCCCTGCGCGGTCGCATCCAGTCCCTCCCCCCGCCCTTCCGCCCCAACCTCGCGCTGCCCCCCGACCCGGTCGATCTGGAAGCCATCGACACGGCCCCCGTGGACCGCGCCCGCTACGCCGCCACCGAACGCCAGGAAATCCTTGCGCTGCGCGAGGAGAAGCGCCGGAAGCTCCGCGACGAGATCGAGAAGACCGGCACCAGGCTGGCCCGCCTCGAAGACACCCGCCGGGCCGCCGTCGAGCAGCCGCTCCGGCTCATCCTCGAGGAGCTGAACACCCAGCGCGCCGCCGTCGCCGAGGCCATCCGCGAAGAGGCAATCCGGGCCGATTTCGACGAACACATCACCCTTCCCCCCACCCTGTACCGGCCGGATCCCGGCCTGGCCGACAACGCGATCGGCCAACTCCGCCGCGCGATGAACCGGTCCCGCGAACTGGCCGCCGACCTCCGCCAACGCGCCACCCTCGCGGCAGCGTCCGCCCGCGCCGAGGCCCGCCGGATCGCCGCGGCGCTCGACCCGCCCGCCGACCCTTCCGACCTCGGCGACCTCTTTGTCGCCGTCGACGCCCGCGCCACCGACGCGCGCTACGCCGCCCGGAACGCCGAACGCGACCGCGACGCCTTCGCCGCCATCTTCGACGACCTCCTGGAACTCCACCGCACCGCAAGCGACGCCGCCGATCTCGAACGCGCCCTCGGCGACCTCGACGCGGCCCTCAAACCGGGCGCCTTCCTCAAGTGGCTCACGCTGCGGCGGTCGCGCGCACTCCTGATCGCCGCGTCGCAGGTGCTGACGGAGATTACCGGCGGTCGCTACGCCTTTGCCGATCCCGGCGCGATGGACGACCAGCAGTGGCTCGTGGTGGACACCCAGTCGGGCCAGGCGCGCACCCCGGCCAGCCTGTCGGGGGGCGAACAGTTCATCGGCTCTCTCTCGCTGGCGCTGGGGATGGTCGAGATGATGGCCCGCTCCGGCGGCCGCCTGGAGTCGCTCTTCCTCGACGAGGGATTCGGGTCGCTGGACCGCGGCAACCTCGACGCCGCCATCGAAGCGCTGGCCAAGGTGGCGCGCCGAGGCCGCATGGTCGGGGTGATCTCGCACGTCGGCGCGGTGGCGGAGCAGATCGACGATGTGCTGGCCGTCACCCGGACCCCCGCGGGCAGCCGGGCGGTCTGGATGTCGTCCGCAGAGAGGAAGGATGCGGCGCTGGCCGGAGCGTCGGCGCTGGCCGGGCTTCTGGACTAGCCGGCCAGTCGACTCCCCGGACGCCCCCGGGTGCGCCCCGGGATTCCGCAGGACGTTGGTCGGCGGGCCGATCCGGCCTGCCCCGCCGCGAGGGCCCGCATTGTTGGCGCGGACAAAGCGGGCTAATTTCTTCGGGCGATGGATTCCAAGGGCGATGGATTTTTCTTCGGGCGATGGATTTCGCCCCGGACCTTCGCCGTCGATCGGCCTGATCAAACCCGCAAGAGACATTCCCGATGAAGCTGACATTCACCGATCGCGCACGCGAGATGGTCGCGTCGTTCATGGACATGGAGGAGGAGGGTCCCCAGGCGCTCAGGATCGCGGTGGAGGGCAGTCCCTTCGCCCCGAACTACGAGCTGACCCTGGTCGAGGCCGAGGCGCGCGCGCCGTCGGATCTGGAGGTCGATGCGGGCGCCTTCACGGTGCTCGTCGACGAGGGAAGCGTGGAGCGGCTGGACGGGGCCCGGGTGGATTTCGTCGAGACGATCCAGGAAAGCGGCTTCCAGATCACGCCGAACCCCGACGCGGTCAGGGCGGCGATGGGCGAGGCCGGACCGGACGGCGAACTGGCCGAGCGCGTGACCCATGTGCTGAACACCGAGATCAATCCGGCGATCGCGTCGCACGGCGGGTCGATCAATCTGGTGGATGTGCAGGGGACCGAAATCTACATCGAGATGGCGGGCGGGTGCCAGGGGTGCGCCATGTCGCGCATGACGCTGCGCCAGGGGGTCGAACGGATGGTCTCGCAGGCCGTCCCCGAGGTGACCGCGATTCACGACGTGACCGACCACGCCAGCGGGGACAACCCCTACTTCACCTGATTCGGCGCTCGTCCGATTCGGCGCCCCATGCCGCACCGCACCCTGATCCGGGACGCCTCCGTCGTCATGCCGGAGGAGACCGCGCGCACCTCCGTTCTGATCGAAGACGGCACGATCGCCGATGTGGATCCGCCGCGCCACGCCCGCGCCGACGAGATCGTGGACGCCGCGGGGCTGCACCTTCTGCCCGGCGTCATCGACGACCAGGTCCACTTTCGCGACCCCGGCCTCACCCACAAGGAGGACCTCCGCACCGGAAGCATGGCCTGCGCGGCCGGCGGCGTCACCTCCTTCCTTGAGATGCCCAACACCGTCCCGCAGACGGTCACGGTCCGGGCGCTGCGCGAAAAGCTGGAGCGGGCGGCGCGCCGGTCGGTCGTCAACTACGGCTTCTATGCCGGCGCCACCACCGGCAACCTTGCGGAGCTGCGGCGCATCGAGCGCACCCGGAATCTGCCGACGCCCGGCATCAAGATCTTCATCGGGTCGAGCACCGGCGAGATGCTCGTCGACGACCAGGAGTCGCTGGAGGCGATCTTCGCCGAGACCGTCCTGCCGATCGCCGCGCACTGCGAGGACGAGACCACCGTGCGGGCCAACCGCCAACGCATCGGCAGCCCGCCGACGATCCGCGACCACTCCCGCATCCGGGACCGCTGGGCCGCGCTCACGGCCACGCTGCGCGCCATCGACCTCGCCGACCGCCATCGCCACCGCTTCCACCTGCTGCACGCCTCCACCGCCGAGGAGGTCGCGATCCTGGCCTGCCGTCTCCTGGAAAAGCGCGAACTGGTGACCGCCGAGGTCTGTCCCCATCACCTCTTCTTCGACACATCCGACTACGACCGCCTGGGCTCGCTGGCGCAGATGAATCCTTCGCTCAAGGAAGCCGGCGACCGCAAGGCGCTCTGGCGCGGACTGAAGGCGGGCGCGATTCAGATTCTGGCCACCGACCACGCGCCGCACACTCTGGAGGAGAAGCGCCTCCCCTACCCCGAATCGCCGTCGGGGGTGCCGGCGGTGGAGCTCGTCCTGCCGCTGATGCTGAACGAGGCGAACCGCGGCCGCTGCACCCTGGAGGATATCGCCGCCTGGACGAGCGACGGCCCCGCGCGCGTCTGGGACATCGTGGGCAAGGGGCGGATCGAGCCGGGCGGGGACGCGGATCTGGTGCTGGTGGACATGGCCGAGGAGCGGGTCGTGCGCAACGAGGATCAGTGGAGCAAGTGCGGCTGGACTCCCTGGCATGGAACCCGGCTGCAAGGCTGGCCGGTGCGGACCTGGGTGGGTGGACGGACGGTCTTCGCGAATGGAAAGGTGGAGATGGAGCCCTGCGGGGGAAGGCTGGAGTTCGACCGGGAGCGGGGAGGCTATTGGGCGGAGTCCGCGGGCTCGATCGTTCCCGCCAGCGGGTAGTGATCCGAACCGAAGGCGCTCTCCAGGCGGCGGCAACCGCCCCGCAGGCCGGGTGGCAGCAGGAACATCAGGTGGTCGGAGAGCCGTGGCAAGCCGCCGATTTCGAGGTGGTGGGTGGGCCTCCGGTCGGGCGACCGCGGATGGGGGAATCGCTTGCGCGCCCGTCGCCAGGCCCCCTCGCGCCGCTGCCGGACCCAGGTGTTGAGGTCGCCGCCGAGGATCTGGACGCGCGGAGAGGGGGACGCGGGGTCGGTCGCTTCGGGGAAGACGCGGAGCAGACCGGCCATCTGGCGGGTGCGGGCCGGGCCCAGGGTGCGCCACGCCTTGCTCCACGGCGCGCGGTTGTCAAGGTGAAGGGAGCAGAGGGTGACGGTCGTGTACCCGACGGTCAGCCGGGCGGTGACGGCGACGCGGCGCTGGCGCTCGAAGGGAAGCTCGATCGCGCAGGGCGACCGCAGCGGCACATTCGCCAGGATCGCGTTGCCCCGGTCTTCCGCAGGCGGAGCGTTCGCGGCGGGTTTGGAGGAAGCGCGGTTTCCCTTGCGGCCCGCGCCGGATGAACGCTTCGGTCCGCCGTTGCGCATCGAGGGGACGTAGAGGAGCGACAGTCGCCGGGCGCGCGCGAAGGAGACGATGTCGGTGCGGAGCTCGCCGGGCGGATCGGGCGCGATTCGCGAGGGCCAGACCGCGCCGGAGGGTGGCGGCTGGGGAATGTGAGTGCCCGCGGCGAAGACTTCCTGCAGGAGAAGCGCGGTGGGCCGGTTCGCGCGGCCGCCCCCGGCGAGGTGGTCCCAGAGGGCTCCGAGGGCGCCGCCGCCGACATGGGTGTTCCAGACCGCGACGGTCAGGGGCCAGTTCGAGGCGGGGGACGAGGCCGTCGCCGGGTTCGCGGGCCGCCGCGATTCCAGGTGGCGGTCGCGCGCGGGATGGCCGCCGGATGGAGGGGCTGCGGGGGAAGAGGGGGGCGCCGTTGCGCGATCTTCGCCGGGGTTCGCCGCCTCCGGGCCGGGCGGGGCCGCCGCGGAAGTCTGGCCGAACCGAACGGGCCCGACCGCGGCTCGCCAGCGTCGCAGCGCGGGGTGATCGGGGGGCGGGGCGGCGGAGACGAGGGGGATGGGGGGGGCGGGGCGGCCGTCGAGGTCGAGCGCGTCCAGGGCGGCGATGGAATCCTCCACCTCAGCACCCGCCCCCATGCACGTCCAGCACGATGCGCGCGGTGTCGGTTGCAGCGACGCCTTCCCCGCCCTGCGCCAGGGCCGCCGGAACTTCGAACGCCACCGTCGCGTCGCCCTCGTAGTGGTACTCCTGCACCACCCCAAGCACGGTTCCGTCGGCAAGCCGAAAGTAGCCAACCACTTCGCGAATCGGATACCAGCTTCTCCCCACCCGATAGCCTCCCTCCTCGCGCGAGGAGGGCCGGTCGATCAGCCCGAGCCGGTCCCGAATCCGTTTCAGCTGCGGCGTCTCCTCCGCAAGCCGCGTCGCCGTCGGCCGGCTGAAGGCAACGCCGACGCTCCGGCCCGAGGACTCGCGCAAACCCTGATCCGGCTCCAGCCGCAGCGCCCACCCCTCGTCGCAGTGGCGGCTGGCCATCATCACATCGGTCACGGCGCCGGGCGCCGTGCGCCAGCGCGAGTGACGGTACCAGAGGAGGGGAAGGTCGAGCCTGGCGCGCTCCCCGTCCACGTTCCGGAAGGGAAGGGGCCAGTGACCGGGCGGATTTTCGGGTTCGCCTGCCCGGTTCCGCCAATGGCGCAGAAAGCCGCCGCGGTCCATCTCCATGAAATGCATTCTCTCCGGCCAGGCGGCGTCCCAGCTTCCGGAGGCCAGGCGTTTGCCAAGAGGATCGAGCCGCGAGCCGTCGCGGGTCGAAAGCGCCAGCCAGAGCTCCCCGCCGCGGTCTTCGGCCGGCCTGCCCGTGCAGAGCGCCTCGCTCGCCGAGAAGCGCGACACGATCCGCGCGCCTCCCTCGCGCAGCTCGACCAGCGCCCAGGTGACAACGGGTCTGATCGATCCGAACCGCGGGCCCGCTTCCACGAACCGGACCAGGGCGACCGCCAGCCCCTCCCGGACGCGCACCAGCCCGGCCAGAGAGCGCTGCGGATAACGGCCGGCATGGGGATAGTCGTCGTTGTGGCGATCGTGGAATCCCCGGTAGTCGTAGCCGCCATCGGCGTCGGCGGGCTGATGCGGAAGCCCGGCCTCGGCCAGCATCTCATCCAGTCCGTGAATTTCGTCCTCGCGCAGCGGGCTTGGCGCCGGAACGCTGAGCGCCAGACCCGGACGGGCGTCGGCGTGGCGGTCGGCGGAGTTGTCCAGCACCCAGAAGCTGCAGCGGGAATTGTCGCCATTGACGATCCGCTCGGCCACGCTCCGTTGCGCCTGCAGAAGCTCCCCCGCCGCGTAGCGATACCAGCGCACCGGAGCCACCGAACGCAACCGGGCCGAATCCGCCGCGGCGTAGGGAAAAAGCCAGTGGATTCCGGGCCGCGGCAGGTCGTCGGAATCGCCGGGCGGAGGATGCAGGAAGCCGTCGCGGTCGACCGGAATCAGCGACGCCTGCTCGGGATGGCCCCGCGAAATGCGCCGTGGAACGGGCCAGGGGAGATCCCAGCTTCCATCGGCATGCAGGCGGGCCATCGGCACCAGAGCGTTCGACCGAATCCCCTCCACGCGGGGCGCGTCCAGAGCGAACCAGATGGCCGGGCCGGGGTCGTCCGCCGGGGCGCAACCGACGGCGAGGAGGAGGAGAGAGGGAAAGGATCGGGTTGGCTGCATGGGGATCCTCCTCGGGCGGGGCGACCCGGAGCCGCCGATGGATCAGGACTTCGCCTGTGCGCCTGGACCGAAGAGGCCAACGCCTCGCGAACGATCCCCGCGATCCAGGAGTTGACGCTCATCTGCCGGGCAACGGCGCCTCGTCGTCGTTCCACTCCCACGGATATCGGGAAAACGGCGCTGCCCGGAATCGCCGCGCGGCCGACGCCGGAGAACCGGGTGCGGACGATGAACAATCACCGGTCCGGCTCAGTCAAGGTACCGAATCCGATTCCGCCCGACACGCAGGCCTGGCCGGCGCTCCGGCCCTCCGGGGCTAAATTGCTCGCCACGATCTTTAACTCGAATCATCCGGAAATGCCCGCGCCATCCGCAAGCGGACGAAAGGCCACCGAGTGACCCATCGCCGTCCCACCGTCCTGATCGTCTGCGATGGCTGGGGCGTCGGCGCCACCGATCCGGCCCAGGTCGCCGCCCAGGGGAACGCCGTCGCGATGGCCCGCACGCCCGTGCGCGACGAACTCGTCCGGAGCTGCCCGTGGGGACTCCTCCGCACCTCGGGCGAGGCGGTCGGGCTGCCGGCCGGCCAGATGGGCAACTCCGAGGTCGGGCACCTGAATCTGGGGGCGGGCCGAATCGTGCGCCAGGAGGTGACGCGCATCGGGGCGGCGATTCGCGACGGATCCTTCTTCCGCATCCCCGCCCTGCTCGAACTCGGCGCCGAGCTGAAGCGGTCGCGCGGCGCGCTGCACCTGGTGGGGCTCTGCTCGGATGGCGGCGTGCACAGCGAGATCTCGCATCTGTGGGCGCTGCTGGACTGGGCGGAGCGCGAGGGGCTGCCGGTCCGGGTCCATGCGGTCACCGACGGGCGCGACGCCTCCCCGACCTCGGGGATCCGCTGGATTCGGGAGCTGGAGGCGCGGGCCGGCCGACAGGCGCAACGCGCAAGGCAGGGGGATGGCAACGCGGGCGCGGGCGCGAGGGCGGAGGAAGGCGGGGGCGCCGGAACCGGCGAAGGCGGCGGCAACACCGGGAACGCGCCCCTGCTCCGGATCGCGACGGTCTCGGGACGGTACTGGGCGATGGACCGCGACCGCCGCTGGGAGCGCACCGAACTCGCCTGGCGGGCGATCGCGCGGGGAGAGGGGATTCGGACCGAGAGCGCATCGGAGCATGTGGCGCAAAGCTACGCGGCCGGGACGACCGACGAGTTTCTGCGGCCGGCGGTGGTCGGGAGGGGGGATGCGGGGGCCGAAGGAACCGACCCCGCCCCGCCCTACGACGGCATCCGCCACGCCGACGCCGTCCTTTTCTTCAACTTCCGAGCGGACCGGGCGCGCCAGCTCGTCTCCGCGCTCATGGACGACGACTTTCCCCACGCCAATCCTTCCAACGCCGGTTCGCCCCGCGGCCCCTGCCGCCGTCTGGTCGCCATGACCCGCTACGAGGACGACTTCCCCCACCCCGTCCTCTTCCCCCCGCGGACCCTCGACAATGTGCTCGGCGAGGTCCTGGCCGGCGCCGGACGCACGCAGCTCCGGATGGCCGAAACCGAGAAATACCCCCACGTCACCTACTTCTTCAACGGGGGCGTCGAGGAGCCCTTCCCCGGCGAGGACCGCCACCTGATTCCATCGCCCGGCGTCGCCACCTACGACCGGAAGCCCGAGATGAGCGCGCCCGAGCTGACCGAGGCGCTCCTGGCCCGCATCGCCGAAGCGCGGCACGACTTCATCCTGGTCAACTACGCCAACGCCGACATGGTGGGGCACACGGGCGAAATTCCGGCGGCGGTCCGGGCGGTCGAGACGGTGGACGCCTGCGTGGGACGGGTGCTGGAGGCGGTGCGCGCGAGGGGCGGGACCGCGCTGGTGACGGCCGATCACGGGAACGCCGAACGGATGCTGTGCGAGGACGGAAGCCCCTTCACGGCCCACACCACCGGGCCGGTGCGGCTGATTCTGGCGGCGGGAGGAGGGCTGGCGCCGGGGACGCGGCGGGTGCGCGACGGGATCCTGGCCGACGTCGCGCCGACGGTGCTCCAGGCGATGGGATTGCCGCAGCCGGAGGAGATGACGGGGCGGGGGCTGGTCGAGTAGCCGTTGAGCCGCGAATCCGGTCCGTGATTTGGGGGGGGGTGCGCGCGCGCCCTTTTCGTCCGGCGACCGCCCGGGCCGGCCCGCGCAGGGGCCGGGGGTCCGTATGCCTCCGCTACCGATCCTGCAGACGACGGTCCTGCAGATGCCGATAATTCCCCACCGAGCATGGATCCCCAGCCGTCCATGTCGGTTGACGATCTCCGGATCGGTGGCGCCGGCCACCAGGAGCACGAGCAGGTTTGCATCCACCAGGATTCCGCGCAGGGATCCCTCGTCAGGCATGGACGGACACATCGCGATGCCTCAGCGCGACACCAATCTCCAAGATCGACTCGAATCCGTCCAGGACCGAATCCGAGGGCCCGGAGCTACCCCCGGCGCACGGCCGGCTCGACCCCGGTCACCGGGATTCTCCCTCCGCCGCGTTGGCCTCGCCGTCCCCCTCCCCCGGCCCGTGCAGCGCGTGCACCAACACCGTCTCGACGCCCAGGTCGGAGGTCCGGAGCCCCAGCGCGTAGTCGGCGCCGAACTCCCAGACATCGAAGTTCGATCCGGGCGGCAGCCGCTCCAGGTGGCAGAGGAACTCGCCCTCGCGGGCAAAGGCCATCCACCGGGTCGCATCTCCGCCCGGTCTGCGGTAGGGACGGACCCACAGCCGCCCATCGCGTCCCACCAGAACGCTCGAGAGGACCGGCATGACATCGGCGACGGGGCGCTGGGAGCTGATCATCGGCCCATCGAAGTCGTCGTCCCAGACATTCGACCCCGTGTTCCGCCGGATGACGTACTCCTCGCGCCAGGTGCGCAGATCGGCGGCGGTGACCTCCTGGTTCGGCACCTCCCAGCGGACGATCGAGCGTAGCCGGAACTCCTCGTCGAACAAACGCACCTCGGCGGTCGAGGTGTGGGCCAGGGCGATCGCGCGCTCGCGGGCGTCGACCTCCGCGCGGGAGTCGAAGTAGGGGCTGATGTAGTAGTTGTAGGCGTCGGTGTCGGTGGCGCGTCCCATGGTGCGGGCCGGCAACCGGGCGAGCACCCCGATTCGCCGGCCGTCGCGGTCGTGCGCCTCCACGACCAGGGTGTCGCGCGCCGCAAAATCGCGGGCGCGGGCGCTCTTGTCCAGCGCATTCACCGAAACGCCATTGTCGAGGACGCCGCCGCCCCGCGACGGATTGGGATACATCGGATCCAGCGCCACATTGCGGACCCACTCGCCCTCGCGCGTGAAGACGACGTAGCGCCAGGGCCGGTAGTCGCCCACCCAGAGGGTGTCGCCGGGGAGCGCCCAGAGGACGAAGGGATCCTGAAACTCGCCGGGGCCCTCGCCGTGGCGGCCCATCGAGAGCAGGTGGCTGCCGTCGGGGGCGAAGATCCGCACTTCGGCGCTGGCCCGGTCCGCCACCGCGACCGAGCCGTCGGAGAGCCTTCCCACGCCCCGGACGCTGCTGAACCACTGGTTGTCGTCGTCCTCGCTGTCGCCGATGGAGAAGATGGGCTCGGGGCTGAGGGTGCAGCTTGCGGTGGAGCCGATCGGGTCGCTGGTCACGATTCGGACCCCGGCGCTGTCGATCGCGATGGTGGGCGCGGGCGGAGCCGGGGGATCGCAGGCGGCGGCGAGCGCAAGGAGGGCCAGGGCGCCCGGGAGGAAGCGAGCGGCGGCGCGTCCGGGGGTTGGCGTTGGAGAAGGAATTGCCGCGCGGGACGGTGCGATGGCGACGAGGGAGCCGTGATCGTTGCGGCGGCCGAGGGTTCGCGGAAGACGGAAAAGTTGACGCATCGGGGAACCTCTCATACCTTGCAGTGTTAGATACCTTGATGATCCATGTATCGTTGGAATCGCAAGAAGACCGGAACCCGCCGGAACCGGCGACCCGGTGCAGCCACGATGCCGGCGCGGACCGGCCGGACCGGCTCCCAATAACAATGGAGATACGCCAAATGAATCGCAAAACGCCAACCCGGGGGCAACCGCGCACCTCGAAGGAGCTCGTCGCGGCCTCGTCGCGGCCGATGGTCCTCTCGATCCTGACCGGCGGCGAAAGCTACGGCTACGAGATCCTCAAGCAGGTCCGGCTTCTCTCGGGCGGGCGGGTCGAATGGTCGGACGGGATGCTCTACCCGGTCCTGCACCGCCTGGAGCGCGATGGCCTGATCGCGGGCCGCTGGGCGCTGACCGAACAGGGAAGACGCCGCAAGTACTACCGGCTGACCGACAGGGGCCGGAGACAGTTGGCGCGCGACCGCGAGAGCTGGCGCGCCGTGCATGCGACACTCGAGCTTCTATGGCGGAGGGCCCAATGAACCGCAACGATTTCGACCGGGCCGTGCTGGACTGGCGGCGGCGCGAGGAGCGCGCGTCGTCGCTGGGAATCGGCGAGCTGGACGAGCTGGAGGACCACCTGAGGGCGCGCGCCGAGATGGAGATGGAGCTTGGGCGGGCGCTGGAGCCGGGCCGCGCGGTGATGCTCGCGGCGGAGGGGCTGGGCGACGGCGCCGCGCTCGGACGCGAGTTCGCGAAGGCCGGGAAGCCGCGCTGGCGGCGGTGGATGGGGGCGGGGTGGGCGCTCTGGGCGGCGAGCTGGTGGTTGCCGACGCTGGAGGGGTGCACGCAGCCGCCGATTCCGCTGCCCAACGGAGAGGTGCAGGAAGCGGAGCGCGAGGTCATCATGGGATACGAGGCGTTCTGGGTAGCGCTGACCGCCGCCGTGGATTCGCCGCTGGACCGGGACGCGTTGCCCCCGACGGCGAGCGCGCTGACCAACTTCCTGATCCCGGCCAGCTACATCGCGCTTCGGCGCGGACGCGGCCGCACAGGACGCAGGCTGAAGTGGCTTGTAGCCGGAGCTGCGCTGCTCAACCTCCAATGGCTGCCATTCGGCGACGACCTCCTGATCGGCTACTGGGTGTGGCTCGCTTCGTTTCTCTGCGTGGCGGCCGGGTTGTGGCTGCGCGGAGGAAATGCGCGCCCATTGGAATCGGCCCGATCGCGATCCGCTCAACCGGCGGAGGCCCAATGAACCGCAACGATTTCGACCGGGCCGTGCTGGACTGGCGGCGGCGCAGCCCCCGGTTCCACGGTTGCGGACCACCCGCCCCCCGGCCCCTGCGCGGGCCGGCCCGGGACGATCCGTCGCGACGATGGCGCGCGCGCACCCCCCTTTGTCGTTCCCCGGCCGGGAATGCGGCTCCGGGGCGGCGAACCCCCTGACCGGCGCGGGAAACTTGCCCGGCGGCCCTCCCCGCCGTAGACTGGGCGTTGCCGATTTGCGCCGGAGACCCGAAGCGAGGGGCGACTGCGGCGGCCGACTCCCACCCGAACCTCCTTCCCCACCTTGAACGACAACGCATACACGCGCTTCGTGGACCGCATGACCGGCGGCCTGGGGCGCTTCATTTCCTGGATGGCGCTGCTGATGGTGAGCATCGGCGCCTTCAACGCGATCGCGCGTTGGGCCGGTCGCCGGATCGGCATCGATCTCAGCTCCAACCTCTACCTGGAGCTGCAGTGGTACCTCTTCTCGCTGATCTTCCTGCTCGGGGCCGGGTACGCGCTGAAGGAAAACGCCCATGTGCGGGTCGACGTCATCTACGGCCGGTTGCGCGCCCGCTCGCGCGCGCTCGTCAACGTCGTCGGGTCGGCGCTGATGCTGATGCCGTTCTGCGTCTTTGTGCTGTGGGTTTCGTGGCCGTCGATTCGCAACTCGTGGGTGGTGCGCGAGGGTTCGCCCGACCCCAGCGGGCTGCCGCGCTACCCGATAAAGGCGGTGATCATCGTGGCCTTCGTTCTGCTGCTGGCGCAGGGCGCGGTCGAGCTGATCCGGGATATCGGGATGCTGCGAAGGGGCGGGGACGCGGACGCCGAAGCCGATGAGGCGCACGTGGGGATCAAGCTCTGATGGAGGCCAACTTCCTCGCACCGCTGATGTTCGTGGCGGTCTTCCTGATCATCTTCACTGGCTATCCGGTGGCCTTCGCCCTGGGCGGCGCGTCGCTCCTCTTCGCCTTCATCGGCGTCGAGCTGGGACTCTTTGACTGGAACCTGCTCTACGCGATGCCCGAACGGATCTTCGGCGTGATGTCGAACCAGGTTCTCCTGGCGGTCCCGTTCTTCATCTTCATGGGACTGGTGCTGGAGAAGGCGAAGCTCGCGGAGGACCTGCTGACCACGATCGGCACGCTCTTCGGGCATCTTCGCGGCGGGCTCGCGCTCGGCGTGGTGATCGTGGGGGCGATGCTCGCCGCCGCGACCGGAGTGGTGGGCGCCTCGGTGGTGGCGATGGGAAGCATTTCGCTGCCGGTCATGCTGCGCTACAAATACTCGGCGCGGCTCTCGTCCGGGGTGATCCTGGCGTCGGGCACGCTGGGGCAGATCATCCCGCCGAGCATCGTGCTGGTGGTGCTCGCCGACCAGTTGGGGATCTCGGTGGGCGACCTCTTCATCGGGGGGCTGATCCCCGGCCTGACGCTGGCGGCGATGTACGCGATCTACGTGATGGGGATCGCGGTGGTGAAGCCCGAGGCCGCCCCCGCGCTCCCCCCCGAGATGACCGACATCTCGCGCGGGGCACTCCTGCGGCGGGTGGTGTTGGTGCTGCTTCCGCCTCTCGCCCTCATCCTGATCGTGCTGGGATCGATCTTCGCGGGCGTCGCAACCCCCACCGAGGCCGGCGCCATCGGCTCGGTCGGCGCCATCGGTCTCGCCGGCGCCCGTCGGCGCATGTCCTGGGGCGTCGTGAGGGAAGCCTGCGCGGGCACCACCAAGCTGACCACCATGGTGATGTTCCTGCTGATCGGATCGACCGCCTTCGCGCTCGTCTTCCGCGGCCTTTACGGCGACATCTGGATCGAGGACCTGCTGACCGGCCTGCCCGGCGGGAGGATCGGTCTCCTCATCGTCGCCAACCTGACGATCTTCATCCTCGGCTTCTTCCTGGACTTCTTCGAGATCGCCTTCATCATCATTCCGCTCCTGGCGCCGGCCGCCGCGCTGCTCGGGATCGACCTGGTGTGGTTCGGGGTGATGATCGGGATGAACCTGCAAACTTCGTTCCTGACGCCGCCCTTCGGCTTCGCCCTCTTCTATCTGCGGGGGGTCGCGCCGCCGGAGGTGAAGACGACGGAGCTTTACCGGGCGGTGATCCCGTTCATCGTGATTCAGTTGATCGGGCTGTTGGCGATCATCCAGTGGCCGGGGCTGGTGACGGGGTTGCTGGGGTGACGGGGGGTTGGAGCACGCTTGCGTCGCGGCGCCCGGCCTTGTTCGAATTGGATCGGGAAGCGGGGGCAAGAGGATTGGCGGCGGCGGGTGCGCAGAGCAGCGGTCCCGGACAAGGTCCTGATCGGTTTGGGGAACGCCTGACATGAACGGAGAGAAGGGGACGACGGCGGTGGCTGCCGCTGGCCTGGGCACGCTGACGCCGGTCCCGCTGAGGGATGTCTGGCCGAACGAGGAGAGCGACTTTACTCCGTGGCTGGCCAAAGACACGAATCTGGGGATTCTGGGCGACGAGTTGGG
This sequence comes from Gemmatimonadota bacterium, assembly GCA_022822325.1. Taxonomy (GTDB): domain Bacteria; phylum Gemmatimonadota; class Gemmatimonadetes; order Longimicrobiales; family Gaopeijiaceae; genus Bin94. The sequence continues at coordinate 64,910 of JAJEBW010000018.1, read as the reverse complement.
GATGTCGCTGGAGCTGCTGGAACGGGAGGCGCGGGTGGGCCCGTATGAAGCCGATCTCGTCTGCCGCGACACCAACGATGGTGCGAAGGTCGTGGTCGAGAACCAGTTGGGGCAGACCGATCACGATCACTTGGGGAAGGTGCTGACCTACGCCGCTCATTTCGGCGCGAAGGTTGCGGTGTGGGTCGCGCGGAGCTTCACCGAGCAACACCGGGAGGCGGTGGACTGGCTGAACGAGATTGGTGGGGGGGGAACGCGGTTCTTTGCGGTGGAGATTGAGTTATGGAAGATTGGGGAGTCGTCGCCGGCACCGAGGCTGAATGTGGTGGCGGGGCCGCGTGGAATGGACGGGGGAGGGTCGAGGCCGAGCCTTTCGGAGACGCAGCGATTTCGGCTCGAATTCTGGGAGGGATTTCGAGACTTCGTCTCACGCAACGGCGAGGTGGTGACAAAGACCCAAACCCCGCGAACCGATCACTGGTTGCCCATCGCCGGGGTTAGGCGCACTGGGTTCTTCATCGTTGGCATCGCGTCTATCGCAGCCAAGGGTGGTGGCCATGAACTCAGGGCGGAGCTGCAGATTTCGGGCGGAGACGCTGACCATCACTTCAACCGCCTCAAGGCCCACCAACCGGCTATCGAGGACCAACATGAATTCGAACCTCTTGAGTGGCACAACCCGGAAGGTGTACAACAACGCCGAATCTACTGGCGCCTTTCTACGAACATCGAGCACCCCGACGGGCGCACCGATCAATACCGCTGGCTGCTGGAAAGAGCCGAGGCGCTTCACCGCCTCTTCGCCGACAGGATCAGGAATCTCCCTGCGCCCGAGGAAACGGAATAGTCAGGTCAAGCCAACCTGGGCGGGCTAACCTTTTCGGGGGGTCCGGCTGGCATCCCTTCGCTTTCGCGAGGCAATCGGCGACCTCTTGAGTCGTCGATCGGGCGTCGGCGAAGGCGAACGCTGCGGCAACCGAACTCCACCCCCGTGTGCGCCGTTTTCACCCGAACAGTGGTCAAGCAATCTGAGGTCACCCCTGCCCCATCGGATCCGCCAGCCCCCTCCCCGGATTCAGCCTCAGCAGAAAGTCCTCCACCGGCAGACACAACGCGCCACCGCGCAAAAGCCGACGTTCGCCGCGGTACAACAACACCCGCTCCGCCTCCGGATACTCGTCGCCGAATGCGCGCAAGCCCCGCAGATCGGCAGGGCGGATCCGGTCGGCGTTCATGACGTCGATCCCCCAGATCCCGGGCGTGCCGTAGACGACGAAATCCACCTGCGAGCCCGAACGAGTGCGCCAATAGTGAAGGGTGGCCGTCGCGTCCGACCAATCCAGCCAGGCGCGCAGATGTTGTGCAACCAGTCCTTCGAGCGCCGCGCCGTCGATCTCGTGGGGGCGGTCGAGGGGGCCGCGCGGGCGGAGGCTGCGGAAGACGCCGGTGTCGAAATAGAAGAATCGCGGGTGGGTGACCAGGCGGCGTTTGGCGCGACGGGAGAAGACGGGCAAGCGGAAGGAGAGCAGAAGGTCGTCCAGGAGTTCGAGATAGCCGGCGACGGTGGATCGGCTGACCTCGCATTCGCGGGCGACTTCGCTGACGTTGAGCGATGCGGCGTGCGAGAAGGAGACGGCCTCCAGGAAGCGCGATAAGTTGCCGATGTCGCGGACGAGTCCTTCGGCGCGGACCTCCTGTTCGACGTAGAGGCCGGCATAGGCGGCGAGCGCCGCGAGGTCGTTCCCGCCCACAACCCGATTCGCGTCAGGCCGCCATCCAGCATCCTGAAGGTCGTCGCCCGGAATCGCGCGGCGACCGTGGACGACCTCCTCGCCCTCCTTGGCCTGCAGTCCCCCTACACCCCCTCGAACGCAAAGCTCGCAAAGCGCAGCTCCGCCGTTCCGAACCAGCGGTAGGACGCCTCCTTGAAGTTGCGCCAGTGGTCGTAGACCTCGCGGTACTGTTGGTCGGCGGACGCGTAGTCTTCGAGGATTTCGCCGATGGTCGTCCGCGCGAGCTCCATGATGTCGTCGGAGAAGGAGCGCATCTGGGTGCCGCCGTCGATGAGGCGCTGGAGCGCGCCCGGGTTCCGCGCGTCGTAGTAGTAGAGCATCCGGCGGGCGCTGGCCTGGGCCGCCACCTCGAAGACCGTCTGGTAGTCGCTGGGGAGCGAGTCCCATGCCTGCCGGTTCACCTCGTAGGAGACTGACGCCGACGGCTCCCACCAGCCCGGATAGTAGTAGTATGGCGCCGCCTGGTGCAGTCCCAGTTTCTCGTCGTCGTAGGGACCGACCCATTCGGTGGCGTCGATCGCGCCGCGTTCCAGCGCCGGGTAGATGTCGCCGCCTGCCAGCACCTGCACCGTCACTCCCATGCGGTCCATCACGTCGCCGCCCAGCCCCGGGATCCGCATCTTGAGTCCGCGGAGGTCCTCGGCCGAGTTGACCTCGCGGCGGAACCATCCGCCCATCTGTCCGCCGGTGTTGCCGCCGGGGAAGGAGATGATCCCGAAGTCGGCGAAGACCCCGCGGACCACGTCGAGTCCCCCGCCCTCGTTCAGCCACGCATCCTGCTGGCGCGCCGTCATGCCGAAGGGAACGCCCGCGTCGAAGGCCAGCGCCTGGTTCTTCCCCGTGTAGTAGTAGCTCGTGCTCTGGCCGACCTGCACGGTTCCCTGCTGCACCGCGTCCATGACCTGGAGCCCCGGCACGAGCTCGCCCGCCGGATAGGCCCGGATCTGGAAGCGACCGCCGGTCAGCGCCGATGTGATCTCGCCCAGCATCTCGGCCGAACCGAAGATCGCGTCCAGGCCGCGCGGGAAGCTCGACGCCAGCCGCCAGGTCACGCGGGGCTGGGTGACGACCGACGGTCCCGGGCCCGATTCGCTCCCGCTTTCGGCGCCGCATGCGGTGGCCAGCCCGGCGCCCGCCACCCCGGCCGCGGCCCGTCCCAGGAAGGTTCGGCGGCCCAGCTTCGGGTCGGCGTCGTTGGCGGAGGCCGCGGCGGCAGCCTGGTCGAGGGTCTTCGCAGTCAGGATCTTCTTCATCGGGTTCGTTCCCCAGCGCAGGGTTTCGGTGCGGGGTCCGGCGTTCGCTCCGTTCGCTCCGGACGCGATCGTTCGCCCGGATTGGGTCGGCCGGACAGGATTGTCGGTCCACAAGGTAGCACCATGACCGGGGAACCGGCTAATGTGCAGAGATCGCCCACCCGACCCGCAGCTTCAACCGGAGATCCCCGAATGACCCGGCCCCGCACCGTCGTCGTGACCGGAGGCGCCAGCGGAATCGGGCGCGTCATCGCCGAGCGCTTCGCCGTCCGCGGCTGCCCGGTACACATCTTCGACATCGATGCCGGGGCGGTGGCGCGCACCCTGGCCGAGAATCCGTCCCTTTCCGGCACGGTGGGCGACGTGGCGCGGGCGGACGATGTGGCGCGGGGAATGCAGGATGCGGTGGCGTCGATGGGACGGGTGGACGTTCTTGTGAACGACGCGGCCATCCCCGGACCGCGGGCGCCGCTCGAGGAGATGCCGGAGGACGAATGGGACCGCGCGATGCGGGTCAATCTCCACGGCCCCTTCCTCTGGATGAAGCAGGCGGTGCCCGGGATGAAGTCCAGGCGCGAGGGGTCGATCGTGAACATTTCGACGGGAAGCGTGCGCACCCTGCCGCTCAACCGCTCCGTCTACAATGCGTCGAAGTGGGGACTGGAGGGATTGACGAAGACCGCCGCGCGCGAACTGGGACCGTGGAATGTGCGGGTGAACGCGATCCGGCCGGGGATGGTGAACAACGAGCGGATGCGGGGAATCGTGCGGCGGATCGCCGAGCAGGAGGGACGGCCGGCGGCCGACGTGGAGGCCGATTTCCTGCAATTCATCTCGATGCGCTGCAAGGTCGAGCCCGAAGACATCGCCGAGATGGCGGTGTTTCTTTCGTCGCGGCGGGCGGGGCGGGTCACCGGCCAGGTGATCGCGGTGGACGGCCACATCGAGTGGGAACAGTAGGGGAAAACGCGGACCGGCGGGAACGGACGACGACCAGCGGCAGGATTGGCGGGTCGCCAGCGGCGGAAACGGCGGGCGATCGACGGCGGGAAAGGCGCCGCGTCCCTCGGCTTCAGGCCAGGTCGAAGCGATCCAGCTCCATCACCTTGCGCCACGCGGCCGCGAAGTCCCGCACGAAGGCGGCCTCGCCGTCGTCGGAGGCGTAGATCTCGGCGATCCCCCGGAGTTCGGAGTTCGAGCCGAAGACGAGATCCACGCTGGTGCCGGTCCAGCGCACCTCGCCCGTCCCGGAGTCGACGCCCTCGAAGCGGTCGCCGGAGCCGGAGTCGCCCGCCGCCCGCCGCCACTCGACGTTCATGTCCAGCAGGTTGACGAAGAAGTCGTTGCCGAGCGTCCCCGGCCGATCGGTGAAGACGCCGAGGTTCGACTGCCCGAAGGTGGCCCCCAGCGCGCGCATCCCACCCACGAGAACGGTCATCTCGGAAGGCGTCAGCGTCAGGAAGTCCGCCCGTTCCAGCAGCAGCTCCGCAGCCGGTCTTCCATTTGCGCCGCCGCGGAAGTTGCGGAATCCATCGGCCTTCGGTTCGAGCACGGCGAAGGACTCCGCGTCGGTCTGTTCCGCCAGCGCGTCGGTGCGTCCCGGCGAGAAGGGCACCTCCACTTCGTGTCCCGCGCGGGCCGCCGCTTCCTCCACCGCCGCGCACCCGCCCAGAACGATCAGGTCCGCGAGCGACACCCGCTTCCCGCCGGCCCGCTCCCGGTTGAAGTCGTCCCGAATCGCTTCGAGGACCTCCAGCGCCCGCGCCAGCTTCCGCGGTTCGTTGGCCTCCCAGTTCGCCTGGGGCGCCAGACGGATGCGCGCTCCATTCGCTCCGCCGCGCTTGTCGGTTCCGCGGAAGGTCGACGCCGAGCACCAGGCGGTCGCGACCAGGCGAGACACGGACAGCCCCGACGCCAGAATCCTCCGCTTCAGCCCGGCCGTCTCCCTGGCGCCGATCAGCTCGTGGTCCACCTCGGGAACGGGATCCTGCCAGATCTGCGCTTCGGCCGGCACGAGAGGACCCAGGCAACGGGTGCGCGGCCCCATGTCGCGGTGCGTCAGCTTGTACCAGGCGCGGGCGAAGGCGTCGGCGAGCTCGTCGGGATTTTCGAGGAAGCGCTGGGCGATCGGCGCGTAGTCCGGATCCATCCGCAGCGCGAGATCGGTCGTGAGCATCATCGGCGGGTGCTTCTTCGACGGATCGTGGGCATCGGGAACGGTCGCCGCCGCCGCGCCGTCCTTCGGCCTCCACTGCACCGCCCCGGCCGGACTCTTCGTCTTCTCCCACTCATGGCCGTGGAGGTTTTCGAGAAAGTTGTTGTCCCACTGAACCGGATTGGTCGTCCACGCGCCCTCCAGCCCGCTCGTGACGGCGTCGCCGCCCTTCCCGCTCCCGAAGCGGTTTCGCCAGCCCAGCCCCTGCTCCTCCGGATCGGCGCCCTCGGGCTCGGGGCCCACATGCCGGTCCACGGCGGCCGCCCCATGCGCCTTGCCGAAGGTGTGTCCGCCCGCGATCAGCGCGACCGTCTCTTCGTCGTTCATCGCCATGCGCCGGAAGGTTTCGCGGATGTCGCGGGCCGCGGCCAGCGGATCGGGCCTGCCGTTCGGCCCCTCGGGATTCACATAGATCAGCCCCATCTGAACGGCGCCCAGAGGCTTCCTGAGGTCGCGGTCGCCGCTGTAGCGCTCATCCCCCAGCCAGGCGTCCTCCGGTCCCCAGTCGGTCTCGTCGCTCTCCCAGACGTCCTCGCGTCCCCCGCCGAAGCCGAGCGTCGGCAGTCCCATCGATTCCAGCGCGCAGTTTCCGGCGAGGATCATCAGGTCGGCCCACGAGATCTTGCGACCGTACTTCCGCTTGACCGGCCAGAGAAGCCGCCGCGCCTTGTCCAGATTCGCGTTGTCGGGCCAACTGTTGAGCGGTGCGAAGCGTTGGGTTCCGGAGGCGCCGCCGCCGCGTCCATCGTGAATGCGGTAGGTGCCGGCGCTGTGCCAGGCCATCCGGATGAAGAGGGGTCCGTAGTGGCCGTAGTCGGCGGGCCACCAGTCCTGCGAGGCGGTCATCAGCTCGAAGAGGTCCTTTCGCAACGCCTCCAGGTCGAGCGATCCGAACTCCTCGGCGTAGTCGAAGGCGCCGCCCATCGGGTCGGCCGAGCGACCGTGGCGGCGAAGGGGCTTCAGATTCAACTGGTTGGGCCACCAGTCCCGGTTCGTTCTGGCCATTGCGCGGATTCCTGAAGAGTGGGTCGGTTCGGGGGATTGCGGGCGGGCGCGGGCGCGCCGGCGGATTTGGGCAGCGTGAACTCTAACCCGCATTTCTCGCACCGACAATGCCCCGCCGGAATCGCTCGCCGGATGCGCGGATTCACGGAACGCCAGGGCCGCGCCATCGGTTTGCAGGGCTGTGTCCTTTCGGGGCAGGCAGGGCGGATGAGCCGCGTCGACCTCTTCACGCCTTTCCGTCCACACCGCGAAGTCCAAGCGCTTCGAGCAACTTCCGCAGTTCCTCGGTCGAAACGGACTACACGCCTGAGGTCGGTCACCGAGAAACGGCGTTTCAACTGCTCGGCGCGCAACGACCCCTTGTCGTAGTTCGGCCAGAGCGCCTTGAGTTGCCGCCCGGCATGGCTGGCCGCGATCGCGCGCGTCTCGCGGCCCCTGTGCAAACGGACGAGCACGCCTTCCAGGTTGGGGGTCATCAGCAGGACTTCCAGCTTCCATTTGGCTGCTGCGGCCCAGGCATCCCGGCCCGCTGCCCGATCTGCTTCAATCCGATCCGAGTCCAGCAGCACCAGCCGCCTGCTGATGGCCCGGGGGTCCGGATGCCTCTTCAGCCGACGCCCAGCTTCGTCGACGACGGCCAGGGAGTCACCGCCGGTGGCCGGTTTGACGTCGAGGTGAAGGTGAAGACCCTCCTCATCGCAAACGTGCCCGAGGAACCGCACGAAAGCGCGGTCGCTCTTTCCTTCAACCCCTACGAAAACGACCCGTCTGCGCTGGACCCCACCCCGCCGCCGCATCGCCTCTCAACCGATGCGCGGAAGCCCGCCCAGCACGCCCGCCCGGTACTTCGGGTATAAGCGGACGTCACGCCGCAGGCCCCGCACGTCCTGGGCTCCGTAGACCCGCGTGGCCCCACTATCGTCTTTTTCGACGATGAAGAGTTCCTCCTTCTCCAGATCGTCGAGCAGACCTACTTGATGAGAGGACACCAGGAGTTGGGCACCACGAGGATTGCTGTCGTGCGACCGGAACTGGTCGAGGTTCTCGTTTAGCATGTCCACATGCAAGGCGCCGTCAATCTCGTCGAGAATCGCCATGCCGGTTACGTCCAGCGCGAATTTCACGAGGGGCAGGAGGTGGACCAGACGCCGAGTCCCCGCAGATTCCAGGGCGAGGAGAATCGGACCGTCCAGTCCCTTGTGGCTGAACCACACTTGCTTGCCGCCCAATCCCTCGCCTATCGCCATGTCCACGATGCCCAGGTCGCTCCGCTGGATTTGCGTCTGTGCCCATTGCCTGCCATCCGGATTGGCCTCCATCCATCCGACAACGTTGGAGGTGTCCGGAACCCATGTGTCATTGCCGGTGATATTGCTGGCGTTCGCAAGCCGACCGCGCAGGACACCCGCAAAGCGACCCGCGACGGGCACATTGACGAACGCCAGAGTGGCGATCGCGGATTGGCGAGGGCTGACCGCCTTCAGCCGATCGTCCCGCGCCGTGAGGCCGAAATCGCGGGAGACGTAGATTGGCGTTTCGGGAGTTCCCCGCTCGAATAGTCTGCGTCGGCGTCCCTTTGGGAAGTGGACCAATGCTTCATGACCTACGAAGAGGGGACCTTCCATACCGTCATCGGATCGTTGCCGTCGGATTTCGATTTCATAGCGGTACCTTTGGGGACGCTCGCCCGGCGCCAGGAAATCCCCTTCGCCCTCCAGTGTGAACCGTGTCGGCTCCCAGCGGGTTTGGTTCGAAGAGAATGGAAGAAGGTGGACGGTGTCCGCAGGAGACGACGCAATCCTCCCCAGATCCACCATCGCCCGCAACAGCGTCGTCTTGCCCGAACCGTTGGGCCCCATCAGAACAGCCACCGTCGGCAGGCGGACATCGGGGTTGGCCGCGCTCCGTCTGAAGCGGGCCAGTTCCGGCGCCGTGCCCGGGATCCGCAGATCGAGGGTCACCTCTTCCCGTATCGATCCATAGTTGGATACTGAGAATGCATGAATCATGCGGTGATCATAACGCATTCTCGTTGAATCGCAACGATAACGACATAGTCACGGGAAGGAGCGCCGGGTCCCCCAATCCCTCCGACTTCCCCCTACCGCCCCGCCCCCACATTCGCGAACACTCCGTTCGGCGCCCCCGAATTCGCCGTGACGATCTCCGGGAATCCGTCTCCGTTCAGATCGCCGATGGCCAGCCCGTAGGTCGCGCAGTCCTCGCATCCGAAACGCAGTTCGTCGAGAACGGGGCCGTGGCGGCCGGCGTCTGAGGCGGCTTCCCCGGACCCCGCCCGGCCCGCCCATCCGACGTCCACGCCCTTCTCCCGCCGGTTGGAGTACACGGCATTTCGCGCCCCCGCATTCGCGACGACGATGTCCGGATCCCCGTCGCCGTCCAGGTCCGCGAGGCGCACGGCGTAGCTCCGGTCGTCCTCCCGCCCGAAGGTCAGGCTGCGCCCGAATTCGCCCGCGCGGTCCCCGAAGTGCACCGCGTTCCTCTCCCCGATATTGACCGCCACGATATCCGGCCGACCGTCGCCGTCCAGGTCGCCCACCGCCACGCCGCGCGTCTCGTCGCTGCCGGTTCCGAATCCGGTCGTGCGCTCGAAGTTGCCGGAGTCGTTCCAGTGAATGGCGTTCGCGCCGCCGTCGCGGTTGGCGAGCACGAGGTCGGGATCCCCATCCAGATCCAGATCCGCGGCGACGACGTCGATCGTGGAGTCGTCGCCCGTCCCGAAGGGCGCGCCGCTGCCGAAGGCGCCCGATCCGTCGCCCGCAAAGACGAAGTTCCCGCGGCCGCGGTTGACGACGAGGACGTCGGTGCGGCCGTCGCCGTCCAGGTCGGCCAGGGTGAGGCTTCGCGTCGGCGCGGGCGTGCCGAAGGTGGTGCCGGGGACAAAGCGGCCGCTGCCGTCGTTGAGGAAGACAAGGTTGCGCGTGCGGTCGTTTCCCACCGCCACGTCCAGGTCTCCGTCGCCGTCGAGGTCGGCCAGGGAAGCCGCGTAGCTGCCCGCCTGTTCATCGCCCAGGGGTCGCGCCAGGGTGAAGGCGCCTCGTCCATCGCCGAAATAGACCCGGTTCTGTCCGGGCCAATGACGGCCATTCGCCACCACCGCGTCGAGCGCTCCGTCCCCGTTCACGTCGCCGAGGCTCACCGCGGCGGTCAGCTCGCTGCCGGCTCCAAGCGACCGGAGGGGCCGAAAGGTCCGCTCCTGTTGACCGGCATGCAGTCCGGACGGGGAGGAATGCACGACGCTGAAGACCAGTAGAAGGGAAGCCGTGGACCGCAGGAGGTGCGCCGGGAGAGGGGACGCGCCGGACGGGAGCCGAGGCGGGATGCCGCGCGCGACCGATCGCATCCCGAAGGCGAGCGGCGTCGCCCGGGGGCGCCGGGACATCGCTTTCGCCATCCAGCCGATGCGGAGAAGCGAGTCGAAATCGGGGGTCATGAGCGACGGGTTCCTCTCGGTGAATCGGCCGGACAGGGCCGCCGGGACCGCGGTTCGACGGTCAGGGATGCCGGGCAACCGCTTCCGCGAACGCCGTTGCACATTAGCTGAACGCCGCGCGCGCCGGCAATCCGGAGCGGGAAACGCCCTCCCGCGCCACCGCCTGGTCCATGATCGCCATGATCCCGTGCGGGGCAGCGTGCTGTCGAGGCGCCCGGTCCCGCTTGGATCCCCGGCAGGATCGCCGTTCCTTCCCGTCGCTCTTCGCGGTCAGTCGCCGATCACAGCCAGCATCTCGTCGTGAATCTCCTGCCAGTTGCGGTTCAGATTGACGGTTCGAGCCTGGATGCCGAAGCCCTCCAACCGGATGCGGGCGTGCAGCGGTTTGTTCACCTCGGGATAGAGCAGGATGCCGTCGTGCCTCGGCCCCTTCGGTTCGGCTGCTTCGCGATTGTGCAGGTAGGCAAGAAGCTGATAGAGGTTGTTGGAATGGAGCTTGCCCCGTTTGCCCAACGTCTCGCGGTAATACTTCGTGTCCAGGATGATGCGCCGGCCGGCATCGCGCGATTCCAGAATCAGATCCGCCTCCATGACCGGAATGAGCGCCCTGTCGGCCTCCGTTGCGCCGTCGCTGTCTGCCCATCCGATGCGCTTCTTCGCGCCGACCCTGTATGCCTTCGCCTCGCGCTTGTAGAACCCGGCCACGAACTCCTCGAAGAGCGCCCACATCGTTGCCCGGTCGCGGCGGAAATCGCGGAATGTTGCATGACCGGCATCTTCGTCCACGAGCAGGTTCTCGTGCAGCAAGCGGCACACCGACAGCAGGAATCGATATAGACGACGGTTGCCCCCGAGCCGAATGTGGGTGAAGGCGCTTCGTCTGAGGCGCATGTGCGAAACGCCGTCGAGCCGACGATATGCGGCGCGAACCTCCGAGCGGATTGCGTTGTCCGGAACAACCTGTGGAAAGAGGAGACGCCGCAAAGACGCACGCAGGATCCGGTTCGGCGGAATGTCCGCCGAGAGCTCCTCGAAATCGCAGGCCGCGCGTCCCTGTGACCGGAGCGCGCGTTTGGCCGTTTCGCTGATCGCCAGCTTGCCCCGGATGCCCGCAAGATTCTCGCGCCGTTCCACATAACCGCGGTCGATCCCGCGCCTGAGGAGATGATTGACGCCGCCCGCCAGCAACTTTCCCATCAGATCCTGGACGCTGCGGCATTCCCTCAGGGCTTGCAGTCGGGCCACTTCCTCCTCCTGAACTCTCCCAAGGGCATAGCACAGGAGATAATAGACGTTGAGGATGGGAATCCTGGTCAGGGAACTTGTGCGCATGGTCTGTCGTTCGTGGATGGTCTGGTCATGGCTCGTTGTCAGCGTTGCGCATGAGGGCTCCAACCTCGCCTTCGACCCTGGTCGGCGCGTCGAACCAGTACTCGCGAAGCAGCGGCGCGATCTGCGTGTCGATGATCGTGTTGTGCCAGTCGCCATCGCGAGGGCCCGCATCGCTGTCGTCGGGGACAAAGTAGCTGTGGCCGATCTCGAAACCGGCGCCCAGCTCGTTGTCGTCGCGAATCTTCCTGTTGAGGTCGGTCATGCGAGCGACGATGTGACCGACGAGAGATTCGGCCACGCCGTGCGCGACCAGATAGTCCCTGAATTCCTGGCGGTGGAAGGCGGGCATGAGCGTTTCGAAGGCGAACCGGCGGCGAAGCGCGTAGTCGACCAGAGCAAGCGAGCGGTCTGCGGTGTTCATCATTCCCAGAATGTAGAGGTTGTCCGGGACGTGGAAGCGATGATCCGAAGGGCGGGCGTAGGTGAGCGAAACGGCGAATTCCCCGGTGCGCTTGTCGGCCTCGATCAGCATGAGCAGCTCGCCGAAGATGCGCGACAGATTGCCGCGATTGATCTCGTCGATAATGAAGATATGCGGTGTGCCGGGTTGTTTGCGGGCACGCTCGCAGAAGCGGTGAAAGACGCCGTCGCGGAGTTCAAAGCCGCCGGTCTCATTGGGACGCCAGCCCTGCACAAAGTCCTCGTAGGCGTAGGACTGATGGAATTGCACCATCTCGATCGGCTCGTCGTCCTTGCACCCGATGAGGCACCAGGCGAGTCGCCGCGCGATGAAGGTCTTGCCGGTGCCGGGCGGGCCCTGCAGAATAAGGTTCTTGCGGGACTTCAGCGACGCCAGGATGCGTTCGAAGCGGGGTTTGGGCAGGAAGAGGTCGGTGGTGGCGTCGGTGATGGTATAGGGGGGACAGGGAGGATCGCCGTCGGTTTTGGCACCACCCAGGAGCTCTGGAGGATCGTCCAACAACCAGGTGACCTGGCGCACCCAACGAGGCCGTCTCTTGACGAAGGTCAGGCGCCTTCTGGTCACGCCGCCGAGGTCACGGTAGGTAACCTTCGACCCCCACGAATGCCAACTGACCGGTCGCGTATGGACCCTATGTTGATCCGCATCCGGCGCAAATCGATAGTCCCCTGCGACCCGTCCCCAACCGAGCACCCACCCATCTCCACGCGTCGCAAACAGGATATCGCCCACCTGCAACTCATGGCCGAACTGATGCAAACAATGAGTGTGGTGCGCAGGCTGTCCGCCATAGCCCCGATTGATTAGGTCCTGTCTGATGTCGCTCTCAGGTCGCCCCGCGTCGCCGATGTCGTCCAGACCCACCGATACAACTCCTTCGGCCACGACGCCTGGCCACATCTGACCACCCTCCATGTTCATGTTCACATTCCAGATGGCTCGATTCCCGAATCTCCTTTCCACCCACTCCGTCGCCTTCTCCCGCTGCCAGAGCTCGACAACCGGCGGATCGTAGAAGTGAACCTCTGCCGGCGCCCCGGCATCATCCAGGATTCCTCGCCTCCGATACTCGCGTTGCAGGTAATCGCGGGTTTTCACGAGCGCTTGATCAACGGCTACCGGATCGGAATCCTGATCGCCGTCGAGATCCACAAACCTCCTGAACTCATGCACAATCTGCCGCTTGTGTTGGCTTGAGGTGATCGGCTCGAACTCGTCCGGGAAGAGGAGGAACAGCAGCACGTGACGAAAGCCGCGATTCTCGGCGTATTCGCGACCGTCCAGCCAACGCGCAAAGTCCCAGGGTTCGTTCAGCACCGATTGCCGCTCCACGGTCAGCGAGAACCAGTCCAGCATGGCAACGACGAAAAACCGGTATTCCCTCCAGGCATGAGTGTGGTACGCAGTCCCCGGATTGATCACACCCGCACCGAGCACCAAGTCCTGCAGCAAGTCGTGATTCTCAGGAAAACCCGTTCCCGACCAATCCCATACCTCGCGGATGCGCTCGCGCTTGGTATTGGGCCCAATGGCCCCGGCGCCGGCGATCAACAGGTACACCCATGTCATCTCGGCCCATAGCATCTTCGCATCGGGCGATCCGTCTTCCAGCTGAACCTTGAGCTTCTCGCGGAAGGAACCCGGCGCCGGCGCGTCATCGTCGAGGACGTCCACATACAGCCGCTTCAGCTCCCCAAACCTCTCCCGCGTCCACAGCGACTCCTCCGTAAACAACGACCCCTGGCCAAGCAGGCAACGCTTCTTCCAGGTCTCGGCCGCCTTCAGGATCGTCGCGGCCTTTTTCAAGCGACTCACGGCTGGTTGCTCCCCGGCGGCAGCAATCCCCCGACCCCCCCGCCCTTGATGTACAGTTCCCGCCTCGGATACGGAATCTCCAGTCCGGCCTCCGTGAACGCCGCCACCGCCCGCCCGGTGATCTCGTCCGCGATCCGCCGTCTCTCCCGCGCCCGCAGGATCCACACGCGCAGTTGCAGGTTCACCTCCGACGGGCCGAAACCGCGCACGATCACGATCGGTTCCGGGTCGAGCTTCACCCCCTCCACCTGCCGCGCCGTCTCCTTGAGCAGCGCCTTCGCGCGGTCGATGTCCGATTCGTAGGCGACCGAGAAGGGAATGCGCAGCCGGATGTCGTCGCCGGACATCGTGTAGTTGATGATGTCGCGCTGCATGATTTCGTTGTTGGGCACGACCACGACCAGGTTGTCGGGATTGCGGATCTTGGTGGCGCGCAGGCCGATTTCGATCACGTCGCCCCAGGTGCCCGTTTCGCGCGGCGCGCTCCAGAGCTCGATCCGGTCGCCCACCTGGAAGGGGCGGTCCATGATCAGCAGCACCCCCGCGATCAGGTTCGACAGGGTGTCCTTGGCGGCGAGCGACAGAGCAAGCCCGACGACCCCGGCGCCGGCCAGCAGCGGCCCGATGTCCAGCCCCAGATGCGACATGGCGAGCAGCATTCCGACGGCGATCACCGAGAAGCGCACGAAGCGGTTGATCATCGGCAAGGCGGTTTCGTCCAGGACGGTGTCGTTCCGCGCCATCACCTGCGACTCGAAGGTTCGCATCAACTGGCCCACGAAGCGGCTGATGGGGAAGAAGACGTACCCGGTCCAGATTCCCCACACCCATTCGCGCGGCTGCGTCTCCCAGGCGACCCAGTCGCCCTCGGCCGACTCGCCGCCGAGCACCGGAACCCACTGTCCCAGAATTCGCCACACGCCCCAGGCCACGACCGTCATGCGGAAGACATGGCGGATTGCGCGGACGAGTTCGTCGTCCAGTTCGGTGGTGGTTCGACTCGCCAGGCGCCTCTCGACGCGGCGCAGAATCCAGTTGCCGACGAAATAGACGAGACCCGCGACCACGACGACGAAGGCCGTGGGCAGCAGGCGCGGCGCAATGTAGGCCATCGCGGCCGACCAGACCTCGACGATCTGGTCCAGGTTGAAATCGAAGAGGGGTTGATCCAGGGATTGCATGGCGCGATTCGGGGCGGGATTGGAGGGTGGGCGGGACGGGACTTGCGGGACTGAAAGGGGAATTCGATCCGCGGGATTGAAGGGGGATTCGATCTTCGGGACCGGAGGGGAAGGGTCGCGGGAAATGGAATGGAAAGGATGCGGGACCGGAAGCGCTAGTCGCGCGAACCGCCCTTCCCCCGCAAACTCATGGCCGCGCCCGTGCGCAGCAACTCCCCGATCTCGTCCGGACGGAAGCCGTAGTCGCCGAGGACTTCCTCCGTGTGCTCGCCAAGCCGGGGCGCCGGGCCGGGTTTGGGCGCGCTCGCTCCCGAGAACTTGACCGGCATTCCCAGCGTCTCCGCCCGCCGCTCCCCCTGCCCCGCCGCCACCACCATCGCGCGTGCCACCGTCTGCGGATGACGCAACATCTCGCCGACGCTCGCCACCGGACCGGCCGGCACATTCGCCCGTTCCAGCCGCTCCAGCCAGACCGTCGTCGTCTCTTCGGCCAGCCGCGCCGCCAGCGCATCGCGAAGCGCCTCCAGGTTGGCCATTCGGTCGGCGTTGGCGCGAAAGCGGGGGTCGTCGGCCAGCGCCTCCATTCCCAGCGCGCGCACCAGGCGGATCCAGTTCACCTGATTCCACCCGCCCACGGTGATCCAGCCATCCGCGGTCGGCAACGCCTCGTAGGGAGCGGCGAGCGGGTGCGCGGAACCGAGGGGACCGGGGGACCGGCCCGTCGCGAGCGCCACCGCCGACTGCCAGAAGGTCTGCACGATTCCGGCCTCGTAGAGCGAGGTGTCGACGCGCTGTCCCACGCCGGTGCGTTCCCGCGCGAGGAGCGCCGCCAGCACTCCCATCGCGCCCAGGATTCCCGCGGTGATGTCGGTCAGCGGCGGCCCGCACTTGACCGGCGGCCGTCCCGGACCCTCGCCGGTGACGCTGAGCAGCCCCGTCATTCCCTGCGCGATCAGGTCGAATCCGCGCTGGCCCGCGAGGGGACCGGTGCGCCCGAAGCCGGTGATCTGGCAATAGACCAGAGCCGGATTGTCAGCCCGGAGCGCCTCGTACCCGAGCCCCAGCTCCTCCATCGCCCCCAGGCGAAAGTTCTCGATCACCACATCGCAGCGCGCCAGGATTCGCCGCGCCGCCCCCTTCCCCCCCTCCGTCTTCAGATCGATCGCGATGCCGCGCTTCCCGCGATTCATCATGACGAAGGCGGCCGCGTCGGATCCCATGCGGGGCGGCGCGAAGGCGCGGGTCGGGTCCCCGTGCTTCGGCGGCTCGACCTTCGCCACATCGGCCCCCATGTCGGCCAACATTCGTCCGCAGACCGGTCCCGCCATCACATGCGCCAGCTCGACCACGCGGATCCCCGCCAGCGGCTGCCCGGCGGCGTTCCCCGGCAACTCCCCTCCTCCCTCCCCCGTCACGCTTCCGTCTCCGCCCGCCCATCGATTCCCCGCCCCATCCGTCCGCCGAACACGCCCCCTACTCCCCCCGGAAGACCGGCGCCCGCTTCGCCAGAAAGGCCGCCGTCCCCTCGCGATAGTCCCCGGTGCGGAAGGCCTCGTACGGCTCGGCGCGCTCCTCCTCGGTCAGCGGATCCCCTTCGGCCAGCCGTCTCGCGAACTTCTTGTGCCAGCGATTCACCAGCGGCGCTCCGCTCGCGATCGCCCGCGCGACCTCCCCGGCTTCGCGCCCCGCCAGCCCGTCCTCGACGATCCGGCTCGCAAGTCCCATTTCGCGGGCCCGGCGCGCACCCACCCGCTCGCCCGTCAGGAGCAGCTCCAGCACGGCGCGCTCTCCCACCGCGGCCACCAGCGGCGCCATCTCCTCGTAGGCCATCGTCGCGCCCAGCCGGTTGACCGGGACCCCGAAACGACTGCCCCGGCCGCAGACCACCACATCGCAGCAGGCGGCCAGGATCAGTCCCCCGCCCACGCAGACGCCCTCCACCGCGGCCACCGTCGGGTGCCGACACCGCCACACCCCGTGGATTCCCCTCTCCAGCGAGGCCGCATAGCTGCGCACCTGCTCCGGAGCGCTCCGCGTCTCGCCGAAGCCGCCAATGTCCGAGCCGGCCGAGAAGGCTCGCCGACCCGCGCCCCGCAGCACCACGCAGCGCACCGAGTCGTCGCGCTCGAGCTCCTCGAAGAGCTCCCCCAGCGCATCCCAGGCCGTCCGGTTGAGCGCGTTCAGCCGCGCGGGGTGGTCGAGCGTCACCGTCGCCACCGCGGAATCCCGCCGCAGACGCAGACGCGGGTGAGGGCGCGATTCGGTTTCCCGCCCGCCGGATGGACCCCGTTGCCTCGCTCGCTTTTCCTCCGTCACTTCTCCTCCCTCGCCTTCCCGGTCACGGTTTCCTCCTTCACGATTCCTCCTTCGCGACTCCCTCCGTCGCGGGTTGCGCCGCACGCCACTGTCCGCGCCGGCGGAGACCGCTCATCGATAGAAGAGCTCCACCAGGAACATCGGCAGCGCGGGCGCATAGGTCACCATCAGCAGCACCGCCAGCAGCACTCCGATGAAGCCGAGATTCGTGCGCGTCACCGCCCAGATGTCGGCCTTCGCCACCGAACAGGCGGTAATCAGCACCGAAGCGACCGGGGGCGTCTGCTGGCCGATCGCCAGGTTCAGGGTAACGATGAGGCCGAAGTGGACCGGATCGACCCCGACCGCCTGCACCAGCGGCATCACGATCGGCACGACCAGGATGATCGCCGCCGCCGAATGCAGAAAGAGCCCCACCGCCAAGAGGAAGACGTTGAGGAGGGCGAGGACGGCGAACTTCGATTCGGTCATGCCGGTGATCGCTTCGGCCACGCGCTGGGGAAGCCGCGCTTCGGTGAGGAAGTCGCCCAGAAGCGCCGATGCGGCCACCAGGAGCATGACCACCGCCGTCTGGTAGCCCGCTTCGACCAATGCGGTCCGCAGCCGTCCCCAATCGAGCTCGCGGTAGATCGCCCCGCCGATGAGGAGCGCCGCCGCGACCGCGATTCCCGCGCCCTCGGTGGCCGTCACCCAGCCGCTGAAGATTCCGCCCAGGATGACGAAGGGGAGGAGGAGCGACCATCCCGCCGCGCGCAGCGTCTCGAGGACGTGCCGGATCCGAAAGGCCTCCTCCACCGGCAGATTCCGGCGCCGCGCCCACATCCAGGCCACGAACATCATGAGGATTCCGCCGAGCACGCCCGGCACGATCCCCGCCACGAAGAGCTCGACGACCGAGCTTCCCGCCATCACCCCGTAGAGGATCATCGGAATCGAGGGCGGAATGATGACCGCGAGGGTGGCGGAGGAGGAGGTGACGGCGGCGGCGAAGTTGCGGGAATAGCCGCGCTTGCGCATGGCGGGAATGAGAATCGAGCCGAGGGCGGCCACATCGGCGACGGCGCTCCCGGAGATCTCGGCGAAGAACATCGAGGCCGAGATGCTCACCATCGCCAGACCGCCGCGGATGAAGCCGAAGAGGGCCGAGGCGAAGGCGACCAGGCGGCGCGAAATTCCCGAGGTGTTCATGATCGTGCCCGCCAGGATGAAGAGCGGGATGGCGATCAGGGGGAACTTGGTGGCGCCCGAGAACATGAGCAGTCCGACATTGGGAAGGGCGTCGATCCCGTGGGCGGCGACCATCGCGATCACCGTCATGACCGCCAGCGCCAGCGCGATCGGCACATTGACGAGGACGAGCAGGAGCAGGAGCGCGAAGAGTGCGAGGCTCAAGGCTCGGCGCTCCCGGCCCGGTCGCCCGCGGCGGCGGCTTCGTCGCGCAGCGCGCCGGGGAGACTGAGAAGCTGCGCCGCGACGAAGAGAATGGCCCCGATGGGAATCGCCGACTGCGCCAGCGCGCTCGGAATGGCCGGCAGACTCACCAGCCCCACCCCCCCCAGCGCCCCCTGCACCCGGATTCCCGCCCACGCCAGCACGGCCATGAATCCGATCACGGCCGCCTCTCCCAGGAGCAGGGCCGCCATTCGCGCCCTTCCCGTCAGGCGCTCCACCAAGGTGGGCACCCCGATGTGGCCGCGCTTCAGCGCCACCAGCGCCGCCCCGTACCAGGTCAGCCAGGCCAGGAGGATCGCGGCCACCTCGTCATACCAGACCAGCGCCTCGCCCAGCTTCCGAAAGACCACGCCCACGATCACCACCATCGTCAGCGCGGCCACGATCGCCAGCACCGTCCACTCGAGGGTCCGTTGCAGGATGTTTCGCGCGCGGGAGAGGACGCCGGTCACCGCGCGCCGCCCGCGAATCCCGCTCCCTGCCGTGGCGAGCGTCCGCCGCCGCCCCGTGCGCTTCGCCGCGAACGGAAGCGAAGCCCGTCTTCCGCCGCGACCGCGCGAACCGGGCATGGGAAGAGGAAGGGATACGTGTTCATTGCGGGCTCCGGTCCGGCTACTCCGGCCGCCCCAGCCGCCTGACCCGCTCGATCAGATCGCCCGCCGCCTCCACCTCTCCCGCGAAGTCGGCATAGACGGCCTCGCTCGCCTCCTCGAATGCCATCCGGTCGGCCCAGTTCACCTGAATGTCGGTTTCGGCAAGCTCCACGAGCAGCTCCCGGTCCAGCCGCCGCGCCGTCGCATGGACGAACTCCTGCACGGCCCGCGCCTCTTCCTCCACCACCCGGCGCACCTCCGCGGGCATGCGGGTCCAGTGTTCGGCCGAGACGGTCAGGAAGGCGGGGGTATAGACGTGCTCGGTCAGCGAGAGAAACTCCTGGACCTCGGCGAACTTCGAGGCCTGGATCTGCGCCAGCGGGTTCTCCTGGCCATCGACCACCCCCGTGCGAAGCGCGAGCAGAACCTCCGACAGCGCCATCGGCACCGGATTCGCGCCGAAGCTCTGAAAGAGCCGCACCCGCCAGCTTCCGCGAGGGGTGCGCAGCTTGATTCCATCCAGATCGGAGGGAGACCGGATCGGACGCACATTGTTGGTGACGTGCCGGAATCCATTCTCCCAGATCGCCAGCACCTCCAGTCCATGGTCGCGGGCCAGGGGGACGAGATCCGGCCAGACGACCGCCTCCTCGACCTGCGCCATATGCGCCCGGTCGCGGATCAGGTAGGGCATTTCGAAGAGGCCGAACTCGGGAATTCGCGAAGAGAGAATCGAAGACGGCAGCGCCAGATCCACCGTCCCCAGCCGCAGCTTCTGAAGGAGGAGATCGTCGCCGCCGAGCTGGCTGGATCCGAAGACCACGACCTCCGCCGTCCCCGCCAGGCGTTCATTCACCCGGCGAGCGAACTCCTCGGCCGAGAGCGCGAAGAGCGATCCCGGAGCCCCGACATGGCCGAAGCTCAGCTCGATCGCGCCCTCGCTTCCCCCCATTCCTCCGCCACCGGGGCCGCCGCACCCGCCCGCCGTCAGGATTGCAAGAACCGGCAGCGCCAGGGCCGCCGGCAGTCGTCGCCTCTGCATCGCTCTGATTTCCAAAGGTGGTTTCCCAAAAATGGTTTCCGGTCCCCCGCGGGCGCGTCTTCGCCGAAGCGGATGCCCTTGCGCCCAACGCGCGTCTTGCGGCAAACGCGCTTCGCCAGGCGCGGGCTTTTGGCCAGAAAGCGGTCTTTCGCCAGAAAGCGGTCTTTCGCCGGAACGCGGTCTTTCGCCAGAAAAGAGTATCGGCTCTTTCCGCGGCCTTCGCCAACCGCAAAGAAGCGGTCGCGAAAGAAGGGGGGGGGACGGCGACCGCCGGCGCGGCCACATGGCGCCCCAATCCGGGGCCGGCGCCATGACCCTCGCCCATGCGAATCCGGCGACGACGACGAGACGCCACCGCACCGCACCGCTCCGGCGAGCAAACCTTCCGCCCGGCAGCGCAGTGGCGCGGGCACCGGCCGCCTCGGCGCGAAGGGCCGATCAGCGAGCGAAGAGTTCGTTCACCGCCACGCCGACCCGGAAACGGCGCCCGACCGGTCCCTGCCACCCCGCCGGACGGGCATCGAGAAGGTTGTCGATCCCCGCGATCGCCGCCAAGTCTCCCCACAGCGCCGTCTCGGCCTGCAGATCCAGGGCGGTCAGACGCTCGCGGACGCCGGTTCGCACAAACCCGCCATCCGGCCCCACCGCCGTCAGGGGGGCCTCGCCGGTCAGGTGAAGGGTCGCGTCGAGGCGCAGTCCGGCCGGCCGGGGCGCCAGCCAGGATGCCCGCACCCGGGCCGAGTGAGGGGAGCGCCGGTCGAGAGGGGTGTCCGACGCGGGGGAGCGCGCGTCCAGCCAGGCGTAACCGGCCGCGATCGCCACCGTGCTGAACGCCGCCCGCACTCCCAGTTCGAGGCCGCGGGTCGTGACTTCCGCCAGGTTGCGCGGCGAGTAGATGAGGAGTCCGCTCGGCGTGTTCCCCACGAAGCCGGGCTCGATCAGATCCTTCGCCCGGTTCCAGTAGCCCTCGGCATCGATCCGCACCCCGGCGCGCGGGTTCCACTCCACGCCGCCGGAGAGATTCCACGAGCGCTCCGGTGCCAGCTCCGGGAACCCCTGCAGAAGGTATCCCGCTCCCGGATTCACGAAGTGCCAGCCCAACTCCTTGAAGGAGGGGGCCCGGAATCCGCGCGCCGCCGCTCCCCGCAGGCGCAGATCGTCGCCCAACGCGCGCACCGCCCCGACCGTCGGCGACAGATTCGATCCCCAGCGGCTGTTCCAGGTCAGGCGCGCCCCGCCGGTGAGCTCGGTCGCTCCCTTGCGCCAGGCGTCCTGTGCGAAGAGCGCCATCTGCCGGTCGCCGATTCGTTCCTCGACCAGCTTGTCCGGCGAGCGAATCCTCCGCACAGAACCCTCCAGCCCCAGATCCAGGTGGTGATTCCCCAGCGTTGCGCCGTAGCCGCCGGCCGCCCGGGCCTCGCGCTCCCATTGGGGTTCCTGGCCCGAGTCTGCGATCGGCGCGTCGCCGCGGGCGCTGCGGTAGAGGTGTTCGTAGTCCTGGACAAAGGCGGCGGCTCTCCATTCCCCCGCACCGGCCGGCCGCCGCGCTTCCAGCCACCCTGCGACGCCCCGGTTGTCGTTGAAGCCCGAGAATCCTCCGCCGACCGGCCAGCGCTGCCGTTCGCGCACCAGATTCATGCCCGCGTCCAGACGCCATTCCCCGCTCGCGTCGAATCGCAGCTCCGAACGAAAGTCCCAGACCCGGGCGAAGGGGTCGCCGCCGCCACCGCCGGTCACTCCGGGCAGCTCGTCCTCCTGCCGCCACGCGCCGGTCACGCGGTAGCGCAGCCGTCCGCCCCCGCTTGCGGTCGCCTCCGCCTGCATCCGGCCCGCTCCGCCGGAGACCGCCTGGCCATCGAGACGGAACCCCGCCGAGGGCGCGCGGGTGATCAGATTGACGACCCCGCCCAGCGCGTCGGATCCGTAGAGCGAGGAGAGCGGTCCCTTGACGACCTCGACCCGGTCGATCCCCGCGAGGGACATCCGGCCAAGGTCGCGGTTTTCGATGAGGGATCCCGGGGCCGGCCGGCCATCGAGCAAGACCAGGACGCGCGCGCCCCCGAGTCCTCGAACCAGGAGATTGGCCCCCGTCGGCGTTCCGGCGGTCGTCTGCACCCCCGGCAGCTCGGCCAGGAGACGGTCCACCGAGGGCGCCCCGGCCGCGCGGATCTCGCTCCTCTCCACGGTTTCAATGGGAATGGCGACCTGGGAACGGGGCCGGGCCCGTCCTCCGGCGGTGACCACGATGCCGTCCATGGCGAGGGGGTCGCGGTCCAGTTCGATCCGCCAGCCCCGCGCCTCCGCGTCGCGTCGGCTGAGCGTGCGGCTTCGGTAGCCGAGGGCCGAGACCGCAACCGCGCCGAGCGGTCCCCAGGCCCTCTCCACCAGGAATTCTCCGCGCGAATCGGTCGTCTGCGCGAAGGAAGCGGCCGCCGCCGACGCCGTCCCCACCGCTCCGGCGACCCACTCGACCCGGGCCCCCGCGATCGCCGAACCCGTCTCGCGGTCATGGACTTGCCCCCGGCTCTGCGCCGACAGCCCGGCGGTCCAGAAGGCCGTCAGCCAGCAGAGCGCGGGAAGCGCGGCCGCGGCGAAGCGGCGAGGGGCGAGGGTCATTGCAGCCGCTGAAACCTCAGCGTCGGGTGGCCGGAGGTTCCGGTCGCATCGTAGTAGCCGGTCATCTGCACCTTGTAGATCCCTTCGCCCGTCCGCACCAGGAAGACGTTGTAGGTGGGCCACATGCGGCTGTTCTCCTGGATATTGTACCAGAAGTGGCCGCCGGCGTTGTCCACCGTGGACGGGAAGGCGCCGCCGACGACCGCGAGGAAGCCGCCGTAGTCGGGAGCGTCGCCGGCCCGGGCAAGCGCCGTGAAGTCCTCGGCCGGATCCAGAGGGAAGGTGCCGGCGCCGCAGTCCGCATTGACCTGGATGGTCAGATCCGGAGTCACCGCGATGTCCCAGCCACATCCGGCCGGACTCGCCGCGGGGCCGTCCTGGAAACCGAGGAAGGCGGGACCGCGCCTCAGGTCGGCCGACAGCGTTCGAGGAGCGCCCAGCGTGCCATTCGGATCGTGCCGCCGGTACTCGACCGTCGCGCCGACCGGCCGCTCGCCCTCCATCTCGAGCGCTGCCACGCGAAAGACGGCGAAGCCGCGCCCTGAGGATTCGCGCACCTTCCACGCCGCTCCGGGATTGGCCACCAGCGAGCCGGTGCGGAAGTCGAAGCGGAACCACGATGCCCCGGGATCGGGCGCCAGACCATCTTCCACGAAGGACGACGCGGGGGGTATGTCGGCGGCGGTCACCGCCTCGAAGGCGCTCCGGCCATCGGCTTCGGTGAGCGCCGCAACCTGCTCGGCGGACAGATCGCCGTTGTTGGCGAGGTTGAATCCCGCAACCGATCCCGGCCCGGCCACGCCCCCATTCAGACGGACCGAGAAGCGGCGCAGCGCCAGGTGCCAGTCGGTGGAAGCGGAGGGATCCGTGGGGGCCAGGAGCGACCCGTCGCCGGCGAGGCTGAGGTAGGCGAAGGCGACCGGGGAGGATGCGTCGACGGCGATCGCACCCTCCTCGAAGTCCTCGGGCGGCGCGGCGACCTCCGACTCGCAGGCCGCCAGGACAAGGGGAATCGCGAGGGCCGTGGCGAGAGACGGCGAGCGGGGATGGCGCATATGAAGAATCGACATTGGGGTGCTTTACTTTCGGGGATTGAATTTTTCAGGGTGGTCCCGGCGCTGGAATCGGGGACGGGGGCGCAGTTCTTTCGGATTGCGGACACTCTCCGAAGCTCGCGGATCCGTCAGCTTCGTGGCGGCTTGCCCGCGGACCCGTCTCCAGGATGGGCGATCGCGTCGCAGGGGCCGAACGCGGAAGGAAGACCGGCCGCGCAAGACTGCGCCTTCACCCGGCCGGCGATCCACTCGGTCACCAGGGGGTGCGGAAGGAGGCCCTCGGCGGCGGTGTATTCCAGCCCTTCGAGGACCGTCGCATAGGGGCCGAAGCCGAAGACGCGAAGGGGAATCACCAGCACCTCGGAGTGCGCCTCGTTCATTCGGATCACCTCCATTCGCATCGTTCGTTCCGCCGCCGCGCGCGCCTCGGGCCAATCCTCGCGCAGGGTGACGACGCGCACATCGGCGTATCCCCGCGACCGCAGCAAAGACGACGTCTTCTCCATCGCGGAGAGCAGTTCGCGGTTCGCCTCCTCCGCTCCCAGCCCGTGCGCGACCACGAGCACCCCGGTCTCCCGCGGGACCTCTGCCTTCGCTTCGGCGCGGGCAAGCAGGATCCGCGCAGCCTCCCGGGAGCCGGCCAGCCCCTGTTCGTCCAGGAGGATCCGGGCATCGGTCCGAAGCGGCGCGAGCTCGTTGCCACTGGTCATCCGGTGACCGATCATGGCGCGGGGCCGGCGGATCGGGACGATGTCCGAAGAGATACTCGGTCTGGTGCAGAAAGGAGGCGCCCGAGACGAAGAGTCGCACCACCGCCACATTTTCCACGCCGCGATCGCCGAGCGAATCCAGCGACGCCTGCAGGGTGCGGGGATCGGCCATCCCGAAGGCGACGGCCATGGGAATCCGGTTGCGCAGATCTTCGACGGCGGCGCTCACCCGGCCATTCCACTCAGGGCCGCCGCCATGCGCCATCAGGAGGAGGCCGGTGGTTGCCGAAGGGGGCTCGGTTTGCGACAGGGCGGGAATGGCGGGAGCGGGAGGAGGGGGACCGTTGCCGGCGGGGGTCGCGCAGCCCCAGGAGATTGCGAGGAGAACGGCGACGGGTATGCTTCGGTGGGCGGTGGCGTGCATTGAAAGGTTCCGGTCGTCGGGTTGGCTAGAGAGATGCGAATGAGAATCATTCTCATTCTGTCAGATTGGAGCCGGGAAGGTCGCCGCTTCGCGCATTCGGGTCAAGGCCGCCCGGCCTCGGGGATCGCCTCCCCGCCGCGAGAGGGGCCTCCTGGTGAAACCGCCGCGTCGCGCGGATAGATTCCCCATCCGGCTCCACCCCGTCCGAACGAGGACGAATCCCCATGTCCACCCAGCCCCGTGCCTGACAGCGCCCTTGCCCGGCGTCTCCGCCGCCACCTGGAGGGTCCGGTCCGCTTCGACGCGCTGACCCGCGGCCTCTACGCAACCGACGCCTCGATCTACCAGATCATGCCCCTTGGCGTGGTCCTTCCCCGTACCCTGGACGATGCAAGCGCCGCGATCGCGATTGCGCGCGAGGAGGGCGTTCCGGTGCTGCCGCGCGGAGCGGGAACTTCGCAGTGCGGGCAGACGGTGGGAAGAGCGGTGGTGATCGATTGTTCGCGCCATCTGGACCGGATCCTGGAGGTCGATCCGGAGGCGCGCACCGCGACGGTCGAACCGGGTGTGGTGCTCGACCATCTGAACCGCCACCTGGCCGGGACGGGACTCTTCTTTCCGGTCGACGTCGCCACCGCCAGCCGCGCGACGATCGGGGGAATGGCGGGCAACAACAGCGGGGGCGCGCGCTCGATTCGCTACGGAATCATGGCCGACAATGTGGTGGCGCTGGAGGCGGCGCTGGCCGACGGACGGGTGGCGGACTTTGGCGGAGAGAGCCGGATTCGCGGCGGTTGCGCGGATGGGAGGCGCGCGACGGCGGGGGCGGATCCCGGCGGCAATGCGGCGGCGGAAACGACCAAATCCACTCCGGCCCGTCTCGCCGCGGCCGAGCTCGCCTCGACCCTGGACCGAATCGCCCGGCGCGAGGCCGACGAGCTGGCGGCCCGCGTCCCCCGGGTTCTGCGGCATGTGGCGGGCTATCCCCTGCACCGTCTCCTGAACCCGGACGCCTCCCCGGCCGAGGCGCTGATCGGATCGGAGGGCACTCTCGCCTTCTTTCGCACCCTGACCCTCAAGCTCTCGCCCCGTCCCTCCCGGCGCGTCCTCGGGATCTGCGCCTTCCCCTCGCTCCAGGCCGCCCTCGACGCCGTTCAGCATCTGGTGGAGCTGGATCCCCACGCCGTCGAGCTCGTCGACCAAAGGATGATCGCCCTCGCGCGCGGGCACCCCTCCTTTCGCGCGACTGTCGAGGCCCATGTCCCCGAATCGGCCCACACCGCGCTCCTTGTGGAGTTCGCGGGCGACGGCGAGACGCCGCTGGCGGGCCGTCTTGCGCGGCTGGAGGAGTTGGTGCGGACAATGGGACCGGGGAGGCGCGTGGCGCGCGCCGAAGCCGAGAGCGAACAGGCGGCGGTCTGGAGGGTGCGCAAGGCCGCGCTCAACATCGCGATGTCGATGAAGGGCGAACGCAAGCCGGTCTCGATCGTGGAGGACTGCGCGATTCCCCTGCCGCGGCTGGCCGAATTCGGCGCCTTCGTCGAGGACTGCTTTGCGCGCCACGGCACCGACGGCACCTGGTATGCGCACGCCTCGGTGGGGCTCCTCCATGTCCGGCCCGCGCTGAACCTTAAGGCCGCGCGCGATGTCGAATCCTTCCGCGCGATCGCCGAAGAGGTTCTGGCGGAGGCGGTGCGGCTGGGGGGATCGTGGTCGGGCGAACACGGAGACGGAATTCTGCGCTCGGAGTTCATCGAACGCTTTGCGGGGGAAAGGCTGGCTCGCGCCTTCGCCGAGGTCAAGCGCGCCTTCGATCCGCAGGGAATCATGAATCCGGGCAAGATCGTGGATCCGCCCCGCATGGACGACCGCAACCGGTTCCGCTATCCCCCCGGCTACTCGGCGACGCCGCTGCCGATGGCGGGGGAAGCGCCCCGGCCGGCCGACGATTCCGTTCCTTCGCCCACGCTCGAATCCGGTTTTGCGCGCACCGTCGAGGCCTGCAACAACAACGGCGCCTGCCGCAAGATGCACGGCGGAGCGATGTGCCCGTCCTTTCGGATCACGCGCGAGGAAGCTCACACCACGCGGGGCCGCGCCAATGCGCTCCGGCTGGCGATGTCGGGACAGTTGGGGGTGGAGGGGCTGTGGGGGGACGAGGTCGACGCGGTCCTCGATCTCTGCGTTGGCTGCAAGGCCTGCCAGCGCGAATGTCCGGCGCGAGTGGACGTGGCCTGGCTGAAGTCGCGCGTCCTCCACCTCAGGCACTCGGCGCGCGGTCTCCCGCTGGGCGAACGGATCTTCGCCTGGCTTCCCCGGGCGGCCCCGTTCCTCGCGCGGCTCCCCTGGCTCGCCAACCTGCCCGGGCGCAGCCGGTGGCTCGCGCGGCTCGGCGAACGCGCTCTGGGGGTTGCGGCGGAACGAACGCTGCCCGAGTGGCGTCGTCCCTTCCGCGACCGCGAGCTCCCCCGCCCCGCCCCGCCCCCCCGCCGAGCCGTCGTTCTCCTGGCCGACACCTTCCACCGCCACTTCGAGCCGGAAATTCCCCGCGCCGCCGCGCGCGTCCTCCGACGGCTCGGCTACGCCCCCACCGCCCCCGCTCCCCACCGCCGCCCCCTCTGTTGCGGCCGCCCCCTCATCAGCGCCGGCCTCCTCGACCAGGCCCGTTCCGAGCTCGACCGCACCCTGGCCGCGCTCGCCCCCCTGGCCCGGAGCGGCCTGCCGATCGTCGGCCTCGAGCCGTCGTGCCTCCTCACGCTGCGCGACGAAGCGCTGCGCCTCTGCCCCGGCGACGCCGCCCGCGAGGTGGCCGACCGCGCTCAGCTCCTCGACGAGTTTCTGGCCGGCGAAGCGGTGGCCGGCGCGCCCTTCCAGGCGAATCCCTTCCCGGCGGAACCGCCGTCCAACCCAACCGCGCCCCGGCGTCCCCCCACCGCCCGCATTCACGGTCACTGCCACCAGAAGGCCGCGGGAACCGAGACCACCACCGCCCGCGCGCTCGCCATCGCCGGCATTCGCTCCAAGCCCATCGAATCGAGCTGCTGCGGGATGGCCGGATCCTTCGGCTATCGCGCCCGCCACCTGGCGGTTTCGCGCGCCATGGGCGAACTCGCGCTCATGCCCGCCGTGCGCGCCGCGGCCTCCGGAGAGCTCATCGTCGCGAACGGCTTCAGTTGCCGCGCCCAGATCCTGGACGGCGCCGGACGCCGGGCGCACCATCTCGCCGAGGTTCTCGACCGCCATCTTGCCGGGAAACTCCCCGCCACCACCGCCGGACGCGACCGCGCATCGCCTCAGCCAACCCCGCAACGATCTCCGCCGCAACCATGACCCCGCCCCCTCCCGACGAACTCGGCGCCCACGTCTCCGCCGCGGGCGGCGTGGACCGCGCCCCCGCCCGCGCGGACGCCATCGGCGCGAGCGTCTTCCAGCTCTTCACCCGCCAGCCCAATCGCTGGGCCTCGGCCGCCATCGCCGCCGCCGCCGCCGAACGCTTCCGCCGGGCCACCGCCGCAGTCCCCTTCGTCGCCGCCCACGACTCCTACCTGATCAACCTGGCGAGCCCGAATCCGGTCCTCCGCCAACGATCCGCCCGCGCCTTCGCCGACGAACTCGAGCGCGCCCGGATCCTCGATCTCGACGCCCTGGTCACTCACCCCGGCAACGCCACCGACGGCGATCCGGAGAGCGGAATGGCCCGCAACGCCGACGAAATCACCCGGATCCTGGAGGGGTGCCCCGGCCGGACGCGCATCCTCCTGGAGCTCACCGCCGGAGCCGGCACCACGGTGGGAGGCAGCTTCGAGGCGCTGAAGACGATCATCGAGCGGATTCCACGCCCGGAGCGCGACCGCGTCGGAGTCTGCTTCGACACCTGCCACGCCTGGGTCGCGGGGCTGGATCTGCAGGGCGACTACGAAGGCGTCTGGAAGCGCGCCGACGACGCCTTCGGGCTGGAGCGGATCGGGCTCTTCCACCTGAACGACGCCAAAACGCCCTTCGGATCGCGCCGCGACCGCCACGAACACATCGGACGGGGCACGATCGGACCCGAACCCTTCCGCCGCATCATGAACGACGACCGCTTCCGCGCGGTGCCGAAGATCCTGGAAACGCCGAAGGGGGACGACGAGGTAACCGCCGACCGCAGGAATCTGGCGCGGCTGCGGGGATTTCGCGCCGATGGGGCCTGACCGAGCGCGCACCGGACCCGCCGCGCGCCACCCGAACCGGACATCCCGCGCGTCATCCGGGCCGGGGCCGCTCCGCCCGGCGCCTGGCCCCCTACCGCCTTCGCCGCCGCTCCCGCCGCTCCGCCGCGATCTCGACCAGGCGGCGCAACTCGGCGATCGGATCGTCGTGATCGTCCACCTGGAGGCGCAGCACCACATCGTTGTTGAGCCAGACGCCGCCGTCCTCCTGCACGATCAGCATGGCCGCCGACTGCATTCCGCGGGTGTCGCCGCCCGCGGCCTGGCCAGCCTCCAGCGCCGCCTGCAACCGCAGCGAGAGGTGCCCGGGGGTGGACTCGAAGGCCGCGACCATGTCGTCCACGACTGCGGGCCCGGCCAGGATGTTGCCCTGCGCCGAGACATGTTCGCCGATTCGGTGGCCCGCCCACTCGCTCGCGCGGGGACCGGTGTGCGTGGCGACCTCGCCGCGGGCGTTCATGATCGAGAACTGGCGGCCTTCCTTCGTCCAGCGCTCCGGATCGGGGTCGGGGTCGCGCGCCAGGATCAGGCGGACCGCCTCTTCGGGGGAACGACCCTCGCGCAGCAAGGCCAGCGCCTGGGGACCGTAGGAGACGTCAACGATCGCCTGGGTGGCGACGACTCCCACCCCGGCCTCGCCCCAGATGACGCCATTGCCCACCGAAAAGACCCGCGACTGCACCGCCACTCCCACCTCGCCGGTTACGGGGTCGTAGCCGACGATCGAGAAGGTCGCGACGGGCGGCCAGGGGAGCGCGTTCGCGCCAGCGCGCGCAACCTGAGCGCGAAGGGGTGGGGACGCGGCGACCGCGCAGGCCAGCGCCGCCGCGACGACGAGCGCAAGGCTTGTTTTCCGAATTTCCATTCTTCTTTTCCGAATTTCCATTCCCTCGTTTCCTCTTCCTCTCCGGCGGTTCGTCCCGGCGGGCGGCCAACGAATGATGCGCTCTTCCGCACTTCGCGGCCAGCGGCTACCTTGGGGGCCATGTCGATTCTTCCCCTGAGGCCCCTCGGATTCGGCGAGATCGTCGATGGCGCGGTGCAGCTCTACCGGCGCGATTTCGTCCTCTTCTACCTGATTGCGCTGGTGGCGACGCTGCCGGGGTACCTGTTGCAGCTTTTTCTGGCGCCCGACTTCGGAGCGCTCGTGAATGCGCCCGACGACCCCGCGCAGATGGCGGGCTGGATGGGAGAGATTGCCTCGGTGGCGGTGATTGCGATGTTCGTCGCGCTGGGATCGATCGTCTTCGCCTGGTTCGGATCGGTGGCGCTGACGGTGGCGATTCGGGAGCGGACAGGGGAGCGGGAGGTGTCGCTCGGGGGCGCCCTCCGGTCGGCGCTGCCCTATTTTCCCGCCGCGTTGGGGGCCGGTTCGCTGGTGTTGCTGGGGTTCGTGGTGGTCGCCGTCGCGACCTCCGTGATCACCTCGCTCCTCTTGGGCGCGTTGGCCGCATCCGGGGTCCTTACTGCGATCGTCGCCATGACCGTCCTGGTTCCGATCGCCGCCCTTGTGTTCCTGACGTGGATGGGCGTCACCTTCGGGATCCTGCCGGCGGTGGTCTTCGAGGGACGCGGCGCCACGGCGGCCTTCGGGCGTTCGATCTCGCTCTGCCGGGGCGGGCTGCTGCGGGTGATCGGGGTCGTCGCGGTGGCGATGATCATTCAGATGGCGCCCAGCTTCGGCATCGGGATACTCTTTGGACTGGACAACTTCTTTGCGGATCCCGAGGCCGCAACGACGATCGGCGCGACCGAGCAGTGGCTGAGCAATACGGTGGACTTCGTCGTCGGCGCCCTGACGATGCCCTTCGCCGTCGGCGCGATGGTGGTGCTCTTCCACGACCGGCGGGTGCGAAGCGAGGGATTCGATCTGGCGGCGCGCGCGGAAGCCATGAGGCCGGACAATCCGATGGGGCGCTGAGCGGGAACCGCCCGGGCGATGCCGGCGATGTCGGGCACGGCGATTTCGGGGATGATCTCGGGGATGGCGAATTCCGGAATCCGTGCGCCCGCGCGACAGCTTCCCTCCCCCGAGGAGGTGTCGGAAACGCTGCGAGAAATCTTGGCCGCACCGGAGTTCGCGACCTTCGAGGCGCAGCCGCCGCTCTGGGCGGTCCTGCTGGAGGAGTTTTTCCTGAGGTTGCGGCGGCTCTGGAATTGGCTGGTCAATCTCTTTGGGGAAGATGGGGGGATTCTGCCGGAGCTGCTGGCGGCGGCGGTGACGGCGGCCGTGCTGGTGGCGATCATCGCCCTGGCGCGGCGTCATGCGCCGGAGCTGCGGGGGAGCGAAGGGGCGGAGGACGATCCGGAGATTCTTCCCCGGACGGCGGCCGAGTGGATTCTGAGCGCGCAGCGGCGGGCGGGAAGGGGCGAGCTGCGACCGGCCGCGACGGCGCTCTACCAGGGGTTCCTGCTGAGTCTGGAGGCGGAAGGGACGCTGGCCTTTCACGGCTCGAAGACGCCGGGCGACTATGCGCTGGAAATTCGGCGAAGCGCGGGGGCGGGAGCTGGAGCCGGGGGGCGTTTTCTGCGCGAATTCGAGGATTTTTCCTTCGGGCAGGATGAACCGACCTCGGACCGCTTCGCCGGTCTGGCCCGGATGGCGCGCGCGGCCGGCTGCGAGGTCGCGGCGGCGGCCGAAGACGATGCGGGGGCGGAGCGGTGAGCGGGGACGCAGTCGGGCGAAGGCGCGGGGGCGTCGCGGAGCCGGTGGACGGAGCGCGGGCGCCGGGCGGAATCCCTTCGAAGCCGGGGGAGCGGCCCCGCAGGATTCGCGACCGACCGACGCTTCTTCTGTTCGGGGTGCTGGCCATTGCGCTGGTCGCCGCCTTTCTGGCGCGGCCGCAGGGGGAACGGAGCAGCGACCGGGTCACGATACGCAGCTCGCTCCGCACCACGCCCGACGGAATCGCCGCCTTCGCCCGCGCGATCGAACGCCTTGGGCGGCCGGTGGCGCCGCGATTCACCCCGCTGGTGGAGGCGGATCCGGTGCGGGGGACCTTCGTTCTGATCCGGCCACGCCTCCCCCTCACCCCACGCGAGATCACCGCCCTTCTGGATCTGGTGCGCGGCGGCGGGACGCTCGTCCATGTGCCGGTCTACAGGGCGCCGGCGGGGCTGAGCCGTTCTCCCCGGCGCAGCCAATTCATGGATTCGATCGGCGTCCGCTTTCGCTACCGAACCCAGGAGGACCAGTTCCGCGACCGCTACCTGGAGGACCCGGCCTGGGCCTCGCATCCCCTGACCGCCGGCCTGTCCGACGAGGTCGGAAGGCTGACCCATGGTTTCCGCTTCGTGGACGCGGCGGGCGAGGTCGTCCCCCTCCTGACCGTCCGCGACAGCGAGGGACAGGAGTGGATGGCCGCGGCCGAGATGCGCCTGGGCGAGGGCCGCGTCACGGTGCTCTCGGAGAGTCGGCCGCTCTCGAACGGGAACGCCGCCGAGTCGCCGCTGGCCGCGCTCGCCATCCGGGCAGTCCTGGCCGGGACCGCCGCCGCCGACACCGTGTTTTTCGCCGAATTCCACCAGGAAATCGGCGGCCAGCGCAGCCAGGCGGAGACGCTTGCGGACTTCGCTACCGGGCATCCGGTCGGGCGCGTCCTCCTCCATCTTTCCCTGGTCGTCTTCCTGGCGCTGGCCTGCGGCGGTCTGCGCTTCGGCGCTCCCACCCCCACCGTCGCCCCTCCCGACCGCAAGCGGCGGTCGCCCCTCGAGCACGTCTCGGCGCTGGGAGACCTCTACCGCAAGGCCGGGGCCTCGCGCACGGCGGCGCTCCTCCTTCTGGCCCGCCTGGCCCGCGCCGCCCGTCTTCCTCCACCCCGCGACACCGCCGACGCCGACGCCCTGCTGACGCGTCTGGAGGGCGGCGAGGGCCCGGACTCCTCCCTCGCGCGCGTCCGCCGCGCTCTTCACGCCAATCCGCCGGAGCTGGCCGCCATTGCCGCCGGCATCGACGAACACCTCGCAAGGAGGGCTGGTTCTTGACTTCCCCAACCACGGATTCCCCAACCACCGACCACCCGGCCACGAACTCCCGGTCCGCAGGCTCCCCGGATCCCGCGCTGCGGCTGCTCGCCCAGCTCGAAGAGGTCGTCCTCGGCCAGGAAACGGTGCTCAGGCAGCTCATGATCACCCTCCTCGCCCGCGGCCATGCGCTCCTCGAAGGCGTCCCCGGCACCGCCAAGACCCTCGCCGTGCGCGCCCTCTCTCGCGGACTCGGTCTCGATTTCGGCCGCGTTCAGTTCACCCCCGATCTCATGCCGACCGACCTGGTGGGGGTCAACATCCTCTCCGACTCGGGCTTCGCCTGGCGGCCGGGTCCCGTCTTCGCCGATCTGCTCCTGGCCGACGAGATCAACCGCGCGCCGCCGAAAACCCAGGCCGCGCTCCTCGAGTCGATGGAGGAACGGCAGGTCACGGTGGATGGGCGGACGCGCCCGCTGCCCGGTCCCTTCACCGTCTTCGCCACGCAGAATCCGGTCGAATACGAGGGGACCTATCCGCTGCCGGAGGCGCAGGTGGACCGGTTCTTGATGAAGATCGTGGTGGACTATCCCCCGCAGGAAGCGGAAGCGGCGATTCTGGACCGCCACGAGGCCGGTTTCCGCGCCGACGACGAAGCCAGCTATCCGATCGCCGAGGCTTTGGAGCGCGACGCGCTGCTGGCCATGCGGGCGGCGGTCAACGGAGTGCACATGGATGAACGCGTGCGGCGCTACGTCACCGGGATCGTGCGCGCCACCCGCGACGACAGCGCCTTCGTCCTGGGGGCGAGTCCCCGCGCCGGCGTGGCCCTCTTCCAGGCCGCCCGCGCCGAGGCCTTTCTGCGCGGCCGCGACTTCGTCGCACCCGACGACGTGAAGTCGCTCTCCTTCCCGGTCCTGCGCCACCGGGTGGTGCTCACCGCCGAGGCCGAGGTCGAGGGACGCTCGTCGGACGAAGAGCTGAGGTCGCTTCTGGAGACTCTCGAGGCGCCGCGGTAGGCCGCGCTTCCCCTTCCCTCCCTTCGCCCTTCTCGTCCCTTCGTCCCGCTCTTCCTCCATTCCCCATCCACATTCCCCTTCCACCTCGCCCACCCGCCATGAAGCCGCAATTCCTCCATTTCCCCGAAGGCCGAGCGTGCGCATTCCGCTGATTCCGAGCGCGCGCACCATCGTCCTCCTGGCGCTCTCCTCGCTGATCTTCCCGGCGAGCGTGCCCCTGGGACTGGCGGTCGACGCCGCGATTCTCCTGCTCTTCTTCCTGGATGGACGGCGCACCCGGTCGCCGCTGGCCCAACGAACCGCGCCCCGGATCGCCGCGCTGGCCACCCCTGCCGAGGTCGATCTCGTCCTGGCCAATCCGACCGGGCGAACGCTGCGGGTGCTCGTCACCGACGATCTCGATCCGAGCCTGAGACGCATCTCCGGCCCCGGCGGCGCCGATGACTGGGAGGAGGGCAGGCCGGTGCGAATTCCGGCGCGGGACGGGGTCCGGCTGCGCTATCCCCTTCTGCCCCGAGCGCGCGGATTCCTCTCGCTGGGAGCCATTCACACACGGACCTTCTCGCCCTGGGGACTGGCCTGGCGGCGCGCGACGACCCCGCTCTCGCACACCCTCCAGGTGCAGCCGGGGGTTCGGGATCTCCTTCGCGACCGCAGCGGACACGCCATTCGGCGACGGCTGCGCGCTCCGGGGCAGCGGCGCAACCGGCAGTGGGGAGACGGGCGCGAGTTCGAGAGTCTGCGCGACTATGTCCAAGGCGACGATCCGCGCACCATCGACTGGAAGGCGTCGGCCCGGCGGCGGCGGCATGTGGTGCGCAACTACGAGGCGGAACGCAGCCAGAATGTGGTGCTGGCGATCGATGCCGGACGGCAGATGCGGGAACGACTTTCGCCGCTGCGAGAACGGGTCGACTACGCGCTCGGCGCCTGCATGATGCTGGCCGGCCGGGCCCAGAGCTTCGGAGACCGGATCGGGGTGGTGGTCTTCGACGACCGGATCCGTCACATCTCGCCGCCGCGCCGCGCCGATCCCCCGGGACTGGCGCGGGTGCTGGCCGGAGTGGAGACGCGACTGGTCGAACCGAACTACCCGCTGGCCTTCGCGACGCTGGGCCGCACCTTCCGCAAGCGTTCGCTGGTGATCCTCTTCTGCGATGTGATCGACCGCTCGGTGTCGCGCGCCCTGGTGCGTTCCCTGACCCGGATCGGACGGTCGCATCTTCCGCTCGCGATCGCGATTCGCAACCCGGAGCTGGAGGCCGCCGCCCGCGGCGAGGTGACCGACGAGAAGGGCGCATGGCACCGGGCCGCCGCCGAGGAGCTGGTGCAGGCGCGGGCGACGACCCTGCAGATCATGCGCCAGTCGGGGGTTCTGGTGGTGGACACGCCGCCGGGCGATGCGCTGGTGCGGACGCTGGACAAGTACGTCGAGATCAAGGAGCGCGGACTGCTTTAGGCCGGTCTCGTTCGGTCCGTCGCCTGCAGGGGAGGGTTCGCGTCGCCGCAGAGCCATCCCGCACGGCGCGGCCCCGGAGCGATTGCGGGCCCGTCGCCGGTTCCGTTCGGTTCGCGCCTCAGCTCGCCGGCGTCCCCCCGGGCTCCGCGGGCGACCCGCCCCTTCCGGCAAAGCCGAGGTACAGGACGAGCAGCACCGCGGTCAGGCCGCCGAAGCCGAACTTGAAGGCGGCCGGAAGGCTGGTGGGAGAGATGAACCCTTCGATGACGCCCGCCAGGACGAGCAGGAAAGTCGTCCCCGCGATCAGCGAGAGGAAGGCCCGGGCCCGTTCCCGCAAGGCCTCCGCGCGCGTGCGCCTCCCGGGAAGGAGCAACGCCGATCCCATCCCGAAGCCCGCCGCGCCGGCAATGCAGATCGCGGTGAGCTCGATGAAGCCGTGGGAGAAGACGAAGGCGAGGATGACGCCGAGCACGCCCTCGTTGGCGAACGCCCCCATGGCGACGCCCAGAAGCATCCCGTTCAGCACCAGGATGTAGAGCGTCCCGCAGCCGGCGAGCAGTCCCCCCGCAAAGGCAGTAAGGGTGACGCCGATGTTGTTCGTCATCACGCTGGACCCGAAGACGGGCATGTCGGTGGCCTCGAACTCGTCCCCCTCCGCAAGATAGGTCGCGTCGACATTGCCCTTCTCGATCAGCTCCGCGCGGGTCAGCATCCCCGGCCCCGCCAACCGCCGTCCCAGCAGCGGGTCGTCGCGCACGGCCAGAAAGGCCACCGCTCCGGAGCCGTAGAAGATCGCCGACGCCAACAGGAGGTGCCGGCCGTAGCGGCGCACGGTGCGGGGAAACTCCCGCGCAATCCAATTTCCCGCCGAGACCGCCGCCCGCCCGCGCGTCCGGTAGAGCAGGTTGTGTCCGGATCCGGCCCAGCGCTGGATGGTACCGAGCAACCCCGGCGAGGCCCCGTAGGTGCGCGCCCGCGCCAGGTCGGCCGTCATTGCGCGGTAGAGCTCTCCGAAGGTGCGGACCTCGTCCTCGCTGAAGGCCTTGAGTCCCTTGCGATTGCCTTTCCTGACCAGCTCGGCGTAGCGGGCCCAGGACTCCCGCTGCTGCCGCGCCATCGTCGCCGCCTGCAAGCTCGCGCCGCCGCGCCGGGCAGCGTGCCGGGGCGCCTCTTCCTCATGGAGACGGACCAGACGTTCGTCGGCGCTCGGATCGTTCGTCTCGCGATCCCGCCGCAGCGCGAAGTCCAGCGCCTCGGCCAGCGAGACCGCCACCCTTGCCCGCACCACCCCCTCCAGCCCCTCGCGCCTGGCCATGTAGCCGGCCAGAAGATCGAACTGCTCCGCCGCGAGCACGGGACGGCCCACGCGCCCGGCCTGTAGCTCGATCCCGGCGGCCAGGTGTTCGCCGCTGCTCACATCGCGCACGACGATCGTTCCGGCCACGAGATCGCCGAGCCGCTGCGCGCGCCGGGTCGCCACAATGCTGATCGCGCCGGCCAACCCGGAGGGAACGGGCTGCATGTCCACCAGCCGAATCAGGTTGCGGAGCACGGCGCCGCGGAAGGAGAGCGGTTCGCCGCCGGTGTGAATGACCCGCAACCCGATGACGCGCTTGCCCGGGGTGCGTCCGCCGCCGACCCCCTCGAAGAGGATGAAGTATCCCCATTGCACAAAGAAGATCGCAAAGATGAGAATCGTGCTGCCCAGCGATTCCAGCAGATCGTCGAGGAGCCCCGCGTACCGGAAGGCCATCCCGATCAGAGCCAGACCCAGGGTGGAGATCAGCAGATCGATCGCCAGCGCGGCCGCGCGAGCGCCCAGATCCGCCAGCGCATAGTTCAGGCGCACATGTTCCGGCGTGTCGACCGCAATCCGGCGGTGAAGAGAGGCCGGTGCGGGGGATTCGTTCATGAGAGCTCCTCGCCCGGGTGGCCCCAGCCGGCGGCGGACTTCGGCGCGAACGCGCGGTTTCGGTCCCCTGCAGACCACAATGGACGCCCCACCCCGGACGA
Organism: Gemmatimonadota bacterium; assembly: GCA_022822325.1. Lineage (GTDB taxonomy): Bacteria > Gemmatimonadota > Gemmatimonadetes > Longimicrobiales > Gaopeijiaceae > Bin94. The sequence continues at coordinate 27,508 of JAJEBW010000018.1, read as the reverse complement.
ACGACGACCCGGACCCGGCGCCGATCCGCCTTGCCCGGGCGAATCGGCCCACCGGGCCAGTGCCGGAGGAGGGACTTGAACCCCCGACACGCGGATTATGATTCCGCTGCTCTGACCAACTGAGCTACTCCGGCAAGCGACACCAAAGCTCCACCGCCGGGACGAAGTTGTCAACAGGCCGCCTCCGGCGGGCGCGGGGGCTCCATGGCCGGACCCGGAACCGGAGGGTGGAACGGGACCGCCCCCGGCGGGCGGCGGCGGTACGGCGCGGATGCAACGCCGCTCGAATGCCGCCGCCCGCGTGTCCGCTGTCGCCCGGACCGGAAGCCTGTCTTTCGGCCGTTGCCAAGCATGCCGACCTCCCCGCGCGCGTTCAGGTGCAAGGCTGGTGCTTGTGCCCGCTCGGGAATCATCGCCCGGCGGCGCCGGATGCCGCAGCCGAACCCGGATCAGGAAGCGAAGCTCTCGAGCGCCTGTCCGGCGGGTGTGCAGCGGAGCCGGTGCAGCGCGTGCTCCTTGATCTGGCGGACCCGTTCGCGGGTGATGCCCAACCTGCACCCGATCTCCTGCAGCGACTGCGGAGCGGCGCCCCCCAGACCGAAGTACATCCGCAACACCGTCGCCTCGCGGCCGCTCAGCGTCTCCAGCGCGGCCGCGAGATCCCGGGACAGCGCCCGCTCGAAAAGCGTCTCCTCCGGTCCCGGCGACGCCAGGTCGGGAAGGCTGTCCAGGAGAGTGGCGCTTTCCCCGTCCACCACCGGCGCATCGAGCGAAAGGTGGGCGGGCATGATGGCCAGCGCCTGCTCAACCCTCTCGACTCTGGCGCCCATCGCCTTGGCGATTTCGATCGCCCTCGGTTCGCGGCCCAGCTCCTGAGCGAGTTCGGCCCGGTGGCGCGCAACTCTCTGGAGCTGGTGGGCCCGGCCCGCGGGCAGCCGCACGATCCGGCCCTGCTCGGCGAGCGCCTGCAGGATCGCCTGGCGAATCCACCACACGGCGTAGGAGATGAAGCGGATCCCGCGCGTTTCGTCAAAGCGCCGCGCCGCCTGGATCAATCCCAGATTCCCTTCGCTGATCAGATCGGGAAGAGGAACCCCCTGGTTCCGGTACTTGCGCGACACCGTCACGACAAAGCGCAGATTGGAGCGTACCAGCTTGTCGAGGGCTTCGTTCTCGCCCCGCCGAATCCCCCGCGCAAGCCGCACCTCCTCCTCCCGGTCGATCATCGGATAGCGGCTGATTTCCCGGTAATAGCGATCCAGCGACGGCTCCAGCACTCTTGACCTCGACGAGGTCGCCGACCGCAGGGAAATCGCTCCGGGCAAAGTCGGAGTCGGCAAAGTCTTCAATTGTGGTGAAGTCATTGTCTCCCAGTCATTTGAAAATCTCTCCCAAGGTCACGAGCCGCGCGCCAGCCCATGCCTCTGAATCTTCTTGTAGAGGTTCGAGCGCGGCATTCCCATCCGCCGCGCGGCTTCCGACACATTCCACTCGCACTCCCGCAGCCTGGCGTCGATAAAGGCCCGCTCCGCCGCGTCCTTGAATTCGCTCAAGGTCCGGAGCCCCATCATTCCTTCCGGCGCATCCGTCACGCCTCCCCCTCCCGCCACGAAACGCTCCACGTCGCCGCAACCCACCGCCTCGCCCTCGCTCAACAACATGAGCCGCACCACCGCGTTTTTCAACTCGCGCACATTGCCGGGCCAGCTCAGGGCGGCCAGCGCATCCAGCGCCTCGGCGTCGAAACTCCGCGACGGCACCCCGTAGCGCTTCGGAGCCAGCTCGGCGAAGTGTGCCACCAGCATCGGTATGTCGTCGCGGCGCTCCCGGAGAGGAGGCACGCGCATGGTGACCATGTTGAGGCGGTGGAGCAGATCCTCGCGAAACTCGCCCTTGCGAATCTGTTCGTCCAGATCCTTGTTGGTCGCCGCGATCACCCGCACATCGACCTTGACCGGTTTCGTGCCCCCGACCCGGGTGACGTCGCCCTCCTGAAGCGCGCGCAGCACCTTGGCCTGTGCCGTCGGCGACATGTCTCCGATTTCGTCCAGGAAGAGGGTGCCGCGGTGCGCCTGCTCGAACTTGCCGGTGTGATCGGAGACCGCTCCGGTGAAGGAACCGCGCACATGGCCGAAGAGCTCCGACTCGATGAGTTCGGCCGGGATCGACGCGCAGTTGACCTCGACGAAGGGATGGCCCGCCCGCCGCGACCGCCGGTGCAGCGCTCGTGCCGTGAGCTCCTTACCGGTTCCGTTCTCGCCGGTGATCAGAACCCGCGCGTCGGTGGGACCCACCATGTCGATGCGGTCGAGCACCGCGCGCAGGACCCGCGATCCCCCCACGATGTCGTGCCGAATCTCGATCGGACCGATGAGCCGGTCCACGCTCTCGGCGAGGCCGCGGACGGTGAGCGCATTGCGCAGGGTGACGAGAAGCCGGTCGGTGTCGAGGGGCTTCTCCAGGAAGTCGAAGGCGCCCTTGCGCGTGGCCTCCACGGCGGTGCCGATGGTGCCGTGCCCCGAAATCATCACGACGACCGCGGCGGGATCGGCTTCGCGAATGCGATCCAGCACCTCGAGTCCATCCATCCGGGGCATCTTGACGTCGAGGAAGGTGACGTCGGGGCGGAATTCCGGGTAGTCGATCAGGCCGCCGGGCCCGTTCTCGGAGATATGAACGCGGTGCCCTTCGTATTCGAAGAGCTGCCGCAGCGCGATACCGACCGACTCTTCGTCGTCGATGATCAGGATTCTGGCCATCAGGGGGCGGCGGGCGGGGCGAGGGAGACCGCATGGATGGAGGTGTAGACGGGTCCGGAGGGCCGCAGCTCGCTCTGCACCAGGTGGACGGCGCGAAGAGCGAAGTCGCCGTGGCGGACACCCCGGAAGCGCGCGAGGGCGGCGGCGGGGCGGGGGGGATCCGAGGGACGGCTGCGAGAGCGTTCTCGCCCCGCTCTTCCGATCGTGAGGTGCGCGGCGAAGCGCTTGCGTTCGCGGGGGAATCCCTCGGCGGCCAGGGCGCCGTCCAGCCGTTTGCGAAGTCCGGTAAGGGACTCGGCCTCCACCCCCACCCAATAGATGCGCGGGCGGCCCCGGGGCGGAAACGCGCCCGCACCGGCCAGACGCACCCGAAAGGCGCGCACGGAGACCAGCGCGTCGCAGGCGCGGACGACGGCGGCAACCGCCCGGGCGGGCACATCGCCCAGGAAGCGCAGGGTGAGGTGATAGCGCTCGGGTGGCACCCAGCGCACCCGGGGAAGCTCGGCGCGGAGAGGCTCGAGACTCCGCCAGAGACGACTCTGCAGGGCGCGCGGCGGCCAGAGGGCCACAAACAGCCTCCGCGGCTGCGACTGCGCCGCTCCGGATTTCGTTCGCATCAGTTCACCGGTACCGCTACGGGGCGCAGCAACGCATCCACCGCGGTCACCGCCGCGTCCACATCTTCGGTCGTCGATGCCCATCCCGGCGAGAATCGCACCGCCCCCTCCCCCATCGTCCCCAGGACCCGGTGCACTTCGGGAGCGCAATGCAGTCCGGCGCGGGTCTGAACCCGGAACTCGCGGTCCAGCCGCCCGGCCAGGGTGGCGGCGTCCATTCGGCGCGCGGCAATCGTCACGATCGGAACGCCCCGCGCGCCCGCCGGCGACAGCACTCGCACCCCCCCCACCCCCGCGAGCCCCTCGCGCAGCCTGGCCTTGAGAGCCATCTCGTGCCGGTGCAACGCGGCCACCCCTCTGCGGCGCAGGAAGTCGCACCCGGCCAGCAGTCCCGCCACCCCGGGCGCGTTCGGCGTCCCGGCCTCGAGCCGGTCGGGCATGGCGGCGGGCATCTCGCGCCGCGACGATTCGCCCCCGGTCCCCCCTCGCAGCAACGGATCCACGTCGACCCCCTCGCGCACCCACAATCCCCCGATTCCCTGCGGCCCCAGCAGCCCCTTGTGCCCGGTGAAGGCCACGACGTCGGCCGCCGGGTCCGCGCTCGCTCCGGCCTCGAAGTGTCCGGCCGACTGGGCCGCATCGACGACCACGACCGCCCCCGCGGCCCGCGCGATCTCCGCCAGCCCGGCAACCGGCAAAGGGGTCCCGAGGACATTCGAGGCCGCATTCACCGCCAGCACCTTCGCTCCCTCCAGCATGCGGGCCGCCTCGCCGAGGTCGATCTCCCCATCCGGACTTCCGCGCAGCATGCGAAGCTCGACGCCCCGGGTCCGCGCCAGGTGGTGGGCGGGACGCAGAACGGCATTGTGGTCGTATTGGGACACCACCAGGACGTCGCCTTCGCGGAGCAGTCCCCCGAGCGCGGTATTGAGGGCGTGGGTCGCGTTCGCCATGAATGCGATGCGGCCCGGATCGCCGGGGAGACCCAGCAGCCGACAGAGGGCGCGACGGCAGCGAAAGGCCAGCCGGGCCGCCGCCACCGCTCCGGAATGTCCGCCGCGGCCGGGCGAGCAACCCACTCCGCCCAGAAAGTCCGCCACCGCGCGCGCCACCTCCGGCGGACGAAGCGCCGATGTCGCCGCAAAGTCGAGATAGTGGGCCATCTCGCAGGCTTCCTCCCGGTTTCGCCCTCTCGGCCCGCCGGCGAACCCCCTCCCACCAGCGGGCAGCGCTTCCTCCACAGCTCTCGATGACGAAACATGCTAGCCCACCCGGGCCAGTTGCGACAGTGCGCGCAGCCGAAGCGCCTCGGCGACGTCCAGCTCGCGCAACTCCTCCGCCCCGGCAAGATCCGCGATCGTGCGCGCCACCCGCAGCGCCCGGTGAATCGACCGCGCCGACATCGCGAAACGCTGCGCAGCGTCGCTCAGAAGCCGTGAACCGCCCGCATCGAGGCGGCACACGCTCGTCACCCGAGCCGATGGAATCGAGGCGTTCAGCGCGACGGCGTCGCCATACCGGGCAGCCTGGCGGGCCCGGGCCGCAATCACCCGCCGGCGCGTCTCCGCCGAACCCTCGGCCGGGGCTTCGCGCTCCAGCTCGTCCCAGGGCACCGCATCCAACCATATCCGCAGATCGATCCGGTCGAGCAACGGACCCGAGAGACGCGCCCGGTAACGCGCGATGTCGCGGTCTTCGCATATGCAGGCGTCTCCCGCCATTCCGCAGGGGCATGGGTTCATGGCGGCAACCAGTTGAAAGCGCGCCGGGAAGGCGACCGTGTGGCGGACGCGCGCGATCCGGACCTGACCGGACTCGATCGGCTGGCGCAGGGTCTCGAGGACGCGCCGACTGAACTCGGGGAGCTCGTCGAGAAAGAGAACGCCCAGGTGGGCCAGGGTGATTTCCCCCGGCCGCGGAGGATTGCCCCCTCCGATGAGGCCGCCGGGCGAGATGGTGTGGTGCGGCGCGCGAAAGGGACGGTCGGTCCTGACCGGCGAACCCGGCGCGAGGAGCCCGGCCACGCTGTGCACGCGGGTCACCTCCAGAGATTCCGAATCGGCCAGCGGAGGCAGGATTCCCGGAAGACGCCGGGCCAGCATCGTCTTGCCCGATCCCGGCGGCCCGGACATGAGGAGGCTGTGCCCTCCCGCGGCCGCGATCGCCAGGGCCCGCTTGGCGAGCTCCTGGCCGCGCACCTCCGCCAGATCGGCGGCGGGACGCCCTGCGGGGGGAGGATGGCGCCGAACCGGTTCGGGCTCCGCCTCGCCGTTGAGGATCGCGATCAACTCGCTTAGCGACCGGAGCCCCACCACTTCCACCCCCGGCACCGCCGCCGCCTCGCGCGCATTCCCCTGCGGCAGGAAGAGGCGGCCGCGTTCCTCCTCGCGACATTTCATTGCCAGCGCGATCGCGCCCCGCACCGGCCGCACCGCACCGTCGAGACCGAGTTCGCCGACGAAAAGCGCCCCGGTCGCCGCGGCGGCGGGCACATGGCCCAGCGCGGCCAGGAGGGCGACGGCGATCGGCAGATCGAATCCGGACCCGGATTTGGGGAGATCGGCGGGAGCGAGATTGACGGTGATGCGGCGAGGAGGAAGGGGCAGTCCCGTCTGCGCCAGCGCCGCGAAGACGCGCTCCTTTCCCTCGCGGACGGCGCCCGCGGGCAGTCCGACCACCGTGAAGACCGGCAAACCCGTCTGCACCTTGACCTCCACCCGGACCGGCTGGCCCTCCACCCCATGAACCCAGCATGAATCGACGACAGCGAGCACGACGCACTCCCCCCCTGACAGGTGAGCGCACATGGTAGGCGAAACCGATGGGCGTCGGAATGTTCAGATGGGACAAGTTGCGCCGAGCCCTGCCGGGACCCATCTTCGGGCGCGTTGCGATCGGGGCGAAACCGTGGGGAACTTCTCCGCCGGGCGCCGCCGGTCGCGCGGGCAGCCGGGGACGGGCTCCGGAAGTCCGGCGCGCAGGGCGAAGCCGAGCGGCCCCCGCGCGGATAAGGCGCCATCGCGACCTCAGTCCGCCGCGTTGCGCGGGGGCGGCGCGGCAACGCAGGAGAACGAAGAGGAGAAGGAACCGAATGACGATCGCAATCATGGCCGAGAGCCTCCCTGGCGAACGGAGGGTCGCACTCGTTCCCGAGGCGGTGCGCCTCTACCGCAAGCGCGGCTGGGATCTCCGAATCCAGGCCGGCGCGGGGGTCGGGGCCTCCTTTCCGGACGCGGACTACGAGAGCGCCGGCGCCGCGGTGATTCCCGACCGGTCCGCGCTGCTCGACGGCGCCGAGGTGGTTCTCAAGGTGCAACCGCCCACCGCGGAGGAAGCCGCCGCTCTGCCGCCGGGATCGTCGCTGGTCTCCCACCTGAGCCCCCTTGATCCGGGCGAGGGGATCGCGGCGCTGGCCTCGCGCGGGGTTGCGGCCTTCGCGGTCGAGCTGATTCCCCGGATCACCCGGGCGCAGAAGATGGACGTGCTCTCGTCGCAGGCCACCGTCGCGGGCTACAAGGCGGTGCTGATGGGATCCAACGCCATGACGCGCTTCCTCCCCATGCTGACCACCGCCGCCGGCACCGTGCGCCCCGCCAGGGCGATGATCCTGGGGGCGGGCGTCGCGGGATTGCAGGCGATCGCCACGGCCCGGAGGCTGGGCGCGGTCGTCTCGGCCTTCGACATCCGGCCAGCGGTGCGCGAACAGGTGATGAGTCTGGGCGCGACCTTCCTGGAAAGCACTCTCGACGAGAGCGCGGAAGACGAGGGAGGCTACGCCCGGGAGCTCTCGGAGGAGCAGAACGCTCGCAACCTCGAGCTCATCGCAAGCCATATTCGCGAGGTCGACCTGGTCGTCACCACGGCCCAGATCCCCGGCCGCCCCGCCCCCCTGCTGATCACCGGCGAGATGGTGGATTCGATGCGCCCGGGAAGCGTGATCGTCGATCTGGCGGCCTCCGCAACCGGCGGCAACTGCGCCCTCGCCGAGGTCGGCCGGCGCGTCGACCGGGGCGGGGTTGCCGTCATCGGCCCCACCAACCTTCCGGCCGAGCTGCCCTTCCACGCCAGCCAGATGTACGCTCGCAACCTCTTCGCCTTCGTGGATCACCTGGTGGACGACGAGGGCGCGATCGACTTCGACGACGAGATCGCCGCGGCCACCTGCATCGCGCGCGGCGGCGAGATCCGCAACGAGCGGGTTCGCGACAAGCTCGGTTCGAGCGACGAGCGCGGATCCGGAGACAACCCCGGTTCCGGCAAGACGACCGGTTCCGGAAAGGAGAGCGGCACCGATGGGTGAGATGCTGATCGGGCTCTACGTGTTCGTGCTGGCCACCCTGGCCGGCCGGGAGGTCATCTCCAAGGTTCCCCCCACCCTGCACACCCCGCTGATGTCCGGCGCCAACGCGATCTCCGGCATCGCGCTGATCGGGGCGCTGGTCGTCACCGGCCTGGCCGACACGCCATGGGTGAAGGTTCTGGGAGCGCTCGGAATCGTGATGGCCACGATCAACGTGGTCGGCGGCTTCATGGTCACCGACCGCATGCTGCAGATGTTCCGGAAACGCTGAGGCAGACGTGAATACCGAATCAACGGCAATCATCGCACAGCTCGCCTACCTCCTCTCCGCGATTCTCTTCGTCTCGGGGATCAAGCGGCTCTCCTCGCCCGCCACGGCGCGTTCCGGAAACATCCGGGCCTCGCAGGCCATGCTCCTGGCGATCGTCGTCACCCTTCTCGACAACCGGATCCTGGACTGGACGACCGTGCTGGCCGCGGTCGTGGCCGGCGGACTCGTCGGCGTCGTTCTCGCGCGCCGCATCGAGATGACGGCCATGCCCCAACTGGTGGCGGTCTTCAATGGCTTCGGCGGCGGCGCGTCGGCGGCGGTCGCGGCGGCGGAGTTCATTCGCGCGGGCGGCGGCGCCACGGCCCTTTCCACCGGCTACGGCCTCACGATCGTGCTCAGCACCCTGATCGGCGCGGTCACCCTCTCGGGGAGCCTGATCGCCTTCGGCAAGCTCCAGGGAATCGTCACCGGCAGGCCCGTCACCTTCGCGCTTCAGAAGTCGCTGAACGCCCTCCTCTTCCTCGTCGTCCTCGTGGTCGGGGCGGGGCTGGCCCACCAGGCGGCCGGCGACGCGCTCGCGTCGGTCCTCGGCTCCACCGGGACCGCGATCGGCATTCCCTTCTTCCTCGCTCTCGTCGCGGGCGCGCTCGCGCTGGGCATCCTCCTGGTCATTCCGATCGGGGGCGCGGACATGCCCGTGGTGGTGTCGCTCCTGAATTCCTATTCGGGGCTCGCCGCGGCGGCGACGGGATTCGTGCTGGGGAACATGATGCTGATCATCGCCGGATCGCTGGTGGGGGCCGCGGGGCTGATCCTCACCCAGCTCATGTGCAAGGCGATGAACCGGTCGCTGGCGAACGTTGCCTTCGGCGCCTTCGGCACGGGCGACCAGGCGGTGCGCGCGAAGACCGGCGAACGTCCGGTCCGCGATGTGGACGCCGAACAGGCGGCGATGGTGCTCGCCTATGCCGGCTCGGTGGTGGTGGTGCCCGGCTACGGACTCGCGGTGGCGCAGGCGCAGCACGAGCTGCGGAAGGTCTGCGACCTGCTCGAGGAACGGGGCGTCAGCGTGCGCTTCGGGGTGCACCCGGTGGCGGGACGGATGCCCGGCCACATGAACGTCCTCTTGGCCGAGGCGGACGTCTCCTACGACAAGCTCCTCGATCTGGACGAGATCAACCCCGAGTTCGAGAGCACCGACGTGGTTCTGATCGTCGGCGCCAACGATGTGGTGAACCCGTCCGCGCGCGATCCCGATTCGGTGATCGCGGGGATGCCGATCCTGGATGTGGACCGGGCGCGCACCGTAATCGTGATGAAGCGGTCGCTCAGTCCCGGATTCGCGGGAATCGACAACGACCTCTTCTACATGGACCGCACCCTCATGTTCTTCGGCGACGCGAAGGAGCAGATGTCGGAGTTGGTCCGGGAGGTGCGGGAAGCCTGACCGCGACGGGACCGGTCTTCAGGATCCGGGGTCGCGCGCGCACCTTCGCCGCGCAACCTCCGCCCGGGCCGGCCCGCGCAGGGGCCGGGGGCTCGGCGGCGGTCGCGGCAAGCCTGCGTCAAACCTCCTCCGCCGCCCGCTGGAGCGCCTCCCAGAGGGCGTCCACATGGCGGGCCCGGGTGCGAAGGTTGCCGATCGCGACCCGAATCCAGAGCTCGCCGTCCAGCTCCGTGTGCGACACGAAGGCCTCGCCGCCCGCGTTGACGCGCTCCAGGATCCGCCGGTTGATCCGGTCCCGTTCCGGACCCGCCGTCCCCCTGCGCGCGCACCGCAGCACCACAAGCGAAAAGCGCGTCGGACGCCACCGCTCCCAGCCGTCCTCCGCGTCGATCCGGCCGGCGAGCCGCCGCGCCAGCGCGATGTGTCGCGAAAGAACTCTTCGCAGTCCCTCCTGCCCGAAATAGCGCAGCACGAACCAGAGCTTGAGCGCCCGGAAGCGCCGGCCGAGGGCGAGGCCCTGGTCCATCAGGTGCTCGACCTCGCGCTCCCCCGTCTCCAGGTAGGCCGGCACCAGCGAGAACGCCGCGCGCAGGCTGGCCGGATCGCGCACGTAGAGGACCGAGCAGTCGACCGGGGTGAACAGCCACTTGTGGGGATTGAGGACGATCGAGTCGGCGCATTCCCAGCCCTCGAAGTGCGGGCGCAGCAAGCCCAGACCCGCCGCCGGCCCCGCGTAGGCCGCATCCACATGCAGCCAGAGCCCGCGCGCGGCCGCCACCTCCGCCACCCGGGCCACCGGATCGACGGCGGCGGTCGAGGTCGTGCCGATCGTGGCCACCACCGCCAGCGGCCTCAATCCGGCATCCAGGTCGGCGTCAATCCTGCGGGCCAGCGCCGCCGGATCCATGGCGCGGCCGGCGCCGGTCTCCACCGAACGGAGTCCCCGCCGCCCGAAGCCCAGGGCGCGCACCGACTTGGCGATCGACGAGTGCGTCTCCGCCGTTCCATAGACCACCCCGCGCGGCGCCGCCGCCATCCCGCGCTCGCGGGCCTCGGGCAGACCCTTCTCCCGGGCCGCCGCCAGGGCGGTGAAGGTGGAGGTCGAGGCGGTGTCGTGAATCGCGCCCGAAAATCCTTCGGGGAGCCCCAGGAAGCGCCGCAGCCAGTCCAGGACGACCGCTTCCAGCTCGGTGGCCGCGGGGGCGCTCTTCCAGACCATCGCGTTGACATTCAGCGCCGCCGCCAGCAGTTCCCCCAGAATTCCGGGGCCCGAACCGGAGATCGCGAAGTAGCCGAAGAAGCCGGGGTGGTTCCAGTGCGTGACTCCCGGCATGACGACGGACTCGAAGTCGCGAAAGAGCGCGTCCATCGATTCGCCCCGCTCCGGCGCGGCCGCGGGAAGGTTCCGGCGCACCTCGCCCGGCGCCACCCTGGCCAGAACCGGATAGCGCTCCGCTCCCTCCAGGTAGTCGGCGATCCAGTCCACGAAGCGCCGCCCCCATTCCCGGAACTCCTCCGGCGGCATGTCCCCGGAGATTGCTCCCCCGTTCACTCCGCGCCCGCGATGTGGTCCATCGTCCGGCGAGCCTCGAGGGCCAGTTCGTCGATCTGGGCGCGCAGTTCCTCGGTCTCCGGTTCCTCCAGCGGCGCCGGGATTCCGGAATCATGCAGGAGACTGAAGAAGAGAAGGTCGGTGTAGCCCACCCCGGCTTGGACGACGGCGGTATCGATCGCGCGATTGAGGAGGAGAATTTCGCGCAGCGGAAGAGTGAAGGAAGAATCCGCCGCCGCGTCGCGGAAGAGCATGACCAGCAGAACCTCACGAAGGAGCTGAACCTCTTCGATCACCTCGCCGGCCGCGCGTCCGCGCCGGGCGGCAACCGACCCGAAGAGCGAAGCGCACTCCTTCCAGACCGGCAGAATGTCCACGCGGCCCGGAGTGACCATCACCGGAAGCATCGAGGCGATCGTCCGGGCGAAGGGATCCAGAACCGGCCGCGCGGCGGCGCGCCATCCGCGTCCCGTCTCCAACAACTCCTCGGCCCACCGTTCAGCCACCTCCGGCGCCCGACTGCGCATCCACCCGGCCAGGTCGAAGGGTATGGTCACCCTTCCGCCCGCGAGACGGGCGGCGGCGAGGGGAACGAAGTCGGCGGAGATCGGAGCGGCCACATCTTCATCCTACTCATTCCGCCCGGTTTCGCCAACCCACTCCTGCAGACGGATCTCGACCCGGGTCCCCTCTCCCGGCTCGCTCGCCACGGCGACGGCGGCGTCCCAGGAGTCCACCAACCGCTTCACGATGGCGAGCCCCAGCCCCGCTCCGCCCGAACGCGTCGAGAACCTCGGCTCGAAGATCCGGGGCAGCGACTCCGGCGGAATCCCCATCCCTTCGTCCACCACCGCGATCCCGACTCCGCCATCGGCGGTTCGCGCGACCTCGATGCGCGCCTCCCCGCCCCCCGGCATCGCCGCCCGCGCATTCTCGAGAAGATTCAACAGCACCTGCTGCAGCTCGTCGGCCCGGCACCGAACCGGAGGCAGCCCCTCGTCCAGACGGTCGCGCAAACGGACCGGTCCGTGATCGCCTCCGCCATAGAGATCAAGCACCTCGCGCACCACCGGCGCCACCTCCACGGCCACCAGCGGCTCCCCCGCCTGCGATCCGGGCGACGCCAATCGGGAGAAGCTCCGCGCAATCGCCGCCAGACGATCGATCTCATTGAGGATCGCCGCCACATTCCGTTCCAGAACCCTGCCGAAACGCGGATGCCGGTCGCTCCAGGCGCGGCGGAGATGCTGAACCGAGAGCTTCATCGGCGTCAGCGGATTCTTCACCTCGTGGGCCACCTGCTTGGCCATCTCGCCCCAGGCCAGAATGCGTTCGCTGCGCAGCTCGTCGGTCACATCCTGAAGGCTCACCACCAGACCTCCGACCTGCTCCCCCTGAACCACGCGCCGCGCCCGCGCCCGAATCCGGCGGTCGTCCCACCTCAGGTCGAGAGCGGCCTCGGCTGCCCCGCTCCGTTCGCAGACATCGAGCCAGTCCGCCAGCTCGGGGGCGCGCGGCCCGTCGCGGGGGATCGAAGCCCCCGCCTGAAGCTCCACCCCCAGCAGCAGCTCGGCCGCGGGGTTCGCCACCGTCACCCGCCCGCCCGCGTCGATCGCGATCACCCCCGCGGCCACCTCCTCGACAATGGTCCGGGTTCGCCGCGTGGTGCGCAGGAGCTCGCGCCTCGCCTCGCCGAGACGGAGCACCATCCGGTTGAAGGCGGAAAAGACGGCCCCGAACTCATCGAGACGGTCCTCCGGCAGATGCACCGCCAGGTTCCCCCTGCCCACCCGTTCCGAAGCCAGTTGCAGCGTCCGGATCGGCCGCGCCAGCGCCCGCCCCACGACGAGCGCCAGCACCAGCGCCAGAATCGGACCCAGGACGATCGCGGCCCCCAGCAGGTCCGCCACATCGCGCCTGCGCAGCGCCGCGGCCCCCGCGCGGAGCGGCACCGGCGCGGCCACGATGTCCCCATCCGGGAGCCTCCGGTGCGCCAGCACATACCGCCAGTCCCCCAACTGCTTCACCCTGGAGACCCCCAGCCGGCTTCCGGTCGCCAACGCGGCGTGGATGCCCGGGTCCACCCAGCTCTCGTACAATCCCAGCTCGATCAGCTCGTCCGCCGATCCCCCCACCAACTCGCCGTTGCGGTACTCCAGGAGGTCGGCGCCCACCCTGCGCGCCAGCATTTCCATCGATCCCCCCTCCTCGCGATAGGCCTCGGCGATCTGCGCGACCACCCTCTCCGCCAGGGCCATAGCCGTCCGTTCCGAAGCCCCGGCCAGCGCGCGGTATGCCAGGGTGCCGAAGACGACGTTGGAGGCGATGAAGAAGCCGAAGAGCGTCCAGGTCACCCGTGCCCGAAAGGATGCGAAGAGCTCCCGCCAGCCGACCCGGACCGGGGGCCGCAGACCCAGAATCCAGAGCGAGGGCGCCCACAGGAACAGAGCGGCGGCCAGGTCCATGACCAGCACCAGCGTGGCCCGCGCGAACATGACCGGCAGGTTGGGAATGCTGATTGTGTACGCAAAGGAATACAGCCCGTCCGGATAGGGAACCCACCCCTCCCCCATCCACCCTTCGTCGTTGCGGCTCCAGGCGACCGCGCCGGTCCCCACCGGCGCCTCGTCCCCGATCGCGCGCGCCAGGGCAAGGAACTCCTCGTCGCCGCCGGCCTCCACCGACGCAAAGAGCGGACCCGGCCCCGAAGGCTCCGAGATCGTGCGCCGCGGCGGGATGGTTCCGGTCACCACGCGTCCGTCGTCCAGCGGAACCGCGATGAGATGGCGAACATCGGCCTCGCCCAGCAACCGGTGCGCGCGCACGCCGCCCGCGGCCAGGGTGGGGAGCATCTCTCCCACAACCGGCGACAGCTCTCCCTTCGCCCCCAGCCGCAGCTCCTCCTGGCGCAGACCTTCCTCGGACCAGAGAGTGACGAAGATCGGCGATCCCTGAGCCGAAAGACCGCTCGCGACCCAGCTCCCGTACATCATCTCGACGGCGCCCGCGCCCGCCTGGTGAAGGGAATCGACATGGTCGGCGAAGCGTTCGAGGAGTTCGTTCACCTCGGGATCCGGCGCCGCGCCCAGCTCCCCGAGCTGTTGTTCCGCGATTTGCATGCGCGCCTCGGTGCGGACCGACCAGGAGAGGGGCAGCATGGCGGTGGCGGCGAGCCAGCAAGCGGCGAACCACCGGAGGGCGGAGACGTGCGAGGGAAAGGAAGCGCCCCGCTCGATCAGCGCCGCGGGAATCGCCCAGAGGACCAGGACGGCGGCGGGAACGCCGGGACCCACCCGCACCGCGCCGGCCACAACCACGCTCAGGAGGGCCGCCAGCGCCAGCCCGGCCACGAGGAACCCGGCCGATGTGCGCGGCGTGCGCGGACGCAGATGAAGGGTCGCGCCGGTCAGGAGCGCCAGCAGGACCGTGGCGGTGAGCTGGTAGGCGATCCAGGCGGAATCGGTGGTCCCCGCGAGTTCGAGGGGGGCCCCCGCCGACAGCCAGCGATGGACCAGGGGATAGGCGACCGCGACCGCCACGGGCGCCGCCCAGGCGAGACCGGAGCGGCGCATGCGAACGGCGGCGAGAAGAAGGGCCGGAGCGGTGGCCGCGCTCGCCAGGAAGAGGCGGCCGATCGTAAGGGGGAAGGGCGCGTCGATGCGGGTCGCGGCCAGGGAATCGAGCGCGGTTCCGGCCATCAGCGTCTCGACGGGAAGGAGAAACCCCAGCGCGGCGAGTCCGCCCGCGGCGAGGGCGACTCCCGAGCGCACCGCATTGAGCGACAGCAGGATCCACGCCAGAATCGCCAGCGCCGACGCCACCCGCAACCAGAGGGTCCTTTCCTCGGCCGCGCGCGCATCCGGATCGGCTTCCTCGATCACAATGCTGAGCAGCGTCTCCTCCGGCCATCCCAGATCGAACACCCCGGCGCCCCCCGCGCGGTCCCGGCGCTCGATGCGGATCCGCTCGCCCGACCGTTCGCTGAGCCGCGAAGCGAAGTCCCCCAACCCCGATGCGAAGGGAGGCGGCAGACGGGCCTGCATCAGCGAGGCCGCGACCGCCGTTCCCCGTCCCTCCGCCAACGGCGCCGCAAAGTAGAGATAGGAGAAGAGCGGCGTCCCGGCGTAGGCATAGGAACTTGTCCCGGCAACGATTTCTCCGGGGAGCCGACCGTGGTGGCTGCCCGCCCAGGCCCTCAGACCGCCGTCGGCCGCGAGGACCGCCGCTGCGGTGAGGCCGCTCTCCGCGAGCAGATGCTCAAGCGAATCCTGCAGAACCCGGGGACCGGCCGCCGCCTCCACCGCCGCCACCGCCGCCACCCTCTCCACCAACCCGGCGCCATCGGCCACCAGGGCGTCGAAGGCCGCGCTCACCGCCGCCGCGGCCTCCTCCCGGTCCCGGTCGCCGTTTTCCACGATCCGGCGCGAGGGGGCTTCGCCCACCATGCCGGCGACCACCGCTCCCAGCAGAAGCGCCATCGCCAGAGCCCGCCTCCGCCCCGCCGCGGCGCCCGCGAGGACGGCCCACACCACGCAGGCGGAGGCCGGGGCCAACAGCCAAGGAGAACCGGCGCGGGTCCAGAGCAGAACAAGCAGGAATGCCGCCCAGGGCGCGATCCTCGCCCCCGGCAACCGGCCGGATCGAACCTTCGGACGCTCGGGCTGCCTCCCGCCGCTGCGGCTGCCGCCGGAATCCGGTCCGTCCATCGCCTCTCCCTCGAAGGTTTCCGGTTATGATACCTTGACCCGCATTCCTCACGCCAACATGACGATATTCATCATCTGCCCCCCTCCGCCCCCCCGCCCCCGGCCCGGCCCGCGCCGCATCGCGCTGGCGGCCGCCCTAGCAGCGGCCCTTGCGGTCCCGGCCACCTCCGCGCACAGCGGCCAGTTGGTGGACAGCGGTGCCTTTCGTCTCTTCGTCGACGGCGACCAGGTCGGCACGGAGGAGTTCACGATCCATCGCATGGGGAGCGGCGAGGCGCAGCGCACCTTCGCGACGAGCCAGGTCGCCATGGCGGACGGTCGCGTCTTCCGGACCGCGCTGGAGATGGTGGGGCCGGAGCTGGCGGTGGCCGCCTATCAGGTGTCCCTCACCGGATCCCGGTCGGCCTCGGTCGAGGTCCTCCGCTCGGGCGACAGGATTCTGGCGACATTCGTCGAGCCCGGAGGCGAGCGCGTTCGCGAGTACCGCGCGGATCCCGGCGCCGTGATCGTGGAGAGGCAGATGGCGCACCACTACTCCGTCCTGCGTCGCTTTGCGGCGCCCGGAGATCCGGAGAGCAGGCTGCAGAGCTTCTCCCCTCTGGCCGACGACCCCGAGTCGGTGCTGCGGATTGTGGCCGAACCCCGGTCCCTGGAGCACGGGGGAACGACGATCGAGGCGACCCGGGTGGGGCTGGGCACCGCGCCGGACGCGGGCGCCGCCTGGTTTGACGGCAGTGGCCGCCTGGTGCGGGTGGAGCTGCCTCGGAGCGGTTTCCTGGCTGTCAGAATCCCCTGACGCATCGGGGCGGCGGCGGCGGACGACCGGGCGGAGAAGATGAATTGATGGGATCCTGACGGCGTACCCCGAAACTGTCGGTGCGCCGATGGCGTAGGAGAGCCGGTTGTCGACCAGCCATGGCGATTTCCGGCCATGGCGATTTGCAGTCCGCAAAAGGAGGAACCGAGGGTGCCAAACCCCTTCACGCTCAATCCGGTCATTCGTGCCGTTCGCCGCGCGGTTCGGCCAGCCCGTCTCGCCGCCGCCGCGGTTCTCGTCGCGGGGGGATCGCCGGCCGTCGCGCCGCTTGTCGCCCAGGATCGCATCCCCGCGTCGCTCACCCTCGAAGAGGCGCTCGCCCTCGCGGTTCGCAACAATCCGCGTCTTCAGTCCGCTCGCAACGATATCGCGGTCGCCGACTGGGACGTCAACGCGGCCTACGGATCGTGGCTTCCCTCGGCCAGCCTCAGCTCCAGCGTCCAGTGGCAGGGCGCCGGCGAGCAGCGCTTCGGGAGCATCACCGCCGAGCAGTTGGGCTTTCAGGACCAGCCCTCCTTCCTCTTCAGTTCCTACAACGCGGGCATCAGCTATTCGGTCAACGGCCGCACGCTGATGGCCCCGGGACAGGCGCAGCGCAACCGGGAGGCCACGCGCGCCCAGGTGCGCTCGGAGGAAGCCGTGCTGAGGCTCAATGTCACCCGGGCCTACCTGGAGGCGCTCCGCCAGCGCGACGGTCTGTTCCTGGCCGGGCAGGAGCTGGAAAGAGCGCGCTTCAACCTTCGTCTGGCGCAGGGGAGACAGGAAATCGGCGCGGGCAACGCGATCGATGTGCAGCAGGCCGAAGTGAATGTCGGACGATCTGAGATCGCGGTCCTGCAAGCCGACGCGGGCGTGCGGACCTCTCGCATCGGACTTCTGCAACAGATCGGCGTCACCCTGGACGCCGAACCGGAGCTGGCGACTTCCTTCGTAGTGGCGCAGCCGGAATGGACGGTCGATGCGCTCTACGCGCGGGCGATCGAGACGAATCCCGGGTTGCAGGCGTTGCGCGCCCGCGAGGAGGCGGCCCGCTACGGCGTGCGGATGGCGCGTTCGGCCTACTATCCCTCTCTCTCCCTCTCGGCCGGGATCAGCGGCTTCACCCGGCAGGCCAGCAGCACCGTCGGCCAGGAGGCCCGGGCGGTCGCCGCCGGTCTGGCGCGCGTCCAGCAGTGCGTCGCGCTCAACGACCTCACCCGCCGCCTCCCCGATCCCCCTCCCGCGCAGAACTGTTCGCTCCTGGCGACCCCGGAATCCGCGCTGGAAGCGATCCGCTCCGAAAACGACGTCTTTCCCTTCGGCTTTACCCGGCAACCGCCCTCGGTTGGCCTCACCGTCTCGATTCCCATCTTCCAGGGTTTGGGGCGGCAGCGCGACCTGGAGGGCGCCCGGGCCGCTCTCAACGACAACCGCTTCCAGCTCCGGGAGCAGGAGCTGGCTCTGCGAGCCGACATCGGGGCCCGGATCGCGATCGTGGAGGCCGCCTACGAGAGCGCGCTGATCGAGGAGCGCAATCAGGCGCTGGCCGACGAACAGCTCCGTCTGGCCCAGGAGCAGTACCGGCTGGGACTCTCGAACTTCATCGCGCTCGTCGAGGCCGAGACGGTCAAGGCGCGCGCGGACCGGGAGCGTGTCCTCTCCATCTTCACCTATCACGACGCCGTGGCCGACCTCGAATCGGTGGTGGGCGTCCCCCTGAGGAACCCGTAAATGCAGACAAGAACACGGATCGTCATCGGCGCCGGGATCGTGGGAGTCATCGCCCTCGCCCTGGTTTTGGCCAGCAGCGGCAACCGGGAGCGCGGCGTCGAGGTGCGCATGGACACCGTGGAGCGGCGCGATCTGGTCGCGATCGTCACGGCCAGCGGCAATGTCCGGGCCCGGCGCAAGGTGGACATCAGCTCCGACATCTCGGCGCGGGTCGCCCAACTGCTGGTGGAGGAAGGCCAGGATGTCGAGGAAGGCCAGGTTCTGCTGCGTCTCGATCCCAGTCGCCACCAGGCCGCGCTCGATCGCGCTCAGGCCAGCCTCAGCCAATCGCAGGCGCAGGTCGCCCAGACGCGGGCGAACCTGTTGCGCGCCGCCCGCCAGGCGGAACGGATGGCCGCCCTGCGAGCGCGCGACTCCCTTCTGGTGAGCCTCCAGGAGGTGGAGAACGCCGAGACCGATCACGAAGTCCAGCAATCGCTTATGGACGCGGCCGAGTTCGGGGTCAACCAGGCCCGGGCGGCGGTCGAGGAATCGCGGGACCAGCTCTCCAAGACGATCATTCGGGCGCCGATGTCGGGCCGGGTGACTCGTTTGAATGTGGAAGAGGGCGAGACGGTGGTCGTGGGGACGATGAACAATCCGGGCAGCCTGATCCTGACCGTGTCGGATCTCTCGGTGATGGAGGTGGTGCTGGAGGTCGACGAGACCGATGTGCCCGAGATCGCTCTGGGCGACAGCGCCGCCGTCGAGTTGGACGCCTTCCCCGAAATGACCTTCCCCGGGGTCGTCACGGAGATCGGCAACAGCGCGATCCGCCCGCCCTCGCAGGCGGCGGGGAGCGGTCAGACGCCGACGATCGACTTCGAGGTCGTCGTTACCCTGAACGACCCGGGCGCCGAGTTGCGTCCCGACCTCTCCGCGACCGCCGACGTCATCACCGACACGCGCACCGACCAGCTCGCGATCCCCATCATTGCGCTCACTCTGCGGGACCCCGACGACTTCGCCAACGGCGATGTCGGCAACGGCTCCGCGACCGCTTCCTCCAGCGGCAACTCGCCTTCCCGGGGCAACCCCGAGGACGACGAACCCGTCGAGGGCGTCTTTTTGGTGCAGGGGGGAATCGCCCGCTTCACACCGGTCGAGATCGGAATCTCGGGACAGGAGTTCTTCGAGGTCGTTCGCGGCCTGACGCAGGGGGACAGCGTCGTGAGCGGCCCCTACGAAACGGTGCGCACCCTCGAGGACGAGTCCAATGTGCGAGCCCTCGACGACTCGTCCGACGACGAGCCCGCGAACCGGTCCGGCTGACGCCACCGTCGTTCATGCGATTCCTGGAGGGGATGCGGCTGGCCTGGGACCAGATTCGGTCCAACCGGTTGAAGAGCTTCTTCAGCCTGCTCGGCGTCATCGTCGGCGTGATGTTCCTCGTGGTCGTGGTGAGCATCGTCGAGGGAATGGACCAGTACATTCGCAGTACGCTCACCCAGCGGATCATCGGGGTCAATACCGTCACGCTCAGTCACAACCCCCAGTTCGAGATCGCGACCACCGCCGCGGAGGCCAGGGCTCTCGCGCGGGCGCCGCGCCTCACCTTCCGGGATCTGGACTATCTGCAGGAACGGATCCGGTTGCCTGCATCCATTTCGCCCGAGAGCGACGCAGGCGGGGAGATCGAGTCGGAGACCGGTGTCCGGGCCGAGAATGTGCGTCTCGTCGGCGCCGCGCCGGAGATCTTCGAGATCCGCAACTGGGAGTTGGAGCGCGGCCGGGCCTTCACCCGCCAGGAGGCGGAGCGCGGGATCCCGGTGGTGGTTCTGGGCAAGTCCACGGCCGAAGTGCTCTTCGACGCCGCCGATCCGGTGGGCCGACGGGTGCGCATTCGCGGGTTTCCCTACCGCGTGCTGGGAGTCATCGAAGAGCAGGGATCCTTCCTGGGCAACTCCCTGGACAACCTGGCCATCGGTCCCGCGCGATCCCCGCTGCAGAACATTACCGCGCCGCGCGGCAGGGTGGACCGAATCGTCTTCAGAGCCGAAACGCCCGAAGGGGTGGGTCCCCTCCGGAACGAGGTCGTGGAGCTCATGCGGACCCGCAGGGGACTCGGTCCCGCCGATGCGAACAACTTCGCGGCGGAAACGGCCGAGGCTTCGCTCAATGCATGGGACGTGATCAGCCAGTTGCTCTTCATGGCGCTGCCCGGCCTGGTGGGCATCTCGCTGGTGGTGGGGGGAATCGTCATCATGAACATCATGCTGGTGTCGGTCATGGAGCGCACCAGCGAAATCGGAATCCGCAAGGCGCTGGGGGCCCGGCGCGCCGACATTGTGGCACAGGTGCTGATCGAGAGCGGAACACTCTCGGGGATGGGGGCCATCGTCGGCATCGGAGTGGGAATTGGCCTCACCATCGCCGTGGCCGCGGTGTCTCCCCTTCCCGTCGCGATTGCGCCGAAGTGGATGGCCTTCGGTCTGTCCCTCGGGATCCTCGTCGGGGTCGTGTCGGGGGTGTATCCGGCGTCGCGAGCCGCAAAGCTGAATCCCGTTGATGCATTGAGGCACGAATGAACGATATGCTCCAGTCCCGGCCCAGCGATCGCGCGCCCGCTTCCTCCCGCATTCCGGGCGCTTCGGCGAGCGAAGCCGGAGTCCCGGTCCTGCGCATCGTCTCCGAGGGCACCCGGGTGGCGCTGCAGGCGCTGAGCGGCAATTGGATGCGAACCGTCCTGGCGGTCCTGGGCGTGGGCGTGGGGACGGGAGTGGTGGTGACGGTCGCGGCGATGATCACTGGCCTGCGCACCGAGGTCATGGATATCTTCACGGCATCGAGTCCCGAGAACTTCACGGTGATGCCCTTCGATTTTTCGGACGCTCGCGTCTCGTTCAACTCGGGAAGGCCTCCCTGGTTCGACAAACCCCCGATCACCGATCGCGAGATCCGGCGTATTCAGGGGCTTCCGGCGATCGGCCAAACGACCGCATCCTTCGACTTCGGAGCCGCCATTCGCTTTGAGTCCGAGTGGGTCAGGAATCTGGGCTGGCGGGGGGTGTCCTCCACCTGGACCAGTTCGACGCCGGGCGATTTCGTTTCAGGACGGAACTTCACACCGGTGGAGGTGGACCAGGCGCGGCCGGTCGTCGTCATCACGCAGGAGGTCGCGGAGGCCGTCTTCGGAGAGATCGACCCGGTGGGGAGGCAGGTCAGGGTCAATGCGGGCAGGCGAGCGGCCAACGAGCGCTTCACGGTGGTCGGAGTCTTCAAACCTCTGGACAACCTTTTCGGGGAGGTGGCCGGCAACTACGCGTTGGTCCCATTCACCACTGCGGACAAGCGGCTCAAGGCGCGCACCCGGTGGACCTTCGCGGCCGTGGAGGTGGTCCCTCGCGACGGCGTCACCTCGACCGAAGCCGAGAACGAGGTGGTGTCGGCATTGCGATCGATGCGTGAACTCGCTCCCGACGAGGACAACAACTTTGCGATCATGCGCGCGCAACAGATTCAGGAGGCCTTCGATCAGTTGTCCGGGATGTTCTTCCTGGTGCTGGTGGGACTCTCCTCCATCGGGATGATGGTTGGCGGCATCGGCGTGATCGGCATCATGTTGATCTCGGTTACCGAGCGAACGCGCGAAATCGGGATTCGCAAAGCTATGGGCGCTACCCGGCAGGAGATCAAGTGGCAGTTCCTGATCGAGGCGTCGATCCTCACTGCGGCCGGCGCGATCTCGGGGCTGCTGGTCGGGTGGGGCGCGAGCGAGATCCTGGCCGCGATTTCGCCGCTGCCCGCACGCATTCCGCTCTGGTCGGTCGCCGCGGCCATCGCTCTGGCAATCGTCACCGGAATCCTCTTCGGGATGTTGCCGGCAATGCGGGCCTCCCGTCTGGATCCGGTCGAGGCGTTGCGCTTCGAGTGACGATTCGTTCCTGGAAGCAATGGGGTGACCGCAGATGACCGCGCCGCTGGACCTTCTGGCCATCATGGCCCACCCCGACGACGCGGAGATCTTTTGCGGGGGCGCTCTCATCAAGTCGGCCGACGCGGGGGAGCGCACGGGAGTCCTGGATCTGACTGCCGGAGAGGCCGGATCGCGCGGCACCCGGGAGTCGCGGTCCAGGGAAGCTGCCCGGGCCGCCGCGGTGATGGGACTTGCGATTCGACGGTGCGCCGGACTCCCTGACTCAGCGCTTGTCAACGATCCCGGAAGCCGGGCCCAGGTTGCGACGATCCTGCGGGAGCTGCGACCGCGCGTCGTGGTCACGCATGCGCGAACCGGGCGCCACCCCGACCACCGGGCCGCCGCGCGACTCGCGCGTGATGCGAGCTTCCTGGCCGGGCTGGCCAAATTCCCGGCTGCCGGCGTTCCTCACCGCCCCGAGAAGCTCGTCTACGCACTTGCCTTTGCCAAAGCCCCGGCCAAACCCACCTTCGTGGTGGACGTCACCGACCAGATGGACCGCAAGATCGAGGCTCTCGCCGCCTATCGCACGCAGGTCGAGGGAAAACGCGGCCTTGGAGAAGTCTTCCCAGGGGGGGAGCGATCGCTCCTGGACCAGATCCGGAGCGCGCACGCTTCGTGGGGTGCGCTGATTCGGCGCGCCTGCGGAGAGCCGTACTGGACGGAAGAAACGGTCGAGGCGCCGACGCTGGGACAGCTTACGGTTCCGACCTTCTGAGACGCCAAATCCGGTTCTTCCAGAGATCTTTGCCCGCGAAACCGCGGACAGACTGCGAACCCCGTCGCGACGGCGGCTGAAAGGGGTACGGGCGTTCCGTCGCCGGCGCCCCGGTTCGCTCGGGAGCTACATGCGTCGGTCGCGCCGTTCCTGTCGCGGTTCTCGCCGGATATGGGGCATATCCGGGATGGGGACAAACGAGATGCCGGCGGGCCGAAGAAACTTCGGCCCGCCGGCTGGCAGAGGAAGGTTCGGGATTCGGGGCCGGGAGAGCGTCGGCACAATTCGGCCTACGTCCGACTCACGGTCCAGCGCTCAGGAGAAGCGGACCCACTCCCCAAGCTAGAACAACGGATGGTTGTCGCGAGGCCTTACGATGCAGCAGTCCTCGTGCTTGCCGGGACAGGGTTTCCGGTGACAGATGGTAAAGATCAACCACTCGCTGGCCTTTCTCAACTCACCATACTGCGCCTCCGCCCGGTTGGGAGTAGCCAGGCCACCGATCGTCGGCACGAAGATGCCCAGGAGCAGCATCGCCCGCCCCGACCAGCTCGCGAGCGGCCGCGCGGTCCGCCGACTGCGCGGCGGGTTGGAGATTGTGGGGTTGATCTCGGTGTGTGTTGTTGTTCCGGTTGCATTCATTCTCTCATTCTCCATGATTGTGTCCTCCATGACTTTGTCCTCCATGATCGTGCCCTGGTTCCAGGGCAGTTTCGGATTTGGTCCGTTCCAGGGATGACCTGGTGCATCAGAGCAGCGGGATGTCTTCCTCCTCGCCGCAGCAAAGGCCGAGCCCCGGTACGCAGTTCAGGATGCAGAAATCAAGACCCCAGAAGGTGAGGTTCCACCTGTGGGAATGATCAATCACCGTATGATCGACCTGAGCGGCAGCCACCTCCGCCGTCGCGGAGCGCAACGGTGCGCCGATCGCTACCGAGAGCGCGACTCCCGCCATCACGACCCGGCGAGACCACGCCGCGCCGCGCCTTCCAGGGTTTCCGTTCGTATTCGCCATTCTTCGTTCCTTTCTTCGCGTCTTGCGATTTGTGATTGGGCCGGACCACGCCGGCAATCCCGTCCGGCGGCCCGGTATTCCGAGTGCTTCGCGTCATCCGTCCGCGCCGACACTGGTTTCGTCGCCTTCTCTTTCGTCGCCTTCTCTTTCGTCACCCTCTCTTCCGTCGCCTCCTCCTCTTTCTTCTTCTCCTTCCTCTGCCAAGGATATCAGGAAACCGGCGATGTCCAACGATTCCGCGGCCGAGCGCCACTTCTCCGCTTCGCCGGCGCCGACCACGGCTCTTATCGTTCCCCCTCCGTCCACCAGGTAGAATCCTGGAACCGGACCGGCGCCGAAGGCATACGCGTGGTCCCGGTAGGAGTGCATGGCCACATGGCCGGAGATGCGGTGGGACTGCAGAAATCCCTCCACGAGACCGCGATCCGCTTCCCCCTGGTCCGAGAGCGCGATCACCTGAGTCGCGAAAGCCCCTCCCCCGCTCCTCTGGACCGACCGCACGATGCGGGCGGGGTCATTGAGATCGCATCCCAGGCAGGCCTGCGCATCGATCACCCATACCAGCGTCGGCACTCCAGGGGGGGCAGCGATCAGCGGCATCGCATCGCCGTTTCGCGCACCGGGGTTCCCATCGGTCTCGCCCGGACCGCAGCTCGCGAGTGCCGCAAGAGCCAAAGGGGCGATCGGTCCAGGTCTCCACCGCCGACCCCTCACGGCCCCCTCCATCGCGCCACAAGCCACCGGTTCGGCAGCTCGGAGGCCGGATCGTCGAAGTAGAACAGATCATCGGCGACCACCATAAGCCGCGGGATGTCGATTCCCCCCCAGAGAGCGTTGCCGGCCCGGTCCATGATGACGAGATCCCACTCGGCATCGGACACGTCTCCCACCACGGTCGAGACCGCCATGCGACCAACGTTGAGCGGATACGGCCGGTAGACATTCGGAGTCTGCCGGGACCGGTCTCCGATGTCCCCGATGGGGCGCGGCATCGGGATGGGGATTCGTTCACGGAGCTCGCCCATGAGGTCGAACCCGTAGAGCGTGTCCGAGAGCGCCCAGACTCCCCATATCGTGTCTCCCCGGATCACGGCATTCGATGCCGGCGCACTCCGAGCCCGCGGCAGCACCCGATCCGGCACTCCGATCGGCATGAAGCTGTTCTCCAACTCGCCGGATTCGCGGTTCCAGATGTGCAGGAGACTGGGTCTTTCCTCGCTCAGGGACACGACCCCGGCCAAGAGGTAGCGCGCACCCCCGAGACCCCAGATTCCCGCGGCCGCCTCCAGAGGAGAGAGCATCACCTCCGGATCGCCGCCGTCCTCCGCCGGGAAGAAGGTGAGTCTGGGGCTCCCGACATCCGCCACGGCGACCGCGCCATTCGGCAACAGATCGCCGCCCATCGGAAACGCGAATTCCCCCGGTCCGCCCCCGCTTCGGCCCACGGTTCTTATGAGACCGCCATCGGGGCCATAGAGATTCACCTTGCCCTCCATCGGTTCGACGAGGAGGAATCGTCCACCCTCCACCGGATACACCATGGGGATGACCACCATGGCGTCCTCGGTTTCCTCCAGGGTCAACTCGCCCACCACCTCGAAGGCCTCCCGAAATGCGGCGAGATCGGTTCCCTCGGCATCGGGGGCCGTGGCCGACGGTGGCGCTTCCACGGGCTCCCCACCCGGCCTCTCGTTGCCCGACCGCTCGCAGGCGAGCAGCGCCAACCCGGGGAGCAACCGGCCAACGCGCCGAATCGGAAGGTGAGTGTGGAACCCTTGTGGGGTTCGACGCACATTGTTGCGCCGGTGGCCCGGCTTCGTCATCGCCATCGTGATGTCCTCCCATCGTGGTCGTCCCGGATGGCTTCCCCTCCGGACGCGGTGCAAGTCTTGAACGGCCCCGGCGGACCGTCCGTGATTTGGACGCGCACAGGTTAAGCGAATTGAATGGGCATTCCGATAGCGAAATCGGCCAACTTCCGGACAAGTATTTGTCGTATCGTGTGTTACTAGAAATGCAGACCATAGGCGAGCGTGGGCGCGTCGAAGCCGTGAGACAGCCCGGTTCCTCGACCGTCGCGTCGTCGTTGCCCGGGATGGCGTTCTCGACCCGCGCGGGCCTCGCGCCGGGCTGCGGCGACGGTCCCGCGCGGCCTGTCCGCTCCCCTGATGTTCAGCTAGCGCGCGCCAGCGGAAACATCACGACGAATGGAAGGCCAAGTTCGTCTCGCTCGAGGCCAAGAACATGGTCGGCGCCGATTTCGAAGATCCTCAGACCGTGCGGGGTCGGGAGTTCGCCCAGCCAAACTCCCCGCTCGTCAAAGACGTACCAGGAGGACCCTTCCTCCCAGGACGGCCGATAACGCTCCGCCCAGAGATTCCCCAGGGCGTCGACCAGCAGGCGCGAGTAGGCCGGCATGCGGTCCGGAAACGGCGTCTCGTCCAGGTAGCGGTTCCAGCTTGCGGGGTTTACCCCTTGCGGCGGCTCGGCGTGAGCTACGCGATAGCGGCTCCTCTGCCGTGCAGTCACCCTGAGCTCCGGAGTCGGCCAGCGAATGACGCGAGTCAGGTCTCCATCGCCACCCCAGCGTTCGATGCTGCCCTCGGTGGGATCTCCGGTATGGACATGGGCGTCGCGCGCCGCGTAGGGGCCGATTCCCAGCGAGAGCGGCAGGTACATCCCCGGTGGGAGCCCCGAAATTTCGTGTCCCCACCTGTTCGACTCCTTCACGAAGGCAATCTCGTTGATGAACCGGCCGCTGCGCGAAAAGCGGTCGAGGCGCCACGACGCCCCGGGGAAGACGCCCTGGGTCATTGGAATGACACCGCTCGGCGCGCTGAGGACCAGAAGCGTTCCGTCGGAGAAATGGCCCTTCGCTGCCGGATTTCCCGCCCCTTCGGCCACTTCGATACGGGTGTTCGCAAGGACTTGTCCATCCCGGCCAAAGACCGAAATCCGTTTCCGGGCGTTGCAGAAGCCGAAAATGGTGTCGCCGCTTACCCACATCTCCGTCAGAAAACGGAATTCACCGGGTCCGTCGCCGGTTCCCCCAAGGTTGCGGACGAAGTTGCCGCCCGCGTCGAAGAGCCGGAGTTCATTCGTACCGCCTTCCAGCACAACGATCGTCCCGTCGTCCATGCGCGTCACACCGCGCACCTGTTCGAACATCTGGTGCGGATCGCCCTCAACCGTGCCGATTTTCAGGACTGGCCGGGCGCCAATTCGGTATTCCGCCTCTGAGGACCACGCCGGACCGCTGTTCACGACGATGCGCACGCCAGCGCTGTCACGGATGGTGAAGGAAGGTTGGGCGGCGAGCGCAGGGTTGCCTTCGCCGGTGGTGAGCAGCAGACAACCCGCAACGCAGTATGAAATGGAGCGAGACAGCTTCATGGTTGGCGGTCCATCAGGGGGGCATCGGCCCCGTGACACGGCCTTCGGGGCCGACGGCAGGTTGCATTATCGAGCCTTCAGCATCGAGCCTTCAGCGAGCTTTTAGCCCGGATTTCTCAAGCCTATAAGACGGCACCGGCCTCCGGGGGCTGTTAAGTTTGGTTGTGCCAGCAACTTCACCGCAGCCACGCCGGAGGACCGATGCCAACACAGTGTAAGCCGCTATCCTTCCTGTTTCAAGGGTTCCA
>JAJEBW010000026.1 GCA_022822325.1 Gemmatimonadota bacterium | reverse complement strand
CATCTCAGCCGTCGCTGCCGCAAACTCGGACCCTCGACGCCCAATACCGGCCTTTCCGCACAACCCGGGCTGGTTGCCCGCCGCCACCAACATGCTCAAGCGACTCTCCCCGGAAGCCCTTTTGTCCACGGCCTGCTAGGCGCTGGAATCGCGATCGCCGGCTCGCCTGCTTCATACGGCAGACGAACGATGGTTTTGGTGCAACTAGTACCCATGTCGAGACCGACAATGATGAATAACTCCTCGCCACCCCAGGCGGAGGTTCCGCTACCAGATTGAAGCATCTCGTCGAGATTCGCCTTCTCGGCCCTCGTGATCTCGGAGGGCACCGATTCGCGTACAGACGCTTCGCCAGGGTAGTCCCAATACCGCAGCTCGCGCGTGCGTCTTCTTCGTGCCATTGTATAATCGTACTCCTTTGAAGATTCGTCTCTTGTGAAACCTTCGGTCTTTAGCGAGGCCGGCGAGGCAAGTCATTCCGTCACGCATCCACTTGCAGGAACACGCACACCACTTCAGCTTCCTCAGGGTCTGCAGAACGCTGCGACTCCAAGTCGCTTTGTCGCAATTGCCATGTCCGGCGCAAGCGCTTCCTCCTCACTCCTTGTGCTGCGGCCAAATTCGTCAGGTTCCTAGCCCTGCGCAGGTCGCCGAAACATATAGCCAACTCGGCCTGCTCCTTCAGTCTTCTCTGGTGTCCACTCAACCAATCGATTTTTTCCTGGAAATGCCGGTCCAGAGACCGTCGTCTCATTTCTACACGGTCCTCCGTTTCGGCTTTCGCTTGCTCACAGAACTCCTCGAAAGATCGGTCCAGTTCCCGGTCAACCACCTCGGTCATCACATTGCTAGCGGCGTCCAAACCGTCGTGCATCGCGGCGTTCAGGAGGGGGCGGCCGTGTTGCGCCGCGCACGCCATCATCCGTTCCACAATATCCGACGCGATCAAGGTCCCTGTTTGGACGTCGGCCCCTGCGTACCCAATCCGACCGGTTGTCATTAGCCTCGTCCCCTCGCTCTCAACGGACCAATGACGGGCAGCGAGCACGAAGACTCCCGGAGTACATTCGCAGGGCATTAGCGCTTCGTCAACACAAGTTGCGACGGCCTCGGCGTTACAAACCGCATTGTCGGTGAGGTCTCGATGGACGGCAAACCTGACCAGAGGATGAACCTGTGATATGTCTTCGATCCGACCGACCGCTTGGACTACTGAGGAGGTGAAACGATATCGTTGCTCGTCGTCATCGTAAAAAAGCCGCGTCTTACCCTTCACGCCCCGTCTAGCAACAAATTCACGGAAGGCAATGAGCCCCTTCGAGGATAGCCTGATGCGATATGTGTCCGTTCCTTTGGGACTCGATTCAATAAAGCTCCCCGGGAAGTCCCGAATCACGCAATCACGCACATACGTCAGGATATCCTCGCCACTGATCCAACGATTGCGACTGCGGCTCTCAGCAATGCGCGTGAGAATATAGTCGCCATGTTGCACTAACGATCCCGCCTCCTCCTCGAGTTGCTTTTCGTCTCGTCGCCGGTTCACCAGTGCTTGCGCCGTCCGGTCGATCGCTCGCTCCTTCTGCTCATCCGAAAGTCTCGGGTCAAGCAGAGTTTTTTCCAGTTCACGAATTGGCTTGCCGAGCACTACTTCCATCTCGCCCAGTGCCCGTCTTCCAATCTGCAACCTCTCGTACAACCGCTCGTATATGCGTTTGTCGATCGTATCGTCATAAATCAGATTGAGAATCATTACTTTGTCCTTCTTCTGACCCAATCGATCAACACGACCAATGCGCTGTTCGAGTCGCATCGGATTCCATGGCAAATCGTAGTTCACAATCGTCGCACTGAATTGCAGGTCCACACCTTCGCTTCCTACCTCAGACGATAGAAGAATCCTGACAGAGGCAGACGACCTAAAGCGTTCCAGAATACTTCCGCGTGGCCGCCCTACTTGTCCATGCATTAACTCAGATTCGATCCCGTCCGCGCGGAGCCGCTCCTGGAGGTAAGTCAGCGTCGGAATGAAGCTGGAAAACACAATGATCTTGGCATCGTGCTCGGTGCGCCAGAGTTTTCGCAACTCACGGAGCAGAAGTCTGTATTTCGTGTCGCATTCGATCAAACGAGTGGTCATGTCTAGAGACCGGGCATGCTGGGCAATCCGCCCAACAAGGGGCCGCTGGTCGAACTTAGTCTCCTCCAAATCCCGATCAGATTCCTCAATCTCGGCTTCAGCCTCAGTCATCCATCGCGACCAATATTTTGAAGCCGCAGCCAGGCTAGAGGTCAGAAGTCGCTGAGGGGTAGACAGCAAAAACAGCTCGTTCGCGTCTCGGTCCCACGCGTAGTTCTTCACAAGGTCGCAAATCTCCGTGTAGAAGGCGCGCTCATCGTCACTCATTTCCAAGATTGGAGCTACAGGATCCCGAATGACACCAAATTCTCCTACATCGCGTCGACGCGTTCGAGTCACATAGTTGGCAAGTTGATTGACCCGCTCCATTCGCGCCGCCAGCTCTGAGCGCCTGGACCGATCCAATCTCGTTGTGCCCATTATTTCTCGTCGTATCTGTGCCAAAGCCCTGCTGCCTCGCAGGATGTCGTGATCCTGAGCCTCTGCGATCAGTTGCAAAACATCCGATGGGGAACCGTCTCCACTCAGTAGCATATCACGGGCGGCGATAATCGGCTCGTTGGTCTTGATCAATTCATTCAATGTGTCTTGGAACTCAAACGTATATGGATCAACCAACGTAAGAAGAGAATGCAGGTCGCGATTGCGCAGGTGGATTGGCGTGGCCGACAGAAACAAGCGGTGGCTTGCAACGGCATTAGCCAAACGGCCAAAGCGGTGGAGCAAGGTATCGGGATTTCGCATATGATGTGCCTCGTCAATCACCAGAAGATCAATCAACGGCTCGCCGTCACCGGCCTCATTCAGGAATAGTGCCAAGTTCCGCCGCGGGGACGTCCTCCCTCCGTCTTCTCCTGGGTCATCCCAGCCGCGTGGCGGGCGCAGCCCTTGCATGCTGCAGACCATGGCGTAGCCTCCTCCGACTTGCCGTGCGGTCTTCATTGTATTAAGGAGCGTTCTCGCGTCGCCAATCCGTGCGTCAACACCGAAACGCCGGGCGAGCTCGTCCTGCCACTTTTGGCAAAGAGTCTTGGGACAGACTACCAGGAGGCGATCACAGTCGAGACGGGCGCGGAGTTCAGTCCAGACCAATCCGGCCTCGATGGTCTTGCCGAGGCCGACTTCGTCTGCGATCAACAGCGCGTCGGTGGGAGAATTCATGAGTTTTAGGACCGGCTTGAACTGATAGGCGTAGAAGTCAGTTTCGGTGGCTTCCATACTGTATACGACTTCTTGGAGTCTTCCGGTCACCCGCAACCGGGTCAGTGTGCGGCGTAACCAGTTGGGCGAAACGAAGCGACCGCCAGAGAATCGGTCCTGAAGGGACTCACCTGTGGCGGGGACCGGCTCCAGGGCGGAATGGGGAATCCACTTTAGCTGGCCATTCCCGAAGCGTACCCTTACCATCAGGGTACCCGCGACATTTTTCTCCTCGTTGGTCAACACGCCGGTTCGTTCTGGATTCCGCCGGATACGGACGAACGTGTCTTCACGCTGAGTGTCTGGGACCGTCTTTTTCGCTTCGGTAGCGGTCTGCTTCTCACGGGCCTTATCCTGGATGGCCCAACGGTTATTCTCGGGCTTCATCTGTCGCCTGTAGGGGTATGGCTGGTAGGATTCGGACGAATATTCACATGTGTTGGCCAAGCCCTGATACCCTATCCCCCACGCGACCCCACGTCAAGTTTACCGTTCCCAACTGTGCCGCGTCCCTCCGTGGAAAGCTGCCGCCTGTCAACCCCCCGGCCACGCCCCCCCCCCGTCACCCCTCCACCCCATCAATCGCCCCGTACTCCGCCAGAGCGGCCCGCCCGACCATCTCCACGATCTTCACCGCCATATCGGCGCCGAACGCATCCGTAAGCCTCAACGCCTTGTCCAACCGGAAGGAAACCGGCTGCTGTCTCCCCTCCTCGATCGCGATGTTGTCGGCGTACATGTAGGTCCGGTCGGTGGTGTCGCGTATTGGGTTCAGCCGGCCGCGCAGTCCGGGGATGTTCCCGGTACCGTTGGGAAAGATGACGGCCCCGCCAGCCGCAAGCGGAACCAGCTCCAGCAGCAGCTCTCCCGCGCGCGGCGTCCATTCCCGCGCAATCCCGGCGGCGAAACCAGGGGCTGCGGCATACACGGTCATCGGCAGGTGGGTCGTGTAGAGGTCAAACTCCGCCTCGCCGGCTTCGTCGGTTGTGGTCCGTTGCCAGGTCTTGTTCGGAAACAGCGCCAGGACATCGACTCCGGCGAGTGGTCGGCCCTCGGCGTGCACTGTAACCGTGGCGTCCGAAGGCGTAAGTTCAAGTTGGGCGGCCGGAATGGTCAGAAGCAGATTGGATTCGTCAACGACTCGGTACCTCGGCCCGACGCCGGTGGTCTCGCGGGTCTCCTTCAGGATGATCGCCACGCCGTCCCCTCTCCGCTCCATCATGTACCGGCGATGGCTGGAACCGGGGAGGTCGCCAACGGCGATTCGCCCGAACACCGAAGCCAGAACCTCGTTGCGAGTCGCCTGGCTCGAACCCATGCCGCCAATGGTCATCCCGTTGGGAAGCGGACCCGGCGAGTCAATCTCCAGCCGGTCCCGGAACATCGACACCCGAATGCGCCGCGATGACATGGAATAGTCACGGTGCGCGACGGCATTGACCACCGCCTCGAACACGGCTGCCTTGCTGTACTGCGGGACATCTTCGCGTGCAGGCGTCTTGCGGGCGGCGACGCGCATGTTGCGAACCACGAACTTTACGGCATCGGCAATCTGGACGGGGAGCGGCCCGTCGATCTCCTGTGCGTCCAGTTGACCCGACGCACGATCCCTGCCCCGGTACAGGGTCGCCATGATCGTGGCCTGTGGCAGCCAAACTTCGGGCGCGCTGGTGCAGAGCAGCGCTCCGGCGACCGTAGCCCGGTACACTCCGACTTCGTCGCGCGCCAGGAGCCGCAGGTTCATCAAAGCCCGGCGCGGATGGGCCGCTCCCGCCGCGCTGAGCAACGGTTCCCAAAGACGCTCGTCGAGGGTTTGAAATCCGGTCCCCGGAACTGTTTGTTGGTCGAACCAGAGGTAGCGGCTCTGGGCTCGCCTCTGCGCGAGCCTCAGGCGTTCGTCGCCTCCCAGGCGGCGTTTGGTCGCTCCGACCCGGATGAACGCACGACCGGCCCGCTCATGCACGGCATCGCCCCGCGGCACATACACAAGCACGAAGGCCGCTCCGTCAAGCTCCCGATGATGAACTTCGATCCGCAGGGAAGGCTCCACGGCATCGGTGCCCACCTCGACCAACAGCCGGTCAAGAGCGGCCATCTGCTTTGGGGACATGCCCTGAAGGCGCCCGTCGTCGGACACGCCGCAAAGAAGCACCCCCCCGTTCGCGTTGGCGAACGCCGCCATCTCGTCGGCGAGGTCTTCGCGCCGGGGACTCGTCGGACGATCGCCGCTGAACGCGATCTGCTTGAACTCCCAGCCGCTGTCCTCTCCGAGCCGCAAACGCTGGCGAATCTTCGAGTCGGGTATTCTCACGGGCCCTCGCATCTGTCCTGGGAGCTTGCGGCGATCGAATCGCTTCCCTTGCATCTTCGCGTCAGCGAGCGTTTCGATCAAATGACCTGGGGCCCCGCCTCGTCCTCCATACTGCCGCCCGTTCTCCGGGACCTTGCGACGCCGGGTCATGATGCGCCCAAAAGCCGTTCGCCCACAAACCCCACCACCTCCTCCACAGTCGCCGCAGCAGCCACCTCCGCCGGGAACCGACGCGCCCGTTCCAGGTCGCCGAAGAGGATCGCCGGCCGGCCGTAGCGCACCGCCAGCTCCACCTCCGAGGCCGTTCCCGCGCCCCCGGGCAGCGCCACCACCACGTCCGAGGTCAGCACATTGATATGGTTGCGCGAGTCGTGGCTGGCGCCGTCCCTGCCCAGGTGGGTGTGCACCGCGAGCTCGACCCAGGGATTGGCCCGGCCCGGTTCGGGGCCCGCCGCGTCGCCGTCTTCCCGGCGCGGCAGCACCCCGATCACGAGCCCGGCCCGGTTCTCCACCTCGGCGAAGGCCCGCGACACCGAAGCCATCGCACCGCCCCCTCCTCCGGTCAGCAGGTGGACGCCCAGACGCGCCAGACCGCGGACAAGCGGCACGGCCAGCGTGCGATGCGGGTGGACGCTCGACCCCATCACTCCGACGATCGGGAGCCTGTGCCGAGGGGGTTCGCGCCGGTTCATTCGACAGGCTCGCGGCTGTTCATGGAAGATTCGCGCATGTTCATGGATGGATCCGCAGAAGACGGTTCGTGACACAAGATGGCACGTGTGACGCAAGATAAAGCATCCGGTGTCGGAAGAGACCCTTGGAGTGGAGGCGGTCGGCCTGTTTGTCGCTGGCGAACCAGGCGACCAGACGCTTGCGCAGCGGCTTGCCGGACTGTTCAAGCAGGCGCTCGAACTCCTTCACGCAGGCGGCGGCATGTCGGACTCAACTCGGCTTGGCCAGTGCCGCATCGGTCAAGGCCCGCACGAATCGCGCTCGCGGATTATCGGAACAGCTTGCCCAGCGCCCGAACCTCGCCTGCCGCCACGAACCTGCCTGCCGCCACGAGCGACCCCCGAAGCCGCCAACTTGCGCCAGCCAGCCCATCGCCCCCACTCTCCTTGCAGATAGCCGCTGTGCGCTCCTGGTCCGCTGTGCGCTCCTGATTTCCACGGGCCAGTTCGATGTGTCCACTGGACCCCCGAGGAAGCTTGCGGGCGACGCCGCACCGGATGCCGGAGAAACGGCCATGATGACTGCTGGCAAGCGCTTGACGCGATTCGCTCTTTCCGGATCCGTGGCGCTCGTGCTTGCCACTCCGACCACGGAGGCCCGGGCTCAATCCGCCACTGAGAATGCGGACGGGCCGGATGCCCCGGGATCGATGCCGCTCTCCGCGGCGATTGTCGGCATGCGTCCCAGTCCATTCTACACATCCGATCCGTTCTACACGTTCGATCCGTTGGCGCCCCTCGCCAGCAGCATGTCCAGCCATCTGTGGGCGCCCTTCACGGTCGGTTCACCTGGATCCGCCATCCGGCCGACTCCAAACGACAGCACTTTTTCCACCCGCCGGGTGTTCCTGATGTCGTTCGGCGCTGCGGCGCTATCCGATGTCCTCGCCTTAGGCTTCGCCCTCTGTGGGGCGTATGGCGGCAGCGGTTGCCTGGACTCAGACGCGATCCACGTCATCGGCGCCATTGCGACTCCCGTCTTTGGAACCGCGGCAGGCGCCAAGCTCGCGGGAGCGCCCTTCCTCCCGGCCCTGGCGGGATCCGCTCTGGGATCCGGCCTGGCGCTGGGTGCACTCGTCGTCTTCGACCCGGACGGAAATTCCCTGTGGTTCTTCGGCATTCCAGCGGCCATACAGGCAGGGATGACGACGTTGATCGTGTCGGCCGTCAGGTCGCGCCGGG
The DNA here is from genome assembly GCA_022822325.1 of Gemmatimonadota bacterium. Taxonomy (GTDB): domain Bacteria; phylum Gemmatimonadota; class Gemmatimonadetes; order Longimicrobiales; family Gaopeijiaceae; genus Bin94. The sequence goes on along the minus strand of JAJEBW010000026.1, from coordinate 31,965 downwards.
AGGGGTGAGACGGACCCCGTCGCGCGGAGTCGAGTTGCGGCAATCGTGGCCTGATCGCCGGGTGACGCGGTTGCCCCACGCCCACGGAACCTCGGCGCTGCGCTCCAGCAGGTCGGCCGGTTGATCCGCATGAAGACACCCCCCGCGCCCATGCCACGCACCGAAACGCGCTACGGCCCCTACGCGGCCATCTCGGTGGTCGTGGCCAACATGATCGGAACCGGAGTCTTCACCAGCCTCGGCTTCCAGCTCCTCGACATCCGCTCCACCTTCCCTCTCCTCCTCCTCTGGGTGGTCGGCGGGGCGGCGGCCTTCTGCGGAGCGCTCTCCTACGCCGAACTCGGCGCGGCGATCCCCAGATCCGGGGGCGAGTACACCTTCCTCTCGCGCATCTATCACCCCGCCGTCGGGTTCGTCTCCGGGTGCGTTTCGGCCACGGTGGGTTTCTCGGCGCCGACCGCGCTGGCCGCCATCACCTTCGGCTCCTACCTGGCCTCGGTCTTCCCCTCCCTCTCCCCCGCCTGGGCCGGCGCGGGGCTCGTGGTGGCGATGGCCGCCATTCACATCACCGATCACCGAAGCTCCGGTCTCTTCCAGAGCGGCTTCACCACCGTAAAGGTCGCCCTGATCGCCGCCTTCTGCCTGGCCGCGGCGACCCTCGTGGAAAATCCCCAGTCCGTCCCCCTCGTCCCCGCCGCGGGCGATGGCCCACTCGTCTTCGGCGGCGCCTTCGCCATCTCGCTCATCTACGTCTCCTACGCCTACACCGGCTGGAACGCGGCGACCTATCTCACCGGCGAGCTCGCCAACCCCCGGCGCACGATTCCCCGCGTCCTCGGCCTGGGAACGCTGCTGGTCACCGTCCTCTACATCGCCCTCAACTGGGCCTTCCTGCGCGCAGCCCCGATGGACGAGATGGCCGGCCGGATCGAGGTCGGCTACGTCGCGGCCACCCACATCTTCGGTCCGGCGGGAGCGGCGATCATGGCCGTCGCCCTCGCCCTTCTCCTCGTCTCGACGGTAAGCGCAATGGTGCTCGCCGGGCCGCGCGTTCTGCAGGTCATCGGCGAGGATTACCCCCTCCTGCGCCCCCTCGGACGCCGCAAGCCCAACGGGATTCCCGCCGTCGCGATCCTGGCCCAGACCGGCCTCACGCTCGTCTTCGCGCTGACCGCGTCCTTCGAGACGGTGCTGGTCTTCACCGGCTTCATCCTGGGTCTGAACAGCTTCCTCGCCGTCGCGGGGCTTTTCGTGCTGCGCATCCGCGAACGCGAACTCACGCGCCCCTACCGCGCCTGGGGCTACCCCGTCACCCCGCTGATCCATCTTTCGCTGACCGGCTGGACGCTGGTCTTCATCGCGCGCGACCGGCCCGTCGAAGCGCTGGTTGCCGCGGGATTCATCGCCCTGGGGCTGGCGCTCTACCGGGTGGCGGGCGGACCGGCTTTGCAGACCGAAAAGCAAGGGCAATAGGGGGGAGAAAGCGCGACCGCCCCGTTGCGGCCACGAGCCCCGCGCCTGGACGGGATCGTTGTGGGTTGTCCGTCAAGCCTGCGCTATCGCGGAACCCCCGTTCTCCACGACCGCCTCCGCCTCGATCTCGACCAGCAGCTCCTCATGAACCGTGTCGGCGTACACCAATGTGTTCGCGGGACGAATTCGCCCGAACCGCAGCCCGTGCGCGCGCGCCACGCACTCCCAATCGACGCCGCGGCGAATGAAGATCCGCGTCCGCACCACATCCTCCAGGCTGGCGCCGAGCGACTGGAGCGCGCCCTCGATCTTGTCGATGACGAAGTGGGTCTGCGAACCCGGGTCAAGGCCGCCGATCAGGCGGTCGCCGTGGCTGGCGGTGGTGCCGGCGATGTGGATCCGGTTGCCGCGCCGCACCGCCCGGCTGTAGCCGGCCAGCGCCTCCCAGGGGGTTCCGGTGGCGACGCGCGCGGCCGCGCCCGAGCGCTCGACCGGGTAGGGCGCGGGAAGCTGCGCGATGTGGTGGCTGAGATCGCCCGCCGCGGTGAGGAAGGGGGGGCGGCGGTACTCGTCGCCGCAATCGCCCCCGATCGGGTCGAGCAGGGAGCAGGCCGCGTCGAGCTCGCGCCGCGCCGCATCGTCCAGGGCCAGATCGAAGATCCCCAGATTCTCCTCGATGTGAAGCCGCTCTCCCGGCCGCGCTCCCACGATGATCCCGGCCACCGCAGGTTGGTCGAGGATGTACCGGCAGGCCACATTCGCGATCGTCGCGTCCCCCAACCCCCCCGCCACCCCCCGCACCGCCCTCAGCACGGCCTGGAAGCGCTCCCATCCCCCGGCCTCGTCAATGAAGCGGCGGTACTTCATCTGCGACCAGGTCAGCGCGTCGTCAAGGGGCGGTTCCGGCCGTCCCAGCCAGCGTTCGCTCAGGAATCCGCCCGCCAGCGTTCCGTAGGCCAGCAGCCGGACGCCGTGGGTTCGGCACACCTCGGTCATCGCGCCCGCAGCGCGCCGGTCCAGGAGCGAAAAGCAGATCTGGTTCGACGCCACCGGGACGCCGCTGCGCACCGCCATCTCCAGGTGCACGGCGTCGCAGTTGGTCAGCCCGAGGTGGCGGATTCGTCCGGCCGCCCGGTGTTCGGCCAGCAGAAAGAGATTGTCGAGCCAGCCCGGATCGGCGTAGCTCCAGGCGTGAAACTGGAGAAGATCGATCGAATCGGTCCCCAGCCGCCGCAGCGCCCGCTCCACCGCGGCGTCCACCGCCTCCCGCCGCGCCGGCCCCGGTTCCGGCACCCATTTGGTCAGGAGCCGCACCCTGCCCGGGCGGCGCCGCGCCAGCCTCCCGGCGATGATCTCGGCCGATCCGTAGTGGTCGGCCATGTCGAAGGTCGTCAGCCCGGCGTCGACACAGGGCTCCAGCGCGCGCGCCGCGTCCTCCGGGTCGAGCGTCCGGCCGCGCCGCTCCTGGTCGGCCACCTGCCAGAGCCCGGTCACGATCCGCGAGATCTCGAGCCCCGGCGCCAGTTGCGTCGATCTCGGTTCCGCTTCGCCCCGCCCTTGGCTCTTCGGTCCCGTCGCGCCGTCGCCCGCCGAACCCGGGTTCCGTCCGCCCGGCGCACCTCCCCGCGACCGGGACCCGCGACGATCCTCCATCATCGGCTATTCCCGCGGCAGCTCCCGGAAGACCTCGTCCGGATCGGTCCCCCGCCTTCGCATCCGGACCGAGCCCCTCAGGAAGATCGCCGACGCCGCCGTCATCACGATCGCCCACACCCAGGTCGAATGGAAGTACCACGCGTCCACCTCGGCGGCGAGATCCTTGTGAATGTGAACGACCAGGAAGAGCGCCAGCAGCCCCGTGCCGGCCACGCCGACCACCCGCCGCGGGATCCTTCCGCGCAGCACCCGCGTCGCCGCCGCCCGCTCCGGACTGCGCCGCGCCAGGGTGAGGAGCGAGAGGCACATCAGCAGAAAGTTGACGAGCATCGAGGTGACCAGAATGTCGATTCCGAGGAAGAAGTCGCCCGCCAGGTGGCTGCCCACAATCCCGGCGGTGGCCATGAGACCGCTGACCAGCAGCGCGATGTGGGGCGTGCGGAAGCGCTGGTGCACCGAGGCGATCCGGCGGGGAAAGATCCCGTCCGCGGCCCAGGCGTAGACGAGGCGCGAGACGGACAGCAGCATCGCGGGCAGATCGTTGATGAGCGCCACCGCGGCCCCCGCGACGATCGCGACCGTCCAGCCCACGGGGAGGAGGTAGCCGAGGAGACCGGGGGCGGTGAGGTCGCGGAGCTGCGCCTCCTGGGCCATGAAGCTCCACGGGATCGCGTGATAGACGGCGGCCGTGAAGAGGAGGTAGAAGGCGCCCACGATCAGGACCGCGAGGCCGGTGGCGATGGGGAGGTTGCGACCGGGTCGCCGCGCTTCGCCCCCCGCCTGCGCGATCGAATCGAAGCCGATGAAGGAGGAGAAGAGGAGGGCGGCGGCCGCGAGGAAGGGGCCGAGACGGAAGGGGGCGTCGGGGGCCGGGGGGACCGCCTGGCCGTCGCGCGCGAGGAGGGCGGCCGCGAAGTCCGCCTGGTCGTGCGCAAAGCCCGCCACGATGACCACGCTCCCCAGCGCGAACATGAGAAACATCATCGGAATCAGCGTGATCTGATAGGCGCCGAGTCCGCGCAGATTCACGATCACGAAGCTCCAGAGGAAGGCGAGCGCAAGCCCCACGCGCAACGGACCGGAATCGAGCGCGGCCGCCGTTCCCGCCCACCCGAGCGCATCGGCGATGTCGCGCAGGAAGGGAACCAGGACGTACGAGACGACCCCGATCGCGATCGAGAGCCCGAACCACTGCGAGAAGCTGGCCACGAATCCCCAGTAGGGACTGAGCGAACGGCTGACATGCACATAGCTTCCGCCCGCCCGCGGCATCGCCGACGACAGACTCGCGTAGGCCAGCGCCGCGAAGAGCGCCGGAACCGCCGCAAAGAAGTACGCCGACAGGACATGCGGCCCGATCCCCGGCACATTCCGCTGCACCATGATCGGAATCAGGTTGATCGCCGCGCCCAGCATGGCGCAGATCCCCGTCGCGGTCAGCCCCAGCAGGCCAAGCCGCCGCCTCAGCGCGGGCCGTTCGCTCATCGTCCTGGAACCCCGCGGCTCAGCCGTGGCGATCGTGGCTCTCCTCGTACCGGATCCGCTCGTGCATCCGGTCGCGGGCCTGGCCGGCGTCGCGCTTCTTCGCCGCCCGCATCGCCATCGCCCGGGTCGTCGACGACTTCACGCGCGGCAGCGAGAGCCGCCGTTTCAGATCCTCGCTCCCGCATTCGGGACAGGTGGGGGTGCGGCCGCCCAGGACCAGGCGCTCGAAGTCGAGTCCGCAGTCGCGGCAGGTGTATTCGTAGATCGGCATGGCTGGCTACCGGTTCGGTGGCGGACGCACCGCGGCGATGGACCGGGTCGCCCGTGGTGGACACATTGGGAAACGACAACGATAATCGTAGCCGTCGCCCGATCATGCCAGCCCGAGCGCGGAAGGAACCATGCACGATCAGTTTCAGATCTGGCCGTCAGGCCCGCGGATCGCGGTGACGGGGAACATGCGGCTGGGCTCCTTTCGCAGGCTGCTGTCCGTGTTGTATCGGACCATTGACACGGGATACGAGAGAGTCACCCTCGACTTTTCCCGTACTACCCAGGCCCATCCGGGTGCCATGCTGGCAACCCTGGTTACCTGTCGCCGACACCGCGACGAGCGCGACATCGAATTCACTCTGAAGAGGCCACGGGAGGAAAAGCTGCGCCGTCTCTTCACCAACGCGAACTGGGCACACCTGGCCGATCCGGCGAGGTTCGAGGAATCGAGGTGGCATCCGGAGGGCACGTTACCCGCGACACGCTTTCGGACCCCGGCAGAGCAAGACCTGCTCGTGGACAATATCAGCGACGCGGTGCTTTCGTCGGCCCACATCACACGCGAGGGCCTGGACGTCATTGCATGGGCGGTGAGCGAAGTGATCGACAACGTCCTGCAGCACGCCGATGCGCCATTGGGCGGCCTGGCGCAGGTCAGCCATTATCATAACGCCCGATGGCTCGAATTCGTGGTTGCCGACGCGGGCCGCGGAATCCCGGACAGCATCCGGACCCTTCGCCACGGGGCAACGGATCCGGAGGCTCTGGAGCTGGCCATCCAGAAGGGATTCACCAGAGACAAGGATGTCGGGCAGGGGAACGGACTGTTCGGCACGCACAGGGCGGCAACGATTGGAGAGGGCCAGTTCGAGATCCATTCGGGACGAGCTCATCTCGGAACCGACCTCCGGGCAAAAGACGTGGCCGTGCCCTTTCAGGGTACGCTGTTGGTCGTGAGGCTCGACTACGAGAATCCCGAGGCCCTTTGGAGCGCCCTCGAGATCGGGGGCGCCAAACGGGAGTTGGGCGGCGATTATGTCGAGCGTCGCTACGAGGACGAGTACGAGGATTACATCCCTTTCGTGGTCAGGGACGAGGCCAGCTCGGTCGGATCGAGAACCGCGGGACGCCTGGCGCGCGGCAAGGTGGAAAACCTGATGCGGATGTACCCCGACCACGTCTTCGACCTGGACTTCAGGGAGCTGCAAATCGTCTCGAGCAGCTTCGCCGACGAGTTCATCGGCAAGCTCTTCGTGCGCGCGGGCGCACTGCAATTCATGCAGAAGATACGGATCCGGAGCGCCGCACCCCGGGTCCGGGAGATCATTGATCGGGCAATTCTGCAACGCGCGCAGCAGGAGGCCTGAACCGCCCTTTCTCACCTCGCTCGCTCAGCCAAGGGGAGCCCCCGACGGCTTCCGCCGTCACGCCTCCGCAGGCATGACCCGTTTCAGATACTGATCGAAGAGCGGCACGGTGAAGGCGATTCGGCCGTGGGCCGGGCTGTAGATCATTCCCTTGCGCACCAGGCGCGCGCGCGTGGGGGCGATCCCCTGCACCGGTCGGCCCAGTGCGGCGGCGATCGCGCCGGATCGATGGGGCCCGGAACCCAGCTCGGCCATCGCGCGAAGATAGCGCCGTTCGAAGGGGGTGGTGCGTTCCAGCCGAACCCGAAAGAAGGTGGAATCGAGTTCGCGCACGGCCACCGGGGTGGCGGCTGCAACGTCTCCGGCGGCGATTTTCGGACCGGCGGCCACGCGCCAGCAAGCGCTTCCCCATTCCTGGAGAAAATAGGGATAGCCCTCCGTGAGCCGCAGGATTTCGCCGATGGCCCCGGCCGAATAGCTCACACCCAGCCGATTGGCCGGCGCCTCCAGGGCGCGAGCCGCCGCATCGCGCACCAGCGGACCAACCTCCGGGAAGGCAAACATGCGTTCCGCATAGGACTTCGCGGACCCGGCATTCGCGATCAACTGCGGCAGTCCCGAACCCACCAATGCGACCGGCAGGCTGCGCTGGGCGGTGCGATGCAAGGCCGCAAGCAACGCACTGAGCTGGCGTTCCTCCACATACTGCATCTCGTCGACGAACAGAACCAGCGCCGTCTTCCTCGCCCTTGCCGCCTCGCCCGCCACCTGCAAGAGCGTCGTGAGATCGCTGTCCAGGTCGCCGCTGTCCGCCACCCCGTCTTCCTTCTCCAGATCCAGCGACAGCGCGACATCGTGGAAGGTCACCTTCATGGCGCCCACGAACCCCGCCAGCGCCCGGCGCGCGCGCTTCGCCAGACGAGTGGCGGCCGCGCTTCGGCTCATGCGGATCAGGGCCGAATTCAGCGGTCCCGCCAGAGCCGCGGGCAACGATCGTTCCTCCGGGGCCTCGATTTCGACGCACTCGAAACCCCTCCGCTGCGCGTCCGTCACGAGCCGGTTGAGAAGGACGGTCTTCCCCACTCCGCGCAGCCCCACCATGAGAATGCTCTTCGCCGCCAGTCCGCCTCGAAGCCGGTCCAGGGTGATCTCCACATCCTCAATGAGCTCGTCGCGACCCACAAGTTCCGGAGGCGGCGTCCCGGCACCGGGTGCGTACGGGTTCGTTCGGCGGTCCATTTATATCAAAGTTATCACGGTTTATCGCGATTATGGGCGATGAGGGGCGTTGTTTCGCTACGACACCTTCCTCCGCACCTCCAGACCCAGCGTCTTCCCCTTCTGAAGCGCCGGCACTCCTTCCTCCATCCAGACCGGCGCCGGAGCGTCCATGAGGTAGTGGTCGAAGAACTGCTGCATGCGGATCGCCCAGTCCTTGCGGTCGGCTTCGCGGCTCAGACCATGGCCCTGGCCATTGTAGTTCAGCATCCAGACGGGCTTCTGCAGACGCCTCATGGCGACGAACATCTCGATTCCCTGGTACCACGGGACCGCGCCGTCCTCGTCGTTGTGCATCATCAGCAGCGGCGTGTGGATCTTGTCGACGTAGAAGACCGGCGAGTTGTGCAGATATTCGTCCGTCGCTTCCCACAGCGTGCCGCCGATCCGGCTCTGCGTGCGCTCGTACTGGAACATGCGGCTCATCCCGGACTGCCAGCGGATTCCCCCGTAGGCGCTGGTCATGTTGCTGACCGGCGCGCCCGCCTCGGCCGCCGCGAAGAGATTTGTCTTGGTGATCATGTAGGCGATCTGGTAGCCGCCCCAGGAGTGGCCCTGCACCCCGATCCTGTCCTCCTGGACGAAGCCGCGCGCGATGAGGCTCAGCACGCCGGGCACCACCGCGTCGAGCGCGCTCTCGCCGGGATAGCCGATCTCGTAGGGAATGTCGGGAATGAAGACGACGTACCCGCGGCTGACGTAGAAGGGCACCGAGACGGAGGAACCTCCCGGCCGGACCGACCGATGCTGGTGGACGCCGTCGGACATGCGCTCGTAGAAGTACACCATCATCGGGTACTGCGTGTCGGGGTCGAAGCCGTCGGGGGTGAAGAGGATGCCCTGCAGCGGGGTGCCGTCGTTCGAATGCCACTCCACGATCTCCGCCGAGCCCCAGCGGTAGTCGGCCTGCTGCGGATTGGCGTCCGACACCCTGGCCATGTCGGTGAAGCGAGGTCCGGTGTCGTCGCCGTCGCTGACCCAGAGATCGGGGAACTCGCGGAAATCCTCGCGGGTGACGAGCCAGCGGTTGGCGTCTTCGGCCTTGCCGCGCACCCGGAAGGTCTTGTCGGCCACGATCACCGGCTCGGGCGCGGCGGCGCGGTCGGTGCGCCCGCGGTGGAAGCCGGACTGCTTGCCGGTGTAGTGGAAGGACTGAAGAAAAGCCTCGCCATTGGGAATTGCGGGCGACTCGAAGTCGGTTCGGGCGTAGCGGAAGCGGGTGCCGGAAGCGCGCCCCTCGCCGCTCGTCAGGTTGGTGGCGGCGCCGCTCGCGGGATCGAAGCGCCAGATGTCGAAGCGGTCGTAGAAGAGGAAACCCTCGTCGCCCTCGGTCCACCCGGCGACACCGTACGAAGGCGGCAGATCGGGGTGGTCGTCGAGCTCGTTCCAGACCGGGTGCGGAACCTCGGCGCTGGCCGCGACGGCCTCGCCCCCGGCGGTGGGCACGATCACCCAGTGCCGCGCCACGCCGTCCCACCAGTACATGTACGCGCCCGTCGGCGAAAGCTGCGCCCCGCCGAATCCCTTCGTCTTCTCCACGACCAGACGGCGCTCGCCGGTGGCCAGATCGATCGCGTGGACATCGTTGTAGCGCCCGTCCCACGAGACGAGCTGGCGGTACGGCACATCGGTCGCGCCCACCGCGAAGGCCGCGTCGCCCTCGGCCGCGAAGCGCACCGTGGGAATCTCCGGCGTGGCCAACTGCACCACCCGGCCCCCATCCAGGTGCACCACCGCCGCGTAGCTCCGGCGACGCTCCTGGTTCAACTGCGCAAGCTGCATCGGTTGCAGGTACGGATCGCGCCAATTCCACACATCCAGGGTCACGCGGTCGCGCGCCAGGGTGTCGTCGTCCTCCTCCTCTTCCTCGGGGCGCGGCGCGGTTCCGAAGCGCACGCGGCCGCCGCCGTCGGAGAAGCTCACATTCCCGTTCTCGCTCACCCACCACCCCTCCGGCACCCCCTCGGTGGCCGAATTCGCCATGCCCGCGCCCGACCACGACGGCCCGGCCGCATGATACAGGGTGAACTCGGGCTGGTCGGCCTCGTAGTCGTCGCGGTCGGTCAGGAAGGCCACCTGCGCGCCGTCGTCGGCGATCGCGAGCTGCCGGTAGTTCCCCTCGCCTTCGAGCACCGCGTAGCGCGTCATCCCGCTCGCCGAACTCAGATCGACCACGTAGGCCCCGTCGCCCGAACCGTCGCTCGTCGAGGTGGCGAAGGCCAGCGCCGCCGCGTCCTCGGCAAAGAGATAGTCGGTCACCTTCTCGAAGCGCACCTCGTTGCCCGTGCCCGGATTCACCAGCATGAGCGTCGACCCCTCTTCCTTGTCGCGGTCGTCGTCTTCGTCCTCCTCCTCCTCCCCGCCGGACTCCCCGCGGCGGCCCTCGGGCGCGGCCTCCTCTTCCGCCTCCGCATCGCCGCCCTCATCCTCCTCTTCCTCCTCGTCGCTCGGCTTGTACGCCACCCAGACGCCCGTGCCCGCCACCCGGAAATTCTCGACCGCCCCCACCACCGTCGGCGCGCCGCCGCCGAGCAGCCACTCCACCTCGGCCCAGGCCAGCGAATCGCCCGGCAGCGCATCGCCCCGCACGCCCTCGCGCCGCAGCGAGTCGACCACCGCCTCCACCGGCGGAATCTCCCACACCACAAAGCGCGAATCGGAGGTGAAACGCGGACTCGTCCCCCGGAAGGTCACCGGTTCGGCCCCCTCGCGCGCGGCCCGCACCGTCAGCACCGGATCGCCCTCCATGGCCGTCAGCACAAAGGCCAGCCACGACCCATCGGGCGAAAGGGTGGGGCTGGCGATCGTGTTCCAGCGCAGCACGTCGTCGTGATCCAGGGCGCGCTGCTGGGCGACGGCGGGAGCCGTCGGGAGCTGAACCGAAAAGAACAAGAGCAGGAGGGGAAGGAGGGCGACGCGGATCGTGCGGAAAGGCGGCTGGCGCATGACTGGGTTCTCCGGCGCGGGTACGGGAGGGATGCACCGCGCTGACGCGCGGCGGAATCCCGAAAGGCAGGCGATCCCGGTGCACGCGGCGATCTCGCCCACGTTCACCGGATTCGCTCGGGGTACAATGCCAAAGTAGCTTGTGGGTGCAGCGGCCGCCGCGCCAGTCCATCGCGTCATGACCCTGTCTTGCCGAGGCGGCTTGCCGAGGCGGCGCGACCCCGCGCGCGACCCGGCCCAAACCCGAAAAAGGACGACCATGAAGCTCCGGCTCGACCACCTGCGCAGATCGCTCGACGCCCTGGCCGGAATTCGATGTCGTCGCCAGCCGCGGCCTGCCCGAAGCCCTGGACGCGCGGCGGTGACGGTGGGCGCGAACCGCTTGCCGAAGGCGGCACGACTGACGCCACTCGCCCTGCGTTCGCCAATCGTCTCGCACCCGTTGGCCCTGGCGGGTCGGCATTGACGCGCCCGTGATTGCGACCGCCGCGATTCTGGCCGCCGCATTGAGTCAGGCCACGCTTTCGGGAGTCGTGCGCGACAGCACGGACCTCGAACCGGTCGGGTTCGCTCAGGTGACGGTCACCGCCGTGGCGGGCGAAGCCGTGACGGCTTCGGGCACCTCGGACCGGCACGGCGCATTTGTGGTGCCGGTGGCGGCAACCGGGGGCGCGGTTCGCGTGGAGGTGTCGGCATTCGGCTACGCCACATGGACGCGCACCTTCGCGGCCCTGCCGAGCCAACCCGTCCGAGTGCTCCTGAGTCCCGCGCCGATCCCCCTGGAGGGGCTGGAGGCGAGTGTCGCCGGACGCGCGGGGGACCCGATTTCGCTGTCTCGGGACGCCTTCGTGATCGATGCGGCGCTCCTTCGGACCCTGCCCACAATCCTTGAGACGGATGTGCTGCGGGCCACGGCGGTTTCGCCCTCGGCCTCCGCGCCTTCGGACTATGCGTCCGTCCCCTACATTCGCGGGGGCGCCGGGTATGGGACTCCGGTGTTGCTCGACGGAATCCGCCTCTTCAACGCCTTCCACCTCGGGGGGTTTCTCTCGGCGATCAACCCCGAGGCGGTCGAGCGCGCGACGGTGCTGGCGAGTTCGGGCGGGGACGGGATGACCGTCGGGTCGCTGTCGGGCGCGATCGACATCGCCACCAGGGACGGATCCCGCGACGAGATGCGCGTCCTCGGTTCTCTTGGGCTCGCGTCGTCGCGCCTCTCCATCGAGGGGCCGGTCGGCCAGAGCGTGTCGTACCTGCTGAATGGCCGCCGCACCTATATCGACGGCGTGACCCTGGCGCTGAGCCGGGCGGGGGTCATCTCGCAGCACCTTCCCTATTCGTTTCAGGACGTCCATGGCAAGGTCACGGCCGATCTCGGGGGAGTGCGCAGGTTTTCGGTCAGCGGCTACCTGAATGCCGAATCGTTGGGACGATTCGACCAGGACACGACGCACGCGCTCGAGCTGGCGTGGGGGAACGCCGCGGTCTCGGCGCACTACCGCGACAGGATCGGAGATGCGGGGATCCTGGACGCGAGCCTGGGCTCGAGCCACTTCACCAGCGATCTCCTGTCGGAGGGGCAACGCCACCTCGGCGTACCGGTTGTTCCCGGTTCGGACCCACCCTTCGACACGCTGGGCTTCGGCGCCGGCGCAATGAGCGAGACCCGCGCCGACCTGCGCGCCACCTGGCACCTGGCGCGCACCACCCTGACGACCGGCGTGCAGGCGACCCGTTACAGCGGAGTCCACGACTTCGAGGTGCTCGACGAGTTCATTTCGGACGAGGGCTTCTTCGTGTCGTCGTTCACGCTTGACGAGCAGCGTTGGCGCCTTGCCGCCTACTCGAGCGCGGAAGTCCCGCTGGCGGGCGGCCTGTCGGCCCGGACCGGTCTCAGAGTCGACCGCTTCGAGGGGCTGTCCACCACGCTCGCACCCTTTGCGGAGCTTGGCTACGCGGCGTCGTGGTGGAACCTGAGGGTCTCCGCCGCCCGCTCCCACCAGATGCTGGCGTCGGCGCGAGACGAGGAAGCCATCGGGGCCAGCTTCCTCGCCTACGACCTTCTGGTTCCCGTTGCCGCCGGCCCCGTGCCCGCCAACACGGAGTTCTCCGTCGGCTGGCAAGGCGCGCGGGGCGAGCTCCGCTTCCGGCTGGACGCCTATGCGCGCACGCTGGATCACCTCCGCCTGCCGCCGCTGAGCGTGAGACCGTCGATCCGCACCGCGCTGGCCGATCCGTTGCGCTGGGAGATCTCGAGCGGCACCGCGAGGGGAATCGAGACGACCTCGAGCTGGATCGCCGACTCGGGATTCTCGATGCTCGCGAGCTATCGCTGGGCCAGAGTATCGCGGACGGTGGGTTCGCGGAAGTACACCCCGCGGTTTCATCGCGAACACGAACTCGAGGTGGGCACCGCCTACGCCCCCGGCACATCGTCGTGGTCGGCCCGCTTGTCGCTCCGTTCGGGACAGCCGGACACCCCGGTGCTGGCCCTGGTGGCCGCAAACGAGTATGGCTCGGGCGTAGCGGAGATCGTGACGCTGGGCGGCGACTACAATTCGAGCAGATTGCCGCACTACGCGCGAATCGACATCGGCTGGCGGCGCGAAAGTCCCGTCTCCTGGTTCGGGGGCGGAACGCTGGTGCCCTACGTGTCGGTCGCCAACCTCTTCAGCCTTCCCAACATCGTGGGCTGGCGCGCGCAGCAGGACTACGGCAACCTGGAGGTTGAAAGGGTGTACTTGCCCCAACTGCCGATGCTTCCCTTCTTCGGCGTGGATTTCCGGTTTTGAGCGCGCTCGCGGTCCGGCGCTCCGCGCTCGTTCTCACGAGTCCGGTCCTGGCTCTTTCGGCGTGCCAGCTCTTCCGCCCGGCCGATCTCATCGAAGCCGACCCGGACGTCACCACGATCACGGTGCTGCTCGAAGCAGGCGATGCGCAGGCGCGTCTCCTGGCCGTGCACCCCCATCGCCCGCAGGACGCGGAGGCGCCACGAATCATGGCGGTGCTGGAGGGACCCGGCTGGACGGCTGCCTTCTCCGCAGAACCGGAGCTGGAGTCGTGCACGAAGTGGCCGAACCAGTTCGTCGCGAACTGGCCGGGTCCGGCGACTTGCCTGACCGCCTCACTGCCCGAGGCCGTTCGGGCAAGCCGCAGCTACGGAATCCGGGGAACGGCGCCGCTTGGCTCCTTCACGGGCGACATGACGATGCCCGCGCCGCCGGTGATCGAGGATCCGGCGGACGCCTTGCAACTGGTGGCCGGGGCGAACCACAGCGTGGCGATCCCGCTGGAGTTCAGGAAGGGCTCCGACATCGGCACGCTGATGGCCTACGCGGATTACTTCGAGATTCAGGAGGACGGCACGGAAATTGAGATCAGCGGTCAATATCCCCAGTTGCTGGACGGCGACGCTTCGGACACCCTTCACCACTACCTCGGACGGCTGGACGAGCGACTGGAACTCCGGCTGCTCGGCATCGGCTGGCACTACACCAACTTCGTGGCCGAATTCAGCGAATTTCCCCTGCCCCAGCCGTGGCCGGACTTCGGAATCGAGGGGGACGGGGTTTACGGCTACTTCGACGGCCTGACCCCGTCGTCGACCGTCGAGGTTCGCATTGCGCGCCTGGGTTCGGATCGGACCATCGGGAGCCTCCCGCCCGTCGATCCGCCCTGACGCGCCGACATCGGGGCGAGGCCGGCGGTGGCGCGGCCAGCCGGGGCTTGCATTACCGGATCATGATTGCCCCACCCCGAAGACCGATTCCAGCATCTCCCGGTTGAAGCCGACCGACAGGGTGGTCCCCACCCGCAACGTGGGCGCCCGCAGCTTTCCCCAACGGCTGGTCACCATGGCCACGAGCTCGTCGTCGCCGGGACGGTCGGGGCCGGTCAGATCGACCCGCACGATCTTCTTGCCGCGCGCCACGCACAGCTCGCTCGCTCCCTCGAGGAGGGGCGGCACGTCGGCGGCCAGCACCGGGTCGCGGGTGGCGTTGCGGATCTCGGCGGCGTCCTCCACTCCATTCTGCGCAAGAAACTCCTGCGTTCGCTTGCAACCGGTTCAGCCGGGGCGGTGGTAGCGCCATTCGAGGTTCGGGGCGGGATTGTCGCTCATGGGTTTCGGTCCAGTTCGTAGAGTTGCGCGCGGTGCACGCCCAGCTCGTCGGAGGCCCCGACGACCAGGCGGCCCCCTCCAATCTGCTGAATAAAGAGGTTCGACGGCACCGTCACCTGGCCGCGGTGGCCCCCGTCGGCGCCGAAGACGTCCCAGCGGCGGAAGTCCGCGCCCCGTATCATGAAGCGCAACGCCCAGATTTCGCCATCGTCGGCAAAGAAGAGGTGACTCCAGGCGGGCAGGCGATCGGGCAGATCCATCGCCCCGTAGCGCCCCATCGCCGCCCGCACCACGTTTTCGTCGATCGGTTCGCCGTTGGTGGCGATCCGGCCGCGCACCCAGGCCTCCAGGTGGGCGTCGGTGCGCGGGGTCGGCTCTTCGTCGAGGCGAACGATTCGCGCCAGCGCGCCGGAGGGGTCGTGGATGCGGAACTCGTAGCGGCGCCCTTCGGTGACGGCGACTCTCCCGTCGGCGGCGGCGATGGCGGCGGGTTCGGGCGAGAAGGGAACCGCCATGATTGCAATCGACACGTCGTTGCCGCTGCCCCGGCTGGACACCTGGGTGACCGGCTCCGAGACGGTCGCGACCGTGTCGATCAGTTCACCGGACAGGCTGTGCCGGAGGATGTGCTCGGGTCCGCCGCCCATGATCGAGCTCATGAACTCTTCGACGCTGGTGCCCGGCGTTGGGGGGCTGAAGGACCGGCCCTGGGTCAGGACTGCGTCGGGCCCCGCGAGGCCGATGGAACGAAACAGCCCTGCGTCCATGAAGGCTTCCGCGCCCAGCAGCTCGCCGTCGGGGCCAAAGCGGGTGATGCGGCCGGCCTGGTTGTCCACGGCCACGATGGTGCCGCCGGGGGTGGGCCACGCGCCCTCCAACTGCTCGAACTCGCCGGGACCCTCGCCGACGCCGCCCAGGGTGTGAAGGTGGGCGCCCTCCGGGCCGAAGACGCGAATCTCGTTGCTCTGGCGGTCGGCGACGATGACATTGCCGGCGCCGTCGAGCGCGACCGTGGCGATCCGCCCGAACATGAGCTCGTCGGGGCCGTTCAGGACGCCGATCGAGAGGACCGGTTCCGGGGCCACGGTGGCGTAGACGGCGTCGATCGGGGCGCTGGTCACGATCTCGATTCCGGCCGAGTCGGTCATTTGGGTGGGGTTGGGGGGCAGTTCCGCGTTGTCGCCGCAGGCGGCCAGCAGCCCGGTGCAAGAAGCAACGCAGAGCGCAGCGATCCAGCGTGGATGCAGCGCCGCTCGAATGCCGCGAGGGGGTTGTCCTCGGGCTGCACGCGGTGCAAGCGCACCGAGCAGCCAGGCGCCGGTCGCGCGGTAGGGCCGCCGGGGGCGCAGTGGCCGGGCTCGTTTCCTGTTCATGTCGGTCGCTCCCTCGTTGTGCCAGGAATGGGCGGCTCAGTGAAGTTCGTGGATCTCAGTGGAGTTCGTGGATCTGAACGCGCTCGACGCCGAGGTCGTCGGTGGCGATGACGACCAGGCGGCCGTCCACGACCTGCTCAAGATACCGTCCAAGGTTTGCGGGGGTCGTGACCGTTCCGAGGTGACCGCCCTCGGCGCTGAAGACGTCGCGCACGATCGTATCCGCGCCCCGAATCGAGTAGCGGCGGGCCCAGATCTCGCCATTGTCGGCGATGAGGAGCCCGTCCCAGGCGGGAAGCCGGTCGGGCATCGGCATCTCCTCGTAGCTCCGCATCGTCGCCCGCAACTCGGCGTCGTCCCAGTGGCCGCCCGTGACGGAGGCGCGCACCCAGGCTTCGAGATGGGCTTCGGTGCGCAGCGGCGGCTCTTCGGCCAGACGCACGATCCGCTCCAGCGCGCCGTCGGGGCCGTAGAGCAGGATCTCGTAGGAGTCGCCCGCGGTCACGGCGATCCGGCCCGCGGTGGAGGAGGCGGCGTAGGGGTTGGGGGAAAAGGGCACCCGCATGAGCTGAATCGACAGATCTTCGCCGCTGCCGGAGGCCGTCATTTGGGTGACCGCGGCGGACAGGGTGGCCACCGTGTCGATGAGGACGCCGTCGAGGCCGTGGCGGAGAAGGAACTCGGTGCCGCCCTCCAGCGCGGCGGTCATCGCGGACAGATCCAGGCCGCCGCTCGCCGTGACCGCGCCTCTGGGAGAGGGCAGCGAGCGCACCCGGCTGAGAACGGCATTCGATCCCGCGAGCCCAATCGGCCCGACCAGGCCCGTTCCTTGGAAGGCTTCCGCGCCCAGCAGCTCGCCGTCCGGGCCGAAGCGGGTGATGCGGCCGACGCGATTGTCCACCGCGACGATCGTGCCGCCGGGGATGGGCCAGGCGCCGTTGAGACGCTCGAACTCGCCGGGACCCTCGCCGGCGCCGCCCAGGGTGCGAAGGTGGGCGCCCTCCGGGCCGAAGACGCGAATCTCGTTGCTCTGGAGGTCGGCGACGACGACGTTGCCGGCGCCGTCGAGCGCGACCGAGGCGACTTGCCCGAACATGAGTTCGTCCGGGCCTTCGAGGACGCCGATCGAGAGGACCGGTTCCGGGGCGACGGTGGCGTAGACGGCGTTGGCCGGGGCGCTGGTGACGATCGCGATTCCGGCCGAGTCGGTGACCTGGGCGGGGTTGGGGGGCGGTTCCGCGTTGTCGCCGCAGGCGGCCAGCAGCCCGGGGGAAGAAGCAACGCAGAACGCAGCGATCCAGCGTGGATGCAACGCCGCTCGAATGCCGCGAGGGGGTTGTCCTCGGGCTGCACGCGGGGCAGGCGCACCGAGCAGCCAGGCGCCGGTCGCGCGGTAGGGCCGCCGGGGGCGCAACCGCCGGGCTTGTTTCCCCGCCCGGGTTTCGTTCATTTGGATTCGCGACATTTCGATGCTCGGCACTTTCGATCTCCATTCCGTTGATCGCGCAGCCGTCGCCTCCCCTCCTCTCCACTCCACAAGGATTGCCCCGATGACTTCGACTTCGCCAACCGCCCCCCGGGTTGCCTTCCTCCTACCGCTCCTCGCGCTCGGCGTTCCCATGCTCGGTCTGGCGCTCGCCTGCGCCGACGGCGACGGGATGCACGAGGGGGCGATGCACGACGACGACGCCATGCACAGCGAGATGCACGCCGAGATGCACGCGGAACACATGGCCGTCCGGCACGTCAATCCGCGCTCGCCCGCCGACGGCGACCAGGTGGCGCCCTTCAGCGGGGCGGTCTGGGTCGGCAGCACCCTGTACCTCTCGGGGATGCTGGGGCTGGAGGGCGGACAGGTGCCCGAGACGGCCGAGGCCGAGGCGACCAATGTGCTGAACAACATTCGCGGCACCCTGGAGGACGCCGGGCTGACGATGGACGATCTGGTGGTGGTGCAGGTCTACGCTTCGGATGTGGGGGACTACGGCGCCTTCAACGACGTGTACCGCACCTACTTCACGAGCGAGTTCCCGGCGCGGGCCTTCCTGGGATCGGGGCCGCTGCTCTTCGGCGCGCGCTTCGAGGTGATGGGGATTGCGGTCGGGGCGCCATGACCGGCGGCAGCCAGCCATCCCCCCTACCCCAGAATCACCCCCCGCAGCGCCCTCACCCCCTCGATCGCGCGAGCCACATGGTCGCGGGTGTTGTAGATGTGGGGGCAGAGACGCAGGCCGCCCGTTCCCGCGCCGGCGATTCCGTGTTCCTCGTAGAGACGGCGGAGCGCGGTGGAGCGGTCGCCCGGAACCTCGGCGATGCAGACGCCGCCTGAGAGTTCGGGGTCGAGCGGCGTCACCAGGGTCAGTCCCAGTTCGGCGATTCCCTCCTTGAGGGTGGTGGCGAGATCGGCGACGCGGGTTTCGATCTCCCCCGGGCCGATCGTCGCGTGGAAGCCGGCCGCCGTCCCCACCGCCGCCAGACAGGCGTCGTCGCGCTGGCCGAGCGACTCGAACTTGCGGGCGCCCCGCACATCGGGATCGGCGTCGCTGCCCCAGCCGGGCGCCACGGTGTTGGGCCAGATCGCGGGAATGCGGTCCTCGCGGACATAGAGAATCCCCGCCTCCTTCGGGCCCATGAACCACTTGTGCGCCGACGCGGTGTAGGAATCGCAGCCGAGCGCGCGCAGATCGACGTCGAGAGCGCCCCACGACTGGGCGCCGTCAAGGTGAAGGTGGATGCCGCGGGCCCGGGCGGCGCGGGCGAGTTCGCGGACCGGAAGGCGGACGCCGCTGACATTCGAGACGTGGGTGATGGCGAGGACGCGGGTGCGGTCGGTGAGCGCCCGGGTGAAGGGGTCGATGAGCTGTTGGGGAGTGGTGGGGCGGGCGGGGGTGGCGACGCGCCGGACGACGATCCCAAAGCGGGCCGCGCGCACATCCCAGGCCACATTGTTGGTGGGATGATTCTGGTCCCAGATGACGACCTCGTCGCCCGCGGCAAGGGGCAGGCCGTTGTTGACGGTATTGTTGGCCTCGCTGGTGTTGCGCACGATCGCGATCTCGTCGGCGCCGACCCCGAGCTGCTCCGCTACCGCCGCCCGCGAAGCCTCGGTGAGACCGCGGAACTTGGCGCGGTTGTTGGAGGAACAGTCGCGGTCGACGTCGCGGGTGAGCTCCTCGACGCGCTCCGCCACCGCCCGCGGCGAGGGACAGAGATTGGCGGCGTTCATGGGGACCTTCTCCTCGGCGAAGGAGAAGTGCGCGCGAATCTGCTCCCACCAGGATTCGTCGCGAGGGCCGCGCGGGGGAGGGGCGGGGAGGCGGGGGGCGGGGGCGGACCGGATCGGCGCGCGGGCGGAGGCGGCAGCGGGAGACGAGAGAGCGGCGGGCAGCACGGCCGAGACCGCGGCGACCTCGGCCAGGAAGCGGCGGCGGTTGGTGGGTCGGCGGTCGGCGGGGGATTGGCTGGCGGGGGACTGGCTGGCGGGGGTCCGGTTGGCCGGGGACCCGGTGGCGGGGGACTGGCTGGCTGGGGACTGGTTCATTGGGACCTTCCCGGATGTGGACGCTGATTCTTCCTGGCTCGCGGGGCCTGGAGAGGACCGGGATTCTCGCTGTGGGGTTCGCTTTCCCTGTCCTGGAACCGGGCCGCTTGCGCTTCCCGGCGCTCCTCCCATCATTGTGGGCTGCGGGAAGGCCGCGCGCCACCCGGGACCGGCGCCGCACACACCCGCGCTTCACCCCCGCATCCCGTCCCCCCTTCCCCACCCCCAAAACCCCGGAGAACGCCCCCTTGGCCGTCTTTGCCCGTCACATGCGCCGCCTCGGCACCGAAAACGCCTTCAAGCTCGGCGACGACATTCAGCGCTGCGTCGAGATGGGAATGGATGTGATCCGCTTCAACCTGGGCGCACCCGATTTCCACAGTCCCGCGCACCTGAACCGCGTCGCCATCCGCGCCCTCGAGGCCGGACGCGCCGGCTACTGCGATCCCGCCGGCATCCTTCCCTTTCGCGAAGCCATCGCCGACCATGTGACGCGCACCCGCAGGATTCCGGTCGCGGCGGACCAGGTCGTCGTCACGCCGGGAGCCAAGCCGCCGATCGGCTACACCCTGCAGAGCTATGTGGACGAAGGCGACGAGGTGATCTATCCCTCGCCCGGCTTCCCGATCTACGAGTCGTGGGTGCGCTTCGTCGGCGCGACGCCCCGTCCGCTGCACCTTTCGCCCGACCGCGACTTCAACTTCACCGCCGACGAGCTCGCCGCGCTCATCACCGGGCGAACGAAGGTCATCATCCTCTGCTCGCCCTCCAACCCGACCGGCGGCGTCCTCTCCCGCGAGGAGCTGGCAGCGATCGCGCGCGCCATCCGGGAACGGGGCCGCCCCGATCTGCGCATCTATTCCGACGAGATCTACGAGCAGATCCTCTTCGACGGACGCCGCCACGAGAGCATCGCCTCCCACGCCGGAATGAGGGAGCGGACGGTCATCGCCAGCGGCCACTCCAAGGGATTCGCCATGACCGGCTGGCGGCTCGGCTGGGCGGTCCTTCCCACCGTCGAGGAAGCGCGCATCTTCAAGCGCATCAACATCAACATCATGTCGTGCGTGCCTCCCTTCCTGCAGGAGGCGGGCGAGGCGGCCTACACCGATCCCCGTTCGGCGGACGAGGTGCGGCGCATGGTGGCGGCCTTCGAGGAGCGGCGCGACTGGATCGTGCCGGCGCTGAACGAGATTCCGGGGGTGCGCTGCCGCGTGCCAAAGGGCGCCTTCTACGTCTTTCCGGATGTGTCGGGAATGTGCGCGCGGCTGGGGGTTCACACGGCCCACCTGGCGTTGCCGGAGCGTGTGCGAAGAAGGACGACGCCGGCGGGAATGCTCCAGATGTTTCTGCTGTACCGCTACGCCGTCGCGACGATGGACCGGGCCTCCTTCGGGCGGATCGGGGCCGGGGGACAGGACTTTCTGCGCATCTCGATCGCGAATGGCATGGAGGACATTCGGCGCGGGGTGGCGCGGATTGTGCGGGCAGCCGACGATGTGGGCGGATTCCACGATTTCGTGACCGACCAGAGGCGCGCGCCGGGAGGGATCTTCGCGTGAGCGCCGGGAAAGGCGGCCGCCGGGGAAGGGGTGGCGGGGAGGGGTCGGGGGGTGGGCGGGGGAAGGGCGATGGGGTGCGGGGGAAGGCTGGCGATGGGGGCCGCGGACGCGGGAGCGGCGGCCGGATCCGGGTGTGCGTGGCGGGGGCGACGGGGTGGACGGGAAGGGCGGTGGCGGAGGCGGTGCTGGCGGCGCCCGATCTGGAGTTGGCGGCGGCGCTGGCGCGCTCCTCCGCGGGACGCGATCTGGGCGCGGTCCTGGACAGGCCGGATCCGCTCGGCCTGACGGTAGCCGCGGAGCCGGCCGAAGCGCTGGCGGCCCGGCCCGATGTCTGGATCGACTACACCCACCCGGCGGCGGTGAAGAATCATGCGCTGGCGGCGCTCGCGGCGAAAAGCCACGTCGTGATCGGCGCCTCGGGGCTCGCCGACGCCGACTACCGCGAGATCGAGAGGGTCGCGCTCCGGGCGGACTCCGGAGTCATCGCGGCGGGAAACTTCTCGCTCACGGCGGCGCTGCTCAAGCACCTGGCGGGAATCGCGGCCCGCCACCTGCCGCACCGCGAGATCATCGACTACGCCCACGCCCGCAAACCCGACGCGCCGAGCGGCACCGCGCTGGAGCTCGCCGGCTACCTGGAGACGATCGCGCCGAACGAGATGCCCCTTCCCGTGGCGGAGACGCTGGGATACCCGGCCACGCGCGGCGCCGCGATCGGCGGCACGCAGCTCCACGCGGTGCGCCTCCCGAGCTACCTGATCTCGGTGGAAGCGATCTTCGGCCTTCCTGACGAACGACTCCTCCTGCGCCACGACGCGGGCAACAGCCCGGCGCCCTATGTGGCCGGCACCCTCCTGGCCGCGCGCCGCGTCGGCGGAGTGCGGGGGCTGGTGCGGGGACTGGACCGGCTGCTCTTCGGCGACGAACCGGCCGCGGCCGCCCCTACCCCTCGATGACGATCTCGAAGATCTCCGGCCAGAGCTTGCCCGTCACGAAGAAGTTGCCGCTGGACTCGTCGTACGCGATCCCGTTGAAGACCGCGCCCGGGTCGTTCGGGCGGTCGCTCGATACCGCGAGCGCCAGACCGTCCAGGCTGCCGTTGACGGCGCCGGTGGCCTTGTCGATGCGCACGATCTCGTTGGTCATGTAGATGTTGGCGTAGATCTCGTCGCCGACGCATTCGAGTTCGTTGAGGCCCCGGGTCGAGAACCCGCCGCGGGTGACGCGCAGCTCCTCCAGGAGGGCGAAGGTGGCCGGATCGCGCCGAAAGAGGACGCCGCTCCCATCGGACTGATAGAGCGACGCGCCGTCGTGACAGAGCCCCCAGCCCTCGCCCTCGTACTCCAGGGTATCGGTGACCGCGAAGGACTCCAGGTCGTAGACGAATGCGAGCCCGGCCTGCCAGGTGAGCTGAATCGCGCGGTCGCCGACCACCGCCAACCCCTCGCCGAAGAGGTCGGCGGCCAGATCGACGCTGCGCAGAACCCGCCCCGTCGCGACCTCCACGAGCCGAAGCTGCGACTCCCCGTACTGCCCCGTGCTCTCGAGGAAGGCGCCCTCGTGCAGGACGAGCCCCTGGGTGTAGGCGGCCGGGTCGTGCGGCAGGGTGCGCGCCAGCCGGTAGCCGAGCTCGGGAACCTCCGCGTCAGCGCAGGCGCAAATGATTGGCATGGCCGCCGCCAGCGCGGCTCTCCGGGCCGAAATGGCAATCCTCATCCTGACTTCCCCCTCCTCCGGTTTTGCTCCTGTCCGTTCCCTCTGAATTCGTTGACCTGCCCGGCCCCCGGCCGGTCGCGCCAGTCTCCGCGCCACCGGACCCGTTCCGCGCGGGGGAATGTAGTAGCTTCCAACCCGATCGCCCGTCGGCGAACCCGAACTTTCGTTGGCGAACGCTGTGCCTGTCCCGCCTGTCGTTTCCTGCGGACGGCGCCCGGCGAAGGCGGACCCGAACCCGAACCCCTGGAGGTGGATGTGCCCGGGCTTCATTCCCACATCGATCCCGACGGACTGCTGGAGTACTCGGTCGTCTTTACCGACCGTTCGCTGAATCACATGTCGGCGCGCTTCCGCGAGGTGATGCGGGGGGTGTCGGCGGCGCTTCGCGAGACCTACAGGGCGGATTCGGTGGCGGTCGTTCCCGGCGGCGGCACCTACGCGATGGAGGCGGTGGCGCGCCAGCTCGCGACGGGGAAACGGTGTCTGGTGTTGCGCAATGGCTGGTTCAGCTACCGCTGGACGCAGATCTTCGAGACGACCGGGATTCCCGCGCACTCGGCGGTGGTTCGGGCGCGGCCGTTGGACGGAGGACCGGCTTCGCCCTTCGTTCCGGCGCCGATCGAGGAGGTGGCGGCGGCGATTGCCGAAGAGCGGCCCGATGTGGTCTTTGCGCCGCATGTCGAGACCTCCTCCGGGATGATCCTTCCCGACGACTATTTGCGCGCGGTCGCCGACGCCACGCACGCGGCCGGCGGGATCCTGGTGGTGGATGCGATCGCTTCGGGGGCGGTGTGGATCGACATGCGGAAGACGGGGGTCGATGTGCTGATCAGCGCGCCGCAAAAGGGGTGGAGCGGTTCCCCCTGCGCCGGGCTGGTGATGCTCGGTCCGGAGGGGCGAGAGCGGGTGGAGGCCTCGCGGAGCACGAGCTTCGCCTGCGATCTGGGGGTGTGGATGCGGGTCATGGACGCCTATGTGAATGGCGGGCAGCACTATCACGCGACGATGCCCACCGATTCGATTCGCTTCCTGCACGACCGCATCGTGGAGACGCGCGACTTCGGGATGGAGCGGGCGCGGGCGCGGCAGTGGGAGCTGGGACGGCGGATGCGCGCGCTGCTGGCCGGGAATGGAATGCCGAGCGTGGCCGCGCCGGGCTTCGAGGCGCCGGGCGTGGTGGTCAGCTACACCGACGATCCGGGAATTCGCGACGGAACGCGCTTCGCGGCCGAGGGGATTCAGATCGCGCCGGGAGTGCCGCTGCGGTGCGGGGAGCCGGCCGGGTTTTCGACCTTCCGCGTGGGACTCTTCGGGCTGGACAAGCTCGGCGATGTGAACCGCACGGTGGAGACCTTCGCGGCCGCGCTGAAGCGGGTGACGGGGGAGGGGTAGGGTGGGGGCGGGGGGGCGAAGGATGGGCGAAGCGGCGGATTCGCGGTGAGGAAGGGAATGCACATGAAGGCGACGGCGAAGTTCAGGGTCACGGGGTGGGAGGAGGAGCCGTGGGATTTGACCGCGGCGAGGGACGGTGCGGGGTCGGGCGGGAGCGGACCGGATTCGGGCGGGGGCATGGGCGGCGGCTCGCGGGCGGATGCGGCGGGCGCTTCGGGGACGCCGAAGGGCGGACCCCATCTCGCGGCGGTGCGGGTGACCAAGGAGTACGGCGGCGCGCTGGAGGGCGTCGGCCGCGCCCGGCTGCTGATGTGCCGCGCCAGCCTGGAGGGACCGCTGCAGAACGCGGGCTACATCGTTTCGGAGGAGGTTGCGGGGCGGCTGGGGGACCGCGCGGGGAGCTTCGTGCTGCACCACTGGGGGGTCGCGCCGGAGGGGTCGCCGCCCTGGACCGCGGGGCATGTGGTGCCGGGATCGGGGACGGGGGAACTGGCCGGATTGACCGGAACGATGGAAATTCGCGTGGACGGCGATGGTGCGCACACCCTGATTCTGGACTACGAGCTGTAGGAAGGAACCGGCTGCGGGCAGGGATCGGGATGCGCGGGAACCGGGAATCCGTGGCGGGAACCAACCGGTTGCAACAGGAGCCGGTACAGGAACCGGAGGACGAAATTGGACAGACCAACCTCCTGCGGATGGAGCGCAGGCGGCGTTGAACCGGCGATGCGGGCCCACTCCCCGGCCCGGCCCGGCGCGCCGCTTGCGAAGATGGCGCCGACCGCTCGGTTTTCCGCGTTAGCGCAGGCGCAATGGGGCGAGGGGGTGGCCGGTCGCGCGGGGAAGGTCCGCCGGGCCGGGATCGTCGCGCTTCCTCCCCTCCTCCTTGCTCTTGCGGCCTGCTCCTTCGCGCCCCCGCCCTCGGCGCCCGAACCGGCCGCCGAGATGCCCGCCGACTTTGCGGAAAGCGTCCTTCCGACCGGAGGCCACGATGCGCGCGAGTGGTGGGACGCCTTCGAGGATCCGGTTCTGGGTGCGGTGGTCGATTCGGTTCTGGTGGCCAACTTCGATCTTGCCGAGGCGGTGGCGCGGGTGCGTCAGGCCCGGGCCCAGGCGGGGATCGCGCGCGCGGCCCTCTTTCCGAGCGTGCAGGCGAGCGCGTCGGCCACTGATCAGGACACCCCCGCCAATGCCGGATTCGGGCAGCAGTTCCGGGAGCTGGCCGGGGGCGAGGACAGTCCCCTTCCCGGCGGTTTCCAGTTCCCCGACCGGCTGGGGGTCACGACCTGGTCGCTGGGCGCCGACTTCGCCTGGGAGCTCGATTTCTGGGGCCGAGCCCGCAACGACTCCAAATCGGCCGCCATGCAGTACCTGGCCTCGGAGTCGGACTACCGGGCGGCGCGGATCGGGGTGCTGGCCGAGACGATCACCACCTACTTCGAGATCGTGGATCTGCGGCGGCGCACGGAGCTGGCGGGCGAGACGGTGGCGGTTCTGCTGGAACGAGTGGAGCTGACCGAGACGCGCTACGACCGCGGGCTGGTGACCTCCTTCGAGCTCTACCAGGTGCGCCAGGAGTTGCGGAACACGCAGGCCGCGCTGCCGCAGCTCGAAAGCCAGCTCGTGAATGCGCAGGGACGGCTCGCGGTGCTGCTGGGCGGTTTTCGCGCCAAGGTGGAGGCGATGCTGCCCGATTCGCTCGCTCCCCTGGTGCCCGGCGATGCGGTGGCGGCGGGAGCGCCGGCCGATCTCCTGCTGCAGCGTCCCGATGTGCGCGCGACGTGGGAACGGATGGAGGCGGCGCGGTACGCGATCGGGGCGCGCCGGGCCGAGCGGCTGCCCTCGCTCTCCTTTTCGGGAACGATCGGTCTCCAGTCGGCCGATGTGGACGGGCTATTCAATGTGGACCAGTGGTTCCGCAACCTGGTGGGCAATCTGACCGCGCCGATCTTCTCGGGCGGCCGGATTCGCGCCAACATCGCGCTCGCGGAGGAGAGCTTCAACCAGGCGGCGGCCGCATATGGGCGAGCGGTGGTGACGGCGGTGCACGAGGTGGAGGCCGCGTTGGCGACGCTGGCGAACGAGGGTCGCCGCCACGAGTTCCTCCAGTCGCAGCGTGAGGAGGCGGCCGCGTCGGTGGCGCTCCAGTCGCGCCGGTACGACTCGGGGGTGGGCGGCTACACCGACTATCTGGATGCGCTGCGGGCGCTGCTGAATGTGGAGTCGACGCTGGCGGGGTCGCGACGCGATCTGGCCCTGGCGCGGCTGGCCGTGCACCGGGCGCTGGGGGGCGAGTGGACCCGGCCCGAGGAGACTCGCCCACCCGCCGGCGAACCCGGGGACGACGATGCGAACCGGCCCGGTTCCGCGGAACCGCACGGCGTCTCGCGCACGATTCCAGATGGATCCGGGGATCCCTACGCGAAACGGTCCGGCCCCATCGGCTCCGCCGCGCCGGGCGACCGGTCGGAATCGGCGGCGCGAGCAAGGTCGAATGACAGGATGGAGGAATACAGGTGAGTTCGATTTCCGGAAGCTCGATTCTCAGAAGCAAAACTCTTGGGAGGCTCCTGCCCCTCGGCATCCTGCTCGGCGCCGTCGCGATCGCCGTCGTCATGGTGCGACTCCGGCCCGAGCCCCCCCTCCGCGAGCCCGCCTCGCGGCTGCCCTTCGTGAGCACGGCGGCCGCCGAGGCGCGCGAGGGCGCGATTCCCGTCTTCGGCGCGGGAACGGTGCGGCCGCGCGCCGAGATCGACGTCGCCGCCGAGATCAGCGGCAAGGTCGCGTGGGTGGCGCCGGCCTTCCAGGGCGGGGGACGCGTGGACGCGAACCAGGTTCTCTTCCGCATCGACGACGCCGACTACCGGAACCGCGTCCAGCAGGCCAGCGCGAATGTGGCGGCGCAGCAGGTGGCGCTCCTTCAGGCCGAGGAGGAGGCGCGGATCGCGCGGGCCGAGTACGAGAGCTTCCAGCGCCGACGCGCCGACGGCGCGACATCGGGACAGGCGAGTCCGCTTACCCTCCGCGAACCGCAGTTGAGGGCCGCCCGGGCCGCGCTCGCCCGCGACAGCGCCGCGCTGGCCGACGCCGAGCTGGCTCTTGCGCGCACCGAGGTGAGGGCGCCCTTCAGCGGGATCGTGCGCTCCGAGTCGGTGGATCCGGGGCAGTTCGTGGCGCCGGGGCAGAGTGTGGGACGGCTCTTCGCCGATGACGCGGTCGAGGTGGTGGTGCCGCTCGCGGACGGGGACGCCGCGCTGATCCCCGGGCTCTGGGAGCTGGCCGCGGGCGATGGCAACCGCCAGGTGACGGCCGCGGTCCTGGCCGAATACGGCGACATGCGCTACTCGTGGACCGGCTACGTGGATCGCGCCGAGGCCGCGCTGGACGAGCAAACCCGCACGATCGACGTCGTGGTGCGGGTGCCCGGCCCCATGAACGGCGGCGTCCCGGCCGGCGGCGACGGCTCCCCGGCGGATGCCCCCGATTCCCCCGCCCCCCAGGCCCCACCCCTTCTCGTCGGCCAGTTCGTCGAGGTCCGGATCGACGGAATCTCGCCGGAACGCTATTTCGCGGTCCCGCGCGCGGCGCTGCGCACCGGCAACGAGATCTGGGCGCTCGGCGGCGACGATCGCGTCACGATCGTACCCGTCCGCGTCCTGCAGCGCGCCGACGAGGCGGTCTATCTCACCAGCGGCCTCGAGCCCGGCCAGCGGGTGGTGGTGAGCGGCATCCAGATCGCCACCGAGGGAATGGCGGTTCGCACCGGAACGGACACCGAAGTAGAGACCCGTCCATGAGCCGGAGCGACGAGCTTCGCAGAAGGGAGAAGCGCGGTCCGGTCGCCTACATGGCGCGCAACGGCGTGGCCGCCAATCTGCTCATGGCCTTCATCCTGGTGGCCGGCCTCTTCGCGCTCCGAGGACTGGTGCAGGAGGTCTTCCCCGAGGTCTCGCTGGACCGAATCAACATCTCGGTGCCCTACCCCGGCGCCACCCCGGACGAGGTCGAGGAATCGATCATCGTCAAGATCGAGGAGCAGATCGAAGCGGTCGACGGGATCAAGGAGATTCGTTCCACCGCGTCTGAGGGACGCGCCTCGGTCGTGGCGGAGCTCCGACTGGGCGAGGACCTCAACCGCGCGCTCGACGACATCAAGGCGCAGATCGACCGCATCCAGACCTTCCCTCTGGGCGCCGAACGCCCCGAGGTCACCGAACTCACCAATCGCCAGAGCGTCATCCGGCTGGTCCTCTTCGGCGACGTGCCCGAACGCACCCTCAAGGAGCTGGCCTACCGCACCGAGGACGAGCTCGCCTCGCTCGACGTGGTCAGCTACGTCGAAACGACCGGCGTGCGCGAGTACGAGATCTCGATCGAGGTTCCGCTGGAACGGCTGCGCGCCCTGGGGCTCACCCTGCGCGACGTCTCGGCGGCGGTGCGGAGCGGTTCGCTGGACCTGTCGGCCGGAAGCATCGACACCCGCGACGAAGAGGTGCGGATTCGCACCACGGGACAGAACTACACGCAGCAGGACTTCGAGGAGATCATCGTCCTGAGCCGGGCCGACGGAACGGTGGTGCGTCTGGGCGACATCGCCGAAGTGCGCGACGGATTCCAGGAGATCGACCTGATCGGGCGCTACCAGGGACAGCGCGCCGCCTATGTGGAGGTCTTCCGCACCTCGGACGAAAAGGTGCTCGACATCGTGGCCGCGGTCGAGGCGCACCTGGAGGACGAGATCGTTCCCTCGCTTCCCGCGGGCGTGGCGCTGGAGATCTGGAACAACGACGCCCAGATCCTGGAGAGCCGGCTCGGACTCCTCATCAAGAACGGTCTCCTCGGACTGGCGCTGGTCCTCCTCTCGCTGACGCTCTTCCTGGAGGTGCGGCTGGCCTTCTGGGTCGCGGTCGGGATCGCGGTGTCGTTCGTGGGCACCTTCGCGGTGATGGCCGTGCTCGGCGTCTCGATCAACCTCATGTCGCTCTTCGCCTTCATCCTCGCGGTCGGGATCGTGGTGGACGACGCGATCGTGGTGGGCGAGAACATCTACGCCGAACGCGAGAAGGGCGCGCACGGGGTGACGGCGTCGATTCGCGGGGCGCGCCGCATTACCGGACCGGTGATCTTCGCGGTCTTGACCACCGTGGTCGCCTTCGGTCCCCTCTTCTTCATTCCGAGCTCGATCGGCAAGATCGTGGGGACGATTCCGATCATCGTCATCTCCGTCCTCCTCTTCTCCCTGATCGAATCGCTGCTGGTGCTGCCCAACCACCTGTCGCACCTGCCGGCTCCGGGCAAGGGGCGGGCGGACGCGGATGCGGGGGCGGCCAGAGGCAAGGACGCGGAACTCGAATCGCCTGGGGGACAGGGACTTCGGGGGATGCGTGGGCCGGATTCGGGGCGGTCCCCGGGCCAGATCTTCACCGGTCTCCAGCGGCGCATCGACAGGGGACTGAAGCGCTTCATCGAGGGGCCGCTCGACCGCGCGCTGAGGGTGGCGACGGGCCGTCCCGGCGTCGTGATCGCGTCGGGCGTGGCGCTGATCGTCGTGTCGGTGGCAATGGTTCCGGCGGGGATCATCAAGGTGGACTTCATGCCCACGGTCGAGGCAGATCTGGTGACCGCCAGCCTGGAGATGCCCGAAGGGACACCGGTGACGCGGACCTCGCAGGTCGCCGGGACGCTGGAGGATGCGGGCTACATGGCGCTGGGCGACGCGGCCGGGGCGCTCCTGACCGGGGTGAATGTGACGATCGGGCAGCCCGCGCGGCAATCGGGGCCGGCCGGGGCGGGGGTGCAGGCCGTCTCCAGCGCGAACATCGCCGCCGTCGAGTTCAGGCTGGTGGGCGCCGACGAGCGCGAGGTGTCCGCCAGCGATTTCCAGAACGACTGGCGCGCGGCGCTCGGTCCCCTCCCCGAGGCCAAGTCGCTGACGATCACCGCCGAGCTGATCTCCTTCGGAAGCCCCATTCACATCGAGCTTTCCCACGCCGACGCCGCCGTCCTGGCCGAAATCGGCGATTCCGTCATGACCCACCTGCGCGAGTTCGAGGGCGTCTTCGATGTGCAGGCCGACCAGGCGCAAGGGTTGCGCGAAATCCAGCTCGATCTGCTCCCCGAAGCCCGAACGATGGGATTGACGCTCGACAACCTCGCGCGCCAGGTCCGGAGCGCATTCTTCGGCGACGAGGCGCTGCGCGTGCAGAGGGGCCGCGAGGACATTCGCGTCTACGTTCGCCTCCCCGAAGAGGAACGCAACGCGATCGCCGACGTCGAGAGCTACCGGGTCCGCACCCCCGGCGGCGGCGAGGTTCCCCTGGCGCGGGTGGCCTCGGTGCGCTTCGGCAACTCCCCGACCACCATCCGCCGCAAGGACGGCCAACGCGTCCTCACCGTCACCGCCGACGTCAACGCCGCAGTCGTCACCGGCGACGAAGTGACCGGCCGCATGGAAGAGATCGTGCTTCCCGCCCTGGCCGCACGCTCCCCCGGTCTGTCCTATTCCTTCGGCGGCGAGCAGCAGGAACAGCGCGAATCGTTCGGCGCGCTCGGAGGGGGCTTCGCACTGGCGCTCCTCGCCATCTACGCGCTCCTCGCCATCCCCTTCGCGTCATACACCAAACCGCTCATCATCATGGCCGCCATTCCCTTCGGCATCATCGGCGCGGTCCTGGGCCACATCCTGCTCGGCCTCCAGATGAGCATCATGTCGCTGTTCGGCGTAATCGGCCTCAGCGGCGTCGTCGTCAACGATTCCCTCGTCATGATCGACTTCATCAACGAGCGGCTGGGCCGGGGCGTCCCGGGCCGCGAGGCCATCGTTCAGGGCGCCAAGGCGCGCTTCCGCCCCATCTTCCTCACCTCGGTGACGACCTTCCTGGGCGTGGCCCCGCTCGTCTTCGAGACCAGCCTGCAGGCGCAATTCCTGATCCCCATGGCGGCGTCGCTGGGCTTCGGCATCGTCTTCGCCACCGTCGTGCTGATGATGATCGTGCCCGCCCTGACCGCGGTTCAGTTCCGGGTGATGCGGGTGGGGTGAGGGGTGGAGTCGCATGGACCGACGGGAACTTGACCGCCTGCGCTTCGACCTCGAGTCGGACAGGGTGGAACGGAAGCGTTCAGCCGCCGACGGCAGCAAGCTCCGGCGCAACATCTGTGCCCTGGCCAACGATCTTCCGGGGAACGGTCTTCGGGACGTGATTTTCATTGGAATCAAGGACGACGGTAGCTGCGCCGATCTGACAATCACCGATCGGTTGCTCACCAGGCTCGCTGGTATGAAGGACGACGGAACGATTATGCCCATTCCGTCCCTGATCGTCCAGAAGCGCATCCTCTCCGGGTGCGAAGTCGCCGCGATCGTCGTCGAGCCTTCGCGAAATCCGCCAGTGCGCTATCGCGGACGGACCTGGGTTGGAGTCGGCCCGACGGTGAGGCAGGCGACTCACGAGGAGGAGCAGCGGCTGAGCGAGCGGCGGCGCGCAGGGGAGCGTCCTTTCGATCAGCGTCCGGTTCAGGACGCAACGATGGAGGAGCTCAGCATCGATTACATCGAGTCGCATTACCTTCCGCAGGCGGTCGCGCAGGAGGTCCTGGATGACAACCGGAGATCGCTGGATCAGCAGCTTCGATCGTTGCGTTTGCTAGCAGCCCGTGGATAAAGTCTGTTCTGCGAGGCCATTGTGAACGGGTTAGATTAGGAGCAGGCAGAGACCCCAACGGCAGAGGACGGCGATGGCGATAGGCAGGATGCCCGGCGAACGGCAGGAGGAGTTGTTTATTG